>CAVSCP010000001.1:0-155365 GCA_963726495.1 uncultured Acidimicrobiales bacterium
CCTGGCCCGCTACCGCCGTGGGGGCGACGCCAGGCTCATGCCGGGCTCGCGCCGGCCCCGGTCTCGCCCGACCCGGATCGCCGACCGCGACGAAGAGGGCATCGTCGCGTTGCGCAAGAAGCTCGACCGAGGAGGGCCTCGACGCCGGCCCCCACACCATCCACTACCACCTCGCTGCACGCACCGGCGGCGACGTGCCGTCGGTGGCGGGGATCTGGCGGGTGCTTCCAGGCCCGGGCTTCGTCACCCCCCAACCCCACAAGCGCCCCCGCAGCTCGTGGCGGCGCTTCGCCGCCGAGCTGCCCAACGAGTGCTGGCAGGCCGACACCACCCACTGGGCACCTCGCCGACGGCACGGACGTCGAGATCCTCAACATCATCGACGACCACTCCCGAGTGCTGGTGGCGTCCGTTCGCGTTCGTGACCACCGTGCGCTCCGACGTGGTCACCACCTTCCACCACGCAGCTCGACCTGGGGCTATCCCGAAGTCGGTCCTCACCGACAACGGCGCCATCTTCACCGCAACGTCGCGGGGAACGGCACCTGCGCCATCGAGCTCGAGCTGCTCGGCCCTGGGCATCGCCTACAAACACTCCCGCCCCTACCACCCCCAGACCTGCGGCAAAGTCGAACGCTTCCACCAGACGCTCAAGAAGTTCCTGGCACGCCAACACCCCGCGACGACCAAGAAGCAGCTCCAACACCAGCTCGACACCTTCGTCGCCTACTACAACACCGTGCGCCCTCACCGAGCGCTGCCCGACGCACACCCGCGCCGCGCACAACGCCCGCGAACACGCGCTACCCCACCGGAGCCCACATCGACTGCGCCGGCTACCGAATCCGCCACGACCGCGTCGGCAACGGCGGAACCATCACCCTGCGCCACAACGGCCGGCTCCACCACATCGGCGTCGGCATGGCCTTCAAACAGCGGCGGGTCGTCATGCTCGTCCCCGGCCTCGACGTCCGCATCCTCAGCCTCGACGGCACTCATCCGCCAACTCACCCTCGACCCGGCGACTACCAGCCGATCCCCTAAACACCGCGTGAACGATGTCCCGCGACAACTGTCGCCGATGTCTCGCGACATCGCAGAGCGCCCTCGGCAGGATTCGAACCTGCGCACCCGGCTCCGGAGGCCGATGCTCTATCCCCTGAGCTACGAGGGCGGGAGTTCGAGGGTAGTCGCGCGAGACTCCGGCGATGTCGGTCCGCCTGCCGACGTGATCATCGTGGGAGGCGGCTCAGCCGGATGCGTGCTCGCGGCACGGCTGAGTGAGGATCCGCATCGGTCCGTCCTCCTCCTGGAGTCAGGTCCAGACTGGAGGCCGGCCGATGCGGCGTCAGAGATCCGGTCGCTGAACCCTGGGCTCGTCATCGGCGACGCGAAGTTCGACGACTTGCAGTACCCGGCGTTGCTCGCAAGGCGCACGCGCCACCAAGAGCCCGAGCTCTTCTGGCGCGGACGCGGTGTCGGCGGATCGTCGACGATCAACGGGATCCTCGCGATCCGCGCCCTGCCCGAAGACCACGACGGGTGGGGCATGCCGGGATGGGCGTGGGACGACGTGCTGCCCGCGTACCGGCGGCTCGAGACCGAACACGACTTCGGCGCCGACGCCTGGCACGGCACCGAAGGGCCGATGCCGATCTTCCGCATCCCGCAGGAACGGTGGGGCGCCGTCGATCGTGCGCTCTGCGAAGCGGCGCTCGCCGCGGGCTACGGATGGTGCGCCGATCACAACGCGCCGACTGGAGAGGGCGTGTCGCCCTACGCGATCAACGGTGACCCAGTCCGCGAGGAGCGAGTCACCACGAACGACGCGTACCTCGAACCCGCTCGCGACCGGCCGAACCTGCGCATCGTCGGCGACGCGTTGGTCGATCGGGTGCTCGTCGAGGACGGGCGTGCCGTCGGCGTGCGCGTGCGCCTCGACGGAGAGTGGACGACGATCGAGGGCGGTCAGGTCGTCCTCAGCGCAGGGGCGGTGCACTCGCCGGCGATCCTCTTGCGCTCCGGGATCGGGCCGGGGCTGTCGATCGACCTGCCTGTCGGCGAGCACCTGCAGGACCATCCCGTCGTCTACGCCGTGGTGCCACTGCGCACCGAGGCGCAGCCGGCGACGCCCTTCGACCGTCACACGAACGTGTGCCTGCGCTACTCGTCAGGGCTCGCCGGTGCGGGTCGCAACGACATGATGATCGTCGGGATGAACCGCACGCCGATCGCGCCGGTCGGCCTCGTCGGTGTGTGGATCAACGAGTGCTTCTCCGAGGGGAGGCTGCGACTCGCGTCGCCTGATCCGACAGTCGACCCGTTGATCGACGAGGACATGGTCAGCGACGAGCGAGATCGGGTGCGCATGGTCGATGGGGTGCGCCGCATCATCGAGCTCGTGGCGTCTGGCGCCGTGCAAGACATCGCCGCCGCCCCGATGATCGATCGACTCGGCGGCGCGATGCCCACGACCGACTTCACGGACGACGAGCTGGCCGACTGGGCCGATCGCGCGGCGAGCGACGCGCAGCACATCTGTGGGACCGCCAGGATGGGACTCGGCGACGACGCGGTGGTCGATCCGCTCTGTCAGGTGCGCGGTGTCGATGCGCTGAAGGTCGTCGACGCGTCGGTGTTCCCGCGAGTGCCGCGAGCGAACACCCACCTGATGGTGCTCGCGACTGCGGAGGTCATCGCTCGCTCAGGAACGTGGTGAGGTGTGCGAGGTAGGCCGCGAGCGTGGGTGACGCGTGCACCGTGTGCGTTGCGCCTTCGACCTCGTAGATGCGAGCGTGCGGATTGCCCTTGGCGAACCGCTCGGCATCGTCAGGCGTGAAGACCGCCCCGACCGTTCGGATCGGCGCGCACGATCGTGATGGGGCACCCGAGAGGCGCGTCGGGATCGAACCCGCGCCAGACGATCCCTTCGATAGCGGCGTCCATCGTCGCCGGATCCCACAGCAAGAGGGACTGACAGCGCACCTCCACCTCGTCGGGCGCCGTCTCGACGACGAGCGAGCGGTAGTCGTCGGCTCCGGCCCCCGCGCTTGTCGCTCGCGCACGGCGGCGACGAGCGCGGGGAAGAACTTCGCGGTGGGGCTCGCCGCACGGCGGGCGTCGTCGCCCTCGTAGAGCGGCGGGTCTTCGAGGAAGAGCGCGGTCACGAGGTCGGGTCGGGCCTGCGCGAGCGCGACGGCGACGACGCCGCCGAGGGAGTGACCCACGACCGTCGCTGGGCGGCCGATCTCTGACTCGATGAGCGCGGCGATGTCGGACGCGTAGCTCGCCGCGTCGTAGCGTGTCGAGAGTCGCCCGAGTCGACTCGCCGTGGCCTCGCTGGTCGACGTTCCAGACGTCGCCCGCGATCTCACCGACGACGCTCCGATAGGCGAGTCGGCTCCCGGAGAGCCCGTGCAAGAGCACCACGGCCGATAGGTCGGGGTCACCGACGCGGTCGTAGGCGAGGGTCTGGCCAGAGTCGACTGAGGCGTGCACGAGGGGCAACGTTACGATCACCCAATGATCCGGGACGACCTCGCCGCCGCGGTGCGCGCCTCACTCACCGCGCTCGGGGTCGAGGCGCCGGGTGAGATCGTGCTCGAGCGCCCACGGGTCCCCGAGCACGGCGACTGGTCGACCAATGTCGCGCTGGCCACCGCAAAGGCCGCGAGTCGCAACCCCCGCGAGCTGGCGATGCAGCTGGCCGACTCGTTGAACCGCGCGCACATCCCTCACGTCGAGAGCGTCGACGTCGCCGGGCCGGGCTTCGTGAATTTCCGCCTCCACGACACGTGGCTGCACGAGGTGCTCCGCGAGGTGGTCGAGAGCGGCGTCGACGGCTACGCGAAGCCGGACATCGGGCAAGGCGAGCGAGTGATGATCGAGTTCGTCTCGGCCAACCCCACTGGGCCGCTGCACGTCGGCAACGGCTGGTTCGCTTCCTACGGCGACGCGCTCGCGCGGCTCTTCGAGCGCACGGGGCACGAGGTCACCCGCGAGTACTACGTGAACGACACCGGCGGGCAAGTGCGGCGCTTCGGTGCGAGCATCCTGGCTCGCAAGCACGGCCAGCCCGTCCCCGAGGACGGCTATCCCGGACAGTTCGTCGCCGACCTCGGCGAGCGGGTACGACGGGCCCGACGACGTTGCCGAGGCAGGGCGGTGGGGCGGCGAGCGCGTGCTCGAAGACATCCGCACGACGCTCGAGTCGATCAACATCCGCTACGACGAGTGGTACAGCCAAGCGTCGATCGAGGAGAGCGGCGCGGTCGCGGAGACGATCGAGGTGCTGCGGGGCAAGGGGCTGATCTTCGACCGCGAAGGTGCGACCTGGCTGCGCACCGAAGACTTCGGCGACCCGCGCAAGGAGCGCGTGCTGATCAAGTCGAACGGCGACGTCACCTATCTGGGTGGCGACATCGCCTACCACCGCAACAAGTTCGTGATCCGTCGCTACGACCGTGTGATCGACGTGTGGGGCGCGGACCACCAGGCGCAGGTGCCGAGCCTGCTCGCCGCGGTCGAGGCGCTCGGCGTCCCCCGCGGGCAGCTCGAGGTGAAGATCGGGCAGATGGTGTCGTTGGCGTCGGGTCGCATGTCGAAGCGACTCGGCAACACGGTCGACCTCAGCGAACTCATCGCCGACATCGGGCCCGACGCGACCCGGCTGCTCACGCTGCTGTCGTCCGTCGACTCGCCGACGACGGTCGACCTCGACGCGATCCGCAACGACTCGCGCGAAAGCCCCGTGTACTACGTGCAGTACGCGCACGCCCGCATCGCGTCGATCAACCGGGTCGCGGCCGAACGCGGGGTCGCTCGGCTCCCGCTCGCGAGCGCCGACGTGGCCCTACTCGAGCACCCCCGCGAGCTCGATGTGCTTCGTTCGCTCTTCGAGCTGCCCGACGTGATGGTCGCCGCGCTCGACGAACGGGCGCCGCACAAGGTGACCACGTGGGTCCGCGAGCTCGCCGACCGGTTCCACGGCTTCTACCACGACTGCTATGTGATGGGAGAAGGCGTAAGCGCCGAGCTCACCCAGGCGCGGCTGTGGCTCGTCGAGGCCGTGCGCATCGGGCTCGCCATCGGTCTCGACGTGCTCGGCGTGCACGCACCCGACGTGATGTGAGCGGCCAGTGAGCGCGATCCCGCGCCACCTCCTGCCCGACACCGCGACGGTCGACGCCCAGGGGAGGCTCTCCATCGGCGGCGTCGATCTCGTCGACCTCGCGTCCGAGCACGGCACTCCGCTCTTCGTCTACGACGAGGACCACATGCGGGCGCGGTGCCGCGAGGCCGTCGCCGCGTTCGGAGCCGACCTCGCGATCTACGCCTCGAAGGCGTTCCTGTGCCGAGCGATGGTGCGGTTGGTCGACGAGGAGGGGTTGCGCCTCGACGTCGCGACCGGCGGCGAGCTGCACGTCGCGCTCGCTGCCGGCTTCCCACCCGAGCGGCTCGTCTTTCACGGCAACAACAAGAGCCTCGTCGAGCTGCGGGCGGCTCGGGCCGCGGGCGTGGGTCGCACCGTCGTCGACTCGTTCGACGAGCTCGATCGCCTCGACGCGCTGCATGCGGAGGACGGGCTCACTCCGGCGGTGCTCCTCCGTGTCACTCCCGGCATCGAGGCCCACACCCACGAGTATGTGAAGACCGGGCAGGACGACTCGAAGTTCGGGTTCGGCCTCTCGGCGGGCGACGCGCAGCGGGCCGTCGACCGGGCCAGCGCATCACCGTCCGTCGAGCTCGTCGGGCTGCACGCGCACATCGGCAGCCAGGTGTTTGCCGTCGAGTCGTTCCGTGCCGCGATCGAGGTGCTCGCGCCGTTCGTGCGCACGAGCGCGCTTCCCGAGCTCATCGTCGGGGGTGGTCTCGGCGTCGCGTACGTCGAGGGCGAGGAGGCGGCGACGCTGTCGCAGTGGGCGCACGTGCTCCACGCGGCCGCGGAGCAGCACGGCGTGCCAGTGCCGCTCGCCGTCGAGCCGGGCCGCTCGATCGTCGCCTCTGCCGCGGTCACGCTCTACACGGTGGGCACGATCAAGGGACTCCCCGGCCTGCGCACCTACCTCGCTGTTGACGGGGGGATGAGCGACAACCCTCGCCCCGTGCTCTACGGCAGCGGCTACGAGGCGTTCCTGCCCCGCGAGACGAACGCGGGTCGTCCGAAGTCGGTGCGCATCGTCGGCAAGCACTGCGAGTCGGGCGATGTGCTCGTGCACAGCGCAAGAGTCCCCGACGACATCGCCGTCGGGGACATCCTGTGCACCCCCGTCACGGGTGCCTATGGGCACTCGATGGGGTCGAACTACAACAAGGTCCCGCGTCCGGCGGTGGTCTTCGTGAAGGACGGGGACGCGAAGGTCGTCATACGCCGTGAGACGTACGACGACCTGTTGCGCTATGACGTTTGACGCTGCGCTATGACGCCTGATCGAGCACGACCACGTTGCCGCTCGGCAGGTCGCTCGGGCCCGTCGCCTGGTGGCCGGTGACGACGTTCGCGAACAGCCGAGCGTCGGGTGCGCCGCCGAGCCCGATCCCGATGCCGGAGAACGCGGGGTAGCCGTCGTCGTTCGCGGGGCAGAAGCGGTTGTTCGTCGGTGACGACGTTGAGACGGCATGGCCATCCCGGTCGCCGGTGCGTAGGTGCTGAGGGCGAAGATCCCTGCGCAGTTGTCGCTGATCGAGTTCGCGGTGATCGTCGCTTGATCGCTGTCACGCACCAGCACGCCGGGGCCGTTGTTGCCAGTGACCCGGTTGAAGCTGATCGTCGCCTGGGCGGCAGGAGCGTCCTCGATCGTGAGGCCGAATTTGCCGTTGTCGTGCACCTGGTTGCCGACGTACTTGGTGTGGTGCGAGGCGAGGCTGATCGCTCCGTCGTAGCCGTTGTGGTCGAGCTCGTCGCCGACGACCACGAGATGATCGGTCGCGTAGCCGAACACACCGTTGCCCGGGAAGCCCGTACGCGGAAGCCGGTGATCGTGACTCCGTCGAGGTAGGCGTTGATCGTGGGCGTCGACTCGGGACCGGGGATCGTGATGTCGCCGAGGATGCAGAAGCCGGGCAGCCGGTCCTCGGGCGACGTGAGGCACGCGTTCGGCCGCGGAGTCGCCGGCGGGACGAGCGTCACGTCCTTCCCGACGAGCGTGATGGGCTTCGTGACGAGGAGGTTCTCGGCGTACGTCCCGCTCGGCACGACCACCGTGCCGTGGGCGGGCGCACGATCGATGGCGTCCTGGATCGAGAACGGCGTCGGGGTCGCACCGGCAGTGCCGGTCGCGAGTCCGAAACGCGAGGGCGGCCGACAGGGACAGGCTGATGATCTTGTTTCGAGTGCTCATGGTGAGCACCGTGCGCCCCCGTCGAGCCGGGGGTCCCGCGCCGCATCGTGACAGGACGCGTGGCGCACGGTCGTGTGCGCTGACGTACGATCCTCAGGTCACGGGCGGCGCACACTGGCGCAGGGCGGCGGCGTCGAGTTCAGTCGACGCGCGCCTTCGCCGTGCCGGTGACGACGGGCTCGCCGGCCTGGTTCACGGTCTCGACGGTGAGCTCGGCGACGCCATCGTTCACCGACGTCACGGTCGCGGTCGTGGTCAGCGCGTCACCGGGAAACACCTGCTTCACGAACCGCACCCCGTACGAGAGCAGACCCTCGGCGCCGAACCAGTCGGTGAGGACTCGGCCCGTCATGCCCATGGTGAGCATGCCGTGCGCGAACACTCCGGGATAGCCGGCGATCTCCTTCGTGAACTTGTCGTCGGTGTGCAGCGGGTTGTAGTCGCCCGACGCTCCCGCGTACTGCACGATCTGCGTGCGGGTGAGGTCGTCGGTGAGCACGAGGCTGCGGGTGTCGCCTTCCTTCACACTGGCCATGTCACGCCTCCTGCTGCACGACGGTCTCGGTGCGCACGCCGACGCCGCGCGCAGTGACGACGAGCTCGCCGTTCTGATCGCGGTACTCGGTCACCGACTCGGAGAAGATGAGCTTGCCGCCCCGGCGGCCTTGCTTCTCCCATGTGTTGCCCGGCTGCGTCGTGCCCGTCAGCACGTCGCCGGCGCGCAGCGGGCGGTGGTACTCGAAGTGCTGCTCGGCGTGGAGTCCGCCGCCGCCACCCCCTCCGCCGCCGCCTCCGCCACTGCTCGCGCTTGATGCCGGTGGCCTCGCGGCCCGAGCCGAACCACGGCTGGCCGATCTTCGGACGCAAGAAGTAGTCGGGATCGAACTGGGCGCTCGCCTGTGCGAACGTCGGCGGTGCGGGCACCGGCTCGTCGCCGGTGAGCGCGCCGTAGTAGGCGGGGTTCGGGTCGCCGATCGCACGCGCGAAGAGCGCGATGTGGCCGGCCTCGACAGGGAATCGATCGATGCTCACGGCGGGGGAGCATACGTCGGCCGCCTAGGCTGACGTCCATGTCCGCACGCACTCGTGAGCTGCCGCGCCGCTCGTGTCTGTCCGTCCCCGGGTCGAGCGAGAAGATGCTCGGCAAGGCCCCCGGCCTCCCCGCCGACATGGTGTTCCTCGACCTCGAAGACTCGGTGTCGCCGCTCGAGAAGGAGGCCGCGCGCGCCAAGGTCGTCAACGCGATCAAGACCCAGGACTGGGGCGACAAGGTCCTGTGCGTCCGCATCAACGTGTGGGACACCGAGTGGACGGTGTTCGACGTGATCGAGGTGGTCGGCCAGGCCGGCATCCGCCTCGAAGAGGTGATGCTCCCGAAGGTGCAGTCGGCAGCCGAGGTGATCGCACTCGACCTGTTGCTGTCGCAGGTCGAGACCAAGGCGGGTCTCCCTGCCGGGCACGTCGGCATCGAGGCGCAGATCGAGACGACCCGCGGCCTGATCAACGTCGAGGAGATCTGCGCGGCGTCGCCCCGTCTCGAGACCATCATCTTCGGTCCCGCCGACTTCGCCGCGTCCATGGAGATGCCGGTGCTCACCGGCGGCGTGCAGATCCCCGAGTACCCGGGTGACCACTTCCACTACGTGTTCTCGAAGATCTTGATGGCCGGGCGAGCGAACGGCCTCCAGGTGATCGACGGCCCGTTCCTGAAGATCCGCGAGCCCGACGCGTTCCGTGACTACTGCCAGCGCACGAAGGTGCTCGGCTACGACGGCAAGTGGGCGTTGCATCCCGACCAGGTCGACATCCTCAACGAGCTCTTCTCGCCGACGCAGGAGCAGTTCGACCGCGCGTGGGACATCCTCGACGCCTACGAGAAGGCGACCACCGAGGGCGAGCGCAAGGGCGCCGTCATGTTCGGCGACGAGATGATCGACGAGGCGTCGCGGAAGATGGCGACCAAGTTCGTGCGGCGCGGCGAGCGAGCAGGGTTCCGCCGGTCGCGAGTGAGCGGCAGCGCAGTCTTGAGCGGCATCGAGGCCGTCCTGTTCGACGCAGGCGGCGTGCTCCTGCTTCCCGACCCGACGGTCATCGGCCCGTTGCTGGCGCCCTATGGCGCCGACACGTCGACCGAATCGCTCGTGCGCGCGCGACTACGCGGCGATGCGATCCCAAGACATCGACGGTCAGGTCCACGACGACTGGCACGTCTACGACGCGGCGTACGTGCGAGCGTGCGGCATCCCCGAGCACGAGCGAGCTGAAGCCGCGGTGATCCTGGGTGTCACGCGGACCGCGCATCTGTGGCGCTGGCCGATCGTCGAGTCCGTGGTCGCGTTGCGCACATTGCACGAGGCCGGGGTCCCGATCGGTGTCGTCAGCAACGCGGCCGGGCAGATCGAGTCGGTGCTCGGCCGCTTCGGCGTCTGTCAGGTCGGCGAGGGCGAGGGTGTTCCGGTGGTGATCATCGTCGACTCGACGATCGTCGGCGTCGCGAAGCCCGATCCCGCGATCTTCTCGTTCGCGCTCGACGTGCTCGATGTGAAGCCCGAGCATGTCGCGTACGTAGGCGACTCCTACGCGAACGACGTCGTCGGGGCCCGCGCGGCCGGCATGCGGCCCTTCCTGCTCGACCCCTACGACGACCATGCCGGTGCGGACTACGACCGCATCAAGGGCGGTCAGCGAGCTCGTCCCTCTCGTTCGAGCAGCAGGCGGGCGATGACGTTGAGGGTGAGGATCTCGTCGGTCCCCTCGAAGATGGAGAGCACGCGAGCGTCGACGAACAGCCGGCTCACGGGGTACTCCTCCGCGTAGCCGTAGCCTCCGTGGATCTGCATCGCCTCGCGGGTGACCCACTCGGCGGCTCGGCAGACGTAGGCCTTCAGCATCGGGGCTTCGAGCGTCCGATCGCTCTTGGCCATCAGCCGGGCGACGGCATAGGCGAACTGGCGCGTGGCCTGGATCATCACGGCCATTCGGGCGAGCTTCACCTTCGTGAGCTGGAACTCACCAACGGGCTGGCCGAACACCGAACGGTCGAGGGCGTATTGCTTCGCGGCCTCGTAGGCCGCCTGCATGACGCCGACGGCGCGGGCCGCGGTCTGGAGGCGCCCGTTCTCGAACCCCTCCATCGTGAGATAGAAGCCGCGACCGATGCCGGCCTCACCGCCGACGAGGCAGTCGTCGGGCACCCACCAGCCCTCGAAGGCGATCTCATACGAGTGCATGCCGCGGTACCCGATGGTGTCGATGGCGCGGCCCTCCATCTTCCCGCCGGTGCCGTCCTGCGTGAACTCGAACCCGTGCCCCTCGGCTCGCGGCTTGGGCACGACGAAGAGCGAGAGGCCGCGGTGCTTCTTCGATCGATCGGGGTCGGTGCGGGCGAGAAGCATCAGCACGTCGGCCCGGGCGCCGAGCGTGCACCACGTCTTGACGCCGTTGATCTTCCACCCCGGTTCATCGTCCGGCCCCACGCCCGGCGCCGCGGCGACGATGAGGCCGCCGACGTTCGAACCGACGTCGGGTTCGGTGACCGCCACGCCTGCCATCACCGACCCGTCTGGCCAGCTGTGGAAGCCAGCGCTGCTTCTGTGCTTCGGTGCCGCCACGCACCAGCGCCCGGGTGAGGATCTCCGGTCGGGTGATGAGCGAGCCACCGATGCCGAGCGAGCCTCGGCTCAGCTCCTCGGTCGCGACGACCATGCCGATGTAGTCGCTCTCACCTCCCGTCGCGAAGCCGCCGTACTCCTCGGGCACCGAGAGACCGAAGGCGCCCATCTCGCCCAAGCCGCTGATGATCTGTTCGGGCACGTCGGCGTTCGTGCGGTGTACGTGTTCGGCGACCGGCTTGATGCGGTCGTCGGCAAAGCGTCGGAAGGTGTCGGCGACGAGCTCGAAGTCCTCGTCGAGGTGACGAGGCCCATCGGTGCCTGCGAGTGACGGCGAGGAACTCCGGGTCGCGATACGTCGGTGAGGAACGCGCCGCGCCGCCTGGAGTGCTCCGGGCTCGACGTCCCACAGCACCTCTCGGCCGAGCAGCTTCGCCGCCACGTCGTGCACGACGTCGGCGACGAACGCACAGGTCATCTGCGCCTCGACATCGCCTTTCTCGCCGTACTCGAGCAGCGACGCGCGCGATCTCGACGCCGGCCGCCGCGTGCGCGATGTCGTAGAGCAGCGACCTGCTCAGCCTCGGGGTCGGCCAGCGTGGTGAGGCGCCGAACGGCACGAGTCGAGGACGCCGTGCGCGAGATCGACGACGGACGCGGCAGCAGAGAGATCGGCGGCGGTCACGCCGGCGAGGCTAGTGACGAGCAGTTCGACTCGGTCAGATCGATGACCAGGTTGGGGCCGGCTGCCCACGCGGGAAGATCCTCCGGCGCGAGCGCAGCCGAGAGCAGGAACCCCTGCACCCGGTCGCACCCCATGTCGATCAAGGCGCCGAGCGTCGCGGAGTCCTCGACTCCCTCGGCGACGACCTCGAGGCCGAGGTTGTGTCCGAGCTCGATGATCGACCGCACGATCGCTCGGTCGCTCTCGTTTCGGGTCATGTCGAGCACGAACGACTGGTCGATCTTGATCTCGTTGATGGGGAGTCGGCGCAGATGCGACATCGACGAGTAGCCGGTGCCGAAGTCGTCGACGCTCGTGCGCACGCCCAGGGCGGTCATGCGCTCCATCGCCTCGAGCGCGGCGACCGGGTCGGACATGAGCTGGCTCTCGGTGATCTCGAGCACGAGGCGATCTGCCGGCACGTTCGGCGTGCGCGAGCGCGGTCGCGATCGTCGGGATGAGCTCACCGTCAGCGAAGTTGCGAGCCGAGATGTTCACCGACACGGTGATGTCGAGGCCGGACGAGCGCCACCGCCCGCACTGCGTGACTGCGGTCGTGACGACCCAGCGCGTCAACGGGTGGATCAACCCCGACACCTCGGCGAGCTCGATGAACTCGTCCGGGCCGACCACCTCCATCGAGGGATGGTGCCAGCGCACCAAAGCCTCGACGCCGAGGCGGGCGTTGCGCCCGATCGGCACGTTGGGCTGGTACTGCAGGACGAGCTCTTCGCGCTCGAGTGCGCCGCGAAGCTCGGCGATGAGCGTGAGCCGGCGGAGGCTGAACCTGTCGTGCTCGGGCCGGTAGGTCGCGCGGGGCACGCCCGCGCGGTCGGCCTCGATGAGCGCCATGATCGCCCGCTTCAGCAGCGTGTCGGCGTCGTCGCCGTGGTCGGGGTAGATCGCGATGCCCGCGGTGCAACGAGTGTCGACGGGAACGCCTTCCAGCGAGATCGGTCGGTCGAGCGAGTCGGTGAGACGCTCGGCCGCTTCGAGCACGCTCGCCTCGTCGCCGACGTCGGGCAGCACGACCGCGAACTCGTCGCTGCCGACGCGCGCGACCGTGGTCGAGTCGGGCACGACGATCGAGAGCCGCCGCGCGACCTGCTCGAGCAGGAGGTCGCCGTGATGGTGCCCGAGGGTCGCGTTGACCTCCTTGAACCGATCGATGTCGAGGACGACCACCGCGACGCGCGGCGACACGTCGATTGCCGCCTGCAGACGGTCGACCAGCAGCACGCGGTTCGGGAGCCCCGTGAGGCCGTCGTGCAGCGCTTGGTGGCGAGCGCGCTTCTCGGCGAGGGTGCGGTCGGTGATGTCCTCGATCGTGAGCCCGACGCCTTGGTCGGGCAGCGGGAACGCGTGGACCGCGTAGGCGGTGTCGCGGGTGACGACGTTGTCGAGCGTCACCTGCACGCCCGACCTCACCACCTCGGCGAGCGTTCCCGACAGGTCGAGGTGGCTGAGGGCGGGGAACGCCTCCTCGGGGCGACGGCCGATCGCGTCGCTGTCGCGGACGCCGGTGACCTGTGACGCGGCGGGGTTCGCGGCGACGAGCCGCAAGCTCTTCGCGTCACGTGGGTCGTCGAGGCGAGCGACGTAGACCCCGATCTGCATGTGGTCGAGGACGTTCGCGGCTTGTCGCAGCGAGGTGCGCTCGCTCAGGTTCTCGTGGAGCACGGCCGCGATCTTGCGCCGTTGGCTCTTCTCGCGGCGCCACCCGATGACTCCGACCACTCCGAAGGCAAGCGCGACCGCGGTGATGACGAGGACGAGCGCGCCCATCTGCTGAGCATTGTCGGCACGCGGCCCTCCATCGGGGATGCTGGGCCCCTACGGCGAAATCGGTGGTGGCTAGCCTCGCCGCCATGACGACGTACGAGCGACCATTCGGTCGCTACCTCGAGGACTTCACCGTCGGCGACATCTACCGGCACTGGCCCGGCAAGACGATCACCGAGTACGACGATCACTTGTTCTGCATGATCACGATGAACCACCATCCGCTGCACACGAACGAGTGGTTCGCCGAGCACGAGACGGTGCACGGCAAGAACGTCGTCGTCGGCAACCTCGTCTACTCGCTCGTGCTCGGCATGAGCGTGCCCGACGTGAGCGGAGCAGCGATCGCCAACCTCGAGGTCGAGTCGCTCACCCACAAGAAGCCCACGTTCCACGGCGACACGATCTACGCAGAGACGCGGGTGCTCGATGTGGCCGCGTCGTCGTCGAAGCCCGACCGCGGCATCGTGACCGTCGAGACGAAGGGCTTCAACCAACGAGGCGAAGAGGTCTGCTACTTCCGCCGCAAGGTGATGGTGTGGAAGCGCGATGCTGCGCCCGTGCGGCGCAGGCCCTACGACGAGACGGAGATCTGGACGTGACTGTGAACCCGACCGCGGCTTCCGGGTTCGACTCGGGCGCCGAGGCGTACGAGCGTGGGCGGCCTTCCTACCCGGAAGCGGCGATCGCGTACGTCGTCCGCGTGCTCGGGCTCGGGCCCGGCAAGCGGGTGCTCGACCTGGCAGCAGGCACGGGCAAGATGACCAGGCTCCTCGTGCCGACCGGGGTCGAGGTCGTTGCGGTCGAGCCCGTCGCGGGCATGCGCGCCGCGTTCGCGGCTGCGGTGCCGGGCGTCGAGATCCTCGATGGCACCGCGGAGGCGCTTCCGCTGCCCGATGGCTCGGTCGATGCGGTCGTCGTGGCGCAAGCGTTCCACTGGTTCGACCAGCAGCAAGCGCTCGCGGAGATCGACCGCGTGCTGAAGCCGGGTGGAGGAGTGGCCCTCGTCTGGAATCGCCGCGACGAGTCGGTGCCCTGGGTCGCGGACATGTCGCGGATCATCCACTGGAACCGCGGCCTCAACCCTCAGTACGACGGCTTCGGTCTCGATGGCTTCACGAAGTGGAGCTGCTCGTACGTGCAGTCGCTGTCGCACGACGGGCTCCTCGATCGCGTGGCGTCGGTCAGCTACATCGCTGCGATGGACGAGCGCGAGCGAGCAGGCGTGCTCGCACAGGTGAGTGAGCTCGTCCGGGGGTTCACCGAGCCGATCCCGCTGCCCTACGTCACCGAAGTCTTCACCCGCACCTGATGCGCGACCTGCCGTGGCGTCGCACCCGCGACCCGTGGGCGGTGCTCGTCTCAGAGGTGATGCTCCAGCAGACGCAGGTGCCGCGGGTAGTGCCGATCTGGCATGCGTTCATGGAGCGCTTCCCGACGGTGCGGGTGTGCGCAGACGCGTCACAGGCCGACGTGGTGCGCTCGTGGGCAGGGCTCGGCTACAACCGCCGTGCGGTCAACCTCCATCGCGCCGCGGTGCTCATGGGCGACGCGGTGCCGCGTGACCTCGACGCGCTCCTCGCCCTGCCCGGCATCGGCGCGTACACGGCGAGGGCCGTGCTCGTGTTCGCGTTCGAAGACGAGGTCGGGCTCGTCGAGACGAACATCGCGCGGGTGCTCTCGCGTCGGGCGGGCCGGCGGCTGTCACCGAGCGAGCTGCAGCGCGAGGCCGACGCGCTCGTGCCCGCCGGTCGGGCGTGGGAGTGGAACCAGCGCCTGATGGATCTCGGCGCGCTCGTCTGCACCGCTCGCGAACCCTCGTGCGATCGCTGCTGGCTGCGCGACGGGTGTGCATGGGACGGCGAGCTCTGGCCGACTCGCCGGCAGTCGACGTTCGCGGGGTCAGATCGGCAGGGCCGTGGCCGGCTCGTCGCTGCGCTCCGCGTCGGTGACGTGCCGGTGCACGAGCTCGGTGTCGTGATGGGTTGGCCCGACGATCGGCCGCGCGCAGAGCGCGTTGCCGCGCAGCTCGTCGACGAGGGGATCGTCGAGATCAGTCAGGCCGTGATGAGGCTGACGATCTCGTCGTAGGCGGCGTCTGCGTACGCCACCATCTCGTCGTCGGTGCGGTCCTGGATCGGGTGGGGCACGAAGACACGCGCCACGGCCGAGAAGCCGAGGGCCTTCGACTGCGCGGCGGCCGCTTCGACGAACTCGCTCGATGCCACGAACATCGACGGCACTCCCCGGCGCTCGAGATCAGTGATGTCGTGCACACTGCACGACGTGCACGACCCTCAATCGGCTAACGCTTCGATCACGAGGTCGCACTTCGTCGCGATCTCGTGACGGAGGTCGACCGGCGCGGGCTTGGTGAACGTGGGCTTCTTGAACCGCTCGACGCGCGCGCCCGCGGCTTCGAGCCGTTGCTGCAGCCGGTCGAGGAAGATGTTGCCGCGGGGCTTGGAGATGTCGAGCAAGCCGATCGTGCGTCCTTCGATCGACGGTGGCCGCTGCAGCAGCGCGCGCTCGGCAGGGATCTGCTCGCCAGTGGGATCGAGGACGATGGTCATGCGATCACCCTTTCATCCGATCAGACGCGTCGTGGGCTGGCTTCCGGTCTCGCCGTTGGCCCAGCCACCGATGATGGCAGAGAACAGGCCCGCGCCTCCGCCGGCGTGCACCAGCAGCAGCCCGCCCGGCCGGAACTTCGGGAGGGTGAGGTCGCGTAGGTGCTCGGGGATCCCCTCGGTGATGCCATCGGCGCCGCGGACGATGTCGCTCCCTGCGAGCTGCAGGTGGCTCATGATCGCGTCCTTCACCTGCTGCTTCGACCAGCCCGCCTCCTTGAAGACGCGCGCGTGCTCGGGGCCGAGCACCAAGATGGCGTCGAAGCCGAGCGGCAGCTTCGGGTGCTGCACGGTGCGAAGGCACGCGGCGAGCGTGCGAGCGAGCGGCTCGGGCTCGCGGGCGAGCTGATCGACCACGCACCGCGGGCCCTCACCGGGGAACAGCGTCACCGTCGACGCGCCAGGTGCGTACCCGCGCTCGACCGCGAGCGACTCCCAGGGCGAGCCCTCTTCGTCCTCGGCGAAGCAGAACGAGAGCTTCCCCGGGTTCCCGTGCGCCGCGCGGTCGACGCCGCCGGGGCGCCCGCCCCCCACGTTGCGGATGATCGAGCTGCAGCGCGCGTCCGATCGCGAGGTTCGCTCGGTTTCCCTGGCCGAGCACGTTCCCGCCCGAGTTCATCCCGATCGCCTTGCGGATCGGCCCGTTCACGATCAGCACCGGGCCGACGGGCATCGTGGTGGCGAGCACGCCGTGGATGTTGAACTCGTCGGTGCACGCGGCCTCGAGCGCCGCCAGGATCACCGGCATGTACTCGGGCTTCGCGCCCGCCATGACCGCGTTGATCGCGACCTTCTCCACCGTGCACTCGACGAGGTCGGGCGGCACGATGGCGACGATGTCGTCGGGTGCGCGTGTCGTGCCCTGGAGCATCCGCAGCACTCGTGCCTCGGTCGGTGCCACGACGGGGAGGCCGTCGGTCCATCCCCGGTCGAAGAGCGCCTCGGCTTCGTCTTCGAGCGCGGCGATCTCGACCCGGCGGCTCCGCAGGACCGACCCTCCGAACCGCACGGCGAGCACGTCGACCATGTCGGGATCGACCGACAGCGATCCGCACCCCGGACGCTGCTCGGGCAGGTCGGCGCCCAGGCCGGTCACGCCTGTGAGCTCCTCCCACGAGGGTCGGAGCCAGCCGACGGTGCGGGCGACCTCGGCGCCGCCCTCCACCTTGATCAGGGTCGGGACGGTCTCGATGTCGTGGTGGTACGAGACGGAGAGGTCGTCGTCGAGTCGGGGCTCGAGGCCCTCGGGGAAGGTCGGGTCGTCCTGGGTGTAGACGGTCAGAGCGGCGCCCGATTCACGAAGCTGGCGGAGCACCGGGGCGACGAGCACACAAGTGGCGCACTCGGCCTTGACGACGGCGACGATGCCTTCGGGCAGTGACACATTTGGACGCTATCCCTGGTGTGAGACATAGGTCACCCGGGGAACATTGAACCTTTACGGTTCTGTACCCTTGCCGACCCAAGGGGGACCTGTGATCAACATCACCTTCTTCGGCGTGCGAGGGTCGACACCGTGCTCGAGTGATCGAACCCGACGTTATGGCGGAAACACATCGTGCGTGGCGGTCGAGTCCCCGGGCCAGGATCCGGTCATCCTCGACATGGGCACGGGCCTGCGCTACTTCGGCGAGACCCAGCCCCTCGACGGCACGTTCAACGGCACGGCGCTGGTCACCCACCTGCACTGGGATCACGTGCAGGGCCTCCCGTTCTTCGGTCCGCGTGCTGAGGGGCGGCCACCTGTCGATCCACGCGCCGGCGCAGGACAACGGCCTCAGCCTGTTCGAGTCGTTCGACCTCTGCATTCGGCCGCCGTTCTTCCCGGTCCCGATGGACGCGTTCGCCGGCACGCTCGAGTTCCACGAGCGCCGCGACGAGACCTTCATGGTGGGCGACGCCAAGGTGATGGCGCGCACGGTGCCCCACGTCGGACCGACGAACGGCTACCGCATCGAGTGGGAAGGCGCCACGGTCGCCTACATCTCCGATCACCAGCAGCCCGTCGACGGCGGCATGTCGATCGCCGACGGGGCCCTCGAGCTCTGCGAGGGCGCCGACCTCGTGATCCACGACGCGCAGTACACGGTCCCCGAGTTCGCGATGAAGTCGACATGGGGCCACTGCACCGTGGAATATGCGGTCATGGTCGCGAAGGAGGCGGGGGCGAAGGCGCTCGCGCTGTTCCATCACGACCCGACCCGTCACGACGAAGCGCTCGACGAGCTGTCCGCGTGCGCTCGCGAGTACGCCGACCGTGCCGGAATCGAGCTGATCACCGCCGCGGAGGGGTTGACCGTCTCCTTTGGCTGAAGCGCCCGACATCGATCCCGCCGTCTTCCGCCAGGTGCTCGGTCACTTCCCTACGGGAGTGACGATCGTGACCGCAGCACCCGACCACAAGCCGGTCGGGCTCGCGGTGGGTTCGTTCACCTCGCTGTCGCTCGATCCGCCGCTCGTCGCGTTCTGCCCCGGCGAACACGCTCGTCGAGCTGGCCGCACATCAAAGAGGCCGGCACGTTCTGCGTGAACATCCTCTCCGCAGACCAAGAAGGGCTGTGTCGCCACTTCGCGAGCAAGAGCGACGACAAGTTCGCGGGCATCGGTTGGAAGACGAGCCCGCTCGGTTCGCCGATCCTCGACGGAGTCCTCGCGTGGATCGACTGCACGATCGACTCGGTGCATCCGGGCGGTGACCACGTGATCGTCGTCGGGCGCGTGCACGATCTCGAGGTCGCGCACGGCGGCGGTCCGCTCGTGTTCTTCCGCGGCGGGTACGGGCGCTTCGAGGTCTGACCGTGCGCTGGGCTGCCGGCGCGCTCGTGGGGATCGTGCTGCTCGCCGCGGGCGTCGCGAAGCTGACCAGTCGCGGCTGGCCCGGGCAAGCCGATGCGCTCGGCGCACCGTCGTGGGCGATCCGGTTGACCCCGTTCGTCGAGATCGTGATCGGCGCCGCGCTCGTCGCCGGAGTCGACTACGCGGCGGTCGCCGCGATCGTCCTCCTCGTCGCGTTCACCGTGCTGTTGGTCCGCGCGCTCGTCGCGGGGTGAAGGCGCCTTGCGCGTGCTTCGGCTCGCTGCGCACGAGGCCGGTCACGTGGTGGTCGGTCGCGCGCAACGTGGCGTTGATCGCGCTGGCGATCTTCAGCCTGACGTGACGCCGAGCGTCGTGAGGATGAACGCGAGCACCTCGGCTTCCTCGCGCCACGCGTCGTAGCGCCCGGACTTGCCGCCGTGCCCGGCGACCATCTCGGTCTTCAGCAGCAGCGGCTTCGACCCGGTGGTGGTCGGCGCGCAGACGAGCCACCCACTTCGCCGGCTCGTGGTAGCTCACGCGGGGATCGTTGAAGCCTGCGCTGGCGAAGATCGCGGGGTACGGCGCCGCGGCGACGTTCTCGTAGGGCGCGTACGACGACATGTAGAGGTCGTACTCCTCGTCGTTGGGGTTGCCCCACTCCTCCCACTCCGCGACCGTGAGCGGCAGCGACTCGTCGAGCATCGAGTTCACGACGTCGACGAACGGCACTTCGGCCACGACCGAGGCGAAGAGGTCGGGCCGGAGGTTCGTCGCCGCGCCGACCAGCAGCCCGCCCGCGCTGCCTCCTCTGATCGCCAGGCGGTCCGCGCTGGTCCAGCCCTCCGCGATCAGGTGCTCGGCGCACGTCGACGAAGTCGGTGAACGTGTTGCGCTTGTGCAGCAGCTTGCCGTCGAGGTACCAGCGCCGTCCGAGCTCGCCGCCCCCGCGCACGTGCGCGACGGCGAAGACCATGCCGCGGTCGAGCAGGCTGATGCGCGGCCACGAGAACCACGGCGCGGTGAGCGACTCGTACGAGCCATAGCCGTAGAGGACCGCGGGGTTGCTGCCGTCGCGCGCCAAGCCCTTCTTCGCGACGAGCGAGATCGGCACCTTGGTGCCGTCGCTCGCCGTGGCCCACGTGCGGGCGGTCTCGTACTGGTCGGCGTCGAAGCCGCCGAGCACGGGCTGCTGCTTCAGCAGGGTGCGCTCGCCCGTCACGAGGTCGACGTCGAACACCGAAGGCGGCGTGACGAGCGACTGGTAGTTGAAGCGGTACGCGACCGTGTCGTACTCGAGGTTCGTGCCGCCCGAGAGCGCGAACGCAGCCTCGGGCTGATCGATCACGAACTGCGTGCCGTCGTTGCGGATCACCCGCAGGGTGGGCAGCGCGTCGGCCCATTCGTACGCGACGAGGTGATCGGCGAACGCGTCGATGCCGAACAGCCGCGTGCCGGGCCGATGGGGGAGGAGGTCGTGCCACGAGGCCTTGCCCGGGTTGTCGATCGGGGCTTCGACGAGTCGGAAGTCGACCGCGTCGAGGTTCGTCACGATCAGCAGCCGGTCGCCTTGATGGTCGACGCTGTACTCGAGCCCGGGCGAGCGCGGCTCGACGACTCGAGGAGCGGCGAGCGGATCGGTCGCGTCGAGCAGCCTGACCTCGCTCGTCGTCCGGCTCTCGGTCGCGATCACGATGAACCGATCGCTGCGCGTGCTGTAGAGGCCGACGTCGAAGTGGGTGTCGTCCTCCTGGTAGACGAGCACGTCGTCGTTGGCGTCTGTGCCGACCTCGTGGCGCCAGATCTGGTACGCCCGCCACGCGTCGTCGGGCCGTGTGTAGAAGAGGAAGCGGTCGTCGGCCGACCAGGCGGTGCCGTACTGGGTGCCTTCGATGGTGTCGGGCAGGTCGGTGCCGGTGTCGAGGTCGCGGATGCGGATGGTGAAGACCTCGGCTCCGGTGACGTCGGTCGAGTACGCGAGCAGGCGATGGCTCGGGCTGACGTCGAGCGCGCCGAGCTCGAAGTACTCGTGACCGGCTGCGAGCACGTTGCTGTCGATCAGCACCTGTTCGCCCTCGACGGCGTCGCGCTCGGGCCGGCGGCAGAAGATCGAGTACTGCTTGCCCTCCTCGGTCCGCGTGACGTACCACCACGGTCCTCGCCGCGCCGGCACCGACATGTCGGTCTCGAGGATGCGGCCTTTGATCTCCTCGAAGAGCTGTTCCTGGAGGTCGGCCAGCGGCGCGAACCACTCGTCGGTGTGCGCGTTCTCGGCCTCGAGGTAGGCCACGGTGTCGGGGTCGTCGCGGTCGCGCAGCCACGCGTACTCGTCGACGACTTCGCGGCCGTGACGCACGCTCGTGACGGGTACCCGCTTCGCGATCGGCGGCTTGTGCATCAGCCGAACCTAGTGGCGCGTCGCGCCCGTCACGGCCCAGCGGTTGCTCTTCGCCCTGAGCCCGAGCACGACGACACGGAGCGACCATGAACAGCGATGAACACTGCCCAGAGCCAACCCATGCCGCCGCCCAACCACAGGACGATCGGCTCGCCCAGGATCATGACGAGGCAGATCCCGGCCATCGCACGTGCGAGGAACCTGAGGTCGCCCGAGCCGACGAGGATGCCGTCGAGCACGAACGCCGGACCTCCGAGTGGCTGGCTGATCGCGACCCAGACGAGCAGGAAGCTGGCGAGCGACGTGACGGCGGGATCGTCGCTGAAGAGGTGCGGGATGCACGTTGTGCAGTGCGAAGACGACGACCCCGGCGGCGGCTCCGACGCCCGTTCCCCACCGCAGGGTGCGGCGCCCCGCGAGCTGTGCGTTCCTCGCGGAGCCTCCGCCGAGCGCTTGGCCGACGAGGGTCTGTGTGGCGACTTCGAGCGAGTCGAGTGCGAGCGCGAGCAGCGCCCAGATCTGCATCGCGATCTGCTGCGCGGCGAGCTCGATCTCGCCGAGTCGGGCGGCCGCTGCCGTGAGGACGAAGAACGCGCCGCGCAGGAACAGGGTGCGCAAGAAGAGGAGCCATCCATCGCTCCCCGCCGATCGGATCGCGTGGCGATCCGGACGCAGGGCGGCGCCCTCTGACGACCGCGGCGCGGACGACGACCACCGTGTACACGGCAGCTGCCGCCAGCTGCACGACGACCGTGGCGAGCGCCGATGCCCCGACTCCGTAGCCGCGCCCGTAGATGAGGAAGAGCTCGAGCCCGAGGTTGATCAAGTTGGAGACCACGGCGACGACGAGAGGGATCCACACCCGCTTGCCACCTCGCAGGTAGCCCACGCACGCGAGTGAGACGAGGAGCGCGGGAACCCCGAGCGAGGCTGATGCGGAGGTATTCGGTCGCGAAGTCGCGCGCGGTGCCCTCGACGCCGACGAGGAAGAGCAGCGGTTCAGTGAGCAGCGTAGCCCAACGCAGCGAGGACGAACCCGATGACGAGTCCGAGCCAGATCGCCTGCACCGCGGCGTGGGCGGCGGCCTCCCGCTGGCCGGCTCCGAGGAGTCGTGCGACGGCCGCGGTCGTGCCCATCGCGAGGAAGATGCAGAGCGAGTAGCCGGTCACCAGGATCGTGGTGGCAGCTGCCACGCCGGCGAGCTGGGGAGTGCCGAGGTGGCCGACGACCGCGGTGTCGGCGAGGACGTAGAGGGGCTCGGCGATCAGCGTGAAGAACGCGGGGACCGCCAGCGCGAGGATCTCCCGGTCGAGCGTCGCCGCTCTGTCGGCCCTGCACCATGAGGCGCACCGTAGGCTCGTCGGCATGGCGAACGAGATGAAGCCCCGCAGCCATGAGGTCACCGACGGCAACGAGCGGGCGCCGGCCCGCGCCATGCTCCGAGCGGTCGGCATGCGAGACGACGACTGGGGCAAGACCCAGGTCGGCGTCGCGTCTTCGTGGAACGAGGTGACGCCGTGCAACATGCCGTTGGCGCGGCTCGCCCAGCGCGCGAAGGACGGCGTCCGCAGCTCGGGCGGCTTCCCGCTCGAGTTCGTGACGATCGCGGTGAGCGACGGCATCTCGATGGGTCACGAGGGCATGCGCGCGTCACTCGTCAGCCGCGAGGTGATCGCCGACTCGGTCGAGACGGTGATGCACGCGGAGCGGTTCGACGCGCTGGTCGCGCTCGCCGGCTGCGACAAGAGCCTGCCCGGGATGATGATGGCCGCCGCACGGCTCAACGTGCCGTCGGTCTTCGTCTACGGCGGCTCGATCATGCCGGGGCACCACAACGGGGTGGCGCTCGACGTCGTCAGCGTGTTCGAGGCTGTCGGCGCCTGCGCGGCCGGCACCATCACGGTCGACGAGCTCGGTCAGATCGAGCGGAAGGCGTGCCCGACCGAGGGCTCGTGCGCCGGGATGTTCACCGCGAACACGATGGCCGCGATCGGGGAGGCGATCGGCATGTCGCTGCCCGGCAGCGCATCGCCGCCGGCAGTCGACCGGCGCCGCGACGACGACGCCTATGCCGCGGGCGAAGCCGTGATGAACCTCGTGCGGCTCGGCATCCGCCCTCGTCAGATCATGACCAAGGAGGCGTTCGAGAACGCGATCGCGGTCACCAACGCGCTCGGCGGATCGACGAACGCGGTGCTGCACCTCCTCGCGATGGCGAACGAGGCCAAGGTCGAGCTGTCGCTCGACGACTTCAACCGGGTGGGTGCTCGCGTCGCGCACATCGCCGACCTCAAGCCCGGCGGTCGATTCCACATGGCCGACCTCGACGCGGTCGGCGGCGTGCCGGTCGTGATGAAGCACCTGCTCGACGCGGGGCTGCTCCACGGAGACTGCCTCACCGTCACCGGCAAGACGATGGCCGAGAACCTCGAGGCGCTCGCGCCGCCCGCGCCTGATGGGCGCGTGGTGCATCCGCTCACCGCGCCGATCCACACCGAGGGAGGCCTCGTGATCTTGCGGGGCTCGCTCGCGCCGAACGGGTCGGTCGTGAAGGTCGCGGGGCTCACACAAGACCAGCTGCACTTCGACGGCACTGCTCGCGTGTTCGACGGCGAGGACGGCGCGATGGAGGCGATCCTCAACGGCAAGATCGAGCCCGGCACCGTGCTCGTCATCCGCTACGAAGGCCCGAAGGGCGGGCCGGGCATGCGCGAGATGCTCGCGGTCACCGGAGCGCTGAAGGGCGCGGGCCGCGGTGCGGACTGCGCCCTCGTCACCGATGGCCGGTTCTCAGGTGGCACATGGGGCTTCTCCATCGGCCACGTCGCACCCGAGGCCGTGGACGGCGGGCCGATCGCGTTCGTCCGTGACGGTGACCGCATCGTGGTCGACGTGCACAACAAGTCGCTCGACCTCATGGTCGACGACGCCGAGCTGGCCCGCCGGCGCGAGGAGTGGAAGCTGCCCGAGCCGCGCTACACGACAGGTGTGCTGGCGAAGTTCGCACGGTTGGTCGCCGGAGCCGACAAGGGCGCGATCACCGAGGCGTGAGCCCGGGGGATCTCAGGGCCGTTTGCCGTCGCGGCGTTCGGCCTCGACCGCCGAGACCTGGCGGATCGAGCGAGAGCTCACGTAGAGGCGATGCCCGCCCAGCTGCAGCTGCAGCCAGAGGCCCTTCAACGGCCGCAGCGGCGTGTCGGCCGGAAGGCGCTCGACGAGCGCCTTGGGCTTGAACGAGATGCGGGTCCCCGAGACGAGCACGACACGGCGCGATCGGTGATCAGGATCAGGTGCCGCACGTAGAGGCAGGTGAACACGAGGTAGAGCGCGATCAGCCCGAGGAACACGCTGCCGTTGAGGCCGCCGACGCGCGAGCGCCACGGCGAGACCCACGACGGTGGCGATGCCGAGGCCGAGCCAGCGGTTCGGGCCCGCGAGCGCCTTGACGACGTGGTCGACCTGTTCGCCGTCCTCGAGGAAGGGGGTGTACTCGCCTGACACGGGGAGGCAGTGTTACACTCGATCCCGATGCAGTCCCACCTCGGCCTCATCCTCGTAGTCATGTAGCGCACGCGCCTCACATAGCCGCGTGCGCTCTCCGACCTCCCCGACGGGAGGTCGTTTCAGTTTTCGGGCCGGTTTTTCGCAAGGAGATGTCGATGCAGCTGACCGGGGCGCAAGCCCTCATCAAGTCCCTCGAGATGGAAGGCGTCGAGGTCATGTTCGGGCTGCCCGGCGGGTGCATCCTGCCGGCGTACGACCCCATCCTCGACTCCTCGATCCGCCACATCCTCGTGCGCCACGAGCAGGGCGCCGGGCACATGGCGGAGGGATATGCCCACGTCACCGGGCGTCCCGGCGTGGCGATGGTGACGAGCGGCCCGGCCGCCACGAACCTCGTGACGCCGCTCTGCGATGCCTACATGGACTCGATCCCGATGGTCGCGATCACCGGTCAGGTGCCGACCGCGGCGATCGGCACCGACGCGTTCCAGGAGTGCGACACGGTCGGCATCACTCGCTCGGTGACGAAGCACAACGAGCTCGTGATGGACGCGGAGGACATCCCGCGGGTGATCCGTGAGGCGTTCCACATCGCGACCACCGGTCGGCCCGGACCGGTGCTCGTCGACGTGCCGAAGGACGTGCTGCAGGCCTCGATGGACTGGTGGTGGCCCGAGTCGCTCGACCTCCCGGGTTACAAGCCGACGACGAAGGGGCATCCGCGCATGATCCGCGAGGCGGCTCGACTCATCCTCGAGTCCGAGCGGCCGGTCATCTACGCGGGCGGCGGCATCTTGAAGGCACGCGCGGCCGACGCGCTGCGCGAGCTCGCCGAGCTCACGGGCATCCACGTCGTCACGACGCTGATGGCGCGGGGCGCATTCCCCGACGACCATCCCCTGTGCTTGGGCATGCCCGGCATGCACGGAAACGCGACTGCGGTGACGGCGATGCAGAAGGCCGACCTGCTGATCGCGCTGGGCTCGCGGTTCGACGACCGCGTCACGGGCAAGGTGGCCACGTTCGCGCCCGAGGCGAAGATCATCCACGTCGACATCGACCCGGCTGAGCAGGGAAAGGTGCGACGTCCCGACGTGCCGATCGTCGGCGACTGCCGCCTCGTCATCGAGGAGCTCGTTCGCAACATCAGGGCGATGCTCGACAACGGCACCGTCCAGGCCGACATCGGCGCGTGGAAGAGCAAGATCAGCGGCTGGCGCGAGACGTTCCCGCTCACCTACGAGCCGAGCGAGCCGGGCGAGGCGTTGAAGCCGCAGTACTGCCTCGAGGTGCTGCGCGACTCGGCTCCTGAGGACTGCATCGTCGTCTCGGGCGTCGGTCAGCACCAGATGTGGGCGTCGCAGTACTGGAAGTTCCGCCATCCCTACACGTGGGTGAACTCGGGCGGCCTCGGCACGATGGGCTTCGCGGTGCCCGCGGCCATCGGTGCGAAGGTCGGGCGGCCCGATCGCATGGTGTGGGCTGTCGACGGCGACGGCTGCTTCCAGATGACCGCGCAGGAGCTCGTCACGGCGTCGACCGAGCGCATCCCGATCAAGGTCGCGATCCTGAACAACGCGTACCTCGGCATGGTCCGGCAGTGGCAGGAGATGTTCTACGACGAGCGCTACTCCGAGGTGTACCTGTCGCCCGACCTCCCCGACTACGTGGGTTGGGCCGAGGCCATGGGGTGCATCGGCATCCGGGTCGAGTCTCCCGAGGAGGTGCAGCCCGCGATCGACAAGGCGAACGAGATCGACGACCGTCCGGTCGTGGTCGAGTTCCGCACCGACTCGGGCGAGAAGGTGTTCCCGATGGTGCCCGCGGGCCTCTCGAACGACGACATCGTCCTCTCGCCTGGTCAGGACAAGGGGATGCTGCGATGAGCGGAGCGCCGCAGCACCACATCCTGTCGGTCCTCGTCGAGAACAAGTCGGGCGTGCTCGCCCGTGTCGCGAGCTTGTTCGCGCGGCGCGGCTACAACATCTTCTCGTTGGCAGTCGCGCCGACCGAGGACGAGCGGTTCAGTCGCATCACGATCGTCGTCGACGTCGAGTCGGCTCCGCTCGAGCAGATCGTGAAGCAGCTGTTCAAGATCATCAGCGTCGTGCGCATCCAGGAGCTCGACCCGCGCCACGCGGTCGAGCGCGAGATGCTGCTCGCGACCGTGCGCGCCGAGGCTTCGCAGCGCACGCAGATCCTCGAGCTCGTGCGCATCTTCGAGGGCAAGATCCTGGCCGTCGGGCCCGAGGCGCTGACCGTGTCGCTCGAAGGCCATCCCGACAAGGTCGATGACTTCGAGGAGATGTTGAGGCCGTACGGCTTCGTCGAGCTGCAGCGCACCGGACGGGTGGCGTTGCCCAAGTTGGAGCGCGAGGCTTCCCGTCTCCGCGCGCTGAAGGGAAAGGCAAGCTGATGGCAGCCAACGTGTACTACGAGCGCGACGCCGACCACTCACTGATCGCCGGGCGCAAGGTCGCGATCATCGGGTACGGCTCGCAGGGCCACGCCCACGCACTCAACCTCAAGGACTCGGGGGTCGACGTGCGAGTCGGCCTGCGTCCGGGCTCGGGGTCCGCGGCGAAGGCCGAGGCCGCAGGGCTTCGCGTCGTGCCGATCGACCAGGCCGCAGCCGAGGCCGACGTGATCATGCTGCTGCTGCCCGACACCGAGCAGAAGAGGGTGTACGAGGAGTCGATCGCGCCGCACCTCCAGGCTGGCGACGCGGTGCTCTTCGCGCACGGCTTCAACATCCGCTTCGGGCGCATCAGCCCGCCAGAGGGCGTCGACGTCGCGATGGTCGCACCGAAGGGCCCCGGCCACCTCGTGCGGCGCACCTACACCGAGGGCGGTGGCGTGCCCGCGCTGATCGCGGTCGAGCAAGACGCGACCGGGAAGGCGCGCGACCTCGCGCTCGCGTACGCGGATGCGATCGGTGGCACCCGCGCGGGTGTCATCGAGACGACCTTCGCGGAGGAGACCGAGACCGATCTCTTCGGCGAGCAGGTCGTGCTGTGTGGCGGCCTCACGTCGCTCGTGCAGGCGGGCTTCGAGACGTTGGTCGCCGCCGGCTACCAGCCCGAGATGGCGTACTTCGAGTGCCTCCACGAGGTGAAGCTGATCGTCGACCTCATGTACGAAGAGGGCATCGCCGGCATGCGGTACTCGATCTCCGACACGGCCGAGTACGGCGACGTCACCCGCGGGCCGCGCATCATCACCGACACGACTCGCGCCGAGATGAAGAAGATCCTCGACGAGATCACCTCCGGCAAGTTCGCCGAGGAGTGGGTCGCCGAGAGCGACTCGGGGCGGGCCAAGTTCAACGCGCTGCGCGAAGCCGGCCGGCAGCACCCGATCGAGAAGACCGGCGCCGAGCTCCGGGCGATGATGCCGTGGATCTCGGCGGGCAAGCAGAAGGTGAGCGACGCCTCAGGCGGCTGAGCCGGTTCTTCTTGGTGATTCTCAGCTCCTGTGAGTGAGCAACACCAAGAATTCAGGCCAGGCGTTCGACGACCCAGTCGATGCACTGGGTGAGCGCCTCGACGTCCGAGGGGTCGACCGACGGGAACATGCCGATCCGCAGCTGGTTGCGGCCGAGCTTGCGGTACGAGTCGGTGTCGACGATGCCGTTGTCGCGCAGGACTGCGGACACGGTCGGCGCGTCGACGCCGTCGAGGTCGATCGTGCCGACGACGGCCGACCGCTGCGCGGGATCGGCGACGAACGGGCTCGCGTACGACGCCTTCTCGGCCCAGCCGTAGAGCAGCGAGGCCGACTCGTCCGACCGCGACGCGGCGAACTCGAGGCCGCCGCTGCCGTTCATCCACTGCAGCTGCTGATCGAGGAGGAACAGCGTCGCGAGCGCGGGAGTGTTGTACGTCTGGTCGAGGCGGCTGTTCTCGAGCGCGATCGTGAGGTCGAGCGACGCGGGGCACCACCGGCCTGAGGCCTTGATGTGCTCGATGCGAGCGATCGCGGCCGGCGAGCACGCCGCGATCCACAGACCGCCGTCGGACGAGAAGCACTTCTGCGGAGCGAAGTAGTACACGTCGGCTTCGGCCGGATCCCAGCGGAGGCCGCCGGCGGCCGATGTCGCGTCGACGACGACGAGGCCGTCGCTGCCGGTGGGACGCGTCAAGGTCATCGCGACACCAGTGGACGTCTCGTTGTGCGTGAGCGCGTAGACGTCGACCTCGTCGCGGGCGACCGGCAGTGGATGCGTGCCCGGCGCCGACTCGATCAGCTCAGGTGCGTCGACCTGCGGAGCAGCCGCGGCCGCGGCGGCGAACTTCGACGAGAACTCGCCGAACACGAGGTGCTGGCTCTGCCGTTCGATGAGCCCGAACGTCGCGATGTCCCAGAACGCTGTCGAGCCGCCGTTGCCGAGGACGATCTCCCATCCGTCGGGGAGGCCGAACAGCGACGTGAGCCCGGCGCGCACTGATCGCACGACGGCCCGCACGGGCTCCTGCCGATGGGACGTGCCGAGCCAGCTCTTGCTCACGTCAGCGAGGGCCTGCACCACCTCGGGACGCACTTTCGACGGCCCACATCCGAAGCGGCCGTCGGCGGGCAGGAGCGATGCAGGGATCGAAATGTCGCGTCGGTTCGACGAGGTCACTGTGTCAGCATGGCAGCCGTGGAGCGCATCTCACGTCGCATTGCCGCAATCGCCGAATCGGCCACGTTGGCCGTCGATGCCAAGGCCAAGGCGCTCAAAGCCGCAGGTGAGGACGTCATCGGCTTCGGCGCGGGCGAGCCCGACTTCCCGACTCCCGACGCGATCGTCGAGGCCGCCGCCGCGGCCTGCCACGACCCGGCGAACCATCGCTACACGCCGACGGGTGGCCTGCCCGAGCTGCGAGCCGCGATCGTCGCGAAGTCCAAGCGCGACTCGGGCCTCGTGTGCGCGGAGTCGCAGATCCTCGTCACGAACGGTGGGAAGCAGGCGCTCTACAACACGTTCGCCACGCTGCTCGACCCGGGCGACGAGGTGCTGCTGCCGTCTCCGTACTGGACGACCTATCCCGAGTCGATCGCGCTCGGCGGTGGGGTGCCGGTGGTCGTGCCGACCACCGTTGCCGCAGGGTTCAGGGTGACGCTCGACCAGCTCGAGGCCGCGGTCACGCCGCGCACGAAGGCCTTGGTGTTCGTGTCCCCGTCGAACCCGAGCGGCGCCGTCTACCCGCCGGCTGAGGTCGAAGCGATCGGGCGCTGGGCCGCGGAGAAGGGGATCTGGGTCGTCACCGACGAGATCTACGAGCACCTCACGTTCGGCGAGCACGTGTTCTCGTCGATGCCGGTGCTCGTGCCCGAGCTCGCGGATCGGTGCGTGATCGTCAACGGCGTCGCGAAGACGTACGCGATGACGGGTTGGCGCGTTGGCTGGATGATCGGCCCGAACGACGTCGTGAAGGCAGCGACGAACCTGCAGAGCCACAGCACGTCGAACGTCGCGGACGTGTCGCAGCGGGCCGCCGTCGCGGCGCTCAACGGCGACCTGAGCGCGGTCGCGATGATGCGCGAGGCCTTCGCTCGTCGCGGTCGCACGATGTACGAGATGCTCGAACGCGATCCCCGGCGTCACTGCGATCGAGCCGCAAGGCGCGTTCTACGGGTTCCCCTCGTTCGAGGGCGCGCTCGGACGCACGATCCGCGGGCGCACGCCGCAGACCACCGCCGAGCTGGCCGAGCTGCTGCTCGAGGAGGTCAAGGTCGCGATCGTGCCCGGTGAGGCGTTCGGCGCGCCCGGCTACGCGCGGCTGTCGTTCGCCATGGGCGACGACGACATCGTCGAGGGCATCACCCGCATCGACAAGCTGCTAGCCGAGTAGGCGAGCGAGCACCGCGTCTGCGGCTGCCCATCCCGACAAGACCGCGCCTTCGACCCGGCTCGGCGCTCCGCCGTGCTGGTCGCCCGCGAGGATCGTGAGGCGCGCTGCATTCGTGATCGAGCAGCCGGGCCCCGTGATCGTGCGGGCCCGACCGTGACGCCACCGCAGCACCCGTGATTCGAGGACCGACGCCGCGCCGATGAAGCGCGCCGCGTCGTCGAGGGTCGCCTCACATCCGGGTCGCGCGTGGACCGTCAGCGCGGGCACGGGCGAGATCCCCTTCTGCTGGTTGTCGCCGACGAAGCTCAGCAGCGGATCGTCGGTGAGCTGCAGGCCGCCGGGCGAAGGCACGGCGGACGGCCGGTCGAGCACGCACAGCAGCGCGAGCATCTCGTCGTAGTCGTCGCTCGGCGCCGTGACGATCACGGCTTCGGCATCGATCGCGTCGACGTCGCCGACGGTCACGTCGAGCCGCAGGTCGAGGCCCTCCGCCGCGGCCTCGGCGATCGCGGCCATGCCCTCGACGCCGATGTACCGCGGGAAGCCGTCGGGTTCGGGTGGGAAGCCGCGACACCACTCGCGAGCGACGCCGCGCGCGATCCACGCGTCGACCTGGGCTTGGAACTCGGGCGTGCGAACGGTGAAGAACTGCGCGCCGGTGTCGAACACCGCTTCACCAATCCGCTCGGTCGCCAGGCGGCCACCGACCCTCGTCGACTGCTCGAGCACCTGCACGTCGACGCCGTTCTCGACCAGACGGCGAGCGCAGAGAAGCCCGCTGATGCCCGCGCCGACCACGACAACGCCCATCAGCGGCGAAGTTACCGGTTCGCTTCGACGCGACCGGCTCGACAAGGATGGTCCCCCGTGGCTCGTGTCCTCGTCACCGAAGAGATCGCCGATGGCGGGCTCCAGCTGTTGCGCGACAAGGGCCACGTCGTGGACGTGCAGCTCGGGCTGTCACCCTCAGAGCTGCTCGAGGTCGTCCCCGGCGCGCATGCGCTCGTGATCCGTTCGGCGACCAAGGTGACCGCGGACGTGCTCCAGGCCGGCGCCGACCTCATCGTGGTCGGCCGCGCCGGCATCGGCCTCGACAACGTCGACGTCGAGGCGGCGACGCGTCGCGGCGTGATGGTGGTGAACGCGCCGCAGTCCAACGTGCTGTCCGCGGCCGAGCACACGCTGGCGCTGCTGCTCGCGCAGGCTCGCAACATCCCGCAGGCGCACGCAGCGCTCAAAGAGGGCCGCTGGGAGCGCTCCCGTTGGGAGGGCGTCGAGCTCAACGACAAGGTGCTCGGGGTCGTCGGCCTCGGCCGGGTCGGCAAGCTCGTCGCGCAGCGCGCCCTCTCGTTCGGGATGCGCCTGCTCGCCTACGACCCGTTCGTCTCTCCCGACCGTGGGCGTCAGATGAGCGTCGACCTCGTTCCGCTCGCGAAGCTCATGGCCGAGAGCGACTTCATCACGATCCACCTCCCGAAGACTGCCGAGACGGTCGGCCTGCTCGACCGCGAGATGCTCGGGCTCGCCAAGCGAGGCGTCCGCATCGTCAACACCGCGCGCGGGGGCATCATCGACGAGGACGCGCTCGCGTGGGCGATCACCGAGGGCATCGTCGGCGGCGCCGCGCTCGACGTGTTCGCCGAGGAGCCGACGACGAGCTCGCCGCTGTTCGAGCTCGACAGCGTCGTCGTGACCCCTCACCTCGGTGCGAGCACACGCGAGGCGCAAGACAAGGCGGGCGACACGATCGCCGAGCAGGTGATGCTCGCCCTCGCCGGTGAGTTCGTGCCGTTCGCGGTCAACGTGAGCGCGGCCGAAGCCTCCGAGACCGTGCGCCCCTACCTGCCGCTCGTCGAGCGGCTCGGCCAGCTCTTCGCCGAGCTCGAGGAGGGCGCGCCCACCGCGCTCGACGTCGAGTACCAGGGCGCGCTCGCCGACTACGACACGCGCATCCTCACGCTCTCCGCGCTCAAGGGCATGTTCTCGGGAGCGCTCGACGAACCGGTCACGTACGTCAACGCTCCGCAGATCGCGAAGGATCGTGGCGTCGAGGTCCGCGAGGTGTCGACACCGCTCACGACCGACTACGTGAACCTCATCACGCTTCGCAGTCAGCAGCACTCGATCGCAGGCACGCTCGTCGGCCTCCGCGGCGAGCCGCGGCTCGTGATGATCGACGACCACAAGGTCTACGTGCCACCAGCGCGTCACATGCTCATCGTCCGCAACGACGACCGTCCCGGGATGATCGGCCTCGTCGGCACCGTGCTCGGCGAAGCAGGAGTGAACATCGCCGACATGGACGTCGGTCAGTCACCCCGCGGCACTGCGCTCATGCTGATCGCGACGCCCGACGCCGTGCCGGCCGACGTGATCGACGGGCTGCGAGGTGCGCCCGGCATCCTGTCGGTGCACTCGCTGAGCAGCTAGGTCGGGCCCTTCACCCTTCGACGGTGATCGCTGCCGTGGGGCACATGTCGGCGGCAGTCTCGACCTTCGACCTCAGCTCCTCGGCTGGCTCGTCCGTCAGGAGGTAGAGGAACCCATCGCTGCGCACCTCGAACACCTCCGGGCACGTCTGCATGCAGGCTCCGGTGCTCGCGCACACGTCGTAGTCGATGGTCACCTTCATGAACGGGCTCCTCTTGATGTCAGTGTCGAGGTCAGCGCTTGGCGGGTCGCAAGCCGTCGGCGACTGCGGCATCGGCCGAGGCGTAGCAGCGGTCTGGCGTCGTGCGGGCATAGTTCACCATGCCCGGCTCGTGGAAGATGCCACTCGACAGCTTGGCCTTGATCTCGTAGCCCGGCGGGCACGCCCCGTCGACGGGATCGCTCCATGGCGCGGAAGTGTGGCGGGTCACGGGAGCGACGAGGGGCACGTCCGGCAACGCGACATCGATCACGCCGCCGCGGCTCCGTCGAGTCCATGCCATGACGATCGCGACCAGCACCCCGAGCACGATCACGACCCGCAGCAGCCTGCGCAGCACGGCGCCAACCTAGACGCAGCGAGGTCATCGGGGGTAAGATCCCGACTCGATGCAACTCCGCCTGACCTCCGGCCTCCTCCTCATGTAGGCGAGCACTCCATACGGTGCTCGCCGAACCTCCTGCGCCCGAAGGGCCCAGGGGGTTCTTTGCGTTTTCCGACTCACCTCACCCGAAAGGTTCCCGTCATGCCTCCCGTTCCCAAGCAGCCCCGGAAGATGCCCTACGAGAAGTACCAGCGCGTCCTCCCGCTCCAGCTGCACGACCGGACGTGGCCCGACAAGACCATCGACAAAGCCCCGCTGTGGTGCTCGGTCGACCTTCGCGACGGCAACCAGGCCCTCATCGACCCGATGGACCCGGCCCGCAAGCTGCGGATGTTCAACGCCCTCGTCGACATGGGGTTCAAGGAGATCGAGGTCGGCTTCCCGTCCGCGTCGCAGCCCGACTTCGACTTCATCCGGTCGCTGATCGAGACCGACGTGATCCCCGACGACGTCACGATCCAGGTGCTGGTGCAGTGCCGGCCCGAGCTCATCGAGCGCACCTACGAGTGCATCAAGGGCGCGCCGCGGGCGATCGTGCACTTCTACAACTCGACCTCCGAGCTCCAGCGTCGCGTCGTGTTCGGACTCGACAAGCAGGGCATCACCGACATCGCGGTGAACGCGGCGAAGCTGTGCCGCAAGCTGGAAGACACCGTGCCGACGACCGCGGTGCGCTACGAGTACTCGCCCGAGAGCTTCACCGGCACCGAGCCCGACTTCGCGGTCGAGATCTGCGAGGCCGTGATGGACGTGGTCGAGCCGACCGTCGACCGCAGGATCGTGCTGAACCTGCCGGCGACGGTCGAGTGCTACACGCCGAACATCTATGGGGACGTCATCGAGTGGTTCGGCCGCAACATCAAGGACCGCGAGAAGGTGTGCCTCAGCCTGCACCCCCACAACGACCGCGGCTGCGGCGTCGCCGCCGCCGAATTCGGCGTGATGGCGGGCGCTGATCGCGTCGAGGGGACGCTGTTCGGCAACGGTGAGCGTCCGGGCAACGTCGACATCGTCAACTTGGCGATGAACTTGTTCAGTCAGGGCGTCGATCCCGAGCTCGACATCAGCGACATCGACGCGCTTCGCCGCACCGCGGTCTACTGCAACCGGCTGCCCGTGCACGAGCGCCATCCCTACGCAGGTGACCTCGTCTACACGTCGTTCTCCGGCTCACACCAAGACGCCATCAAGAAGGGCCTCGCCGCGCTGCCTCCCGACTACGAGAAGTGGGAGGTGCCGTACCTGCCGATCGACCCCCATCACGTCGGCCGCACCTACGAAGCCGTGATCCGCGTGAACAGCCAGTCGGGCAAGGGCGGCGTCGCGTACATCATGGAGTACGAGCACGGCATGACCTTGCCGCGGCGTCTGCAGATCGAGTTCTCGAAGGCGATCCAGACCGTCACCGAGGACACGGGCACCGAGATCAGCCCGGCCGACATGTGGTCGGTGTTCAGCGACGAGTACCTGCCCGAGGAACAGGCAGTGAAGCTCCTCTCGCACGAGACCACGACGGTGTCGACGCCGGAGGGCGACCGCGCTCGCGTCGTCGCGCAGATGCTCGTCGACGAGGAGCATCACACCGTGCAAGGCGAGGGAAACGGCCCGATCGACGCGTTCGTGCACGGCCTGCGCCAGCTGCTCGGCGTGCAGCTCGATGTCGTCGACTACTCCGAGCACGCGGTGAGCGCGGGTGCGGACGCGCTCGCAGCCGCGTACGTCGAGACCGTCTGGCCGAACGGTCAGACCCGCTGGGGTGTCGGCATGGACTCGAGCATCCTCACCGCCTCGCTGAAGGCGGTGGTGAGCGCGGTCAACGCAATGCGTTAAGACGACACGGCGGTAGGCAGCCACTCGGGCGCGTCTGCTTTCGAACGCCGTGATGTCGTCGGCGTAGCGCAGCGTGATGCCGATGTCGTCGAGCCCTTCGAGGAATCGCTGCTGGGTCGCGTGATCGAGCGGGAACGTCGTCTCGAGCCCGATCGCGGGCGCCGACACGGTGAGCCGCTCGACGTCGACCGTGACGCTGAGAGTCGGATCGGCCTCGACTGCGGCGAGCAATGCCGCCCCGAAGTCGGCCGGCACCTGCACCGGCACGAGGCCGTTCTTCGTGCAGTTGTTGCGGAAGATGTCGGCGAAGCGGGGCGAGATCACGGCCTCGAACCCGTAGTCCATGATCGCCCAGACCGCGTGCTCGCGCGACGAGCCCGTGCCGAAGTTGGGGCCCGCGACGAGGATCGCTGCGCCTGCGAACCTCTCGTCGTTGAGGACGAACGACCGGTCGTCGCGCCACTCGGAGAAGAGGCCCTTCCCGAAGCCGGTGCGCTCGACCCTCTTCAGCCAGTCGCTCGGGATGATCTGGTCGGTGTCGACGTCACTGCGGTCGAGCGGCACCGCGGTGCCCGTGATCGCTCGTACGGCCTTCATCGCAGGTCCTCCGGAGTGGCGAACGTGCCGGCGACCGCGGTAGCTGCCGCGACGGCGGGGGAGACGAGGTGGGTGCGGCCGCCGCGGCCCTGGCGTCCCTCGAAGTTGCGGTTCGAGGTCGACGCGCAGCGCTCCTGCGGCGCCAGCTTGTCGGGGTTCATCGCGAGGCACATCGAACACCCCGCCTCGCGCCAGTCGAACCCCGCGGCGCGGAAGATCTTGTCGAGGCCTTCCTGCTCGGCTTGCAGCTTCACCGCGACGGACCCGGGGACGACCATCGCCCGCTTCACCGTCACGTGCTTGCCGTCGACGACGGCTGCTGCGGCCCTCAGGTCCTCGATGCGACTGTTCGTGCAAGAGCCGATGAACACGGTGTCGACCGCGATCGCTCGCATCGCCGTGCCCGCCTCGAGGCCCATGTAGGCGAGGGCCCGCTCGGCGGTCTCCCGATCGTTCGCGTTCGCGAAGGACGATGGATCGGGCACGGATCCGTCGATCGCGATCACCTGCGACGGGTTCGTTCCCCACGTCACGTGCGGCACCAACGTTGCCGCGTCGATGACGACGTCCTTGTCGAACGTCGCCCCGTCTTCGGTGACGAGGCCTCGCCAGTCGTCGAGCGCCTGCTCCCATGCCTTGCCCTTGGGTGCGTGCTCACGCCCGTCGAGGTAGGCGAAGGTCGTTTCGTCGGGAGCGATGAGGCCGGCGCGCGCCCCGCCTCGATCGACATGTTGCACACCGTCATCCGGCCTTCCATCGAGAGCGAGCGGAAGACCGAGCCCCGGTACTCGATCACGCTGCCGATGCCGCCGCCCGTGCCGATGCGACCGATCACGCCGAGGATCACGTCCTTCGCGGTAGAGCCCGCGGGAAGCTCGCCGTCGACCGTCACCGCCATCCACTGGGGACGGGTCTGGGGGAGCGTCTGCGTGGCGAGCACGTGCTCGACCTCGCTCGTGCCGATGCCGAACGCGAGCGCTCCGAACGCGCCGTGGGTGGACGTGTGGCTGTCACCGCACACGACCGTCATGCCCGGCTGCGTGAGGCCCTGCTCCGGGCCGATCACGTGCACGATGCCCTGACCGAGCTGGCCCATGGCGAAGTGGCGGATGCCGAACTCCGCGCAGTTGCGCCGCAACACCTCGATCTGGGTGCGCGAGATCGGGTCCGCGATCGGCTGGTCGATGTGCTCGGTCGGGACGTTGTGGTCCTCCGTCGCGATCGTGAGGTCGGGACGGCGCACGGTGCGGCCGCTCATCCGCAGCCCGTCGAAGGCCTGCGGCGACGTCACCTCGTGCACGAGGTGGAGGTCGATGTACAGCAGATCGGGCTCGTCGGCGCCGGAGTGCACGACGTGGCGATCCCACACCTTCTCGGCCAGCGTGGTGGGCATATCTCACATCCTGGTACTAGAGTCTCGCGTTGTGAGCAGCAGCATAAGCGGCGTCGGAGTGCTCGACAAGGCGATGACCGTGCTCGGCGCGCTCGAGCGCGAGCCCCGCTCGCTCGCCGAGCTCATGCTGGTGACCGGCCTGCCGCGTGCGACCACGTACCGGCTCGCGACCGCGCTCGAAGCGCACGGCCTGGTGCGCCGGGACTTGGACGGTCGCTTCGCGCTCGGGCTCGGCCTCGTCGCGCTCGGGCGCGCGGCTGCGCACGGCTTGGGGCTGCCCGAGGTCGCCCGGCCCGCGCTCGAAGCACTGCGCGACGCGACGGGCGAGAGCGCGCAGCTGTACGTGCGCGATGGCGATCGCCGCGTGTGCGTCGAGGCGCTCGAGTCGCCCCACGGTCTGCGCACGATCGTGCCGCTCGGCGCCGCGCTGCCCCTCGACGTGGGCTCCGCGGGACGCATCCTGCGCGGTGATCCCGAGTCGCTGAAGCGGGGATGGGCCGAGAGCGTCGCCGAGCGCGAGGCGGGGTTGCGTCGGTGAGCGCGCCGGTGCGCGGGCACGATGGGTCGGTGATCGCGGCGGTCAGCGTGAGCGGCCCGATCGAGCGGACGACTCGCCAGCCCGGCAAGAAGTACTCGGCCGCCGTCGTCGCGGCAGCGGCGCGCATCGCGCGCGGCCTCACGGGCGACGAGTGACGAAGACGTACTCCCGGCTGTTCTCGGTGAACGGCTCGCCGCGCGAACCCGCCGTAGAGCGCCTCGACCTCGAGTCCGGCGACGTCGACGAGGCCGAGCCACTCGTTCTTCGTGGCCCACCACAGACGGCTGACGCCACCGTCGTCGTGCACGATGTCGAGGCGGTTGTCGCCGATTGCGTAATGGACAGTGTGGGGGAGCGGTGTCTCCTGCGGTCGGCCGTCAGCGTTGGCGGCGAAGTGGTGGTCGAACACGAACGCGTTCCACGCGAACCGTCCGCCTGGCTCGAGTGACGAGGCGACCCGCTCGAACACGCGTCGCCGATCGGCCCAGGTCGGCACGTGGAGCAGCGCGCGGAACGGGCAGTAGATCAGCGCCGCCGGCTCCGTGACCGTGAACTCGCGCATGTCGCCCTCGTGCAGATCGAGGTCGACCCCTGCTGCCGCGGCGTTCGTTCGCGCCTGCGCCAGCATCGCCGGCGACGAGTCGACGCCGCTCACCCGCTTTCCCGTCGCCTTGGCCACGGGGATCGCGACCCGCCCGTTGCCGATCGCCAGCTCGAAGAGCGGTCCTTCGCCTCGAGCGCCAGCTCGACGTAGAAGGGGATGTCGGCGGTCATCCGCGCCGACCACTCGTCGTACTGGTCCGCGAACCCCTCGTGCCAGCTGCTCATCACCGCATGATCTCGCGGCGACGCTTCGTATGCGGCGGGATTCTGGCTACGGCTCGAGGTCGGTGACCTCGACGGCAGCGCGGAACTCGTCGGGCTCTTGCCACCCGACGCCGCCCTGGAGGCCCTTCAACACGGCGATCTCGCCCCCGTGGATGTACACGTGGTTGAAGCCATGCAGCTCGTAAGGTCGCGCCCGACCAGATGCCGAGGCCCGCGAGTCATGTCGACGCGACGGTCGAGATCAGCGGCTGACGGCGTGCCGACCGTCTCCGCCACGGCGCGCCCGTAGTCACGCAGAGCCGACCAGTCCACGTCCGCGTGCCGCACCCAACGGTCGTACTGCTCGAGGTCGTATGGCCACCCGATGGCGTCGGCGACCGGGGTGCGATCGAAGAGCCACCAGCTGAGCTCGAGGTCGGCGTTGATCATCACGTGGAGGTACGTCGCACCGATCGAGTTCGCGGTGCCGGGTGGCCACCAGTTCGCCTCGGTCGCGCTCACATCGGCGACCGTCTCCTCCAGCCAAGCCCACGCCACCGCGGCGATGCGGCCGAGGGTCTCGGCCTCGCTCACCCGCGGACGAGGGCGCGCGAGGCCACCGACGCGCACGCGTCGAGCAGCGCGGGAACGAAGCGATCAGCGGCGAACACTGCTGCATCGTGACCCGCGTCGACCGGGTGCACCGTCGCTCCTTCGATCGCCGACGCCAGCGCCATCTGGCGGCGTGGGGAGACGAGGGTGTCGCGCGTCGTCACGACGACCGCGGTCGGCACGTCGACCGAACCGATCCACTCTGTCGACGAGAAGCGGCCCACCGCGCGCCCGGCCTCCAACACCGCGGTGAGGTCGTGGCGTCGGACCTGCTCGCGTGCCCATTGCTCGGGGCCGGTCGCGTCGCGCCGCGAGACCATCTCGTTCACGAACCGCCGTCGCATCGCGGGTGGTGTCAGCCGGGATGCCATGGCGAGGCCGCCGAGGCTCATCGAGCCGATGCGCTGGTCACTGCCGGAAGCGAACCGGGCCGCGGTCGCACACAGCACCAGGCCGTCGACGCGCGAGCGATGCCGCTTCCACACGAGCTGGGCGATGGGGCCGCCCATCGAGTAGCCGACCGGGATGAACGTCTGCACTCCGAGCGCATCGGCCAGCTCGACGACGTCGTCGGCGCACTCCTCGAGCCGGAAGACGCGGTGTGAGCGCTTCCCTCCGCCGTGGCCGCGATGGTCCATCGCGATCACGCGGTAGTGCGCGGAGAGCGGGCGGTAGGACGGGAACCAGTTGAGGTCGGCGGTCGCCCCGAGGCCGTGCAGCAGGAACACCACAGGCGCGCCCGGCGGACCCAGCAGGTCACGCACTAGCGCTCGACCGTCACCACGGTGACTCGCAGCGTCGCGCCGGTCGGCGCCTCGTACGCGACCGTGTCGCCCTGCACGGCGCCGATCAGCGCCTCGCCGAGCGGCGACGCGGGCGAGATGACGTCGAGGCCCTCGACGCGCTCCTCGATGCTGCCGACGAGATAGCGCTCGGCGTCGTCCGGCGAGTCACCCTCGTACACGATCGTCACGATCGATCCTGCCTGCACCGCACCGCTGCCATCGTCTTCGGCGATGACCGCGTCGCGCAGCATCGACTCGATCTTGCGGATGCGCGCTTCCATCATTCCCTGCTTGTCCTTGGCGGCGTGGTAGTCGCCGTTCTCGGACAAGTCGCCGTGGGCGCGGGCGACCTCGATCTCTTGCGCCACCTCGGTGCGGCCGCGGGTGGTGAGGTCTTCGAGCTCGGCCTTGAGACGGGCGTGCGCCGACGGGGTCAGCTGGGTCTGGCTCACGCGCGTCAAGTTACCCGTGGTATCGTCCGACGATGCACTCCGTGTTGCATTCGTTCCATTCGACCGCAGTCATCATCATTCCGTAGCGCACGCCCCGATCCGGCGTGCGCTTCCGACCGTCCCTTCGGGGGCGGTTTTCTGATTTTCGGGAGCGAGTTCGGCCATGGCCACCACCTCACATCGCATCGCCGTGATCGGCGGAGACGGCATCGGCCCCGAGGTCGTCGCCGAGGCGATCAAGGTCGCTCGCGCGGCCGGCGTCGACGCTCGACACGATCGAGTACGACCTGGGCGGCGCCCGCTACCTGAAGACGGGCGAGGTGCTGACCGACGCGACCGTCGACCGAGCTGCGCGACTACGACGCGATCCTGCTCGGCGCCGTCGGCACGCCCGACGTGCCGCCCGGGGTGCTCGAGCGCGGATTGCTCCTGAAGCTGCGCTTCGACCTCGACCTGTACATCAACCTGCGTCCGTTCCTGCCTGCCGCCGAACGTCGACTTCATGGTGATCCGCGAGAACACCGAGGGCACCTACGCGGGCGAGGGCGGCTTCCTGCGCAAGGGCACGCCACACGAGATCGCCACGCAGGGCTCGGTGAACACTCGGATGGGGGTCGAGCGCTGCATCCGCTTCTCGTTCGATCTGGCGCGCAGCCGCCCTCGCAAGCACCTCACGCTCGTGCACAAGACGAACGTGCTCACGTTCGCGGGCGACCTGTGGCAGCGCACCTTCGACGAGGTGCACGCGGAGTATCCCGACGTCGACACCGCCTACAACCACGTCGACGCGGCCTGCATCTACTTCGTGCAAGACCCGCAGCGCTACGACGTGATCGTGACCGACAACCTGTTCGGCGACATCCTCACCGACCTCGGTGGTGCGGTGTCGGGCGGCATCGGCTTCGCCGCGTCGGCGCAACCTCAACCCCGCCCGCACCGGTCCGTCGCTGTTCGAGCCGGTGCACGGCTCGGCGCCCGACATCGCCGGGCAGAACAAGGCCAACCCGATCGCCGCGATCCTGTCGGCGGCGATGATGCTCGAGTTCCTGGGCGAGGGCGACGCCGCCGCCCGCATCCGCAAGGCATGTGCCGACCCGTCACTCTCCGGGTCGACAACCGAGATCGGCGACCTCGTCGCAGAAAGGGTCTGAGATGCCCATCACCCCCACCGAGAAGATCTGGATGAACGGCGAGCTCGTCGACTGGGCCGACGCCAAGATCCACATCCTCACGCACACGCTGCACTACGGGATGGGCGTGTTCGAGGGCATCCGCGCCTACGAGACCGACCGACGGCCCGGCGATCTTCCGCCTCACCGACCACATCAACCGCATGCGCGACTCGGCCCGCATCCTCGGGATGCCGCAGCCCGTACTCGGTCGACGAGATCGTCGAAGCGTCGAAGGCGGTCGTGCGGGCTTCGGGCCTTCCCGCCTGCTACGTGCGCCCGATCGCCTACTACGGCTACGGCGAGATGGGCCTCAGCACGAAGCCGTGCAGCGTCGACGTGGCCATCGCTTGCTGGCCGTGGGGCGCCTACCTCGGCGACGACGCGCGTGACCAAGGGCGTGCGGATGAAGGTCAGCTCGTGGGTGCGCCACGACCACAACACGATGCCGCCCGCCGCGAAGACCACCGGCAACTACGTGAACTCGTCGCTCGCCAAGGTCGAGGCGCTCAAGGCGGGCTACGACGAGGCGGTCATGCTCAACCCGCACGGCCTCGTCGCCGAGTGCACCGGCGAGAACGTGTTCGTCGTTCGCGCACGGCACGATCATCACCCCGCCGCTCACCTCGGGCGCGCTCGAAGGCATCACGCAGAGCAGCGTCATGGCGATCGCCCGCGACTTCGGCTTCGAGTGCAGGGTCGGCGAGCTCGCTCGCAGCGACCTGTACATCGCCGAGGAGATGTTCGTGTGCGGCACCGCGGCCGAGGTCAGCGCCGTGAACTCGGTGGACGACCGCGCCATCCCGTGTCCGGGTCCGATCACCACGGCGATCGCCGACGAGTACGCGAAGGCCGTCCGCGGCCAGGTCGATCGATACAAGGAGTGGGTCGAACATGTCGGCTGACGTACGTGACGGCGCAGCACGCGGCGCAACGCGGTCGAGATCTTCGACACGACCCTCCGTGACGGCGCGCAGCTCGAAGGCATCTCGCTCACCGTCGACGACAAGCTGCGCATCGCCGAGCAGCTCGACCACCTCGGCATCACCTGGATCGAGGGTGGCTGGCCCGGCGCGAACCCGAAGGACGAGGAGTTCTTCCGTCGGGCTGTGACCGAGCTGAAGCTCACCACCGTCGACCCTCGTCGCGTTCGGCTCGACGCGCCGGGTCAAGGGAAAGGTCGACGACGACCCGACGCTCGCGAACCTCGTCGCCGCCGGCACGTCCGCGGTGTGCATCGTCGGCAAGTCGTGGGACTACCACGTCACCGAGGCACTCACGACGACGCTCGACGAGGGCGTCGCCATGGTCGCCGACTCGGTCGAGTACCTGCGCGGCCACGGCCTCGGCGTGATGTTCGACGCGGAGCACTTCTTCGATGGCTACAAGCGCAACCCCGAGTTCGCACTGCGCGTGCTCGAGGCCGCGGCCGAGAAGGGCGCTTCGACCCTCGTGCTGTGCGACACGAACGGCGGATCGTTGCCGTTCGAGGTCGAGCAGATCGTGGGTGACGTCGTCTCGCACTTCCGCAACGACGTGATCGTCTGCGATCCACACGCACGACGACACCGGCTGCGCGGTCGCCAACGCGCTCGCGGCAGTGCGGGCGGGCGCCCGGCAGGTGCAGGGCACGATCAACGGCATCGGCGAGCGCACCGGCAACTGCAACCTCACCACGGTGATCCCGAACCTCACGCTGAAGATGGGGATCGAGACGATCCCGGCCGACCGCCTGGAACGGCTCACGTCGGTGGCGCACCACATCGCCGAGCTCGTCAACGTCACTCCGAACCCGCAGGCGCCCTACGTCGGATCGTCGGCGTTCGCGCACAAGGCCGGCCTCCACGTGAGCGCGATCGCGAAGCGGCCCGATGCGTACGAGCACATCCCCCCCGACACCGTGGGCAACGGCACTCGCTTCGTCGTGTCCGAGCTCGCCGGCAAGGCGACCCTCAAGTTCAAGGCAGAGGAGCTCGGGCTCGACCTGGACGGCAAGGCGCTCGGCGACGTCGTCGACACGTTGAAGCGACTCGAGCACGAGGGCTACCACTTCGAAGCCGCGGACGGCTCGCTCGAGCTGCTTGATGCGGCGGGCCGCGGGGTGGGAGCAGGAGTACTTCGAGGTCGAGTCGTTCCGGGTCACGACCGACGAGCTCCCCAGCGGCTCGTTCACGACCGAGGCGACCGTGAAGGTGCATGTCGCCGGCCAGCGCGTCATTCGCACCGCTGAGGGGAACGGCCCCGTCAACGCCCTCGACCAGGCGCTGCGCCTCGCGATCGCGTCGTGCTACCCGGCCCTCGACCGCGTGCACCTCACCGACTACAAGGTGCGGGTGCTCGACACCGACAAGGGCACGGGGGCCGTCACCCGCGTGCTCATCGACTCGACGAACGGCGACCTGTCCTGGTCGACGATCGGCGTCTCCGAGAACATCATCGAGGCGTCGTGGCTCGCGCTCTTCGACTCGATCGTCTTCGGCTTGCTGCACACGTCAGACTGAGCAGATGGCAGCGCCCGAGTACGTCCCCGTCAAGGTCACCGATCGGCCGCGCTCGTACGAGTCACCCGACCACGTGCCCGATGGCTGGACCGCGGACCGTCCTGGCGATCTCGATGCCCTCCGCCAGCCCGAAGGCCGCTACCACGGCGACATCGGTCCCGACCAGGGCTTCGCGCTCGTGCTCGCAAAGCGCTTCCATGATCGGCTCGAGCTCGCCGAGCACGAGCACGCGGAAGACGTGATCGCCGGATGTGTCGCCGTCGCGACGCGCAGAGCATCGATGTTCCGGCGCGCACCGGTCATCCATGACCTCGACATCGCGTTCACGGTGTGGGGCTACCTCGATCCGTCGCCCCCCGCCGATCTCATCGGCTTCCGCCGGCCGCTCTTCCAGTCGGTGTCGCTGCCGATCCACTACCTCGGTCAGCGCGCCATCGCGTCGCAGGTGCCCGAGCAGACGTTGCGGATGACGCCTCAGGCCGTGCGAGCCGCCTACCCCGCCCGCTGGTCCGAGCTGATCGGCCTCGTGGCCTCGAACCAGCCGTAGCCGCCGAGCAGCCCGAGCGCGATCACTGCGGCGAGGTAGATCCAACCGCTCGCGCGGTTCCAGTCGACGTCGTCGCGGAAGCGGATGAGCGAGTACAGCTCGAGGACGCCGAGCGCGAAGTTGGCGGCCATCGCGGGCTCGATGCGCTCCCAGTCGGCCTCCCACGCCCCGTGTGCCGACGCGATGCCGATGCCGACCAGCCAGGCCGCGACTGCTTGCGCGGTCAGCGTCGTCAGGCTCCACGGCCAGGACGATGCGACCGCGCTCGGCCGGACGAACATGACCGCGCCGTAGACGATCAGCGCGGCGCCGACGACGAGGCCGGCGACCCTGAACCACCCAGGTGTCGGACGGATCCGCGGGCCGTCGATGCCTGGCTCGCGCGTCTGGCGCACCCACACGACGACCATGATGATCGGCACGATCGCGTACACCAGGAGCCAGCCCCAGGTCACGATCGCGACGATCACGCCCGGGTCACCGAAGTGGAACTTCTCGAGGTTGTTCAGCGTCGCGATCAGCGTCAGCACCGTGAACGCGAAGACCGCCGGCACCGCGATGCGGGCGTAGTCCCACGTGAGGCGGCGCGACGCCTCGAACTCGAGCAGGAAGCTCGCCCAGTAGGCCGACCCGAGGAACGCGGCCGTGAGCGGGGGTTGGATCGTCCAGGAGAAGTAGTCGGCCGTCTCGGTGGGCTTGAGCATGAGCGGGATGCCTACGGCGAGCACGAGCAGGCTCGCGACGAGCAGGAGCCGTCTCATCGCAGGGATCAAGGGCCGGTCGACCATCCGATGGTTCTATCCCAGCGCCGCTTTCGGTCGGCGCGACACTTGGTGCATGCAGCCCATCACGCTCACCGACGAGCAGCGCCAGTTCCGGGAGGTCATGCGGCAGTTCAGCGAGGACAAGATCGCTCCGCGGGCCGCGGAGACCGACCACCTCGCCCGATACGACTGGGACGCATTCCACGCGCTGGTGTCGATGGAGCTGCCCGCGCTGGGCCTGCCGGTCGAGTACGGAGGCGCGGGGGCCGACCTCGTGACGCAGGCGATCGCGGCGGAGGAGCTCGCGCGGGTGTGCGCGTCGACGAGCCTGATGCTGCTGATCTCGAAGCTGTCGACGCTGCCGATCACCAACTTCGCGAGCGAGGAGCTCAAGCGCGAGTACCTCCCACGCGTCGCAAGCGGAGAGTCGCAGGGTTCGTACTGCCTGTCCGAGGCCGATGCCGGCAGCGACGTCGCTTCGATGACCACACGCGCGGTCCGCGACGGCGACTCCTATGTCCTCACCGGCAACAAGGTGTGGATCACGAACGCGGGCATCTCGGACATCCACGTGGTGTTCGCGAAGACCGACCCGAGCGCGGGCCATCGAGGCATCTCGGCATTCGTCGTCGAGAAGGACTGGGGGATCCAGGTCACCAAGCTCGAAGAGAAGATGGGCATCAAGGGAAGCCCCACCGGTCAGCTCGTGTTCGACGAGGTTCGCGTGCCCGCGACGCACCTCATCGGGGCCGAGGGGGAGGGGTTCAAGATCGCGATGCACACGCTCGACAGGTCGCGGCCCACGATCGGCGCGCAGGCCGTCGGCATCGCGCAGGGCGCCCTCGACTACGCCGTCGGTTACATGAAGGAGCGCAAGGCGTTCGGCCGGCCCATCGCCGAGCTGCAGGGCCTGCAATTCATGGTCGCCGACGCCGCCATGCGGATCGAGGCTGCGCGGGGGCTCGTGTACCAAGCGTGCGCGGTCGTGGACGAGGGCGATCCCCACGGTGATCTGTCCAAGCTGGGCGCGATGGCCAAGTGCTTCGCCGCGGATGTCGCGATGCAGGTCACGGTCGACGCGGTGCAGCTGCTCGGCGGCTACGGGTACACGCGTGACTTCCCGGTCGAGCGCATGATGCGCGACGCGAAGATCACGCAGATCTACGAAGGCACCAACCAGATCCAACGCGTCGTCATCGCGAAGCGCTTGCTGGGCTGACTTCGCTGACTCGGCGTCGCAGGTCGTCGAGGAGGCCCTTCGACTCCTTGAGGCCGGTGCGGGTCGCACCGCTGAGGGCCCAAAGATGCAGTCGATCGAGCGCTGATGCGACGGCCTCGGGTCCCACGCCTGCGTTGGCCAGCGCGACGGCCCGCTCTGGGCCGATCTTCAGCGATGACGAGGAGATGAACTCCGCGATGTCGTTCGCGAGCAGCAGGTCCGAGGCGGCGAGCTCGCTGAACCCGAAGTCGATCATCCACACCTCGCCGTCAGCCGCGAGGAAGATGTTCGCGAGGCGCATGTCGCGATGCGCGATGCGGTGCTTTCGCATGAGCCTGACCTGACCCCACACCGCGCCCAGCACCCCGTCGGTCATGTCGGCAGGGTCCACGCCGATCGAGTGACTTGCCCTCGACGGCTTCGTACGCGAGGACGAACGAATTCGGTTCGCACGACGCGAACGCGACGAGCCGCGGCGTGCGTATCCCGAGGTCGCGCGCAGCCAACGCAACCATCGCCTCGTGCTCGACCGCGCGACGCAGAGAGGAGAACGGCCTCTCGTCGCCGAGGTCGCGGCGGTCGATCATGCGGTAGATCCGGAAGAGGAGGTCGGCGCTGCGCTGGTCTTCACCCAGCGCCTTCACGAAGAGAGGCTGTCCGTCGGTCGACTTCCCGAAGTACGGGGTCGAGCCGCGGGCATCGACGCTCGCCTGCTTGAGCTCGGCGAGCGGCATGCCGACCGCGGCCAAGCCATCTGCGATCGCCTGTCCGGTCGGCCGCCTCGCGGGAGCGCCGAGGAACACCAGCGCCATGGCGCCTGCGAGCCATCCGCACGCGAGCGCGCGCAACGCGTCGAACGAGACCGCGGTGGTCATGAGGTAGACGAGGCCCACCGCGATCGTGACGATCCAGCCGAAGCGCCGCGCTCGCCGGCTGAGCCACGGCGCCGCGGCCGTGAGGGCGGCCGCGAGGCCGCCGAGTGCGCCGATCGTCGCCCATCCCGCGGCCGTCAACGGGCCCAGATCGTCGAGGTTCACCACGGGACTGAGTGAGCGGGTGTCTCCGACCTCGAGGATCGCGAACAGTCCCCACGCGATCACGATCGCGAACACGACGGTGCCGATGAGGCGCATTCCACCGTCACGGGCGAGCGTGACGACGCCGAGGACGACCAGCGCGACCGCGGCGATGCGGGTGCCGATCACGAACGCGTCGAGGATCCATGTGGGCATCGCGTCGAGGCCGCTGAGGAGGTCGTGCAGGAACTTCACGAGCGTGTTGCCGGCGAGCCAGTCGAGGAGCATCAGCCCGAGCAGGACGAAGAAGGCGACGATGAGGCGCAGAACGTCGGAGGGCGACCGCTCGATCCGGTTGCCGGGCGCGGCCTCGATCACCTGGGTCATCGACGAGGGAGCGTACTGTGACCGACTAAGCAATTGACCCTTCCGTAACGGAGGTCTTTCATGCCCGTCCCGCCGCCCAGCCTCAACTCCGAGCAGCTCGTCGAGCTCCTCGCGCTGCTCAAGAAGGTCGACACCGTCGAGCTGAAGCTCACCGTGCCGGCCGATGCGGGGCGCCGGATCATGGACAGCCTGGGCATCGATCCGCTGGACGCGCAGATCCGCCAGGTGGTGTTCTTCGACACGCCCGACCTCACACTCGACAAGGCCGGGGTCGTGGTGCGAGCGCGGCGCGTGCAGGTCGGCGCCGACGACGCCACGGTCAAGCTTCGGCCCATTGACCCTGACCACCTTCCGGCCGAGCTGCGGAAGAGCCCGAGCTTCGGGGTCGAGGTCGACGCCATCCCCGGCGGCTTCGTCTGCTCAGGATCGATGAAGGCAGAGGGTCCGCTCGGCGTGCGCGACGTCCTGCACGGCGACAAGCCGATCAAGAAGCTGTTCACGAAGGAGCAGCGCCAGTTCTACGCAGAGCACGCGCCGGAGGGTCTCGACATGAACGACCTGTCGATCCTCGGGCCCATCAACGTCTTCAAGCTCAAGTGGAAGCCCGTGGACTTCCCCCGCAAGGTCGTCGGCGAGCTGTGGAACTACCCCGACGGGTCGCGCATCCTCGAGCTGTCGACCAAGTGCCTGCCCGCCGACGCCTTCCAGGCGGCGGCCGAGTCGCGCGCGTTCCTCGGCTCGAAGGGAATCGAGACCGGCGGCGAGCAGACCACCAAGACCCGCACCGCGCTCGAGTTCTTCGCGAACGAGCTCAAGTCACTGGAGCAATAGGCGTCGCGAGGCCGAGCGCAGCCTCGACGGCTTCGGCCGCGTCGAGCGTCTTGTCGTCGGCGAAGCGGTCGCCCGTGAGGAGCACGCCGACTGGCAGGCCCTCGACCAAGCCGGCGGGCACACACGCCGACGGCAAGCCGAGGAGGTTCGCGGGCATGACGCACCGCATCAGCTCCAGCGTCGCCGCCGGGTTCGCGACGTCCCAACCGTGCGTGAACGGAAGCTGGGTCCAGGTGGGAGTGAGCACGAGATCGGTGTCGGCGAACCACATCGCCCACTCGCGCATCAGCGACTGACGCGTCATGAGCACTTGCGTGTACCCGCCGAGGTCGAGCGGCGCGACCGAGTCGAGCAGCGCGCCGAGGAACGCGTTGGCGTCTTCGGACATGATCGGCGCGATCAGCGGCGACATCATGCGGATGTCCTCGCCGATGAACGAAAACCACGTCGAGAGCACCTCGTCGTAGCGGGGCGGCCCACCTTCCGTCACCTCGTAGCCCGCGTTGGCGAGCGCATCTGCCGCGGCCCTCACGCAGTCGGCGACGCGCGGATCGGTGGACCCACCGGGAGGGTCGGCCAAGAGGGCGACCCGAAGCGGTCGACCCTCGGGCATCGGCGAGTCGAGCGGCGCAGGCACCGAGTAAGGATCGCGGCGATCGCGGCCCGCCAGGATCTGCAGCCCGAGGCGCACGTCGGCGATCTTCCGGGCCATCGGGCCCTCGACGGGCATCAGCTGGAAGGAAGCCGGTCCGTCCGCCATCGGGCCGTAGGCGAACTCGGGCACGCGCCCCGCGGAGGGCTTCAGCGAGGCGATGCCGCAGCAGGACGCGGGATTGCGGAGAGATCCGCCGATGTCATTGCCCAAGCCGATCGGCGACATTCCGGACGCGAGCGCCGATGCCTCACCGCCTGACGACCCACCGGCGGTGCGCGTCGGGTCCCAGGGGTTGCGAGTGAGGCCGTGCAGCGACGAGTCGGTGTGCACTCGCAACGCCATGTCCGGGCAGTTGGTGCGGCCGATCGGGATCGCACCCGCGGCCTTCATGCGCTCGACCACAGGCGCGTCGACGGGCGAGATCGCTTCGGCGAAACGCGGGGACGCCGTTGTCGGTCGCGCATCCCGCGAGGTCGATGTTCTGCTTCACGGTGAAAGGCACGCCGTGAAGGGGGCCGAGCGTGTCGCCCGAGGCGAGCGCCGCGTCCGCTGCCTTCGCGCCGGCGCGCGCCTCGTCGGCGAGGACCCTCGTGATCGCGTTGAGGTGAGGGTTGACTTGCTCGATGCGGGCGAGGTGCGCGTCGATCACCTCGACGGACGACACCTCCTTGCCGGCGATCATCGCGGCCAGCTCGGATGCGGACTGCTGCCACAGCTCGGTCATCGCGGCAGCGTAGGTTCCGGCTGGCTACGAGACCACTGCGACGCTCGAGATCGGCACGACCGGCGGGTGGGCGCCGAGCGACCCGACGAACGCGAGGTTGCTGAAGGTGAAGATGCCTCCGTCAGAGCCGACCATCAGGTAGCCGTTGCCGTAGCGCACCATCCCGACGACTGGCTTGTTCAACGGCGTGCCACCCATCGACCCGAGGAATGGCGCGTCGCCGAAGGTGAAGATGCCGCCGTCGGACGCCACGAGCCAGTACCCGGAACCGGTTGCCGTCGGCACCAGGCCGTGCACCGGCTGATTGAGCCGCTTGCCTCCCATCGAGCCGCGGAACACCGCGTCGCCGAAGGTGAAGATGCCGCCATCTGACGCGACCATGTAGTAGCCCTTGCCGCTCGGCGTGACGATGCCGCCGAGCACCGGCCCGTTGAGGGCCGTGGCTGTCATGTCACCGGCGCTGGGCGCGTCGCCGAACGGGACCGCACGGCCCTTCGTGGTGAAGACGATGTAGCCCTTGCCTGTGGGAGTCGCCGCGAGGCCCGTCACCAGCTCACCAGGGATGAGCACGCCCGCGGTGACCGAGCCGAGCGCCGGTGCGGTGCCGAACTGGAACACCTGACCCGTCGACGTCACGGTCCAGTAGCCCTTGTTGTCGGGCGTCGGCGCGATGCCGACCGCGGAGCCGCTGATGTGACCGCTCGCGTCACCGAGCCCGGGCGCGGAGCCGAACGGGTACACCTTGGCGTCGGCGCCGAGCATCCAGTAGCCGGCTCCGCTCGCGTTCGGCGGAGGCGCGGGCGGTGGCGCGGGAGGCGGGGCGGGAGGCGGAGCGGCCACCGATGACGCCTTGTATGAACTGCAGGTTCGCGGAGACCTGCGCGAACCCGCCCGGCGTCGCGTTGCACGGGTTGCTTCCGTAGCTCACGACCGCCGCGAGACGAACGACGCCCTGCTTGTCCGCGACGAAGAGCGGGCCGCCACTGTCGCCCGTGCACGGGCCGACGGCGCTGTTGCCCGCGCAGATCTGGTTGTCGCCGAGGAACGTCGCGATGACCGCTGAGCACTGCGTGTCGTTCAGCACCGGAACCGTGGCTTCGCGCCGGTCGACGCGGGTCGTCACCGCCGATCGGGTTCGTCGAGCCCCATCCGACGAGCAGTCCTGTCGTCGTCGCGGCGTCGTAGGCCGGTTCGACGTCGGTCGACATCAGTGCCGCCGGCGCGATCGTCGACGGTGAGGCGAGATTGAGAAGCGCGAGGTCGTTGCGGCGGGCCGGGCGATCGAACGCCGGGTGGACCACGATGCTCGCGACGGGGATCTCGACGCGCGCCCGGCGTCGCGAGGTTCGTCGTCCCGAGGACGACGTGGATGGTCCCGGGCGACGAGGTGTAGGCGACCGCGCAGTGCGCAGCGGTGAGGACCCATTGCGGAGCGACCAGCGTGCCGCCGCAGTACTGCAGGTTGAAGCGCGTGAGTCGATCAGCGCGACGGTCGCCGGAGCCGACCCGGGGGGCGAAGGCGACCCTCCGATGATCGCTCCTGCGCTCGTCGGGGCGACGAGGTTCGTCGCGGTGACGATGATGGCGAGCAGGAGCGCGACGGACAGACCTCGGCGGCGCGACATGGCTGACAATGGTGCCAGGGTCGGCGCCGAACTTGGATTCATGCCGATCAGGGCGGCGGTGTGCTCACGCCCAAGTTCGCCGAGACCTGCACGAAGCCACCCGGGAAAGGTTGCAGGGATCGGTGCCGTAGCTCACCACTCCCGCGACTCGGGTCGTCCCCTTCGTATCGACCACGTACAGCGGCCCGCCGCTGTCACCGGTGCACGGTCCGACCGCCGGTGTTCCTGCACAGACTGGCGTCGAGATCGTGCACCGCAGCCGGCGATCGTCGCGACCGTCTCGTGCCGTCGTAGCTGAGGCTGCGCGGGCTCATGGCGGCGAGGTCGCGAGCTTCGCGAGCGATCGCGATGCTCGCTGGAGTGCCAGGTCGGGCGCGGTCCGTGACGGCGCCGAACAGGGCGACGACGAGCGCCGACCACAGCGGCGCAGAGGGTCGGCAATTCGCCGGCGAGCCATGGATTCATGTGCCAGACAGGTGGCCCGGCCGGGAAGAATTGTTACTATCCAGGTAGTGAATTTCGCTCGATGGGAGTGAGCCCGCATGGCGGTGACCGACCTCGACCTCGGCCGCTACAAGCTCGGCTGGGCGGACGAAGAGGAGTACGTCTTCCGGCCCGAGAAGGGCCTCGACGCCGACGTCGTCAACGACATGTCCTGGTGGAAGGGCGAGCCGGACTGGATGGCGAAGAAGCGCCTGAAGGCGTTGCGCACCTTCGACAGCAAGCCGATGGCCCCGTGGTTCGCGGTCAACATGCCCGACCTCAACTTCGACGACATCTACTACTACATCAAGCCCACGCAGGGTCAGGTCGACGAGTGGGACGAGCTGCCCGAGCAGATGAAGGCGACCTACGAGAAGCTCGGCATCCCCGAGGCCGAGCGGAAGTACCTCGCCGGCGTCACCGCTCAGTACGAGAGCGAAGTGGTCTACCACCGCAACCGGGACGAGCTCGCGGCCCAGGGGATCCTGTTCTGCGACATGGACACCGCGGTGCGGGAGTACCCCGACATCGTCAAGCGCTACTTCGGCACGGTGATCCCGCCGGGCGACAACAAGTTCGCGGCGCTGAACTCGGCGGTGTGGTCGGGCGGCTCGTTCATCTACGTGCCTCCGGGCGTCGAGTGCGAGATGCCGCTGCAGGCCTACTTCCGCATCAACAGCGAGAACGCCGGGCAGTTCGAGCGCACGCTGATCATCGCCGACGAGGGCTCGAAGGTGCACTACATCGAGGGCTGCTCGGCGCCGGTGTACACGAGTGACTCGTTGCATTCGGCGGTCGTCGAGATCATCGTCGGCCCGAGCGCCCGCGTGACCTACACGACGATCCAGAACTGGTCGCCGAACGTCTACAACCTCGTCACCAAGCGCGCCCGCGTCGAGACCGAGGGCCACATGGAGTGGATCGACGGCAACATCGGCAGCCGTCTGACGATGAAGTACCCGTCGGTGTACATGGTCGGCCCCAAGGCTTCGGGTGAGGTGCTGTCGGTCGCCTACGCAGGCGCGGGTCAGCACCAGGACGCGGGCGCCAAGATGGTCCACGCCGCGCCCGAGACGACGTCGAAGATCGTGTCGAAGTCGATCTCGAAGGACGGCGGCATCACGACCTACCGCGGGCTCGTCCACATCGACGAGGGCGCGTACGGCTGCAAGAGCCACGTGCAGTGCGACGCGCTCATCCTCGACGAGGAGTCGGTGAGCCGCACGCTGCCCTACATGGAGGTCGGCGAGCGCGACGCCGAGGTCGGCCACGAGGCGACGGTTTCGAAGGTCGCGGACGAGCAGCTCTTCTACCTCATGAGCCGCGGCCTCTCGCAAGAGCAGGCGATGGGCATGATCGTGAACGGCTTCATCGAGCCCGTCACCCGCACCCTCCCGATGGAGTACGCGGTCGAATGGAGCCGGCTCATCGAGCTGCAGATGGACGGCAGCGTCGGTTAAGCGTCTTCGCCGTCGGCGGTGTCTGGCGGGGCGTCGGCCGGTTCCGGTCTCGTTGAGCGCTTCGAGGCGCTTGCGCACGCGCGACTGCACGTCATCATCGGTCTCGACATCGCCCCCTCGGAGCAGAGGCTCGGACTCACGCTCGTCGTCGCCCTTCTTCCCGGCGAACGTCGCGACCACCAGCCAGCATGCGACGAAGCCGATCACGATGATGACGAGGCCGACGACCAGGCCGGCGATGACCGCGACGAGGAAGCCGATCCACGCGATCGCGATGAGCGCGATCGTGACGGCCCGCCTGGCCGCAGGCGAGACCCCGGCGAGCAGCCGTTCGAGCACGGGGAAAAGATACCGACGCGACCGCCGCCAACTCGGGAGGCTGCAGTCGAAGTGATGTCTGTCCGCTCGCGACGGCTGGCAAACTTCCGTCGTGCCGATGAGGGTCGAATGCAAGAACTACGAGAGCCGGACCTATCCAAACGGCGAGACCGTGCGGAAATGCAACCTCGACCTCGCGCCCGACGCGCCCTGGCGTTGCCCTGACGAGTGTCCCAAGTACGAACGGCGCCTCGCCGACATGGCGTGGCACTACGGCACCCTGATCGCTCCACCGACTCCCAAGGAGCCGCCCGGCCTCGATGACGGGAGCGCGGCCGCGTTGCTCGACGAGGCCGAGGACATCATCAACACTGCCGGGCCGGAGATCCTCGCCCAGGTGCAGGCCGAGCAAGCTCGGCGCCCGTTCTGGAGGCGTCTGCGCCGCAAGCCATAGCCTCGGAGCGTGAGCCCCTTCACCGCCGACGCGGCGGTCGCGCTTCCCGGTCCGCCCTGGCTGCGCGCGCTGCGCGGGGCGGCCGCCGAGCGAGCCCTCGCCAGCCCGAGCCCGACCGAGGCCGAGGAGATCTGGCGCTACAGCCGCATCGGTGAGCTCGACCTCGATCGGTATGTGCTCGCACAGCCCGGTCTCGCGCCCGGCGCGCCGCCCGACGCGATCGCGGCTGCCGTCGCGGCGACCCGGGCCGCGATCCCCTCACGAGCCGCGTTCGTCATGCTCATCGACGGCCAAGTGGTGCATCACGAGCTCGACGAGGCGCTTGCGGCACGGGGTCTCAAGGTGTCGGAGCCCGGCGACGAGCCCTCGGTCGGCGAGGTGATGACCGACGCCACTGATCTCTACGCCGAGCTCAACACCGCGTTCGCCGCGGCGCCGATCGTGATCGAGGTCCCGGACGGGCTCGTGGTCGAGGCGCCCATCGTGGTCGCCAGCTTCACCGCGACCAACGGGATCGTGACCCTGCCGCGCTTGGTCGTTCGGGCGGGCGCCGACTCGCAGCTCACCGTCCTCGACCATCACAGCTCGGCCGACGTCGAGGCTCTCACGCTCCCGGTGGCCGAGATGGACGTGGGCACGGGTGGCGTGTTGCGCTACCTCGCGGTGAACCAGCTCGGCCATCGGGTGTGGCAGATCGCGTCGCAGGTCGCGCGCGCCGCTGCGGCCTCGTCCACGCTCCTCGCCAACGTGGCGCTCGGCGGCGACTACGCGCGCGGTCCGCACCGACGCCCGGCTCGAGGGCCGCGGCGCGTCGGGCAATCAGCTCGCGGCGTACTTCGGCGAGGCGCAGCAAATGCACGACTTCCGCACTCTTCAAGACCATGCCGCGCCGAAGACCACGTCCGACCTCCTCTTCAAGGGTGCGGTCGGGGGACGCTCCCGCTCGGTGTACAGCGGGCTCATCCGCGTGCGCAAAGAAGCGCCGGGCACGACGGCCTTCCAGACGAACCGCAACCTCAAGCTGAGCGAAGGTGCGTGGGCCGACTCGGTCCCGAACCTCGAGATCGACACGAACGACGTGCGCTGCAGCCATGCGTCAGCGGTCGGTCCCGTCGACTCCGAGCAGCGCTTCTATCTCGAGAGCCGCGGCGTGCCCCCCGAGCGAGCGGAGGAGCTCATCGTCAACGGCTTCTTCAGCGAGGTCCTCGAGCGGCTGCCGGTGCCCGACCTCGCCGGGCCGCTGCGTGCGCAGATCGCCCTCAAGCTCAGTCGAAGGGACGTCGTATGACCCGCGAGCACCTGTGCTCGATCCGTGACCTGCCGTCAGGACAGGCGCGCCTGTTCGTCCTCGGCGACGTGCCCATCTGCGTCGTGCGCATCGAGACGCAAGTGTTCGCCATCGGCGACACGTGCAGCCACGCGAACGTGTCGCTGTCCGAGGGCGAGGTGCTCGTCGACGACTGCGAGATCGAGTGCTGGAAGCACGGCAGCTCGTTCTCACTGGCGACGGGCGAGCCGTTGACGCTGCCCGCCACCCTCCCGGTTCCGACCTATCCGGTCTTCATCGACGACGCAGATGTCTACGTCGACCTCGATCAGAGCGACACGTGAGCGTGCTCGAGATCTCGGGTCTGCGTGCCGCGGTCGGCGGACGCGAGATCCTGCGCGGCATCGACCTCGCGGTTGCGAGCGGCGAAGTGCATGCGGTGATGGGTCCGAACGGCTCTGGGAAGTCGACGCTGTCCCATGTGCTGATGGGGCGGCCGGGCTACGAGGTGCTCGGTGGATCGGTCACGCTCGACGGCGTCGACTTGCTCGCGCTCGAGCCGTTCGAGCGCGCGCGAAGCGGGTCTGTTCCTCGCGCTGCAGTACCCCACCGAAGTGCCCGGCGTGAGCCTCGAGGCGATGCTGACCGAGGCGCTGCTCGCCCAGGGTCGATCGATCGAGGGCCTCGAGGAGCGCGTCGCCGCCGAGGCGCGTCTCATCGGCTTCGACGAGCGAGTGCTCGTTCGGGCGCTGAACGTCGACCTGTCGGGCGGCGAGAAGAAGCGCAACGAGACGCTGCAGCTCGCGGTGCTCGAGCCGGCGATCGCGATCCTCGACGAGCTCGATTCTGGTCTCGACGTCGACGCGCTGCGCGCGTGCGCGCGACGGGTCGAGGCCGCGACGAAGGAAGGCAACCTCGGCGTGCTCGCGATCACGCACTACATCCGTCTGCTGCACGAGCTGCACGCCGACCGCGTCCACATCCTCGTGAAAGGCCGGATCGTCCGCACCGGTGACGCCTCCCTCGCGGCCGAGCTCGAAGAGCAGGGCTACGGCCCCTACCTCGACTGAGATGCCCGATCCTCTCGTCGCGATCGTCATGGGCTCGCGCTCGGATTGGGACACCATGAAGGCGGCCGCCGAGGTGCTCGCCGCGCTCGAGATCACCCACGAGGTGAAGGTCGTCTCCGCGCATCGCACTCCGGCGCTGCTGCAGGAGTTCGCGACCGAAGCCGAGGGCCGCGGCATCGAGGCGATCATCGCGGGCGCGGGCGGAGCCGCCCACCTCCCTGGGATGGTCGCGGCGAACACGGTGTTGCCGGTCCTCGGTGTGCCGGTGCAGTCCAAAGCGCTCAACGGCCTCGACTCGTTGCTGTCGATCGTCCAGATGCCCGGCGGGGTGCCGGTCGGCACGATGGCGATCGGCACGGCGGGTGCGCTGAACGCCGGTTTGCTCGCGGCGGCGATCGTGTCGCGCGGTCGCCCAGAGATGCGCGAGCGGCTGCGCGCGTGGCGCGAGGCCCGCACGGCCGAGGTGCTCGCGCATCCCGACCCCCGCGAATGAGGGTCGGTGTCCTCGGAGGTGGGCAGCTCGGGTTGATGCTGTCGCAGGCCGCGGCGGCGCTCGACATCGACATCGTGCTGGTCGACGCGGCAACCGACCTGCCGCCACTCGATCACGGTGAGCGGGTCGCCACCGCCTTCGACGACCCGCTCGCCTTGGAAGTATTGAGTCGCTGTGACGTCGTGACCGTCGAGCTCGAAGGGGTGCCGGTCGCAGTGCTCGATCGCCTCGCGGCCGTCACGCGGGTCGCGCCGCCGACCGTCGCGGTGGCGGTGAGTCAGGATCGGCTGGTCGAGAAACGGCACTTCCAGTCGATCGGGATCGCCACCGCGCCGTTCGTCGACATCGCCGACGCGCCTGCGCGTCGCCGACCACCCGGTCATCGTGAAGTCCCGTCGTGGGGGCTACGACGGTCGCGGCCAGGTCGTGGTCGCTGTGGGCGGCGAGATCAGCGGCTCCGACGCGATCGTCGAGGATCGCATCGAGTTCGACCGCGAGCTGTCGATCGTCGCGGCACGAGATCTACACGGGACGGTCGTCGGCTATCCGCTCGTCGAGAACCGGCACGCCGAGGGCATCCTGCGCGTCACGACCGCGCCGGCGCCCGACACGTCGGCCGCGCTCCAGGCGCTCGCGGACCAATACGTCACGCGGCTCGCCGAGTCACTCGACTACGTCGGCGTGCTCGCGCTCGAGCTGTTCCAGGTTGGGGACGCGCTGCTCGCGAACGAGATGGCGCCGCGGGTGCACAACACGGGGCACTGGACGATCGAGGGTGCCGCGACGAGCCAGTTCACGCAGCACCTGCTCGCGATCACCGGAGCGCCGCTGGGGTCGGCCGCGGTGCTCGCGCCGGCGACGATGACGAACCTGATCGGCGACCTGCCCGACCCGTTGCCCTCAGGGCCGAACGTGTTCGTGCACCTGTACGGCAAGGAACCGCGGCCGGGCCGGAAGCTCGGCCACGTGACGCGGCTCGGCTAGGCGGAGAGCTCTTCCAAGCCCAGCGTGAGGGTGTTCCACGCGAGCGTGGCGCACTTGATCCGGACGGGGAACTTCACGACGCCGCGCAGCGCCTCGAGGTCGCCGAGCTTCACGTCGACGACGTTCTCGTCCTCGCCGTCGTCGCCGTCGAGCGTGTGCTCGTGGATCGACATCATCGCCTTGAACGCCCGGATGACGTCGCCGCGCCTCGGCGACGGTCTTGCCCTTGACCGCCGTGGACATCATCGAGGCCGACGACTGGCTGATCGAGCAGCCCTGCCCGGCGATGCGCAGGTCCTTCACGACGCCGTCTTCGACGTCGAGGAACACGACGACCTCGTCGCCACACAGCGGGTTGAAGCCCTCGGTGCGGTGCGCCGGGGGAGTCGGGAGCTCGCCACGGTTCCGCGGGTTGCGGTAGTGGTCGAGGATGATCTCGCGGTAGAGGTCTTCGAGTCCGGGCATGGTTGTCAGTGTCCTCAGGAGTGGCTCAGAGCGAGAAGAAGTCGGTGGCCGCGTCGAGGCCGTTTGCGAGTGCGTCGACGTCGGCGTCGTCGTTGTACAGGTAGAACGAGGCTCGCGCGGTGGCGCTCACGCCGAGCACCCGCATGAGCGGCTTGGCGCAGTGGTGGCTCGCACGCACGCAGACGTTCGTCTGGTCGAGGACCTGCGAGATGTCGTGGGGATGCAGGTCGCGGAACGCGAACGACAGCGCGCCGCCCCGAACTTCGATGTTGCGCGGGCCGTGGATCGTGATCTCGTCGCCGAAGCGCTCGGTGAGCGGTCGATCGCGTAGCCCGGTGACCGCCATCTCGTGCTGACGCACGTTCGTCATGCCGAGCTCGGTGAGGTAGTCGACTGCGGCGCCGAGCCCGACGGCCTCGGCGATCGGGGGGGTGCCGGCCTCGAACTTCACGGGCAGCTCGTTCGGCGTGTACCCATCGAGGCGCACGTCGAGGATCATGTCGCCGCCACCGAGGAAGGGCGGCATCGCGTCGAGCAGCTCCTCGCGTCCCCACAGCACGCCGATGCCGGTCGGGCCGCACATCTTGTGGGCGGAGAACGCGATGAAGTCGGCGCCCAGCGCGACGCACGTCGGTCGGCAGGTGCGGGCACGTACTGACAGGCGTCGACGATCGCCGACCGCCCCGTGCGGCGTGAGCCGCGTCGCTCAGCTGGCGGACAGGGTTGATCGTGCCGAGCACGTTCGACATCGCGGTGAAGCCGAACGCCTTCGCCCCGTCGAGCAGCTGATCGAGATCGGTGAGGTCGAGCAGCCCCTCGGGGGTCAGCGGCACCCAGCGCAGGACGATGCCGCGCTCGGCCGCGAGGATGTGCCAGGGGACGATGTTCGCGTGGTGCTCCATGTGGGTGAGCACGACGACGTCGCCTTCGCGCAGGTTCGTGCGGCCCCAGGAGTGCGCGACGAGGTTGAGGCCCTCGGTCGCGTTCTTCGTGAAGATCACTTCACGCTCGCTCGGCGCGTTGATGAACCGCTTCACCTTCAGCCGCGCGGTCTCGTAGGCCTCGGTCGCCTCGGTCGCGATCTGGTACACGCTGCGGTGCACGTTCGCGTTGCACGTCTCGTAGTAGCGCTCCATCGCGTCGAGCACCTGCCGGGGCTTCTGCGAGGTCGCCGCCGAGTCGAGGTAGACGAGACGCGTGCCGTTGATCACGCGGTCGAGGATCGGGAAGTCCTTCTTGATCCGAGCGACGTCGAGACTTGTGTTCACAGCCATGAGCTCACCGCCATGCGTCGTACCCCTCTCGATCGAGTCGCTCGGCGAGCTCGGGCCCGCCGCTGTCGACGACGCGCCCATCGACGAGGATGTGCACTCGGTCGGGCTCGAGGTAGTCGAGAAGGCGCCGGTAGTGCGTGATCAGCACCACGCCGAGCGCGGGACGATCGGTGCGCACCTCTTGCACGCCGTGCGCCACGACCTTCAGCGCGTCGATGTCGAGACCGGAGTCGGTCTCGTCGAGCACCGCCAGCTCGGGTTCGAGGATCGCCATCTGCAGGACCTCGTTGCGCTTCTTCTCTCCACCGGAGAAGCCCTCGTTCAGGTACCGATCGGCGAAGGACGGGTCCATGTCGAGGCGCTTCATCCAATCCATGATCGCCAGGCGCAGCTCGAGCACCGACAGGTCGATGCCCTTGCGAGCCGAGAGCGCCTGGCGCAGGAACTGGATCACCGACACGCCGGCGATCTCCTGCGGGTACTGGAACGCGAGGAACATGCCGCTCTTCGCACGGACGTCGGTCGGCCAGTCGGTGACGTCGTCGCCCTTGAACCAGATGCGGCCGCTGGTCACCTCGTAGCCCGGATCGGCGAGCAGCGCGCTCGCGAGGGTGGACTTGCCCGACCCGTTCGGGCCCATGAGCGCGTGGACCTCTCCGGGCCGAACCACGAGGTCGACGCCCTGCAGGATCTCGGCCAGGGCGACCTCATCGGTGGTCGGGCGCACGTGCAATCCCTCGACGCGCAGGAGCTCCGCAGTCACGGTCCCAAGTGTAATAACCACTACGGCGATAGGGGAAATGTGGGGGCCCGAATTTCAGCGCCCGAGGCGCGCCCGAGTTCCGGGGCCAAACGGCCCAGAAAGGGGCCGACTGGCCCACTCAGCCACCCTCTGTGGCCGCCGATGGAGATACATCGTGAAGCGCGCGCCCGCCAGTTCTCTCGACGCGGCCGGGCCCCCGGTGCGGGGCCTGGCGGCCTTGGCGTCGCTGGCCCGCGCCGTCGCTGCTGCCGACGACCTCATGCAGACGCTCGAGATGGCGGCCGAGGAAGCGCGTGCCGCACTCGGTGCGTCGGCGGTCTCGATCGCGCGCGCCGAGCTCGACCGTTGCTCGCTGAAGGTCCTGGTCAACGTGGGCGTGCTCGCCGAAGGTGAGGTGCGCTTCCCGACGGACGAGGTGTACCCGTTCGACCAATTCCCCGCAGTCGAGACGCTGCTGCTGAAGGGCCAGCCGTACCGCTCGTGCGTCGACGACCCCGACGAGGTGCCCTTCATCGCCGAGTGGTTGCGCCAGGGTGGCCGCAGCTCCGAGCTCGGCGTGCCGATCATGGTCGACGGCGAGGTCTGGGGCGAGCTGTGGGCCGCGACCGCGCCGGGCGACTCACCGCTCAGCACCGACGACACCGAGTTCTTGCAGGCGGCCGCGCTGTACGTCGCGGCTGCGGTCGGCCACGTCGAGCACATGGCTCGGCTCGAGCGCCTTGCGTTCGAGGACTCGCTGACCGGGCTCGCGAACCGCCGCGCACTCGACGAACGGCTGGAAGCCGCGCTCGAGAGGGCGGCGATCACCGGTCGGCCCGTGTCGCTGCTCGTGTTCGACATCGATGGCATGAAGGAAGTGAACGACCGCTTCGGTCACGACACCGGCGACGAGGCGCTCATCGCGGTCGCGGATGGCCTGCGGGCTGCGATCGCCGACGTCGAGGGCGGATTCGCGTTCCGGCTCGGGGGCGACGAGTTCTGCATCCTGCTCTCGGGTCACGACGGCGCCGAGGCCGCGCTCGTCGCGCAGGACGCGCTCGGACGGCTTCAAGCATCATCGGGCCGCCGGCTGTCTGCCTCATGCGGTGTCGCGACGACCGGCCCTGGCGTTTCGCGACCGAAGGAGCTGTTTCGCTCGGCGGACGCGGCGCAGTACGCGGCGAAGCGCGCTGGCCGCGGTCGTGTGCGCGTGTCGCGTCCCGCGGCGGACACCCACATCGAAGGAGTGCGAGCGCCCTGGCGGTTCTTCCGCGATCGCACCGACGGCATGCACGGCTTGCTCGACTCGTCACTCGCCTTGCTCGACGGCCCGCTCGCGGATGCGGACGAGGAGGACCGGCTCGAGGCGGTCGCGGCGACGGCGGCTGCCGCGCTCGACGTCGTGTCGTGGACGATCTCGGTGTCAGATGGCCTGGGGTCAGGTGGGAGCGGTGAGGTCCGTGCGGTGCTCGTCGGGATGGCCCGAGTCGATGGCACGGGCGGGTCGGACGCGTTCACGTTCGACGATGCGGTGAGCTACGTCGTCGCCGACTACCCCGTGACCGAGAAGGCGCTCCGCGAGGAGTCGTCGTTCCGTGTGGACGTCGATGATCCCGAGGCTGATCCGGGGGAAGTCGCGATCTTGCGCAAGCTGCGGGCGACCGAGGTGCTCGGCGCGGCGGCAAAGGGTCGCGGCACGACGTACCTGCTCGAGCTCTACGGGGACGGGCAGACCGCCTCGCTCGAGCACGCTCGCGCCGAGATCAGGCTGCTCGTGCTCGAAGCCGTGCACGGCGCTGGGCGCCGTGACTGATCGAGCTAGCCCGTCGGCGTGTCGGAGGGCTTCTCGACGGTCTTTTCGACCGTGGTCTTCTCGACGGTGGTCTTCTCGACCGGCTCGTCGTCCATCTGGGCGCCTTCCCTGAGGCCGGTCTTGAATTCCTTCTGGGCTTGCCCGAGCGAGCGTGCGAGCTTCGGAAGCTTCGTGCCACCGAAGACAAGCAGGACGATCAGCAAGATGATGATCAGCTCAGCAGGACCGAGATCCATGACGGGTTCCCCTTCGTGGGTGTCTGCAGGAAGTGTACGCACCACTGCGCCGCCTTGGATCAGCGCGGCACCTTCTCCAGGCCGATTCTCACCAACCCCGGTCGATCCACTCCTGGAGGTGAGGGCGTTCGGTGCCGATCGTCGTGTCGTCGCCGTGACCGGGCAGGACCAGCGTCTCGACGGGCAGCGTGAGGAGCCTGCGGTCGATCGACTCGATGATCGTCGGGAAGCTGCTGCCCTCGAACTTCGTGGCGCCGGGCCCGCCCGGGAACAGCGTGTCGCCCGAGAAGAGCACCGGTGACCCCTCGACGAGGAAGCACATCGATCCGGGGGTGTGGCCCGGTGTGTGGATCGTGTGCAGCCGGACGTTGCCCACCTGGATGACGGAGTCGTCCTCGATCACCTCGTCGTAGGACGGCAGCATCGCGGCGTCTTCGGCCGTGACGCCGACCGAGTATCCGGCGTCGCGGAGCTGCGGGACGGCCTGGATGTGATCCCAGTGGCCGTGCGTCTCGAGCACCCTGCGGACGTTGAGCCGCTGGCACAGCTCGAGCAGCTTCTCGTGCTCGTTGGCGGCGTCGAGCAGCACGGCATCGCCGGTGGCCACGCACCGCATGACGAACACGTTGTTGTCGTACGGCCCGACGACGAGCTTGTGGATCTCGATCTGGTCGTCGCTGTAGTGCATTGGGAGGACCTCCACAACATCGGTCTTTGGCCTGCATGTGCGCCTTGACCCGCGGGTCTAGTAGAAAAGCCGAGCCGCTTGTACCCAGTCTCGCCGTCCCAGGGGGAATGCCGTGAACTTCGCCTTCAGCGAGGAGCAGGAAGAGCTTCGCAAGACCGTGCGGGCCGTTCCTCGACGCAGAAGTCGCCCGAGGCCGAGGTGCGCGCGCCTGATGGAGACCGAGGAGGGCTACGACGCCGCCGTCTGGAGCCAGATGGGCGAGCAGATGGGCCTGCAGGGCCTCATCGTCCCCGAGGAGTTCGGCGGCTCGGGCTACAGCTACGTCGAGCTCATCGTCGTGCTCGAGGAGATGGGCCGCGCCCTGCTGTGCGCGCCCTACTTCTCGACCGTCGTGCTCGCCGCCAACACGCTGCATCCACTCGCGGTGACGACGCGGCCAAGAAGGAGCTACCTGCCCGGCATCGCCGTCGGGCGAGACCATCGCCACGCTCGCCTTCACCGAGCCGTCCGGCAAGTGGGACGAGGCGGGCATCACGATGCCAGGCCACCGAAGTCGGGCGACGCGCTGGACGCTCAGCGGCACGAAGATGTTCGTGCTCGACGGCCACACCGCCGACCTGATCATCGTGGCCGCCCGCACGCGGCCGGCGTGTCAGCCTGTTCGCCGTCGACGGCGACGCCGCGGGCCTCACCCGCACGGCGCTGTCGACCATGGACCAGACCCGCAAGCAGGCCAAGCTCGAGTTCGACGACACCCCGGCCACGCTCATCGGCACCGAGGGCGAGGGCTGGAACGTGCTGTCGACGGTGCTCGACCTCGCCGCGGTCGGCCTCGCCGCCGAGCAGGTCGGCGGCGCGCAGAAGGTGCCTCGACATGGCGGTCGAGTACGCCAAGGTGCGCGTGCAGTTCGGCCGCCCGATCGGCTCGTTCCAGGCCATCAAGCACAAGTGCGCCGACATGCTGCTCGAGGTCGAGTCGGCCAAGTCGGCCGCGTACTACGCCGGTGTGGTGCGCGGCGGAGATGAACGACGAGCTGCCGTCGGTGGCGTCGCTGGCCAAGGCCTACTGCTCCGAGGCGTACTTCCACGCCGCCGCCGAGAACATCCAGATCCACGGCGGCATCGGCTTCACCTGGGAGCACCCGGCGCACCTGTACTTCAAGCGGGCCAAGTAGTCCGAGCTGCTGTTCGGCGACCCGACCTACCACCGCGAGCTGCTCGCCCAGCGCATCGGCATCTGAACGTCCTCATCCTCATCGCCGCCGCGGCGATCGTCTTCATCATCGCCGCGGTCGTCATCGGGCGTGAGGCCCATCGCCTCGATGCGTTGTCACCGCGCGTGGTCTTCGACCTCGACGAGGCCGTGCTGTCGGTCAGCGAACGGCTCCCACAGGAGGTCACGGCCGAGCTGAGCTACGCCGACGTCCGTGACCTGGTGCGCTGGCACATGGCCGACCTCCGCGCGCAGGGCCTGAAGCCGCCCGCTGCGGTCGACGAGCCGCAGGACCCGTCGAGGCTCACCGTCGTCGACGAGGACGCGAGCGTCTCCTCGCTCGTGGCGCGGGTGGCTTCCGAAGGACGCACCTACCGCCGTGAGGAGATCGAGGCCGTCGTCGAGGCGCACTTCGAGTATCTCCGCGAGATCGGGGCCGTCGGTCCGCCCGCCGGTGACGCCGAACTGTGACCGCCGACATACGTAGCCAGGTGGGAGCGCCCGAAAATACGTAGGTGTGCCGATGTGCCGCCGTGGTTCAGGGGCGCACCCTCGAACCATGATGTTGCACCCGACCTTCGGGCACGAGATCCACCTCCAGCGGAAGGTCACCTTCGAGAAGGCAGCGCATCGGCGGCGCTGGCTGAAACGGGGGAAGCGGACCAGACCCTGATCCGTATGCTCGACCGCATGCTCACCGGCCGCACCGGTCTCAGCCCGGTGATGGTGGGACGTACCTCCCCGTTGTCCCGCCTCACCGGGCTGATGGCGTCGTCCGATGGTGAGCCCGCGGTCGCGCTCGTGGTGGGCGAGGCCGGCGTCGGCAAGACCCGCCTGCTCCGCGAGCTGGTCAGCTCGCGTTCCCGCACGCGTGCAGGTGCTCGCCGGCCAGGCCGAGCCCGGATCACTCGGCCGTCCGTTCGAGCTCGCGCTCGACGCCCTCGGCCTCGACGCCGTACCGGAGGCGACCGACCGGCTCGCCGCCGTCGTGCAGGCGTACCTCGATCGAGTCGGCAGCGGTCCCGCGCTCGTCATCTTCGAGGACCTGCACTGGGCCGACGCCGAGAGCCTCGGGGTGTTCGAGCGCCTGGCGTCGGGCACCCCGCCCGGGACGTTGCTCGTCGGTTCGTACCGGTCGGACGAGCTGAGCCGGATGCTGCCCTGCGGCCGATCTGCTCGTGCGCCTCGATCGTCGCCGCACCGTGCATCACCTCTGGCTCGACCGGCTGACCCGGCCGGAGGTCGCGCACTTCCTCGCGTCGCGTGTACGGGCGGGCGCTGCCCTCGAGGACGGCGCCGACGCGCTCTACGCCCGCACCGGCGGCAACCCGTTCTTCCTCGAGGAGATCCTGAGCGCGGCCGGCGACGCCGACCCCGAGTGCCTCGCGACGCAGCCGCTTGCCGTTCACGCTCGCGGAGATCGTCCGTCGCCAGCTCGACGGCCTGAGCGGCGCCGAGCGCCGAGTGATCGACGCCGCTGCGGTGCTCGGCCGGGGCGCGTCGTTCGACGTGCTCGCCGCGGTCACCCGCATGACCGAGGCACGAGCTCATCGGTCACCTCCGCGGGCTCGTCGACCGCGGCCTGATCACCGAGGACCGCCCGGACGAGTTCATGTTCCGCCACGCCCTCGTGCGCGACGCGGTCGAGGACCAGCTGCTCGGTCGGGAACGGCGGCGCCTGCACGAGGCGGCCCTCGCCGCGCTCGCGCGAGTCGCGGGAGCGCCGACATCGCCGGGCTCGCGAAGCACGCGCTGGGCGCCGGTCACTACGACGAGTTCCTCGACCTCGCGCAGGAGGGCGCCACGTACTACCTCGAGCGGGGCTCGTCCTACCAGGCGCTTGCGGCTCGCGACCGACGCGCTCACCGAGGACCCGACTGCCTCACGCTGCTCGAGGCCGCGACGCGGGCGGCGTGGCTCGTGGGTCTCAACGACGAAGCGTTCGGTCTCGCACGGCGATGGCGCGAGCGTGCCGAAGCGCGTGGTGACCTCGTCGGACAAGCCGAGGCCGCCCACATGGTGGCGCGGCATCGTCTGGGACCTGGGTCGCGGTTCGACGAGCACGACGCTGCGGTCGGCCGACCTCGAGCGTCTGGCGGGCCAGCTTCCCGAGGGACCACAACGCGCGCAGGCGTACGCGGCCGTCGCCCAGGCGCACATGCTCGCTCATCGCAGCGCGCTCGCCGTCGAGTGGTCGGACCGCGCGATCGAGGAAGCCGAGCGCTGGGATGCCAAGCCGGTGCGGGCGCTCGCGATGGTCGAGAAGGGCTCGGCGCTCGCGGGATGGGCGGGCCATCGAGGACGAGGCGTTCGTGACGATTCGCGAGGCCATCGCCGAGGCCGACGCGGTCGGCGACCACGTCGCTGGTCGCCCGGGGCCTCCACAACATGCTCGGGTGCGTCTCGCTCCACACCCAGGAGGGGAAGGCGATCGTCGCCGCGCTCGACGCTGGCGGCAGAGCGCGCCGGCTACGACGCGATGATCCGCACGAAGCACGCGGATCTTGCAGGTCGAGATCGCGATCAGCGAGGGCGACATGGCGAGGGCGCAGGCCGGTCTCGACAGCTGGGTGCAGCGCGTCGGCGAGGTCACGCCGAGCGAGGCGCAATGGCCGGCGCTCAACCAGGTCTCGGTCTGGCTCGAGGAAGGGCGCACGGACGAGGCCGCTGCGCTCGCCGCTCGAGCCGTCGACCTCGCAGGGCTCCGACCATCCGTGGGAGATCGCCGTCGCCGTGCAGCTCGCCGGAACGCGCCGGCCACCGCGACGAGGTCGAGCCGCTGCTCCGTCGCTTCGCGACGCGGCGACGACCAAGCTCGACGCCCGCGAACGTCGAGTGGACCGTGATGCCCATCGATGCGGCCCTTCGCGCTGGTGTCGCGCCAGCCGTGGTGCGCGAGGTGCTCGGCCCGATGCACGAGCTCGCTCGAGGCAAGCCGTGGTTCCCGTTCGGGGAGGCCATCTTGCTCGCGGCCGAGGGGGAGCACGGCGAGGCGCTCGAGCAGCTCGGCCTGCCGTGCTCGCCCATCCCGAGCCTGAGCTCCCCGTCTACGCGCTCGCGACGGCGTGGCTCACCGCAGCGCGATGCCACGTCGCGCTCGGTCAGCGCGAGCTGAGGCGTCGGCGCCGCTGCCGCGCGGCGCGCGCCTGCTGCTCGACGGATGGCCGGGCTTCCGACGCGACGAGGCCGACGCCCTCCTGCGTCGGCTCGAACGGGTCACCGCGCAGGACGACAGCGACCTGACTGGCCGCGAACGTGAGGTCGCGACGCCTGGTCGCGCAGGGCCTGACGAACGCCGCGATCGCGAAGGAGCTCTACATCTCGCCGCGGACCGCAGCGGTCCACGTGTCGAACATCCTGGCCAAGCTGGGTCTCGGGAACCGCTCCGAGCTCACTGCCTGGGCCATCCGGTCGGGCCTGGTCGACCGCGGCGAATAGCGCGCGCATGGGCCGGTGGATGTGGTTTGCTGGTGCTACCGAGGAAAGGAGGTGGTCCAGCTGAGTAGTCAAAGATCTGGGACCTCGGAGGTGGCTGGCCGCTAGGCGGCCCGCTGGACCACCGGCGAATCCACGCCAGCAACCTACGGACAGGCGGCTGGGAAATGGTCCCGCCCGGCATGGGCTCTCGCAGAGCTCGAAACGTCGTCCGGAATCCTCTACAGAAGTGCCATCAGGGGCGCCACGCGGCGCCCCTGATGCGCGTCACGGGCCCGCGTCACGGGCCGCTCGCGATCGCGGCCAGTAGCGTGCGCCCGATGGAGCGCCCGATCCGGTTCGAGCACTTTCGCTACCTCGGCGACAAGCGCAACCAGGTCGTCCATGACGTCGATCTGTGCGATCACCCCGACGTGATCGACGACCTGATGACGTCGGAGAAGTTCCTGTGCTTCGGCCCGGACACGCTCGCCGAGGCGCGCAACCGGGGGTACCACCTCTGCCGGCGGTGCGCGAAGGCACAGCCCGCGTCCGCGTGAATGGCTGGTTCGACTCCGCAGGTCTGAAGCTCGCGCGCTACCTGGCATCACCGGGTGGCCGAGCGACGGCCGCGACGCCCGGGCTCGTCCTCTGCCACGGCTTCCCGGTCGGGCCCCTCGACGCTCGTCAGTCGGCGGGCACGTTCCCCGAGCTCATCGATCGCATCGCCCAAGAGATGGGCTTCGCGGCGATGACCTTCACGTTCCGTGGCTGTGGGCAGAGCGAGGGCGACTTCTCGTTGCTCGGCTGGCTCGATGACCTCAGGGCCGCCGTCGACCATCTCGTCGACGAGACCGGGATCACGAACGTGTGGCTCGCGGGCACGAGCACCGGGGGCTCGCTCGTCGTGTGCGAGGGCGCGGTCGACGAGCGAGTGCGGGGCGTGGCTGCCCTCGCGGCACGGGCCGACTTCGACGACTGGGCCGGGCAGCCCCGCCGGTTCCTCGAGCACGCTCGCGAGATCGGCGCCGTGCGCAGCCCGAGCTTCCCGCCCTCGTTCGAGGCGTGGGCGCGCGAGCTGCGGGCGCTGCGCCCACTCGACGCGGCGCGGCGGCTCGCTCCCAAGCCGTTGCTGATCGTGCACGGGGACGACGACGAGTACGTGCCGACGGTCGATCCTCGATTGCTCGCCGAGGCGCACGGCGCCGCGGAGCTGCGCATCGTCAGCGGAGCAGGGCACCGGCTCCGCCACGACCCTCGTGCGGTCGCGATCCTGCTCGGATGGCTCGACCGTGAGCGCAATCGCGTGGCAACGTCGCGCGTGCGTGAAGGTCGGAGTCTTCCCCCCATTTGCAAACCCGCTCTGCACCCCTGAGCACATCGCGGCCGTAGGTCGCGCCGTTGACGAGCGAGGTTTCTCGTCGCTCTGGGTGGCGGAGCACGTCGTGCTGTTCGACGAGTACGCGTCGCAATACCCGTACCTCGAGAGCGGGCGGTTCCCGGCGCGGCCCGACGTGGGCTTGATCGAGCCGTTCGCCGCGATGTCGTTCCTGGCGGCGGTGACCACGAACGTGAGGCTCGGCACTGGCGTCTTGCTCGTGCCGCAACGCAACCCGGTGTACACCGCGAAGTCGGTGACGACGATCGACTGGCTGTCGAACGGGCGGGTCGACCTCGGCATCGGCGTCGGATGGCTCGCCGAGGAGTTCGCCGCGTTGGGTGTGCCCTTCGACCGTCGCGGCGAGCGTTGCGACGAGTACCTCGCCGTGATGCGCTCGCTGTGGCTCGACGAGGTCTCGAGCTTCCACGGAGAGTTCTACGACCTTCCGCCGGCGCGCCAGTTCCCGAAGCCGGTGCAGCAGCCGCATCCGCCGATCCATGTCGGCGGCGAGAGCAACGCTGCGCTGCGTCGAGCCGCGCGTCTGTGCGAAGGCTGGTACGGCTACAACCTCGACCCGGCCGGCGCGGCCGAGCGCGTCACGAAGCTGCGGTCGTTGATCGCCGACGCGGGCCGCAAGCCGAGCGATGTGACGGTCAGCGTGTGCCCCTACCTGCGACCGATCGGCCCCGAGGAGATCGACGGGTACGCCGAGGCCGGTGTCGATCAGCTCGTGCTGTTGGCCTCGATCCGGTCGACCGACGACATCGAGCGCGTGCTCGACCCGCTCGCCGCGGTCATGAGCCGAGCACTCTGAAGCCGAGCGCGCGTGCGGCCTCGGCCTGCCGCCCGTCGAAGGTCAGGAACGACATCGCTGTGCCCAGCCTCCGCGCGGCGCCGAGGTGGAGGGCGCCGAGCGCACGCACTCCGGTCTGTTCGGCGACAGTCGCAGCGAGCTCGCACGTCGCTTCGTCGAGCTCGATAATCGAGACGTGCGCGAGCTCAGCCGAGAACGAGGCACGAGCAGCGGTCGCTTCCGCCGGCGTGAGCTGACGGACGAGGTTGCGACGCACTTCGACGATTGTGTGGCGCGCAGTCACCAGATCAGAGTCGGACGACAGGAGCTCGTTCACTCGGTCGGAGTCAGGTTCTTGGATGTAGCGCTTCAGCAGCGCGCTCGCTGTCGACGTACAGGGTCATTCGCCTCGGTCCTCGGCGAGCACGTCGAGCACTCGTAGCGGCGAATGGAAGCGCTTCGGCGCCTTGCCGAGTCCGCGCGTGCTCGTTGGCGCCGTCACCCAGCCCTCGGCGATCGCTTGGTCGAGGGTGACCGTCGAGGGCAGCGGCGAGAGGACGGCGACCGGGCGCCCGCGGTCGGTCACGGTGATGACCTCGCCGGCGGCGGCACGATCGATGTACTCGGACAGATGAGCCTTGAGCTCGCGCACGCCGACATCCATGTGGTCACATCATAGCGTTGATGTGACCACTACGGCCCGCAGCTGATCGTGCCGGTTCCGGTCCCCCCTCCATAGGTGCCGTCGGAGTTCCTGGTGGCTGTGGCGGTGCCTGATCCACGCGCCGAGGCCAGTGCACCGCTGCCGTACCCCGCGACGACCTCCCAGTGCTGCGTGAGCCTCCGTACCCGCGAGCATCGACGTCGATCGCATGACCAAAGTGCCCTCGCCGCAACCGGTGACGCGTGCCGCGAAAGATGTCGATCGCGGTCGCGGCGTATCCGGGAGCATCCGGATCAGTGGACAAGCGGCCGACTCCGGTTTGAACAGAGGTGCCTTGGAGGTCGCCCGTGATCGTCCCCTTGAGGGTCGTCGGCCAGACGCACGAGTTGTCGGCGTCGCAGACCGTCGGTGCCAGCGCCGGCGTGTCGGTCGCGGTGTGGAAGGTGATCGTCGACGAGTCGTTGTCGGGAGGCGGGACGAACTCCGGGGCGTCGGAGTCACCGTGGCAGCTGACGTCGCCGACGAAGCGCGACGGAAGGTCGGCGCTGCTGGTCGAAGTCGCCGGCTCGATGTCGCCGGATCCACTCAGGGCTGCGAGGTCGCCGGTGCCGAACCCGGGCACGAGCTGCCATCGCCCTGACCACGCGCCGGTCTCGGGATCGACCGTCTCGACGCGGCGGATGATTGCAGTGCCGGAGCCGCATGAGGCGAACCGACCCGTGAACACTGACGTCATGATCGTGGCGTAGGTGTTGGGCTTGCCGCTCGGGGGCGCGGCCGCGTCGCCCGCGCTTGTCGCCGACCCTTCGACGTCGCCCGTCGCGGTCGCGTCCTGTCGGTAGGGGAAGAGGCAGGCTCCACCGTCGTCGCAGAAGGGGGCGGAGATGGTGATCGGCGGAGCGTGCTGCTCCCAAGCGACGTGGATCGCGGTGCCCGGTGCTGCGGTAGACGGTGCCGGCGGGACGCTCCCCGTTGGCGCTGGTGTCGTCGAAGCGTCGAGCGCCACGGATGAGTCGGTGCCGCTCCCGGCACCACACGCCGTGAGAGCGAGCGCGGAAGCGAAGGCGATGGTAAGGGGCGGAACCAGTCTGAGCATCGTTCGAGCATGTGCTGCCGTGGTCGTGGCACGGTCGTAGGGCGGTCGCGGCGGCCGTACAGTCGTCGATTGTGGAGGTGCGGGTGCTCGGCCCGGTCGAGGTCGTGCGTAGCGGCGCGGTCGTGGCGCTGACTCGGCAAGAGCGGGTGTTCATCGCTGCACTTGCGTTGCGATCTCCCGAACCGGTGGCCTTTGGGCTTCTCGAGGACGCCCTCTGGCGCGAGGCCGCTCCCCGCCGGCCCGACAAGGCGCTGCAGTCCCTGGTGCTGCGGCTTCGTCGGACGTTGGGCACAGACGCGATCGAGACTCGATCAGCCGGGTATGCCCTTGCACCGGACATCGGCGTAGATGCAGCTGCGTTCGCCCGCACTGTCGACGAAGGCAACGCTGAAGCTCTCGAGATCCGGCTCGCGATGTGGCGCGGAAGCGCCTACGAGGATCTCGACGGATGGGAGCCGGCGCAGCAGGAGACATTCCACCTGGAGGAGCTTCGCCGCCACATTGCCGAGCAGCTCGCGGCGGCACGTGTCGCCGATGGCATCGATCACGCGCTGATCGCCGAGCTGCAAGGTCTGGTGGCGGCGGAGCCGTTGCGGGAGCGGCGGTGGGAGCTGCTCGTCGAGGCTCTCGCCGGCGGCGGCCGCGACGGGAGAGGCTCTCGCTGAGATCCTCCGGGCTCGCGAGACGATGCGCTGCGGAGGTCGGCTCGGACGTCGGGCCGGCGCTCGCTCGGCTGGAGCGTGAGCTCAAGGCGAGGCAGCAGAGCCCAGCAGAGGCGGCCTCGGCATTGCACCGCCGAGCGCGGCTCGCGCTCGAAGGTGGTGATGGCGCGACGGCAGCCGAGCTCCTCCGAACGTGCGTGGCGCTCGGTGACGTGGCCGGGCTGGACCTGCGCACTCGTGCCGATCTGCTGTTCGATCTCGGACGCGCGTGGTGCGATGGCGGGCGACACCGCCGGAGCGATCGACGCGTTCAGCGAGGCTGTTGCGACCGCCGCGAGGCCGGCGACGACGCTCGACTCCGCGCGGTCGGCGCTCGAGACGGCTCGGCTCGGCATGCACGCCGGACTGGACGCACAGCATCCTGTCTCGGCACTGCTGTTGGAGGCGCTCGATGCCGTGCCCACCGCGCCTACCGCGCTGCTGCGCAGCCAGGTCCTCGCCGGCGTCGCGTCGGCGGAGGCGCACAGCCGACCTCTCGACGTGTCCCGCGGCCATGCAGAGGAGGCGCTCTCGATCGCCCGGCTCGTCGCACAGCCCGAGGTGACGTTCGCGGCGCTCGAGGCCGCCATTGTGACCGACGCCGACCTCGCGAACTTGCCGCGCTGTGCGGAGCGCGTGTCAGAGATGGTCGTTCTCGCCGCGGCTTCCGATCGTCCGGCTTGGCGGCGCAAGACCCTCTCGCTCGAAGCTCGCGTTGCTGCCACGGCCGGTGACCTCCGACGCGCGCGGACGCGTTGCTCGATGAGCTCGCCGGGCTTGCCTCGGCCGCCGATGACGCGGCCGGCATCCACTTGGCCGACCTTCGCTTTCTGCTCCGCGCACCGCGTGGGGCGATGTCCACGATGCGAACGACGCGATCAGCCGCGTGCGGAGCTCGGCCGATGCTGCGCTGATTGACTCGACGGCAGCGATGCTGGCCGAGATGGGACAGCGGGCGTTCGTCCGCGGTCTCTTCGAACCGGCACCGAGCGCCGTTGTCGATCATCGACATTGGCCGATGGCGACGATGCGGGCAGATCGGCATCGCCGCGAACGTGAGGACGTTCGGCGCTGCAACGTGACGGCCAGAACGTGTTGGCGGAGATGGAGTCGATCGATCCGGCCGCGCTCGCCGCCCTCCCGCACGACCTCTATTGGAGCCCGATGGTGTGGACGATGGCGTCAGCGTGCAGGGCCGCTGGTGCGGTCGAACACGCGTGCTCTGCTACAAGGCCGTCGCGCCATTCGCGGAGCTCTTCATCGTCGAGAACGCCTTCATGTTCCTCGGCTCGATGCATCATCACCTCGGGCCTGCTCGTGGCAACGTTCGGTGACGGAGCGCGAGCTGAAGAGCACCTCCGGCAAGCACTCGAGGTGCACACTCGACTCGCGTCGCCCGTGTGGATCGACCTGACCGATTCTGCGCTGGCCACGCTCGACAGCGTTAGTCCTGCTTCGTCTTGCCCTTCGCCTTCATCATCTTCTTCCACTCCCGCACCTTCTCGAGCGACGCCGGGCTGTCGATGTCGGCGACCGAGCGGGGAGTGGGGTCGGCGAACGGGCCGCGCGACTGCTTCCCAGCCTTCGGGCTTCACGTTCATCCGCTTCGCGAGGATCGCGACGAAGATCTTCGACTTCTCGTCGCCGTACCCGGGAAGCGCACGTAGGCGCGCGAACAGCTCGTCTCCGGACTTCGCGTCCTTCCAGATCTTCTCGGCGTTGCCGTCGTAGTCCTTCGCCACGACGACACACAGGTCGTGCGCACGGCGGGCCATGCTCGCCGGGGAAGCGGTGCAGCGCGGGCTTCGCGCAGAAGATCGCGACGAGCTCTTCGGAGTCCATCGCCGCGATCTCGTCCGCGTCGAGCTTGCCGCCGAGCCGTTCGCTTGAGAAGGGCCGGGCCTTTGAACGCCCACTCCATCGGCACCTGCTGGTCCAGCAGCATCCCGATGAGAAGTGCGAGCGGATCGGTGTTCAGCAACCGATCCGCGTCGCGATCTCCGGTGATTGCGAGCGTGCCCCTTCACGGCCTCACAGCGTACGGCTCGGTGTCGTACTCATCCATCAGAACGCCGATGGATGCGGGGTCGAGACGACCCTCGGGGCTCGTCGGAAGCGCCGACAGCTCGCGGAAGTACTTGATGTAGCGAGCCGGCGAGACGGTGCCGAGCAGACGTGCGCGTTCGTCGGCGCTTGCGTTCGAGAACGTGTGCGGCGTGCCGAGCGGGATGGTCGTCGACTGGCCGGCGGTCAGCACGAAGCTCTCGTCGCCGGCGTCGAAGCGGACGGTGCCTTCGAGCACGTAGAAGGTCTCGTCGTGCTGCCGGTGGGTGTGCTGCGGCGGACCGGCCCAGCCCGGGTCGAGCTCGCACTCGACGACGCCGATGCGGCCGGCGGTCGCGTCGCCGTCCTCGATGATCTTGAAGGTGTTGCCCGGGATCGAGAGGGTCTCGACGTCGGTGGTGGCAGTGCGTGCAGTCATGTCTCTCTCCTGTACTGTATGTGGTGAGTCAGATGTGCTTTCGTCGACGATGTCGTAGAGGGCAGGCGATGGAAGTGAAGAAGCGCCCACTCGGGGCTGACGGACCTTGGCGAGGAACTGCGGGGCCGTGCGCGGCGCGTCCAGTGCTCGGCGGACGCCCACTCGACGTAGTTGATGAAGCGGTAGCTGGGCGTCGGGGGCGAGCGACTTGTGCAAGCCGGTGGCCGAGGTAGCCGGGCTGGGCGGCCATGAAGGCGTTGATCTCACGTGAACACCGTGCAGGAAGTCGTCCTCGCGGCCTTCGGGCACCTCGAAGCAGTTGATGAACCGGACCATGGGTTGCCTCGCTAGATTGCACATGTATGTAATGACTGCACATGGTTATACTCATGACGTGGAAGCGAGTCAAGCGTGTGATGACACAAACCTCTGGCCGGGAAGCACAGAAGCGCAGGACCCGAGCCGCGATCGTCGCAGCCACCCGGCAGCTCGTCAGCGAAGGCAAGACCCCCTCGATCGACGACATCGCCGAGGCCGCCGACGTGTCGCGCCGGACGATCTACCTGTACTTCCCCACGCTCGATCAGCTGGTGCTCGACGCCTCAGTCGCGTTGCTCAGCGAAGCGACTGTCGATGCCGCGCTCGACACCGAGCGGTACGGCGACGACGCCGTGGCTCGCACCGATGCGCTCGTCAGCGCGCTTCGTCCAGACCGCGAACGATGCGCTGCCGTTCGGTCGCAAGATCATTCGATTGACAGTGGACGCGCCTTCGCGTCGGCCGACGGCGTGCGCCGCGGCTATCGGCGCATCGAATGGATCGAGCGCGCGGTCGAACCGCTCCGAGCGCGCCTCACCGACGAGCAGCACGAGCGTCTGGTGTCGGCTCGCTCGCAGTCGTGCTCGGTTGGGAAGCGATGATCGTGCTCCGCGACGTGCGCGGCCTCGACGCCGCGCAGGAGGAAGCTGCGATGCGCTGGGCGGCGCGGCGCGTTGGTCGAAGCGATGATCAGCGAAGCCGGTTCGGCGCGCTAGGCGCGCGCCGGGTCGATCGCCTCGGGGTCGATGCCGTAGTGAGCGATCGCGTCGCGCACGGTCTCGGGCTTCACGTCGCCCGTTGCGGCAAGAGAGGCGAGCACCGCCACGACGACGTTGGGCGCGTCGACCTCGAAGTGGCGGCGAAGCGACTCGCGGGTGTCGGACCGGCCGAACCCGTCGGTGCCGAGCGGGACGAACGATCGTCCGACGAACCGCGCGACCTGCTCGGGCACGACCTTCATGAAGTCGGTGACCGCGACGATCGGCCCCTCGGCATCTGCGAGCAGCCGGCCCACGAGCGGCGTGCGCGGCGGCTGCGACGGATGCAACCGGTTCCAGCGTTCGGTCGTGAGCGCCTCGTCGCGCAGCGCCTTGTACGAGGTCGCTGACCACAGCTCGACGCCGACGTCCCACCTCTCGGCCAGCTCGGTCGCGCGCGGCGCGCGCCGCGCCGTTGGCCGAGCCCGAGAACAGGACCGTGGCGCGCTGGGCGGGCCCGTCGGGCGCATCGGCCCACTTGTAGAGGCCCGCCATGATGCCGTCCTCGACTCCCGGGGGCATGGCAGGCATCTGGTAGTTCTCGTTGTAGAGGGTGAGGTAGAAGAACACGTCCTCGGGCTGCGGCCCGTACATGCGGCGCAGGCCGTGCTTCACGATCGTCGCCATCTCGTACGCGAACGCGGGGTCGTACGCCTGGCACGGCGGCACGGCCGAAGCGAGCAGCAAGCTCTGGCCGTCCTGGTGCTGCAGCCCTTCACCGAGCAGCGTCGTGCGTCCGGCCGTCGCGCCGAGCAAGAAGCCGCGGGTGCGGGCGTCGGCCGCGAGCCAGATCAGGTCGCCGACGCGCTGGAAGCCGAACATCGAATAGAAGATGTAGAACGGCACCATCGGCACGCCGCGATGCGCGTAGCTCGTGCCCGCGGCGATGAAGCTCGACAGGGCTCCCGCCTCGGTGATGCCCTCCTCGAGGATCTGACCGTCCTTCGCTTCGCTGTAGGAGAGCAGCAGGTCGGCGTCGACGGGCTCGTAGCGCTGGCCCTGCGATGCGTAGATCTTCACCTCGCGGAAGAGGGCGTCCATGCCGAACGTGCGGGCTTCGTCCGGGATGATGGGCACGACGCGCGGCCCGAAGCGCTCGTCGCGAGTCAGGTTCCGCACGAGCCGGGTGAAGGCCATCGTCGTCGACACGGCTTGGTTGCCCGAACCTGCGGTGACCTCGTTGAACGTCGTGTCCGCGGGGAGCTCGAGCGGTCGGCGAGCCCGGACCACGCGACGGGGGATCGCACCGTCGAGCACGCGCCGCCGCTCGGCCATGTACTGGTACTCGACCGAGTCGACCGGCGGCCGGTAGTAGGGCGGGTCGCCCGCGTCGAGCGACTCCTCGGGGATCTCGGTGTGCAGCATCAGGCGGTCACGCAGGATCCGCAGCTGCTCGGTCGTCATCTTCTTGATCTGGTGCGTCGCGTTGCGTCCCTCGACGTCGGGGCCGAGCGTCCACCCCTTGATCGTCTTGGCGAGGATGACCGTCGGCGCGCCGGAGCCCTCGTTCTCGACCGCGGCCTTGTACGCCGCGTACAGCTTGCGGTAGTCGTGCCCGCCGCGGGGGAGGAGCCGCAGCTCGTCGTCGGAGAGGTGCTCGACGAGGCGGCGCAGGCGCGGGTCGGGCCCGAAGAAGTGCTCACGGATGTACGCGCCGGACTCGACGGTGTAGCGCTGGAACTCGCCGTCGACGGTCGTGTTCATCTTGTTGAGGAGGGCGCCGTCGACGTCGCGCGCGAGCAGCGCGTCCCACTTCGATCCCCAGATCACCTTGATCACGTTCCAGCCCGCCCCGCGGAACTGGGCCTCGAGCTCCTGGATGATCTTGCCGTTGCCGCGCACCGGGCCATCGAGGCGCTGGAGGTTGCAGTTGACGACGAAGAACGAGGTTGTCGAGGCGCTCGCGCGAAGCGAGCGAGAGCGCGCCGAGCGTCTCGGGCTCGTCGCACTCGCCGTCGCCCACGAAGCACCACACGCGCGTGTTGCTCGTGTCGTCGAGCCGGCGGTTCTGGAGGTAGCGGTTGAAGCGGGCGTGGTACACCGCGTTGATCGGGCCGAGGCCCATCGACACCGTCGGGTACTCCCAGAAGTCGGGCATCAGCCGGGGGTGGGGGTACGACGACAGGCCCGCTCCGGCCGATCTCGCGACGGAAGTGGTCGAGGTCGTCCTCGGTGAGCCGGCCTTCGAGGTACGCGCGGGCGTAGATGCCGGGCGCGGCGTGGCCCTGGATGTAGATCGCGTCGCCGGGCTGGCCGTCGTCCTTGCCGCGGAAGAAGTGGTTGAAGCCGACCTCGTAGAGGCTGGCGCTCGACGCGAAGGTCGACAGGTGGCCGCCGATGCCGTCGGCGTGCTTGTTCGCCTTGATGACCATGACGGCGGCGTTCCAACGGATGAACGCGCGGATGCGGCGCTCGATCAGCTCGTCGCCGGGGAACCAGGGCTCGCGCTCGGCCGGGATCGTGTTCACGTAGGGCGTGCTCACCGTCGCGGGGAAGCCGACCTGAAGCTCGCGGGCCCGCTCGAGGAGCTTGCTGACGAGGAACCGCGCCCGGGTCTTGCCGTGGACGTCGACGACGCCGTCGAGGCTGTCGAGCCACTCCTGGGTCTCTTCCGGGTCGATGTCGGGAAGCTGGTTCACGAACCCGTCGAAGATCATGGGGCCCATTCTCTACCCGCACCCATCGTTTCGGGTGCCCCATGCTGAATGAGGTACATTCAGGCCATGCGCTCCGAGCTCGTCGACTTCCTGCGCGCCCACGGGCTCTCCGACGACGAGATCGCCGAGGCCGGCGAGGGACGTGAGCTCATCGACCTGACGCTCAGCATGGCGATCCTCCCCAGCCGGCGGGCCTACACGTTGGCCGAGGCTGCCGAGCGCGCCGGTGCCGATCCCGAGGCCGCGACAAGGCTCTGGCGCGCGATGGGGTTCCCCGATCCCGATCCTGACGACCGCGTCGCGACCGACATCGACGTCATGGCCCTGCAGGGCGCCCTCGAGCCCGTGCACAGCGAGGAGGAGCTCGAGAAGTCGGTCGAGCAGACGCGGATCATCGCCGGCGCCGTGTCGGTCGTGGCCGAGGTGTGGACCGACAGCCTCACGAAGGCCGCCGAGGAGATGGCCGACGCAGGCGTGCGCGCCGACGACGTCGCGCTCCGCTTGCGCGACTCGCTCGAGCTCGAGCGGCTGAGCTTCCTGCTCGACTACCTCCATCGCCGCCAGCTGATCGCCGCGCTCGAACGGCGCCTCTACTGGAGTCCCGACAGCGCGCTGTCAGACCAGGTGCTCACGGTCGGGTTCGCCGACCTCACTGGCTACACCTCGCTGACGCAGCAGCTCACCGGCCCCGAGCTCGACGTCTTGGTCGCGCGGTTCGAGTCGCTCACGCGCGACGTGATCGCGGAGTACGGCGGCCGCGTGGTCAAGACGATCGGCGACGAGGTGATGTTCCTCTGCGCGAACCCGATCGCCGGTGCCGACCTCGCGCTTCGCCTCGTCGAGGCGCACACCGAAGACGACATCCTTCCGCCGGTGAAGGTCGGCCTCGACTGCGGACCCATACTCCTCCGCGACGGCGACGCGTTCGGCCCGACCGTGAACCGAGCGAGCCGGCTGGTCGACCTCGCCAAGCCGGCGACCGTCGTGGTGCCCTCCGCGGTGCGCGACGTGCTCGACGGCGAGGCCGGCTTCCGTCTGCGACCGCTCGGCGTGCGCAGGCTGAAGGACATCGGCTCGACCTGGCTGTGGGCGGTTGCGCGCAGCGAGCAGCCGGGTGACCGACCGTCTCGTCGTCTACACAGACGGCGCGTGCAGTCGGAACCCAGGTCCAGGCGGATGGGCGTGGGCGGTCGACGGCGGCGGCCCGCACGCGAGCGGGGCCGAGCCGATGACGACGAACCAGCGCATGGAGATCATGGCCGCGGCGAAGGCGGTCGACGCGCTCGAAGGTCCGCTCGAGGTGCGCTCCGACTCCACGTACGTCGTCAACTGCTTCAACAAGCAGTGGTACGTGAAGTGGCTCGCGAACGGATGGAAGAACAGCTCGAAGCAGCCCGTCGCGAACCGCGATCTCTGGGAGCCGTTCATCACGCCGTGCTCGAGCGGGGCGACGTCACGTTCTCGTGGGTGAAGGGCCACAGCGACGACAAGATGAACGACCTCGTCGACGCGATGGCCGTCGAAGCCGCCCAGACCCAGACGGCTCGCACCGGCTAGTTCCTTGGCGCGAAGGTGTCTGGGAGACAACATTCCGCCAAGAGAACCCGCCGATCAGCGCCGGGGGCCGACGACGCCGGCTCGCGGAGCGCCTCGATCTCAGCGGCGTCGAGGCCGAGCTCGGCGAGGATCTCGTCGGTGTGCTCGTCGAGCTTCGGCGCGTGCCGGCCGAGTGCGGCGGGCGTGCGCTCGAACTTCATCGGAGGGAGCGGTTCGCGCACCTGGCCGATCCACGGGCGCTCGTGCTCGACGAGGTTGCGATTGTGGACGACCTGCGGGTCGCGGTGGACGTCGGCGACCGGTGTCGTCGCCGCGCAAGGAACGTCCTCGGCGTGCAGGCGGTCGACGAGATCGTCGGTGGTGTAGCGGGCGAACTCCTCGCCGATGAGCGGTGAGAGCGCGTCCATGTTCCTCTCGCGCTCGGCCATCGTGGCGAAGCGGGGATCGTCGAGCCAGCGTTCGGTGCCGAGCGCTCGGCAGAGCAAGGGGAACTGCCGATCCGAGATGGCCATGCTCGCGATGTGGCCGTCCTTCGTCGCCCGCACCATGTAGTTGTCGGCCAGGTGCGCGCCCTCGGTCACGCCGTCGCCCAGAAGGGTGTGCTGCATCATCCCGTCGGGCCAGAAGAACGCGAGGGCGGTGTCGAGCATCGACAGCCGCACGTGCTGGCCGAGACCGTCGGCGGATCGCTCGCGTTCCAGCAGCGCGGCCGTGATGGCGTGGGCGGCGACGTAGGCAGTGACCTTGTCGACGAGCGCGTTGCGGATGAGGGCAGGCTCGCCGGTGGTCGGATCGGCCTGGAGCGTCGCCATCCCCGAGAGCGCCTGGATCACGTAGTCGTACGACTTCTGGTCGACGTACGGACCGGTCTCACCGAAGCCCGAGATGCTCGACGTAGACGAGGCGTTCGTTCACCTCACGCAGCTGAGGCTCGTCGATGCCGAGCCGCTCGGCAACGCCCGGTCGGAAGTTCTGCACGAAGACGTCGGCCGATGTCGACGAGCTGCATCAGCAGCGCGCGGCCGCGGTCGTGGGTCAGGTCGACGGCGATCGTGCGCTTCCCTCGGTTGCACGTTCGCGAAGAGCGCGCCGATGCTGCCGACGCGGTGCCCGAGGTAGCGCATGCGGTCGCCGCCGGCGGGGTTCTCGACCTTGACGACGTCGGCGCCGAGGTCGGCGAGCACCATCGAGGCGAGCGGGCCGGCGATCATCTGCGTCGCGTCGATGACGGTGAACCCTGCGAGTGGCCCGGACATCGCGGCGACGTTAGTGGTGTGAGTAGGTTCGCCGTCCATGCGCGTCGGGGTCGACACGGGCGGCACGTTCACCGACGTGGTCGACGAGACGGGGGCACGTCGTCAAGGTGCTGTCGACACGGACCGATCCGTGCGGAAGCGGTGAGCGCGGGCGTGGCGCAGGTGGGTCGCGCCGACGTGCTCGCGCACGGCACGACCGTCGCGACGAACACGTTGCTCGAACGGCGCGGGCGCGTCGTCGCGCTGCTGACGAACGAGGGCTTCGAGGACCTCATCGAGATCGCGCGGCAGGACCGTCCGTCGCTCTACGACCAGTGGGCCGACCGACCTGAACCGCTCGTGCCCCGTGCGCTGCGGCTGACGATGCCGGGCCGGATCGCGGCCGACGGCACCGAGCTCGTGGCGCTCGACGTCGGGCGCGCTCCTCGCGTCCCGGACGGCGGTCGAGACCGTGGCGGTGTGCTTCCTCCACGCGATCGCTGGCCCGACGCACGAGGAGGCACGTCGCGCAGGAGCTCGCGCGGCGCGGCATCGACGTGGTGACGTCGCACGAGGTCTCGCCCGAGCACCGCGAGTACGAGCGCACTCGTGACCACCGTCGTCAACGCGTACGTGCGGCCGGTCGTGCCGCGCCTACCTGCGGTCGGCTCGCCGACCTCGCGCCGGACGTGCTGGTGATGACGTCTGCCGGCGGGCTCGTGCCGCTCGCGCGAGGCGACCGAGCGCCCGGCGTCGTTGCTGCTGTCCGGGCCCGCGGCGGGCGTGCGGGCCGCGGCCGCTGTGGCGCGCCGCGAACGGCTTGGCCGACGCAGTGAGCTTCGACATGGGCGGCACGTCGACCGACGTGTGCCTCATCGCCGGCGGCGTGCCCGCCCCGGCGCCGTCGCGCGAGGTCGGCGGCTTCCCGGTGCGCCTGCCGGCGCTCGACATCCACACCATCGGCGCCGGCGGCGGTTCGATCGCGGCACATCGACGCCGGTGGCGCGCTCGCGAGTCGGGCCGCGCTCCGCCGGTGCCGATCCCGGCCCGGCGTGCTACGGCCTGGGTGGCGGCGAGCCGACCGTCACCGATGCCGACCTCGTGCTCGGGCACATCGCGCAGGGCAGCGCCGCTGCCGGGCCTCGGGATCCTCGACGTCGAAGCCGCGCAAGCCGCGCTCGACCGCGCCGGGACGAGTGCCGAGGGCGTCGTCGCCGTCGTCGATGCCGCGATGGCGCAGGCCGTGCGCAAGGTCACCGTCGAGCGGGGCGTCGACCCTCGGGAGCTCGCGCTGGTCGCGTTCGGTGGAGCGGGCCCGATGCACGCCTGCGCGCTCGCGGACCTCGTCGGGATCTCGACGGTGATCGTGCCGGCGCGTGCGGGTGTGCTGTGTGCGGTTGGCCTTCTCGGCGCGCCGGTGCAACACGACGTCGTGCGCTCGGTCGTCGGCGGACGCCGACCCCGATCTCGCGCTCGACCGAGGTGGTCGCCGCCGCCCGCGCGCTGGTCGACGGAGAGGGCGACGTCGAGGTCGTGACGGCGATCGACTGCCGCTACCCGGGCCAGAGCCACGAGCTCACGGTGCCGAGCCGTCGCGGACTTCCATGCCGAGCACGAACGCCGCAACGGCTACGCGCGCGCCGGCGCTCCCGTCGAGGTCGTCGCGGTGCGGGCCTCGGCTCGCGTGGCGTCGCCGATCCACATCGAAGACCTGCCGACCGCGCCGCGAGCGACGGTGGTCGGACCCGCGCTCGTGTCCGAGGCTGGACTGCACGACGTGGGTGCCCGAGGGGTGGCGAGGCGACCCAGGCCTCGACGGCGCGCTCGTGCTGACGAAGACTTAGGTTGGCGCGGTGGACACGCAAGAGCTGAAGTCGCTGCAGGCACCTCTGAAGCAGCAGTACCGCGACGACCCGAGTGCGGCAGTGATCACGCTGCACGCGCAGGGCTCCTTGACCGAGGGCATCAGCTGCTCGGTCGAGACCGGCCAGGCGCTGGTGCGGGCCGGCCTGCATCCGGCGACCGGGGGAGACGGGTCGTTCGCGTGCTCGGGCGACATGCTGCTGCAGGCGCTCGCCGCGTGCGCAGGTGTGACGATGTGCTCGGTCGCGACCGCACGCGGCATCGCGCTTCGCGGTGGCACGGTGTTCGCCGACGGCGACCTCGACTTCAAGGGGACGTTGGGCGTCGACCGCGAGGCTCCGGTCGGCTTCACCGACATCCGACTGCGCTTCGAGCTCGACACCGACGCCACCGACGAGCAGATCGCCGACCTGCTCGCGACGACCGAGCGCTACTGCGTCGTGCTGCAGACGCTGCGCACCTCACCTGTTGTCGAGTCGAGCGTCGCTCGTAGCCGTGACGCTCGTGGCTGAGCCGTGACGCTCGACCCCGTGACGCTCGACGCGGCCGGGCTCGCCGTGCTGATCGGCCGGCTCGAGGGCATCGCAGACGAGATGGGCGCCGTGCTGCGGCGGGCGGCGTTCAGCCCGAACATCAAGGAGCGTGCCGACTGCTCCGCGGCGCTCTTCAACGCCGCAGGCGAGCAGCTCGTGCAGGCCGAGCACATCCCGGTGCACCTCGGCGCGATGCCCGCGTCGGTGCGGGCGGTCCTCGACGTGTTCCCGCGTGGCGGCGGTCTTGCCGCGGGCGACCAGGTGGTCGTGAACGATCCGTTCGCGGGCGGCACCCATCTCAACGACGTCACGTTCGTCGCGCCTGCGTTCGTCGGTGGCGAGATCGTCGGGTGGGCGGCGAACCGAGCCCATCACGCGGACCTCGGCGGCGGCGCGCCGGGGTCGATGCCCGCGGACGCGACCGAGATCTACCAGGAGGGGTTGCGCATCCCGCCCGTGCCGTGGTCGCCGGCGCTGCGCGCGCTGATCCTCGCGAACTCGCGGACTCCCGACGAGCGGGGCGGCGACCTCGACGCGCAGCTCGGAGCGAACGTGCTCGGCGCCGCGCCGTCTCGCGGAGCTCGTCGAGCGAGGTGAGCCCGTCGACGAGGTGCTCGCCTACGGCGAGCGGCGAATGCGCGCCGCGCTCGGCCGCGATCGCCCGACGGCACGTGGACGTTCGAGGACGTGCTCGACTCGACGGGGGAGGCCGACGATCAGCAGCGGCCGGCGCGGATCGTCGTCACCGTGACCGTCGACGGCGATCGCATCACGTTCGACTTCACGGGCACCGACTCGGCAGCGAGCCGGCAACGTGAACGCGGTCGAGGCGGTGACGGTGTCTTCGGTCGCGTTCGCGCTTCGAGTCGCGACCGACCCGACGATCCCCGCGAACGCGGGCGCGCTGCGGCCGGTCGACCGTGATCGCTCCGGCAGGGACGATCGTCGCCGCCCGACCGCCCGCGGCCGTTGGCGCGGGCAACGTCGAGGTGAGCCAGCGCGTCGCTGACGTCTGCCTCGGCGCGCTCGCGCTCGCCCGACCGGGCACGCTCGGCGGCGGCGTCGCAGGGCACGATGAACAACCTCATCGTCGGCGGCGACGGCTGGGTGTACTACGAGACGCTTGCCGGTGGGCAGGGTGCGCGGCCGGGTCGCGACGGCATGAGCGGCGTGCACACCGGGATGACGAACACGCGGAACACGCCGATCGAGGCGCTCGAGCAGGCGTACCCGATGCGCGTGCTGCGGTGTCGCCTGCGGCCGAGGCTCGGGCGGAGTCGGGCGCGGCGCGCGGCGGCGACGGCATCGAGCGCGACCTCGAGGTGCTCGAGGACGCGACGGTCTCGTTGATCACCGAGCGCCGCGTGTCGCAGGCCGTGGGGTGCCGGACGGCGGCGAGCCCGGCGCGACGGGCGAGAACTGGCTGCTGCCGGGCGGTGACGAGGCGCCGCGCGATCGCGCTCGCCGACAAGTGCACGGTGCGAGTGCGCGCGGGCGACGTCATCCGTGTCCTCACCCCGGGCGGCGGAGGATGGGGGCACAGTGCTCGAGACTGAGCGGCTGCTCATGCGGCGTTGGCGCGAGGAGGACCGCGCGCCGTTCGCCGCGCTCAACGCCGACCCCGTGGTGATGGAGCACTTCCCGAGCACGCTGACTCGGCAGGAGAGCGACGCGCTCGTCGTCCGCATCACTGCGCAGCTCGACACGCTCGGCTTCGGCCTGTGGGCACTCGAGGTGAAGGAGACAGGCGAGTTCATCGGGTTCACCGGGCTGGCGGTGCAGACGTTTCCCGCGCCCTTCAACCCGTCGGTCGAGGTCGGATGGCGCCTGCAGCAATCGGCCTGGGGTCATGGGTACGCGACGGAAGCTGCGCTCGCCGCGCTCGACCACGGCTTCCGCGTTGCCGAGCTCGACGAGATCGTCTCGATGACCGCGGTGACGAACCTCCGGTCGCAGGCGGTGATGCAGCGCATCGGGATGACGCGCGATCCCGCGGACGACTTCGACCATCCCAACGTCCCCGACGGACATCGAGTCAAGCCCACGTGCTGTATCGCATCTCCCGGCCGGAGTCCGTCGTCGGTGACGAGGGCGCACTCGCAGCCCCTGACCGAGAAACAGCGGCCGGTGGCTGAAGGCCCGGCCCCTAGGCTGCCTGGCCATGGACATCAAGGGAGCAGCAGCGATCGTCAGCGGGGGAGCGTCGGGTCTCGGTGAGGCCACAGTCCGCCGCCTCGTCGCCGGGGGCGCCGAGGTCACGATCCTCGACTTCAACGCCGAGAAGGGTGAGGCGCTCGCCAAGGAGCTCGGCGGCGCGACGAAGTTCTTCAAGGCCGACGTCACGAACGCGGAGCAGGTCGCCGAGGGTGTCGCGATGGCAGCCGAGTCGGCGCCGCTGCGCATCGGCATCAACTGCGCCGGCACGGGCACCGCGGTGCGCACGATCAGCAAGGACGGCACGCCGCACATGCGCAGCGAGTGGGATCGCGTCGTCGGCATCAACCTGGTCGGCACGTTCCTGTGCCTGACCCACGAGGCCGTCGGAGATCTCGAAGGCCGACTCCGCTCGCCGACGGGCTCCGCGGCGTGATCGTGAACACCGCGTCGGTCGCGGCGTTCGACGGTCAGATCGGCCAGCTCGCCTACAGCGCGTCGAAGGGTGGAGTCGTCGGCATGACGCTGCCCGCAGCGCGCGACCTCGCGGTCACGGGCATCCGCGTGTGCACGATCGCTCCCGGTCTGATGGACACGCCGCTGCTCGGCATGCTCCCCGATGCAGCGAAGGAGTCGCTCGGCGCGAGCGTCGTCTTCCCGCGTCGCCTCGGCACCGCGGACGAGTTCGCCAAGATGGCGTTGGCCATCGTCGAGAACGACTACCTCAACGGCGAGACGATCCGCCTCGACGGCGCGATCCGGATGGCGCCCAAGTATCGGTCAGCTCTGGACGGTCGCCGCGAGCCGCACCAGCGTCGACTCCATCGCCTTGCGGTTGCGCTGCGGCGCCCGCATGAGCTCGAGCGCCCACGGCGCTCGAGAGTGAGCCCAGTCGAACGTCTCGGTGACGCGCGTGCCCTCGGCGACCGGCTCGAGCTCGTAGCGCCACACGTGGTGCCCGAGGTGGCGCCACGCGATCTTGCGGTCTTCCTCGAACTCGACCACCTCGTTCTGCACGCGGTACGGCATGCCGATCTTCATGTCCATGCCGAAGTGCGCGCCGAGCGCGAGGCGCTCGCGGCGTGCCCTCCCGCACCTTCTTCACCGAGCCCGACCCGTCGATCTCCGGCATGGCGGCGCGGGTCGGCGAGCACATCGAAGATCGCGTCGGGCGACGCGGCGATCACGCGCTCGACGCTCACTGCTCGCTTCTCGGTCATGAAGAGCCTCCTGTACGTCAGCCGGCGAGGTCGGCGAGCACGGCTTCCCCGCATCGCCGTCCTGAGTAGAGCGCGCCCTGGATGGATGCGGTGTCGCGGTGGTCGCCCGCAACGTATCGGCCTTCGCCCAGGCGAACGGACTGCTTGGGGTGGAACGGCGGCCGCTGGTCGGGCTGGGCGTGGTCGATGAGGTACGTGCGGAGGTGCTGCCAACGCTCGACCGCCGGGCCGAACCACCCGATCATCTGACTGCGCACCGCGACCTCGATGCCCGGTGCCGACGTGCCGGGGCACGCTGCCGCGATGAGGCACTGGCCCTCGGGCGCGTAGGTCGGCGCGACCGAGCTGACGACCGCGAGGTTGGCGACCGGTCCGCTGGCCTCGCCGTCGAGCACGATCATCCGTCCGTCGATGGGTGCGACCGGCGCCGCGTACCAGACGCACGCGGCCTGCTTCGAGCGCACCGAGGGCAGCCCCAAGAGCCGCGATGCCTCCGGGCCTTCGGTCGCGACGACGACGCACGAGGCCTCGAGGCGGCCGCCTCCGTGCAGCCACACGGTCGTGCCTTCGACCGCGCCGACGCGACATTCGAGCCGTATCGCGGACTCGGGCAGACGCTCGGCGAGCTGCGCGGGGATCGCGCCCATCCCCTTCGCAGGGAGCGCCGCATCGCTCGACGCGAGCGTGCGGAACATCACGTCGAACATGCGGCTCGAGGTCGTGAGCGACTGGTCGAGCTGGATGCCACCGAACAGCGGTCGGAAGAAGCGATCGATCGTCGAGTCCGAGAACCCGCGCTCGCGCAGGGACGTCGCGGTCGATACGTCGGGGCCGCGGAGCAGGTCGGCGGCGGGCTTGCCCAGCAGCTCCCGGCGGAGGCGAGCCATGCGGATCTTGTCGGGCAGCGCGCCGATCGGCGCGCGGGTCGCATCGAGCGCGCCAGTCGCCGCACCGCGGACGCCGGCTCCGCGGAACGGGTCGGCAAGGCGATGGAACCGACCGCCCACCCGCACGACGCGCGCCCCGGTCGAACCGCTGCAGCGAGAGCGCGGCGAGATCGAGCTGACGTTGCGCTTCCGGGTAGGCGGTGAAGAGCACCTGGAAGCCACGGTCGAGCTGGAAGCCGTCGACCACGTCAGTGCGCACGCGCCCACCGATGCCGTCGGATGCCTCGAGGACGACCACGTCGCGGCCGGCCTCGTGCAGTGTTCGCGCGCAGGCGAGTCCGGCCAGGCCGGCTCCGATCACGGCGACGTCTACGCGTTCGGCCTGGTCGGCGGCGTCAGTCACGTGAGACGAGCATGCTCCGCAGAGCACCCTCGAGCGAGGGATGGGTGAACGAGAATCCTGACTCCTGGAGCTTCGCGGGCAGCACCCGCTGGCTGAAGTACAGCAGGCTCTCGGTCAGCTCGCCGCCGAGGAGCAGCGAAGGACCGAGCTTCGGCACCGGCAGCACGGCGGGCCTGTGCAGCACTCGCCCGAGCGTCTTGGTGAGCTCGGAGTTCCGTACCGGGTTCGGCGCAGTGAGGTTCACCGGGCCCGACACGTTCGTCGTGAGCAGGTGGAGGATCGCCGCGATCTCGTCGTCCAGCGCGATCCAGCTCTGCCATTGGCGGCCCGAGCCGAAGTGGCCGCCGAGCCCGATTCGGAAGAGGGGGAGCTGCTTGGCGAGCGCACCGCCGTCCGGGGTCAGGACGATGCCGCTGCGGATGTGCGCGACGCGCGTGCCCGCTTGCTCCGCCGGTGCGGTCGCGGCCTCCCACGTCTTGCACAGATCGGCGAGGAAGCCCTCGCCGGGCGCGCTCTTCTCGGTCAGGATCTCGTCGCCGCGATCGCCGTACCACCCGATCGCCGACGCGCTCACGAGCACGGGCGGCGGCTGACGCAGCCTCCGCGATCGCCCGCGCCAGCAGCCCGGTGCTCTGCACGCGGCTGTCGCGAAGGACGCGCCTCTGCTCGTCGGTCCATCGCTTGTCCGCGATGCTGACGCCCGCGAGGTGGATCGCCGCGCCCATGCCTTCGATCGCTAGCGCGGTCGAGCCGGCCGGTCGCCGGATCCCAGGTGATCTCATCTGCACCTCGCGCAGGGCGGCGCACGAGGGCAACCGGTCGATGGCCCGCGGCGACGAGGGCAGGTCGAAGCGCAGTCCCGATCAGCCCGCTCGCGCCGCTGACGAGGACGTCCATCCGATCAACGTTCCCCGTGAACGCTCGCGTCAGTCATTCGACCAGCGTGGGCACCGACGTGACGACGGTGTTCGGACGGAACAGGAGGCGAGCCTTCAGCGCGAGCGCGCTCTGGTTGTGCAGCGGCTGCGCGTACCAGTGCGACACGACGACCTCGGGGATCACGACGGTGATGATCTCGTCGGGGTTCTCGGCGTCGAGCTCGTCGAGGTAGCTGAGGACGGGACCAGTGAGCTCCCGGTACGGAGAGTGCAGGAACTCGAGCGGGATCGGTGGCGCCAACTCGTCCCATGCCTTCTGCAGCTCCTGCTGCTCCTCGGGGCTCGCGACGACCGTCACCGCGCTGAGCCGGTCGGGCGCGAGCGAGCGCGCGTACGTGAGCGCTTGGAGGGTGGGCTTGTTGAGCCGGCCCACGAGCACGACGACGTTGTGCGTGTAGCGACGCGGCTTCCACTCGGGCTCGATCGTCGTCTCTCGCTCGACGTGCTTGTAGTGGCGCCCGATCGCCTTGAGCGCCATGACGATCAGCGGGATCAGCACGACGGGGATCCACGCGCCGATCGTGAACTTCGACACGACGACGACGGTGAGGACGATGCCGGTCGCGACCGCGCCGACCGCGTTGATCGACGAGCTTCGACTTCCATCGCGGCTCTCTGAGCTTGTGATGGTGGACGACCATGCCCGGTCTGCGACAGCGTGAACCCGGTGAACACCCCGACCGCGTAGAGCGGGATCAGGGCGGAGGTCTTGCCGCCGAACACGATGATCAGCAGCGTCGCCACGCCCGCCAGCACCAGCACGCCGTTCGAGAAGACGAGGCGGTCGCCTCGGTTCGCGAGCTGGCGCGGGAGGAAGCCGTCTCTCGCGATGATCGACGACAGCCGCGGGAAGTCGGCGTACGCAGTGTTCGCCGCGAGGATCAAGATCGCGAACGTCGAGAACTGGAGGACGAAGTAGAAGACGGAGCCCGAGCCGAAGACGGCCTTGCCCATGATCGACAGCAGCGTCTCGTTCTCGGACACGGTCGGCCGCAGGCGGTGCGCGAGCACCGAGATGCCGAAGAACGTGCTGCCGAGGATCGTCGCCATCCACATGAGCGTGCGCGGCCGCGTTCCGCGGCTCGGGCGAGCGGAACGCGGGCACGCCGTTCGAGATGGCTTCCACGCCGGACAGCGCGACGGCACCCGAGGAGAACGCCCGCAGCAGAGCGAAGAGCGTGATGCCCGTGAGCAACGAGCCGTTCTTCGTGACCTGGTCGAGCGCCTCCTGGTTGACGGGCAGGGCGCCGAGGTTGCCGAAGTACGAGCGGAAGAGCCCGACGAGGATCAGCGAGCTCAGCGCGAACACGTAGACGTAGGTGGGTCCCGCGAAGAGCCGCCCGGACTCCTTCACGCCCCGCAGGTTGCCGACGGTCATCAACGCGACGAAGAAGATGCACATCGGGACGCGGAGCTCTTGCGTCGACGGGAACGCGGACGTGATCGCGGCCACGCCTGCCGACACCGACACGGCGACCGTGAGCACGTAGTCGACGAGCAGCGAGCCGCCCGCGACGAGCGCGGGCGTGACCCCGAGGTTCTCCCGCGACACGATGTACGAGCCGCCGCCGCTCGGATAGGCGAACAGCGTCTGGCGGTAGCTCGTCGTGACGATGGCGAGCAGGACGACGACGATCAGCGACAGCGGCACCAGGTAGTTGAGAGCCAGCATGCCCGGCGACGGGCACCAGGACGAGGAGGATCTCCTCGGTCGCGTAGGCCGTGGAGGAGATCGCGTCCGAGGCGAAGACCGCCAGGGCGATGACCTTGCTGAGCCGCTGGTGGTGCTCTTCGCTCGACGGGATCGGGCGGCCAACGAAGATCCGCTTGAGCGTCGAGTACACCGCTAGCCGACGATAACGGGAACCGAGGTCACGACGGTATTTGGGCGGTAGAGGAGCCTCGCCTTGAGTGCGAGGGCGCTCTGGTTGTGGAGGACGTTGGTGAACCAGTGGGTCACGACGACTTCAGGGATCACGACCGTGATCATGTCGTCGGGGCTCTCGCTGTCGATCTCGTCGAGGTAGCGCAGCACGGGGCGCGTGAGCTCGCGGTAGGCGGAGTGGAGGACGTGCAGCTCGATGCGGGATCTCGTACTCGGCCCACTGCTTCGGTGATGCGTTCCTGCTCGAGCTCGTCGCTGACGACGCTGACACGGCGATGAGCCGGTCGGGGGCGAGCGATCGGGCGTAGGTGAGGGCCTGGAGCACGCCCCGGTTCACCCCGCCGACGAGCACGACGACATTGTGCGTGTGGCGCTTCGCTCGCCACCCCGGCGGCACGTAGATCGCCTCTCGCACGCTGCGAGTAGTGGCGCCCGATCTGCACGAAGAGCAGCACGATCATCGGGATCACGACTGCGGGGATCCACGCACCCTTCGTGAACTTCGACACCACGACGACGAGCAGCACGATGAACGTCGCGATCGAGCCGACCAGGCTGATGACCGAGCGTCGTTGCCAGCCGACGTGGCGGTGCGAGCGCTGGAACCGGAACATCCCGAACTGCGAGAGCGTGAAGCTCGTGAACACGCCGACCGCGTAGAGAGGGATGAGCGCGGCGGTGTCGCCGTCGAAGGCGACGATCAGCAGCGCTCGCGAGACCGGCGAGGAAGACGATCCCGTTCGAGAAGACGAGTCGGTCGCCTCGGTTGGCCATCTGCCGAGGGAGGAAGCCGTCTCGCGAGATGATCGACGACAGCCGCGGGAAGTCGGCGAATGCGGTGTTGGCGGCGAGGATCAGGATCGCGAACGTCGAGAACTGCAGGACGTAGTACATGAACGAGCCGGAGCCGTAGACGGCCTTGCCGAGGATCGACAGCAGCGTCTCGTCCTCAGAGACCGTCGGGCGTAGGCGGTGGGTGAGGACGGCCAGCCCGAAGAACGCCGTGCCGAGGATGATCGCCATCCATGTGAGCGTCGTCGCCGCGTTCTTCGACTCGGGCTTGCGGAACGCGGGGACGCCGTCGGCGATGGCTTCGACGCCGGTGAGCGCGACGGCGCCCGACGAGAACGCGCGCAGCATGATCAGCGCGGTCGTGCCGGTGAGCAGCGCGCCGTTGTGGGTGATCTCGTCGAGCGCGTCTTGGTTCACCGGGCAGGGCGTCCGAGATCGCCGAAGTACGAGCGCGACGAACCCGATGAGGATGAGCCCAGCCGAGCGCGACGACGTAGATGTAGGTCGGGCCCGCGAAGAGGCGCCCCGACTCCTTCAGGCCGCGGAGGTTCGCCGACGCGTCATCAGCACGATGAACCCGAGGCAGAGCACGACGCGCGAGTTGCGCAGCTCCGGGAAGGCGGAGTCGATCGCTGCGACACCGGCCGAGACCGACACGGCCACGGTGAGCACGTAGTCGACGAGGATCGAGCGCGCCCGCGACGAGCGAGGGCGTGACGGCCCGAGGTTCTCGCGCGAGACGACGTAGCTGCCGCCCCCTTGCGGATAGGCCTTGATCGTCTGGCGGTAGCTCGTCACGACGATGGCGAGCAGGACGCACGACGACGAGTGACGAGCGGCACGATGTCGTTCAGTGCCGCCATGCCCGGCGACCGGCACGAGGACGAGCAGGATCTCCTGCGTCGCGTAGGCAGTCGACGAGATCGCGTCCGCTCGCGAAGACCGCGAGAGCGATCTTCTTGCGTGAGCCGCTGGTGGTGCTCTTCGCTGGTCGCGATCGGGACGGCCGACGACGACGCGCTTCAGGCTGATACACCCCACGACGGGGCGCCATCGTGTCAGACCTGGCGATGCCGAAGAGGGTGCTCGCGCCGGTGGTGCCTAGGATGACCCCCCGCTGCAAGGGACGGAGGTCGAGATCGTGCACGTGGTCGTCGTGGGGTGCGGGAGAGTGGGGTCGGCTCTCGCCACGGGGCTCCTCGACGCGGGTCATTCTGTCGCGATCATTGACAAGCGTCCCGAGGCGTTCGACCGCCTCGGCGCCGGGTTCGGGGGCCAGATGATCGCTGGCATCGGGTTCGACCGCGATCGTCTCAAGGAAGCGGGCATCGAGACCGCCACCGCCGTCGCGGCCGTGACCAACGGTGACAACTCGAACATCATGATCGCCCGCGTCGCGCGCGAGACGTTCAACGTCGAGCGGGTCGTCGCTCGCATCTACGACCCCCGGCGAGCCGCCATCTACCAGCGCCTCGGCATCCCGACGGTCGCGACCGTGTCGTGGGCGTCCGAGCGCGTGCTGCGCCACATCCTCCCCGAGCTCTCCGCTGTCGACTGGGTCGATCCGAGCGCCAAGGTGTGCCTGGTCGAGCGGGCGATCCCGGCCGCGTGGGCGGGCAAGCTGGTGTCCGATCTCGAGCAGGTCGGCCAGGTGCGAGTGGTCGCGGTCGGCCGCCTCGGGGTCGCGCAGATCCCGAAGCCCGACCTCGTCGCTCAGGAAGGGGACGTCGCGTACGTCGCGGTGTCCGGAGATTCGATCGCGGCCTTCGACGAACGTCTGGCCCAGGGCGCAACGGGACGGCACTGATGCGAGTGGTGATCGCGGGCGGCGGCAGCGTCGGGAAGTTCATCGCCGAGTCGCTGCACAAGGGTGGGCACGAGGTGCTCATCGTCGACAACGACGCCGCGGTGGTGCGGCGAGCGGTCGCGGCGAACGAGCCGCCCGGCGTGCCGTGGATGAAGGCCGACGCATGCGAGGTCAGCCGGCTGGCCGAGGCCGGCGTCGACAAGGCCGACGTCGTCGCGGCCGTCACCGGGGACGACGAGGACAACCTCGTCGTGTCGCTTCTCGCGAAGCAGGAGTTCGGCGTCCCTCGCGTCGTCGCCCGGGTGAACAACCCGAAGAACGAGTGGATGTTCAACGAGAGCTGGGGCGTCGACGTCGCGGTGTCGACGCCTCACCTGCTCACCGCCCTCGTCGAGGAAGCGGTCTCGGTGGGCACGCTGGTGCGGATCCTGTCGTTCGAGGGCGGGCGCGCCCGGCTCGCCGAGGTCACTCTCGCGGAGGCCTCGCCGGCCGCCGACAAGGAGATCGTCGACCTCGGTCTGCCGCGTGACTCGACCGTCGTCGCAGTGCTGCGGCGCGACCGGCTCGTCGTCCCTCGAGGCGACACGGTGCTCAGGGTCGGAGACGAGGTGCTCGTGCTCGTCACCGACGACTCCGAGGGCGAAGTCCGCACAGTGCTCACCGGCGCCTGACCGAGTCAGGCGCGCGATCGCGTCACAGGGTCAAGACTCGAGCAGCGTGTACGCCGGGTTCACGATCACGAGACGACCCCGCTCGGCGTGTGCGACGCCTTCGACGAGCACGCCGCGTCCCGGGTGGAGCCCACCGATCGACCGGCGGCCTGTGAACACGACCGTCACCTCGCCGGTGCCGTCCGACAGCACCGCTTCGATCGAGGGCGAGCCTGCGCGAGGCACGACCCGGAGGCGTTGCACCTCGCCGCCGACGCGGACCGGCGTCCGCACTGCCATCGTTCCGATCTCGGTGATGCCGAGACCCGAGTAGCGATCGTGCAGGCGCGCGTCGTCGAGCTCTTCGACCGAAGCCGTGAGGCGGCGCTTGAGGTCCTTCAGGCCCACGGGGGCTCAGCCTGACACAGGACGAGCGCCACTACCCTCACCCGCGTGGCGACGCGGAAGCTGATCATCGCCGCGTTGTGCTGCGGCTTGGCGATCCTCCTCGCCGGCGGCCTTTGGCTCGTCGCGTCGGGCAAGGACGATGCGAAGACGTCCCCGTTGCTCGAAGCCGGGCAGCAGGCGAAGGTCGGCGGACTCGGCGTGACCGTGCTGGGAGGCGCGCTCGACGGACAGGAGCTCGTGCTGACCGTCGAGGGCGTCGTGCCCGAGGGGGGCTCGACCATCGACGACTTCGCAGCGGGCTGGTCCGTCGTGAGCCCGACGGGCGCCAAGCTGGTCCGGGCGGCCGACCGTGAGGTCGACCTCGACGTGCCGCCGTGCTCGACCCAGCGCATCGAGCCCGGGGCGACCGCGCAGTGCTTCATGCTGTTCACGCTCGACAGCCCGCAACCGTCGGTGGCGGGCTTCACGACGGTCTACTCACGAGACCACGACATCGCCGCCTGGCTCCTCGCAGTAACGAGCCCGAAACAACCGCGACCTAACCTGCCGAGTCGTGACCTCGTCGCTGTTCGAGGGGTATCAGCACGAGGGGTTCTTCGACGAGTTCGTCGACGAGCTCGGCGAGGTGCGGCCGCACTACCGCCAGCTCGCGCTGCGGCTCGGCGCACTCACACCCGAGGAGCTCGCTCGCCGCGAGCGGCTCCGCGACGCCGCGTTCCGATCCGCGGGCATCACCTTCACCGTCTACGGCGAGGACGCGGGGCTCGAGCGCACGTTCCCGATGGACCTGGTGCCCGCGCATCATCCCGGCCGACGAGTGGGCACACGTCGAGCACGGCCTCGGCCAGCGGGTGACGGCCCTCAACATGTTCCTCGACGACCTCTACGTCGGCGAGCGAGCCGCCGTGCAGAGACGGCATCGTCCCGGTGAGCCTCGTGACGTCGAGCGACGGCTTCGAGCGCGAGGCCTTCGGCATCCCGGTGCCGCGTGGCGCCCGCTGCCTGGTCGCCGGCATCGACCTCGTGCGCGACGTCGACGGCACCTACCGGGTGCTCGAGGACAACCTGCGGAACCCGAGCGGCATCTCCTACGTGCTCGAGAACCGCGCCGCCATGACCCGCGTGCTGCCGAGCGTGTTCGGCACCCATCGGGTGCGGCCGGTCGACCACTACGGCGCGTCGCTGCTCGCCGCGCTGCGGCAGGTGGCGCCCGCGGCCGCAGGTGACCCATGCGTCGTCGTGCTCACGCCCGGCGTCTTCAACTCCGCGTACTTCGAGCACGCGTTCCTCGCTCGCCAGATGGGCGTCGAGCTCGTCGAGGGCCGCGACCTCGTCGTCGACGAGCACGTCGTGTAGATGCGCACCACGCACGGGCTCCAGCGCGTCGACGTCATCTACCGCCGCATCGACGACGCACTTCCTCGATCCCGGTCATCTTCCGCCGCGACTCGACGCTCGGCGTGCCCGGGCTCATCGCTGCCGCGGCGCGCGCCGGCAACGTGACGATCGCGAACGCGGTCGGCAACGGCGTCGCCGACGACAAGGCGATCTACGCGTTCGTGCCCGACCTCATCCGCTACTACCTGGGCGAGGAGCCGATCCTCCCGAACGTCGAGACCTACCTGCTGTGGGACCCCGACCAGCGCGGCGCAGGTGCTCGACCGGCTCGACGAGCTCGTCGTGAAGCCGGTCGCCGGCTCGGGCGGCTACGGCATGCTCATCGGCCCGCACGCGTCGGACGAGGAGCTCGCGACCTTCCGCAAGCACATCGAGGACGACCCGCGCGGCTACATCGCGCAGGAGGTCGTGCAGCTCTCGCGGCATCCCACGCTCGTCGACGACCACCTCGAGGGCCGCCACATCGACCTGCGCCCGTTCGTGCTGTCGGGCGAGAGCATCGAGGTGATCCCCGGCGGCCTCACTCGCGTCGCGCTGCGCAAGGGCTCGCTCGTCGTGAACTCGTCGCAGGGCGGCGGATCGAAGGACACCTGGGTGCTGTCCGGGGACGCGGACTGATGCTCGCCCGCCACGCGGAGGCCCTCTTCTGGACCGGTCGCTACCTGGAGCGCGCCGAGGACACCGCCCGCATGCTCGACGTGACCTACCACGGGCTGCTTGGAGTCGCCGCCCGAGGAAGCCACGCGGTCGTGGCGCGACCTGCTCTCGGTCGCTGAACCTCGACCAGGTCTTCGCCGAGCGAAACGACGAGGCCAGCTGCCGGCCTCGTGTCAGCGAGTTCCTCGTGCTCGACGACAAGAACGCCGGAGCGATCGTGAGCGCCGTCGGGCAGCGCCCGCGAGAACGCCCGGAGCGTGCGCGAGCTGATCTCGACCGAGCTGTGGGAGGCGGTGAACACGTTCTGCCTCGAGCTGCTGGCGCGCAACCTCCGAGCCGACCTCGAGGAGCAGCCGTACGAGCTCTACGGGCTCGTGAAGCGACGGTGCCAGATGGTGGCCGGCGTCGCGGCCGAGACGATGTCGCGTGACGACGGCTGGCGGTTCCTGATGCTCGGCTGGATGCTCGAGCGGGCCGAGATGACCTGCCGGCTGCTGAACGTCCGCTACGGCGAGCTCGCGGGAGCGACCGACCTCGCGGGCTTCCATCTGCTCTCCGGGGTGCTCAAGTCCGCGTCGGCGTCCGAGGCGTACCGCAAGACGTACGGCGCGGCGATGGACCCGGCGCGACGTCGTCGAGTTCTTGCTGCTCTCGCGCACGTTCCCTCGCAGCGTCCTCTACTGCCTGCGCCAGGCCGAGCGTGACCTTGCTCGCCTCACCGCCGGCGACGCGCTCACCCGTCCCGAGCGCATCGTCGGTCGCATCCGGTCCGAGCTCGAGTTCTGCGACGTCGGCGAGCTCCTCGCCGGCGGCCTGCAGGGACCTCGACCGGGTGCAGGAGGGCGTCCGCGAGGGCTCCGAGGCGATCGCCGCGCAGTACTTCCGGAACCTGCAGGTCGATCTCCACTCGATCGAGTCGCAGCCGTCGGCGGGCGGGGGCTGAGCCATGCGGCTCGACATCCGCTACCGCACGCGGTTCACGTACGACGCGCCGGTGCGCGAGTCGCAGAACGAGCTGCGGGCCGCGCCCGTGAGCGACCCGCGCCAGCAGCTCATCTCGTATCGGGTCACCACGACGCCGGCGTCGCAGCGTCTTCTCGTTCACCGACTACTGGGGCACGCGTGTCGACGCGTTCGGGGTGCGCGAGCCCCACGAGGCGCTCGAGGTGATCGCCGAGGCCTCGGTCGAGACTCGGCGGACGCCGCTCTTCACCGCGTCGCCGCACGTCGACAGCGTGCGCGGCGAGCAGTTCCGGGAGGAGCACCTCGAGTACCTGCAGCCGACGCCACACGCGGACTGGGGCGCGGGCGTCGCCGAGGAGGCGAGCCGCGAGCTCGCGGCCGCGGGCCCCGACCTCGTGAGCATCGTGCTCGCGCTGCACCGGCGGGTCGGGAGCTCGATGAGCTACGAGCCCGGCTCGACCGTACGTCGGCGTCGAGGTCGAGGAGGTGCTCGCTCGGCGCGTCGGGCGTGTGCCAGGACTTCGCCCACCTCGCGGTCGCGATGTGCCGCAGCATCGGCATCCCCGCCCGGTACGTGTCGGGCTACCTGTTCACCACGGACGACGCGACCGGCGAGGACCCGACGCCGAGGCAGTGCGGGTGCAGACCCACGCCTGGTTCGAGGCCGCGATCCCCGGAGGCGGATGGCTCGCGCTCGACCCGACGAACGCGACCGGAGGTCGGCTTGCGGCACGTGAAGATCGGGCACGGTCGCGACTACGACGACGTGCCGCCGCTCCGCGGCGTGTTCGGCGGCGCGGCAGTGCCGAGCCTCGGCGTCACCGTCGACATCCGCCGTCTCGCCGGCGCGAGCGCCGCGGACGCGCGCGCGCGCCGCGGCGGCCGCCCAGCAGCGTCTCGACGAGGCAAGGGCGCGTCGGGCGCGGCTCGCTCAGCAGTCGGCCCAGCAGCAGCAGCAATAGCCGGCGGTAGCCTGCAGCCGTGGCTGAATCCTTCGATCTCGTCATCATCGGCGGCGGTCCTGGTGGCTACGCAGCAGCGCTCTACGGCGCGAGCGCCGGGCCTCAACGATCGCCATGATCGAGAAGGACAAGGTCGGCGGCACCTGCCTGCACCGTCGGGTGCATCCCGGCCAAGGAGCTCCTCGAGACGGCCGCGACGTTCCGGCACGTCGCCGGACGCGAAGGAGTTCGGCGTCGAAGCCGGTCAGCCGATCGTCGACTTCGCCGTCAGCCAGGCGCGCAAGCAGAAGGTCGTCGAGACCGCTCTACAAGGGCCTGACCGGGCTGCTGAAGAGCCGCAAGATCGTCACCTACAACGGCACGGGCACGCTGGGCCCCGGCCATGTGGTGACCGTGAAGGGCGATGACGGGGCGACGGTCGAGCTGCAGGGCACGCACGTCGTGCTCGCGTCGGGCTCGGTGCCCCGCACGATCCCCGGCTTCGACGTCGACGGCAAGCATCGTGCTCACGAGCGACGAGGTGCTCATCGCTCGACAAGCTGCCCGAGCTCCGCGGTCGTCATCGGCGGCGGCGCGATCGGCTGCGAGTTCGCGTCGATGATGTCCGACCTCGGCATGCAGGTCACGATCCTCGAGGCGCTGCCGAAGATCCTTCCCGGCTGCGACGACGACGTCGCGAACGTCGTCGTGCGCGTCGTTCAAGAAGCGCGGCATCGAGATCCGCACCGGCGTGACCGTGACCGGCCACGAGCCCCAGGGCGACGGCGGCACGATCGTGCGCTTCGGCGAGGGCGAAGAGGTCCGACGTCGACCTGGTCGTCGTGTCGGTCGGCCGCCGCCCCTACGCCGACCTGCTCGGGCTCGACGGCACCGCGGTCGCAGGTCGACCGGGGCTTCGTCGAGGTCGACGAGTGGTGCCGCACCGCCGAGCCCGGCGTCTACGCGGTCGGCGACGTCATCGCGACCCCGCAGCTCGCCCACGTCGGCTTCGCCGAGGCGATCATGGTCGTGAAGGACATCCTCGGCGAGAGCCCGGTGCCGGTCGACTACGGCAAGGTGCCGTGGGCGATCTACTGCTACCCCGAGGTCGCGTTCGCCGGGCTACTCCGAGGAGGCGGCCAAGGAGGCGGGCTTCGACGTCGTGACGTCGAAGCACCGCTACAGCGGCAACAGCCGCGCGCATGATCATCGGCGAGACCGACGGGCATGGTGAAGATCATCGCCGAGAAGCGCGCCGACGGAAGCGCCGGCACGCGTCCTCGGCGTGCACATGGTCGGCCCGTGGGTCACCGAGCAGCTCGGCGCAGGGCTACCTCGCGGTGAACTGGGAGGCCACGGTCGACGAGGTCGCGCACTTCATCCAGCCGCACCCGTCGCTGTCCGAGCTCTTCGGCGAGAGCGTGCTGGCGCATGACGGGAAGGAGCCTGCACGGCTGATGGCCGACGTCACGATGCCCCAGCTCGGTGAGACGGTCACCGAGGGAACGATCACCAAGTGGTTCAAGAAGGTCGGTGACCCGGTCGCCGAGGACGAGGCGCTGTTCGAGGTCTCGACCGACAAGGTCGACACCGAGGTGCCGTCGCCGACGGCCGGGTTCATCGCCGAGATCAGGGTCCCCGAGGGCGACACCGTCGACGTCGGCGCGCTGCTCGCGGTCATCTCGTCCGATGCCGGCGCGCAACCGGCGACGCGCCGAGCCGCCCGCCGCCGCGCCTGCACCGGCCCCGGTCGCCGAAGCGGCGCCCACCGTTGCCGCAGCGCCGCCCGCCGCCGCCAGCCCCGGCACCTGTGCCCGAAGCTGCGCCCGACCGGCGCCCGGCAGCTCCCGCTCCCGCACAAGCGCCCGCTGCTGCAGCCGCAGCTCCGGCCCCGACGGGTGAGGCCGGCAACAAGCTGCTCTCGCCGGTGGTGCGCCGGCTCGTCGCCGAGCACGGTCTCGATCCCGCCGCGATCACGGGCACGGGCGCCGGTGGTCGCATCACCCGCGACGACGTGCTCGATCACATCGACAAGCACGTCGGCGACGGCGGCGTGGCTCCGGCAGCTGCCGCGCCTGCCGCACGCCGCTGCACCGGCAGTCGCCGCGCCTGCGCCCGCGGCCCCCCGGCCCGCGGCCGTCGCGCCCACTGCCGCACCGGGACAGCGCGAAGAGGTCGTCACCCTTCCGAAGATCCGCAAGCTGACGGGCGAGCACATGGTGATGTCGCTCGCGACGTCGCCGCACGCGTTCAGCGTCGTCGAGGTCGACTACGAGAACGTCGACCGGGTGCGCCGCGCGCACATGCGACGCCTGGCACGCGCAGGAGGGCTTCACGCCTCACGTACCTGCCGTTCGTCTCGCGGGCGATCATCGACGCGATCGCCGAGTTCCCGCGCATGAACGCGACCGTGGGCGACGGCGAGCTCATCGTGCACCACTACGTCAACCTCGGCATCGCGGTCGACCTGAGCTTCGAGGGACTGCTCGTGCCGGTGGTCCACGATGCGGACGCGAAGCGCCTCCGCGCGATCGCTCGCGAGATCTACGACCTCGCCGACTCGCGCCCGCTCCCGGAAGCTGTCGCCCGACGAGATCCGCGGCGGCACGTTCACGATCTCGAACAACGGCTCGTCCGGCACGTGTGCTCACCGCGGCGATCATCAACCAGCCGCAGGTCGCGATCATCTCGACCGACGCGCGTGCAAGCGTCGCCCCGTCGTCGTCGAGGCGACGCGGTGGCGGCGAGGCGATCGTCATCCACTCGGTCGGCAACCTGGCGATGAGCTGGGACCACCGCGCCTTCGACGGTGTCTACGCCGCGCACTTCCTCGTGAAGGTGAAGGACATCCTCGAGACGCGGGACTGGGAAGCCGAGCTGTGACGCTGAGAGTGCGGTGGTTGGGCCGCGTGCCCTACCGCGAGGCACTCGACCTGCAGCACGCGCTGTTCGACTCGGCGACGAGTGACCATCTGCTGCTGCTCGAGCACCCTCACGTCTACACGCTCGGCGTCAGGGCTTCGACCGAGCACATCCTCACGCCGCCGGCGAGCGTCGGTGCCGACCTCGTGCGGGCCGATCGCGGCGGCGACGTCACGTACCACGGGCCGGGCCAGCTCGTCGGCTATCCCGATCCTCACGCTGCCCGGCAAGCGTGGGCCTGCGACCGGCATGGCCGACACGGTCGCGTACGTCGAGAGCGTCGAGCAGCTGCTCATCGACGCCCTGGCCGAGCTCGGCGTGCGGCCGCGCCGCGCGCTTGCGGCGCTATCCCGGGGTCTGGCTCGACGCAGACACTGCTGCACCGCGCAAGATCGCGGCGATCGGCGTGCGTCTGTCGCGTGGGCGCACGATGCACGGCTTCGCGCTCAACGTCAGCACCGACCTCTCGATGTTCGACCACATCGTGCCGTGCGGCATCGCGGACAAGGGCGTGACGTCGCTCGCCGCCGAAGGCGTCGACGTCTCGATGCGGGCGGTGGTCGACGTCGTGAGCGGGCTCGCGGTCGAACGGTGGGGCGTGACGCATGGGAGCGCCAGGACGTCGCGTGGCGTGACCGTCCGGAAGATCTGTCGCTCTTCAGCCGAGGTCATGGGGCCGGCGAGCCCGTGCGGCTCACGGGCCGGCTGGCACAGGCAGGCGTGACCGAAGGGCTTCAGATCTCGACGCGCAAGCCCGAGTGGCTGCGAGCGCAGGTGCACCACGATCGCCGCGTGCTCACGTTGCGGCACACGATGCGCGACCTGGGCCTCGCGACTGTCTGCGAAGAGGCGGGATGCCCGAACCTCTTCGAGTGCTGGGCCGACGGCACCGCGACGTTCATGATCAACGGCGCGCTCGTGCACCCGTGCGTGCGGCTTCTGCCTCGTCGACACCGGCCATCCGGTCGCGCTCGACGGCGACGAGCCGTCGCGCGTCGCGGAGGCAGTCGAAGCGGATGGGTATCGCCCACGCGGTCGTCACTGCCGTCGCGCGTGACGATCTCCCCGACGGCGGTGCGAGCGGCTTCGTCGAGACGATCGATGCGGTCCGCCGCGCGCGCTCCGGATGTCGCCGTCGAGGTGCTCATCCCGGACTGCAAGGGTGACGTCGCCGCGCTCGAGGCGATCTTCGCGGCACGTCCGGACGTGCTGAACCACAACATCGAGACCGTCCCCCGTCTCCAGCGGGCCGTACGGCCTTCAGCGCGGCTACGCCCGCAGCCTCGCGGTGCTCGCCCGCGCCAAGGCCGCGGGGCTCGTCACGAAGTCCGGCCTGATCGTCGGGATGGGCGAGACCGACGACGAGGTCGTGGCGACGCTCGCGGATCTCCGCGCGGTCGGCAGTCGACATCGTGACGATCGGCCAGTACCTGCGCCCGACGAGCCATCACCTCCCCGTCGCGCGATGGGTGCCGCCCGAGTCGTTCGCATACGTTTCGCCGAGAGGGTGAGGCGATGGGGATCGCCCATGTCGAGTCGTCGCCGTTGACTCGCTCGAGCTACCACGCTCGGAGTGCGGCAGAGGCGGCGCGACCGGCGGTCGAGCGCCGTACCGTGTCGGCATGACCGCGCCCACGGCTGCCTACGCCGATCGCCTGAGCCGCGTCCGGAAGGCGATGACCGAGAAGGAGGTCGACGTCCTGCTCCTGTCGGTGGGCGCGGACCTGCCCTGGCTGACGGGCTACGAGGCGATGCCGCTCGAGCGGCTCACGATGCTCGTCGCGCACCGCGACGGTGAGGCCACGTTGGTCGTTCCGACGCTCGAAGCCCCGCGGGTGGTCGAGCAGCCCGGAGTGTTCGCGATCCGGCGTTGGGACGAGACCGACGATCCGGTGGCGATCGTCGCCGAGATCGCCGGAAAGGCGTCGACCGCCGCGATCGGCGACACGACGTGGGCGAGGTTCCTGCTCGCCCTGCAGCGCGAGATGCCATCGACGTCGTTCTCGCGCGCGGTCGAAGTCACCGGGCCGCTGCGGGCCCAGAAGGACGCTTCCGAGATCGACGCGCTGCGACGCGCCGGGCGCGGCGGCCGACCGAGTGGCGACGGCTCTGCAGTCAGGCGAGATCGCGCTCGTCGGGCGCACCGAGGCGGCGGTCTCGGCCGAGATCTCCGGCGCGGCTGCTCGCCGAGGGCCACCATCAGGTCAACTTCGCGATCGTCGCCGCGGGCGAGAACGCCGCGAGTCCGCACCACGACGCGAGTGATCGCATCATCCGCAATGGCGAGGTCGTCCTCTGCGACTTCGGCGGCACGCTCGACGGCTACTGCAGCGACATCACCCGTTGCGTGTCGACTGGGCGCGCCGTCGTCCGAGGTCCGCGATGCGTACGACGTGCTGTTCGAAGCGCAGGCTGCTGCGGTGAAGGCCGCGGTCGTGGGCACTCCGTGCGAGGACGTCGACGCCGCCGCACGGTCGATCATCGCGGGCGCGGGCTACGGCCCTCAGTTCATCCATCGCACGGGCCACGGCATCGGCGTCGAAGCCCACGAAGATCCGTACATCGTCGAGGGCAACGAGCAGCGTCTCGCTCCCGGCCACGCGTTCTCGATCGAACCCGGGATCTACGTCGCGGGTCGCTTCGGCCTCAGGCTCGAGGACATCGTGGTCGCAACCGAAGAGGGGCCTGACGCGATGAACCGCGTCGCTCACGAGCTCGTCGTCGTCGACGCCTGACCGGGACGCGCGAAGGCCGAAGCGGCCGCGTCGGGTGAGTACGACGTGAGCTCGATGTGCTCGGCGGCCGTGTCGAGCAGCGCGACGATCCCGTCGCTGTTCACGCAGTAGGTCTCCTGGCCGCCGCCGACCGACACATGGATGCACTGCGCCGTCGCGTTGCCGACCTGCGCCGTATCGAAGGTCGGCGGGGACGATTCACGGCCGACGGCGACCCGCAGCTGCTGCGCGGTCGCCGGTCCGTAGAAGCGGGAGCTGATGCCTACGTCGGAGATGCGCTGCTCGAGAAGGCCGTCCTCGCACGTCTGCGTCGTGATGTCGCACGTCTGCTGAGGGGCGTCGGTGAACAACGCCACGTCGCCGATCTGCACGACGGTGTGCGGCGGCGACTGGACGACAGTCGCGCTCCGCTTCAGGTCGCCGAGCTTGCGGTCGATCGCATACGAAGCGGTGAACGTCTTGCCGTCGACGGCATCGAGACGGGCGAGCACCTGATCGACCTCGGCGATTCCCGTCGGCTCGCGCGACACGCTGTCGACGGGTGCGGTGCCGAGCGTGGGCCTGCTGTCGGAGGGCACGCACGCACTGAGCCCCACGAGCGATCCGAGCACGACCGCCGCGGAGGCGAGCGAGGTCAAGGAGCGTGCGCGGGGCATGGGTCGAAGGGTAGGGCAGTAGCCTCCCCCCAGTGGTAGGCAGGGCTGCCCAGATCGGCTGGCGCATAGGCGGGCACGCGTGATCAGCCTCGACGGGGCCACCGTCCTGTTGCAATGGGCGGTCGGCGGTCTGTTCTGGCTGTGGGTCACGACCCGCCGACGCGAGGTCGGCCTCGGCTATGGATGGCTGCTGCGGAGCGTGTTCCTCGCGTTGGCGATCGGCTCGCTCGCGGTCGGGCTCGCGTTCGACACTGCGCCGGTCCGCGAGGCGTCGACAGTCGGCGTGATCGTGGCGACATCGGTCGCGCTCGCGGTCTCGGTGGTGCGCAAGCGAGCGGGAGTGTCGGGTCACCGCGCCGAGCACGATCGACGCACCGAGCGAGTCGCCGCCATGACGGGCATCGACCGATCGGTCGACGCCGACGATGGTCCGAGCGCGGACGACCGCGGCCCGGAGTTCCCGCCCGGCCTCGATCTGGTCGCCCCCCTCATCGGGGTCGTCGGTCTCGTCGCCGCGGGAGTCGCCGCGGGCGGGCCCGCACCCCTCGCGATCGCACGCACGGTCGTCGGCGCAGCGTTCCTCGGAGTCGTCACCGACGCGATGCTCCTCGGCCACTGGTACCTCGTGCAGCCTGGGCTCTCGCGCGGTCCGCTGAACCAGCTCGTCCGCTGGCTCGAGGGGATCTGGCCGGTCGAGCTCGTCGTGCTCATCTGGCCGGTCGGCATGTTGTCGGTGCTCTCGGGGTCGGTCGACGACGGTTGGAACGGCACCCTCGGGTGGATGTGGGTCGCCTGCGCGCTCACGACGATCGGGCTCGCGATCGCGACGCAGGCTGCGTTGCGCGAGCGGCAGTACTCGGCCGTGATGGCCGCGACGGGCCTGCTCTATCTGGCGATCCTCACCGCCTTCGGCATGGATCTCGTCGCCCGCGCCGTTCTGGCGGGCTGACGGGAGCGTGCTGAAACGGCATGGAAGTGCACGACTGTTGTGACAGGTGAGCCTGTTCAAGCAGGGGTTGTCGCGGGCAAACTGGTGACATGCCGCGCCCGCTTTGGAACGGGAGCATCAGCTTCGGCCTGGTGACCATCCCGGTCAAGATGTACAACGCGGTGTCGCGCAAGTCGGTGTCGTTCAACCAGATCGACACGCGAAGCGGCAGCCGCATCAAGATGAAGAAGGTCTCTGCGCACGACGGCAGCGACGTGCCCGACGAGGCGATCGTGAAGGGGTACGAGCTCACCTCGGGGAACTACGTGCTCCTCACGCAGGACGAGCTCGACGCCTTCGAGGCGCGAGCCTCCAAGGCCATCGAGATCGACGAGTTCGTCGACCTCGACGAGATCGACCCGATCTTCTACGACAGCGCGTACTACCTCGCTCCTGACAAGGCGACCGTGAAGCCGTACGCCCTGCTGATGCGTGCGATGGAGGCGTCGAACAAGGTCGGCATCGCTCGGTTCGTGATGCGATCGAAGCAGTACGTCGCCGCGATCCGCCCCCATGACGGACACCTCGTCCTCTCGACGATGGTCTATGCGGACGAGATCGTCGATCCGGTGTCGATCTCCGAGATCGAGGAAGCGGGTGAGGTCGAGGTCTCCGAGCGCGAGCTCAACATGGCCCAGCAGCTCATCGACTCGCTCGCGGCTGCGTTCGATCCCTCGCAGTTCAAGGACGAATACCGGGAGCAAGTGCTCGGACTGATCGAGCGCAAGGCTTCGGGCGAAGAGGCGATCGAGGCACCGGCTCCCGCGGCATCGACGCCGAAGGTCGTCGACCTCCTCGCCGCGCTCGAAGCGAGCGTGCGCGAGGCCAAGGCCGCGCGGTCGCGCCATCCGGCGGCGTCGAGCGACGACGGCGAAGATGCCGAGCCCGCTCCGGTGAAGGCCGTGAAGTCTGCCAAGAAGGCGACGAAGACCGCGAAGGCCGCAGAGAAGTCGGCCGAGAAGGCCCCGGCCGCCCGCAAGCGCAAGTCCGCCTGACGTCGCGCGCCACATGGCTGGGCCCGGTGTCGAGGTCGAGGTCGATGGGCGACGCCTGAGCCTGAGCAACCTCGACAAGGTGCTGTATCCCGAGACCGGGTTCACCAAGGGCGAGGTGATCGACTACTACGCGCGCATCGCCCCGGTGATGCTTCCGCACATCGAGCACCGAGCGTTGACCTTCAAGCGCTTCCCGAACGGCGTCGACGGAGGTTCGTTCTTCGAGAAGCGGTGCCCGAAGCATCGCCCGCCTTGGATGCCCACCGCCGGGGGACCCGGGGACGGCAAGGGCACCATCCAATACTGCGAGGTCGACGAGCAGGCCGCGCTCGTGTGGGCCGGCAACATGGCCGCGCTCGAGCTGCACGCGCCGATGGCGCGGGCAGAGGACATCGAGACGCCTCGCGCGGTCGTGTTCGACCTCGATCCGGGCGCTCCCGCCACGATCGTCGAGTGCGCGCGGGTCGGCCTGCTCATCCGCGACCTGCTCGACGATCTCTCGCTCGAGGTGTGCGCCAAGACCTCGGGCAGCAAGGGCATGCAGCTCTACGTGCCGCTCAACACGCCCGCCACGCACGAGGGTGCCGGTGACTTCGCGCTCGCGGTCGGCCAGCTGATCGAACGCGCCCATCCGAAGGACGTGACGACGATCATGCGGAAGGACATCAGGGGCGGAAAGATCTTCATCGACTGGAGCCAGAACACGCGGCACAAGACCACGATCGCTCCCTACAGCCTGCGGGCGCGGCCGCATCCCACCGTGTCGACGCCGGTGTCGTGGGACGAAGTCGACGCGTGCGCGAAGGGCAAGGCTCCGCTCGTGTTCGAGGCCGCAGACGTCCTCGCGCGCGTGGAGGAGCTCGGGGACCTGTTCGCGCCGGTGCTCGAGCTGAAGCAGAAGCTGCCGACGCCCTCCTAGCCGATGACATGCCTGCGGATGGCCGCCGTCGGTTCGAGCTGCGCGGCGTGGTGTCGAGCGTCGGGCTTCGAGTCCGGCGATCGCTTCGTGATCGGCCACTGGCTCTCGTCGCCGATCGGCGCGTTCACGGATCTGATGTGGGCGGCTCCCGACGGCACGCGCCACCTCCGAGTGCCGTCGGCTCGCGCCCTTGCGTTCGTGTCCGGGATCTACGCGTTCGACCACGCCTCGGTGGCACCGGTGGTCGCGACGGTCACGACGTCGTCGGTCGAAGTGGATGCAGGCGATGTCGGCGTCGACCTGCACGGAGGCTCGCGGCCCATCCCGTTCAGCTCGATCCCCGGTGTCACGCGTGGTGCAGAGATCGCGCGGTGAAGATGGGTGTGTGTATTTATGGTAATTGTGAAGGTGTTATGATGTAAAGGTGTGGTGCAAGATCCGATCGCGCGGGTGACGATGGGCGTGCGCACCTACGGCAAGAGCCCGACCGGTGTGCGCGAGTGGTACCGCGCCCAGACAGTACCGACGTGTGCTGACCGCGTCGGGCAGCGTCGACGGCCGCGACCTCGGCCTGCTCGCGCCGCGGATCGATCCGCCGGTGCGATTCGGCTTCAGTGAGCCGCCGCGCCGACCGTCGATGGTGTGGCTGCGTCCGCTCCTCGAGTATCGGAACGGCGACGGGCACCCGGGGTGAAGCGGAAGAGCCTCAAGCTGTTCGAGACGACGAACAGGCTCGACAGCGCCATCGCTGCGCCGGCGATCATCGGGTTCAGCAAGCCGGTCGCCGCCAGGGGGATCGCGACGACGTTGTAGGCGAAAGCCCAGAAGAGGTTCGCCTTGATCGTGGCGAGCGTGCGGCGCGAGAGGCGGATCGAGTCCGCGACCGCGCCGAGATCGTTGCGCACGATCGTGATGTCACTGGCTTCGATCGCGACGTCCGTGCCGGTGCCCATGGCGATGCCGAGGTCGGCCTGCGCGAGCGCGGCCGCATCGTTCACGCCATCACCCACCATGGTCACGACGTGGCCGTCGCGTTGCAGATCACGAACCACGTCGAGCTTGCGCTGGGGCATCACCTCGGACGACGACCTGCGAGGGATCGAGGCCGAGCTGGCGCCCGACGGCGAGGGCGGTCGCCGCGTTGTCGCCGGTGAGCATGAGCACCGACAGTCCGAGCTGCCTCAGCTCCTCGACCGCAGCATGGCTCGAGTCGCGCACGGCGTCGGCGACGACGAAGGCGGCGCGCACCTCGCTGTCCCACGAGGCGACGACCACCGTGCGCCCGTCGGCTTGGGCGCGCTCGACGGCGTCGCCGATCTCGGCCGGGATCGCGAGGCCGAGCTCGGCGGCCAGCGCGGGACGACCGGCGATGACGGTGTGGCCGTCCACGACGCCCTCGACACCGAGGCCGGTGCGGCTGCGGAAGCCCTCGACCGTCGGGAGCCGACCACCCGCTGCGGCGGCGCGCGCGATCGCCTTCCCGATGGGATGCTCGGAGCCGGCTTCCACGGCGCCGACGATCCGCAGCGCCTCGTCGCGCGACACGCCGGCCGTCACCACGTCGACGAGCGTCATCGTCCCGGTCGTCACCGTGCCCGTCTTGTCGAGGACGACGGTGTCGACGGTGCGCGTCGCCTCCAGGACCTCAGGGCCCTTGATGAGGATTCCGAGCTGCGCGCCTCGCCCGGTCCCCGCGAGGAGCGCGGTCGGTGTCGCGAGGCCGAGCGCGCACGGGACAGGCGACGATCAACACCGCGACCGCGGCCGTGAGGGCGCGGTCGACGTCGCCGGTCGCGACGATCCATCCGACGAACGTGACCAGGGCGACGACGATGACCGTCGGCACGAAGACGGCCGAGATCCGGTCCGCGAGCCGCTGGGCCTTTGCCTTGCCTGACTGCGCCTGGCTGACGAGCCGGGCGATCTGCGCGAGCGCGGTGTCGGCGCCGACGCGCGTTGCCTCGATGACGAGACGTCCGCCCGCGTTGATCGTCGCGCCGGCGACGGGGGAGCCCGGACCGACTTCGACGGGGAGGCTCTCGCCCGTGAGGATCGACGCGTCGACGGCCGACGACCCCTCGACGACGACGCCGTCTGTCGCGATCTTCTCGCCGGGCCTGACGACGAACCGATCGCCCACGTGGACATCCTCGATCGGGACGTCGCGCTCGGTGCCCTCGACGTCGAGCACCGACGCGCTCTTCGCTCCCATGTCGAGGAGGGCGTGCAACGCCGATCCGGCGCGGTGCTTCGCCTTCGCTTCGGCGAGCCGGCCGGCGAGCACGAACACGACCACGACTGCGGCCACCTCGAAGTACACGTGGCTGTCACGATTCAAGACGAGCACCGCAGCCGACCACACGTATGCCGCGGCGACGCCGAGCGTGATCAGCGTGTCCATCGTGGTCGCGCGATGGCGGAGGTTGAGCCAGGTCGCACGGTGGATGGGCCAAGCACCCCACGTCACCACCGGTGTCGTCAGGGCGAGCGCAACCCACTCCCAGCCGCGGCCCATGAACCACGGGATCATCGCGAGCAGCACGACGGGGACGGCGAGGAGGGCGGACACGACGACGCGGGTGCGCAGCGAGCGCACTCCTCGGTCGTCGAGGTCCTCGTGCTGGTGTCCACCGTGCTGGCCGGGCTCTGGCGCGACTGAGGCGCCGTAGCCGATCGACTCGACCGCGGCGACGAGCTCGGGCGGGGACACCTCGGACGCGTCGAAATCGACCGATGCCTTCTCGGTCGCGAAGTTCACGGTCGCGGTGACGCCGTCGAGCTTGTTGAGCGTGCTCTCGACGCGGGCCGCGCACGAGGCGCAGCTCATCCCCGTGAGGTCGAGGTCGACGTGGTCGGTTGCGGGATGCGCGCTCACGAGCGCACGAGCCGCTCGATCGCTCGGCTCGCCTCGGTCACGAGGCGCTCGGCCTCGGCCGCGTCGTCGGAGCGCGTCGCGTCGGCGACGCAGTGGCGCAGATGTGCGTCGAGCAGCTCGACGGCCATGCTCTGCAGCGCGCGCGTCGTCGCAGAGACCTGCGTGAGCACGTCGATGCAGTAGACGTCCTCGTCGACCATCCGCTGGAGGCCGCGGACCTGTCCCTCGATGCGCCGCAGGCGCTTCTGGACGTCTTCCTTGGTGTCGCTGTAGCCCGGCATGCCTCATACCCTACGGGGGTATGGGTACAACGACAACCCTGAGGTGACCCGAGGTGACCCGTACGATGCGCTCCTCGTGGATGCCCGCACGTTCCTCGGCTTGCAGCCCTCGCCACAATCCCTACCGCTGGCACCTGCCGGTGACGCCGGGCATCTCCACCGGCTCAGGGTTCCTCTTCGGCGGCTCGGGCCTCGGCGCGGCGATCGAGGCGATGGAAGGCACGACGGGGCGCCCGGTGGTGTGGGCGACCGCGCAGTATCTGTCGTACGCCCGGCCGGGCACGGTCATGGACATCGACGTGACAGTCGCGGTCGAGGGCCACCAGATCACACAGGCCCGTGCCGTCGGCCACGTGGGGAACGTCGAGATCCTCACGGTGAACGCGGCGCTCGGCGTGCGTCCGCTCGAGGCGGGCGGCCAGTGGGCCGAGATGCCGAAGGGGCTGCCCGCGCCGGACGACTGCCCGAGGCGGCCGCTTCGGTTCGAGGTCGACGAGTCGATCAACACGCGACTCGACGTTCGGGTCGCGAAGCTGCGCGACTTCAGCGAGCTCGACGGCACTCCTGGCGACGGTCGCACCGTGATGTGGGCACGCATGCCCGAAGTGCTCGACATGTCGGGCGCCGCGCTCGCGATCCTCGGTGACTACGTGCCGATGGGCGTCGGCCAGGCGCTCGGGCTGCTGGCGGGCGGCAACAGCCTCGACAACACGCTGCGGGTCGCGCGTCTCGTGCCCACCGACTGGGTGATGCTCGACATCCGGGTGCACGCCGTCGATCACGGATTCGGCCACGGGCTCGTCCACCTGTGGGCGCAGGACGGCACGCTGCTCGCCACCGCGAGCCAGTCGTGCATCGTCCGCTTCTGGAAGCAGCCTCCGCGCTGACTGCCGCAGTCGCCCGCCTGATCTTCGGCACCGAGGACCTCGTGCGCGTGACCGACGCGCTCTCGGGATGGACGCGCGGTGAGCTCGGTGCGGCGGTCGATGCCGTCGAGCAGTGGCATTGGTCGGTGGGCGCCGTCGCGCTCGTCGCGCTTGGACGACGGGCGGCGCGTCGCGCTGAAGGCGTTCCCGCCTCGTTGGACGGCACCGTTCCTCCGCGGCGTCGTGACCGTGCAGCGACACCTGTCCGAACGGGGGCTTCCGTGTCGCGCGGCCGCTCGCAGGGCCGGTGCCGCTTGATCCCGGTGGGGCGATGGTGTGCGCCGAGGAGGTGGTCGACGACCCGGGCCAGCCTCCCCATCCGTTCGGTGAAGCCGAGCTCGCCGCGTCGGCGGCCGGGCTCGCGCGGCTGGTCACCGTCGCGGCGGAGCTGCCGCGGTCGGCGGTCGCGCCGCTGGCGATGCATCCGCTCGCGACGCCCGTCGACGGCCTCTATCCGGAGCCGCACAGCCCGCTCTTCGACTTCGAGGCGACGCGCCAGGGCGCCGAGTGGATCGACGAGCTCGCGCGGGTCGCGATCGCCGCGCGTGACAGCGATCGGACCGAGCCCGTCGTGGCCCACACCGATTGGTCGGCTCGCAACGTGCGGGTGTGGCCCGACGGCGTCCGGGCGATCTACGACGCCGACTCGTTGTCGCTCGTCGCCGAGAGCACAGCCGTGGGCATCGCCGCCGCGACCTGGTCCGCGTTCGGCGAGGACGCCGAGGCCACGGCGCCTGGTCCGGAAGAAGCCGCCCGATGGGTCGCGGCGTACGAGCACGCGGACCGCCCGTTGTCGCGGGCGCAGCGGCACGCCGCGGGTGGCTCGGTCGCTCTATTCGCTCGCCTACACCGCGCGGTGCGAGCACGCGGTCGAGATGTTGCATCCCGAGCTCGGACGGCCGCGCCGGGCACGCGACCGCCTCGAGACCGACGGGGCGCACGTTCCTCGACCAGTTCGACGAGGCGAGCCGGGCCCGGCGATCGCTGTAGCGTCCCGCGCCATGACGCTGCCCATCCGACCCGGAATGACGGTGCCGTTCGGCGGCCCGCTGCACGCGCAACGAGCGAAGTACGAGGAGCTCGTCGACCTCGGCTACACCGACGTGTGGTCCGCCGAGTCGGACGGCGGCGACGCGTTCACCCCGCTCGTGCTCGCGTCACAGTGGGCGCCGTCGTTGCGCCTTGGCACCGCGATCGTCCCGGCCTTCACGCGGGCGCCGGCAGTGATGGCTCAGTCGGTGGCGAGCGCGGCGTCGGCCGCGCCGGGACGGTTCGCGTTCGGGATCGGCACCTCGTCCAACGTCATCGTCGAGCGATGGAACGGCGTGCCGTTCGTCGAGCCCTACAAGCGGGTGCGCGACATGGTGCGCTTCCTGCGGGTCGCGCTCACGGGCGAGAAGGTGACGCAGAAGTACGACACCTTCGAGGTGCAGGGCTTCCGTCTCGGCTTGGTGCCTGAGGTGCAGCCGCCGATCCTCGTGGCCGCGCTGCGCGAGGGGATGCTGCGGCTGGCTGGGCGAGAAGGCGACGGCGCGATCATCAACTGGCTGTCGGCGGACGACGTGAAGAAGGTCGTGCCGCACGTGAACGCCGGCGGGGCCGACAAGGAGATCGTGTGCCGGATCTTCGTCGCGCCGTCCGACGATGCCGAGACCGTGCGCGCCGCGGCGAAGTTCGCCATCGCGACGTACCTCAACGTGCCGGTGTACGCCGAGTTCCATCGGTGGCTCGGCCGCGCCGACGTGCTGCAGCCGATGTGGGACGCGTGGAAGGGCGGAGACCGCAAGCAGGCCCTCGCCGAGATCCCCGACTCCCTCGTCGACGAGCTCGTCGTGCACGGCACCCCCGCGGAGTGCCGCGCCAAGATCCAGCGCTACTTCGACAACGGCGTCACCACGTCGAGCCTCGCCGTCATGCCCTTCCCCGGCATCGACCACTGGGAAGCCGTCCGCGCCCTCAGCCCCAAGGCGACCTAGCTAGCCGGTTTTCTTGGCGTTTTGCCGGCTCCACGCCGCGTGCAATCGCACCAAGAGAACGCGATCGAATCGCCGCCCACATCCGCTCCGCGGTCGCGTGCTCTTCGTGTCGGATGTGGCGCTTCGTGAAGTGCTGGGTGAGCCAGCCGCCGAGCTGGAGCAGCCCGTCGCGGTGTCGTCGGCGTCTGTCTTGCTCGCCCCGAAGTGCGGCTCGTCGCCGTCGAGCTCGATCGCGATCTTCAGCGCGGGATACGCGAGGTCGATGCGGAAGCGTCGTGAGGCCACGACGACCTCGATGCTGTCGCGACCGGCTCTGGGAGACCAGCCCGTCGGAGCAGCTGCACCATCTCGGTCTCGAGGTCGCTCTCGTCGGCGGCGACACGTCCGCGGAACTCGAGGACCGCTCGCAGAGGTTGCACGCCGCGCCGGCCTTGCCGGCCGATCTCGTCGAGGTACGCCCACAGCGCTCGCTGCGGACGTCATGCCCGCGGAACAGCGCCCGCTCGACGCACTTCTCGAGCCGGTCGCGGAGGACACGACGGACCCGAGGTCGACGAGTGTCCGTCGGACGCGCGGTGACGGGGATGCCCTCGATACGTTCGTGCGTCGATCGTGGGGTCGTCCACGCTGCGATGGACGTGCCATCGGGTTGCGGTAGTTGCGGTCCGGGTCGGATCGTGACTCGACGGGTGCGGACGGGCCATAGACCGAGGTCGGGCAGCATCGCCGCGTGCGATGTGACGCCACGCCGTCGGACGCAAGGCAGGCCGCGAGGACGCGCTGCTGCCACGTAACCGGTGCCCCCGCGAGCGAAAGACATTGGAGCTCGCACGTTGCACCATCGGCCCGGACGCAACGCGACGTGTCGATCTGGGTCCTGCGTCATGCCCGCTTCCGCCGGTCTGTTGCCTGGTGACGAGGCCGTGCTGAAGGTCGGCGAGCGCGCCGACGAGTCGATCGACATCGTGTCGTTTCATGGCAAACGGTCTAGACGGACGGTGTGACATTCCCGTCCGCCGGCTCTCCTTGGTGCGAACTGCAGTCGCCGAGACTGACGAAACGCCAAGAAAACCAGCGACCGGGGCCGGGCTAGCGGGCGGCGAGGACGGAGCGGGCCCAGGCGACGCGGTCGGGGACGGACTCGATGGAGAACGCGGGGACGGCCATGTCGGTCGCGCCGATCGACCGGGCGCGGGCGCCGAGCGCCTTGGGATCGGGATCGGGCACGAGGATGTCGTCGAGCACGTGGTCGGGCACGAGCGAGACCGCGTTCGACGCGCCCCCTCGGACCAGCGCGGCGCGCACCGCTGCCAAGTGCTCGTCGTCGACGCCCCACGAAGCGCGCAATGCCTTCGACGCGTTGAGGACGCCGTAGGCGGCGATCACCCGTGCTCGCTCGCGGCCCTCTTCGCCCAGGTCCACGAGAGGCGCCCATGTGAGTGGCGCGTCGCCGCCCGAGCGCACGACGCCGACGATGCGGTCGAGGTCGGAGTCGGGGATCGCCCACAGCAGCACGTGGTCGGCGGCGCGCCCCCGACGCGGAGGATCTTCGACCCGCGTCCTGCGACCGTGATCTCCATTGGCGCGACCGGCACCTCGAGGCTGCGTCCGCTCGCTTCGTCGAGCGGCCCGCCAGCGCCGAGCCGCCGCAGCAGCGTGATCAGCTCGTCGATGCGCTCGGCCGCGTCGCGGCGATCGATCCCGGCCGCGCCGCCGAGCTCAGAGCCGCCCGCCGCGAGCCCGAGGAGCACGCGGTCGCCGTATCGGTCCTGCACGGTCGCGACCGCTGCCGCGGTCTGGAAGGGATGGCGGAGGAATGGGTTCGTCACCATCGGACCGATCGCGATTCGCTCGGTCGCCTCGAGTGCGGCGCCGACGAGCAACCAGGTGTCGCGCCACCAGAACGCATCGGGGAGCCCCAGCCAGTCGGCGCCCGCGGCCTCGCTCTCGCGCGCCAGCGCCGCCGCCTCGTCGAGAGTCGGATTGAGCAGATGGCAGGTGACGCCGACTTGCCCCGCCTTCGCCGTGTTCACGCAGCTACCTCCGAGGTCACAGTTGCGAACGCTTCCGCCGCGCCGTCGATGGCACGAGTCATGTCGTCGGCGAGCAGAGCGAAGCCGACGCTGTCGGGACGGATCCGGCGAGCATGTCCCGCCAGCACACGTCCCACCGAGGCTGGTGTTCCGCGCACGAGGACGTGGTCGAGCCGCTCGTCGGTCATGAGCGCGCGGGCGAGGCCGTCGTCGCCCGCAGCGAGAGCGCCCGAGGCCTCGCTCAGCTCTTCGAACGAGAGCCCGGCCCGCTCTCGCAGCGCCGCGGGGCCGTTGAGGAACGCGTGGATCAGCGTCGGCCGACTCTGCTCGACGGCGTCGTCGTCGAAGCACGCGCTCACGTAGAGCGCGATCGCGATGGGACGCACCGATCGCGCCCATCCGACGAGCTCGTCGAAGAGCGACGGCGCGACACCGGCGACGAACACGCCGTCGGCGGCCTCGGAAGCGAAACGGTTGAACCGCTCACCCCGCGCCCCGATGTACACCGGCAGGTCGGGAGCGACGAACGCGTGCGGGGGAGGGTCGTAGCCGTCGGTCGCCTCGCCGCGGCACACCGCTCGAACGATCCGCACGGCGTCACGGCACGCGCGCAGCGGCGTGACTCGGTCGATGCCGAGCGGCGCGAGCGCGACATCGCCTCCGGGACCGAGGCCCAGCACCGCACGTCCTCCCGACAGCTCGTGCACCGTCATCGCGGCCACCGCGGTGATCGCGGGATGGCGGAGATAGGGGTTCGTCACGCCGACCGCGAGCCTCAAGCGCGTCGTCTGCATCGCGGCCGCGGCGAGCAGCGCGAACGGATCGCGGCCCGGTCCCTCGTCGCCGACCCACAGGTCGCCGATGCCCGCCTCCTCGCACTGCCGGGCGTGCGCGACGAACGTGGCCGATGACGTGTCCGGGAACAGCCAGATGCCCGGTGCGGACGACCGGGGCGCTCACTTGGGCAGAGCGGACAGCGCGTGCTCGGCCGGGATCTCGGTGAGCAACCCCAGCCCGTTCGCCACGCGGTTGATGTAGCAGTAGTAGGCGACGATGTTGTTGAGGTCGAGGATGTCGAGGTCGTCGAGGCCCGACCTCTCGCAGCGCGTCGAGGTCGGCGGCCGTGACCGCTATCGGCTGCTGCGAAAGGCGAGCCGCGTAGCGGAGGATCGTGTCGAGGCGCTCGTCTCCGGTCGTGACGTGCGCGGCGTCACGAGTCACCGCGTCGATCGTCGCCTCGTCGACTCCCAGCGTGGGCAGCTTCACCCTCAGGCCCGACGCGCAGTGGCCCGTGCCGTTCATCATCGATGCGACGTACGCCGCGAGCTGTCGCTCACCGGGCGCGAGCGCCGACGGGCACCCCTCGACAGCCGCGATAGAGCCGCAGCCGCTCCATCACGATCTCGGGATACAGGCTGCCGAGCATCGTGAACTCGGTGGGCTCGCCGAGCCGCTCGGCCTGCCAGTCGTAGGCCTCTTTGAGCAGTCCGGTGGCGTCAGCGGGGTCGATCGTCTCGATCCAAGGCACGGCAGAGTCTCGCACCGGCAGCGATACGGTGGCGCATGGCCGCGTCGTCGCATATGTCGAGCCCAGTTGCGTTCGTGCCGTGCCTGCATCCGCCGGCGGGCGCCGATGTCGACCACGCCAATGAGCGCTGGTTCTACGTCCGCGGTGACGAGGTGCTCGTCTGCGACGGGCCCGCCGAGCTCCCGCTTCGAGGTCAGCACTTCCTCGGGATGCTGGCAGATCGTCCCTGTTGGGCAGGCGACGTCGAGCCCCCGGAGTCCGGCGACCGGAGCGCCGATGACGGCTCGTTCATCCCGCTGCGCGCGCTCTGGGGACGGCTCAGCGAGGTCGAGTGGACGGTTGCGGGCCGCGCGGTGCAGCTGGTCGAGTGGGACCGCACGCATCGCTTCTGCGGTCGCTGTGGCAACGAGACCGGGCTCGCGTCAGAGGAGCGTTCTCGGCGTTGCCCTCACTGCGGCCTCAGCGCGTTCCCACGGCTGGCTCCCGCGATCATCGTGCTCATCGAGCGCGACGGCCCCGAGGGGCCAGAGGCGCTGCTCGCGCGAGGGCGGCAGTTCCCGATCCCTATGTACAGCTGCCTCGCGGGCTTCGTCGAGCCTGGAGAGACACTCGAAGGCGCGGTGCATCGCGAGGTGCGTGAAGAGGTGGGCGTCGAGATCGACGACGTGCACTACGTCGCGAGCCAGCCGTGGCCGTTCCCGCACTCGCTGATGCTCGGCTTCACCGCGCGCTGGGCGGGTGGAGACCTCGTCCTCGACGAGACCGAGATCGCCGACGCCAACTGGTATCGCCCTGACGACCTGCCGATGATCCCGCCCGGCATGAGCATCGCCCGGCGCCTCATCGACGCGTGGGTCGAGCGCGCCACCGCGTGATGGTCGACAGCCGCACGGGTGAGGTCGTCGAGCTGCTGCAGGCGCTGATCCGAAACCGCTGCGTCAACGACGGCGAGATCGAGTCGGGGGACGAGAGCCGCAACGCCGACGCGCTGTCGGGCTCCCTTGGCTCGGTTGGGATCGAGGTCGACAGGTTCCATCACCCCGCGACGCCGAACCGCGCGTCGCTCGTCGCGCGCATCGAAGGGTCAGATCCTGACGCGCCGACGCTCGCGTTCATGGGCCACACCGACGTCGTGCCCGTGTCGGAGGAGAGCTGGACCCGCGATCCGTTCGGCGGCGAGCTCGTCGACGGAGAGGTGTGGGGCCGCGGCGCGGTCGACATGCTCAACCAGACCGCGGCGATGGCGGTGGCCGTGCGTCGACTCGCCCAGGCCGGCTTCCGGCCGCGCGGCACGCTGCTCTTCCTCGGCGTCGCCGACGAGGAAGCGGGAAGCATGCAGGGCGCGAAGCATCTGCTCGACACCGAGCCCGACGCCGTGCGGGCGGACTACGTGCTCACCGAGGTCGGCGGCATCGTGAGCGAGGGCAGCCACGGCACCAACGTCGAGGTCGTGACAGGGGAGAAGGGCGGAGCCGTCGTCGACATCGTCGTGACGGGCACGCCCAGCCACGGCTCGACGCCGTTCGGTGCCGACAACGCGGTCGTGAAGGCAGCCGAGGTCGTGCGAAGGCTTGCGGAGCATCGGCCCGAGACGCGGATCAGCGACTCGTGGCGAGGCTGGGTCGAGGGGCAGCCCTTCGACGCGGAGCTGAAGGCCGTGCTCACTGATCCGGCGCGGCTCTGGGACGCGCTCCCCGACCTTCCGCACTCGCTCGCCGCGCGCGCCCACTCGTGCACCCACACCACGTACGCGCCGACCGTCATCCATGGGGGCCACAAGCGCAACATCATCTGCGACCGGGTCGTGGTGCAGCCCGACATCCGCATCGCCCACGGCGAGAGCGTCGAGCTCGTGCTGGCCGAGCTGCGCGGCATGCTCGCCGACTTCGGCGACTCCGTGGAGATCGAGGTCGTGCGGTCGGGGGAGCCGACCGAGTCGCCGACGGACACGCCGCTGTGGGCTGCGCTCGAGCGGGTCGCACGTCGCGCGTATCCCGATGCCCACCTCCTCGCGTCCCCGCTCACGGGCGCCACCGACGCCCGCTGGTTCCGGCGAGCCGGCATCCCGGCCTACGGCTTCGGTCTCCTCAGCAGGCAGATCACGCCCGCGCAGTACTGGTCGCGGTTCCATGGCAACGACGAGCGAATCGACGTCGAATCGCTCCGCCTCTCGGCCGACATGTGGGAGCAGCTCGCCACGGACTTCCTGGCATGACGGACTTCCTCGCATGAGCGAGCCCGGCTTCGACGACCTCGATCTCGACGAGCTGCACGCGCGGCAGTCATCCAAATGGCGGCGTCATCCCGCGTCGGTGCTGCCGGCGTGGGTCGCGGAGATGGACTTCCCGGTCGCCACGCCGATCAGAGACGCGGTCGCGCGTGTCGCGAATGCGGGGGACTACGGCTATCCGGTCGACGAGGGCCCCGACTCGATCGAGGCCCTCGGTGCTCGCCGCCTCGCGTGCCGGTTCGGCTGGCAGCCCGACCCCGCGCTCGGGTTCAAGCTCACCGACGTCATGCGCGGGGTGATCAACGCGATCGTCGCGTTCACCGAGCCCGGCGACGGTGTGCTCGTCACGACGCCGATCTACCCGCCGTTCCTCGGCGCGATCGCCGACAACCACCGGAGGGTCGTCGAAGCTCGCCTTCGCCCGATCGAGGAGGGTAGTGCGCTCGACGTCGACGCCCTCGCGGTCGCGGCCCGAGACGCCACGCTGCTTCTCTGGTGCAACCCGCACAACCCTTGTGGGCGATCGTTCAGCCGAAGCGAGCTCGACGCGGTCGCGCAGATCGTCGTCGAGCACGACCTTCTCGTCGCCGCCGACGAGATCCACGCCGACCTCACGTATCCGGGCGCGACGCACACTCCGCTCGCGTCACTCGGCCCTGACATCGCTGCGCGCACGTTCTCGCTGACGTCGGCGACGAAGGCGTTCAACCTCGCGGGAGTGCGCTGCGCGGCTGGCTACTGCGGCAGCGAGGCGCTGCTCGACCGTTACATGCGCCGCTTCAACCCGATGATGCACGGGGTCTCACCGTTCGGCATCGCCGCGACACGGGCCGCCTGGACCGAGGGCGACGATTGGCTCGCTCGCTGCGTCGCGTACCTCGACGGCAATCGGCGATGGTTTGCGTCCGCGATCGCTGAATGCCTCCCAGCCGTCCGCCATCGCATGCCCGACGCGACGTACCTCGCGTGGCTCGACGCACGGGGCCTTGCGTTCGAGTGCCCGCCCGCGGAGCACTTCCTCGACGCGGGCAAGGTCGCGTTCACGGACGGCGCCGCGTTCGGAGAGGCGGGGGAAGGGTTCGTGCGAGTGAACCTCGCGACGTCGCGCGCCATCCTCGAGCAGATCGTCGACCGGATGGTCAGCTGCGCACCGCCAGTCAGGGCGTAGACAACGCCCGCCGCACAGGATCGGAAAGGTCGCCCTTGCGGCCGACCTTCACGCGGTCGAGGCCGAGCCACTGCGCCATGAGGCGGAGCTCGCCCGCGAGCCCACTTGCGACCTCGCTGACGTCGACTCCCTGCTCCGCGAACGCGCCCGGCACCAAGAGGGTCCTCGCCTTGCGATCGGCCTTCACGTCGACGCGGGCCGCGATCGTCTCGCCGTGCAGGTAGGGCAGCACGTAGTAGCCGTACACACGCTTCGGGGCGGGCGTGTAGATCTCGATGCGGTAGTGGAAGTCGAAGAGCTGCTCGTCGCGCTGGCGCCGCCACACGAGGTTGTCGAACGGCGTGAGCAGCGCTGAGGCACTCACCTTGCGAGGCACTCGAGCATCGCGGTGGCGGTAGGTCTTGTCCTTCCAGCCCTCGACGGTCGTAGGCACCAGCACGCCGTCCTCGACGAGCTCATCGATCGCGGCTCGGCTCTTCGGGATGTTGAGCATGAAGTAGTTGGTCAGGTCTCCCACCGTCCCGACGCCGAGCACGCGGGCCCCGATCTCGAGGAGCGCCTTGCGCGCTTCCTGTTCGGAGGGGGTCGGCGCGGCGAGGACCTCCGCAGGGATCGCTCGCTCGGGCACGTCGTAGACCCGCTCGAAGCCACCGCGACGGTTCGCCGTCACCTGGCCCGTCCAGAACAGGTACTCGAGCGTCTGCTTGCCCTTGCTGTACCCCCACCACGGCCCGGTCTTCTTGCCGGGATCGGTCAGCTCACCCGCGGCGAGAGGACCGCGTTCGCGGACCTCGTCGAGCACTGCCTCGATGTAGCCGGGGTGCTTCAGCTCGAGCGCGTTGAGCCACTGTGACTGCCGATCGTGGCGGCGCTGCGCCATCTTCCATCGGTGCAACGGGTGCTGCTCGACCGGCAGGAGCGACGCCTGATGTCCCCAGTACTCGAACAGGTGGTGCGTCGCCCACGCCAGCGTGTCGAGCTCTTGCAACGGGTACGGCCCGAGGCGCGAGAAGAACGGCATGTAGTGGGATCGCACGGCGACGTTCACCGAGTCGAGCTGGATGACACCGAGTCGGTCGACCACCTTCTGGAGGTGCCTGCGTCCCACCTTTCCTGTCGGTCGCTTCTCGGTGAAGCCCTGTCCGGCGAGCGCCATCCGGCGCGCTTCACCGATCGACAGGTGGTCCATGAGGCGCCGACGCTATGCGGAGGAACCTGCCGTCGGCGTCACGCTCGACCTCTCGCACGAGCGTCACCGCCGCGGTCTCGATCGGCCCGTAGACGTGGGGATAGATCCGGCCGGGGTCCTCGTAGCGCAGGGGCGCCGTGAGCGCGCCGGCGTCGATGCTCAGGACGACGTACGGCCGCGGGTCGCCCTGGTAGTAGCGGTTCGCCGTGTCGATCACGGCCTGCTCGCCGTCGGTGCAGTGCACGAACCCGTCCGCAGCGAACGCCTCCGGCACGTACACGTCGCCGTGGCGCTGCGCGTCCCACACCGGCGACGGCACGAGGTGGAACGTGATCATGCGGCGCTTCGAGCAGCGCTCGGATCTCGTGCAGCTCGTTCTCGATGCGCTCCAACTGGTCGGGATCGCGCGGCGTGATCGAGATGCGGCCGTTCGGGAACAGCTCGACCGCCTCGACGTCAGAGAGGTGCTCGCCGTTCGCGCCCACTGCCGACTCGAGCTCGGCGTGGGTGATGCGCACCTTTCGCAGCTCGTCGTCGTTGACGACCCCTCCTTCCATGAGCTTCGCGGGCTCGCCCTCCGCGGCTCTGCGCAGACTGCGACTGCGCACGATCGTGAACGCGAGGGCGAAGTTGGCGACGAAGAGCGTCATCGCGCCGATCCACGCGCCGGTGATCGAGTCGTCGTTGCCGATGATGCCGTTCTGCACGGCGTTCGCGACCGACAGCAGGACGACGAAGTCGAACGTGCTGAGCTGCGCGAGCTCGCGCTTGCCCGCGAGGCGAAGCGCGATCACCAGGAACAAGTAGACGAAGAGCGCGCGCAGGATCTTCTCTGCGACTGGGACGGGAAGAGCGAACATGTCGTGCCACATGGGCACGCAGGCTACGACCGCCGCTATTCGGCGAGGCCGACCGGCTGGCCGTCGATGATCTGGTCGAGGTACTCGGACAGGCCGTAGCCGACTCGGCCGTCGTCGAGCGTCCACTCGGTCATGCCCTCGGTGATGCGGGTCACGAGCATGTTGCCGTCGGGGTCGGGACGCCGGTTGCGCAGCGGGATGAGGTTCAGCACCTCGCCCGCTGATCCGCCACTCCTTGTCAGATCTGCGATGATCGCAGCACGGCCGAGATCGTCTGGTGGTAGCTGTCGTCGCCCTCGCACGTCGGTGCTGATCTCGAGTCGAGTCGCAGAGGTGGAGCTTGCCGTCCTCCCAGACGAAGCCGCCGCGTGTGCCGTCGCCGTCGCGGCGGGCGACCCGGCTGCCCATGAACCCGAAGTCGCGCCGACGTTGGCGGTGAGCCAGCGGTAGTACCAGGGCGCCTGCCAGTAGCGAGGCCCCCAGGAGTGGTCGCGCAGGCCGAAGCCGTCGACCTCCCACTCGTCGCTCGCCGACCCGGATCGTGCCCGACGCCTGCGACGAGCTGCTCGTAGTGGCCCTTGGCGAACTCCTCGCCGGGCGTCTCGTGGGGCTCGTCGGGCTCGCCGCCGAACATGATCGCGCGACCCTGCCCGGTGAACGTCGATGTCGACGTCGGCACTCGGCGTACGGGTTCTCGGTGAACGCCTTCTTCGGGTCGGCCATCTCGAGCGGGTCGTCGAGCAGCACGACCTTGCCGTCGATAGCGTCACGTCGAGCTCCTCGAACGGCTCGACGATCGTCGAAGCGCATGCCGCCGGCGTCGAACGCGTCGTTGTTCGCGATCTCGGGCCGCTTGAACATGAAGCCGACTCGGCCGTCGGGCAGGTAGAGGCACACCGTCATCTCGGCGTAGCCCTCGTTGGCCCGGTTGCCGATGCGGAAGAAGCCACCGACTCTGGTTGTCGGGTCGAAGACGTTGAAGTACATGCTCTCGTTGAAGTTCGGCTCGGGGCCGAGCTCGTGCATGTACTCGTCGGTGGGTTCCAGTCGGACAGCCATGGGTCGCGACGCTACGCCTGGTCGCTCACCCGTGCCTGCAAGCGGCGCATCCCTCGAAGCCACCGGTCGTAGTCGTCGGTCTTGCGGCGCCAGTAGGTGAGCACCTCGGGATGGGGGAGCACGAGGAACTCCTCGGCGTTGATCGTGGCGACGACGGCGTCGGCGACCTGCTCGGGCTCGAGCACTGCCCCGCCTGCGCGCACCGCGGCCGCGCCCAGCGCGCTTGATGCCGACGTCGTTGTTCTTCAGCATGTTCGTGCGCACACCCTGCGGGCACAGGCACGACACCTTGACGCCCTGATCGCCGTAGGTGACCGAGAGCCACTCGGCGAACGCGACCGCCGCGTGCTTCGTCACTGCGTAGGGCGCCGACCCGATCTGGGTGAGCAACCCCGCGGCCGACGCGGTGGCGAGGAAGTAGCCGTCGCCGCCGTGCGAGCCATCCAGGGAGCAGCGCCCGCGCGGCGTAGACGTGCGACATCGTGTTCACGCGCCAGATTCGATCCCAATCGTCGTCGGGGGTCTCCGGGCCGCGGCCGACGCCGATGCCCGCGTTCGCGCAGAAGAGGTCGATCGGCCCGTACGTCGCCTCGGCTCGCTCGACGAGCCCGATCACCTCGGCCTCGACCGCGACGTTCGTCGGCACGGCGATCGCGGTTCCTCCCGACCCGGCGATCTCAGCCGCCACCGCGGCGGCGCCGTCCGCGTCGAGGTCGGCCACGACGACGCCCGCGGCGCCGTCCGCGCCGAACCGGCGGGCAAGCGCTCGCCCGATGCCGCTCGCGCCGCCGGTGACGACGATGACCTTGTCCTTGATCTCCACGATGCGCCCCCTCCCGCGGCTGGAAGGCGCCTGAGCCTAGGTGGGGTCGACCCTCGTTCACTTTGGGGGGTGAAAATGGTTCGGAGCCTTGGGGCAAGTCAGGACGCGGGAGCCTGGGCGTTAGCTCTGCGCCGCGACGTGTTTCCCGGTCGAGGTGGACGGGTAAGCCCTCACCGGTTGTTCGAAAAATGATATGTCGGCCTAAGGACGAGTTCGCGCGCCGTTCACATGCTGCCGGCGCAGGCGCCGGAGCCCATCGGTAATCTCGCGCAACAACCAGTCGGCGCTGAGGACGGGACGGGGTCACGGACGTGCTTCGAGCTCTGGTGAAGGACGTTGATGAGCGCGTGCTTCGAGGTGCGCTGGCGCACTTCCGGCGCTATGTGCTCGCCGAGCGGCAGCGTCGGCGGCTCGATCACTTTTTTGATACTCGCATGGTGGTCCGCTACGAGAAGGATGGGACGAACGAGCTAGCTGCCTTGTGCGACAAGTATGGATCCGACAAGGATTCGCTCACATCGTACGGTCATCCGTATTCATGGGCCCCGCACGGATACGCGGACTTCTACTCGCTCTTGCTCGCGCCTCGGCGATCAGAGGTTCGGAACGTCTTCGAGTGCGGCGTGGGTACGAACAACCCGGCGTTTGTGTCCAACATGGGCGAGGCAGGACGGCCTGGCGCCTCGCTGCGCGTTTGGCGTGACTACTTCCCGAACGCCACCGTCGTCGGGGCGGACATCGATCGCGAGGTCCTCTTCACCGAGGACAGGATCGCGACGTACTACGTTGATCAAAGGGACGCTCGTTCGGTCGCGGCGCTGTGGTCAAAGGTGAATGTCACTTCTTTCGACCTCATGATCGACGATGGTCTGCACGAGTTCGCGGCGGGATCGTGTCTGTTCGACAATTCAATCAAAATGCTCGCGCCCGACGGTGTTTACATCATTGAGGACGTGGGGCCCGAGGATCTTCTGAGCTATCACGACTTCTTCGCGGAGAAGCCAGTCAAGGTTCAGTACGTCAGCCTTGACCATCCCGCCCTGAACCTGGAAGACAACAATTTGGTCGTGATCAGGCCGTCGCACGGCTGCTCGTCGAGGTCACAATCGAGAAGCACACCACCGAGCTCGCCCCGTTGAGGCGGTTCTGGACCCGCTCGGTGGCCCGTGACGCGCGGTTTCGGGTGATGGGGACCAGCGCGCGTATCATCTTTCTACGGACCGGATCCCGGCGGGGTGCGGCTTGCGGGCAGAGGGGTCGAGCCATGGCGGGGAAGGGGCCCACGATCGATGGGCAGACGTCACCATTCGCTGCCCCGCGTTCGACCTTCTCTGCGTCGCCACCACGACTCGACGCACTGTTGCTCGACGGCGAGACACGTCAGACCCTGACCTGCACCCGGGCCCTCGGCCGCTCGGGGCTGAGGGTGGGAGTAGTGGCGGCTGAGCGCGACGGAGCGCCGGCGATGCACTCACGCTGGTGCAAGAAGTCGGTTCTCTTGCCTCCCCTCACCACGTCGTCCACCGCGTACATCGACGGTTTGCTCAGGTTTCTCGATGAGAACCCAACGTCGGTAGTCGTGCCCGCGTATGACGGCTCGATCGAGGCGGTGCGTGAGCGAAGGCAGGAGATTGAAAAGCGCACGGCGGTGGCCTTGGCCGCGGAAAGCGCCCTCGAAGTGGCGGTCGACAAGAAGAAGACGCTCGCCGTCGCGAGGGATCTCGGGATCCGCACGCCGCGCGCGGTACAGGTGACGAGCGATGCAGATCTCGAACAGGCCGTGTCCGAGGTCGGTCTGCCTGCGGTGCTGAAACCCCTGCGTTCGTGGTCGACGTCGGCGCTGGGCGGAGTGCGCCTGGGGAGTCTCCCTGTGATCACGCTGGATGAAGCCCACGTCGCGTTCGAGCTCATCGCGAGTCAAGGTGGCGAGGCGACCCTGCAAGAGTGGCTTGCCGGTCGCCGCGACGCGGTGACGCTATTCATCGATGGCTGCGAAGTGAGAGCGTGCTTCGCACAGACTTCACATCGCGAGTTGCCGCGCCTGGGGGGCGTTTCGGTCTTGTGTGAGAGCATCCCTCCCCTCGCGGACATCACGGGACCGGCGCAGCGGCTAGTGAGCAGCATGGGCGTCGAGGGCTGCTCGATGGTGGAGTTCCGACGCGATTCGAATGGCAGGCCCGGTCCTCATGGAGGTGAACCCACGGCTCTCCGGATCGGTGGCGCTCGCGGTTGCCTGTGGCATCGACTTTCCTCGCCTCACCTATGACTGGGCTCTCCACCGCCCGGTCCCGAAGATCGACGGGTATCGGAGCGGAGTGCGAATGCGTTGGCTGAGCGGCGATCTTCGGAGTCTCTACTCCGCGCTTACACCACGATCACGGGCCCGACGTACCGACGCCTCGCGCGGCGTGGCGTGAGTTCCTCCATGATTCGCTCAGGCGCGACCTCGCCGCGACATTCGATCTTGCCGATCCGATGCCGTCGTTGGTCGAGGCGCGCGGCAGATGTCGTGCGTCCGATCGCGCAACTCCTCCGCAAGATTTCGGTCGCCAGACGAAACGGACACGCCGCACATGACCCAACCGCACACTGACATCGCGATAATCGGGGCCGGACCCGTATGGCCTGTCCCTGGCCACCCAGTTGAAACCCCGCAAGGTGAGCTTCCGGATCTTCGGAACGCCGATGCGGTTCTGGCTCGACATGGCGCCAGGCATCTCGTTGAAGTCGTTCGACTTCGCCACGAACATCTATCCGCCGCAAAAGGGGTACGACTTCGTCACATACTGCAGACAGCGCGGCATCCCGTCGAACGAGCCCTGCAGCATGGAGAAGTTCGCCGACTACGGCCTGTGGGCTCAGCGAGAGCTCGTACCCGAGGTCGAAGACGTACGGGTCGACTCGTTGCGCAGGAACGGCGACGGGTTCATCCTCACGCTCGCCACCGGCGAAGAACTGAGCACGCCCCGCGTAGTCGTCGCAGTCGGCCTGGCCAACTTCCCACGTGTGCCGCAGGAGTTGCAGATCGCGTCGCCGCGCGTCAGTCACACCTCACAGATACGCGATTACGAGCAGTTCCGGGGGATGGATGTCATCGTGATCGGCGGCGGTCAGTCCGCGCTCGAGGCAGGTGGCCTCCTGCATCAGCACGGCGCCACAGCCCGGATCCTGATTCGCGGCAACGGGACATGGTTCGCCGACAAGATGTCGCCGCACCGGTCGCTCAGGGAACGTTGGAAGTACCCCATCACTGTGATGGGCCCCGGTCAGCTGAATTGGGTGCTGGAACACTTCAAGTGGCTGCCATACGAGCTGCCTGATGACAAGCGCGTGCGGCTCGTGCGCAAACACCTGGGGCCGTTCGGCACCTGGTGGGTGCGTGATCAGATGGACGGCAAGGTGCCAATGGTCAACAACACGAAGGTTGTCGGCGCCACGGATCGAGGGAGCGAGGTCGCCCTCACGGTCAGTGGACCCACGGGCCAAGAGGAGCTGGTCGCCGACCACGTCATTGTCGGCACTGGGTACGAGGTCGATGTGGATCGCATTCCGTTTCTCGACGACAAGTTGAAGTCGAGGGTCAATCGCATCGAAAGCGCTCCGCGACTCTCGCGATCATTCGAGTCGTCGGTTCCGGGCTTGTACTTCATGGGTCCAGCTGCAATGTTCAGCTTTGGACCGTTGCTGCGCTTCGCATGCGGTGCCGAGTACGCGGCGCCCAAAGTGGCCCGACACGTCGCGTCGCGTCGCGCGACGTGATGCCGCGGAGTCGCGCCCGGCCTGAGCTCTTCTTCGGGATCTTGCTATCGAGCGAGCGCGACGTCTGAGAGGTACAGCACCGCATCACCGGAGAATGGCGCGGTGAACGTCTGAGTGCGAGAGCCGCCAGTGATGGACGCGGCGACCGTCCGGGTGCCGGTGGCAGGATTCAGCCACTCGACGCGAAGCGTCGCGCTCGTGCCCGAAAGGTCGACCGTGAACGAGCCCGACGAAGGCGCATAGACCAAGACCTCAGTGGCGCTCGGTGCGAACCTCGCCAGCGCGTTCCCAGTTGATGCGATTCCGGACTGAGGACTCATCTGGATGAGGTTCATGCGGTCGGCGTATTGACGCGTATACCCGAGGTTGGCCCGAAGGTTGTCGTAGCGCGGCTGGGGAGCCGAGCAGATCCCGCGCACCGGTGTCGCACACGTGTTCCTTCCGCCTCGCGGGTAGTAGAGCTCATACGGATCCATGAACGCCACTTGGCTGCCGTGTGTGAAGTTGGCCCAGATGTAGCCGCGCCAGGCCTGCGGGCTGTCGTTCCACAAGCCGAAGTAGCTGTGGTCGGAGTCGTTGATCACCACCTTGCACTGGGGTGCCCCGCTCCCGCAGTTCTGAGTGCTCGAGACACGAGCCATCGGGGCGACCCAGTCAGCGCGACGCGAGCAGCCCCGAGTCGCCGCTCAGCGGAGCACCGTATCCGATCGGGTGCTGGAGCGGCTTGGTCTTCTCGTAGCTCCTGATGTGATCGATCTGGTGGTTGTTCCACCATGACTCGGCGGGAGCCTCTTCCGATGTCACCCATACGACATTCGGCAGATCGTTGAGCGTGTCGATCATCTTCTCGACGAATCGATCTTGGACAGCACTGACGGCGTTGGCGCTGCCCATCGCGATCGCGGCCATCCCGCTGCCCGCGTCGACCCCGTTCACGTTGTTCGCGCCCTGCAACGGGTAGCCATCGTTCGCACACCGAAAGATGTTGAGCCACTCTGCTGTGAAGGGATACACGCCGACGTAAATGCCCGCGGCATTGAGCCTCGCGACGCGGTCACGCAGTCGATCGAAGTAGCTCTGATCGAAGGTGTTCAGGTCGAACTTCGGCTTGCCGTCCGTCGCGAGACCCGGCCCGACACGTCGCCACGGCATGGGGGACACGTCGATCTCAGGTGACGCGCCGTCATACGTGGGCATGTTGCAGAAGTGCGGCAGCTCGACGGTCCAGAGGAACGTGAAGTTCTGCTTGTTCGCAACGAGCATGTTGACGAAGGCATTGAAGTCGATCGGGTTGACCGCCCCTCCCGTCCCCCAGTCCTGCAGCGTGTTCCACGTGTGCGACCCAGTGAGGAGCACGGCTTTGCCGTTCCCGTCGACGAAGTACCGGGAGTTCAGTGTCGACTGCCGCAATGGAGCGACGATCGGCCGGCTGGAAGGTGCCAAGGTCGTCGGGGGGGCGGCTGTGGTGGGCGCGACGGTCGTCGGTGCGGTTGTGGGTGCGACGGTCGTCGGTGTGGTCGTGGGTGTGGCGGTGGTAGGCGCGGCGGTGGCGGGTGCGGCGGTGGCGGGTGCGGCGGTGGCGGGTGCGACGGTGGGGGTGGCACCGGAGGCGGGTTTGAAGGCGACGAGCTGGAGGACCCAGCCCGAGCCGTTCTGGAATCCTGTGACCGATTGGGCGCCTGGCGCGACGCCTGTGGCGTCGGCGGTCACGTTGTCCCAACCGCTCGACCGCACCGAGTAAGAGCTCGTGAGGTGCATCGCCGCGGCCGAAGCTCCGCCGACGAACACCAGGTCGCCGGGCGTGGAGGTGTTGAGCGTTCCGCTCGACATTGCGGGGCCGCTGCCCGTCGCGGAGATGGTGGCCTCGACGGGGGCGGTGGTCGCAACGTTCGCGTATTCGTGCGCGTAGACGATGCCGAAGGTGTTGACAGGAGTGCCGAACCGCGCGGTCACCGTGTTAGAGCCACCGACGACGTTTGCTGCGTAGAACACGGCCGCGCGAGCTTGTCCTCCGTTCCACACGACCGGTGCGCCGACGGGCGCGTACACGTTGCCGCTGGTGTCGGTCACCGTGACATCACTCGTGTTGCTCCACACGACATAGACCACGAGCAGATCCCCGGGCCGATTCGCACTAGGAAAGCTCACCGAGCTCGCCGGCCCCGAAGGCACCCGAGCCGCAGCCTCCTGCACGAACACAGGCTGCTGTCGCGGCGGGGCGGAAGGTGCCAAGGTCGTCGCGGGCGCGGCCGTCGTGGGTGCGGCGGTGGTGGGCGCGGCGGTGGTGGGCGCGGCGGTGGCGGGTGCGGCGGTGGCGGGTGCGGCGGTGGCGGGTGCGACGGTGGTGGGTGGTGGCACCGGAGGCGGGTTTGAAGGCGACGAGTTGGAGGACCCAGCCCGAGCCGTTCTGGAATCCTGTGACCGATTGGGCGCCTGGCGCGACGCCTGTGGCGTCGGCGGTCACGTTGTCCCAACCGCTCGACCGCACCGAGTAGGAGCTCGTGAGGTGCATCGCCGCGGCCGAAGCTCCGCCGACGAACACCAGGTCGCCGGGCGTGGAGGTGTTGAGCGTTCCGCTCGACATTGCGGGGCCGCTGCCCGTCGCGGAGATGGTGGCCTCGACGGGGGCGGTGGTCGCAACGTTCGCGTATTCGTGCGCGTAGACGATGCCGAAGGTGTTGACAGGAGTGCCGAACCGCGCGGTCACCGTGTTAGAGCCACCGACGACGTTTGCTGCGTAGAACACGGCCGCGCGAGCTTGTCCTCCGTTCCACGCGACCGGTGCGCCGACGGGCGCGTACACGTTGCCGCTGGTGTCGGTCACGGTGACATCACTCGTGTTGCTCCACACGACATAGACCACGAGCAGATCCCCGGGCCGATTCGCACTAGGAAAGCTCACCGAGCTCGCCGGCCCCGAAGGCACCCGAGCCGCAGCCTCCTGCACGAACACACCCTGAGCGGCATACACGGTCGGCGCGCTGCCGAACAACGGCGCGCCCATGGCAACGATGAGAGCGAGGACGACGAGCGCACCGGCCCACCACGGCGTCGGAGCATGGACGTGTGCTTACCCGGGGTGCTCAAGTCCTAGACCGGATCGATCGCGTGAGGACGAGTTGCGGACGACGGCGAACACTGACGGTGGCACACCGTGCTACCACTCAGCGCGCGCTTGTCACGCGCACGGGCTCCACTGCGTAAGAGACTCAAGGCGCGCTCCATCTGTGTTCACCTACTGTGCAGCAGTCGACAGCGGTGTTCGATGTGGTTCGAGGTGCAACGATCCGGCTTCAGCCCTGACCGGCGGATTGAACACGCAGGGGTCATCGACAACAGTCGCGTCGACCTTGACACCTTTGTTTGCTGGCTGAAATCAGGTACGAGATGTTCGCATCACGCGCTAGCAACGCGCGATGTCGTTTGGACCGGGCGCATCGGCGCGCTCGAGCCAGCACTCGCGAAAGTACGCCGGGATCTCGCGGGGGCAGAACCAGCGGCCCGTGCTGTGCTCGCCCGAGCACACCGCCCCTTCAAGCGTGATGCAGTCGCTCTTCAACTCGTTCATCTCACCTGTGCGCTCGTCGATGATGCGTGTGACCCGCTGACGAACCTGAAACACCTCGCCACAGAAGGGAACCATCTCGCGGTCGAACCACAGCCCGCGGTTGAACCCTTTGTCGGTGAGCATCGCCGCAACGCCTTCACGCGACTTCACCCGAACCCACTCACCAGGTCGGAGGTCGAGCGGCGTGGAGGGGGGCGACTTCGGCGACAAACCCTTGACCGGCGGCATGGGAAGAAGATCGAGCCGGTGAAGCGGCTGCATCACTGCCGCGCGTGCCATCACGCGGACGAACGTGCCCGTCGAGACGTTGCCCGATGAGAGCTCGTTGATGTAAGGCCGAAGGTCAGTCGTGGACAGATGCTCGGACGCTGCAACCATCTCCGTTGCCTGGCATCGATAGCGCGTCGTCGGACTCTCGCCCGGTTGAACCGAGCGTGCGTTGCGTTCGGTCAGCTCGACAAGCGCGTCTGCGGCGCGCTGGTCGGCCGGCTCCGGAGGTGGGTCGGCAGGTGACACAACCCGGAGCCAAGCCTCCTTCCAGTAGTAGCGACACTCAGCCTGACATCCCCCGTGTGCAGCGCCGTCGCAGCGAAGATCATCGAGCAAGACGGTGTCGAGAAGCCGGCGGCTCTGCAGATTGCTGTTGATCGTGTCGCAGACCTTGTCGGCGCGCCTGTCGACGCGGAAGCGGTGCCCACAGTGCTTCACCATCTCGGGCATGAAGGGCATTGCGCCGAGAGCGCCCGTGTCATCGAGGGTGTCCATGATCTCGCGAGGGGAACGGACCTCGACGAGGTCGCCTTTGCGCAGCGCCAGTCTCTCCATCGTCATCTCCCGCCGTCGATGTCGCAGGCGAGAGCGTACCCAGGCCAGCGGTGCCGCCGGACAGCCGAGGGCCCCTCGGTCGAGCAGGGCTGTGTACGCTCGCTGAACGACCCTGTCGCGAGCGCGGGGCCGTCGAGCGCAGCGGGCGCCGCGACGCGGCCTTCGGGATCTGGGGACGAGACGGGAGACTGGACCAACACGTGCCTAGGACGACCCGCGGGTTCGACGTCGTGTACGTCGGGATCCTGCTCGGCCACGGTGGTGACGCGCTTCAGATGCTCACCCTCGCGGACGGAGTTCGCCGGCGAGGCGCGGCCGTCCAGATCATCGTGCCAGCGGGTCCCCAGTCGTTGGCGTTCGCTGAGCGTTGTGATGAGGTCGGCATCGCGTGTGTCCGCACGCATCTGTTCTCGGTCGACATGGATGGAACGCACGCGACCGTGCCATCGGTGATGCGCCTGATGCGAACGATTGACGCGCCCGTCGTCCACTTCCATACCGGCGATTCCTGCCTCCCTCGGCGTTTTCTGATCGCGCTCGAGCTCGTCAGACTCCGACGTTCATTCGTCACCATTCAGAGCCCCTACGAGACGATGGTCCCAGGAAGTGCCCGCGCGCGAACCTGGGCCTGGTCGGCACGCCGACGTCTGCACGCGATCGCCTGCCCGAGCGATCACGCGCGGCGCTTCCAGATCCGCTGTGGCGTTCCCGAGGAGCTGACCGTGACGGTACGCAACAGCATCGACGTCCACGCGATGGCCGCTGGCTCTGCTGAGGTGTCGCGGCGTGCCCTCGGCGTCGACAGCGACGCTCCGGTGGTGTTGTTCACGTCGCGCCTCGACGGCCAGAAGCGCCCCGTCGAGGCGGTGCAGGCGTTCGCTGCAGTGGCCGATGAGTTCCCGGCTGCTGTGCTCGCGTTTGTCGGCACGGGGGACCAGGAGACGGCCGTCGCAGCTGAAGCGGCACGGCTCGGTGTGCAGGACAGAGTACGGCTGCTGGGTCTATCGCACGAACATCCCCGATTGGCTCGCGGCGGCAACGGTGTGGATCCTCCCGACCGAGCGGGAGAACTTCAGCGTGGCGGTGCTCGAGGCGCTCGCGGCGGGGTGCCCGGTTCTCGCCACAACGTGTCCGGGCAACGACGAGGTGCTGGTCGACGGGGAGAACGCCGCGACGTTTGCGGTGGGTGACGTCACCGCCGCCACGGCGAAGCTTCGCGAGCTGCTTTCGAACGACGATCGACGGCAGGCGCTCGGCGAGCGGGCGAGAGAGACCGCACAGCGGTTCACAGCGGAGCGGATGGTCGCGCAGTACTGCGATCTGTATCAGCGGTACGTCGACGTCCCTGCTCTCGCGCGGCCGAACGATCGGAGGCGGAAGGGACTCAGCGTTCGCCGCCACCGAAGGTCACAACCGCTTTGCGGACGTGAAAGGCCTCGGCCCAGCCTTGGGGGGCATTGCACTCGATCCCCCGGAGCGCCATCAGGCCGCGGAAGAGCTCTGGCCGGAACCAAGGCTTGGTGCGCTGGCTGGGGAAGTGCTCGAGCAGCAGCGCCACCTTGCGCTCGACGGTCTCCTCTGCGAGCGGGACGTACAGGTTGGGCTGACCGAGGTCTCCTTCGTACTTCGGGATCTCGTACTCGGCGATGAGGTGGTCGCGGAACGTGTTCCACGTGAGCTCACCGATGATGCGGTGATCCTGATGTTCGTCGTCTCGGCGGTGGGAGAAGACGATGTCGGGCTTCGGGGTGATCAGCGCTCGGAACGACTCCTTGATCGTGGTCCACTCGCCGGGGAAGTAGCTCTCCCGGAAGCGGTTGACGACGACGTCGGCAGCCTCGGCTTGCTCGAGGAAGCAGCGGCGCTCGACCGCGTCTCCCGGTCGCGTTCGTCGTCGGCCGAGAAGACGACCCAATGCACGGTCGAGCCCGATCGTTCGGCGAGCAGTCTCAGCAACGTTCCACCACACCCGATCTCGATGTCGTCGCTGTGCGCGCCGAGACAGAGGATGGTCGAGAGGTCGCGTCTGGTCGGCGCCGAGCAGGAGTTCGAGCATGTGAGGGACCCTCGCTCGAGCGGACGCTCAGACCGTGCTCAGGCGGGTCGCATCGTCGGCTGTCGGTGCTGCGTTCAGCAGCTCCTCCAGCCAGGTCTCGCCGCGGAAGTGCCGGTACTGCTCGGCGCGCAAGCGGTCGGCGAGCCGGCCGGCGGGCAGCTCGACGTCGTCGTAGGTGAGGACCTCGTCCTGGGGGATGTCGCGCACGCAGCGTGCAGCCCTCGACGAGCCCTTCGGGCAGGTAGCGGCGCTCGGCTCATCTCGTCGGCGTTCACCGCCTCGCCGTAGGTCATGTACATCGCCGTACTCGTCGAGCGTCTCGCCCGCCTTGAGGTCGCGCTTGGCGACCGCGCAGACCTCGACGACGGGCCGGCCGAGCGGCTTGGCGAGCTCGTCGCCGAACAGCACGACGCGGGCGATCGCGTTCGGCGCCTCGAAGTGGACGAGGTGGTAGGGGATCCAGAACGGGTAGAGCGGCCCCTCGCCCATCTTGTACAGGCTCAGGTAGTGGCGCTGCTTCGGGTCGTCGTGCTCGGCGAGCACGTAGACCTTCACGAGCGGCGGGCCGACCGTGTAGTCGATGATCGCCGCCGAGCTCGCGGATCTCGTCGAGCGTCGTAGAGCGCCGGCAGCTCCATCGGCGGAGCCGTCGAACTCCAGGCCGCGCGACATGCCGCGCTGGAGCACACTCGAAGCCCGTCGCGTTGGCGACGATCGTCTGCTCGAAGCTGATCTTCGAGCCGTCGGCGAAGATGGTCACCATCGCCGGGTTCTGGCCCCACTGCTCGGCGAACCCCTGCTGCGTCGTCGGGTTGCGGTACGGGTCCTGGAGGCCCTTGACGTTGCCGATCACGCGCGGGATGAGGCCCGAGGCCCTCGACCCAGCGGACGAGGTTCATCTGCAGGCCCGGCTCGTCGCCGTCGCAGGCCGACAGGATCACGCCGTGCTCGCGCGCGTAGACCTGCAGGATCGGGCCCGATGGTCGCGTCGAGCTCGGCGTTCATGAGCACGACGTGCTTGCCGTTCGCGGAACGCCTCGAGGACGACGTGCGCGCCGAACTCGACCGAGCCGGTGACGTCGACGAGCACGTCGATCTGCTCGGCGCGGCAGAGCAGCGATACGGGTCGTCGGTGACGACCGGTCGCGCCCGGCGCGGATCGCGTCCTCGAGCGCTCGTCCTGCGGTAGCGACGCGACGGGCACGTCCGGGCGCCCGCGTAGCGCAGACGCGTCGACGCCCGCTCGAGCCGGCGGTTGTAGATCGCGGCCACGCGCATGCCGGGCACGCTGTTGACGATCTGGTTGGCGAGCCCCTGGGCCATGAAGCCGGCGCCGATGCATGCCGACCCGGATCGGCCGGCCCGCGGCCTCGCGCTCGCGCAGCGCGGTGTCGACGATGATCATGCCGCCTCAGCCGATCGTCATCCGGCGTCTTGAGCTCGTCCTCGACCTCGGCGAGCGGCGGCCACGCGCGGTCCTTGTCGGAGATCTCCGTCGACCGGCAGCGGCCAGGTCGAGGCCGAGGCCGGGGATCGTCGTAGCGCAGGCCGCCCTCGTGCTCGGGCGCGTAGAACTCGCCGACCTGGTAGCTCGTCTCGGTGTCGTCCTCGAGCACCTGGTAGCCGTGGGCGAAGCGCTCGGGCACGTAGAGCGCGCGGCCGTTGTCGGCGCTCAGCTCGACCGCGACGTGCTCGAGGTACGTCGGGCTCTCCGGGCGCAGGTCGACGATGATGTCGAGGATCGCGCCGCGCGTGCAGCGCACGAGCTTGGTCTCGGCCGCCGGCGGGAACTGGAAGTGCATCCCGCGCAGCGTGCCCTTCGTGCTGGTTGAAGGCCACGTTCGCCTGCGCGATCACCGGCTTGAGCCCGTGCTCCTCGAACTCGTTCTGGCAGAACGCCCGCGCGAAGAAGCCGCGGTCGTCCTCGCGGCGCTCGAGGTCGATGATGAAGGCGCCCGCGAGCTTGGTCTCGGTGAAGATCACGATGTCCCCTCATCGGGCCGTCCGCCGACGCGCCCGCTCCGCCTGTCGTTGACCCATCGTACCGCGATGGCTCCGCGCCAGGTCAGGGTCAGCGTCCCGCCCGGTCACGCGAGATCGGCGACGAGCACCCAATCGCTCGTGCCGTCAGGATGAGCAGGCGGGTAGGTCACGGAGCGGTTGGCTTGCTGGGGCTCGGACGCAGCGATCGGGGTGTAGGTGCCGGTGGTCGGGTCGTACCACCGCAGCCGAACGGCACCGTCGCCCTGCAGCACCGTCGTGTTGATCGCGACGTCTCGCTTGTCCGGGAAGTACGCGATCGCCGCTGTGTTTGATCGGCCGGCGGCCGCTTTCGTCCCGCCCGAACCAGTACCGACGGACAGGAACGAACCATTCTCGGGCGCCCAGTTCGGGTCCGCGACATATTCGTCGAGCAGCTCGAAGAAGAAATTCCTGTTGCACCGTGTGGATGTCGTTGGGCACCTGCTGCCACGTGAGGTCTTCGGTGCTGTCGACCACACCGCTGGCCCCGAACGGCCACCAGTCCTCCTGGCCGTAGTTGATGTAGCTGCCACCCTCGATGAACACGGCGTAGGAGCGCTCTCTCACCTGCTGGCCCCGATCGTCACCGATGTGAGGGGAGCCGTCGTACGCCGGCTCGACGTCGCCCGTGGGCAGCTGCGTCGCGCGTTGCTCGTTGTAGGACGCTTCCACGATCTCGGCTGACGCGTTCTCCCGAGGCGTTCCACCAGTTGTTGTAGAACCCGTTGAGCGATGGCCCGAACGCGGGCGCGAGCTTCGGGGCGATGAGCTGGCTGTAGATCGACGCGAGGTTGTTCGGCTCCGCCCATCGCACCGGGCGAGTCTTTGCGCCTTCGGTGTCGTCGATCCCCTGGAACAGCGCGTTGATCTTGCTGTAGGCACCCGCACTGTCATCGAACATCACGTGCCAGACGATGTTCGGGTACGAGCGGTAACGGCGCGCGACCGCCACTCCGACCTTGTACATGTCCTGCTCGGTCGCCGCGTCCCAGTCGGGACGAGCCCCAGTCGTCCCGTTGCCGCCGGCGAACGAGAAGTTCACGGTCAGTCCGAGACGCAGCGCCTCGTCCATGACGTGGTCCATGGCCGCCCACCCAGGTCCAAGGCCTGACGCCCAAGGCTTGCCCTGCCACCAATCTCCGTGGCCTTTGGTGGTGTACCGGTTCCAACCGGCTCCGACGTCGTACCCGCCGCCTGCCCACACGGTGACCGCGTTGAAGCCGCGACCTTCGACGCCCTCGAGCGCCTGGGTGATCTCAGCGTCCGTCAGGTTCATCGCCATCGCCCAGCTGGAGAACGTCCGCATCAAGTACACGTTTCCGTTCTGATCGAGGATCTTGCGACCCGCGATCGACGACGGAAAACGGCGATCGGGGCTCACGGGCCATGTCGGGACTGACGCGCCGGACTGCACGGCACCTTTGACCTTGGGCGTACAGGAGCACGCGACCACCGCCAGAGACAGAAGCACCGCCGTCGCGGCGGCCAGCCGAACCTTCGCTCGACCTCCTCGAACGGACCTCTGCGTGCTCCGCCCAGCGTTCCTCTGCTCCACCGCCCTGCTCCCTCGCCGCCGCCAGGGGCCTTTGCCCGACTCCATGATGACGCAGCGCCGGACGAGTTGCACCGCGGGCGGTGCGCGGTCGGCGTAGTACCGCTACTGAGGGAAGCCGACGGCTTCCCCGATGGGAGGCGTCGGTTGGTTTGGCCGAAGTCGGGCGCGCAGCCACGCGTAGTTGCGCCGTCCGAGGGCCGTGCGGGTCAACAGGTCGATCGTCCCTCGCTGCGCGACGGTGCGATACGGCCAAAGCTTTACGCTGTGCCAATACAGCTTCCATCCGGTCAGGGCTTCTCCGCTGAAGATGTATTGCCTCGGAAGGTGGATGAGCGTGTTCTGCTCGACGCGCCGACGGGCGGCTCTCGGGTGAGGAATGCGAGAGCCGAGCGGACCCTCGAACACGGCGTCGATCAACGGCAGGTACTCGTGCTGCACGAGACCGGATTCGTCGCGACGGTGAAGGTTCGAGCCGTGCTGGCGGAACGCGTACAGGGGCTCGTCGATGTAGCCGACGTCACCTACCTCACAGAGGCGGATGGCGAGGCGTGTGTCGATGGTGTACGGGAATCCCTCTTCGTATCCAGGCGTCACCCGAAAGGAATCCTGCCGGATCATCATGCCGCTATGGCCGACGTTGAGTCTCAGCACGCGTTCCACGGCGTCGGCGCCGGGCAAGACGCCCCCCCGGCGTGGCCGAGAAAGAGGACCTCGCCTTTGGGACCGATCATCGCGAGTGCGGTGTAACAGAAGGTGACCGCCGGGTTGGTGTCGAGCATCGTGATCTGCTGCTCGAAAGCCGTCGGGTCGATCACCCAATCGTCAGCCTCGACGTGAACTCGATACTTTCCTCTCGATGCCGCTGCTGCCTCGCGGTAGCTGAAGAGCATGCCTTGGTTGCACGGGTGGGTGATCGGCCGAACTCGGGCGTCTTCGGCCGCGAGGTCGCTGATCAGATCCGCTGACTCGTCGGTCGACGCGTTGTCGATGATGAGCAGCTCGAAGTCCTCGTACGTCTGCCTCAGGATCGACTCGACGTTGTGACGGAGAAAGCGCGGCGTAGTTGTAGTTGGTGACCGTCACGGAAAGAGTCGGATCCGTCATGTCTTCGTACCTACATGAATGGGTGGACCGAACGAAGTCGTTGGTCGTGGTGTGCCGACAAGCGGCGGGAGCCCCAGCCCTCCCCTAACCGCCATCGGACGCGTTCACCAGGAACTTAGATGCCGCGGTGGCTCGGCGCCCAGCTCGCCCTGATCGTCAGCCGGACTACTGGCCGGCAGCCCTGAACGTCGCCACCTGCATGACCCAGTTCGCCCCGGCCGGTTGCACCGCTCCCGCGTTGTAGGAGCCTCCGGTGGTCACGTTGCGGTCGACGACGATGTCCGCATCGATCGGCGTGATGATCCTCGTGGTGAAGCCGGCTGCTCCGCCCGTGAACGCGCCCTGGGTGGTTCCTGCGCCGAAGATCAGCTCCTGCGGGAAGCTGGTCGTGACATTCGGGCTCGTCGCAGTGGCTGTGCTCCCGGTCTGGGACGCGGCGACGTCGAAGGGCGCCGCCGGGTCCAGGCCCGAGTACTCGGTGACGCGGATGTCAGGAAATGCCGTCTGCCCGTCGAACGTCACGGTCACGGTGTTCGTTCCGGCCGCGGCGGGAGCGATGTTCTTCGCGTAGTAGATCGCCTGGCTGATCCCCGCTCCTCGTACGAGCGGAGCGGCGAGCTGGTACGTGTTGCCCTTCGTGTCCGTGACCGAGACGATGTTCGACGTCGTGTTGTTGAACCCGACGACGACGATGTTCGTGTTGCTCCCCGTCTGTGCCGACAGATAGGGCAGGGCGACGGTCGTCTGGTTGGTCGTCTGCGGGGTCGCGCTGTTCACCTGTACGAAGGCGGGCACCTGTGGCGTTGCGGCTGTTGCCTGGTACGTCGCGGTGTACGACTGGTCAGCGGCCGGGACGACGATGATGTGGTCCTGCGCACCGCCGTCGGACCAAGAGGTGAACGTGTAGGTGTTCGCCCCGGAAGTCTGGTTGCGGGCTTCGATGTCGTGGTTGAACCCGACGAGCGTGTCGTAGACGAACGGCGTCGTCTTGCGCGATCCCGTCGAGATACAGCGTCAGTCCAGCGGGCAGCGGTTGCGAAGGAGAGGTTCACCTTCGTCGGCCAGATGATCACCGACTTGGTTGTCGTCAGGCCGGTCGAGTCCACGACGGTCAACGTGATCCGGTAGCGCGTGTCCCCGCTGAAGTCGTGCCCGGTCGTCGGGATCGTGAACGTGCCGCTCTTCACGCCGGTGATCGGCGTTCCCGGATGGACGTGGCCGCTCGTGGAGGAAGTCGATGTTCCAAGTGAACGCCGACGCTGGGAGCACGCCATCTTCGGCGTCTGTGGCGTCGCCACTGAACGAGATCACTTCGCCCGCGACGAAGAACGACCCGTCAACTGGGTGACGTGATCGTCGCCGTCGGGCGGCGTGCCCACGCTGATGACGATGTCGGGTCGACGCGCGTCGAGTTGACGCCGTCGGAAACAGTGAGCCGTGCGGTGTAGCGCCCGGGTGTCGTGTAGGTGTGGCTCGGGTTCGCCAGCGGTCGAGGTGCCTCCGTCGCCGAACGTCCACGAGTAGGTCAGCGACTGACCTTCCGGGTCGAGGGAGCCGGCGCTCGAGAACGTGACCGCGAGCGGTGCCGGTCCGGTCGTCGGCGTCGCGCTGCGCACGGCGACAGGTGCCTGGTTCGACTGCGACGTAACTTGATCCGCCGGAGCTTGCTGACGCCGAACGTGCCGCTGATGTCCGAGTAGCCGAGGTCGATGTAGTACACCGCGCCGTCTGGGCCCTCGGTCAGGTAGACGATGTCGCCGTACGGGCCGTCGACGGAGCCGTCCGCGGGCTCGAAGTTGAAGACTCCCGTGACGTTGCCGTTGGCGTCGAAGGTGAGGCGGCGGATCCAGTTCTGGGTGTAGTCGGCGAAGAAGTAGCTGCCCTGGTACGAGCTGGGGAACTGCGTGCCGTGATACACGAAGCCGCCGGTGATCTGCGGCGTCGCGCCCGTTGTGCGGATACGAGTAGAGCGGGCTGCGTGCACGGGGCCCGCAGCACGGTCCCTCGCAGTCCGGCCAGCCGTAGTTGGCGCCGCGCGGCGCCGAGGTCGACCTCCTCCTCGCGCGGTCGAGTAGTCGTTGCCGCCGACGTCGCCGATGAAGATCCGCCCGGTCGGCGCGTCGTAGTAGGCGCGGTACGGGTTGCGCAGACCGAGCGCCCAGATCGAGTCGACGTGCGGGCCCGCTGCCGTCGTAGAACGGGTTGTCGGTCGGGACCGTCCCGTCCGGGTTGATCCGGTGGATCTTGCCGCGCGGGCTCGTCGAGCGACTGCGCGTCGGCGGCGTTGAAGTGCTCGCCGGTCGTGAAGTAGAGCTTGCCGTCGTTGCCGAACATGATCGCGCCGCCGTGGTGCTCGGCATTGGCGTCCTGCGGGTCCTGGTAGAGGACGAACTCGCTGCCGGCGACGGTGCCGGTGAGGGTGGCGTTGGCGGTGAAGCGGGACAGCCGGTCGCGGTTCGGCGAACCCAGCGTGTAGAAGACGTAGTAGAAGTGGTTGGTCGCGAAGTTCGGGTCGAGCGCGATGTCGTAGATGCCCTGCTGCACGCCGGCCGAGCCGACGTTGGTGAGCTGCAGGAACGGCGTCGGGTCGGCGTGCGTGTACGGCGGCGGCAGGACCTGGATCGTGCCCGCCAGCTCGGCGACCAGCATGCGTCCGTCCGGCAGGAACTTCATGCTCGTCGGCAGGTTGAAGCCCGGTCGCGAGGACCTCGTTCTGGAAGAAGTTCGTGTTGGCGACGTTGACCGTCACGGCGGCCGACAGTGGCGGTGTTGCCGGCGGCGTCGCGGGCCCGCGCGGTCAGCGTGTGGGCGCCGTTGGTCGCCGTCGCGCGTGTCCCACGGCAGAGCCGTACGGGCGCCGTCGGTGTCCTCGGCGCCCGGTGGCGACGCCGTCGACGAGGAACTGCACGCCGGCGACGCCGACGTTGTCGGCGGCGTCGGCGGTGACGGTGACGATGTCGCTGACCTGGCGTTGGCCGGCGGGCGCGGTGATCGAGACGGTCGGCGGCGTCGGGTCGGACGAGCCCGGCCGCCGAGCGGCGTGTTCATGTCGGTCTGGATCTCGGCGGCGGTCAGCGCGCGGTTGTAGATGCGGACGTCGTCGACGCGGCCGTTGAAGTCGAAGCCGCCGCTCGGCTCGTTGCCCGATGTAGACGTGCTGGGTCGAGTTCTGCTGGGACGCGGTGACGGTGCCGACGAGCGCGCCGTCGTCGAGCTGGCCGTTGAGGTAGACGTCGAGCGTCTGGGTGGTCGCGTTGTAGACGCCGGCGATGTGGTACCAGGTGTTCGTCTGCAGCGGCGGTGGCGCCGTAGCGGAACATGTCTGCGCCGGTGCTGTTGGTGAGCTTGAAGCCGATCGTGCGGGGCCGGTGTCGATCGTCGTGTCGAGCTGGTAGCCGATTCGAGCCGCGCTTGGAGACGATCGCGGCGTCGTCGGCGGGAACGCCGACGAGTTGATCCAGGCGCTGACGGTCATGCTGCCGGTGAGCTGCAGCGCGGTCGGGTTGCCGAGGTCGACGTAGTCGTCGACGCCGTCGAAGCTGACGCGCCGCCGTACTTGCCCGGCGCCCAGGTCGGCGCCGTTGGTGAGCGTGCCGTTGATCCCGTTGCCTGACGCGTCGGCCGCGGTGGTGCCCGCTTCCGTCGTCGAACGCGTAGCCGGCCACGATCGGCGCGCCTGAGGCCGTGTTCGATCACGGTGACGCTGACCGGCGGTCGACGGTCGTCGGTGTTGCCGGCGGCGTCGCGGGCGCGCGCGGTGAGGCGTGTGCGTGCCGTTGGTCGCCCGTGGTGGTGTCCCACGACGATCGAATAGGGCGAGGTGGTGTCCTCGGCGCCGAGGATCGACGCCGTCGAGCAGGAACTGCACGCCGACGACGCCGACGTTGTCGCGTCGCGTTCGCGGATACGGTCGACGCGTGCCGTTCAGGGTCGCCCCGGCCGCAGGCGCGGTCAACGACACCGTGGGTGGCGTGGTGTCGGAGGGGATGTTGTTGACGGTGACGGTGCGAGTGAGGCGGTGGCGGTGTTGCCGTGGCGTCGCGGGCGCGGGCGGTCAAGGCGTGGGAGGCGTTGGTCGCGGTGGTGGTATTCCAGCTGACCGAATAGGGCGAGGTGGTGTCTTCGGCGCCGAGCGGGTTGCCGTCGAGGAGGAACTGCACGCCGACAACTCCAGTGTTGTCACTGGCGTTGGCGGAACTGGACGGTGCCGGTCACCGTCGACCCGTCCGCCGGCGCCGTCAACGCCACCGTCGGCGGTGTCGTATCGAGGGCGTGAGGTCGACGGTGACGGTGGAGCCGTGGAGGTGGCGGTGTTGCCGGCGGCGTCGCGGGCGCGGGCGGTCAAGGCGTGGGCGCCGTTGGTCGCGGTGGTGGTGTCCCAGCTGACCGGGTAGGGCGAGGTGGTGTCTTCGGCGCCGAACGGGTTGCCGTCGAGGAGGAACTGCACGCCCACCACGCCCACGTTGTCACTCGCGTTGCGCGGAGATGGTGACGATGTCGTTGACCGTCGACCCATTCCGTCGGTGCAGTCGACGGAGACGGTTGGCGGCGTCGGGTCCCGACCGGCGTTGCCGAGTGGGGTGTTCATGTCGGTGTTGATCTCGGTGGCGGTGAGGGCGCGGTTGTAGATGCGGACGTCGTCGACTCGGCCGTTGTGGAAGAAGCCGCCGCTGGGTCGTTGCCCGATGTAGACGGGCTGGGTCGAGTTCTGCTGGGAGGCGGTGACGGTGCCGAGGAGGGGTCCGTCGTCGAGCTGGCCGTTGAGGTAGACGTCGAGGGTTTGGGTGGTGGCGTTGTAGACGCCGGCGATGTGGTACCAGACGCCTGTCTGCATGGTGGTGGCGCCGTAGCGGAACATGTTTGCGCCGGTTCCCGAGTTGAGCTTGAACCCGATCGTGCGGGGTCCGTTGTCGATGGTGGTGTCGAGCTGGTAGCCCGTTGACCGCGTTTGGACACGATGGCGGCGTCGTCGGCGGGGAACGCGTCGGAGTTGATCCACGCGCTGACGGTCATGCTCCCGGTCAGCTGGAGCGCGGTCGGGTTCCCCAGCGACACGTAGTCGTTGGTTCCGTCGAAGTCGAGCGCTCCGCCGTTCTTGCCTGTCACCCAGCTGGGACCGTTGAACAAGGTGCCGTTGATCGCGTTGCCTGACACGTCGACCACGTTGGTGCCCGCTCCGTCGTCGAACGCGTAGCCGGCCACGATCGGCGCGCCTGAGGCCGTGTTGTTGACGGTGACGGTGCGGGTGGTCGCGGTGGCGGTGTTGCCGGTGGCGTCGCGGGCGCGGGCGGTCAGGGCGTGCGAGGCGTTGGTCGCGGTGGTGGTGTTCCAGCTGACCGAATAGGGCGAGGTGGTGTCTTCGGCGCCGAGCGGGTTGCCGTCGAGGAGGAACTGCACGCCCACCACTCCGGTGTTGTCACTCGCGTTCGCGGAGACCGTCACCGTGGCGTTCACCGTCGACCCATCCGCCGGCGCCGTCAACGCCACCGTCGGCGGTGTCGTATCGGAGGGCGTGTTGTTGACGGTGACGGTGCGAGCCGTGGAGGTGGCGGTGTTGCCGGTGGCGTCGCGGGCGCGGGCGGTCAGGGCGTGCGAGGCGTTGGTCGCGGTGGTGGTGTTCCAGCTGACCGAATAGGGCGAGGTGGTGTCTTCGGCGCCGAGCGGGTTGCCGTCGAGGAGGAACTGCACGCCCACCACTCCGGTGTTGTCGCTCGCGTTCGCGGACACCGTCACCGTGGCGTTCACCGTCGACCCGTCCGCCGGCGCCGTCAACGCCACCGTCGGCGGCGTCGTGTCCCCACCGGCGTTGCCGAGTGGGGTGTTCATGTCGGTGTTGATCTCGGTGGCGGTGAGGGCGCGGTTGTAGATGCGGACGTCGTCGACTCGGCCGTTGTGGAAGAAGCCGCCGCTGGGTCGTTGCCCGATGTAGACGGGCTGGGTCGAGTTCTGCTGGGAGGCGGTGACGGTGCCGAGGAGGGGTCCGTCGTCGAGCTGGCCGTTGAGGTAGACGTCGAGGGTTTGGGTGGTGGCGTTGTAGACGCCGGCGATGTGGTACCAGACGCCTGTCTGCATGGCGGTGGCGCCGTAGCGGAACATGTTTGCGCCGGTTCCCGAGTTGAGCTTGAACCCGATCGTGCGGGGTCCGTTGTCGATGGTGGTGTCGAGCTGGTAGCCCGTTGAGCCGCGTTTGGACACGATGGCGGCGTCGTCGGCGGGGAACGCGTCGGAGTTGATCCACGCGCTGACGGTCATGCTCCCGGTCAGCTGGAGCGCGGTCGGGTTCCCCAGCGACACGTAGTCGTTGGTTCCGTCGAAGTCGAGCGCTCCGCCGTTCTTGCCCGTCACCCAGCCGGGACCGTTGAACAAGGTGCCGTTGATCGCGTTGCCTGACAGCGTCGACCGCGTTGGTGCCCGCTCCGTCGTCGAACGCGTAGCCGGCCACGATCGGCGCGCCTGAGGCCGTGTTGTTGACGGTGACGGTGCGGGTGGTCGCGGTGGCGGTGTTGCCGGTGGCGTCGCGGGCGCGGGCGCTCAGGGCGTGCGAGGCGTTGGTCGCGGTGGTGGTGTTCCAGCTGACCGAATAGGGCGAGGTGGTGTCTTCGGCGCCGAGCGGGTTGCCGTCGAGGAGGAACTGCACGCCCACCACTCCGGTGTTGTCACTCGCGTTCGCGGACACCGTCACCGTGGCGTTCACCGTCGACCCATCCGCCGGCGCCGTCAACGCCACCGTCGGCGGCGACGTATCAGAGGACCCACCAGACGCCTTGAACGCGACGACCTGCAAGACCCAGCTGCGGCCGTTCTGGGTCGCGGTCGCCGAGTAAGTGCCCGCCCCACCGGCGATGGTGTCCATCGAACGGTTGTCGTACGCGGTCGATCGGGTCACGTAGCCGGCTCCGGCAGCGTTCACAGAATCGGTCGATCCCCCGAAAGCGAACAGAAGGTCAGCCGGGGCCGTCGTGGAGATCGTCCCGCTCGTCATCGCAGCGCTCGTGCCGCTGGCCACGCTCGTCGCGTCGAGTGTCGTGGCGTTCGAGTACTCGTGGATGTAGATGATCCCGAACTGGTTGATGTTCGAACCGAACGTCGCCGTCACCGTGTTGGCGCCGCCGGCGACGTTGGTCGCGTAGAAGACTTGCTCGCTCCAGTTCGAGTTCCACGACGCGCGAGTCGTGGCTGCTGCATAGGTGTTCCCGAGGCTGTCCGCCACCGTGACGGCGCTCGCGTTGCTCCACATCACGGAGACCACTACGAGGTTGCCCGCGATGTTCCCCGTCGAGAAAGCGAGGCTGTTCGTGCGGCCGGTCGTGATCTCGTTCGCGCGAGCCTGCACGAACGCCGGCGTCGCCGCCCCTGCAACCGTCGGGTGCACGGCGCTCACGCCGAGCGACGCGGCGACGAGGGCACAGACGAGCAGCAGGCGCTTCAGTCCGACGCGGTGCCGCTCGGTGGTTGAGATGGTCGACCCTGCTGCCGACAGATCCATGTCCGCACGCGCCCGACTCATTTGACTCTCCGTCCCGCCCTGTCTCGGAGCCCCGAAACTACCGGGTGCTGGTGCGATCGGAAAGGTCGGGCATGGCGTGCGAGGCAGCGCCGTCATACCCTGCGAGACCGATACGGGCTCTGTGGAAGACGCCCGACAGGAGACGCGCGATGAAGGTGGTGCTGTTCTGCGGCGGCATGGGCATGCGCCTTCGCGAGTACTCCGACCAGGTCCCGAAGCCGCTGGTCGAGGTGGGTCACCGGCCGATCCTCTGGCACCTCATGAAGTACTACGCCCACTACGGGCACAAGGACTTCATCCTCTGCCTCGGCTACGGGGCCACAAGATCAAGGAGTACTTCCTCCGGTACGACGAGTGGGCGTCCAACGACTTCGTCCTGTCGGAGGGCGGGCGCGAAGTGACGATGCTCGGCGACCGACATCGACGACTGGCGGATCACGTTCGTCGACACCGGGCTGACCTCGAGCATCGGGGAGCGCCTGCGGCGGGTGCGGCACTACCTCGACGGCGACGAGGTGTTCCTCGCCAACTACGCCGACGGCGCTGACCGACCTCGACCTCGACTACGTACGTCGAGTCGTTCCTCGACACGCGACAAGGTCGCCTGCTTCCTCAGCGTGCCCGCTGCCGCACACGTTCCACATCGTGCAGGCCGACGACGAGGGCAACGTGACCGGGTCTCGAACACGGTCGGCGACTCCACCGTGCGGATCAACGCCGGGTTCTTCGTCCTCCGGCGCGAGATCTTCGACTACATGCAGCCCGGCGAGGAGCTCGTGATCGAGCCGTTCGCCCGGCTGATCGCAGAGCGGCCAGCTGCTCGCCGTGCCGTACGACGGCTTCTGGCGGAACATGGACACGTTCAAGGACAAGCGAGCTCGACGAGATCGCCGCCGCGGGCGAGCCGCCGTGGCAGGTCTGGAGCAGCTGACCCTGGTCAAGCCGGGGCGGATCCGGCGCAGGTCAGGCGCCGAGCTGCCCGCTGGCTCCGCAGGTCCTGCACGGTCCGCAGCCGGTAGTAGCGGCGGCAGTTCCACTCGGTCGCGGTGAGCTCGGCGGAGGTGTACGCCTGGTAAGCTCCTCGATGCCCTCGTCGCAGCGTCCACTGCGGCTCGTAGCCGGGCAGCTGCGTCTCGATCTTGGAGAAGTCGACGTGGTAGTTCGCGCGTGTCGGCGGACGGCGCCCTCGGCGAACGTCGACCTCGCAGCCGGGCACGACCTCGGCCACGATCTCGGCGACGTCGCGGATGCGGTAGTTCTCGCCGGTCCGGCCGACGTTGAAGGCCTGGTCGTGGACGACGCTCGCGCGGCGCGTCGAGGCAGCGCAGGAACGCGCGCGAGATGTCCGCGACGTGCACCAGCGGGCGCCACGGGCGTGCCGTCGCTCTGCAGCAGCACCTTGCCGGTGGTGACGGCGTAGCCCGACGAGGTTGTTGACGACGATGTCGGCGCGCAGCCGGGGCGACGACGCCGTACGCGGTGGCGTTGCGCAGGTAGACGGGCGAGAAGTCGTCGTCGGCCAGCGTCGACGATGTCCTGCTCGGCGCGGACCTTCGACTCGCCGTAGGGGGTGACCGGGTTGAACGCGGCGTTCTCGTCGAGCAGCTCGTCGCCGCCGGCGCCGTAGAGGCTGCACGACGACGAGAACAGGAAGCGGCGCACGCCCGCCTCCTTGGCCAGCGCGCGCCAGCCGGACCGACGCGTGGAGGTTGATGTCGTAGGTGAGCTCCGGGTTGAGGTCGCCGAGCGGGTCGTTCGACAGCGCGGCGAGGTGGACGACGGCGTCGAAGCCCTCGAGGTCGTCGGGCGGTCGACGTCGCGGAGGTCGACGTCGCAGCTCGGGCACGTCGTCGGGCGGCCGCACGAAGTCGCAGCCGTCGTAGTAGCCGGCGTCGAGCCCGACGACCTCGTGGCCGGCGCCCGCAGCGCGGGACCATCTCGACCCCGATGTACCCACGGTGTCCGGTGACGAGTACGTGCACGCTGCCCTCGCGTCGTCGCCGTCCGCTGCCCCGAGCATGGCACAGCGGCGGCGGAGTGGTTGCGGGCGGGCTGTTCAACTCGCGTCCCGTCGTCACCAACGAGACAAAGCCGTCTGCGAACATCGGTCGCGAGTGCGGCCTCGCGTCAGGCCGCGCCGCGACCGCTCAGCACGACACCGACCGTCTTCGCGCAGATCCGGACGTCGTGGGTGAGCGACCAGTTGTCGACGTAGTACAGGTCGAGCCGCTTGTACTCCTCGAAGCTGGTGGTCGACCGGCCCGACACCTGCCACATGCCCGTGATGCCGGGGAGCACCCGCAGGCGCTCGTGCACCTGCTCGTCCCAGAGCGCGGCCTCCTCGGGCAACGCCGGCCGCGGGCCGACCATGCTCATCGACCCCCGGACCACGCTGACGAGCTGAGGGAGCTCGTCGATCGACAGCTTCCGGAGCACACGACCGACCGGCGTGATCCTCGGATCGTCGGCGATCTTGAACAGCGGCCCGTCCATCTCGTTGCGGTCGAGCAACTCGGCCTTCCGAGCCTCGGCGTCGACGACCATCGTGCGCAGCTTCGTCATCGTGAACGGCTCGCCCGTCTGACTCCGACCCGGACCTGGCGGAAGAACACGGGGCCCTTCGCCCTGGAGGCGGGTCGCGACCATCGCCGCGAGCAGCACGGGCAAGCGTGACGATGAGGACGGTGCAGGCCGCCGTCACGTCGAACACCCGCTTCGCCACCGGGCGCCATCCATGGCGGATGACCGGCTCGATGTAGAGCATCGCGTGCCCGTCGAACTGCTGCGGGCGCAACCGGCGTCATGTCGATGTCGCGCAGGCTGGACGAGAGCGCGACGTGGTAGCCGAGGTCGGTGAGCCTCCGAGCGAGGGAGTTGATGTCCTGGTCGGGCACCGACGAGGCGACACGACCACACCGTTGGCGTCGTAGTCGTGCGAGGATCTGTTCGATCTCGTCGATCGTGCCGAGCACCCTGACGCCGCCGCGCTCGCCGATGTCTTCGGAGCCGACGAAGCCCAGGACCTCGTAGCCGAGGTCGGGACGGCGCTGGAACGTGTGCAGCAGGCGCACCGCATGGGCGTCGGTGCCGACGATCACGATCGGGCGGCGCAACCGTGCCCTGCTGGCGGAGCCGGGTGAAGATCTGTCGGGCGATCTCGCGCTCGGCGATCAGGGCGACGGTGGTGGCGATCGCCAACGCGATGACCCAGAACCGCGACAGACCTTCGTAGTGGAGGAAGAAGGCGATCAGCACCAAGCCGCCGACGTTGACGCCGACCGCCTTCACGATGTTGCCCCACTCCTCTGCTGGGCGTTCGTTGGCGCGCGCCACGTACAGGCGTGCGACGCAGCGCGCCGCAGACGAAGAACGGAAGGCTGCAGATCCACAGCTTCACGTGATCGCCCGAGGTACAGGCCCGGCCGGACGGTGCAGCTGCAACACCGTGGCCACGAGGAAGCCGACCAGCAGCGCCGCGGCGTCGGCGAACATCAGCCGCACGCTTCAAGCGACCTGGCCGTCAGCCTCGGCGACCGGTCGCTGGCTCGTCGCGCGCTGGCCCGCGGGTCAGCCGCGCGGCACGCGGCTGCTCTTCGTGAGATTTGCTGGTATCGCTGGATGGAACTTCGACCGCCGACGACACTCCGCCCGAGTGCCCACTTCATCCACAGACCTCCCGCTTAGGTCCCCCGCTTTGGCACGTTCGAAGCTCGAACGCTACCACCCACGGTCGCCGGTCTTGCCAATGCGCGCCTGTAAACGTTGGACTACAACCGAATGTCACGTTTGTCCCCGCCACTGCCCGTGAGACGCGGATGTCCACAGGACCCCGTGGCACAGCGTAGGTCGCTCCTGTGGACAGCCGTATCGCGCCGCGATCTCGCCGACGATCGAGAAAATTTTCCGCGCTCGCCCGCGGTCAAGAGCGCCGAGGTGCCGATGGTACAATTGTCGGCTCGGCACACGCACTGCAAGGCGGGCGCACTATGCAGCAGTTCCCCGATCCAGCGACCCGACTCCACGGCGTCGGGGCCGCGCCTGTTCATCGGCCGTCTGCTCGAGACGTTCTTCCGCCGTGGTGGCTGTATGTCCTTCCGCTGGTGCTGTTCCTGGCGCTCGGCGTCGCGACCGTGCTCGGCAGGGGCACGACCTACCGCTCCTCGGGCGTCATCCTGGTGAACCGAGACTCGCTGCTGAACCAGCTCACGGCGATCCAGGCGGCAGAACACGTTCGGCTTCGACACGCCCCGCGACCTACACGAGCCGACAGTTCAACACTCTGCTCGGCACCGACGACGTTCCTCCAGTCGGTGATCACGAAGGCGCGGGCCTGACAGACCGCGGTCAACAGCGGTGCGCTCACCAGAGACAGCGTGCGACGATCGCTGTGGGCCGGCGCGCCAAGGTGACGACCTGGTGGTGATCAACGCGGCGTCGCGGAACCCTGAGCTCTCCTACCGGCTGGCCGGGGCGACGATCGACGAGCTACCTCCAGTGGGAGATCGACAACAACGTCACAGCAGAGCCAATCGAGCTGAGAAGTTCTTCGAATCGCTGCTCGTGCCCTATCAGCAACGAAGCTCGACGACGCCCGCGAGGCGCTTGCCAACTATGTCAGCCGCGCATCCCGCGGCCGGTGGCGACGCTCAGACCGCCCCGCCGACGAGCAGGTCGAGATCGCGAACCTCACCGAGGCGGTGAACCGGGCCGACGACCAGCTCTCGACCGCGCGGGCGTCGCTCGCCGCTGCCCGACTCGCCAGCGCTCAGACCTCGGCCGACGTGACCCAGCGCCTCCGGGTCGTCGACTCACCCGAGCCAGCCGATCGCGCCCGAGCCCCATCGCAAGAAGGACGCGATCACCCTCGACTGTTCTTCCTGTCTCGGCGCTGCTGGTGCTGGCGGCCGCGTTGGTGGTCGGCACGCTGCTGGATCACAGCGTGCGCTACAGCGACGAGATCGAGACGCATCTGCACGTTCCCGTCCTGGCCATCGTTCCGGACAGTCGGGCTGCCATCCGGACCCGGGTCCTGTAGGCCGGGGCGGGACGCACGTGGGCAAGCGCAAGCAGGCACGCAACGACGGAGATCGACCAGGCCCAGATCGAGGCCGACGTCGCCGAGGGTGGGCTGGCCATCTTCGAGACGCGACGGAGCGCTGCTCCACGTGGCTTCCGCCGGACATCGCGAACTCGCTGAGGTTCTTCCTGTCCCGGCTGCAGCAATCCGACGAGGTCGGCGCCCGCCAGACGATCGCGATCACCTCGGCGCTCGCGGGCGAGGGCGTCACGTCCGTCGCCCGTAGCCTGGCGGCGATCATCGCTCACGACCTCGATCGCAGTGTCTGCCTGCTCGAGACCAACTGGTGGCTCGACGCCGACGGCAGCACTGCGATGCACCGGCGCACCGGGCTCGCCGACGTGCTGACGGGCACGTGCACCATCGACGAAGCGCTGGTGCACACCAGCGACGCCGCGCCTCGCGATGCTGACGTCCGGGCGAGCTGCCCGTGGCCGACCGCCCGGCCATCGTCGCCAGCAGCGCCTTCACCGACGTGCTGAAGCTGCTCACGAAGGTGTTCGACACCGTCGTCATCGACGCACCGCCGGTCCTCAAGGCGAGCGAAGCGACCATGATCGTCCGTCATGCCGACGCGGCCGTCCTCGTCGTCAGGCAGGGCGTCACGACCGAGCAGCAGGTGGAGATGGCGATCGACGAGCTCAGCGGCACCGAGCTGCTGGGCGTGATCCTCAATCGGTCGTCGACGTCGCGTGCCCCGGCTCCTGCGGCGCTTCGCCCTGCCCGACGTGAGGCCGGGCGGGCCACGATGAAGCTCCTGCTCGCCTTCATGTTCGGCGTGGTGCTGCTCTCCATCTGGGAGGTCAAGGGCGGACCGAAGTGGCGCACGCCCGTGGTGGTCGCCGCGTGTGCGGTGGTCGCCCTCGCCTTCAGTTTGGAGCGGGTGCTCTGACGTGATCGAGACCCTTCCGGTCCGCGTCGACTCGGTGCGCCGCGCAGCAGCGCAAGGACCGCACGCACGTTGCGTGCGGCCTACCTCGCCGTGGTCGGCGCCGGTCTCGTGATCGGGCTCGCCGGCTTCGAGTCCGCGGTCTCCCGATCAGTTCCCGCTGGCGTTCACGGTCCTGCTCTGCGTCGCCGCCGCGATCCTCCTGCGACCGATCGCCGGCGTCTACCTCACCGTGTTCTTCTCGGTGCTCGGCGACGCGTCGACGATGGGCGGGTATCCGTTCAACGCCAACTTCTCGAGCTACGCAGTCGTTCCTCTACATCAGCGACACACTGACGTTCAGCCCGATCGAGGTCTGCCTCGCGCTCACCGCCGTGAGTTGGTTCGCACACGTCGCCGGCGCTCGCGACTGGCACCTGCTCGGCCGCCCGCTGGTGTGGCCGGTGTTGATCTTCGCCGGCTTCGTCGTGGTCGGCGTCGTCTGACGGCGTCGGCCTCCAAGGCGGCGACCTGACGATCGCCATCTGGGAGCTCCGACCGCTCCTGTACTTGGTCGCGATGTACGTGCTGGCGTCGAACCTGTTCACCCGCACGGCGCACTACGTGAGCCTCGCCTGGGTCGTGGTGGTGGCGATCTCGATCCAGAACTTGTTCGCGATCCGCTACTACTGGTCGCTGTCGGCGAGCCAGCGCCAGGAGCTCGAGGCCTCACCGAGCACACGGCCTCGCTGCTCTACACCTGGATGTTCCTCCTCGCCTTGGCGCGTGTGCGTGCTGCGCGGCTGCTCGCGTCGGGCGCGCTTCCTGCTGCTGCTGGCCGTCGATCCCGACCGCCGTACGTGTTCGTGCTCTCGCAACGCCGGGCGGCGATGGTGGCCCTCGGCGCCGGCTTCATCGTGTTCGCGATCGTGCTGTTCTTCCGTCGGCGCAAGGCGTTCTTCGTGGTCGTGCCGATCGTGCTGCTCCTCACCGTCGGCTACACCGCCGCGTTCTGGAACACGACCGACGGAGTGGGCTTCGGCGCTCAGGCCGTCAAGTCCGTGATCGCCCCCGAGTGAGTTGTCCGAGCGCGACGCCGTCGTCGGACATGTATCGGATAATCGAGAACTTCGACCTCGCGTTCACGATTCGCGCCAAGCCGTTGACGGGCATCGGGTTCGGTAAGCCCTTCTACCGGCCCAGGCCGCTCCCTGACATCAGCTTCTTTTCGTCTTCTAT
>CAVSCP010000002.1:0-495452 GCA_963726495.1 uncultured Acidimicrobiales bacterium
CGCGATGAAGGGCTTGATCTTGGCGGGCGGTGCGGGCACCAGGCTGAGACCCATCACGCACACGAGCGCCAAGCAAGCGGTACCCGTCGCCAACAAGCCGATCATCCTCTACGGGCTCGCCCACATGGCCGCCGCCGAGATCACCGACATCGGAGTCATCGTCGGCTCGACGAGACCCGAGATCGAGGAGATCCTGGGTGACGGCAGTGCGCACGGGGTGCGAATCACGTACATCGATCAGGCTTCACCTCTCGGGCTCGCCCATTGCGTGCTGATCGCCCGCTCGTTCCTCGGCGACGATGACTTCGTGATGTATCTCGGCGACAACATGATCGAGCAAGGCCTTGTCAACTTCGTGTCGAGGTTCGATAGCGACCGGGACGCCAGCGGCGCGAAGCCGCCGCCCGCCTCCTGTTGGCGAAGGTCGAGGACCCGAGCGCGTTCGGTGTGGCCGAGGTAGGACCAACTGGTGTGATCACACGGCTCGTCGAGAAGCCCGTGGTTCCACCGTCAGACCTCGCTCTCGTCGGCGTGTACCTCTTCGACCGCCGTATCCACGACGCGGTCGCCGCGATCAACCCATCGGCGCGTGGAGAGCTCGAGATCACGGACGCAATCCAGTGGCTCATCGACCACGGAGCCAGGGTCGCGCACGACGTCCTGGAGGGTTGGTGGATCGACACCGGCAAGAAGGACCCCCTGCTCGAGTGCAATCGCCGCGTGCTCGACATCTTGTCGGCGCGCTGCGACGGATCGGTTGACGCGGAGTCCGTCGTCGAAGGTCGAGTCGTGCTCGAAGCCGGAGCCGCGCTTGTGCGCTCGCGGGTGCGAGGGCCGGCGATCATCGGCGCAGGCACCCGGGTGGAGAACAGCTACGTCGGGCCCTACACCTCGATCGCTGCGGGATGTCAGATCGTCGACAGCGAGCTCGATCACTCGGTCGTCCTCGAAGGGAGCCAGATCGTGGGTATCCAGCGGATCACCGACTCCTTGATCGGCCGCGGTGTCGAGGTCCTTCGGTCAGACCACCGTCCGAGGGCGTTGCGACTCATGGTGGGTGACGATTCCCGTCTCGAGCTCGAGTGAGCCGGTAGCGCCGATGCCCCGAATCAGCGAGTCGAGCACGATCGACGGCGTGTACATCGTCGATCCCGACATCCACGGTGACGACCGCGGCTTTTTCGTCGAGACTTACCGCAGGGAGTGGATCCCCGGCGGACGTGAGATGGTCCAGGGCAATCGCGGCGACCGTCGCGCCGGGGCGGTCGTCGGCTTGCACTACCACCTGCACCAAGCGGACTACTGGTACGTGCCCTCCGGGCGATGCCGGGTAGTGCTGCACGATCTTCGAGACGGCTCGGCAACCGACGGCGCCACTCAGGTCATCGACCTCGGCCTGAGGCCTGACGGAGTCCACGATCACCGCGCCGTCTACATCCCGCCCGGGGTGGGCCACGGGTTCGCCGCGCTCAGCGATATGACAATCACATACCTGGTCGACAGCTACTACAACCCCACCGACGAGCTCGGCGTCGCGTGGAACGATCCCGCAGTCGGAGCCGACTGGGGACTCACACAGCCGACCCTGTCGGCGCGTGACGAGGCGAATCCCTCCCGTTCCGCGATACCGCCTGCCTTACGGCCGCGGATCGGCGGCGAGCGATGACTCGTCGCCTGTTCGTCACCGGCGGGGCCGGGTTCATCGGTTCGAACTTCGTGCGTCACATCCTTCGAACGAGCGACGACACCGTCACCGTGTACGACGCGCTCGACCTACGCGGGCAACGACGGAGACCCTCGCCGACGTCGCATCCGATCCCCGATTCCGCTTCGTGGTCGGCGACATCTGCGACCGTGACGCAGTGCAACAGGCCCTCGACGGTCACGACGTCGTCGTGCATTTCGCGGCAGAGAGCCACGTCGACCGATCCATCGTCAGCCCGGACGAGTTCGTACGGACGAACTGCCTCGGGACCAACGTCCTCTGCGACGTGGCACGGGGAGTGGGTGTCGACCGTTTCGTGCACATCTCGACCGACGAGGTGTACGGCTCGATCGCCGAGGGCAGCTTCTACGAGACGGACATGTTGCAGCCCCGATCGCCGTATTCCGCATCGAAGGCGGGTAGCGACATGATCGCTGGCGCTTACCGCGAGACCTACGGGCTGCCCGTGCGTGATCACTCGGTCCTCGAACAACTTCGGGCCGTACCAGTACCCGGAGAAGGTCATCCCGCTCTTCGTCACCAATCTGCTCGACGGGAAGACCGTGCCTCTGTACGGAGATGGTCTCAACGTTCGCGACTGGTGCTATGTCGAGGACAACTGCGCCGCCATCGACATCGTGCAACGGAGCGGCGTCGTCGGACGAGACCTACAACGTCGGGGCGGGCAACGAGGTCACGAACCGCGATCTCACCGACCGGCTACTCGCGCTCTGCGGTTGCGACGAGTCCTCCGTTCGCTATGTCGAGGATCGGCTCGGACACGACCGCCGCTACTCCATCGACACTCCGCAGTGCGCGCGCTCGGGCTGGTCGCCGAGCCACGACCTCGACTCCGCTCTCGAGCGAACGGTCGCGTGGTATCGCGACAATCGCCAGTGGTGGGAGCCACTCAAGGCTCGCTTGGCGACATGAAGGTGCTCGTGACCGGAGCCGGAGGCCAGCTCGGTCACGACGTCGTGCGTGCTTTCGCCGACGAGGACGTTGTATCCGCATCGCACGCAGTGCTCGACACCACCGATCGCTCGGCAGTGCAGGACGCCGTGAGCGCAGCCCGACCCGACGCGATCATTCACTGCGCGGCGTGGACCGCAGTGGACGCGTGCGAGTCAGATCCGGACCGGGCATTTGCCGTCAACGCTCTCTCTGTCCGCCATGTCGCGGACGCTGCTGAGTCGGTCGGCGCTCATCTCTGCCACATCTCGACGGACTATGTCTTCGACGGTCTGAAGATGAGTCCATACACCGAGCAGGACACGCCCGCGCCGCTCTCCGTCTACGGCGCTTCGAAGCTCGCAGGCGAACGTGAGGCTGGGCCTCAGGCGACAATCGTGCGTACGTCCTGGGTCTGCGGACTGATGGGGGCGAACATGGTCAAGACGATTCTGCGCCTCTGTGCGCAAGACCAGGATCTGGCTTTCGTCGATGACCAGAGGGGATGCCCAAGTTTCACCGAGGATCTCGCAGCCATGATCCGGACGCTCACGATCCTGCGAGTACCCGGAGTCGTTCATGTGACCAACCAGGGCGAGGTCTCATGGTTCGAGTTCGCTCGGGCGGTGCCTGGCGGAGGCGGGCGACGACCCGGACCGTGTCCGCCCGATCCTCACCGCCGAGCTCTCCCCGCCGCGCCCGGCGCCGCGGCCCGCGAACTCGGTGCTCGACAACGCGGTGCTGCGCACGGCTGGGCTTCCGTTGCTCGATGACTTCCGAGTGCCGCTCGCCCGCCTCGTGCGGCAACTACGCGTGCCCCGCGGAGTGGCGTAGAAGAGCCTCGTGGCCGGAGCGCGAGGGAAGAGCGCGCAGTAGCTGAGCGAGCGCCTGCCTGCTACCGCAGACGGGTCGGGACGTCTGCGCCGATGTACCGAACTGCTTGTTGCAGCGCTTTGGCCATCTGACGGGCAGCGGCACGGAAATGTCTATCCGCCGCCAGGAGTATGGCGGCCCGGCAGGTTGCCCGCATCGTGTACCTGTAGCCCATCCGTGCCGCGGAGCTGTTCGCGCGTGTTGGACCGATCCGTCAGCATCTTGCGTCGCACCTTGAAGTGTGCGGTGCCCCAATCCGCCGAGTGAAACGACTGCGCGTCGGCGTGACGCCTCCACAGCAGCAGCGCCTCGTCGACGCGGCCGAAGTCTCCGGAGCGGCTCAATCGCACGACCATGTCCCAGTCGTCGGCGGGGACGGTGTCCGCGTCGAAACCACCCGTGCGATCGACGATCCGTCGCCGGACCAGCAGCGCGCCCGGTGTCACCACCCAGTTGTGGAACGCCAGATCCCCGAACGTGGTGGGTGCCCAGGGCTCGACCGGCATCAAGCGTCCATCTCGGAAGCCCCGCCGGTCACGCAGCAGCTCCTCGAGATTGTCGTTGGGCGTCGCGTTCCCGAACTCGTCGATGCACCGCACCAGCGTGTGTGCCCCGGCGTATTCCGCGTGGGCGTCGAGCACCGCGACGAGGGAACCGAGCATCTCGGGCAGCCACACGTCATCGTTGTCGAGGAACACAACGAACTCCGAGCGAGGGTCGGTCTCGGCGAAGCCCCGGTTGCGGGCCGCCGCGACACCTCCGTTCTCGCCCGACACGACCCTGATGCGGGGATCGTCGGCGGCGAACTGTCGAGCCACCGCCGCGGTCGAATCTCTCGAGCCGTCGTCGTAGACGATTGTCTCCCACGCCGAAAACGTCTGGCCGATGATGCTCTCCAACGTGGTGCCGACGTAGGCCTCGGAGTTGTAGGCCGGGATGACGACCGAGACGCGAGGGGCTTCGGAAAGGCGTTCAGTCATGGAACACGCTGCGAGTCGACGGCTAGGTTGTAGCGCTGTCGGCGGCTGTTCGGAGGCGAGCGTGGCTGGGCTGGGAGACGAGCGGGGCCGTTACCACAAGGACGTGGAGACGCTTGCAGCCGACCATCCCTGGCATCGTATTCGCGCCCATGTTCCCCCGGATTCGAGCGTGCTCGACGTCGGGTGCGGCAGCGGGGCACTGGGAAGCTTTCTCTCTAGTCGGACGGCGAATGTCGACGGAGTCGAGGTCAACGACGACCGGGCGGACTATGCGCGGCAACACCTGAAAACGGTCGTCACCGGTGAAGCGGGCCCCTCGATCGACTCGGCCTTGCCCCGCTCCTACGACGTCATCATCTTCGCGGACGTCCTCGAGCACGTCGTCCAGCCTGACCAGGTCTTGGCATGGGCAGCATCGAAATTGGCGGACGACGGCCGGATCATCGCATTGATCCCGAACAGCGCCAACTGGAAGTTCCGCCGCAAGATGATGCGCGGCGACTGGTCGTACGCCGAGACCGGGTACTTCGACCGCGACCACCTCCGGTTCTTCGACGTTCGCACCGCGCGGGCAGCTGGGGCGGTCGGTCGGACTCCAGGAGATCGCGGTCGAGTTCGCCGCCGAGCGGTTGCCGAAGCCACTGAACGACTGGTCGAAGGGTGCCGCCATCGCCGCCAACAGGCGGCCCAACCTGTTCGCCGGCCACGTGCTTCTGGTCTGGGCTCCGAGCTGATCTCCTGTTCACCGGTCCACGTGTGGGCCGGTGCGGGGACCGAACTCCTTGAGGAAGCCCTCAACGTCGCCACCGTTCAGAGCGTCGACGCGCTCGAGTACCGAGCTCCTCGGGCCAGTCCCACCATCGGAGGGCCACGAGTTGCTCCCGTTCCGCTTCTGAGAAGCGGGTCCGCACGACGCGTCCCGGATTGCCGGCGACGATTGAGTACGCCGGCACGTCGTTGGTGACGACGGTCCGAGCCGCCACGACGGCGCCGTCACCGATGGTGACTCCCGACAGAATGAGCGCGTCGTTGCCGATCCACACGTCGTTGCCGATCACGACGTCGCCCTTTGTGGTGGGGTGGCCGTCGCGTAGAGCACCGACAATCCCATAGCGCAGCCGAAACGGATACGTACTCACCCAGTCGGTGCGGTGGTTGCCACCCGGCATGATCGACACGCCGGACGCGATCGAGCAGTACCGGCCGATGCTCACGGTCGCGGTGTCCCCCTCGTGATACTGAACGAACGGCTGGCCGTAGCTGCCATGGCCCATGGTGATGACGCCGCGTTCCCAAAGCTCCGCCTGTGACGGGTCGAGCCACCGGCCGATACCGACCCTCGACGCGGCTCGAGCAAGCGAGCGACGACCTGCCGGCCCCTCGACGGCGACTCACCAGCGCTGTCTCGGCGGCCGCCCGCCGCGGCGCCCTTCGTGTTGTCATCGGCAAATCCTCTTGAGAACAGCGCTCGCCTCCGCCTCGGCGCGGCGACGCTCGTGTCGCCCCCGCACCATAGTGACGCGACGCTCCGACGGCGATGAGCCGAACAGACCTCTGGGCGGGTCATGTCGGAGACTCGGTGGGATGTTTGCCCAGGCCAGCGGGCGATGAGCTTGTCAAGTGCCAGCCGCGTGTGGTGTCGACAACCGGTGGTAGTACGGTCGCTTGCTGAGTCGGTGTCCCCTCGGAACCGGGCGGCTGCCCCCATCAAGGAGACCTCGGTTTGAAGCGATCTGTTCTCCGTGCGGTTTGCATTGCTGCGATGTTGGCTGCTCTCCCCGGTGTCGGCGCGAGGTTTCAACGCACCGGTGCCCCGGCTGCGTCGTCGGCGGCCTTTGATGCGAAGTTCGAGACGGCCGGCGACTTCTATAACCGGTTCGACTACGGCTATTCCGGCATCAACCCGTTCTCGGGAGGGCCGACCGTAATCATGAGCTTCCACGGCGATCACAGCAAGAACTGTGAGGGGCCGACGACCTCGCGTGACGTGGCCTTCGGCGGCAGCTCCTCCAATCTGGATTTCTCTCAGCTGTTCTGGCATTGCGTGCCCGGCGGCGACCCGACAAGGGTCACATCATGACGGGGATCGTGACATCCGGGTACAACATCGCTTGGTTCTCTCCAAGCCCATGTTCACAGGCGTGTCGAAGGTGTGCTGGGACATCAACGAGACCTTCGAGGGAGGCCGGAAGTGGACGCAAGTGCTGTTCGTCTCGGCGGCGGATGCGCACCGCTACCGGGCGGGGACCGTCACGTATCCGGACATCGGCGTCGCGCGGGGCACTGGCGGCTTCGATCTGGGCTTCACCGCTCCCGACTTCCGTGACCCGGACGGGCCGACTGACCGCATTCACCCGCAGGGCGGCACGCTCGCCGGGGTGAAGCTCTTGTTGAACGCGCCGTCCTGGTTCCAGAACCAGGACAACTGGACGACCCGTAATGAGGGGCCGGGAAACATCATCACCGACGTCACGGACAAGGCGGCCCGCTACACGCACTGCCTGGAGAACCAACCGAACAACATGGTGCGGTTGACGCAGGCGACGCCCAGCGGCCCGCGGACGTTCGACATGTCCGGCAGATCCCCCAGACCCCGGTCCGGGTGGTGTTCCAAGACGACAACTACAACGGGCCGAAGAGCGAGCACCCGGCGGGCACAGATACGTGGCATTGGGACAACATCCAGGTGTTCAGCGCGAGGGCCAGCTGAGCAGCGCTCAGGAGCTGCCCGGCTCGGTGAGATCGTTGGGAGGCTCTGGGCACCGCGATGAAGCCGACCGAGCGGATGGAAGAGACCGCAGCGCTTGTTGGTTCCGTGCGGCACCGGTACGCCATGATTGAGGAGCGCGCTCAGGCTCGATGACGGCGGATGGGACGGGTACAACGTGGACGGACATTCTCCAGAGACAGGCGCCCCGATCCCGCACGTATCTGTCGTGATCTGCACGCGGAACCGCGAGGACAAAATCGGCTCAGCGCTGGCGAGCGTGCTCGCGAGCGATTACCCGTCATTCGACCTGACGATCGTCGATCAGAGCACGACGGACGCGACCGCTCGTGCAGTGCAAGGCGTCGCGGGCGGAGACGCGCGCGTCCACTACGTCCACAGCGACGAGCCAGGTCTGTCCCGCGCATACAACAATGGGATTCGTAGCTCCCGCGGGGGAGATCCTCGCGTTCACCGATGACGACTGCCTCGCTCCGCGGGACTGGATCGGCAACATCGTCGCGGCGTTCCTCGCCGATCCCGAGGCGGACCTCCTTTACGGGAACGTAGTCGCTGGCCGGATCGGAAGCCGACGATGGCATGTTGACGCCGTCCTTTCACGTCGAATCGCCGCGCACGGCTGAGCAAGCGCGACGGCTTCGAGGTCTGGGGGATGGGCGCCAACTTCGGCGCTCGTCGCCGGTTGTTCGACCGGATCGGGATGTTCGACGAGATGCTCGGTGGCGGCGGGCCGCTTTGGTCGTCGCAGGACTACGACCTCACCTACCGCACATACCGCGCTGGCGGAGTCGTGCTCGTGCGTCCTGAAGTCGTGATCAACCACGATGGTCGCCGCGAGGTCGAGGACTGGCCCGCGCTGCTCTACGCCTATGGATCGGGCGACGGTGCGTTCTACACCAAGCACGTTCGCTGCGGCGATCCATTCGCGACGTGGCTGCTCGCTCGGAGGTTTGGCCGCGTCTCTGCGCAGTGGCTGTACAAGCTGATCACCCGGCGCGGAAACCCGCACATGGCGTACCTGAGGGGCATGGTGCGCGGCATGCGCGGAAGCCTTCGATACGGCGTCGATCGGTCGCGTCGGCTCTATGTCGAGCGGAGCAGCAAAGTCAGTTCATCTGCGTAGGTAGCGACGTCCGCGTGCGCTCGCACCCAGCTGCTGTCCCGATCCTCCGAGGCGAGCGGCTTCGGCGGGATCAGCGAGCAGGTCATCGATTGCGGCTCGGAGCGCCATGACATCACCGGCAGGGACGTACCTCCCGGTCTCGCCCATCCACGATCGTGTCGGTCTGTCCCGTCGTCCGCGTGCAGACGATCGCTCGTGCCATCGACATGGCTTCGAGGATGCTCGTGATGCCGGCCTGGAAGTCGGTCTCCTGCAACGGCACGACGACGAGCGCGGCATCGGCGTAGAGCTGGCGGAGCTCGAACTGATCGCACGCTCGCACCGTGACGTTGGGCGGGATGTCGAGGCCCGCCGAGGTGTCCGCGCGCTTCGACCACGGGCTGGCCGCGGCGATGATGACGTCGGCGTCGAGGCCTCGCACCGCCTCGACGAACGTCGGGTAGTCACGCAGCTCCTGTCCGACCGCGCAGATGATCGGGCGCGAACGGAGACTCGCGACGACATGGTCGGGTCGCCAGAACTTGGTGTCGACCATGAACGGATGCAGCAGCACGCGGTCAGGCGGGTAGCCGAGCGTCTCGATCGCGAATCGCCGTTGTTCGGAGGCGTAGACGATCACGTGGTCGACCCGTCGGTGCAGGCGGAGCACTCGATGGACGAGGACTTTCTTTCGCGCCGACAGCCGGTGGCCGATCATCACGTGTCGTGGTCGGTGTCGAGTCAACCAGCACATGGCTGCGTAAGGGAGGCCGATCTGCTCGCCGTCGGTGAAGACCACGCGATGACGCCGGCGCCGCAGCAGGCAGCCCAGCGCTAAGATGACGTTCGGGCCCGCGAGTCGCTCGAGGAGGATGCCGGTTCGGCCGAGGGTCCGCTTGGCCGCTGTCGCGGTCGAGCAGCTCGGCGTCGAAGGCGGCGGCCATCACGAGGTAGTCGGCGCGCGGCTCGCCGTCCGGCATCGATCTGCTGTGGCGAGGTCCGGCGGGATGACGCCCGACACGGTGAGGAGCACGGGGGACGAAGATGGGGCGTCCGGAGTCATCGAGGAATCAGGATGGCCAGTCCGGCGACGCGGGGAGTGATGAGAAAACCGTAGCAAGTGCCTCATCCACGCCTGGCATCCACCGACCATTGGAGGGTGCCGTCTAACGTCCCCACGGACGATGACCGATCACGGCCACCGACCGCCTTTCGTCTCGGTACGGGTGCTCGCATGGACGATGAACATCCCCGAGGAGGCTGGCCTTCTGATGCTGTCATCGATGGCGGGGGGCTTCCGTCGGTCCTGATCTGCACGCGGGACCGTCCCGACGAAGTCGCTCGAGCGGTGCGATCCGTCCTTGCGAACCCGCAGACGTTCGAGCTGATCGTCGTAGATCAGAGCGACGGGCCCGAGACGAAGGAGTCGCTCGAGGAGCTCGCGGCGGACACCCGCCTCTGTTATTTGCACTCGATGACCCGCGGGAAAGGAGCGGCTCTCAACGAAGGCCTGCGAGTCGCGCACGGAGTTGTGGTGCTGTGCACCGACGACGACTGCGAAGTCACGCCGACTTGGGTCTGCGCTATGGCGCGAGTGTTCGAAGAGTCGCCCACCTCGGCGGTGGCCTTCTGTCACGTGGACACGCCGCCATACGACCATGCGGCCGGCTACATCCCCGATTCCAAGCAGCCGCGCCGCGTGCTCTGCTCCATTCGCGAGCTGCGCGGGCGCCGAGGACTCGGCGCGGGGATGGCGGTGCGGCGCGAGGTCGCGCTCGAGCTCGGAGGGTTCGACGAGCTCCTCGGGCCCGGTTCGCGGTTCATGTCCGCCGACGACATGGACTTCGCCGTACGCGCCCTGGTGAGGGGTTGGCACGTCTACAACACCGGCGACCGTCCCGTCCTTCATCACGGGTTTCGCACGCTCGAGGAGGGCCGCGAACATGCCCGACGCAACTTCGTCGGCCTGGGCGCGGTGTGCGCCAAGCCTCTTCGGGCGGGCCGGGTCGGTGCGATCGTGCTGCCGATCTGGGAGCTCTCGCACGCTCTCTGGCCACCATTGGTCGACGTCTTGTTGTTCAGACGGCCGCGCGGCCTTTCACGCATCACTGGGTTCCTCACTGGGTTCGCCGGTGGTTTGCGTGTTCCTGTCGATCGGGAGCATCTGCTGTTCGTGCAGGCGGGAGGAAGCCAGACGAGGCCGTCGCTCGAGCGGGACGCCGAGCGCTGAGCATCCGGCCAGCCGCTCCCTGAGGGACCGCGCCGATTTCGGCTGTGCGGGCTGCGACAATCTCGAGATGTGCATCGGCGGTGCCACGGCATGATTCGAGGAACAACGCACCCGGTTCGAGGGCGGATCCTGCCGGTGGGAGTCGGCTTGGTCCTGCTCTTCGGGCGCGTGTGGAGGCAGCAAGAGTCCGCCGCTCGCGTTCGACAGCCTCCCGCCCACGACATCGACCACGTTGGTACTTACGACGGATCCATCGGTCTCGGACTCGTCCGAGACTGCATTGCCCGAGCTCGGGCCCTGGGTCGACGCGACGGCGAACCTCGCTGGAATGCCATCGGAGTGCGGCAACTTGGCGTTCGTCACTGCCTATCCCGGACGCGACGCGGTCATTGCCGGCGTGGCGCTTCAAGGCCTTTGGATGAGCACCGCGAGCTCCGATCAGTGGACGAAGCTTGGTTCGGGTGGAGGTGCGCAGGTCCTCAACCGGACGAGCTCGATCGTGTTCGACCCCACCCAGCCAGATCGATTCTGGGAGAGCGGCTCGTACAACGGGCCGGGCGCTGTTCGCACGAACGACGGCGGGCGGACGTTCCAGGCGCTCGGGGCTCTCACCCACCTCGACGGGATCAGCGTCGACTTGTCGGACCCAAATCGCCAGACCCTGCTCGCCGGCGCTCACGAGCGCTCGGATCTGTACCGCTCGACCGATGGTGGCGCATCGTGGAGCAACCTCGCGAGCAGCCTTCCGCCGGGGATCGGGGCGTCGACCCAGCCGCTCGTGATGAGCTCGAAGGTCTTCCTCCTGGGAACAGCGGGAGTGCTCGACTCGTCGGGCATCTTCCGCAGCACCGACGGAGGCGCGACCTGGCAGAAGGTCTCGAGTGGGGGCGTGGCAGGGCCTCCCCTCGTGGCGAGCGACGGGTCGATCTACTGGCCGCTGCTGGATGGCGCGGGTCTGGTTCGGAGCACGGACGGCGGTGCGACGTGGGCACTCGTGACCACCAGTGGGGTCCTCGCGTCGTGGAATCTGATCGAGCTTCCCGATGGTCGGTTGGTGTCAGTCGGCGGCACCCATCTCGTCATCTCGGACGATAGAGGTGCCACATGGCACGGCTTCGGCCCGACGCTGCCGACGAGCGGCACGCACGGTCTCACGTACTCGGCAGAGCGCAAGGCGATCTACACGTGGCAATGGGACTGCGGTAACAAGGTGCAGCCGGGATCGATCCAACGTCTCGACATCTCAGCGCTGACCGGCTGAGCTCACCGCGCTCGTCAGGACGTCGGCTCCCAGCTCAGGAGCGTGATCGAGAAGGCGGGGAAGTCATGGTGGACCTCACCGTTCGCTGAGAGCGGCTCGGTCGACCAGGTTCGTCGAGCGCGATGCTCGGCTTTGCGGATCCGTTCCACGTCACTGTCTTGGCGAGCAGGGAGTCCGCGACGACCTCGTCGGCCCTGACCTCACCCGAGGTCGCCCGGGTCGGCCGCGACCGTTGCGCCGAACGCCGTCCCGGTCGGATTCATGACGAGGAGGCGAGCTGTCCCGTCTGCTCCGCGCCCGCCGTAGAGCACCGAGGCTCTTGAGGCCCGCATCGGCGTCGACCTTGACGAGCTCGTCGCCGAAGCGCGACCACAGCGCCATCGCGTAGTAGGCGGGACTGCGTTGGTGGGTCTGCGGCCTCGATCAGGCCGTAGTCGCTCCCGTTCGCGGCCCGCCCGTTGGCCAGGTTCCACTGGTTGGCGATCGTGACGCCGTTCGTCGCCATCTGCCCGATCGTCTCCGCCAGGTAGAAGGCGTTGACGCGCCGTCGTCATCAGCTGTTCGTCGTCGCCGTCGATGAAGGCGACGAGGTTGTGCTCGGTGACCGCGATCGGCACGTCGGCCGACATGTCCGTGGTCGGCATAGCCGCTCCGGATGTCTGTCGGTGATGCGCGGCCACTCGTGGCGGGGGAGGCGAACACGTCCTCGGCGCCGACGTCGCCGTTCGAGCCGTAGTGGTGCACGATGTAGAAGTCGATGTCGTCGCCGGCGCCCTCCATCACCTTGTCGTCCCAGTCGCTCCACGCGCCTCGGTCGCCGACACCCACCGCGCCGACCTCGATGCTCGGCGTCGACCGCGCGCATCGCCTCGCGGAACTGAAGGAAGCCGTCGTGGTCGCGCGGTGCCCTTGACGTACTCGGTGCCGTCGCACGTCCACACGTTCTCCCAGCCCCACGACGCGCAGTCCCGGCCCGCCGACGCGACCGCGCCGTACACCTCGTTGCCGATCTCCCAGTAGCGGATGCGGCAGCGGGCTCGGGATGCCCGTGCTCGGCCCGGAGCTGCGCCCAGTGCCCGACCGTCATGCCAGTCGCGGCCGTTGCGATCCGTGCCGATCGGGCGCGTCGTCGTCGACAGCTGCCGTTGAAGAACGCGACCGCCGCGGCCGCTTCCTCGCGCGGTGCCGTTGATCGAGACCGTCCACATCGCGGGCAAGACCGGTGGCCTCGAGCAGCCCGACGAAGTCCGACGGCCGCATCGCCCAGGTCCAGTCGCAGCGTTGCGGGTCGCCGAGCTCGCAGCCCAACCAGTCGTAGTCGTTGCTCCAGCTTCCGCCGGGCAGGCGCAGCAGCGTCGTGCCCGACGCCACCGTGAGCGCGCGGAACTCCGGGTCGGCAACGAGCTCGGGCGAGCAGCCATGCGGGCACGTTCGTGCCGAGCAGCCGCCGGTCGAATGCGCCGAGCGACTTCGTCGGTGTGCACGACGATCCGATGGTTCGATCCGCCGACACCCGTTGAGGCGGAGCCGCCACACGCCGTGAGCAACGCCAGTGCGACGCAGGACAACGGGCGCACTCGTAGTCGGCGAGGAGCGTCTGCGAAGGCGATCGCGGCGCCGCGCCTCGACCATGCCTCCACACGCGAGCAGCGTAGATCGTCGCGCTCTCATGTCACACCGTCAGCCGCTGATCGTGGCATCCCATTCCCTCGTGGCTCATCCCACTACCGTCTCGGTCGCGGGCATGCAGATTGGGCCTCAAGGTTTTTCGGCACACCGTCGATAGCCATTCGGGCAGCGCACCACTTCCACGAATGCATCCAGCTCGACTCCGCTGCCTACCTCGTCCTCAACGTCGATGTGCTCGCGCGCCCGCACTCGGGCGCGACATCAAGGAGACCTCGATTTGAAGCGATCCGTTCTCGGTGTCGCCGGCATCGCCGCGGTGCTGGCCGCGGCCGTCGTGGCCTTGATCGGACCGTTCAACATCGCCGGTCACCCATGCGTGCGTCCTCGTTGGCGTTCGAGGCGAAGTTCGAGACGGCCGGCGATTTCTATCGGCCGGTTCGACTACGGCTATTCGGGTCTCGACCCGCTCGGCGGCCGGCCCGGCGGGCAGTCACGCCACGTTCCACGGCGACCACGACATGGCCTGTGACGGGCCGACGACCTCGCGCGATGTGGCGTTCGGCGGCACCCGCAGCAACTCGACTACTCGCAGCTGTTCTGGCATTGCGCGCCGGGCGGCGATCCGGCCAAGGGTCACGTGATGACCGGCGTCGACACGATCGGCTACAACATCGCCTGGTTCTCCCCCAAGCCGGCGTTCACCGACGTGACGCAAGGTGTGCTGGGACATCAACGAGACCGACGATGTCGGGCCGCAAGTGGACGCAGGTGCATGTTCGTCGGCGCAGGCCGACGCGACCCGCTACCCGGCCGGCGTCGGACTACCGCGGCGGTATCGGGTCACGCCGTGGCACTGGCGGGTTCGACCTCGGCTACACCATCCCGGACTTCCGTGACCCGAACGGGCCGACCACCGGCATCCTCCCGCAGGGCGGCACGCTCGCCGGGTTGAAGACTCAGTCGAGCGGCGCCTTCGACTGGTTCCAGGACCAGGACAGCGTGGACGATCCAGGCTATCGATGGTCCGGGCAGCATCATCGGCGAGCATCACCGACAAGGCGGCCCGCTACAAGCACTGCCTCGAGAACCAGCCCGAACAACATGGTGCGGTTCACGCAGGCGACGCCCGACGGCGACGCGGACGTTCGACCTGCCCGGTCAGATCCCGCAGGACCCGTGCGGGTCGTGTTCCAGGACGACAACTACAACCCGCCGAAGGACGACGGCTACGACCCCGAACGTGCTGACCTGGCACTGGGACAACATCCAGGTCTTCACCGATGACGGCACCGGCGCCGGCACCGACGACGCTCGCCACGACTGCGGCGCCCACGACAGTTGCGCCGACGACCGTCGGCGACGACTGCGGCGCCGACGACGGTCGCCGACGACTGCGGCGCCGACGACTGCGCCGCCGACGACTGCGGCGCCGACGACGGTCGCCGGGACGGTTGCGCACCACCGCAGCGCCGACGACGGTCGGCCCGATCGACCTGACTGCGCCGACCGCAGCGCCCACGACTGCGGCGCCGACGACCGTTGCGCCCACGACGGTCGCCGACGACGGTTGCTACGACGGTCGCGCCGACGACGGTTGCGCCGACGACGGTCGCGACGACTGCGGCGCCGACGACGGTCGCCGACGACTGCAGCGCCGACGACGGTTGCCACCACGCGCGCCGACGACTGCGGCGCCGACGACGGTTGCGCCGACGACGGCAGCGCCGACGACTGCAGCGCCGACGACGGTCGCCGACGACTGCAGCGCCGACGACGGTTGCGCCGACGACGGCGCGCCGACGACTGCAGCGCCGACGACGGTTGCCACGACGCGCGCCGACGACCGCGGCGCCGACGACGGTTGCCACGACTGCCGCGCCGACGACTGCGGCACCACTCGGTGCGCAGAGCGGTGATACGACTCCGCCGGCTATCACGATCACGGGCGGGCCGGCGGGCACGACGACCGACCGCGACGCAGTGATCACGTTCACGGCGACCGACGGCACTCAGGAGTTCAGTGCCGGCGGCGCGCTCACCTTCACGGCTGCGCTCGATGGCGGAGCCGCTTCGGCTGTGCACATCTCCGGTGCGGATCGCAGGTCTCCCCCTCGGTGACCACGTACTCGTCATCAAGGCAACCGACCAAGCGGGCAACGTCGGATCCGCTCTTGTCACGTGGACGGTCGTCGCCGGCGCCGGATGACCTGACGCGGTCGCACGGAGCTCGGCTCGCGGCCAGCTCGGCTCGCTCGATCATCGCCGCTCACAAGAGCGCACTCGAAGCCGCGATCAAGGGTGGCGGTCTTCGGGACCAAGGTTGCCGACAATGTCGTCGTCCGGACTGCCGTGCCTCCGCCTGCGCAGGAGGTCCTGGCGCAGACCGGCGCCCGCACCATGGAAAACGTGGTGCTCGGGCTCACCCTGATCGGGCTCGGCTTGGTGCTCGCCGGAGTCGCATCCGGCTTCCGCCGCCGAACCAGCTGACCGACCGTCGGGGCGGCAACGGCGTTGGCCGTGCCGCCCCGATGGCGAGGTGATGGCAGTCTGCGGTGACCGTGGACCGCCACATCGAGACCATGCGCACATCAGCCCCTGCACCGTCCGATTCGGGTCGCAGCCTCTGGACTCGCCTTCGTCGTCGGCCGCGGCCGTCGCGGTGCCGAGCGCCTACCTCCTCGTGCTCACGGTCGCTGGGCTGCTCCCGAGGAAGCGCCGCACCGAGCGGGCAGCGCCGGAGACCAGGTTCGCGATCCTCGTGCCCGCGCACGACGAGGCGGCCGGCATCGGACGCGACGCTGAAGGCGTTCGAGACGCTCGACTACCCGTCCGAGCTCTTCTCGGTGCACGTCGTCGCCGACAACTGCGCTGACGACACCGCTGAGGTCGTGCGCCGGAGCCGCTGGACCGTGCACGAGCGCGATGCCCCGGACGACCCCGGCAAGGGTCCGGCGCTGAACTGGTTGCTCGATCGGCTGGTCGCGAGCGGGGAGCCGTTCGACGCCATCGTGATCGTCGACGCCGACACCACCGTCGACTCCCGGCTTTCTTCGCGCGATGGATGAGCAGGTGCGAGCGAGGAGTTGCAGGCTGCGCAGGGCTTCTACTCCGTTCGCGACCCCGACCTCTCGCCGGCTCGCCAGCTTTCCGCTTCGCGGCGTTGGCCTGCCGCCATCACCTCCGCCCGCTCGGCCGCACTCGACTTGGCGGGTCCTGCGGTCTCTACGGCAACGGCATGATGTTCACCCGTTCACTGTTCGAGGGGCGCCGCTGGACCGGTCATCTCGTCGAGGACGCCGAGCTCCAGAACGAGCTGCTCCTCGATGGCCACCTCGTCACCTACGTCCCCGACGCCGTGGTCTGGGCAGAGATGCCACACACCCTCGTCGCAGGCGACCAGCCAGAACGAACGATGGGAACGCGGTCGGATCGAGATGGCGCAGCGGTACGTGCCGATGCTTCTCGGCGGGCTCGTCTCTGCTCGCGGGCGCCGGGTCGCGCGCGTCGACGCCGTCTTCGACCATCTCGTGCCGCCGCTCTCGGTGCTTGCGGCGATGCAGCTCGCGGCAGCCGGCGCGCACGCGGTCGGCGCGGTCGCCGGTCATCGCGCGTCACGCGTCGCGCTCGTCGTCGACGCTGCCTCGATCGCGGTCGTCGCGGGGCACGCCTTCGCCGGCCTCGCTTCGGTTGGCGCGCCCTGCAGCCCGCTACAAGGCGTTGCTGTCGGCTCCGAAGGTCGCGGCGTGGAAGGTCGCGCTCTGGGCCGAGTGCGATGCGACCCGATCGAGCGGTCGACTGGACGCGCACCGAACGCAACGTGGAGACCGCGGAGTGATTCGACCGCCGGCGTTGCTCTTCGGCGTCCCGATCGCCGACCTCAGCATGGACGAGACGATCTCCTTCATCGGCGAGCTCGTCGAGGACGGCCGACGCGCTCGGTCGCTCGCATCAGATCGCGACCGCGAACGTCGACTTCCTCGTGAACGCGCTCGATGCGCCCGAGCTCCGACTCATCCTGCAGACAAGCCGACGTGTGCCTCGCCGACGGGATGCCCGTGGTGTGGGGCGCCTCGCTTCTCGGCATGCCGATTCAGGAGCGCGTCGCCGGCGCGGACCTCGTGCCGCGGCTCGTCGAGGCGTCTCAGTCGACCGGGTGGCGGATCCACGTGTTCGGCTCGTCGCCTTCGTGGCCGATCGCGCCGACGGCGCTGTTCGCGGCGGCAGTACTCCGAACGCGGCGGTCTCGATCGACCCCGGGCCCCGCATCCCCGACCCGTCTTCGGTCGACGACAAGGTCCTCGACGACATCGCCGCGGTCGGACGCCGACATCTTGTGCGTCGCGTTCGGAAACCCGAAGCAGGAGCGGTTCATCGAGGCACACCGCGATCGGCTCCGTGTCCCGGTGATGATCGGTGTCGGCGGTTCGCTCGACATGCTGGTCGGGGAGCGCAAGCGCGCACCCAGCTGGATGCAGCGGACCGGGACCGAGTGGATCGCCAGGATGGTCCAGGAACCTCGCCGGCTCGGTCGCCGCTACGCCCACGACCTTCGCGTCTTCGGGCCCCGTCTGGCCCGAGAGTGGTGGGACGTCCGGGCGCGACGCGGCGACGGTGGACTGCTTCTGGAGGTGACGGACGGCGCCGTCGTCGCGCGCGTTGGCGGCGCGACGGTGCCTGCCCTGGACGAGTGGAACCGAGCCGTTGCCGTGCTCGGCGGAGCGGGGTGGGCTCAGCCTGTCGGCCGGCTCGGCGACATCCGTCAGCGACCGTGCGCTCGCGGTGCTGGTCGGGCTCGTGGGGCAGGCGCGGCGGCGAAATGCCCAGGTCAGCTGGGTCGACGATCCGTCCCCACTGAAGCCGACTCTCGAGTGCCGCGGCGTCCCGCCCACCCTGATCGGGGCCCCGTGACGGGCTGCTGTCATGATCGGCGGGCTCGAGCCGATTTAGTAGGGTGCGCACGGGTGCGATCCCGACACCAATCGATTCCAGGGCTCCGTCGCCCCCGACTCGAGCGGAGGAGGCCGCCAGCGTGAATTTCGGCGACCGCGAGCGCGTCATGGCACCCCCGTCGACGTTCGTCGGGGCCTCCGTCGCGCCCGGAGCGGTGCGCGGAGTCGAAGCGTCGACCGAGCCCGCGCCTCGTTCCCGCCGCGCCGGCGGCGCCCGTTCCCGCCGGCGCCCGGACCGGCAGCCGCAGCGGAGGCGCTTCTGGACGATGCGCGCAAGGAGGCCGACGCGACGCTCGCCTCGGCGCGACGGGCCGCCGAGAAGATGATCAGTCCGAAGCCAGCGCGCTCGCGGCGCAACGACGCGCTCAGGCGGAGCGCTGGAGCAGAGATCACATTGGCGATGCCGACGATGTCGGCACGAAGCGTCTTCTCGATGCCCAGGAGCAAGCGCGGCAGATCATCGAGCAGGCGCGCATCGAGGCAAGACGGATTCGCGTCGAGCCGCAACCGGACGAGGCGCCGGCGGCGACGTCGCAGAGCGATCAGACCGTGGCCGAAGCAGCGACGAGCTCCCGGAAACGGAAGCCGGTCATCATCGGTGCGATCGTCGTGATGCTTGTCGCGGTGGTGCTCGGATCGATGGTGATCCGACATTTCGTCGCCGAGCCCTACGTCGTCGAATCCCGATCGATGGAGCCCGAGCTCCACCAAGGGGATCGGCTCCTCGTCGACAAGGTCGTCTATCGACTCGCCGACGCCAAGCGCGGCGACATCGTCGTGCTCGACACGAGGGAAATCGCGAACGGCTCGTCCGCGGAGCTCGGCAAGACGATCGTGAAGCGCGTCGTCGGCTTGCCGGGCGACATCGTCTCCGCCCAGAACGGTCGCTTGTTCATAGACGGTTCGCCGATCGACGAGCCGTGGTTGGGCGACGTACAGACGAACGCCTTCGGCCCGGTGCAAGTGCCCGAAGGCGCGCTGTTCGTGCTCGGAGACGAACGAGCACTTTCGATCGACAGTCGCACGTTCGGGACGGTGCCGATCGACGCGGTTCGCGGGCGGGTGGAGGCCATCATCTGGCCGCCTGAGCACGTCGGGCGCGTCTGACCGACTCAGGCTTGCGCGGCTGCTTCCATCGTCGCGACTGTGACGGCCATCCGATCCTTGCCCCATGGAAGTGGCATGAGCACCGGCACTTCGACGCCCGCGTCGAGGTAGGCACGCACCGTGTCGCGCACCGTGTCGCCGTCGCCCATCACGTCGATGGCGTCGACCATCCGGTCAGAGACCGCGCCGACCGCTCCCTCACGATCGCCCTTTGCGTGGCGCTCGCGGATCTCGGTGACCTCGTCGGCGAAGCCGGCCCGGCTGAAGCTGTTCGCGTACGCGTCGACGACCGCGTACGAGAACAGGTCGCGTCGTGCCGCCTCGATGCCGTCGCTCCGATCGGCGACGACGCCTGCGTGGATGTACGCGTAGATCGTCGCAGGACCACCCAGGCGAACCTGCTCGACCGACCAAGGCACGTGGCTCGCGGGGATGTAGTTCAGGAGCACGCCGTCGGCGAGCTCGCCCGCGAGCCGGAGCATTCCCTCGTTCAGGGCGCCGATGACGATCTTCGGCCGGCGCTCGTCGAGTCGCACGCCCAGCCTGAACCGGTTGATCTCGTAGAAGTCGCCCTGGAACGACACGGTCTCGCCCGACAGGCACTCTCGGAGCAACGTGACGTACTCGCGGGTGTGGGCGAGGGGCCTTTTGGCCAGATATGTCGCGCCGTGCCATCGTCCGACCACGACGGGGGACGAGATGCCGACCCCGATCACGATCTCACGATCGGGATGGAGCGCCTGCAGCGTGGCCGCGGCCATCGCGACGAGCGGAGGCGTGCGGAGCTGCAATGCGAGCACTCCGGTGCCCAAGTCGAGCGACGGTGCCGCCATCCCAGCCGCTCCGAGCAGGGAGAACGCCTCGGTGCCGTTCGCCTCGGCCACCCAGAACGAGTGGTAGCCGAGCTGTTCCGCACGGCGAGAAACCTCGATGCCGCCCTGCACACCGAGGGCGGCGAGGCTGGCATAGGTCACTCCGAGGGCGGGATGGGGCGGCATCGGGCCGACGCTATCCGCCGGGCTCACATGGCGATCGTGTGCCAGTCCGGTGACGGAAATCTCCGGCTGCTTGAAACGCCCGTGTCACACTCGACCGGTACGGTGGGTTATGCAAGTGAAGGCGCACGTGCGATCGCACGTGTGACAAGCGTCCGGGAATGCTGGTCCGGCGGACAGGGTTGGAGGGCTCGATGACGCAGACCTACGACAGTGACCAGATCGACGAGGCACTTGCCATCATCGATCGCGGGTTGCGCGAGATGGTCGCCCGTGAGCTCGTTTCCACCGCAGAGGTCTCTGATCTTTTGCTCGACGTGCGCACACTGCTGACCCACTCGGCCGAGCCGGTCCCCGCGTCCGTCAGCTGACCTTCTTCAGCTGACCTTCTTCGTCGGCTTCTTCTTCGTCGCGCTCTTCGCTTTCGCGGGCGGTTGAGCCGCGCGCACGAGCTCGTCGAACGACTCCTCCATGAGGTTGCGCAGCAGCTCCGGGTGCTCGACTGCAGCGACGTCGATGTTGAGGCCCATGTCGAGGCTTCCGCCGTACGACAGGCACGTGAGGTTGAACGCGGTGCCGGCCGTCGGCCCGATCGGGTAGTTCTCGTCGACCCTGCGCGCCGGCGAGGTACAGCGGCACCGGTGAGCCCCGCACGTTCGACGTGCTGAAGTCGATCGTCTCGGTCTGCTGCCTCGCGATCCGCACGAGCAGCGAGGTCGGGAGCGCGGCAGTGACGCTCGCAAGCGCGTTCAGGCTCGCCTGGCCCGACGCCGCCCGGGCGGCGTCCGTCGCCTCCTGGATGTGCTTGAAGCGCTCGCTGATGCCGATCTCGCCCGTGGGGACGAGCATCCGCGCCAACGTGAACGCGTTGGATTCCTTCGTGTCCTTCGTGCGGGTGCTGATGGCCATCGACGCCCGCATCTCCTCGATCGGAGCGCCGCTCGCTCGGTGGTAGCGACCCGCAGCCTCGGCGGCGGCAGTGATGAACGCCGTGTTGATCGACCCGCCCAGCGCCTTCGATGCCAGCCGCACGTCCTCGAGCGGCACACGCAGCGTCTCGAGTCGCCTCGACAGCGAGCGGGCCGTCCAGATCGGCGACAGCGCCTTCTTCGTGTCGGAGAGCTGCTTCACGATCGCTCGGATCTGCGTGGCGGCCGCGGCGCTCGTCTCTGGGATGCGCTGCGGGTTGGCCATCAGCTCGGTCCACTCTCGAGCGAGGCCAAGAGGGACGCGCATCGTGCTGGTCACGACGTCGCGCGCGACATCAGCCGCGCTCGCCGGGGGCGGCGGGGCGACCGGCTCGACCTCGGGCGGCAGCGGCTTCTCGGGGGCGTCACGTTCGAAGTCGAGGAACTGCAGCGAGAGGCGCACGCCCCCTTCGCCGTCCATCAGCGTGTGGTGGAAGCGCATGAGCAACGCGGCCCGGCCGCCGCTCAGCCCCTCGATGATCACCATCTGCCAGAGCGGGCGGGTGCGGTCGAACGGGTCGGCGGTCAGCAGCGTCGCGAGGTCGAAGAGGTCACGCTCGTCGCCGGGCGGCGCGAGCGCCAACCGGCGCAGGTGGTACGTGAGGTCGAAGTCGGCGTCGTCGACCCACACCGGAGGCTGCAGACCGAGCGCGGGCTGCACCCTCTGGCGGAGCCGTGGCACGATCCGCGTGGCGCGCAGCATCCGGTGCGCGAGGCGCTCCATGTCGGGGGCGGCGTCGAGCACCGTGAGGTTCGCGACGGTGGACGAGAGGTAGGGATCCTTCTCGAGCCGCCACATCAGGCCCTCGGCGTCGGACATCCGAGGGCTCATCGCGACGAGCGCTTCGCTCATGGGACGAAGGCTACGCCCGTCGCGGGCGCGGCGTTCTGGCTCAGCGCGGGATCGAGGTGTGCTTGAACTCGTTGAGGCCTGGCCAGCCGGTCACCAGGTCGAGGACCCGGTCGACGGTCTTCGTCGCGAGCTCGATGTCGCCACGAGGCCGGTCCATCAGGCGGACGAACACCGACTGCGACTCGCCCTGGAGGTCATCGGCGATGAAGGTGGGCACGCCCCAGACGCGGTGCTCGTTGACCGCGATCTCGTGCTCCTTGCGGATCGTGTCGAGCGGGCCCCCGGCCGCGATCTCTGCGAACACCGCGTCGGCGTCGACACCGTTCGCCCGCAGCACGTCGTCGATCACCTCTTGCTCACGGATGTGGCGACCTTCGTCGTGGCGGGCCGCGAACAGGGCGACGTGGGTGTCGAAGAACCGGTCGGGCTGCTGGTCACGGACCACGACGCCGGCCTGCAGCGCGAGCAGACCCGTGTCTTTCGCCGGCTCGTCCCAGACGTCGGTCTCACCCTCGGCTACGTGCGCCTGTCCGAGCGAGAAGGGCACGAACCGCACGTCCCAGTCGGCCCCGGCCTGCAGGGCGGCCACCACGTGCTCGTGAGCGGTGCGGGCGAACGGGCAGCGGTAGTCGAACGTGACGGCGAAGGAGCGGGCGGGCATGGGTCAGCCAACCGCCGCCCGGGCAAGAAGATTCCGGTTGACGCGTCGCCAGATCTGCTTCGCAGTCACCCCCAAGGCGACACCGACGGCCGCCCCGGCGACCACATCGGAGGCGTGGTGGATCTTCACGTAGACCCGGCTCGAGGCCACGACGCCCGCGAGGCCGTACCAGAGGGCCTTCTCGGGCAGCGGGCGGCGGTCGGAGAGCAGGGCGGCGGCGACGAAGGCGGCCGATGCGTGGCCGCTCGGGAAGCTGCTCGTGAGCGGCTGGCGAAGGGAGTGCGGGCGATCGCCCTCGTGCACTGGCCTCGTGCGGCTGAACAGAGACTTGAGCCCGAGGTTGACGAGCGCCGACTCGACCCCGAGGGTGCCGGAGAGCTCGAGGGCCTCGACGAGCGAACCCCCGGGGAGTGCTGCCCTCGTGAACCCGGCAAGGTGCCAGATCAGGCTGTGGTCGCCGAGCGCTGACGCGATGTAGAAGATCCGGTCCGTGACCGGGTTGCCTCGGAGCCGGTCGAACCAGGCGTCGGCGGCTTCGTCGAACCGAGCGACGGTCGGGCCGAACGGGGCGTCGGGCACGCCCTCTACAAGAGCACAGGTTCGGGCACGGCTCGAACGTCGAGCTCGTGCTGACCGGCCAGCGCCGGGTCGCCACCGAATGCGGGGCAGTACGCCTTGTAGGCGCAGAAGTCGCAGAGCGGTCCGCGGTTGGGGCGGAAGTCCTCGGTGCGGCATGCCCGCTCGACCGCCGTCCAGATCGCGCCGACCTTCTTGTCGAGGAACGACATCTTCTGGTCGGACGGCGTCGCGACGATCGCGAGCGGCTCGCTCAGGTAGAGGAGCTGCACGCGAGCCGGCCGCCGGCCGAGCACACGCTCGCAGAGCAACGCGTAGAAGTTGACGCCGGACAACCGACCTTGCTCGTGCGTGATGCGCGGCGGCTTGCCGGTCTTGTAGTCGGTGACGACGAGCTCGCCGTCCGCGTCGAGATCGAGGCGGTCGATGACGCCGCGGATCGTGGTGCCGCCAACCTCGGCCGAGAGTCGCAGCTCGAGCCCGATCGGGTTCACTCGCGTGGGATCTTCGAGCCGGAAGTACTGGCGCACGAGTGTCTCGGCGTCGTCGAGGAACTGCTGCGCCTGCTCGTCGGTGAGGTGCAGGTCGACGAGATCGGGATCGGTGCCCATCTCGGTGTAGGCCCGGTCGAGCGCGGTGAGCGCAGCTTCGAGGGTGCGGGAACGAGCCGGCTCCTCGAAGAGCAGCTCGAGCGCGCGGTGCACGAGCGTGCCCTTCGTGGCCCAGGGGGAGGGCGGCTCGGGCAGCCTGTCGATCGCGCTGAAGCGGAACGCGAGCGCGCACGACTTGAACGACTCGACCTTGCTCGGCGACAGCCCGTAGGGCACCGGTAGCGCCATGGAGCGATGGTAACGGTGGGGTGGGACATTCCCGGGGAGGGTCGCCGGTGGAGGTCGCGGAGTACCGTCGCTCACCATGCCAGCGGCGGACGTCGAGGCGGTCCTCGAGGCCAACCAGGCGTTCTACGACGCCTTCGAGGCCCGCGACATCGACGCCATGTCCGAGCTCTGGGAGCACAGCGACCGGATCGTGTGCACGCACCCCGACTGGTCGACATTGCGGGGCTGGGGCGCGATCGCAGGGTCGTGGTACGGGCTGTTCGACAACGACGAGCACCTCCAGTTCATCGTCACGAACGCGAACGCCGAGATCGACGGCGACATCGCGTGGGTCGTATGCGACGAGAACATCCTCGGCGGCGCGAGCGGGGGCACGGTGGCAGCGCTGAACCTGTTCGCTCGGCGGCCCGGCGGACGCTGGTTCATGATCGGGCACCACGGCGCCCCGATCCTCGGCTGAACCTCTCGCCGTTCCGATCACGGAACCCGCCAATTGGCGGGTTACTCGCGCGAGTTCGCCGGCGGGAGGGAGGGTTCGCGGGGGAGGCCGAGCAGGCGCTCGCCGATGATGTTGCGCTGCACCTGGCTCGTGCCACCGGCGATCCGTCCGCCGGGCGCCGCGAGCATGCCGGCAGCGTCGGGGCCGGCGAGCATCGCCTCGGCGCCCGAGAGGTCGCCGCGGAGCATCGAGACGTTGAACATGAGCTCGGTGATGCCCAGCTTCATGAGCGAGCCCGCCGTGCTCGCGACCGGGCCCTGCCGCAACGCGAGCGCGCGGTAGGCGTTCCCGCTCGAGAGCATCGAGGCGAGACGGTCGCGGTCGACGGCACCGAGGTCGCCGGCGCCGAGCGCGGCGATCTGCTCGAGGCGACGCTCGAGCCCGATGATCGATGCGCCGATGTGGCCGCGCTCGCTGGTGAGCGTCGCCATGCCCACCATCCAGCCCTCGTTCTCGGGGCCGATCAGCGCGTCGATCGGCATCTCGACGTCGGTGAAGAACACCTCGTCGAACTCGGCTTCGCCGGTCATCTGCCGGAGCGGACGCACCTCGATGCCCGGCAGTGCCATGTCCATGAGGAAGAACGAGATGCCCTTGTGCTTCGGCGCATCGGGATCGGTGCGGGCCATGAGGATGCCCCAGTCGCGAGTAGCGCCCGCCGCTCGTCCAGACCTTCTGGCCGTTGACGATCCATCGCTCGCCGTCGCGCTCGGCACGCGTCGAGAGCGATCCGAGGTCGCTGCCGGCGCCAGGCTCGGAGAAGAGCTGGCACCACACCTGCTCGGCCGCCAGCGTCGCCCTCAGGTGGTCGCGCTTCTGCTCTTCGGTGCCGAACTTCTGGATCGACCGTTCCGGCGAGGACGATCCCGACCATGTTGATGAACGCGGGCACACCGGCGCGGGCGCATTCCTCGATCCAGGTCGCGTTGTGGTCGGGGGTGAGACCGCGGCCGCCGTGGTCGACGGGCCAGTGGATGCCCGCCCACCCCTCGGCGTAGAGCAGCTTCTGCCAGGCGATGCCCGCAGCGACGAGCTCCTGGGGGATGATCGCGCCGTAGTCGCGCGGCGCGTCGTCCTTGTGTGCAGCGAGCCAGGCGTGCGCGTCCGATCGGAAGGCTTCGAGGTCGATCATGTCCTCATCCTGCCGGGTGCGCAGCGGTGATCAAGTTCCTCAGCTCGCGGACGGCGACCGAGAGGGTCGTGAGGTCGAACGTTCCCGCCGCTCTGATGCCGGCGAGCACCGACTGGAAGCGGTCGACCTGGGCTCGGTTCCGGTCGATCCACGAGTCGACGAGCACGTACGCGGCTTCGCCGTCGCTGCGCAGCCGCAGCACCTCTGCGGCCAGCTCGCGCTGCTCGGCGAGCAGGTCGTCGCGAAGGGCGGCCCTCGCCAGCGTCTGCCATTCGTTGTCACGCACGAGATCGAACACGCGCTCGCGCATCCAGTCGATGCCGAGCCGGTCGGTCAGCGCGAAGAAGACCGCGGCCGTGTCGGTGACTGACACCCCTCGGGCGCGCGCGACCTCGACGATGTCGAACGCGGACAGCTGGAAGTCGAGCGCCGCTGCTCGGTGGGCCAGGTCGTGGCTCACGCCGGCGGTCTCGTACGCCGCCGCGGCTGCTTCGAGCGTGTCGCGGTCGCCGCCGAGCAGCACCTGGGGGATGGCACGTCGCGAGCTCCTGCACGCCGTCTGAGAACGCCGCGACTGTCGCGGTGATGTCGAGCGGTGGCCGGCGATGGCGGAGCAGCCAGAGCGCGCCGCGCTCGACCGTGTGGCGGAGCGCCAGCATCATCCGCAGCTGCACGTCCGGTGCCACGGCGCCGTCGAGCGCCTCGATCGGTGTCCAGAGGTCCTGCATCGCGAAGATCGCACGCGCGGCGATGTGGGCGCGGGTGCTGTCGACGACCGACGCGCCGGTCTCCTCGGTCATCCGGAAGTCGAACGAGATGCCGGCCTTGTTCACCGTGCTGTTGACGATCCGCATCGCGACGATGTCGCGGCGCAGGCGGTGCCGCTCCATCTCGCCGCGGAACCGCTCGCGGAGCGGCGTCGGGAAGTACCGCGCGATCTCGTCGGCGACGAACGGATCGTCGGGCAGGTCGGACGCGAGGATCTCGCGCACGTTCGTCGTCTTCGTGTAGGCGAGCAGCACGGCGAACTCGGGGGTCGTGAGCCCCACACCCGATGCTTGACGCTCCGCGAGCTGACGGTCGGTCGGGAGGAACTCGAGGGTGCGGTCGATCAGGTCCTCGCGCTCGAGAGAGCTGATGTAGCGAGCGTGCACGTCGATCATCGAGACCGTCTGGGCCCGAGCGTTGGCGAGCGCACGGTTCTGCTCGTAGTTGTTGCGCAGCACCAGGTGGGCGACCTCGTCGGCCATCTCGTCGAGCAGCGCGTTGCGCTGCTTCACCGTGAGGTCGCCGGCGGCGACGGCACCGTCGAGGAGGATCTTGATGTTGACCTCGTGGTCGGACGTGTCGACGCCCGCGGAGTTGTCGATGGCGTCGGTGTTGACCAGGCCGCCGGCGAGCGCATACTCGACGCGGCCGCGCTGGGTGAGGCCGAGGTTGCCGCCCTCGACGACGGCGCGGCACCGCAGGTCGACGCCGTCGACGCGCAGCCCGTCGTTGGCGCGGTCGCCGACCTCGCTGTGCGTCTCGCTCGACGCCTTCACGTAGGTGCCGATGCCTCCGTTGAAGAGGAGGTCGACCGGCGCCTTCAGGAGGGCCGAGATCACCTCGGCCGGTGTGAGTGCCTCGGCGTCGGTGCAGAGCAGCTCGCGGGCCTGGGGCGAGAGCGGGATCGACTTCGCGGCGCGCGGCCACACGCCGCCCCCAGCGGAGATGAGCGAGCGGTCGTAGTCGTCCCACGAGGAGCGCGGGAGGTCGAACAGCCGCTTGCGCTCGACGAACGACGCCGCGGGATCGGGCGTCGGGTCGATGAAGACGTGACGATGGTCGAACGCGCCGACGAGCTCCATCGCATGTGACTGCAGCATCCCGTTGCCGAACACGTCCCCGGACATGTCGCCGATGCCGACGACCGTGAAGGGGTCCTTGTCGGGGTTGATGCCGAGGCCGAGGAAGTGCCGGCGCACCGACTCCCACGCGCCCCGCGCGGTGATGCCCATCTCCTTGTGGTCGTAGCCGTCCGAGCCTCCCGAGGCGAACGCGTCGCCGAGCCAGAAGCCGTACTCGCCTGCGATCGAGTTCGCGAGGTCGGAGAACGTGGCGGTGCCCTTGTCTGCCGCGACGACGAGGTAGGGATCGTCGTCGTCGTATCGCACGACGCGCGTGGGTGGCACGACCGTCGTGCCCACGATGTTGTCGGTGAGGTCGAGCATGCCGCGGATCAGGATCTGGTAGCAGGCCTCGACCTCGGCCTGGAGGGCGTCTCGATCTGGCGTCGCAGGCGGCTTCTTCACCACGAACCCGCCCTTCGCACCGACCGGGACGATGACCGCGTTCTTGACCATCTGTGCCTTCATCAGGCCGAGGACCTCGGTGCGGAAGTCCTCTCGCCGGTCCGACCACCGGATGCCGCCACGTGCGATGCGCCCGCCCCGCAGGTGCACGCCTTCGCAGCGCGGTGAGTACACCCACACCTCGTACAGCGGGCGAGGCAGCGGCAGGTCGGGGACGCGCGCGGGGTCGAGCTTGAACGACATGTACGGCTTCGGGCCGCCAGCAGCGTCGCGCTGGTACCAGCTCGTGCGCAGCGTGGCGAGGACGAGGTTGAGGAGGCTCGAGAGGATGCGGTCCTCATCGAGGCTCGCCACGTCGTGCAACGCCGCGGTGATGCTCGTGACGAGCTCTTCCTCCTCCTCGGTGCGGACCGCGGTGCGGTCGGGGTCGAAGCGAGCCTCGAACAGCTGCAGCAACATCGCTGCGATGTGGGCGTTCCCCGCGAGGGTGTCCTCGATGTAGCTCTGGCTGAACGTCGAACCGATCTGGCGCAGGTACTTCGCGTACGCGCGCAGGACCGCGACCTTGCGGCTCGCGAGCCCGGCGCGCAGCACGAGCCGGTTGAAGCCGTCGCTCTCCGCCTCGCCCCTCCAGAGCCGCCCGAACGCCTCGCAGAAGTCGGCGCGAGCCGCGTCGCCGTCGAGGCCGCCGAGGTCGCTGCTGCTGAGACCGATGTCGTAGATCCAGAGCGGAGGCGCGTCGGTGGGATGCACCTCGTAGGGACGCTCGTCGACGACCCGGACACCGAGGTGCTCGAGCAGGGGCACGACGTCGGACAGCGCCATCGGCTCACCGATCCGGAAGAGCCGCATCCTCACGAACCCGCGGGGCGCGTCGACCGGCCGTGTCACCACCGACTGGAGGTCGGTGCCCGCGGAGCCGGCGATCAACGACTCCATGCGCTGCACGTCGCCGACCGCGCTGCGAGGGTCGACGTCCTCGCGGTACGCGGCCGGGAACGCGTCGCCATAGCGTCGCAAGAGGTCGATGCCCCGCTCCTCGCCGTTGTGCTCCGCGAGCTCGGCCGCGAGGTCGTCGGTCCACGACCGACTGGCATCGGCGAGCTGGGCCTCGATCGACGGCACGTCGGGAGCCGACACGCCGCCGCCTTCGGGCACCGTCACGATCACGTGCAGTCGGGCGAGCACCGATTCGGAGACGCGGCCCGGTGCTCTCGGCTCGGGTGCCTCCGAGCGCGTCGACCAGGATCGCCTCGATGCGCCGGACGAGCTCGGTCGTGAACCGATCGCTGGGCACGTAGACCAGGCAGGAGAAGAACCGTCCGAGCTCGTCTTTGCGCACGAAGAGCCGCACGCGCTTGCGCTCGTGGAGGCTCAGGATCCCCATCGCGGTCGCGTACAGCTCGTCCTCACTGATCTGGAACAGCTCGTCGCGCGGGAACGTGTCGAGGATCGATCCGAGGTCCTTCCCGGAGTGCGAGTCGCGGGGAAGCCCGGAGCGGTCGAGCACCGCATCGACCTTGCGGCGCAGAAGCGGGATGTCGAGCGGCGAGGTGTTGTACGCCGCGGAGGTCCAGAGCCCGAGGAACACGTTGGGCCCGACGCACACCTGCTCCATGTGGACCGGTCGGTGCACGGTGGCGCGCTCGTCGGCCTTCCTCACAGTGAGTCCGGCGTCGGCGCCGACCGGAAGGCTCGACCTCTGCGCCGCGGGAGATGCCGAGCGATGCGCCGGTCTCGGCCTCGAGGTAGCCGAGGAACGTGAAGTGGTCGTCCGCCATCCACCGCAACAGCGCGGCCGCCTCCGCGTCGTCGGGATCGGTCAGCGAACCCGCGATCGCGAGCGCCTTGTCACGCATCGCCTCCCAGTCATCGACCGCGGCGCGAACGTCGCCGAGCACCCGCAGCAGGTCGCGGCGGAGCGACTCGAGCAGGGCAGCGTCGGTCTCGCGGTCGACCTCGAAGTGCATGAACGCCTCACGTGGGGCGTCTTCATCCAGGTCGGTGAGCTTTCCCTCGCTGTCGCGGCGCACGGCGATGATCGGGTGGACGACCAGGTGGATGCCGAGGCCGTGGCGAGTGAGCTCCATGCCCACGGAGTCCACGAGGAAGGGCATGTCGTCAGTGACGATGTCGACGATGGTGTGCGTCGAGTCGTAGCCGTCCTGATCGAATGTCGGGTTGTACACGCGCACGAGCGGCTCGCCCGGCTTGCGTTCCTCGCCGAACCGGAGATGCGCGCGCGCAGCGCCCTCGAGGTCCGCGGCCGACCGTTCTTTGGAGTCGTCGAGCGCGAGGTGTGCGTAGTACAGGGTGACGAAGCGAGCGAACAAGCCCGACGACATCAGTGTCACCCCCCTGGCTTCAGTTCCTGAAGTACGGCAAGTACAGCGCAGTCTCCTCGCCGAGGTTGGCGGGCACCGTGTACCCCGTCTCGTCGCGGATCGTGTCGAAGTTGTCGCGGACGTCCTCCATGGTGAGGCCGTCCTTGTAGAAGCCCGGTGTCTCGGCGATGAACACTCGGGCAACACGCCCGCCGGCCACCGAGTAGATCTCGCCGGTCACGGGGCAGTCCTCGTGGGCGAGGAAGGCGACGACCGGCGACACCTTCTCGGGAGCGACCTTCGATGCCATCGGGCCCATGATGTCCTCGGTCATCCGGGTGAGCGCGAGGGGCGCGATGACGTTCGCCTTGATGTTGTACTTGGCGCCCTCGACCGCGAGCACCCGCGTGAACCCCACGAGGCCCATCTTCGCCGCGCCGTAGTTCGTCTGGCCGAAGTTGCCGAAGATGCCCGCGGCGCTCGAGGTCGACACGACTCGGCCGTACCCCTGCTCTCGCATGGTCACCCACGCGGGGCGAGTCACGTTGAACGCGCCCTTCAGGTGCACGTCGATCACGGGGTCGAGCAGCTCGGCGTCCATGTTGTGGAACGTCTTGTCGCGCAGGATGCCCGCGTTGTTGATCACGATGTCGACGCGGCCGAACGCGTCGAGCGCGGTCTTGACGATCGCCGCGCCACCTTCGGGCGTGGCGACGGAGTGCGTGTCGGCGACGGCGATGCCACCGAGGCTCTCGATCTCCTTCGCCGCCGTGTGCGCCGGGCCCTCGGATCCGCCGCTGCCGTCGATGCCGCCGCCGAGGTCGTTGATGACGATCTGGGCGCCGCGTGATGCAAGCAGGAGCGCGTGCTGGCGGCCGAGGCCGCCGCCCGCGCCCGTGATGATCGCAACCTTGCCGTCGAATCCGAGGTCAGCCATGGCGGCTGACGGTAGCGGAGACCGCGACGACGGAACCCAGCGAGCTGGGTTCTAGCGCGAGCGCAGCTTGGCCAGCAGCCTCAGGATCTCGAGGTAGAGCCACACGAGCGTGACCATCAGACCGAACGCTGCGAACCACTCCATCTGCTTCGGCAGGCCCGCGTTGGCGCCCCGCTCGATGAAGTCGAAGTCGAGCATCAGGTTGAACGCGGCGAGCCCGACGATCGCCACGCTGAACAGGATCGAGAACAAGCTCGCCCCGGTGATGAACGAGATGCTCGCCCCGAACAGGCTGGCGATCAGCGACACGCCGTAGACGAGAAAGACGCCGAACGTCGCCACGATCACCATGCGCCGCATCCGGTCGGTGACCTTGACGATGTGCGTGGAGTAGAGGAGCAGCATCCCGAAGAACACCGCGGCGGTCAGCAGCACCGCCTGCACGACGATGCCGTTCCACTGCGCGTCGTAGACGCGTGAGATGGCGCCGAGGACCAGCCCTTCGAGCGCGGCGTATCCGAAGCTCGTGAAGCGGGCGAGATGGGGCTTGAAGATCGTGAGGAACGCGACGCCGAGGGCGCCGAAGAGCGGGAGGAGCAGCCAGCCCGGGAACTGGACCTCGCCCACGGGGCTCGTGGGGGTGGCCGCCCAGCCGACCGCGCCGAAGGCGAGCAGCACGACGAAGAGCACGCCGGTCGCGCTCATCGCGCCGCCCATCGTCATGCGGTCGACGCGGTAGGGGGAGACGGGACCGTCGTCGATCGGAGGGTGGTAGGTCGTGGCGCTGGCATCGACTGCGCCGGTGCCCTTGGCGGCCCAGCCGACTTCGTCGTCGGCGGTCGCCTTCTTCCAAGCGTTCTCGTTCAGTGCCGGGTTCGGCATCGCTCTCAGTGCCTCCATGTGCGCCGCGGGGCGGCCACTCCTCACGATGGTACGGCGCGCCGAGCACGGAAGCGAACGTCGCGGTCGGGACGGTGGCGGCGCCAACGTCGCCGCCGCCGCGTCGCTGCGAAGCGCCGATTGCCGAGCGAAGCGAGCAGGAGCCGCGCGAAGCGCAGCGGAGGCGGCGACGGGGCAGATACGGTTTCTCCCCGTGGACTTCGACCTGCCTGCCGACGACGCTCCGCGAGCGACTCGAGGTGCGGGAGTGGTTCACAGCCAACCCCCAGCCGACCGGCCGACAGCTCGCCGAGGCCGGATACGTCGTGCCCCACTGGCCGCGCCCGTGGGGGCTCGACGCGAGCCCGATCCTCCAGCTCGTGATCGACGACGAGATGCGCAGAGCGAAGGTGTCGCGGCCGCAGAACCAGATCGGGATCGGATGGGCCGGCCCGACGATCCTGTACGCGGGCAGCGACGAGCAGAAGGATCGGTACCTCTTCCCGTTGCTCGCGGGCGAGGAGGTCTGGTGCCAGCTGTTCAGCGAGCCCGGAGCCGGCAGCGATCTCGCCTCGCTCACGACCCGGGCAGTGCGTGACGGCGACGAGTTCATCGTCAACGGCCAGAAGGTCTGGACGTCGGGCGCCCAGGTGTCGAAGTTCGGCATCCTCATCGCGCGCACCGACACCGACGTCCCGAAGCACCGCGGCATCTCGTACTTCGTCTGCCCGATGGACACGCCCGGCATCGAGATCCGGCCGATCAAGGAGATGACAGGCACCGCGCTCTTCAACGAGGTCTTCTTCACCGACGTGCGCCTGCCCGCGGCGAACCTCGTGGGCGACCTCAACGGGGGATGGGCGCTCGCGAAGGTGACCTTGGCGAACGAGCGCGTCTCGCTCTCGGGCGGAGGCGCGCTCTGGGGAAGCGGACCATCGGCGAGCGACCTGCTCGACCAGGTCCGTGCCGAAGGAGGAGTCGACGACCCCCGGATGCGACAGCGGCTCGCCGCGCTGCACATCGAGGCCGAGGTGCTGCGGCTCATCCGGCTGCGCACGGTGACTGCCGCGATCCACGGGCGTCAGCCGGGCCCGGAGGCATCGGTGCGCAAGGTGCTCGCCGACGAGCACGGTCAGCGGATCATGGAGCTGGCGAAGGACCTCGCCGGCACCTCCGGCATGCTCACCGGCGACGGCGCACCTGTCGATGCGATGTGGCATCACGGCTACCTGTTCGCGCGAGCGCTCACGATCGGCGGAGGCACCGCGCGAGGTGCAGCGCAACATCATCGCCGAGCGGGTGCTGGGCCTGCCCCACGATCCGGCTGCCGCGTGACCCTGCTCGACGACGCCCGCGCGCTCGGGCCTGTGCTCCGCTCCTACTCCGACGAAGCCGAGTCGCTGAGGCGCTTGCCGCGCGGGGTCGTGCAGGTGCTCGCCGAGGGAGGCTTCTTCAAGCTCGGCCTGCCCGGAGCGGTACGGCGGTGCGGAGCTCGATCCCGTGACCTTCGTGCAGGTGATCGACGAGCTCGCGCGACACGATGCGGCGGCGGCGTGGTGTTCGATGATCGCGTCGACGACCGCTCCGATGGCGGCGTACCTCCCCGAAGCGGACGCCGACGAGATCTACGGCGGCGATCCGCTCACGGTGACCGGTGGCGCACTCGCGCCCAGCGGCGTCGGCCGCTCGACCGAGGGCGGTTTCGTCGTCTCGGGTCGGTGGCAGTGGGGGAGCGGCACGCAGCACTGCCAGTGGATCTGCGGCGGCACGATCGTCGACGCCAGCGACTTCCGCCTCGTGTTCTTTCCGGCGGCCGACGTCGAGATCCTCGACACCTGGCACTCGTCGGGACTGCGCGGCACGGGATCGACCGACTTCACGGTGCACGAGCTGTTCGCACCGGCGGGTCGGGCGGTGCCCATCGGCACCGGGCAGGCGCCGCGGCTCGATCGCCCGCTCTACCGGTTCCCCCTGTTCTCTTTGCTGTCCATCGCGGTCGCGTCGGTGTGCCTCGGCATCGCTCGGCGCGCGATCGACGAGGTGGTCGAGCTCGCCGAGGCGAAGACGCCCGCGTTCGCGAGCCGTCGCCTCGCGAAGTCGACGATGGCCCAGGTCGATGTCGCGAAGGCCGAGGCCGCGCTCGCGTCGGCGCGTGCGTTCTTGCTCGACGAGGTCGGCACGACATGGGCCGATGTCCTCGCCGGGCGCGACGATCACGATCGAGCAGCGAGCGCGCATCCGCCTCGCGGCGACGAACGTCGGCGTGCGGTGCGCGGAGGCGGTCGATCTCGCGTACAACACCGGCGGCGGCTCGTCGGTCTACTCGTCGAGCCCGCTGCAGCGCTGCTTCCGCGACATCCACACCGCGACGCAGCACCTGATGGTGTCGCCCCGCGCGTATGAGATCTTCGGCCGCCAGCGGCTGGGGCTGCCGCTGGACGGCACGATGATCTGAGCGGTGCGTCGCTAGACGGCGGCGACGCCCATCTCGCCGGTACGGACGCGGATGACCGCGTCGACGGATGTGACCCACACCTTGCCGTCGCCGATCTGACCCGTGCGGGCCGCTTCGACGATGGCGTCGGTGAAGCGAAGCGGCGTCCTCGTCGTCGACGAGCACCTCGATGCGGACCTTGGGCACGAAGTCGACTCTGTACTCCGCACCTCGGTAGACCTCGGTGTGACCTCGTTGGCGTCCGAAGCCGCGGGCTTCGCTCACCGTCATGCCGCCGAGCCCGAGCACGGAGAGCGCCTCCTTCACGTCGTCGAGCACGAACGGCTTCACGATCGCGGTGATGAGCTTCATGCTCCGCCTCCCGCGCCGCCGCCTGCCGGCGTCGTGCTCGAGTCGGACCGGCTGTGGTGCCCGCTGTGCATCGCGTCGCTGACGTGGTCAGGCGTGCGACACGAGCTGGAAGTCCGGGTAGCAGACCGCCCCGAACTCGGGCATGTCGAGACCTTGCAGCTCGACCTCGGGCGACACCCGCACTGCGATGAGCTTCTTCGCCGACCGAGAAGATGAGGTACGTGATGCCCCAGGCCCAGATGAACCCGACCACGACGTGAGCGACCTGCGCCATGAACTGGCCCGGGTCGCCGTAGAGCAGGCCCTTCACGTCCCCGCTGACCCCGTTCCATCCCGACCCGTAGGTGCCGTCGGCGAAGATCCCGAGAGCGAGCACGCCCCATGCGCCGTTGATGCCGTGGACCGAGATCGCGCCGCACGGGTCGTCGACGTGCGCGACATGATCGAAGAACCAGACGCCCCAGCAGACGAGCAACCCGGCGACGATGCCGATGATCGACGCCGCCCACGGTGCGACGAACGCACACGGCGCCGTGATCGCGACGAGGCCGGCGAGCATGCCGTTGCACGACATCGAGATGTCGGGCTTGCCGTAGCGCCCGTTCGTGTAGCACATCGCGGTGAGGAAGCCGAAGCACGCGGAGAGCAGCGTGTTGACCGCGACGATCGAGATGCGGAGGTCGGTCGCGCCGAACGTCGAGCCTGGGTTGAACCCCATCCACCCGAAGAGCAACGATCATCGTGCCGATCACCACGTAGCCGATGTTGTGGCCCGGGAACGCGTTCGGGCTGCCGTCGGAGTTGAACTTTCCGATGCGCGGGCCGAGCACCATCGCGAGCGCGAGGGCGGCCCATCCGCCGGTGGCGTGCACGACGCCCGAGCCTGCGAAGTCGACCGCGCCGTGGCCCCAGTGCAGCGTCTGGCCGAGATGGGCCATCCAGCCGCCACCCCAGACCCAGTTGCCGTAGATCGGGTAGATGATCGCCCCCATCGCGAGCTCCGCGACGATGAACCCCGCGAACGAGATCCGCTCGGCGATGGCGCCGATGATGATGTAGCCGGCCGTCTCCATGAACACGACCTGGAAGAGGAAGAGCCCGATCACGCCGACGTCGTAGCCGTGGCCACTCTGAAGGAAGAACCCGTGCCAGCCGATGAGTCCCGAGTTGCCGTGAGGAAAGAGACCGTTCAACGGACTCGTCCCACCTAAGTTTGCGATCGCGCCGACGCCACCGAAGTGGAAGGCGAAGCCCACCGCGTAGTACGCGATGAGCGCTATCGCGAACGCAGCGACGTTCATCATCATCATGTGCGCCGCGTTCTTCGCTCGCGTGAGTCCCGTCACGAGGAACGCGAACCCGACCTGCATGAAGAGGACGAGGTAGCCCGTCATCAGCAGCCAGCTGAAGTTCACCGCGACGCGAACGTGGCCCACCTCGTTGGCCACTGCGTTGATGCCCACCTGTGACGGCGGCACGGTGTCGCCCGTGAGCCCTTGCGACGCGATCACGTCAGCAGCTGTGCCGGTGTGCGCGCCCGTCGTGTCGCCGCCTTTGCCCGACCACACCGCGCCGACCACGATCAGCGCGATGAAGGTCGCCAAGGCGAGCGCTATCAGCTTCTTCCCGTTCGACAAGCCCTTCTCCTCTCGTTCCCCCGGAGTGGGCGCGAACGCGCGCCCGAGGGAACGAAAGGACGGTCCTGTTACCTGAGCCGCACGCCCGAATGAACGGCGTGTTACAGGTCAGATTTGTGTGTGATGAGTGTGTTGTCCCTGCTACAGGGCCATGTCAGCGCCCTCGGGGCGGAGCAACCGGTATCCGACGCCCGCTTCGGTGACGAGGGTCGGTCGCGTCGGTCCCACGTCGAGCTTCTTGCGGAGAGTGGTGATCGCAGTGCGCAGGGGTTGGGTGTTCGCGGGCTGCCGATCACCCCAGACCTCGGTGAGGAGGGTGCGGTGGGTGAGGACTCGACCGGCGTTGCGGGCGAGCATCGTGAGCAGCGCGAACTCCTTGCGCGTGAGGTCGAGCGGGATCGCCGTCGATCCAGGCCTCGTGGCTCGCGGGGTCGACGCGCAGCGCGCCGACGTCGATGACCGCGTCGTCGATCACGGCGGCCAGCGCGCGTCGGTGTCGTGCCGCCACGCTCACCGCGCGAGCAGCTCGGGCATCGAGAACGGCTTCGTGATGTAGTCGTCCGCACCTTCCTCGAGGGCGCGGACCTTCCGCCTCTCGGAACCGTCGGCGGTGAGCACGATGATGGGGCTGCGATACCACCGCCGGAGGTGCTTGCACACCTCGATGCCGTCGATGTCGGGCAGGCCCAGGTCGAGCAGCACGATGTCGGGCTCGTGCAGCGACGTCGCTGCAAGGGCTTCGCGGCCCGAGCGCGCGGCGCGTGTTCGATACCCGCGAGCCTCGAGCGCGGCGCCGACCGCGTCACACAGCGCGGGCTCGTCGTCGACGACGAGGATCTCGAAGTCAGTCGTGGACGGGGAGGGTGAGCTCGAAGCAGGCTCCACCACCGGCTGCATCACAGAGCCGGAGCGTACCGCCGTGCGCGTCCACGATCGCCGAGCAGATCGACAGCCCGATGCCCGTGGAGGTGTGACGAGGTGACTTGAACGGCTCGAAGAGGTTCTCTCGGGTCTCGGCATCGATGCCGGGCCCGTCGTCCGCGACGCTGATCGCGACCTCGTCGCCATCCCGGTGCGCGGTCACGACGACCGAGGTTCCCGGAGGCGTGTGGCGAGCCGCGTTCTCGAGCAGGTTCGTGACGACTTGGTCGATCTGTGTGTAGTCCGCGTTCACGAGGGGGAGATCGTCGGGGATGTCGAGGCGCACCTCGTGCTGCGCGAGAAGACGGCGCAGTCGGGAGGTCGTGTGCTCGATGAGCTCACCGACGTCGATGCTGTCGAGGCTCGGGCTGAACGAGCCGGCCTCGATCCGGCTCAGGCTCAGGATGTTCGACACGATGCGGTCGAGGCGCTCGGTCTCGTCGCTCACCGAGTCGAGCAGCTCCGCTCTTCTCTGCGCGTCGTACCCCGGGTCGGAGCGCAGATCGGACGCCGCGAGGCGGATCATCGAGAGCGGTGTCCGCAGGTCGTGTGAGACCGAGCGCAGCAGCGCGGCTCGTTGCTGGTCGACGGCCTCGAGCAGCTCCGCTCGGCGGGCCTCGGCGGAGCGGCGCTGCTCCACCTCCCGGGCGACGAGGCCGCCTGCGATGACGGCGACGAGCACGAAGGCGACCAGTGCCACGACGTCCTCGGGCAGCGCCACGCGGAACGTGCCGACCGGGGGGATGAACGCGAACGTGAACGCGGTCGCCGCAGCGATCGCGACGCCGACCGCCGCCGCGATGCCCCCGACGATGGCGGCGACGAGGACGGGCAGCACGAGCAGGAGCGCCGGCGTCGCCCGGGTGAGGTGCGACCGGAACGGGAGCAACGCCAGCGTGCAGACCGCGACACCGGCCAGGCCGACACCGAAGCCGACCAGGCTGCGGCGGGCCTCCAATGTGCTCCCCGACCTCAGAAGATGGTGAACGTCGTCGTGGTCGACGGAAGGGTCGTCGTCGTGGTCGCCGGTGCGGCGCAGCGCAGCAAGATGCCCGACGCCACCGCTTGCGATCTCGTTCCCCAGCTCGTCGATCGCGGTGACCGTGACGGCGATGACCGCGCTGGTCGCCTTGTCGTTGGCGGGGAATGCGTTGGCGAACGGTCCGACCGTGCTCGAGTAGACCTCGTCGACGTTCGACAGCACTCCGCTCTGTTCGAGCCCCTTCACCGCCACGTCGTAGGTCACCGACTTCACCCCGCTCGGGTCGCTCACGCTCACGGTGAGCACCGAGATCGTGGGGCCCGACCCACATGACGGCTGCCGCTCCGGGGAGCGCCTGCTGGTTGATCGTCGGGGGGCTCAGGCGTACGGGACCGAGGACGGGGCCGTCGGTGTCCGGAGCGGTCGTTGTCGTCGGCAGCGTCGTCGCGGTCGTCGCGATCGTCGGGCGGATCGTGGCGCGAGGCGCCGTCGTGCGCGGCACCGTCGTGCGCCCGATGGTCGTGCGGCCCGTGGTCGTGAGCCCCGCGACGGTGGTCACTGGCGCGGTGGTCTCAGCGACGGTCGTCTCACCCTCAGTCGTCTCGACGGTCGTGGTCGTGCTTTGCGTCGTGCAATCGGGACCGTCGAACGCGGGATCGGTCACGCTCTTCAGGCCGAAGATGCCCGAGGTCGTCACACCGGTTGCCGCATCGGCGTCGGTCGCGCTCGCCCATCCGACGACGGTCGAGCCGGTCGACAGCTCGCGAAACTGGCCGAGGGTGCCCGAGTAGACGGCGGTGACGCGGACGGTCGTGCCTTCGGCGACCTGACCCGCCTTGGCTCCCCCCGGGCAGAGGAGCAGGGGAACGGCTGCCGTGAGGCGGTAGCTCTGCAGGCTGAAGTCGCACCAGCTGAGCGTCGATGCGATGAGAGCGATCAGCACCAGCGCGGCGGCCACGATCCCCACGTCGCCGTACCACCTCGGCCGGTGGCGCGGTGCGTCCGTCAGGTAGGACTCGACGCCGCTCACAACGATGGCATCGTATGGGCCGACCTCGAGGGGGTTGGTCCATGGAGCTCTACGACGCGCTGCTCACGACTCGAGCGATGCGCAGGTATCGGGACGACCCGGTCACTGACGACGAGATCGAGCACTGCCTGCGAGCAGCACAGCAGGCGCCGAGCGGAGGCAACCTCCAGCCGTGGCAGTACCTCGTCGTCACCGACCCGGAGCGCCGTGCGGGCGTGGGTGCGCTCTATCGATCGGCCTACGACCGCTACGAGCGCACGCTCCTCGCGATCACCCCGCGCTTTCGCACGCCCGAAGACGAGGCGTCGTGGCGACGCACGGCCGACGCGTCGCGACATCTCGCCGACCACTTCGGCGAGGCGCCCGCGCTCGTCCTGTTCCTCCTTCCGATGATCGAGTGGATGCCCGCCGACGACGAGGGTCGGATGGACATCGGCCCGCTCTACGCATCGGTGTATCCCGCGGTGCAGAACTTCATGCTCGCCGCGCGCGAGCTCGGCATCGGCACCGCCCTCACGACGGTCGTGCGGATCCACCACGACGAGCTGCGCGCACTCCTCGGCATACCGGAGTCGATGGAGGTGGCCGCGGTGGTGCCGATGGGCCGCCCGACCGGAAGCTTCGGCGTGGCCCGCCGCAAGCCGGTTGCCGCCGTCACCCACTGGGACGCGTTCGGCAACAAGCGGTCCGTCTGAGGAAGGATGGGGCATGGCGATATCGAGCATCTCCGACTTGGCCCGAGTGCACGGCGCGGATCGCGGTGACAAGGTCGCGCTGCGAGCCGGCGATCGGACGATCACCTACGGCGAGCTCGACGAGCGCACGAACCGCGTCGCGAACGCGCTGATCGCCGAGGGCGTCGAGCCGCAGGAGCGAGTCGCGTTCCTCGACAAGAACGGCCCCGAGTACTTCGACGTGCTCATCGGCGCCGCGAAGGTGAACGCCGTCGACGTCGCGGTGAACTGGCGCCTCGCGCCGCCCGAGGTCGCGTACATCGTCAACGACTCGCAGGCGAAGGTGTTCGTCGTGGGCGAGGAGTTCGCGCCCGTGCTCGACGCGATCGAGAGCGACCTCACCACCGTCAAGAAGATCGTCGTGGTCGGATCCCATCCTCGGCACGAGTCGTTCGAGGACTGGATCGCGCGCCACGATGCCGCCGACCCAGGCGTCGCAGGCCGGCCCCGAGGACGTCGCGCTGCAGTTCTACTCGTCGGGCACGACCGGCCTCCCCAAGGGCGTGATGCTCACGAACAAGAACCTCTTCACGGCGATGGATGGGCTGAGCAAGCGACTCGGCTTCCGTCCCGACTCGGTGAACCTCGTCGCGATGCCGCTGTTCCACATCGGAGGCGGCGGATGGGCGTGCGTCGGTCTCACTGCCGGGTGTGAAGACGTCATCGTGCGCGAGGTCGACCCGGTCGCGATCGCGAAGGTCATCGAGCGGAACAAGGTGACCCACGGGTTCCTGGTGCCGGCGGTGCTGCAGTTCATGTGCATGGTCCCCGAGATCGCGGACGTCCGACTTCTCGACGCTCGAGATGATGGTGTACGGCGCGTCGCCCATCTCGACGCAGGTGCTGGCCGACTCGTTGCGCGTCGTTCGGCTGCGGGTTCACGCAGGCCTACGGGCTGACCGAGACGACCGGCGCGGTCACGGGGCTCTTCCCCGAGGACCACGACCCCGACGGCCCGCGACGCGCACCTGCTGCGGTCGGCGGGCAAGCCGCTCTGGGGCGTCGAGATCCGGATCGTCGACGCCGGCGACCGGTGCGGACGCGGACGTGAACGAGGTCGGCGAGATCTGGGTGCGCACCCCGCAGAACATGAAGGGCTACTGGAACCTGCCCGGAGGAGACCGCCAAGACGATCCTCGACGGACGGCTGGTTCCGCTCGGGCGACGCCGGCTACCTCGACGCCGACGGCTACCTGTACATCCACGACCGCGTGAAGGACATGATCGTGTCGGGCGGCGAGAACATCTATCCCGCCGAGATCGAGAACGTGCTCATGGCGCATCCCGGCGTCGCCGACGTCGCGGTGATCGGCGTGCCGTCACGAGCGATGGGGCGAGACGCCGAAGGCGCTGATCGTGCGTGCCGCGGGCACCGATCCGAGCGAGCGAGGAGCTCATCGACTACTGCCGCGAGCGACTGGCCAGGTTCAAGTGCCCGACGTCGGTCGACTGGGTCGAGGCGCTGCCCGCGCAACCCGCGCGGCAAGATCCTGAAGAAGGACCTGCGCGCGCCCTACTGGGAGGGCCGCGACCGCAACGTCAACTGACCTCTACCGGCGACGGCGGTGACGAACGCGACCCAGAGCGGATGCGGGTGCTCGCGTGTCGAGCTCCGCTGCGGCTGGTAGAGGGTGCCCAGGTAGAAGGGATGGTCGCTGCGCTCGACGGCACGCACCTCACCGGTGTCGTCGACCGCGCCGACCGACATCCCGGCGGACGAAGCGACGAACTGAAAGTCGGGCGCGAGCCCGTAGCTGCAGTGGGTGCGCTCGACGCGGCGTCGCTCGCCGTCGTGGATGGCCGCCGAGCGCGGAGCCGGGCGTGATCGAGATCTCGATCTGCGACTCAGTGAGCGAGCACGACAGCAGGCTGACGACCTCGACTCCGCCGAGGCCGTATTCGGCGTGACTGGCGGCGTCGATGCCGAGGAGGTTGCGTGCATGCTCGACCAGCATGTGTTGGAAGCCCCCTCAGGTGCCGACCAGCGGTAGTCCCTTCTCGCGCGCGGTCTGGATCGCGTGTTCGGCCGCGGCGGCGTCGAGGTACGGGCTGCCCGGCCCGATGACGACGCCGTCTCCGAGGTCATCGACCGCGTCGGTGTGCACGACCCGCACCGAAACCGGTGCGTCGAGGGCCGCGATCGCGTGGTCGAGGGCGTCGACCGTGAACCGGTGCGAGTCGTTGTCGGCGGGAAGGTCCATGAGGACGGTGATCACACGACTCATGGAACTCCGAACGTAGCGATCAGCCGGTGGTGGTCGCCGAGCAATTCAGCTGCGACAGGATCCCTTCCCACGCGTCGCGGAAGTTCGTGCGGGCCGTCTCGATCTGCTGGCCGGCCTCCTGGAGCGTGCTCGCGTCCTTCACGGCGGCGAGGTCGCTCTTGAGCTGGTCGTAGGCGTCGGTCAGGTCGGACTTCACCTGATCGGCGAGCTCGGACTTGGAGTTCGAGATCGCCTCGATCTGTGACTGGATCTCGGCGATCTTGTCCTTGACGTCCGACACCGACGTGGTCTTGAGGTCGATGTCCTGGCCCGCGATGCCCTGCACGGTCGAGTTGAGGGCGGCGACGTCCGAGCAGAGCTGCGCCGTGTCCTTCGACACCGAGCTGCCGCTGTCGTCGCCGCATGCGGCGAACGCGAACGTGCTGAGGGTGATCAGGGCGACTGAGAGTGCGATGGCTCGCTTCATGGGGCGAGCCTAGGAGGCTCGGTCGTTTGAACATCAATCAGAGGCGGACCAGCCACGAGGTCAACGATGCGCAGCGGGATCACTGACTCGATGCCGCCGTCTGCGTACTGCGGGTGCTTCGTCGGCGAGCCGCCGCGTCAGGTCCGCGGCCGAATCGCGCGTCGACATCGGTGAGCACGAGCGAGGCCCGCACCCACCACAGCGTGCTCCAGTCGTCGAAGTCCCAGTGCTCGACGAGCAGCGTCGCTCGTGGGTCGGCCTCGAGGTTGCGGAGGCGCCCGAGGCGCGTCGATCGCTTCGGCTTGATCGTGTCGATCGGGATCGCGATCAGATCGCCGTCCACGACGAAGCAGACGGGCACGCTGTCGACGCCCGCTGGCGGGATGGAGGGTGCTGAGGACCCCATGGTCGGCCCGCTCCAGCCGGGTGCGGGCGTCGCTCATGGCACCATCGTCGCGTGCGCCAGCGTTCCGTGATCGAGGAGATTGTCTGGATCCCGCTGCCCGACGGCCGTCGACTCCACTCTCGCGTGTGGCGACCGGACGGCGACGAACCTGTCGGCGCGGTCCTCAGCTACGACCCGTATCCGAACCAGTGGCTCACCCGCGGGGTCGACGCGCCGCACGGGCGCGCGCTGCGCCGGCGCGGGCATCTCCTACGTCCGCGTCGCGATCCGCGGGCAGCGGCGACTCCGACGGCCTCCTTCACGACGAGTACCTCGCGTCCGAGCTGCAAGACGGTTTCGACGTGATCGCGTGGCTCGCTGCACAGCCATGGTGCAACGGCAGGGTCGGGCTGCGCGGCCTGTCGTGGGGCGGGTTCAACTCGCTGCAGATCGCAGCGTTGCGTCCACCGGCGCTCGCGCGGTCGTCAGCGCGTGCTCGACCGACGATCGCTACTCGGACGACGTCCACTACATGGGCGGCAACGTGCTCGGGCTACGACATGCAGCTCTGGGCCACATGGGCTCACCTCTTCTTCGTCGCGCCGCCCGACCCGGACGTCGTCGGCGAGTCGTGGCGAGCCCGGTGGCTCGAGCGGCTCGAGTCGATCGAGCCCGTCATCGCGACGTGGCTCTCGCACCAGACGCGAGACGAGTACTGGCGGCACGGCTCGGTCGGCGTCGACCTGCACGCGATCACGGCGCCGGTGCTCATGGTCGGTGGATGGGAGGACGGCTACCGCGACGCGATCATGCGCTTCGTCGCGGCGCGGCCGGCGAACACATGGGCGGTCATCGGCCCGTGGGGTCACGGGTGGCCGCATCGGTGTGCTGCCCGGTCCGCACCTCGATTGGGTCGCACGCGAGGTGCGGTGGTGGCGGCATTGGTTGGACGACGACGACAACGGGGTCGAGCGCGATCCCGCAGTCGAAGCGTTCGTGCAGGACAGCCGGCGGCCCGACGAGCATCTGCTCCATCGTCCGGGAACCTGGGTGGTGCTCGATTCGCCCGACCTCGAGGAGGTGGCGCAGCGACCTCGTAGGACACGGCGATCGCGTGGTGATCCCTCGGCGACCGGCGCAAGGCATGCACGCGCCGGTGTGGTGCCCGGATGGCGATCCGGGCGACTTCGCTCTGGACCAGCGCTCCGAAGATGCCGCCGCCGCGACGATCGACTGGCCGCTCGTCGAGGACATGCGCATCCTCGGTCGTCCCGTCGCTCATCTGCGCCTGACCGCCCGAGGTGGCGACGCGCAAGTGGTGGTGCGGCTGTGCGACGTCGCGCCCGACGGCACGTCGACGCTCGTCGCCATGGGCGCCGGACGCGTGAAGGGTGGCGCCGATCAGGACGCGGCCGTGTCGATGCGAGCGACGGGGTACGTCGTGCCCAAGCGGCACACGCTTCGGCTCGCGGTCACGCCCGGCTACTGGCCGATGCTGTGGCCGTTGTCTTCAGGCGCACCCCTCACGATGGATCGCGAGCGCTGTCGGCTCGACCTTCCCGTCGTGCCGCCGAAGGCCGCGACTTGTCGGTCGTGAAGCCCGAGCCCGAGCGCCGCCGCGAACGTGGATCACCGCAACGATGGTCGTCACAAGTGTTCGGCAGTGACGAGGTGCAGATGGAGCGCGTCACCGACTCGGGCGTCGTGCCGGTCGACGACGGCTCGTGGTGGCGCGTCGGTGGTCGCACGACGTGGTCGACCGGTAACGATCCGCTGCGACTCGACGACCACGACGACCGCGACGATGGAACGAGGCCGCGGCGATTGGCGCGTGCGTTGGCAGGCGACGAGCAGGATGACGGCGGACGCGGAGAGCTTCCATGTCGCGTCATGGTGTCAGCGTTCGCAGCCAGGCCGAGGCGAACGACGAGCCGCTCTTCGAGAGGAGCTACGCGGTATGACATCGCCCGCGATCACTGGTGAGACCGTCGAGCTGCTGCAGACGCTGATCCGCAACCGCTGCGTCAACGACGGCACGCCCGAGCTCGGGCGACGAGGTGCGCAACGCCGACGTGCTCGCGACGTTCCTCGGCGACGCCGGCCTCGACGTCGCAGCGGTACGAGCCGACGCCGGGCCGGGCGTCGCTCGTCGCCCGCATCGAGGGCAGCGAACCCGGCCGCGCCGAGCCTGTGCCTGATGGGCCACACCGACGTCGTGCCGGTGAACCCCGAACGGCTGGAGCCGCGATCCGTTCGGCGGCGAGCTCGTCGACGGGGGCGAGGTGTGGGGCCGCGGCGCCATCGACATGCTCAACCTCACCGCGTCGATGGCGGTCGCGTTCCGTCACCTCGCCGCGACGGGGTTCCGACCCACGGGGCGACCTCATCTACTTCGCCGTCGCCGACGAGGAGTCGGGGAGCGCGCACGGCGCCAGATGGATGGCCGACCACGAGCCGACGCGATCCGCGCCGACTACGTGCTCACCGAGAACGGCGGCCTGCACTCGGGACCGGCCGAGGCAGCCGTACGTCGGCGTCAACGTCGGCGAGAAGGGCGTGGCGTGGCGCCGGCTCCGCGTGCGGGGCACGCCCGGCCACGGCTCGATGCCGTTCCGCAGCGACAACGCGCTCGTGAAGGCGGCCGGGGTCGTGCAGCGCCTCGCCGACTACCGGCCGGCGCCGCAGTTCCACGAGCTGTGGCGGCAGACGCGTCGAGACGCTCGGTGTCGACGACGACGCCGCGGCCGATGCTGCTCGATCCGGCGCAGATCGACGACGTGCTCGACGCGCTGCCCGAGCTCGGGCACGGCGGCGCACCTCCACGCGTGCACGCACACGACGTTCTCCGCCGAACGTGACGCGCGCGGCCGCGGTGAAGACCAACGTGATCCCCGACTGCGTCGACATCGAGGTCGACATCCGCACCCTGCCCGGCGAGGGCGCCGACGAGGTGCAGGCGCACCTCGACGAGCGCGCTCGGCGACCTCGCGACAGCAGGTCGAGGTCGAGATCGTCGATGAACGACCCGGCGAGCGATCAGCCGGATCGACACGCCGCTGTGGGACAGCCTCGCAGCGCGCGGTCGCCCGGCCGTTCCCGACCGCGCGGCTGACCCCGCAGCTCATCGTCGGGTTCACCGACGCGCGGGTCTACCGGCAGATGGGAGCGGTCGCCTACGGCGCCGGGCTGTTGAGCCCGAGCATCGACCCCGGCGAGTTCGGCCGGCGGTTCCACGGCAACGACGAGCGCATCGACGTCGAGTCGCTCGCGCTCACCACGAACCTCTGGCTCGACGTCGTCCCGCGACCTCCTTTATCATGAGTGATGTCGAGCGGTACGTGCGTCCGCCGAGCGCGGAGTCGGTAGGCGAGGCGCCGGGACGTGGGCGGCTGGAGGGCCGCCGAGTGCTCGTCGTGGGCGGAGGGCAGAGGGTCGTCGACGCGGCCACCGATCCGATCGGCAACGGCCGCGCAATGTCGCTTGCTCTTCGCGCGGGAGGGAGCGCACGTCGCCGTCGCCGACCGCAACGAGGACAGCGCCCAGGAGACGGTCGACATGATCCGCAAGGAGGGCGGGCGCGCTTTCACGATCAGTGCGGACATCACCGACGAAGAGCACGTCGGCCGGATGATGGACGAAGGCGCATCGGCCTCGGGGGCATGGACGGCATGGTGCTGAACGTGGGCATCGGGGCGGGCACGCTCGGGCTCGCGAACGTGAAGGCCGACGACTGGGACATGACGCTCGCGACGAACCTCCGCGGCCCGATGCTCTGCTGCCGCGACGCGCTCCCTGTGCTCGCGGACGGTTCGTCGATCGTGTTCATCTCGTCGATCGCGGGGATCACATCGGGCTCGCGTCTCCCGCGTACGACGCGTCGAAAGCCGCGCTCGGAGGGCTGATGCGTCACGTCGCCGCGAGAGGGTGCCGCCCGTGGCATCCGAGCGAACGTCGTCGCCCCGGGCTCGTCGACACGCCGCTCGGACGTCTCGCGACCGCGGGACGGCCTTCGCGCGCCGCGACGAACGTGCCGTTCGGGCGTCAGGCCACGGCGTGGGAGATCGCGTATGCCGTACTGTTCTTCATGTCAGACGAGAGCGTCTACGTGACAGGGCAGACGCTCGCGGTGGATAGTGGCCTGACAGGCCTCTGAAGCTCAGCCTTACTGGTCTGTGACGAGGTCGCTCGCCGGGGATCGTGCCCATGCGGCCGGCCTGGAAGTCCTCGACGGCCTCGAGGATCTCGTCGCGGGTGTTCATCAGGAACGGGCCGTAGTGCGCGATCGGCTCGCGGATCGGCAGGCCGCCGAGCAGCAGCACCTCGAGGTTCGGCGAGTCCTCGGGCTGCGTCGGCGCCGCGCCGACCGTGAGCGAGTCGCCGGGGCCGAACACGACGAGCTGGTGCGTCCTCGACCGGCCGGCGCTCCGCGCCCGGCGTAGCCCCGGCCCGTGAGCACGTAGGCCATCGCGCTGAACGCCGGGTTCCACGGCACGTCGAGCTGCGCGCCCGGGCTCACGCGTCGCGTGCGCGTAGGTGATCGGCGTGTGCGTGACGCCGGGTCCGGCGTGGCCGCCGAGGTCGCCGGCGATCAGGCGGACGAGCGCGCCGCCGTCGGCGGAGGCGAGCAGCGTGAGCTGGTCGCCGGTGATCGCCTGGTAGCGCGGCGGCGTGAACTTCAGCGCGGCGGGCAGGTTCACCCACAGCTGCACGCCGTGCGAGCGGCCGCCCGATCGCAGGAACGGACTCGGTGGGGACCTCGTCGTGCAGGATGCCCGACGCCCGCGGTCATCCACTGCGTGTCGCCCTCGCCGATGACCCCGCCGCCGCCGTTGGAGTCGTGGTGCGCGATCGACGCCGTCGATGCACGTAGGTGACGGTCTCGAACCCGCGGTGCGGGTGCCACGGCGCGCCGACGGCCTCGTTCGGCGCGTAGCTCGACCGGGCCGAGCTGGTCGAGCAGGAAGAACGGGTCGGCGATGTGGGCGTCGATGCCGCCCGGGAACGGCCGCCAGACCTCGAAGCCGGCGCCTTCGACCGCGTGGTGCGCGGGAACGACGCGGTCGACGGGTCGGCGCTGCGACGTGGGATTGGCGGCGCGGCAAGCGGGGCAGGACGAGCGGGTTCTCGACGGTGATCGCGGGCATGCCGAACGGAACAAAGTTGCGATTGCAACTATTCCTTCGGCACTACCCTCGGGCGGGCATGCACGACCACACGCACGCGGTCGACTGGGCGGCAGTCTCCGACCACATTGGCGCGGCGCCAGGAGCTGGAGACTCCCGCCGCTGCGAGAGATCCTGCAATGGCTCAACGTGCCACGGGAGCCGCCGTCGCGGACGTCGGCTGCATGCCGGCGGCATGGTCGAGCTGCTTGCCGGGACATCGGCCGCGACAGGGATGGTGTATGCGGTCGACGGCAACGAGGCGATGCGAGCGGCGACCAGGCCGAGTCGAGGCATGCAACGTCGACCGTAGGTGCACATGCTACCGGCGACCTCGACGTCAAGACCTGCGTGGATCGTGAGTCGCGAGCTCGACCTCGTGCACACGAGCGGGTGGTCCATCACCTCGCCGACGAGGTGAATGCGTGCGCCGCCTGGCGAACGCTCGCGGTGAGTGGTCGTCTCGTCGTCGTCGAAGGAGGACTACCCGCCGATCACCTTCCGGCCGACTGCGGCGTCGGCCGCCCGGGCTGGAGGGCCGCATGCGCGAGCTCCAGCGGCAGTGGTTCTGGAGCGCCGTTCGTCCGCCCGACCTGCACGTCGCTCCGGATGGGCCCTTCCGGTGGAACGAGAGCTGCTCGCGGCCGGGCTCGTCGAGGTCGAGACCCGCTCGTTCCTCCTCGACTTGCCGGCTCCGCTGTCGCTGCGCGTGCGGGAAGAGGATCACGACCGCTACGTCGAGTGGCGCGAGCGCTTCGGACATCTGCTCGACGGGGAAGACATCGAGGTCCTCGCGGATCGGTCAACACAGACGATCCCCACGATGTGCTCCATCGGTCCGCGTGTTCGTGCTCGAGCCCGCACCGGCTACGTGGCAAGGAGGGACCGCTGATGAGCGACCAGCACGGCCAGGTCCGAGTCGAGCCGAGCCAGAAGCGGGTACGGGCGTATCTGGGGGGTAGCTCGTGTTCGACACGACCCACCCCTCCCTCGTCTGGGAAGTGCCGTACTCCCCGCGTATTACGTCCCGATTGCCGACGTGCACGCCGCACTCGTGCCGACGGGGACAGTGACGCACTCGCCGAGCCACGGCGACCGCAGCACTTCACCGTCGAGACCGCGACCACCAAGGCGGCCGACGCGGCGTGGACCTCGCCGATTCACCCTCGAGGTCATCAGAGACCTCGTTCGCTTCGACTGGGCGGCGATGGACGCGTGGTTCGAAGAGGACGAAGAGATCATCGTGCATCCACCACGACCCGTACACGCAGTCGACACCCTCGCTAGCAGCCGCCACGTCCACGTCTTCATCGACGGCGACCTCGTCGCCGAATCGACACAACCGGTCCTCCTCTTCGAGACGGGCCTGCCCGTGCGCTACTACCTCCCTCAGACCGACCTTCGCACCGACCTCTTCACCCCGACGGACAAGCACACGTCGTGCCCGTACAAGGGCACCACGCGGTACTGGTCGGCGACCATCGGTGGCACGGAGCATCCCGACATCGTGTGGTCGTACCCGACGCCCCTGCCCGAGAGCATCAAGGTCCCGGGGATGGTCAGCTTCTACAACGAGAAGGTCGACATCGAGGTCGACGGGGTGATGCAACCGCGCCCACGAACCAAGTTCAGCTGAGCGATCCCCGGGAAGACCCGGGCCACAGAGGGCCGTGGGTTAGCGTCGAGCCGTGGGGCAGACCCGCTCAGTCGCTTCACGCGGCACTTCTCGTGAGCGAGCGATCTACGACGTCATCAGGCAACGCGGCGGGCGCGTCACCGCGCCGACGCGGCTCGTCGTCGGCGTGCTTCTCGAGACCGACGCCCATCTCACCGCTGACGACCTCATCGCCACAGTCGGCCGCCGCAAGAAGGGGATCGCCCCATCGACTGTCTACCGAGTGTTGCAGAGGCTCGGCGAGGTCGGGGTCGTCGAGCACGTGCACCCTGGCGACGGGCCGGCCTTCTACCACCTCCGTGAAGGCGGTCATGCCCATCTCGTGTGCCATCGCTGCAACGCGGTGATCGACATCGCGGACGGTGCACTCGCAGGGCTCGCGAAGAAGGTCGACGAGGCGCACGGGTTCGCTCTCGACACCCACCACGCCGCCTTGCTCGGGCTCTCCGCACGATGTCGCGCGGACGCTGGGGTCTGACCGACATGGCGATCGACTCTCAGGCGCCGCCCGGCGCCGAGGAGGAGAACGGGTTCCTGCCGATCCCCGACGTCAAGGCGTGGCGATCGATCTACGCGTCGAGGGGGGACGAGCCGCGTCACCGACGCGCCGCGGACGCGATCCTGTTCGTCTTCGGGGCGGCAGGGCTGCTCATCGCGAGCCTCATCGCGAACAGTGGCCTCGAGGGCGAGGCGACCGCGACCGAGGCACTCCGATCGTTGCTCGACTGGCTCGACCCGGTCTGGCGAGTCGCCTACGTGTTCGCGGGGATCCTGGCTCTCGCGTTGATCGTGATCGCGTTCGCAACGAAGCGCCGGGCGCTCGGCATCACCCTGGTCGTCGCCCTCGGTCTCGTGATCGGGGTCAGCGAGGTCGTCGACAAGGTCGTCGATGGCACCTGGGCCGGCCTGAAGCCTCTGTTCGTCTTCGGTGAGGCAACCTTCCCACCCGTGCGGATCGCGGCGTGCTTCGCAGTCATCGCCACCGCGCGGCCCGACCTCTCCCGCCCGATGCGCCGGTTCAGCGGCGCGGTCGTCGTCGTGGCCGCGCTCGCCGCGGTCGTCTTGGGCGAGAGCTCGCTCTCGGGCGCTCTCGCAGCTGCGTCCGTCGGCATCCTGGTCACGGCCTTCATCTATCTCGTCATCGGTTCCCACGCGGGCTTCCCGCCTGAGAGCCGAGTCCGTGCGAGCCTCGCCCAGCTCGGCCTTGCGGTCGGTGCGCTCGACCCGACGGAGACGCAGATCGCGGGCGTGGCCATGTACGAGACCACCGACTCCGCGGGGCGTGCCTTGCTCGTGAAGGTGTACGGCCGAGACGCTCGCGACTCTCAGCTCGTGGCTCGTCTCTGGCGCATGATGTGGTACCGAGACGCGGGGCCTCAGATGGCCGCGAGCCGGCTCCGCCAAGTCGAGCACGAGGCGTTGTGCACGCTCGCCGCGGCGCGGGCAGGCGTCGCGACGCAGGATGTCGTGACCCTCGGTGCGGTGAGCAACGGTGATGCGTTGATCGTGTTCGAGAAGGCCGAAGGCCCGACGCTTGACGCGATGGCGCCCGATCTGGTCACCGACGCGATGCTCGGAAAATGCCTGGACCTCCGTGTCGCGACTTCACGACGCTCGGATCGCTCATGGCCGCATCGAGATGGATGGCCTTGTCGCGAGCGGCGGCAGCGTGGTCATCACCGATCTCGCCCGAGCCCGGCTCGCCGCTCCGGAGGCGGATTGTGCGGTCGATGTCGCGGAGCTACTGGTCGCGACTGCCGTGCGCGTTGGTCCGGAACGCGCACTGACCGCGGCGCGCACGAGCATCGGTGACGAGGCGCTCACGGCAGCGCTGCCGTACGTGCAGCCCGCGGCGCTCACGCCCGAGCTGAGGGACGAGGCCCACGACGGAGGCTTGAAGGTCAGCGACTTCCGCGCCACCACAGCGGCCGCGCTCGATGTCCCGCTCCCACCGATCGCCGAGCTGCGACGCGTCACGATCAAAGGGCTCTTCTTCGTCGCGCTGACGGCGTTCGCCGCGTGGCTGATCATCTCCCAGCTCGCCGACATCGGCCTCTCGACGATCATCGACGAGCTGCAGCAGGCGTCCTGGGAGTGGCTGTTGGTCGTGCTGATCCTCGGCCAGCTGCCGTTGGCGAGTCAGGCGCTTTCGCTCACGGGAGCGGTGCCCAGTCCGATCCCGTACGCCCCGACAGTGGCACTCGAGTCGGGGATCAAGTTCGTGAACCTCACCGTGCCGAGCTCCGCCGGCCGCATCGCGGTCAACATCCGGTACCTGCAGAAGCAGGGCTTGAGCTCGACTGCCGCGGTCTCGGCCGGGGCGCTCGACGGCGTCGCCGGGACGATCGTCGAGGTCATCCTGCTGCTGATCATCCTGCCGTTCATGAACCTGAACCTCAGCGTCGACGCCGGTGGCGACGTCTCTGCTCTCGGGTGGATCGTGCTCGCGTTCGTCGTGGCCGCGGTGGCCGCAGCCGTGGTGTTGATCGTGAAGCGGTCCTGGCGCGAGTCGCTCGTGCACGCGTTGAAGGAGGCGTTCGCGACGTTGAAGGACGTGCTCGTCGCTCCGGCGAAGCTCGTCCGGCTGTTCGGCGGCAACATCCTCACCGAGCTGGGATGGGCACTCACGCTGTCGGCGTCCGCTCACGCGTACGGCGCGAACCTGGGCCTCGCGCAAGCGCTGGTGGTCAACATGCTCGCGAGCGTGTTCGCCTCCGTGATGCCGGTTCCCGGTGGCATCGGCGTGGCCGAGGCGAGCCTCGCAGCGGGAATGATGGCGTTCGGCGTGCCGCAGACCGAGGCTTACGCGGCCGCGCTGACACATCGGCTCGCCACCTTCTACCTTCCGCCGATCTGGGGCTGGTTCTCGCTGCGCTACCTCACCCGCAAGGGCTACCTGTGACGCAGACCGATGCTCGCCTCAAGGGGATGGTGCACATCCCCGGTGGCGAGTTCGGCATGGGCTCTGCCGCGTTCTATCCCGAGGAAGCACCCGTGCATCGCGTGAGCGTCGACGACGTTCTGGATGGACGAGCACCCGGTCACCGTCGCCCAGTTCCGACGCTTCGTGAAGGCCACCGGCCATGTCACCGAGGCGGAGAAGGCACCGAACCCGGCCGACTACCCCGATGCCGACCCCGCGCTGCTCGTGCCGGGTTCGCTCGTGTTCTCGAGCCCCGGGCAACCCGTCCCCCTCAACGACTGGACCCTCTGGTGGGCATGGACGCCGGGGGCGTCGTGGCGTCATCCCGAAGGGCCCGGCAGCACGCTCAACGGACGCGATCGCCATCCGGTCGTGCACATCGCCCACGCGGACGCCGAGGCCTACGCGGCGTGGGCGGGCAAGGAGCTTCCGACCGAAGCGGAGTGGGAGCGAGCCGCGCGCGGCGGCCTCGACGGTGCGACGTTCCCGTGGGGGGATGATCCGACGCCGAAGGGCAAGCAGATGGCGAACACGTGGCAGGGCGAGTTTCCGTGGGAGAACCTCGCGCTCGACGGGTACGCGGGCACCTCACCGGTCAAGACCTACCCGCCGAACGGCTATGGCCTCTACGACGTCGTCGGCAACGTGTGGGAGTGGACCGCCGACTGGTTCACACCGCAGCACACCAGTGACACCGAGAAGGCATGTTGTGTGCCGCACAACCCGCGGGTCACCTCGCCGGACTCGAGCTTCGCCCCCGGTCAGACCGCGCCGCATCACGCGCGTCGAGTGATCAAGGGCGGCTCGCATCTCTGCGCGCCGAGCTACTGCTTGCGGTATCGCCCTGCCGCTCGTCAAGGGGAGACGATCGACACCTCGACCTCGCACATCGGGTTCCGATGCGTGTTTCACCCAGACGGGGCGATGCGGACGTCGTGACGGACGGGCTATGTTCCGCTGCACATCCCCCCGACTGAGGAGAGGCCATGGGAACTGTCTCCAAGCCGATCGGCCCGGTGTCATGCGCAGTCTTTGGCTTCCCCGGAAGCAACTTCAGCGGCGAGATCGCGCCTGCGCTTGCTGAGCTGGTCGACAAGGGAACCATCCGGGTGCTCGACCTGGTGTTCGCGATGAAGGACATCGACGGGAACGTCGCTGTGCTCGAGCTCGAACGAGCTCGATGACGAGCAGAAGGCGCCGTGGCAGGGCGTCGGTGCAGCGCAAGCGGGACTGCTCAACGAGGACGACGTCGACTCGATCGCCGATGCGCTCGAGCCCGGCGACGCTGCCGCGCTGCTCGTCTGGGAGGACGTTTGGGCGGGCCCGTTTCGCGCAGGCCGTGCGCAACGCCGACGGCGAGCTCATCCTGCTCGAGCGCATCCCCTACGACCTCGTCGTCGCCGCCATCGAAGTCAGCCGACTGAAGCCACCTTCTCACGAGAGAGAAGGAACACAGAGATGATGAGACGAATGGGCCGACCGGGTCTGGTCGGCACGATGGCTCGCACCGCGGTGGTCGCCGGCACGGCGACCGCGGTGGTCGGCGGCATGTCGCGCCACCGGCCGGCAAGCAGCAGCAGGCCGCCGATGCGGCCGCGTACCAGCAGGAGCAGCAGCAAGCGCAGATGCAGGCGATGGCGCAGCAGGCCGCAGCGGAGCAAGCCGCCGCGCAGGCCGCCGCGGCTCGCCGCCTCCTGCGGCCGCTCCCGCGAACGACCTCACCACGCCAGCTGCAGCAGCTCGCGACGCTCAAGGAGCAAGGCATCTTGAGCGACGAGGAGTTCGCAGCCGCCAAAGCGAAGCTGATCTCCGGCGGCTGATCACTCGCAGACGTCGCGGGCGTCGGTGACGTCACTGAGCTGAAAGGCGGCACCGATGCCCTGGAGGAAGATCGGCACCATCGCGCTCGTCATCATCACGAGCCTCTTCGTGCTGGTGGCGTCGATCGCGGTATGGGGCAAGCGCACGCTCTTCGACACCGACCGCTTCACCGCGGTCGTCGCGTCCGTCGTGGCCGATCCTGCGGTCACGAACGCGATGGCGACACGACTCACCGACAGCGTCGTTCGACGCCGCGCAAGACAGCGGCGTCATCGCCGACAACACGCCGCAGCAGCTGCAGCCGCTTCTGCCCGTGTTGCGGGGCGCGTTACGTGGGGTCGTGAGCCGACCAGGTCGAGAAGTTCCTGGCCTCCGACACCGGGCAGCAGATCATGGTGCGCTCGGTCAGGCGGTCCCACGCAGCCGCGATGCGGGTGCTCGAGGGCGAGAAGCCGGGCAACGCGGTCAACATCGAGAACGGCGCGGTGGTGCTCAACCTCGTGCCCGCCGTCAACGCGGTGCTCGGTCGGCTGCAGGACCGCGGTCTGCTGACCGACAAGAACCTGCCCGACCTCAACGACTCGCAGAGCCCGCAAGAGCAGATCAGCGCGCTCAGCGACGCGCTCGGCCTCGACCTGAAGCCGACGTTCGGGCAGATCACCGTCTACGAGAACGCCAAGATCGACCACGCCGAGACCTACGTGTCGACTGGCCCAGAAGATCGCCAAGCAGATCAAGCGGCTGGTCGTGCTGATCGTGCTGGTCGCGCTGGTGCTCATCGCCGTCACGATCCTCGTTGCTTACGACCGGCGCCGTACCGTGATCATGCTCGGGATCGGCGTCGCGGTCGCGGTGGTGCTCGCGCAGATCGCGGAGAAACGGTTCGTCCGAGCGGATCCCGCTGCTGCTGACTGACGCGGACTCCCGGGCTGCCGCCGAGAGCGTGGTCTCGGCGTTCACGCACAGCTTGGGCAACGTGAACGTCGCGCTGTTCGTCATCGGGATCCTTGCGGCGTTGATCGGCTTCATGGCGAGGCCCGGCGGCGTCGACCTCAAGGGTCATCCCGAGGTCGCCCGCATCGCGATCGGCGCGCTCGCGCTCGGCGCGCTCTGGATCGCTCGGCCTGCACTGGTGGTCGGTGATCCTGGTGGTCGTGTTCGTCGTCGTCGGCTTCGCGGCGGTCGCCCGCGCCGAGCAGCTCGACAAGGGAGAGCCGTCCTCGCCGCCCGAGCCGCCGTCACCGACGAGCCGCTGTCGCCGCCCGAGCCGCCGGTCAGCTCGACTTCGGCGCCGACTTCTTCTTGATCGGAGCGATCTGCGAGCCGTCGAGCTGGCCGATGTCGACGCCGTTCTCGAAGTGCACCCAGTAGCGCAGGCGGTTGAACCCGTTGACGAGCATCACCTTGCCCTTGGTGCCGGTCGGCACGTTCGGCAGGTCGACGATCGCCTCGCACTTCGCGCCCACCTTGAGCTCGATCTGACCGGTGAGCGGGTTCGCGAGCTTGTGAGGAGTCCAGCTGGGCACGGGGGCCGACGCTAGTCGGCTGCCAGCGTCGCCTCCGCGGAGCGTTGCATGCGGGCGACGGCCTCGGCTGGGGGACAGCTCGCCTCTCGAGCGCGGCGTTGATCGACGACCATCCGGCGTCCTCGATCTCCGGGAACCGCGGAAGTGGCGGATAGGTGATCATCCCGTCGGCGATGGTCGCGCGGATGATGTCGAGGCGGGCAGCGTCGACCGCATCGAGCGGCGTGACCGAAGCGAACGCATCGACATGGGCGCAGACGGTGCCGCTCTGCGCGTCGAGCGCATGCGCCTCGAACGAGGACAGCCGCCGGATCGCGTCGAGCGCCGCGGGCACGTCTCCGCACGTGCGCGGCATCGCCCACCCGTGACATCCCGAGTACGAGCGGAGGCCGGCCGGCCCGGACGAGGTACGGGTGGGGCGACAGGTGAGGAGCGGCCCGCGATCCGCGGAGAGCCGCGAAGCCGCCCGGCCAGGTCGCGGCCATGTCGACGATGCCGGCACCGAGCGCGGCGTCGACGTCGTCGTAGTGCCACGACGGCAACGCGGTCGGGCCGCGGTGAGCGATGCGGCAGAGCGCGTCGACAGCCTCGACCGCGTGCGTGGTGTCGAGCGTGGGCTGCCGGTCGGAGTCGAAGAGCGCGCCGCCGTGCGATGCGACATGTTCGAAGAACGTGCCGAAGAGGCCCGACTCGCGCCCCGTGAAGCCGAAGATCGCGTCGGCGCGCGACCAGCGCCTCCCACGTGAGCGGGGGATCGTCGAGGCGGTCGTGCCGAACCCACATCACCCGCACGTCGACGTTGCGAGGCACGCACAGCAGCGCGCCGTCGTACGTGCACAGGTCGACGGCCCGGGGAGCGAGGTCGCGCGCGAGCTCGGGGTCGAGTCGGGGTGAGCCACTGCGCCTGTGACGGGGCGTACTTCGAGTGCGTCGACACGACGTCGATGCGCTCCCCGGCCGCCAGCAGCTCGGCGACGGCTCGGTTCAACGTCGGATGGTCCGCATGCACGACGACGTCGGCGTCGGTGGGGAGCAGCGAGTACAGCCCGTCGTACATCGGCCCGCCTACGAGTGCGACGCGCAACGCCATGTCGACGCCCCCTTCATCTCCGTCCGGTCGTCGCGGATAGCCTCGCCGCAGTCCAGCACCGAGCCAGCATCTAGGGGGAGAGAGCCATGAAGCTCAGCATGCAGCTCAGCTACGCGGGTGGGTTCAAAGAGGCGGCGAAGCAGGTCGTCGACCTCGAGAAGGCCGGCCTCGACGTCGTGTGGGTCGCGGAGGCGTACACGTTCGACGCGATCAGCCAGATGGGCTACCTCGCCGCGATCACCGACCGCGTGCAGATCGGGTCGGGCATCGTGAACGTCTTCTCCCGCACGCCCACCCTGCTCGGCATGACGGCGGCGGGCCTCGACTTCGTGAGCGACGGACGCTGCATCCTCGGCCTCGGCGCCTCGGGACCGCAGGTCGTCGAGGGCTTCCACGGCGTGCCCTACGAGAAGCCGCTGATGCGCATCAAAGAGACGATCGAAGTCGTCCGACGAGTCGTCCGTCGCGAGGTCATCGACTTCCACGGCCAGACGATCGACATCCCGCTGCCCGAGGGTGAGGGCACGGGCCTCGGCAAGCCGCTGAAGCTGATCAACCGTCCGGTGCGCGACGCGATCCCGATCTGGTGGGCGTCGCTCATGGGCAACGCTGTCGCCGCCACCGCGGAGGTGGCCGACGGCTGGCTGCCGATCATGTTCATCGCCGAGCGGGCGATGAGCGTGTGGGGCGATGACCTGAAGCGCGGCCTCGCCAAGCGCTCGCCTGACTTGCCGCCGCTCGACATCTCTGCGGGCGGCATGCTCGCGATCGGCGACGACCTGCCCGTCGAGAAGATCCGCGACATGGGCCGGCCCGGCACGGCGCTGTACGTCGGTGGCATGGGTGCGCGTGGCAAGAACTTCTACAACGACCTCGCGGTGCGCTACGGCTTCGACCAAGCCGCGAAGGAGATCCAAGACCTCTACCTCGACGGCAAGAAGGACGAGGCGGCCGCGAAGGTGCCCGAGGAGTGGCTCGAGAAGACCTCTCTGGTCGGCCCCGCCTCGTACATCGCCGAGCGGGTTGCCGCATACAAGGAGGCCGGTGTCACCGTGCTCAACGTGAACCCTGTCGGCTCTGATCCGGTCAAGGCGATCGATCAGCTGCGCGAGATCGTCGACGCGGCATGACCGACGTCGCGACTCCCACCATCGGCGGCACCGTCGAGCCCGGCTTCGAGGCCGTGCGCGACGCGTTCGTCCGCAACTTCACCGATCACGGCGAGCTCGGCGCGGCAGGTCGCGGTGCACGTCAACGGCAAGAAGGTGGTCGACCTCTGGGGCGGCGTCGCCGATCCGGCGACCGGTCGGGCCTACGACGACCGCACGCTGCAGCTCGTCTTCTCGACCACGAAAGGCGCCACGGCGGTGTGCGTCGCGCTGCTCGCGCAGCGGGGCGAGATCGACTACGACGCGAAGGTCGCCGACTACTGGCCCGAGTTCGCGGCCGAGGGAAAGGGTGAGATCCCCGTGCGCGTGCTCATGTCGCACCGCGCGGGCCTCCCGGTGATCGACCGCACGCTCACGGCCGACGAGGTCTTCGCATGGACGCCGGTCATCGAAGCGCTCGCCGCGCAGGCGCCCGTCTGGGAGCCCGGCACGAAGCACGGGTACCACGCCGTCACGTATGGCCACCTCGCGGGCGAGCTCGTGCGCCGCGTCAGCGGCAAGAGCCTCGGCACGTTCTTCGCCGACGAGGTCGCGAAGCCGCTGGGGCTCGACTTCTGGATCGGGCTGCCGGCGTCGGAAGAGTCGCGCGTTGCTCCGCTCGTGCCGTCACCGCCGCCGCCGCCCGAGATGGAGGCGATGATGGCGCAGTTCATGGGCCCCGACAGCTTGGCGGGCCGCGCGCTGTCGCTCGGGGGTGCGCTCGGCGCGAGCGCAGGAAACATGGTCTTCAACACGCCTGCGCTGCACGCGGCCGAGATCCCGGCCGCGAACGGCATCACCAACGCAGCGTCGCTCTCTCGCATGTACGCCGCGTGCGTGTCCGAGGTCGACGGCATCCGCCTGCTGACCCCCGAGACCGTCGCCAAGGTGAGCGAGACGCAGACGAGTGGACCCGACCAGGTGCTCATGCTCGAGTCGACGTTCGGCCTCGGCTTCATGACGTCGGGGATCATGACGCCGATGCTCGGCTCGTCGTCGTTCGGCCACGCGGGTGCCGGCGGCTCAGTCGGCTTCGGCGACGCCGACAGCGGTGTCTCGTTCGGCTACGTCATGAACCAGATGCAGATGAACCTCGCCGGCGACCCGCGCCCCGCGGGCCTCATCGACGCGGTGAAGGCCGAGCCGCGTGATCTCAGCTGGCGCAGAGCGGACGCCGCTCAGCCGGTCGATCACCGCTTCGGCCTCGGCCACGAACTGACGCACGAGCTCGCCCGCTGGGACGAGCTCGTCGATCGCGCCCACGCCCTGTCCGCAGGGAAAGAACTCGCGGCTCGGGTCGACCTTCGTCGTGCTCGTCGCCGCCGAGATGGGCGACGCCCGCCTGCGTCGACGCGACCATCTGCTGCGGGAACGGCTTGAGCTCGTCGGGATGCTCCTCGAAGTGCTGTGTCCACTCGTTGCGCACGACGCGGCACGTCTTGCCCGTGTACGAGCGTGAGATCACGGTGCCGTCCTCGGCGAGCCCGAGGAGCACGTCCTTGTAGCCGGGAACCGCGCGCGCCTCGGGAGTCGCGATGAACCTCGTGCCGATCCACACACCGTCAGCGCCGAGCGCGAGCGATGCGGCGAGCCCGCGGCCGTCGAACAACCCGCCCGCGGCAACGACGGGCACGCGCTCGCCGACCGCGTCGACGACCTGGGGGACGAGCGCCATCGTCGCGACGAGCCCGGTGTGGCCCCCGGCTTCGGTGCCCTGGGCGACGACGATGTCGCATCCCGCCTCGACGGCAGCGGTCGCGTGCCGCACCTTCCCGCACATGCTCGCGACGAGGACGTTGCTCTGATGACAGAGGTCGATGACGTCGCGCGGGATGCCGAGGCCGGCGACGAAGACCCGTGCCCCGCCGTCGATCACCGACTGCACCTGGCTCTCGACCTGGCCCGCGACGGCGGTGAGGAGGTCGACGCCGAACGGCTTGCTCGTCAGCGATCGGGTCTTCGCGATCTCCTCGATCATCATCTCGTGGCCCATGGTCGAGGCGCCGAGGCAGCCGAAGCCGCCGGCCTCTGAGACGGCCGAGGCGAGGCGGTGGTACGAGACCCCTCCCATCCCGGCGAGCATCACGGGGTGCTCGATCTCGAGCACGTCGGTCAGGCGGGTGCGCATGGGCGCGCATCGTATTGGCCGCTCCGCGGCGAGGCCCGTCACCTCCCCGGGGGGACGAGAGAGGTGACGGGCCTCGACCAGGTGAGCTCACGTCGCGCGACCGACGTGGCTCGGTTGTTGGGCTCAGGGTACGGACGGCGCGTTTCCGCTTTGTGTCGTCGCAGTGAATGCCGCGGGTCGGTCGTCTGCCGGCGCGAAGGCGCCATCGCGGTCGAGGAAGTCGGCGGTGCCACCTGCGCGGGAGTGAGCACCACGGCTCGGGGCTCGTCCTCGAAGAGCCAGCGAGCGAAGTTGCGCCGCGTCCAGTCGGAGGTGCCCGCGATGCGGATGGCGCCGCGAGCGCCGCTGCGACTCGCGAGGACCTTGCCGAGCGCGACCGACATGTGGTGATCGGCGACGAGCTCACGGTGCACGGCTCGCTCGTAGCTCGCGGCGACGGTGGCGGCGTCGGCGCTTCCCTTCTCGAGGATCGCCTCCGCGGCGAGAACGCCGGTGAGCAGTGCTTGCCCGATTCCTTCACCAGTGAGGCGATCGGTCGCCCCCGCGGCGTCTCCGACGAACAGCGCGCGGCCCGCCGCCAGCGGGAGCGTGCCGATGCGCGCGGGGATCGGCCACGCCTTGTGCGGCGCTTCGGCGACCGCGTCGGACCCGAGCACCGATCGGATGTGGGGCCGCGCGAGCAAGTCGGGCCACAGCTGCTTCATCGCTTGCGTCGAGATCGCCCCGCCGCGCGGGATGCCGAACCCGACGTTCGCGCGTCCGCCGCCGAGCGGGAACGACCACGCGTAGCCCGGCAGCAGGTCGGTCTCGAACCACACCCACAGCTGCGTCGCCGCGGCCGGGCCGACGTGCGCGAAGTACTGGCGGAAGGCGTGCCACTCGCCGAGGTAGCCGGGCTCCCCGGCGCCGAGCAGCTTTCGCAGCGACGACCACATGCCGTCCGCGCCGATCGCCATGTCGGCGCGCACGATGCCGAGGCCTTCGACCTCGAGCTCGATCGCATCCGCGTGCTCGTGGACCCCGGTCAGCGCTGCGCCTTCGTGCACCTCGGCGCCGGCATCGCGGGCGCGATCCAGGAGCAGCGCATCGAGCTCGGTGCGACGGACGACGGCCGCGTAGACGCCGCGGCCTCGTGGCAGCGGCAGCTCGACGACGCGTCCCGACGGCGATCGCACCCACGCGGCGTCGACGGCCTGCCATGACGGCAAGCGGAGTGGCGACACGCCGAGCTGCTCGAGCAACCGAAGCGCGCCCGTCGTGAGCCCGTCGCCGCAGCACTTGTCACGCGGGAACGTGGCCTTGTCGATCAGCGCGAACGCGCGCGCCCGCCTTCGCCAGGGTGATCGCGGCGGCACTGCCCGCCGGCCCCGCGCCGATGACGGCGACATCGACTTCGGTCCGGGACACAGCCACCTGCTGAGACTATGAGTTCGGCGGCGCGTCCCCTGCCTAGGCAGCTCGACGCCTCGGGGCCCGCTGGTCCTTCGCGAGCAGCGGGAGCGCCGCGAGGTCGGCGTGCTCCGGGTGGTCGACGATGAAGTCGCGCACCCGATCGCGCGTGCGCTGCGCCCGCTTGCGGGCGGCGTCAGGCGAGAGCCCGTATCGGGGCGCGACGGTGTGCGACGGGGAGGGATCGCCGGCATGGCGCTGTTCGGCAAGGTCGAACAGCAGGGCGATGTCGTCGCGCGGGGGTGCCTGTCGCCTCGAGCACCGAGAGCAACGCGGCGACCCGCGGCTCACCAGCTGCGAGCCGGGCGACCGTGTCGAACAGATCGCCGTCGACAGCGGCCACGACCTCCTCTGCCGCGGCCTCTTCGCACGGGTCGGCTGCGGCCAGCGGCCAGTAGCCCTGGTTCTTGCGCACCTCGGTCGTGAGGTGGGCCCAGGCCCACCGCCACGGGAGCGCGCCATCGGGACGCCACGCGCCAGCGTGGGGGATGAGCCACGTGCAGAAGTCGGTGGCGACCGCCTCGACCTCGTCACTCGGCAACGCCCGGCCGACCTCGACCGCGGCCCGCCGCACCGCGGCCTTGAGCTCGCCGTCGAACAAGATACCGCAGCTTGAACGCCGCGGTGCGATCGCCGGCCGCCATCGCCGCCATCAGCTTCTTCAGCGTGTTCCGCCTTGCAGACTCCACCTGTCCTCCTCCTGCCTTCAAGGAAGAGTGTGCAAGGGGGGTGGGACATTAAGCCCGGGGGGCCGCTCGGGCTGGGCCCGCGGGCCTGCGATGAGCGGGTTCGGCGCCCGCTAGACATAGGGACCTCATCTGACGACAGGGGGGCATCGGGATGCCTGGGTTGTGTGAGGGACGAGTCGCGATCGTCACGGGCGCCGGCCGGGGCATCGGCCGCGAGCACGCGCTGATGCTGGCGTCGCACGGTGCGAAGGTCGTCGTGAACGACCTCGGCGGCGAGATGGACGGCACCGGGCAGTCGACCGGTCCCGCGCACGACGTCGTCGACGAGATCAAGGCGATGGGCGGCGAGGCCGTGGCGAACGGCGACAGCGTCGCCGACTGGGAGGGCGCGCAGCGCCTCATCAACACCGCGGTCGAGACCTTCGGCGGGCTCGACGTCCTGATCAACAACGCGGGCATCCTGCGCGACCGCATGCTCGTGAACATGACCGCCGAGGAGTGGGACGCAGTCATCAGCGTCCACTTGCGCGGCACGTTCGCTCCCGCGCGGTGGGCGGCGGCCTACTGGCGAGACCGCGCCAAGGCGGGCGAAGCCAACGACGCTCGGATCATCAACACCACGTCGGTGTCGGGCATCTACGGCAACCCCGGCCAGACGAACTACGGCGCGGCGAAGATGGGCATCGCTGCCTTCACGATCATCGCGTCACGCGAGCTCGGAAGGTACGGCGTGACCGTGAACGCCGTCGCGCCCGGAGCGCTCACCCGCATGACCGAGGGACTCGGCATGGGTCAGGCCAGCGAGGAAGACCGCGAGCGCATGTCGCCGCGGTGGATCGCACCCATCGTCACATGGCTCGCGAGCGATCAGTCGGCCGGGGTCACCGGGCGCGTCTTCGAGGCGTCGGGTCGAGTGCTCGCGATCGCCGAGGGCTGGCACCGCGGTCCGCGCGTCGAGCCGGTCGACGACCCCACGCACATGGGGCCGGTCGTCGCCGACCTCCTTGCCAAAGCCCGCCCGAACGCCGGCATGGACGGCGAAGACGCCCGCAACTGAGACAGGAGACCCGCGATGCCCATCAACCCCGACGCCGTCGGAACCGAGTCCGAGCCCGTCGAGACCTCGTGGACCTCGAAGGACTGCCTGCTCTACGCCGTCGGCGTCGGTGCCGGCGTGAACGAGCTCCCGTTCACGACCGAGAACACCTCCGGCGTGCCGCAGCAGGTGCTCCCGACCTTCGCCGTGATCGTCGGCATGGGCGGCGGAGCGTTCGGCAAGATCGGCACCTTCAACCCGGCGATGCTCGTGCACGGGCAAGAGGCCATCGAGCTGCACCAGCCGATCCCGCCCGAGGGAACGATCAGCACGACGAGCAAGATCACCGGCATCTACGACAAGGGCAAGGCCGCGCTGGTGGTGAGCGAGTCGAAGTCGGTCGACGCGAAGACCGGTGAGCCGATGATGACGACGCGCATGTCGGCGTTCATCCGCGGCGAAGGGGGATGGGGTGGCGATCGTGGGCCCGGCGGCGCGGTGAACGTGCCGCCCGAGCGCGCTCCCGATCACTCCGTCACCTACCAGACGTCGCCCGACCAGGCGCTCGTGTACCGGCTGTCGGGTGATCGCAACCCGTTGCACTCCGACCCCTCGTTCGCGGCGATGGGCGGCTTCGACACGCCGATCCTCCACGGCCTCTGCACCTACGGGTTCACGGGCCGGGCGCTGCTGCACTCGCTGTGCGACGGCGACCCCACGCGCTTCACGGCGATGGAGGGCCGGTTCTCGTCGCCGGTGTTCCCCGGTGACAGCCTCACGATCGACATCTGGGTCGACGGTGACGGTCACGCGGTCTACACGACCAAGCGGAGCGGCTACGGCGACGCGGTCGACCTCGTCGTCATCGATCAAGGCGCGTGCACCTTCAGCTGACCGGGGTCAGAACAACCTGAGGTCTTCGGGCCGCAAGCCCTTGAGCACCTCGTAGTCGATCTCCACGCAGCGGAAGCCGCGATCTCCCGCGAGCACCTTCGCTTGCGGCGTGATCGATTGCGCGACGAACACGCCGCGCACGGGCCGCAGGCCGGGGTCGCGCTCGAGCCGCGCGATGTAGCGCGTCAGCTGCTCGACGCCGTCGATCTCACCGCGCCGCTTCACCTCGATGGCGACCGTCGCCCCGGAGCCGTCGCGGCACAGCAAGTCGATCGGTCCGATGTCGGTGGGGTACTCGCGTCGCACGAGCACCAGGTCGTCGCCGATCACGTCGGGCCGCGCGGCGAGCAGCGCCTGCAGCTCGGCCTCGACGCCGTCCTTCTCGAGCCCGGGGTCGGCGCCGAGCTCGTGTGAGCTGTCCGACAGCACCTCGTCGAACCGGATCAGGAGCCGTTCGCCCTTCCCATTGGTCACGGTCCAGGTGGGTGTGCCGTCGTCGCCGAGCGCTTCGACGAGGACGTTCGGCGCCACCATCCAGTTGAGAGGCTTGTACGCGCCGCCGTCGGCGTGGATCGCCACGCACCCGTCGGCCTTCACCATCACGAGGCGGACGGCGCTCGGCAGCCGAGCGGTGAGCCTTCCCTCGTAGTCGACCGTGCAGCGGGCGATCACGAGACGCATCGAGAGGACGCTATGCGACCCTCACATCCAGCCCTCACATCGGGCGCGGCCCCGCCGATGGGCATGAGTGGCCGGATCCCGATCCTGGACTGACGTGCCGAAGTCGGCGCGCCCGAAGGTCGGCCGCCTCATGATGGAGGCCAGACTCGACGCCGGGCTGAGCCGTCGAGACCTCGGTCGAGCGGTCGGAGTCGAGACGGCGCGGGTGCGCTCGTGGGAGCGCAGCGACCGGGTTCCGGGCGACGTCTCGCTCGAAGCGATCGCGGATGCCTGCGGCGTCAGCGTCGAGGTCCTCGTGCCTCCGCGTCAGCCCCTCTGGTTCGACCCCTTCCTCGGGCGCCTTGTCGTCGGCGAGCAAGAGGTGCGCATCGATCAGGCCGTGCTCGGAAATGAAGGCGTGCTGCGCTGCTACCTCTCGATGGTCCGCTACGAGCGCGGCCTCGAGGAAGACGCCGCCGGTGACGTTGCGGCTCGACGACCTCGAGGTGCTCGCGCTCGCGCTCGACGTGACCGACCGCGAGCTCGAGGACCAGCTGGTCAGGTTGGCGGGCGTCTCCGAGCGCACGGCAGCCGACATCCGGAGGCGTCTCGTGCGTCGCCGAGCGCCGACGCGCGTCGCCGCGCTCGCGCTGGGAGTGCTCGCCGCGGTTCCGGTGGTGCACGTCCGTGGGCAGCACAACGGATTGCAGCTGAACGGCGGCCCGCAGCCGACGACGACCATCGCTGCGCCCGACGCGCCGGTCGAGATCGGCGACGCGCTCACGATCGAGCGGGACGGCACGAACCCCTGATCCGGGGCGCGGCTGGACTCCGCTCAGCCGACTCCAGCATGCTCTCGCAGTGCCCGTTCGCCTCTGCCGTCTTCTCGCGCCCCTCTTCGCCGTGGTTGCGCTGATCGTTGGATTGACTGCGTGCGGCGACGACAGCTCGAAGTCCACGGTGCCCGAGCCGACCGCCGCCGACCTCGCCAGCGCGTCCGTGACAGGGCAGTGGGCCGTGACGTTGAAGGTCGACTCGCAGTCGCCACCGGTGCTCGACGACAGCCTCAAGGTCGGCGACGAGGTGACACGCCAGTACCTGATCGCGGGTGGCTGCAACGTCGACGCCGTCGACTGCAAGGTCGCGCGGCAGTCGAGCGCCGGAACCTCGACGGAGGTGTGGACCCGAGAGGGATCGAAGCTGACGTACCACGTCGACGCACCGGTCACGCTGCCGTGCACGATCGACGGCAAGGAGACGCCGGTCGACTACGCCGTGAGCGCCACGTTCACGCTCGAAGTCACCGACGCGCAACAGGTCGGCGAGACCTGGCTGGCGACCGAGCTCGCCTATGCGCGCGATGCGACGCTGACGCCCAGCGCGACCGCGGCGGCGAAGGGCTGCCCCACCGGCAAGCAGACCGAGAGCGGCACCGGCGTGCCCGCGGAGTCGAGCCCGGCCACGACCGCGGCGCCCTCGACTGGGGCGACTGACACGACGCGGCGACGACTGGCGCTACTGGGACGACCGGTCCCTGAGCCGCTTCCCGATCAGCTCACGACGCTTCTGCAGATCGCGATAGGTCAGCTTCTCGGTGGACGAGTCGACCCCGAACGACGCCTTCACGCCCTCGAGGTCGATGGGGACGTCCATCGGGTGGATGCCGATGTCGGCCGCGAGACGATCACCGTGGTGGGTGGCGAAGTACGCGGAGATCGTCGTGATCTCGGCGAGGAGGTCGAGGTCGGGTGCCAGCCGCGCGATCGCACCGTCGAGGAAGACCATGTTCTTCACGTAGAGCATGAGCTCCTTCGGAAGGCTGGCCCCGTACCCGAGCAACGCCTTGACCGTCCGCTGGATCTCGTGCACGAGCTCCTCGCCCGAGAGCGTCGTCGGGTCGACGGGAGGCTGGTCGAGGCGAAGGTCGCGGATGACTGCATCGAGGTCGGTGTCGGGCGGGAGCGCGCCGAGGTCGCGGAGCGCAGCGAGCTGGCCCTTCACGTCATTCGTCGTCGCGCCCATCATCAGGCGCAGGAACGCGAGGCGCCGAGGCTCGGTGAGCCGTCCGACGATGCCGAAGTCGAGAAGCGCCGTGCGTCCGTCGGGGAGGACGAAGAGGTTCCCTGCGTGCAGGTCGCCGTGGAAGACGCCGTAGATCATCGCCCCCTCCATGAAGGCGATCATCCCGGTGCGGATCACGGCAGTCGTGTCGATGCCGGCGCGCTGCATGCTCTCGACGTCGTCGAACGCGAAGCCCGACAGCCGTTCCATCACGAGCACGCGGCGCGTGACGAGAGAAGGATGGGGTCGGGGCACGACGTAGCCCCGCTGCCCGAGCTCCGCGAGCACGCGGGCGACGTCGAGCATGTTCTGCGCCTCGAGTCGGAAGTCGAGCTCTTCGGTGATCGTCTCGGCGAAGAGCTCGACGAGCGCAGGCGGGTTCGCGAGCGCCGCGATCGGGATGCGACCTACGAGCAGAGGGGCCAGCCAGGACATCACCGCGAGGTCTTGGCGGACGAGCTTCGCGACCTGTGGTCGTTGCACCTTCACGACGACCCGCTCGCCGGTGTGCAGCGTCGCTGCGTGCACCTGTGCGATGGAGGCGGCGGCGAGGGGCACGGTGTCGAACGTCTCGAACACCGACTCCAACGACCGGTGGAGGTCCTGCTCGACGACCGTCCTCACGCTGTCGAAGCTCTCGGCGGGCACTCGGTCGCGGCACAGCTTGAACTCGTTCACGAGCTCTTCGGGGAACAAGCCCTCCCCGGCGGAGATGATCTGACCCAGCTTGATGTAGGTCGAGCCCAGGTCGGTTGCCGCGACCCGGAGTCGCCGTGAGATGCCCGCTCGAGAGACGTGCTCGCCCTTGCGCCTGTCGAGGAGGGCCCATCCGCCGACCGCGGTCGCGAGACGAGCGGTCACGCGCGCCATGCGGAGGCCCGGAGGCAGGCGACGACGCTGCGTGAGCATCGGGACCTCGCCGCGGCAAGCCGCGCGCACCGCGTCGAGCCCCGGCGCCCAGGTGATCGCGGCGAGGTCGAGCACCCACGGCGGCTCGTCGCTGAACGCGCCGAACGCGAGGTCAGCCGGCGGGTTCGCGGTGTCTGGCACGTGTGCAGTCTCGCAGTTCCCTTCTGACGTCCTGACAGTGGGGACTACTCTGCGCGGACGCCGCGGGCGCGCGGGCCGAGTCAGGGGGACTTGTTGATGGTCGAGCGCTGGATCGCCGACAGTGAGCTCAGCTCCAAGTGGCCGATCTACACACGGGCAAACGTCGGGGAGGTGTTCCCCGATCCGGTCACGCCGCTCACCCGCGACACCGGCATCTGGCTCGCGGAGCTCGGGTGGCGCGACGCATGGGAGCGCGTCGGCGCGTTCGACCAGGACGAGTTCGATCCCGACAACATCGAGCAGCTCGGCATCACGGGCGGCTACTGCTACCTGAACGCGTCGCTGATCCGCCTGTTCGGCGAGCGCGCGCCGGGCCTCTCGGCGGCCGCGATGGACGAGCAGTTCTTCGGAGCGCAGCCGGGCATCCCGCCCTACGAGGAGCAGCCGGGCGACGTCGACCTCGCGAAGACCGAGAAGATCGGCCAGACGTTCGGATGGACGCTCACGACCGAAGACCTTCCCGAGCTCATCGACGACCAGATCGCCACGAGGCGGCTGCGCGACGAGCGCCCCGATCTCGGCGCCCTCAGCGACCGTGAGCTCGCCGACCGCTACTTCGCGCTCATGGACGCGCACTTCCGCGACCTGTTCGCCCACCACATCTTCATGTCGTACATGGCGACGCTGCCGGTCGGCATCCTCACCGCGATGGCGGCCGCGGTCGGCGACCCGTCGCTCATGATGCGGCTCATCGGTGGCCTCGGCGAGGTCGACTCGGCAGCGCCGTCGATGGCGATGTGGGACATGGGCCGCGTCGTCGCCGACTCGCCCACGCTCATGGCTGAGTTCGACAAGGGGCTTGTCGGCCTGCACGACCGTCTCCGAGCGTCGCGGGACGAGGGCGCCGTGAAGCTGTGCTCGATGATGGACGACTTCCTGCACAGCTTCGGATCTCGAGGACCGAACGAGTGGGAGATGCGGTCGCCGACGTGGGAGACGCAGCCCGACCTCGCTCTCGCGGCTGTCGACCGCATGCGCCTCTCGCCGGAGGGCGCCGCGCCCGTTGGGCCAGAACTCGCGGATGGCGACCGATCGCGAAGAGCTCGCGGCGCAGCTGACCGAGGCGTTGAAGGACGACCCGGAGACGCAGGGCACGTTCCTCGCTGCAGTGCGGGCGGCCCGAGTGTTCTTGCCGGGGCGGGAGCGCTCGAAGACGAACGCCATCCGCATGCTCCACGAGTGCCGCATGACGCTCCGTGAGCTCGGCCGGCGCATGGTCGAACGGGGATCGTTCGACGAGATCGAGGACTTCGGCATGCTGCGCAAGTCCGAGTTCGACGACTTCCTCGCCGACCCGAACGCGTTCACGAACACGATTCGCTCGCGCCGCAAGCAGTACGCGGAGCTGCAGGCCCTCGAACCGCAGTTCGTGTTCGTGGGCGAGCCCGACTTCCCGGCTGCCTGGACGCGTCGAGACGCGATCAACGTGCGCGAAGCTCGCTCCTGGTCGAGTCGCTCACCGGGCTCTCCGGTTGCCCCGGCGTCGCGGAGGGCCGCGCTCGCGTCATCCTCGACTCGCACGATCCCACCGCGCTCGAGCCCGGCGATGTCCTGGTCGCGCCCATCACCGATCCGTCGTGGACCCCGCTGTTCGTGCCGGCCTGCGCGGTCGTCGTCGATGTCGGCGCGCTCCAGAGCCACGCGATCATCGTGAGCCGCGAGCTCGGCATCCCGTGTGTGGTGTCGGCGACGGGTGCCACGAAGGCGATCCCCGACGGCGCGATGGTGCGGGTCGACGGCTCGGCCGGAACGGTGACGGTGCTCTGATGGCCGAGCGATGGGCGGCCGACACGCTTGCGAGCGAGAAGTACACGATCTACACACGGGCGAACGCCGGCGAGGTCATGCCCGATCCCGTCTCGCCGTTGTCGTCGACGATGGGCCTCGCATCGGCCGGCGACCTCGGTTGGCGTGACGCGTACGTGAAGGCAGGGTCGTTCACCTACGACGAGTTCGATCCCGATCGACCCGACACCGTCGGTGTCTTCGGGGGCTACCTCTACCTCAACATGTCGATGACGCGCATCTACGGCGTCGCGGATGCCCGGCCTGACGCCTCAGATGGTCGACTTCCAGTACTTCGGCGACATGCCTGGCATCACGCCGTACGAGGACGAGGCCCGTGCCGACGACGAGAACGAAGAGCTCACCGCGAAGCTCCAGCGCTACCTCGACGACCTCTTCACCCGCGACGACCTGCCCGAGCTGAGAGCAGACCGTGACCAGGTCGATCGACTGATCGCGCGCCGCCCAGACCTCGGTGAGCTCACCGACCAGGAGATCGTCGACCACGCCCGCAGCTTCCTCCCGCTGTACCGGCGGCTCTTCTGCCGGCACATCCTCGTGTCCGGTGCGTCCGGCATCGGCATCGGCACCGTCGCGGGTGTGCTCGCCGCCATCGAGCAGCCCGAGCTGATCATGACGCTCGTCGCCGGCCTCGGCGACGTCGACTCCGCTGCGCCGAGCTGGGCGATGTGGGACATGTCGCGGATCGTGAAGGGCTCCCCCGATCTCACGGCCGCATTCGATGCGGGTGTGCCGGGGCTGCACGAGCGCCTCATTGGCGCTCGCCGACTCGGGAAGCCCTTCCGCCGAAGACTTCGAGAAGCTGTTCGACAGCTTCATCGAGCGGTTCGGCGCGCGCGGCCCGAACGAGTGGGAGCTGCGCAGCCGCACCTGGGGCATCGACCCCGACGTGCCCCTCGCCGCGATCGATCGCATGCGCTTCGCCGCGGACGACGAGTCGCCCCAGACGCGGACCGAGCTGCGCATCGTCGAGCGCGAGGCCGCCACCGACTTCGTGCGCGAGCTCGTCGCGGGTGACGCGCAGGCGGCCGGCACGTTCGAGGTGGGCCTGCGCTGCGCGCACCTGTACAACGCCGGTCGTGAGCGCACGAAGACCAACAACATCAAGCTCGCGCACGAGATGCGACTGGCCATGCGCGAGCTGGGTCGCCGAGCGGTCGACCGCGGCGACCTCGCCAACGTCGAGCAGATCTTCATGCTCACCGAGCTCGAGCTCGACGACTTCGTCGAGCGTCCCGCCGACTTCACCGAGCTCGTGAAGGAGCGCGAGACCTACTACCTCTCGCTGTGGGATCTCGAGCCGCCGTTCGTGTCGAGAGGCGCACCGGCGCCGACGTCCGAGTGGCGTCATCGCGCCGCGGCGAGCGGGGCCGACCACGCGGTGTCGGGAGAAGTGCTGACCGGCATCCCGGGCTGTCCGGGCGTGGCTCGGGGGCGGGCGCGGGTCGTGCTCGATCCGACTGACCCGCGCGGGCTCGAGCCCGGTGATGTGCTCGTGGCGCCGCTGACCGATCCGTCGTGGACACCGCTGTTCGTCCCCGCGGCGGCGGTCGTCGTCGACGTCGGCGCGCAGATCACCCACGCGGTGATCGTCAGCCGCGAGCTCGGGCTGCCGTGCGTCGTGTCGGTCACCGACGCGACGAGGCGGATCGCCGACGGCGCCATGATCGAGGTCGACGGCAAGGCCGGCACGGTGACGGTGCTCTGATGCTCGATCACCTGCGCGTCGTCGAGCTGTCGGTCTGGGTGGCAGGGCCCGCAGCGGGTGGCGTGCTCGCCGACTGGGGCGCCGACGTGATCAAGGTCGAGCCTCCCGACGGCGATCCGATGCGCAAGCTCTTCGGAGCGATCGGCGTCAAGCAGACGAAGGTGCCGCCGTTCGAGCTCGACAACCGCGGCAAGCGCTCGGTGGTCCTCGATCTGCGGTCCGAAGAGGGCATCGCCGCGATGTGGAAGCTGCTCGAGACCGCGGACGTGTTCCTCACCAACCTCCGCCGCCGACGCGCTCGAGCGCCTCGGCCTCGACGCGACGACCGTACGAGCCCGGCTGCCGCGCATCGTCTACGCGAGCGTGACGGGATACGGGCTCGAGGGTCCGGAGCGCGACCGTGCCGGCTACGACATCGGCGCGTTCTGGGCTCGCAGCGGCGCGGCCGCGACGCTCGTGCCGTCCTCCGAAGACCCGCCGACGATCCGCAGCGGCTACGGCGACCACACGACGGGTCTCACCGTGCTGGCCGGCTTGCTCGGTGCGCTGCTCGAGCGCGAGCGCACCGGTGAGGGAAGGCTCGTCGAGGTGTCGCTGCTCGGCACGGGCATCTACTGCATGGGTTGGGATCTCTCGATCCTGTCGGGCTTCGGCAAGATCTCGTCGACGAAGTCGCGTGCGCTCGCGCCCGCTCCGCTCGTCAACTGCTACAAGGCGGCGGACGGCCACTGGTTCTGGTTGCTCGGCCTCGAAGGCGATCGGCATTGGCCAGGTCTGCTCCGCGCGATCGACCGCGTCGACCTCGGCGAGGACGAGCGCTTCGCAACGTCGGTTGGCCGGCGTGAGCACTGCGCCGCGCTCATCTCCGAGCTCGACGACACCTTCGCGGCCCGTGACTACGCCGACTGGATCGAGCGGTTCGACGCGCACGACGTGTGGTGGGCACCGGTCAACACTCTGCGCGACGTGCTCGCCGATCCGCAGGCGAACGCCGCCGGGATGTTCGTCGACATGGCCGGGATCGACGGCGAGCGCTATCGCTCAGTGGCCACACCGGTCCGGTTTCATCCCTCGACCGATCACGTCGCCGAGCCGGGCCGAGTGCCGACGCTCGGCGAGCACACCGCCGAAGTCCTGTCCGAGCTCGGCCTCTCCTGACCGTTTGAGCGCCAGCCCGACGCATCGTCGCTCTGGCGCTCAAACGCTTCAGCCCCAGAGGGCGGTCAGCACGTCGTCGCGCAGCTCCTTGCGGCAGATGAGGATGTCCGGGAGCCACGGGTCCGGGCGGTTGTAGATGAGCGTCGATCCGTCGAGGCGGCTGACGTGGAGGCCGGCGGAGATCGCGACCGCCGCGGGCGCGGCGTTGTCCCATTCGTATTGGCCGCCCGAATGGGCATAGATGTCGGCGTCACCCGCGACGATGGCCATCGCCTTGGCCCCGGCGGACCCGAGCGTCACGATGTCCGCGTCGAGCGAGTGCGCGACGACGGCCGCCGCATGCGACGAGCGGCTGCGGCTGGTGATGACGCGGAGCCGGCGTCCGTCGAGGGGCGGGGGATAGGGCGGGGGATCACCGGTTCCGTACACGACGCCGACTGCCGGGAGCGCGACTGCGCCGACGAGGGGCTCGCCGCGGACTGCGAGCGCGATGTGCACCGCCCAGTCGGTGCGCCCGGGCTGGCCGAACTCGTTGGTGCCGTCGAGCGGGTCGACGACCCACACGCGGTCGGCGGAGAGACGAGCCGGGCCGTCGCGGCCCTCCTCGGACAAGATCGCATCATCGGGGCGCAGCTCGGCCAGTCGTTCGACGATGAAGTGGTGGGCGCGCATGTCGCCTTCATCCATCACGCGCCACGACGCGACCCCGGCCGACACGAGCTCGGCGCGCAGCTGCACGAGCATCACTCCGGTGGCCTCCGCGATGTCGGCCGCGATGCGATGGTCGTCGGCGCCGGGGGTCACTCGCGCAGGCTATGCGTAGTGTGCGTCGACACCCCAGATGGAGGACTCGTATGGAGCGCACCGCGGTCAACCCATGGCAATGGTCCATGAATTTCGGCTTCAACCAAGGTGAGCTCATCGAGGGCGCGAGCCGGACGCTGTTCTGCAGCGGTCAGACCTCGGTCGACGCTGACGGCGCGCCGCAACATCCCGGTGACATGGCCGCCCAGCTCTCGCTCGCGCTCGACAACCTCGAGGCGGTGCTCCGCGACGCGGGCATGGGCCTCGGGAACCTCGTACGCCTGAACTTCTACACGACCGACGTCGACGCCTACCTGGCCAGCTCCGGCGTGCTCGGGCAGCGGCTCGGCGCGGCCGGTGTGATGCCGGCCGGCACGTTGCTCGGCGTCGCCCGCCTCGCGTTCCCCGAGCTCATGGTCGAGATCGAAGGCACTGCCGTCGGCTGACGCCGCTCAGGGAGGCGGGGTGTTCCCCGCCGCGATCTGCGCCTGGTAGTCGAGCTCGAGACGGGCGGCTTGCAAGAGGTTGATCGCGTACCGCATCGCGCCCGACGAATAGGTCTTGCACTCGAGGCTCGTCGTCGACGGCGCCGGGCAGAAGTGACCATCGGAGCCGCGGACGGTGATCGTCCCATCGGCCGCGCAGGCGTCGCGCGCTTCCGGGATGCGCTGCTCGAACGGAAGGCAGCGCTGCGTGTCGACGAACTGGCCCTCGGGTGAGATGGCGACGCCCGCATCGGCGTACTGCACGGTCGGATGAGCACCGGCGACCGACCGGTACACCGTGTCGAGCTGCTCCCACACGTCACCGGGCAGGTGGGGCGCGGGCGGCGACGCGAGGACGAACGGCACCCCAGCTGCGTCGGCGGCGTCGATGGCCCGTTCGGTGTCGGCGCGGTACTTGTCGAACAGCCCTTGACCGCCGATCGGCTTGCCGTCAGCGCCGTCCATGCAGCTGCCGATGCTGTTCCCGCTGAACGCCCACACGACGAGGTCGACCTTGTGGGCGTCGAGGTCGTCTTGAAGCGGCTGGAGGAAGTCGCACGGTGCGGTGCCGCCGAGGGCGCGGGCCTCGACCTCGAGCCCGAGCGCGCGAGACACGGCTTGGAGGTAGGGCTCGGCCTGCGTCACGAGAGAGTCGCCGTAGATGGTCACGTGGGGCTCTTTCGTCGGCGCTGCCTGCGACCCCGCCGGAGGGAGCGTCGTCGGAGCGGGTGCTGCGGCACTGGCGCTCTCCTGAGTCGAGCTGCGTCCTGTCACCACACCGCCGATGAAGAGGAGCACCGCGACGGCGGCGACCGCCGCGACCACCCCGCCGCGGCGGATCCGACCGTTTTGCATCCGAAGTTTCTAGCGGGCCGCGTCAGAACAAGGAGATCAGCCTGCCGAGCATGTAGCCGCACAGCGAGTAGACGCCCGTGAAGATCAGGGCGTACGAGATCGAGGCGACGCGGATTCGGCGGGATCCGACCGGCCTGCCCGTGATGATGCGCGCGGTGCCGACGATGAGGATCGCGTTGACGATCGCAGCGGCGAGGGCATAGCGGGCAGGGTTCCCTTGCTCGATCCAGCTGACCGGCCTCTGCAGAGACTTCTTGTCCCGCATCTTCTGGAGGCGAGTCTCGACTCGAGCACCTGAACCGGCGACCCACTCACCCCAGTGGTTGTCGACCCAGGTGCAGCACGCGACGTTCAGGAGCGCGACCGCGAAGGCAGCGACTGCGAAGACGCGAAGCGAGTCGTACCTCGCCGACAGCACCAACGTCGGCAGGCCGATGATGAGGGTGTCGAAGATCGCGTACACGGCGATCGCCCCGCCGACGATGGCGACGCGCGTGCCCGATGCCTTCTCAGCGGCGTCGAGGCGGTCGCTCACAGGAGGAGGGTATTGGGCTGGCCTCAGCGGGCGATGTTCAGGCCGCGGTGCCGTGGGGGTTGCCGGCTTCCGCGTAGCACTCGTAGTGATAGTGCTCGACCCGGTCCCACCGGTCACGCACGTACACGTTGCAGATCACCTGCTGTGCCCGCACCTTCGCGCTGAACTTCACACGGTCGCCGCAGCCCGCGCACACGACCTCGCTGCCCGGCTCGATCGAGCGAACCACGGCACGGGTCCTGAGGGCGGTCTTCGTCGCCATGGACTTCCTATCGGCACCGTCGCGCCGATGCTTAGTCCCTGGTCACCGACCTCTGCCGAGCCGCACCGCCTTGCCGACGAGGTCTCGTACGGAGGTCTCGTCGGCGCCCGAGGCCACCAAGGCTTGCACCTTCGTCTCGATGTCCTCGGCGAGGGCCTCGTCGACTCCAGCGGCAGCGACTTGCCTCGCCTCCAACGACCGTGCCGTCGTCGCCACGGCCATCAGCACGATGATCGACACCGCGGTGATGAGCCCGAACGTGACCACGACGCCGTTGTTGTTGTCGGCGATCGACCCGATGATCATCCCCGCGATGCCGACGACGCAGATGGCGATGACCGCCCAGCGCAGCACGCGCAGCGTCATCGCGCCAGGGGCTTGTACTTGATGCGGTGGGGCGTGTCGGCGTCGGCGCCGAGCTGCTTGCGCCGGAACGCCTCGTACTCGGTGAAGTTGCCCTCGAACCAGCGCACGTACGAATCGCCCTCGAACGCGAGCACGTGCGTCGCGACGCGGTCGAGGAACCAGCGATCGTGGCTGATGACGACCGCACAGCCGGGGAAGGCGTCGAGCGCGTCTTCGAGCGCACGCAAGGTGTCGACGTCGAGGTCGTTCGTCGGCTCGTCGAGCAGCAGCACGTTGCCGCCGGCTTTCAGCACCTTCGCGAGGTGGACGCGGTTGCGCTCGCCGCCCGAGAGGTCGCCGACCCTCTTCTGCTGATCGGATCCCTTGAAGTTGAACGAGGCGACATACGCGCGTCCGTGGATCTCGCGGTTGCCGACCTTCATGTGCTCGACGCCTTCGGTGATCTCCTCGTAGACCGTCTTGTCGGAGTCGAGGACGTCGCGCGACTGGTCGACGTACGCGAGCTGCACGGTCTCACCGAGCTTCACGGTCCCGCTGTCAGGCGCCTCGAGGCCGGTGAGCATGCGGAAGAGCGTCGTCTTGCCCGCGCCGTTCGGCCCGATGACCCCGACGATGCCTGCCGGGGGGAGTGAGAACGACAGGTCTTCGATCAGCAAGCGGTCGCCGTAGCCCTTCGAGACGTCGCTCACCTCGATCACGGTGTCGCCGAGGCGGCTCCCCGGAGGGATCGAGATCTCGAGCCTGTCGCCCGCGCCGGAGTCGGCCTCGGCCTCGGCGAGCAGCTTCTCGTACGCGCTGAGGCGGGCCTTGCCCTTCGCCTGCCGGGCCTTGGGTGCCATGCGCACCCAGTCGAGCTCGCGCTCGAGCGTGCGCTGCCGCGCCGAGCTCTGCTTCTCCTCCGCCGCGAGCCGTGTGCGCTTCTGATCGAGCCACGACGAGTAGTTGCCTTCGAACGGGATGCCCCGGCCGCGATCGAGCTCGAGGATCCAACGAGCGACGTTGTCGAGGAAGTAGCGGTCGTGGGTGACCGCGACGACGGTGCCCGGGTAGTCCTGCAAGAACCTTTCCAGCCACGCGACCGACTCCGCGTCGAGGTGGTTCGTGGGCTCGTCGAGCAGCAGCAGGTCGGGCCGCGACAGCAGCAAGCGGCACAGCGCGACACGCCGTCGCTCACCGCCGGACAGCACCGCCACCTCGGTGTCGCCCGGTGGGCACCGCAGCGCATCCATCGCGATCTCGACGTTGCGCTCGACGTCCCAGGCGCCCGCCGCGTTGATCTTGTCCTCGAGCTCGGCTTGCTCGGCGCCGACCTTCTCGAAGTCGGCGTCGGGGTCGCCCCACATCGCGAGCACCTCGTGGTACCGCTCGAGGAGCGCTCGGATCTCGCCCACACCGTCCATCACGTTTCCGAGCACGTCCTTCGACGCATCGAGCGTGGGCTCTTGGGCGAGCTGGCCCACCGAGAAGCCGGGCGTCAGCCTGGCCTCGCCGGAGAAGCCGTCATCGAGCCCCGCCATGATCCGCAACAGCGACGACTTGCCGGAGCCGTTCGCGCCGAGCACGCCGATCTTGGCCCCCGGGTAGAACGACAAGCTGATGTCCGCGAGCACTTGGCGGTCGGGCGGATAGAAGCGACCGAGCTTGTAGGTCGTGAAGATGAACTGGGGCGCCATGACGGCCCGACCCTACCGATGCGTGGCCGCTGATACGCCGTCGACGTCGACACCGGTGCTACGTTCCGCCCGTCCGGCCTTGGGAAGTCTGGGGGGCGCACATGTATGCACTCGAGCTGCTCGATCGAGCAGGACTCGCCTTCACTTCGCGGTGGCTCCACATCGTCGTCGGCATCACCTGGATCGGGTTGCTGTACTACTTCAACCTCGTGCAGGTGCCGGCGTTCGCGGAGATGAGCGCTGAGCTCGCGGACCGAAGCCATCGAGGTGCTCGCGAAGCGGGCGTTGTGGTGGTTCCGCTGGGCGGCCGTCGCGACGGTCCTCACCGGGCTGCTCATCATGGGCTTCACGAAGGACTACTTCGCCGACAACTTCGGTCAGCGGGCGAACGGCATCTCGATCTCGACCGGTGTCCTCATCGCCCTGATCATGTTCGTCAACGTGTGGGGCGTCATCTGGCGCAACCAGAAGGTCGTCATCGCGTCGGCCGCCCAGGTGCGTGCCGGTGGCGAGCCGCTTCCCGAGGCTGCGGTGGCGGGCCGCCGAGCCGGCATGGCCTCGCGTCAGAACGTCTTCTTCTCGTTCACGATGATCTGGTTCATGACCTTCACGACCCACTACGCGGGGTTCTACGACACGAGCAGCGGAGGCGCGCGAGGCGCCTACTGGGCCATCACCGTGATCATCCTCGCCGTGCTCGAGCTGAATGCACTCGGCATCATCGGCGGCGGGCTCAAGCCGGCGAAGGAGTCGCCCTTCAACTGGCCCTACGAGACCGTGCGCAACGTGCTGATCTCGGGCTTCGTGCTGTGGGCGATCTTCTGGCTGATGTGGGAGATCCTCTTCGCCCCGTGAGCCAGGCGCTCGCTAGCCGAGCGACTTGATGTAGGCGACCATCTGGTCCTGCTCCTCAGGCGTGAGGTTGAACTGCGGCATCACGTTGGGGAAGCCCTTCACGATCTTCGCGCTCGGGTCGGTGATCGACTCCTTGATGTAGAGGTCGTCGGCGGTCACCTTCGTGCCGTCCGACAGCTCGACCTCGCTGCCATAGAGCCCCTTCCACGTCGGGCCCGTGCCGGACGCGCCGCTCGTGCTGTGGCAGGTCGGGCACCCGCGGTCGTGGGCGAGCGCCTTGCCCGCCGCCACTTGGTCGGCGGAGGCACCGGATCCCGTCGTCGCAGAACCGCCGCCGCTCGTCGTTGCCGCCGAGCCGCCGGAGTCGTCGCCGCCGCACGCAGCGAGCGCGCCGGTGAGGATGAGCGCGGGGACGAGGGCGAGCAACACGCGTTTCACGGCGGGGAAACCTACCGGCCACTCCGGCTGCTCAGGGCCCACCGGTAGCATCGAAACGTGGTTGACGCGCACCCGCAACAGCCGAGCCCCGACGAATTCGGAACCAACGCGTGGCTCGTCGACGAGATGTACGAGCAGTACCGCTCTGACCCGTCGTCGGTGAGTGAGTCGTGGCGTGAGTTCTTCGCGGACTACCGGCCCGGTGCGGTCATCGTGGCGCCGACGCCCGCACCTGCGCCTGCCCCTGCCCCGACCCCCGCGCCCGCCCCGGCAGCGCCTCCCGCCGCAGCAGCACCCGCGCCGGCCGCCGGCGCCGTCGGCGAGATCGGCGATCCGATCCGCGGCGCGGGCGCCGTGATCGTGTCGAACATGGAGGCCAGCCTCGGCGTCCCGACGGCGACGAGCTTCCGCGTCGTCCCCGCCAAGCTGCTCGAGGTCAACCGCAGCGTGATCAACGGGTATCTCGCGCGCACCCGCGGCGGGAAGGTGAGCTTCACGCACCTGATCGGCTACGCGGTCGTCCGCGCGATCGCGGACGACGTGCGCGTGATGAACTCGACCTTCGTCGAGGGTCCCGACGGCAAGCCGCGGGTCGTGCACCACGAGCACGTCAACCTCGGCCTCGCAGTCGACGTCGAGAAGTCCGACGGCAGCCACACGCTCGTCGTCCCGGTTGTGAAGTCGGCCGACGAGATGTCGTTCGCCGAGTTCGTCGCCGCGTACGAAGACCTGATCCGCAAGGTCCGCACGAACAAGCTGGGCCCTGACGACTACAAGGGCGCCACGATCACGCTGACCAACCCGGGCACGATCGGCACGGTGCAGTCCGTGCCGCGGCTGATGCCAGGGCAGGGCGTGATCGTCGGGGTCGGAGCGATCGACTTCCCGGCCGAGTACCAGGCGGCCGACGAGCGCACGCTCGCCGATCTGGGCGTGTCGAAGGTCGTCACGCTCACGTCGACCTACGACCACCGCATCATCCAAGGCGCAGAGTCAGGCCTCTTCCTGAAGCGAGTGCACGAGCTGCTGATGGGGGAGGGCGGGTTCTACGACGCCTCGTTCACCTCGCTCGGCGTGCCCTACGAGGCGGTCCGGTGGCGGCGCGACGTCAACCCCGCCGACCACGACGATGCCCGTCTGCACAAGCAGATGGTCATCGCGACGCTCATCCGCGTGTACCGGGTGCGCGGTCACCTCATCGCCGACCTCGACCCGCTGAAGTGGACGCCGCCGCGGATGGAGCCCGAGCTCGATCCCGCGACGTACGGCCTGACGATCTGGGACCTCGAGCGCGAGTTCCTCACCGGTGGGCTCGGCGGCGCCGAGCAGCTCGAGCTCGGTGAGATCCTCCGGATCCTGCGCGACGCGTACTGCCGCACGATCGGCATCGAGTACATGCACATCCAGGACACCGCCGAGCAGAAGTGGATCCAGCAGCAGGTCGAGGGCGTGCGATTCGCGCTCAGCCACGACGAGCAGCTGCACCTCCTCTCACGCCTGAACGCGGCCGAGGCGTTCGAGAAGTTCCTCGCCACGAAGTACGTGGGCCAGAAGCGGTTCGGCCTCGAAGGCGCGGAGTCCGCCATCGCGATCCTCGACTCGATCCTGTCGTTGGCCGCGGACGAGGGCCTCGACGGAGTCGTGCTCGGCATGCCCCACCGCGGGCGCCTGAGCGTCCTCGCCAACATCGTGGGCAAGTCGTACGACCAGATCTTCAAGGAGTTCGAGGGCTACGTCGACCCGTCGTCCACCCAGGGCTCGGGCGACGTGAAGTACCACCTCGGAGCGTCGGGCAAGTTCGTCAGCCCCGCCGGCGCCGACATCAAGGTCGAGCTCGCCGCGAACCCGTCGCACCTCGAGGCAGTCGACCCGGTCGTCGGCGGCATGGCCCGCGCTCGACAAGACCTCATCGACCGGCCCGGCTCGTATTCGGTCCTGCCGATCCTGATGCACGGCGATGCCGCGTTCGCCGGCCAGGGCGTCGTCGCCGAGTGCCTCAACATGAGCGACATCACGGGCTACCGCGTCGGCGGCACGATCCACCTCGTCGTGAACAACCAGCTCGGGTTCACGACCGCGCCGGAGCACGCCCGCAGCTCGCAGTACGCGACCGACGTCGCGAAGATGATCCAGGCGCCGATCTTCCATGTGAACGGCGACGATCCCGAGGCGTGCATCCGCGTGGCGCGGCTGTCCTATGCGTTCCGGCAGACGTTCCACAAGGACGTCGTGATCGACATGGTCTGCTACCGGCGCCACGGTCACAACGAGGGCGACGATCCGAGCTACACGCAGCCGCTGATGTACAAGCTCATCGACGAGCGGCGTTCGGTGCGCAAGCTCTACACCGAGGCACTCGTGAAGCGCGGCGAGCTGACGCTCGACGAGGCGGAGCAGGCGCTCGACGACTTCCAGCGCCGGCTGCAGGTCGCGCTCGACGAGACCCGCCAGTCCGCCCCGCCGGCCGTGAAGGCGGCGAGGCCACCCGAGCCGATGGGCGTGCTTCCCCACATCGCGACCGGCGTCGACCGCGCGACGCTCGACCGAGTGTTCGCCGGGCTCACGACGGTGCCCGAGGGCTTCACGATCCACCCGAAGCTGGCCAAGCAGTTCGACACCCGTACCAAGCTCTACGACGACGGTCAGGTCGAGTGGGCGACTGCCGAGGCACTCTCGATCGGCACGTTGCTGCTCGAGGGCACTGACGTCCGGCTGACCGGCGAGGACACCCGGCGCGGCACGTTCAGCCAGCGGCACGCCGCGCTCGTCGACTACCACACCGGCTGGACGTACGTCCCGCTCGCGTCGCTCGACGAGAGCCAAGGCAAGCTCTGGGTCTACGACTCGCTGCTGTCCGAGTACGCCGCGGTCGGATTCGAGTACGGGTACTCCGTGGTGCACAAGGACGCGCTCGTCGCCTGGGAGGCGCAGTTCGGCGACTTCGTGAACGGCGCGCAGATCATCATCGACCAGTTCCTCGTGGCCGCCGAAGACAAGTGGCAGCAGACCTCAGGCCTCGTGATGCTCCTGCCCCACGGGTACGAGGGTCAGGGGCCCGAGCACTCGTCTGCTCGCATCGAGCGCTTCCTCACGATGTGCGCCGAGGACAACATCCAAGTCGTCAACGCCACGACGCCTGCGCAGTACTTCCACCTGTTGCGCCGACAGGTGCGCCGCGAGATCCGCAAGCCGCTCGTCGTGTTCACCCCGAAGTCGTTGCTGCGGGCGAAGCAGGCGCACTCGTCGGTCGACGACCTCACGAACGGATCGTTCCAAGAGGTGCTCGACGACCGGTCGGTCAGCGACCCGGCGGCGGTCGCCCGGATCATCTTCTGCTCCGGCAAGGTCGCATACGACGCCATCGCACGCGCGCGACGAGGCCGGCGCGCCGGTCGCGATCGTGCGGGTCGAGCAGCTGTACCCGTTCCCCCGCGAGCAGCTGATCGACATCCTTCGTCGCTACGAGAACGCTCGCGAGGTCGTGTGGCTGCAGGAGGAGCCCGAGAACATGGGGCCGTGGCGGTTCATGTACGACCGCAGCCACGAGATCGAGAACGCGGGCTACAAGGTGCGTCAGGTCTGCCGCGTCGAGTCGGGAAGCCCGGCGACCGGCTCAGGCGTCATCCACGCGCAAGAGCTGAACGACCTCCTCGACGAGGCGTTCGCCGGGCTCGTAGGACGCAGTCTAGGTCGAGCGGGAAGCCGACGACGGCCTCGAGGTCTGCGAGCGCCTGGGCGGCGTTCAGCACCTTGATGGTCGTCATGCCCATGGCCTTCGCAGGCTTGAGGTTGATGCCGAGGTCGTCGAGGAAGACGCACATCTCGGGCTTGACGTCGAGCAGCTCGCACGCCATCTCGTAGAAGCGCGGGTCGGGCTTGCGCACGCCGATCTTGCTCGACTCGATGACGACGTGGAACAACGCCATCACCTCGGCCATCTGCGGCTCGCGGTCGACGTGCCCGGGTGACGTGACGAAGTTGTTGGTCAGGCACGCGGTCTTCAGTCGGGACGAGCAGCGTCGCACCGCCTCGACCATCTCGGGGCGCAGCTCGCCCGCGAGTGCGGCGAGGACGCGCTGCGCGTCGATCGTGTGGCCGGCGGCGGCCGCCTCGGCCTCGTAGAGCGCGCAGAACTCGTCGATCGTCACCTCGCTGCGCTCGAGCAGCGCCCACGCGTTCGTGTCGGGGTTCGTCGCGTTGAGGCCGCGCAGCAACCCGTCGGGCACGCCGACTTCGGCCTCGTACTTCGAGAACGCCTCGAACGGGCTCGAGAGCACGACCCCGCCGAAGTCGAACAGCACTGCTTCGATCACGGGATCAGCCCAGGAAGTCGTGTGGCGAGCGCGTGCCACATCTCGGTCGAGAGCCGCAGCGACTCTTGGTCGACGCGTTCGTCGTCACCGTGGAACATCACGCCGTAGTCCTCGAAGGTCATGTTCCGGCTGAACAGGCCGAATCCGTACGCGGCTGAACCGGCGCGTCGGAAGAAGCGCGCGTCGGTGCCTCCGACGGTCAGGAACGGGACGAGCTTCCCGTCGGGGTAGAAGCCGCGGCTCACGCGGTCCATCGCGTCCCACATCGGTGTGTCGAACGGCGACGCCGTGGGGCCGTCGTCGTTGAACGACACGAGCTGCACCGAGCCGGCGAGGTCGCCGAGCGCTTCGTCGAGCATCGCTCGCACCTCGGGCTCACCCTGCCCGGGCAACGTGCGGATGTCGACGGTCAGGTCGATCGTGTCGGGGATGACGTTCGTCTTCGTGCCGCCGTGGATGATCGTCGGCGCGAAGGTCGTGTGGGTGCACGCGTGGAACTCGCGCGCCATCGCGAGCGGCAGCTCGTCGCACAGCGCCACGAGCTGATCGGGATCGAGCAGCTGCGCGACGACCTCCTGAGGAAGGCCGATGTCCTCGACGAACCGACGCCATGTGTCGTGGATCTGCGTCTCGGGCTTGTACTCCGCGAGGCGTCGCACGACCTCGGCCGCCTTCACGAGCGCGTTGTCGGTGCGCAGCGGCATCGACGCGTGCCCCGGAGTGCCGGTCACGCGCAGCGTGCTCCAGAAGGTTCCCTTCTCACCGACGATGACGGGGAGGCGCACGCCCGCGCCGAGATCCATCGGGAAGCCGCCCGCCTCGGTGAGCACGTAGTCCGCGACCACGGCGTCTCGTTCGTGCTCGACGAGGTAGTCGGCGCCGTAGGTGCCGAGCGCCTCTTCGTCCGCGACGCCGAGGTAGATGAGCGTGCCCTTCGGCTTGAACCCCGAGGTCGCGAGGTGCTTGAACGCCACCGCCATCGACGCGGTGAGGTTGAGCATGTCGACGGCGCCTCGGCCCCACACCTCACCGTCGATGACCTCGCCCCCGAACGGATCGTGGCGCCACCGGTCGGCGTTCACCGGCACCACGTCCGTGTGCCCCATGAGGAGCAGGCTCGGCGCCGAGGCGTCGGTGCCCTCGATGCGGGCGACCAGGTTCGCTCGGCCCGACACGGCCTCGAACCGCTCGAGGTCGAGCCCGCTGCCCTCGAGGTACGTGGCCAGCACATCGGCGCTGGCGGTCTCGCCCCCCGACTCCTCGGTGCCGTCGTTGACGCACGCGTTGCGGATCAGCTGCTGGAGGAGCTCGGTCACTTCCCCCGTGGGGTCGTCCATGGCGGCACTGTAGGCGGGGCTGATGACGGGCCTTCCGTCCGCGGGATGGTTGACTGAGGTCCACCATGCCCCGCACCCTGCCCCGGCACGTCATCGTCGACGGTTCGAACATCGCCACCGAAGGCCGGTCTCATCCGAGCCTCAAGCAGCTCGATGAGGCGGTGTCGGCCTTCATGGCCGAGAACCCCGACCACACGGTGACGGTCGTGGTCGACGCGACGTTCGGGCATCGCATCGACAAGGCCGAGGTCGCGGCGTTCGACGCTGCGATCGACGCCAACGAGCTCGGTGTCGCCGCCCGCAGGAGCCATCGGCCGCGGCGATGCGTTCGTGCTGCAGATCGCCGACAAGGCCGATGCGATGGTGCTGTCGAACGACAGCTTCCAGGAGTTCCACGGCGAGTACGACTGGCTGTTCGACGAGGGACGGCTGATGGGCGGCAAGCCGGTCCCGCACATCGGATGGGTGTTCGTGCTCCGCAGCCCGGTCCGCGGGCCGACCAGCCGCCGCGCGCTCCGGTCCGCGAAGAAGGGCGACGGCGCGCGGCCTGCGAAGAAGCTCGCGGGGCGGCCCTCGGCGGCGGCGTCGGCACCGATGCCCGTGCCGAAGTCCCCGCCGCCGACGAAGCGCAAGGCGGCCGAAGCTCCCGCAGCCGCGGCCGCAGCGGCGAAGCCGTCCGCGCCTGTCGATCAGAAGCGCAAGGCCGCCGACGCGCTCAACCCGCTGCTCCCGTTCGTCGAATTCGTCGCCCACCATCCCGTCGGCTCGTCCGTCGAGGCGACGATCGAGTCGTTCTCCTCGCACGGCGCCTACGCGACATCCGAGTCGGTGCGCTGCTACATCCCGCTTCGGTATCTGGCGAAGCCCGCGCCTCGCAGCGCGCGCGAGGTGCTGACCCTCGGGAACACGATGCCGTTCACCGTGGTCTCGATCGCCGCAGGCCGTCGCGGCGTCGACCTCGCCATGCCGGGCTTCGAGCCCGATGGAGTGGTGCCCACCGAGGCCATTCCCGCGACCGGGAAGAAGGCCGCTGCGAAGAAGGCGGCGACGCCGAAGAAGGCTGCCGCGAAGAAGGCCGCGGCCGCCAAGAAGGCGGCGCCCAAGCCCGAGAAGGCGGTCGAGAAGGTCGAGAAGGCCGGAGAAGGTCGACGACGACCGCCGAGAAGGTCGCTCCTCCGAAGAAGGTGGCCGCGAAGAAGGCCCCCGCAGCCAAGAAGGCGGCGCCCAAGAAAGCTGCGACGAAGAAGGTGGCCGCCAAGAAGGTGGCCGCGAAGAAGGCTGCGGCGCCCTCAGCCTGAGGCGGGCCGCGCTGTCAGCGCGCGCGACCCAACGCTCGATCGTCTCGCGGTCCTGCACACCGGGGATCAGGAGGCGGCCATCGAGCAGCCACGCGGGCGTGCCCGTGACTCCGACTTCGTGCGCGGCGTCGATCGACGCGCGCACCTCGTCGGCCCCTTCGCCTCGAGCGACCGCGTCGACGACCTCACCACCGTCGACACCGGAGCGCGACACGACCTCGGCGAGCACGTCCGGGTCACCGATGTCCTCACCGGTCACGAAGACCGCGTCGAAGAGCGCCGCGTCGAGCGCAGCGAATGCCTCGGGCCGGCGAGCCGCGGACGACCTCCCCCGCGCTGAGCGCGAGGCGCGTGCTCGGGATGTGCTCGGGGGGATTGAACGGGAGCCCGACCGCTGCGCACTCCGCGCCGATCCGCGCGTGCACCTCGGCCAGGCGGCCATTCGGTGAGACGCGACGGCCGACCGGCGGGAGCTCGGGATGCAGGTCGTAGGGCAGGGGAGTGACGGTCACCCCGAGGCTCTCGAGCAGCGCGGTGCGGTCGCGTCCGAGGTAGCACCACGGGCAGAGGTAGTCGCTCCACACGACCGCCTGTATCGCGCGGGCCTGCACCGGACGGAGGCTACCGGCGCCCCGGTAGGGTCGAGCCCGTGCGCGTGGCGACGTGGAACGTGAACTCCCTGAAGGCGCGGCTGCCTCGGGTCGAGGAGTGGCTCTCGATCGGTGAGCCCGACGTCCTCTGCATGCAAGAGACCAAGCTCGCCGACTCTGCGTTCCCGGCGATGACGTTCCACGCGCTGGGGTACGAGGCTGTCCACGTGGGTGAGGGCCGCTGGAACGGGGTCGCGATCCTCAGCCGCGTCGGCCTCGACGACGTCGTCGCAGGCTTCCACGACGGCGCGCCCGCCGATGCCGAGGCACGTCTCGTCACCGCCACGTGCGGCGGCGTGCGCGTCACGTCGGTGTACGTGCCGAACGGACGCTCGATCGATCACGAGCAGTACACCTACAAGCTCGAGTGGCTCGCGCGGCTTCGTGCGCACATCGCCGCCACCGCCGCCCCCGACGACGACGTCATCGTGTGTGGCGACTTCAACATCGCGCCCGAAGACCGTGACGTGTACGACGCGGCGAAGTACATCGACACGACCCACACGAGCCCCGCCGAGCGCGCCGCACTCGCCGAGATCGAGCAGTGGGGCCTTGTCGACGTCTTCCGCGAGGTCTACGAAGAGGACCGCCTCTTCTCCTGGTGGGACTACCGGGCCGGCGACTTCCACGAGGGTCGCGGCATGCGCATCGACCTCGTGCTGGCGAGCCAGCCGATGGCGAAGCGGGTGCGATGGGCGCTCATCGACCGCAACGCCCGCAAGGGCTCCCAGCCGTCCGACCACGCTCCCGTGATCGTGGACTTCGACGACCGTGGCTGATCTCACCGACCCTTCGGCCTTCCACGAGCGCTTCGTGGCGTCCGCCGAGGCGGTGGTCACGCCTCGCCGGGCCGAGCTCCACCGGCTCGCCGACTCGCTGCGCGTCGCGATCGAGTGCCTGATGGACACCCAGGCATCCGAGGAAGCGCTCGCCGACGCGGCCGCGCAGGCCGAGGCGCTCGCAATCTTGTTGCAGTCGCAACCTCGTGGCCGCACGGTCGAGGGCTGGGCCGAGGTCGCGAACGCCGGCGACACCTTCGGGTTCTTCGACTTCTCGCCGGTCTTCGGTCGCGCGAACCCGCTCGCCCCTCCTGTGCGCATGGGGGTCGCCGAGGACGAGGTGCGCGGCACCGTGCGGTGGGGCGCCGCGTACGAAGGGCCTCCCGGATGCGTCCACGGCGGCCACATCGCCGCGGCGTTCGACGAGGTGCTCGGCATGACGCAGTCGCTCTCCGGCGCGCCGGGCATGACCGGCATCCTCACGATCAAGTACCGCAGCCCCACGCCCCTGCACACCGACCTCGACTTCGTCGCGCGAGTGAGCCGGGTCGACGGGCGCAAGATCTACACCGAGGGCACGTTGAAGAACGGCGACGTCGTGTGCGCGGAGGGCGAGGCGCTCTTCATCTCGGTCGACTTCTCGAAGTTCGAGGCGATGCGCGCGCAGGTGAATCGTGACCCCACGAGAGCGAACCGCAAACGACGGCTAGGTGAACGCCGAAACGAGGTCGAGCACCTCGTCTCCGTAGCGTTCGAGCTTCACCGGCCCGATGCCCGGAACCGCGCGGAGTGCGGTCTTCGTGCGCGGGCGGTTCTCGACGATCGCGGCGAGCGTCTTGTCGTCGAAGATCGTGTACGCGGGGGTGTCGGCCGCGCGAGCCCGTGTCAGGCGCCACTCCTTGAGCGCCTTGAAGAGCGGGTCGCTCCCTTCGGTCGGGGCCCGTCGAGCCGCTTCGAGCGTGCGCTTCGCGTTGCGCACCGACGCTCGGTTGTCGCTCTCGGGCAAGCCCGCGCGCAGCGCCTCGCACGCGTCCTCGATCGGCGGCAGCAACGGAGATGGCGACCGGTTCATCGCGCGTGTGCCGAACGTGCGTTGCTCGGCCCACATCAAGTGCAGCTCGCGTTCTGCGCGTGTGAGCGCGACGTAGAGCAGGCGCGCCTCTTCCTCGAGCGCCTCGGGCGTCGTCGCCTGGCCGATCGGCACGAGACCACGCTCGAGGCCGGTGACGATGACGACGGGCCACTCGAGCCCTTTCGCTCGGTGGAACGTGACGAGGTCGACCGCGTCGGTGTCGGCGGCGATGTCGTCCGTACGCATCGTCGCGGCGAGCCAATCCGTGAAGCCGGTCGTGGTGCCGGCGGGGTCGAGGGCGAGGTACTCGTGGCCGAGGCGCACGACGGCCTCGAGGTTGCGTCGCCGCTCGTCCGTGAGACCGGTGCCGTCGTCGCCATCGCCGTCGACGTCGTCCGCGTCGCTCACGATCGCCTCGAGGTCGGCGAGCCGCGGAGCGAGAGGGCTCGTGCCCCGGTGGCGCGCGTCGCGCAACCACGCCCGGACCTCGGGCTGTTCGAGGAGCCTGCCGCCGCCGCGGACCCGGCACGGCACGTTCGCCGCCGCGCAGCGCTTCTTCGAGCAGCGCGAGCTGCGCGTTGGTGCGCGCGAGCACGGCGAGGTGGCGCCATCCCATCGTGGGCCCGCGCCGGTCGCGCACGCGCCGCGCTGCCGCGGCGGCCTCGACCGACGTCGGTCGGGTACGACGAGATCGACGGCACCGGCCCGTCGGCCTGAGTCGTACGGCGGCCGCGAACGTCGAGGACGCTCGATGCGACACGAACGATCTGCGGGCTTGATCGATAGTTCGTCTCGAGCCGCACGATCGTCGAGCCGGGGTAACGCTCGGGGAACTCGGCCAGCACCGCCGACTCCGCTCCGTTCCAGCCGTAGATCGCCTGGTCGGGGTCGCCGACGACGCACAGATCGGGACGGCCCGCGCGCCACGCCTCGAGCAGGTGGAGCTGCAGAGGGTTGATGTCCTGGAACTCGTCGACGAAGAGGTGGCGGTACTTCCAGTGCTGGACCGCGGCGAAGTCGCGGTCGTCGCGGACCGCGCGAGCGCACTGGATGAGCACGTCGTCGAAGTCGATCAGCGCGCGCTCGCGCTTGACGCGCTCGTAGCGCTCGTAGATCGAGGCGACGACCGTCGCCGGCAGCGGCGGTCGGCGGCCCACCTCGTCGCACGCGCCCGCGTACGCGGCAGGGTTGATCATCCGCGCCTTCGCCCATTCGATCTCGGCCGCGATGTCGGCGGGCTGCACGAGCTGGCTGGCGCCGCCGCGCTTGCTGGCTTGACTGACCAGCGGGGCGAGGATGCCGGCCTTGCGGTCGAGCAGCGACGGCGGCGCGACCCCAGTGTCGGCCCACCGCTGTCGGAGCTGCGCGAGCGCGACCGCATGGAAGGTGCCCGCATGGGCATGGCCCCGCAGGCCGAGCGCGCCGAGCCGGGCACCGAGCTCGCTCGCCGCCTTGCGGGTGAACGTGATGACGAGGACGTGGCCGGGATCGGCGGATCCCGTGGAGAGCCGGTGCGCGACGCGGCGCGTGAGCACTCGGGTCTTGCCGGCGCCGGGCCCGGCGATGATGCAGAGAGGCGCGCCCGCGCTCGTGACCGCGGCGCGCTGCGCTTCGTCGAGGTCGGCCAGCAGGTCCATCGGGGTCACCTTAGGGAGGGGGTGGGGCGCTGCCGGTGACCGCTCGTCGCTATCCCCAGGGCCTGTGGAGAACGCCGGTGGGGCAAGCGCTCATAGGCGGAAGCCTGGGCAAAACGCGGTTCGACCCCGAGTAGCCTTCGGGCCGAAGCCTTCCGCACTCCTCGGGGCCGCACCCCGTTCCACGCCTCGTCGCTTCCCTCGCACCTTGCGGCGCTCCGGCGCTCCGGGCGCCCCCTGGCCTCCGTGCGTGCCCACTTTCGTGGACCCACCCGGCGGTGGACGACGCCTTCGACGTGACTCGTCCCGCAGACCCTCCGCACCACCCCGCCCGTTGGCTCCGAGCCCCGCGTGGCTTTCGCCCCACAGCTCCCGGTTCCCCCGAGCCGGGCGCTCGCTGCTGGGCTCAACACCCTGCCGCGTGCTGCTCGCTGCTGGGCTCAACACCCTGCGGCGTGCGGTGCATTGCGCATCCGGTGGCGTCACTTTGCCGATTCGCAACACAACCGTCAAGAGAATTTCGGCAACTTTCGACATCTCTGGATAACTTGTGGACACTCCTGTGGAGACACTGTGGATGGGGTGTGGGTGACGGCCGTCACATTGTGGACAGCGCGTCAGCAAGGGCCGCGGCCGCCGCGCTGGCCACTTCCGGACGACCCGTCGGTAGCGTCCGGGCGTGCTCGTCTCGCCGGAGCGGTTCGAAGAGCTCGTGGCCGAGGCGCTCGACGGCATCCCGCCGGAGCTCGGGGCGCGCATGGACAACGTCGCGGTGTTCGTGGAGGACCGAGCGCGCCAAGCCGGCCTCTTGGGTCTGTACCAAGGAGTGCCGTTGACCGCGCGCGATGCCGGGTACGCGGGGATGGTGATGCCCGATCGGATCACCATCTACCGGCTCCCGATCTGCGCGATGTGCGCGACCGAAGACGACGTGGTGCATCAGGTCCGCGTGACCGTCGTGCACGAGGTCGCACACCACTTCGGGATCGACGACAACCGCTTGGCCGAGCTCGGCTGGGCATAAAGTCCGCATCGTGGGTTACCCCAAGCAGCTGTTGAACGACGGCGAGGAGATCATCCTCGACCTGAAGCCCCATTGGATGTACGTCGTGCCGACGATCATCGTGTGGCTCGGGGTGACGGTCCTGTGCCTGTTGCTGTGGAACGTCAGCGGTCAAGGCTGGATGAGCTGGGTGACGCTCGTCGTCTTCCTCGGCCTCGGCGTCAACGCCGCGGTGCGCTACTCGAAGTGGACGACGACGAGCTTCACGGTCACCAACGACCGCGTCATCTTTCGGCAGGGGATGATCGCGAAGTCGGGCGTCGAGATCCCGCTCGAGCGGATCATGAACGTGAACTTCAAGCAGTCGATCTGGGAGCGCATGATCGGCGCCGGCGATCTGCTGATCGAGTCGGGCGGCAAAGACGGCCAGAGCCGCTTCAGCGACGTCCGCAAGCCCGAGCTCGTCGCGAAGGAGATCCACGAGCAGGCGAACCAGTACGAGGAGAAGCCCGCTCGACGCGCGGCAGCCGCTGCGGGTGCCGGAGCGGCCGCCGCAGTGAACGCGAACCTGCCGCCGCCTCCGCCGCCCCCGGCGCCGAGCCAGGTGCCCGAGCGGCACGGGCGCGCCGGCGTCGGCCGACGCCGCCGAGCAGCTCGAGAAGCTGCACGACCTGCTCACCAAGGGTGCGATCACGCAGGCCGAGTACGACTCGAAGAAGGCCGAGCTGCTCAACCGGCTCTAGGGCGGGTCGGCACAGTGCGGGTCGTCAGCCTCGTCCCGTCCGTCACCGAGACCTTGCTCGCGTGGGACGTCGTGCCCATCGCGGTGACGCGCTTCTGCGAACATCCCGAGCTGCCCCAGGTCGGAGGCACGAAGGACCCGGACATCGAGCAGATCGCGTCGATGGCACCCGACCTCGTGGTGGTCAACGACGAGGAGAACCGCAAGGAGGACTTCGACGCGCTCGAGGCGCGTGGGCTGCGAGTGCACGTCGTGCGTGTGACGACCGTCGCGCGCGTCGCGCCGGAGATGCAGGCGCTCGCCCAGCTGGTCGACCGCACGTACGAGCCTGACGCCGCTGCCGTCGCCGGTGTCGATCCGGACGCGCGCGTTCATCCCGATCTGGCGACGACCTTGGATGACCATGAACGGCGACACGTACGGCTCGTCCGTGCTCGCACACCTGGGTGTCGCGAACGTGTTCGACAGCGCGAGCGAGCGCTATCCCGAGGTCGCTCTCGACGCCGTGCCCGAGGTCGACGTCGTCCTCGCGCCGTCCGAGCCCTACCCGTTCGGCCCGCGGCACGCCGACGAGCTGGGCACCGTCGCGCCGGTGACGTTCGTCGACGGCAAGGACCTCTTCTGGTGGGGCGTGCGCACGCCGGGTGCACTCGAGCGGCTGGGAGCGCAGCTCACTCCTCGGTGACCGTCGCTCCACTGACCGGACGCACGACCCAACCTGTGTCGCGCACCGCGCCGCGTTCGGCCAGGGCGACGACGCAGCCACCGAAGCCCGCCCCGGTCAGGCGGGCACCGAACACTCCCGGCCGCGCCCGCAGGTCGTCGACACAACGGTCGAGTGCAGGCGTCGACACCTCGTAGTCGTCGCGCAGGCTCGCGTGGCTGTCGTCCATCATGAGCCCGGCATCACGGAACGCACGGGCGCGGATCGCTCTCGAGAACCAATCCACTCGCTCGTTCTCGGAGACCACGTGACGGGCGCACGCGCGCACGTGCGGGTCGGCGATCTCCCAGACCGCCTCGATCTTCGCGTCGCGCAACGGGCCGATCTGCTCCTCCGCCCGTGCGCACGCTCGCACCCGGTCCGCGTACACCGACGACGCAAGAGACCGGTGCTCGCCCGAGTCGACGACGACGATCTCGATGTCCTCGGGCAGAGCTATCGGGGTGATCGTGAGGGCGCGGCAGTCGATGAGCAGCGCGGCGCCCTCGACTCCGCCGGCCGATGCGAGCTGGTCCATGATCCCGCAGGGCACACCCGAGGCTCGCTGCTCGGCCGACTGGCAGATCCTCGCGATGTCGAGGGGCGACCCTTCGATGCCGAGCGCCAGCGCGACCGCAACCTCGAGCGCCGCGCTCGAAGACAGGCCCGAGCCGATCGGGATCGTCGTCGACACGTCCCCCTCGAACCCGAGCGCCGGGCGCATCTCGGCGACGACCCCCGCGACGTAGCGCGCCCACTCCGGCTCGACATGCCACGGCTCCTCGACATCGAGGGGCACCACTGCCGGCTCGTCGGCGTCGGCGGATCGAAGCACCACCTGGCCGTCGCGGCGTTCCCCGCGCACCTCGGTCCACCGATCGATCGCCATCGGAAGCACGAGGCCGCCCGTGTAGTCCGTGTGGTCGCCGATGAGGTTCACGCGTCCGGGAGCGCGAGAGACGATCATGCGGACGCGGCCCGCAGCGCGGCCGCGCACGCTTCGGGCGCGACGGGGTTGAAGAAGACCTCGGAGCCGAGCTCTCCCGCCGCGATGTAGCGAGGCGACGCCCGCGTCGCGCCAGGGCGACACGAGATGCGCGTGCAACGGAGGTCCGTCCCACTCGCGACTGTCGAAGGGCCGTTGGTGGAACCAGAGCATGTAGGGGAGCGGGCGGTCGTACAGGCGGTCGAGTCGAGCCAGCACGTCGACGAGGAGCGCGGCGAGGTCGGTTCGGTGTGCAGATGTCAGCGACGGCAGGTCTGGCTCTCGACTCTCCGGCGCGAGGCGGAGGTCGATCGGCCACGACGACGCACGCGCGGCCCACGCACTCCATCCCCCCGACGAGGCGACATGGCGGTCGGCCCCCGGGGGAGCGCGGTCCGCGAAGAGGTCGCCCTCGTGCGCGGGAGCGGGTGGCACGAGATCGAACGCGTAGATCTGGCCGTGCGGGTGCGCGATCGTCGCGCCGACTTCGGCGCCGCGGTTCTCGAACACCAGCACGTAGGCGACGTCGTCACGCGCGCCGAGCGCCGCGCTGCGGTCGGCCCACAAGTCGACGACATGGCGCGCGCCCTCGACGCCGAGGGATGCGAACGTGGCGTCGTGGCGTGACGTGTAGAGCACGACCTCGCACCTGTCGTCGGGCATCGCGGGGAAGCGGTTCACGAAGGCCCGCACCTCGTACGGCTCAGGCGATTCGATCCCGCCCACGCAGAACGGGCACGCATCCGCGGGAAGGTTGGGGCGTCCCTGACGTGAGCCGACGACGACCGTCGCGGCACCCGTGAGCGGGTCGATCAGCACCGATCGATCAGCACCGATCGATCAGGACAGGGAGAGCGCGGCGGCGAGCCGCTCGACCGCGTCGGTGTCGAACGGCGCGCGCGAGCGCGATGTTCACCTGGTCGACGCCCGCATCGACGTACTCGCCGATGCGGTCGAGCACCTCCTCGTCGGTGCCGCCGAGCACACCTGGTCGGACGTAGTCGGCGAGCCCGCCGAATTGCGCTCGCAAGCTCTCCTCCGTCCACGCGAGCCCGAGGTTCACCGACGTGCGGATCTCGGCGGGATCTCGTCCGACGTCGTCGCAGTGCCGGTGCAGCACCGCACGCTTGTGCGCGTACATCGCGGGATCGACGAACGGGATGTTCAGCCCGTCGGCCCACTGCGCGGCGATGCGGAGGGTGCGCTTCTCGCCCTGTCCGCCGATCCAGATCGGAAGTGCTCGCTGCACCGGCTTCGGGTCACAGCGCGCGTCGTGCAGCTCGAACCACTCGCCCTTGAACGTCGTCGTCTCGTCGCGGAGCAGGCCGCGCACGCACTGGATGGCCTCTTCGAGCTGGTCGAGCCGTACCTTCACCGCCGGGAACGGGATGCCGTACGCGCGGTACTCGATCTCGCTCCAGCCCGCGCCGAGGCCGATGTCCGCCCGCCCGCCGCTCAGATGGTCGATGGTCGAGATCGCGTTCGCGAGCACCGCCGGATGCCGGTAGCCGACCGAGTACACGAGCGAGCCGCAGCGCACCTTGCTGGTGTCGCACGCGAGCGCGGCATGTGTGGCCACCGCTTCGTGGCACTCACCCTCTTCGGTCAGGGTCGCCGAGTAGAAGTGGTCCCACACCGAGATCCAGCCGAAGCCCAGGTCTTCGACCTGTCGCCAGAGCGCCCTGAGCGACGCCATCGAGGTGTTCTGGAGCCCGGCATGCACGCCGAAGACGGTCACGCCGTGACCGTAGCCGCTCAGGATCTCGCCATCGCCTCGAGCGCGCGGATGTTGACGACGTGGAGCGAGCGCCGACCCGGCAGCACGAGCCCGCGCGCCCGCAGCCGCTTGATCGCGCCGCTCATGCTCTCGGGGTCGACGCGAAGCATGCCGGCGAGCTCGCCTTGCGTGACGTCGAGCATGACGATGGTGCCTTCCTCGACGCCACGCGTGATCGCGAGCTCGACGAGCGTCGCGGCGAGACGCCGATCGACGTCCTGCGGCGCGTGCTCGACCGCGAACGTCGTCGTCGCTCGCAGGCGCGTCGCCATGACGCGCAGCATCGCGGCCGCGAGCGTCGGATGCTGGGTCAGGAGCTGGTTGAACTCGGGGATGCCCACAGCCGCGAGTCGTGTGGTCTCGGTCGCGATCGCGCTCGCCGAACGGGGACGGCCGTCGATCGCGGAGAGCTCCCCGAACAGCGATCCGACGCCGAACACGCCGAGCTCGAGTGCGAAGCCCTCGCGCGTCGCCTCGACGCGGACCTCGCCCTCGATCACCGCGAGCGCCGGGCCGGGCGGGTCGCCCTCGACGAAGATCCACGCGCCGCGCCGATACTCCCTCTCCTCGCCGGCCGCGAGCACGGCGTCCCAGGCGTCTTTCGGGAGCTCGTTGGTCGTCGTCATCTCCGTCATTGCGTAGCCGCTTTTCCGCCCAATCGTGCAACCAGCCCACCCGCGGGGGCAGTGCCCGCGCTCTGCGGCACACCGCTACCCGCCGCGACGAACCGGTGGCCGGTGATCCGCATGACGAGGCTGGGTTCGGTCGCCACGACGGACGCGGTCCGAGCGACTCGGCGGAGCTGGCCGATCTCCCCGAACCCCGCGCTCGCTGCTCGAGAACCCCTCGATGCGAGTGCTCGGGATCGTGGCGCCAGCATGAGCGCAGTGCGCACGGGCGTAAAGTCGCCGAGATCACAGACGCCCAGCGACCTGGGACACAGCCTGGGGCACCGCCTGGGGACAGAGGAGGACACACGATGGCCGGACCGCTCGCCGGATATCGCATCATCGAGATCGCGGGGATCGGCCCCGGGCCGTTCTGCGCCATGTTGCTCGCCGACATGGGTGCCGACGTCGTGCGTGTCGACCGGGCCGAGCGTGCGTCGGGCGACTCGTCGACTCCGCCCCCGTACTACGACGTGATGGGACGGGGGCGCCGCTCGATCGCCGTCGACCTCAAGAACCCCGACGGCGTCGAGACGGTGCTCAAGCTCGTCGAGACCGCGGACGGCCTCATCGAGGGCTTCCGGCCGGGCGTCATGGAGCGGCTCGGCATCGGGCCCGAGCAGTGCCACGCCCGCAACCCGAAGCTCGTGTTCGGACGCATGACCGGATGGGGGCAGGACGGCCCGTACGCGGCCTGGGCAGGACACGACATCAACTACATCGCGCTCGCCGGTTGCCTCGCGCACATCGGGAACGCGGACGGGCCGCCGGTGCCGCCGCTGAACCTCGTCGGTGACTTCGGCGGTGGCGGCATGTTCCTCGCGTTCGGAGTGGTGTGCGCGCTCCTCGACGCGCAGAAGTCGGGCAAAGGCCAGGTCGTCGACGCGGCGATGGTCGACGGCGCCGCGGTCCTGATGTCGATGTTCCACGGCTTCCGAGCGACCGGCATGTGGACCAACGAGCGAGGCTCGAACCTGCTCGACACCGGCTCGCACTTCTACGACGCCTACGAGTGCTCCGACGGCGAGTACGTGTCGATCGGCTCGATCGAGCCCCAGTTCTACGCCGAGCTCCTGCGCATCACGGGCCTGTCGGACGATCCCGAGTTCGCGAAGCAGATGGATCGTTCCTCGTGGCCGGGGCTGAAGCAGCGCTTGCGCGAGGTGTTCCGCACGAAGACGCGCGACGAGTGGTGTGCGCTGATGGAGCACACCGACGTGTGCTTTGCTCCGGTGCTCACGATCGACGAGGCAGCCGGGCACCCGCACAACGTGGCCCGCAAGACGTTCGTCGAGGTCGGCGGCATCTCGCAGCCGTCGCCGGCGCCCCGCTTCTCCCGCACGCAGGCAGAGCTCTCGCGCCCTCCGTCGAACGTGGGACAGCACTCCGACGACGTCCTGTCCGACTGGCTGAGCATGAGCGGCGACGAGATCACGAAGCTGCACGAGTCCGGCGCGGTCCGGTAGGCGCTCGACTCGATGGCGACGCTCGTCTGCTTCCACGCGCATCCCGACGACGAATCGATCACGACGGGCGGCACGATCGCGCGCGCGGTCGCGGAGGGGCACCGGGCCGTGTTGGTGGTCGCGACGCGTGGTGAGCAGGGCGAGGTGCCCGAGGACTTGGCTGCGGGCGAGACGCTCGCCGATCGCCGAGTGGCCGAGACGATGCGGTCGGCCGACGTGCTCGGCATCTCTCGTGTCGAGTTCCTCGGCTACTCCGACTCAGGCATGGACGGCTGGGATCAGAACAACGAGCCCGACAGCTTCTGGCAGGCACCGGTCGATGTCGCGGCGGAGCGGCTCGCGGCGATCCTGCGCGAGGAGTCCGCGGAGGTGCTGACGGTCTACGACCCGCACGGCAACTATGGCCATCCCGACCACATCCAGGTCCACCGTGTCGGCCATCGCGCCGCGGAGCTCGCGGGCACCCCGGTCGTCTACGAGGCCACGATGAACCGCGACGCCGTGCAGCGACTCGTCGAGATGGCGGCCGAGCTCGCGCCCGAGCTCGACATCGATCCGCCCGAGATGCCGGAGGACATGGAGTTCGGCATGCCCGAGGCCGCGCTCACGACTGCGGTCGACGTGTCCGGGTTCATCGCCCAGAAGCGTGAGTCGATCACGATGCACGCGAGCCAGGTCACCGATTCGAGCTTCTTCCTCCGGATGCCGGTCGAGGTGTTCGCCCGCGCGTTCTCGACCGAGTGGTTCATCCGCAAGGGCGCGCCGCCGGGCATCCACGAAGACAAGCTCGCCGGGCTGTGACGCGCCTCGTCTTGGTGCGCCACGGCCACGCGTCCGGCGGCTGGGACGACGACCTCGACCCAGGACTCGACGACCTCGGACGCGCGCAGGCCGAGGCCATGGCCGACCTCGTTGCGCCGCGGGGCCCGTTGCCGATCCTCGTGAGCCCGTTGCGCCGGTGCCGTGAGACCGCGGCACCGCTCGAACGCCGGTGGGCGACGGTCGGCACGGTCGACCCGGCAGTGGGCGAGATCCCGTCACCGCCCGACGTGCCGACGCACGAACGGACGACATGGCTGCACGCTGCCATGGGAGGCACGTGGGCCGACCTCGGCGCCGAGTACACCCGCTGGCGCGACTCCGTCGTCGGGCGGCTGCTCGCCATCGAGACCGACACCGTCGTCGTCAGCCACTTCGTCGCCGATCAACGCGGCGATCGGCTCGGCGACGGGCTCCGATCAGATCGTCGTCGCCGCGCTCGACTACTGCTCGCTCACCGTCATGGATGTGGTCGACGGCCGTCTCGTGCTCGTGGAGCAGGGCTTCGAGGCGCCTGACACGCTGGTGCGATGAGCGACCTCCTCGGCGAGGCGTGGACGCACACGGGGTTCGCGCAACGGCTGCACTTCGGCGCGGGAGTCGTCGCGCAGCTCCCCGACATCGCGAAGGAGCTCGGCATCCGCCGCGCGCTCTTCGTCACGACCGAGGGCCGATCGCAGTCCGACGACGGAGCGCGCATCGTCAAGCTGCTCGGCCGGTCACTCGCGTCGACGTTCAGCGAGGTGCGCTCGCACGTGCCGACCACTGCAGTCCAAGCCGCGATGCAGCAGGCGCGGCGCGACGCGGTCGATGGCGTCGTCTCGTTCGGTGGTGGATCGTGCGCGGACCTCGGCAAGGCGGTGAGCTACTTCACCGAGCAGGAGGCCGGCACTCCCGGAGCGTCGTACGCCGACCGGCCCGCGTTGCGCCACATCGCGATCCCCACGACCTACTCCGGCGCCGAGCTCACGCCGTTCTTCGGGATGACCGACGAGCGCACGCACACGAAGGGCGGGGGAGGCGGGCCGACCTCCGCTCCCATCGCGGTCGTGTACGACCCACTGCTCACGCTTGGCACCCCGGCTCGCGTGAGTGCCGAGACGGGGATGAACGCGATCGCGCATTGCGTCGAGGTCGTGTACTCCCCGCGCCGCACGCCTGAGGCCGAGGCGATCGCGCTCGCGGGCATCCGGCGCCTCGCTCGCGCGCTGCCGGCCGTCGTCGACGACCCCGACGACGTCGACGCGCGCACCGACGCGCTTGCAGGTGCGGCGCTCGCGGGCCGCTCGCTCGAGAACGCGACGATGGGCGTCCACCACGGCCTCGCCCAGCTCGTCGGAGGGCGCACCGGCATCCCGCACGGCCTCGCGAACGCAGTGATCCTCGCCCACGCGATGCGTTTCAACGCCGACGTCGCTCCCGACGAGATGCAGCTGATCGGCGACGCGCTCGGCGATCCGGACGATGCACCGGGCGCGATCGCGCGTCTCGTCGAGCGGCTCGGCCTGCCCACGCGCTTGCGGGACTGCGGCGTCGACGAGGAGGACCTCGACGCGGTGGCGCGGATGTCGCAGTCGAGCTTCGCGGTGCAAGCGAACCTTCGGCCGGTCGGCGAGACCGACGCGAGGGCGATCCTGGCTGACGCCTACTGAGTCTTCGTCGCTGTTCCCACCGGGTGCACGCATCGCCGTTGCCCGTCACGGTACCCTGGGACGCTGAGTGCCGACTAGGAGGTAGGGGTTCGATGAGGAAGCTGATGCCGTCGGGAGAGCTCGCCCGAGACGATCGGTTCGTGCGCATCACGATGGAGGATGTGATCTTCGATCCCCGCAACGCGTTCGTGGCGACCCGTCGACGTGAGAACGGCTTCGATCCTCGGGTCGCCGAGGCTCCCGACAGCGCTCGCGGCCTGATGCACGGCATCTTCGTGGGCGAGATCCAGGCGCTCGAGGGCGCGGGGCGCACGTGTTGGGACTTCGAGACGGGCAGCGGCGAGGGTGGTGTCCCGTTCGAGCTCAAGCTCGACATGGCCCGGCAGTGCTGGGACGAGGCTCGCCACGTCGAGATCTCGGTGAAGCTCTCCGATCACATGGGCACCGAGCTCGGCGAGTTCTCCGAGCAGACGCTGCTCTTCGAGGCCGCGTGCAACGAGGACCCCGTCCTGCGCCTCGCCGGCGTGAACCGGGCGCTCGAGGGCCTTGCCATCGACGTGTTCACCGCGATGCGCGACTTCGGCGGCGCCTTCGCCGACCCGGTCCTCTACTTCTGCGAGGACTGGATGCTGGCCGACGAGGTCACGCACGTGAAGATGGGCTCCGATTGGCTGCGCCGGATCACCGCGAAGGATCCTGAGCGCCAGCAGCGGGCGCTCGACTTCCAGCGCACGGTCGACAAGGTCTTCTCGTTCGGCGGCTTCCGCGGTGAGGAAGAAGACAGCCCGGTCCACCTCGCCCGCAAGTTCCGCGGTCTCGCCGGCTTCACCGACGACGAGATCAGCGAGCTGGTCGATGTGGCCGCCGAGGCCTACGCCGAAGCACTCGCTCAGGCCGAAGCGGCCGCCTCCGCCCTCAGCAACGCCTGACCCGCCCTGTACGCGCTCGTCCTGCTCCAACTCCACGAGGGTTGGGCGTGGATGGTCATCATCGGCAACGGGCTCGCGGGCGCGTGGGCGCTCGCGGCGAACTGGCTCGAGTGGTTGCGCATGCGCGCGCTCTGGTGGTTCACCGCGTTCGTCGAGCTGGCGATCTTCGTCCAGGTGGCGCTGGGCGTCGCGCTCGTCAGCGGCGAGGGACTCGTCGCTCCCCAGTTCCACATGTTCTACGGCTTCGTCGCGATCATCGCGGTCGGCATCTTGTACTCGTACCGCGCGCAGCTCCGCAGCCGGCTCTACCTGCTCTACGGCTTCGGCGGTCTGTTCCTGATGGGCCTCGGCATCCGCGCCCTGCTCGTCGGCCGCACCTGACCGGAATTCTTGGTGTTTCTCACTCCCGGGGAGGGAGCTTGCACCAAGAAAACGAGCTGTGCTAGAGGTTCACCACCGGGCAGGTCAGGGTGCGGGTGATGCCGTCGATCATCTGGATGCGGCTGACCACCATGCGGCCGAGGTCGTCGACCGTGGCTGCCTCTGCCTTCGCGATGACGTCGTAAGGGCCCGTCACATCGTCGGCAGCGACGACGCCGTCGACCGCTCCGACCTCTGATGCCACCTTCGCGGCCTTGCCGACCTCGGTCTGGATCAGGATGTACGCGCTCACGGCCATGCCGCGCAGCGTAGGGGGTCAGCCAGCGAGGCGCTTCTCGAGCTCGATGAGCTCGGCCCGCAGCTCGGGCGGCAGGTGGTCGCCGAACTGCGCGTAGTGCTCCTCGATGAGCGGGACCTCCGCACGCCAGCCGCTGAGGTCGACCGACAGCAGCTGCTCCATGTCGGCCTCGGTGACCTCGAGCCCGTCGGTCGAGATCGCGTCGAGCGTCGGCAGCAGGCCGATCGGCGTCTTCACCGCTTCGGCCTCGCCGGCGACTCGCTCGAAGACCCACGCGAGCACGCGGCTGTTCTCGCCGAACCCCGGCCACAGCCAACGGCCGTCCGCGTCCTTGCGGAACCAGTTGACCATGAAGAGCGACGGCAGCTTGTCGGGCTGGGTGGCCTGACCGATCTCGAGCCAGTGACCGAAGTAGTCGGCCATGTTGTAGCCACAGAACGGCAGCATCGCGAACGGGTCGCGGCGCAGGTTGCCGACCGCGCCGACCGCGGCAGCGGTCGTCTCGGAGGCCATGATCGATCCGAGGAACACCCCGTGCTCCCACGATGTCGCCTCGTTGACGAGGGGGACCACCGACGCGCGGCGACCGCCGAAGAGGATCGCCGAGATCGGCACGCCCTTGGGGTCCTCCCACTCGGGAGCGATCGACGGGCATTGCGACGCGGGAGCGGTGAAGCGCGCGTTCGGATGCGCGGCGGTCGTCGGTGACTCGGGAGTCCAGGCGTCGCCGCGCCAGTCGGTGAGGCGCGGCGGCTTGTCGGGCGTCATGCCCTCCCACCACACGTCGCCGTCGGGCGTCAGCGCGGTGTTGGTGAAGACGCAGTTCTCCTCGAGCGTCATCATCGCGTTCGGGTTCGTGTCCATCCCGGTGCCGGGAGCGACGCCGAAGAAGCCCGCCTCGGGGTTGATCGCGTAGAGCCGGCCGTCGTCGCCGAACTTCATCCAGCAGATGTCGTCGCCGACCGTCTCGACCTTCCAGCCCGGGATCGTGGGCACGAGCATCGCCAGGTTCGTCTTGCCGCATGCGGACGGAAACGCGGCGGCGAGGTACTTCGTCACGCCCTTCGGCGACGTCAGCTTGAGGATCAGCATGTGCTCGGCGAGCCAGCCGTCGTCACGAGCCATCACCGACGCGATGCGGAGGGCGAAGCACTTCTTGCCGAGGAGCGCGTTGCCGCCGTAGCCGGAGCCGTACGACCAGATCTCGCGGGTCTCGGGGAAGTGGACGATGTACTTGTTCTCGGCGTCGCACGGCCACGGCACGTCGGCCTGACCGGGCTCGAGCGGCGCACCCACCGAGTGCAGGCACGGCACGAACTCGCCGTCCGCGCCGAGCACGTCGAGCGCGGCTTGGCCCATGCGCGTCATCGTGCGCATGCTCACGGCGACGTAGGCCGAGTCGGTGAGCTGCACGCCGATGTGCGCGATGTTCGAGCCGAGCGGGCCCATCGAGAACGGCACGACGTACATCGTCCGACCGCGCATCGAGCCGGTGAAGAGCTCGAGCATGTCGGCCCGCATCGTCGCAGGATCGCGCCAGTTGTTGTTCGGACCGGCCTGCGTCCTCGGTTGCCGAGCAGATGAACGTGCGGTCCTCGACACGAGCGACGTCACCCGGATCGGAGTGCGCCCAGTAGCTGTTGGGCCGCTTGTCGAGCTTCGTGAAGGTGCCCGCTGCGACGAGCGCTGCGCACAGGCGGTCGTGCTCTGCTACCGATCCGTCGCACCACTCGATCGCTGCAGGCTGGAAGATCGACGCCCAATGGTCGACCCAGTCGCGCAAGTCCTTGTGTGTGGTGGTGGCGCTCATGTCTGCTCCGGACGGGTGGGTGGGGGTGTGGGGAGCTAGCTCTCGGCGGCCGGTGCGAAGCCGGGGGTGCCCATGTCGACCTCGGACCCGAGGCGCAGCCGGGTGGCCAGGCCTTGTTCGTTCAGGTCGAAGATCACACGCTGGCCCTGGCGCAGCATGCGGAAGACCGAACCGGCCAACGCATCGGACGCCAAGTCGAGCTCGGACAGATCAGAGTCGCGCACGACCACACCGTCACGTGTACCCGGGTCGTACGACTTGATCACGCCCTGCATGCCCAATCGAGGTTACCGGCGGCCACCGAAGGGGACCAACCACGGGCACGGCGGCCTTAGGCTCCTGCGCTGCGATGACCACGAACCCAGCGCCCCTCACGCTGAGCGATCTGCACGCGATCCCGGTCACCGCGCTGAAGGGGATCGGCCCCAAGAAGGCAGACGGGCTCGAAGAGCTCGGCGTGACGACCGTGCTCGACCTTCTCACCTACTACCCGCGCCGTTGGGTCGACCGCACGAACGAAGCCCGCGTCGGGGACCTCCGCGACGGTGAGGAGGCGCTCGTCCTCGTCACCGTGCGATCGACGCACAAGACGACGACTCGCACCCGCAAGCAGATGGTCACGGTCGAGACGGGCGACGAGTCTGGGCGGCTCCGGCTCGTGTTCTTCAACCAGGCGTGGCGGGAGCGACAGCTCTACGCCGGCCTGCAGGTTGCGCTCTTCGGGCGGGCCGAGTCGTACCGCGGCCGGCTCACCATGACCAACCCTGTGGTCGACCTCATCGGTGACCGCACCGGCCGGATCGTGCCCGTGTACCCGCAGTCCGAGAAGGCGGGCCTCACGACGTGGGAGATCGCGGGCTGGGTCGAGACCGCGCTCGCGCGGTGCCGCCCACGGGGGATCGCCGATCCGGTGCCCGACGCGGTGCTGCAGCGGCTGCACCTGGAGAGTCGGGAGCAAGCGCTCTGGGCGATCCACGCACCCGAATCGATGGACTCGCAACGCAGCGCTCGCCGCCGGCTCGTCTTCGACGAGCTGCTACGAGTGCAGCTCGCGCTCGTCCTCCGCAAGCGCGCGATCGAGCAGGAGTCGGTCGGCATCAGCCACGCGGTCGACGGCGAGCTCGTCGAGCGCTTCCACGCGCACCTGCCCTTCCCGCTCACAGGCGCGCAGCGCAGGGTCATCGAGCAGATCGAGCACGACCTCGCCGACCCTCGGCCGATGCACCGCCTCCTCCAAGGCGACGTCGGCTCGGGCAAGACGGTCGTCGCGATCTCGGCATTGCTCGTGGCCGTGCAAGGCGGGCACCAAGGCGCGCTGATGGCGCCGACCGAGGTGCTCGCGGAGCAGCACGCGCTCGGTGTCCGCGCGCTCCTCGCCGGCCTCGAGGTGCCCGACCCGGCCACGCTGACCGGGGATCGTCCGCTGCGCGTCGAGCTCCTCACGAACCGCACCACCGCGGCCGAGCGGCGTCGCATCGCGGCGGGGCTCGTCGACGGGACGGTCGACCTTCTGATCGGCACGCACGCGCTCATCCAGGAAGGGGTGGAGCTGCGCTCGCTCGGTGTCGTCGTGATCGACGAGCAACATCGATTCGGGGTCGAGCAGAGGGCGATGCTGCGTGCGAAGGGCCGCGACGGCGCGGTGCCCGACGTGCTCGTGATGACCGCGACCCCGATCCCGCGGACCGCCGCGATGACGGTGTACGGCGACCTCGACGTGAGCGTCCTCGACGAGATGCCTCCGGGGCGCACGCCGATCGTCACGAAGTGGGCGCGCGGCGAGGTCGAGACGAGCGAGGTGTGGGACGACGTGCGCGGCGAGGTCGCGGGCGGGCATCAGGCCTACGTCGTGTGCCCGCTCATCGACGAGTCGGAGAAGCTCGAGGTGGCGTCCGCGACCGAGACGTTCGAGCGGTTGCAGGCCGGTGAGCTGAAGGGCCTGCGGCTCGCGCTGCTGCATGGACGCGTCCCGGCGGCCGACAAGGCGGCGATCTTCGAGGCGTTCCGCGCGGGCGAGATCGACGTGCTCGTCGCGACGACGGTGATCGAGGTGGGCGTCGACGTGCCGAACGCGACGGTGATGGTCGTGCTCGACGCGAGCAGGTTCGGCATCGCGCAGCTCCACCAGCTGCGAGGCCGAGTCGGCCGGGGCTCGGCCGCGTCGATGTGCTGGTTGATCGACGACGGCGCCGCTGAGGGCGCCGAAGCCCGGCTCGAGGCGCTCGTGAAGACGACCGACGGGTTCGAGCTCGCCGAGGTCGACCTCGACCTGCGGGGCGAGGGGACGATCATGGGGGAGCGCCAGAAGGGCCGCAGCGACCTGCGGCTCGCCTCGCTCCGGCGTGACCGCGAGATGGTCGGCACCGCGCGGGAGGTCGCGTTCGAGATCGTCGACGGCCCTGGAGGCATCACCGATCAGCCCGGGTTGGTCGACGAGCTCCGGCTGTTCGTCGGCGACGAAGAGGCCGACTTCCTGCTGAAGGGCTGAGCCGCAGGCGCGCTGCGGGCAGCGCTAGCCAGGACTGCGTCGAGCTTCTTCTCGACCGCCTCTTCGCTCGTGTTGAGCGAGAAGCTGAGCTCGGAGACGAGCACGCGGCGCGCGTTCATGAGCATCGTCTTCTCACCGCTCGACAGGCCGCTGTCGCGGTTGCGAAGAGACAGGTTCCGCACGACCTCGGCGACTTGGTAGACGTCACCCGACTTGAGCTTCTCGAGATGGTTCTTGAAGCGGCGCGACCAGTTCGACGGCATGCGCGCGTCTTTCTTCGCGAGCACGTCGAGGATGTCTTCGACTTCGTCCTTGCTGACGGGGGGCCGGATGCCGACCTCTTCGGCCTTCTCGACCGGCACCATCAGCGTGAGATCACCGTGCGTCACCCGCAGGACCAAGTACTCGACCTTCTCGCCGAACATCTCGCGCTTCTCCTTGCGCTCGATGACGGCCGCCCCGTGATGGGGATACACCACGCGGTCTCCGACCTTGAAGCCCACTCGATCCTCCGCACTCTCGTCCGTGAGGACGACGTCCCGACTGCAAGGATGCCAGATCCGGGGCTCTTTCCACTCACTCTGCGACGGTGACTCGTTTCACTCGTCTGCGTCGTCGGGCACAACGAGGTCCCAACGGTCGCGACAGTCGGCGCAGCGATACGTCACCACGTCGCCCGGATACCACTCGCCGTCTTCCGGTGGGTACGAGATGAGGTGCGCGCGACCTCCGCAGTCGATGCAGGTGATGACCGCGTCGACTTGCACGTCAGCCTCGCTTGCGTTCCGAGAATCGGGCGACGCCGGCTGCGAACCCCGGATCGAAGATGACGGCATCGCCGTGCGTTGCCTCGTTCGCGAGCGCGGCGTCGAGGTCGAGCCCGATGCTCTCGTAGACCGACAGCCGATCGTGGATCACGGCCGGCCACGGCGACGGTCGCGATCTGCTCGGCGATCTCGATCGCGGCGTCGAGCGCGCGACCCGGCGGCACGACGCGGTTCACCAGGCCCATCGCCAGCGCCTCGTCAGCGTCGATCTCGCGGCCGGTGAGGATGAGATCGAGCGCGCGCCCGAGGCCCACGATGCGAGGAAGTCGCACCGTGCCGCCGTCGACGAGCGGAACGCCGAAGCGCCGCTCGAGGCAGCCGAGGCGGGCGGTGCTGCTCGCGACACGCAGGTCGCACCAACAGGCGAGCTCGAGCCCTCCGGCGACGCACCACCCTTCGATCGCCGCGATCACAGGCTTCGAGAGCTGCAGACGAGTCGGCCCGAGCGGTCCGCTCGGGCGCAGTCGGGGGAGGTCCTTCAGGTTCGCCCCCGCGCAGAACGCGGTCTCGTCCCCGGTGAGGATCGCGACCTTCGCGTCGTCGTCCGCCTCGAACGCGAGGAACGCATCGAGGAGGCGCTGCGCAGTCTCGGTGTTGATCGCGTTGCGCGCCGCGGGTTGATCGATCCGGACGACAGTGATCACCATGCCGACGATAGGCCGACGAGGGCGGCTGACGGTAGGGTGCACCGCCGATGCGTGTGGTCGGCGGGCAGGCGCGTGGTCGCCGGCTCGTCGCGCCCCAGGGCGCGACACCCGACCGACGAGCGACCGGGCGCGCGAGGCGATCTTCAACTCGCTCCGATCGATCGACGCGCTCGCGGACGCCCGGGTGGCTGACCTCTTCGCTGGCAGCGGCGCGCTCGGCATCGAAGCGCTCTCGCGGGGAGCCGCGTCGTGCGTGTTCGTCGAGCGCGACGCGGCAGCGGCCGCGGTGATCGAGCAGAACCTCGCGCACACCGGGCTGTCGGGCGGGTCGGTCGTGCGGGCCGACGTGATGCGCTGGCTCGCGGGGCGAGGGAGCACGTCGTGGGACCTCGTGCTTGCTGACCCTCCGTATGCCTTCGACGACTGGCCCGCGCTCCTGGCGGGCCTCGACGCGGCGGTGGTCGTGATCGAGTCTGACCGGGAGGTCGACCCGGGAAACCCCTGGTTGATCACGAGATCGAAGCGCTACGGCGGTACCGTAGTGACGTTCGTGGCGCGGGCGGCCCAGCGCTGAACCCCATTCCGCCCGCCCCCACGACAGCCGATTCAACGGAGCGACCGTGAGCAAGGTGCTGTACCCGGGGTCGTTCGACCCCCTTCACAACGGACACATCGAGATCATCGAGACCGCAGCGCGCCTCTTCGACGAGGTCGTCGTCGCCGCGATGCGCAACCCGCAGAAGGGCGAGCCGACCTTCTCGTTCGAGGAGCGTGAGGCGATCCTGCGCGAGTCGCTCTCGCACATCCCGGGCGTGTCGGTGACGATGTTCTCCGGTCTCGTGGTCGACCTTGCCGATGAGCTCGATGTGGACTTCATCGTGAAGGGGCTGCGCGCCACCTCCGACTTCGAGAACGAGCTGCAGATGGCGCAGATGAACTACGCCGTCGCCGGAGTGCACACGGTGTTCCTCCCGTCCGCCTCGTCGCACTCGTTCCTGGCGTCGAAGTTCCTGCGCGACATGGCGCGGTTCGGGCGAGACGTCAGCTCGATGGTTCCCCCGGCGGTCGCGAAGCGGCTCCAGGAGAAGTACGCGCGATGACCGACCAGCGCGAGCACCCCGGCGACGACGACACCGGCGAGCACCCGGTCCCACGGCTGAGCGATTCGGAGGCGCTGCTGCGGCGCGTCGCCGACATCATCTCGTCGGCCAAGACCATGCCGCTCTCCTCGTCCGCGATGATCAACCGCGACGAGATCCTCGAGCTGCTCGAGGAAGCGAACAACCGGCTTCCCGAGGAGCTGCGCGCGGCGCGTTGGCTGCTGCGGGAGCGCGACGAGTTCCTCGCGAAGACTCGACGCGAAGGCGACGACATCCTCGACGCGGCGCGCGCACAGGCGGAGCGCATGGTGCAACGCACCGAGGTCGTGCGGGCCGCCGAGCACCGCGCCCGCCAGCTGGTGACCTCGGCGGAGGACGAGTCACGCCGCTTGCGCCACGAGGTCGAGGACTACTGCGACCAGAAGCTCGCGCAGTTCGAGGTCGTGCTCGACAAGGTGCTGCGCACTGTGCAAGCCGGCCGCGAGCGCCTCGCGCCCACCGGCCTGCCCGAGCCCGAGGAGCACGAAGCGGAAGCCGCGGCGGCCAACGAGGCGGCCTTCTTCGATCAGGACCAGGAATGACCACACTGCAGGGACTCGTCACTCCGGTCGCGGACCTGCTGCGCCACGCGGGCGCGCGGCGTCACCTCGCGATCGAGGTGCGCGCCACCGAGATCGACGTCGGCGACGCAGCTGTGCCCGAAGGATCGATCGTCGTGATCGACGGCGACCTCGAAGCGGTCAACGACAGCATCGTGTTCAGCGGCACAGTGCGCGCGCCGTGGCGCGCGGTGTGCCGGCGGTGCCTCGGGCCGGCGCACGGTGAGATCGTCGTGACGATGCGCGAGGTGTTCGCGAAGCCCGGCCGTGACATTGCCGCGGACGACGAGGTCTTCCCGATCGCGGCCGACTCGATCGACCTCGGCCCGGCCGTGCACGACGCCCTTGCGCTCGAGCTGCCGCTCGCGCCGCTCTGCCGCGACGCCTGCGCGGGGCTCTGCCCGACGTGCGGCGTCGACCGCAACCACGCTCGCTGCAGCTGCCGAGTCGACCGGACGGACCCGCGCTGGGCTGCGCTCGACGTGCTCAAGCTCCCCAACCAGGCGCGGTTCGACCCGGGCTCCGCCGCTCGCTAGCCTGCTCCGGCCCGATCGCTCGAAGGATCCCCCTCGATGGCAGTCCCCAAGAAGAAGACCTCGAAGGCGAAGAGCCGCAGCCGGCGGGCATCCGCCTGGACGCTCGCCGCCCCGGCCCGCAGCACGTGCCCCCGGTGTGGCGCGGCGAAGCGGCCGCACAACGTGTGCGGCACTTGCGGCTGGTACAAGGGCCGCCAAGCCGTAGACGTCGACTGACGCAGCTCGGCTGCGAGCGGATCCCACGTGCTCCCGATCGCACTCGACGCGGTCGGTGGTGACCACGCCCCCCACGAGGTCCTCGCCGGTGCCCGCGTCGCCGTAGAAGAGCTCGGCATCCCGGTCGTCCTCGTCGGTCCGGAGGACGTCGTCGCCGAGAGCGGGTTCCCGCACATCGTCGCCACCGAGATCATCGGGATGGGCGACGACGGAGCGCAGGGAGTGAGGCGCAAGAAGGACTCATCCCTGGTGCGCGCCGCCGAGGCGGTGCGCGACGGCAAGGCATCGGCGATGGTCAGCGCCGGGAACACCGGCGCCACGATGGCGAGCGCGCTGCTCCGGATGGGACGCATCCGGGGCGTGTCACGGCCCGCGATCGCCGCGCCGCTGCCGGTGCCTGGCGAGACGCCGACGGTCCTCCTCGACGCTGGAGCCAACGCCGAGTGCCAGCCCGAGTGGCTCGTGCAGTTCGCGCAGATGGGCACGGTCTTCTCGCGACAGCGCTTCGGCATCGCCAAGCCGCGCGTCGGTCTGCTGTCGATCGGCGAGGAGGCGTCGAAGGGGTCGAGCTTCGTGAAGGAGGTGCACCACCTCCTCGAAGGTGCGCCGGGCGTGCACTTCATCGGGAACATCGAAGGCCACTTGGTGGCGACCGACGCGGTCGACGTCGTCGTGACCGACGGCTTCAGCGGCAACGTGGTGCTGAAGACGCTCGAGGGCGGGCTCGAGGTCATCCTCGGCGTGATTCGAGCCGGCCTCGCGTCGACCGCCGACACGCGCTGCCGCGGGCGACGTGCTGGCGCCTGTCCTCGAGCCGCTCTTCGACTTCATGGGGCCCGAGACGACCGGGGGAGCGATCCTCCTCGGCGTCGACGGCGTCTGCATCATCAGCCACGGGCGCTCGTCGGCTCGCGCGGTCACGAACGCGATCGGGCTCGCGCGCGAGATGGTCGTGGGCGACATCGTGGGCGGGCTGCGGAGCGCGATCGCGACGCCGGGGTGAGTCGTTCCGGCGTCCGTGTCAAGCACGGAACTCTCTGAAAGACATCGGCAACACACAACGCGACACGAGCCATCCGTCGCGGAATTCCGAAATCCGGTACAGTGAGGCGACGCGGCCATCCCCCGACGCCAAGACCGAGGACGGAGAGAGCGTGCCCGCCGAGACCCACGTAGAACGAGCCCCTCTCGACCGCCAGGCGGTCTTCGAGCTGATCCGTGATCGCCTCGCCGACATCCTCGAGATCGAACCGGGCACCATCACCGAGAGCGCATCGTTTGCCGACGATCTCGAAGCCGACTCGCTCGCCCTGATCGAGCTCGTCGAAGCCCTCGAGGAAGAGCTGAGCGAGCGCTCGGTGGGGTTCCGCATCGAAGACGAAGACCTCGAAGACCTGAAGACCGTGCGCGACGCGGTCGACTACGTCTACGGCCGGGTGGGCGAAGGTTCTGGTTGACCAGCCCGCGATCGAGGTGCTGAGGCACCGGATCGGGCATGAGTTCGCGGACCCTGCCCTGCTCGTGCAGGCACTCGCCCATCGTTCGTGGTGCGCCGAGCAAGCCACCGCGTCCGAACCGCCGCCTCCCTCGAACGAACGGCTGGAGTATCTCGGTGATGCCGTGCTCGGTGCGATCGTCGCCGACCACGTGTACCAGCAGTATCCGCACCTGCTCGAGGGTCGGCTGACCGACGCGCGCAAGGCCGTGGTCAACGCGGTCGCGTTGGCCGGCGTCGCGTCGAGGCTGGGCATCGGCCCGGCGTTGCTGCTCGGCCGGGGAGAGACCTCAGCGGGAGGACAAGAGAAGACGTCGATCCTCGCCGACGCGCTCGAAGCCGTGATCGCGGCCGTGTACCTCGACGGTGGATGGCAAGCCGCGCGCGACTTCGTGCTGCGCGAGATCGGCGCCGACATCGCTGCGTCGGTCGCGGGCCTCGGCGCCCACGACTACAAGAGCTTGCTGCAAGAGCTCGCGGGGCGCCGCGGGCTCGGCGCGCCGCGTTACCAGATCGACGAGTCCGGACCCGACCACGCCAAGGAGTTCACCGCTCGTGTCGCTGTCGGGATGATCGTCCTCGGCGAAGGCACCGGTCGATCGAAGAAGCAGGCAGAGCAGTCCGCTGCGCAGGTCGCCTACGAGCAGCTGCTCGAGCCCGCCGACAGACGGGTCGCGGAAAATGCCTGAGCTTCCCGAGGTCGAGACCATCAAGCGCGATCTCGAGCGCGAGGTCATCGGCAAGCGCATCAAGACCGTCGAGGTGTCGGGCACCCGCTCGATCCGGCGGGGCACGAAGAAGCAGTTCATCAGCCGCCTCGAAGGTGCGAAGGTCACCGGAGTCCAGCGCAGGGGCAAGTACCTGATCCTGAAGCTGGACACGGGCGACCTGCTCGTCGTCCACCTCCGGATGAGCGGGCAGCTCCTCAAGGCGGTCGCCAAGGATCCGGTCGCGAAGCACACGCACGTGACGCTGACGTTCACGCCGGCGGGGCAGCTGCGCTTCCTCGACCCCCGCACGTTCGGCGAGATGTTCGTCAGCGATCCCGATCACCTGGCCGAGGACGCGCCCGAGCTCGTCGACCTCGGCTTCGATCCCCTCGATGAGCCGATCTCGTGGATCGACTTCGGTCGCATGCTCATCGCGAAGCCCGTGCAGCTGAAGGCGTTCCTGATGGACCAGCACCTCATCGCGGGGATCGGCAACATCTACAGCGACGAGATCCTGTACGCGGCGGGCCTTCGGTACGACCGCATGACCGACACGCTGACCACGCAGGACATCCGCCGGCTCTATCGCGCCGTGGTGGAAGTCGTGCACGAGGCCGTGAAGCACCGGGGGTCGTCGCTCGCCGACGAGCAGTACAGAGATCTCTTCGGGCGCGTCGGGGGATACCAGAGCGAGCACCAGGCGTACGGCCGAGAGGGTCTCGCGTGCCGGCGCTGCCGATCGACGATCGAGCGCGCGAAGTACCAGGGTCGATCGACCTTCTACTGCCCCAGCTGCCAAGTTTGAGCGTCGCCGGCGTCCGCTCTGCGTCGCCGCTCTCCGCTCTGCTTCGATCGGCTCCGGCTCGCTGCGCTCGACAATCGGTGCTTCGCGCACCCGGCGGCGCATTGCGCCGCCCCTTCCCACCATGCACCGAGTGCTCGCGCCCTCCCGGTTAGTTTCGACCCCAGCCATGTTCTTGCGATCGTTGACCCTCAAGGGGTTCAAGTCCTTCGCCGACACCACGTCGCTCGACCTCGAGCCCGGTGTGACCGTCGTCGTCGGGCCCAACGGCAGCGGCAAGTCCAACGTCGTCGATGCGATCGCGTGGGTGCTCGGCGCGCAGGCTCCGAGCTCGGTGCGCAGCCAGAAGATGGACGACGTGATCTTCGCCGGCACGGCGAAGCGAGCCGCGCTCGGACGCGCCGAGGTCACGCTCACGATCGACAACAGCGCGGGTCTGCTGCCGATCGCGTTCACCGAGGTGACGATCAGCCGCACGCTCTTCCGGAGCGGTGACAGCGAGTACGCGATCAACGGCGTGCCGTGCCGACTGCTCGACGTGCAAGAGCTCTTGTCCGACACCGGCGTCGGCCGGCAGCAGCACGTGATCGTCTCGCAGGGGCAGATCGATGCGGTGCTGAACGCGCGCCCCGAGGACCGCCGGGCGATCATCGAAGAGGCCGCCGGCGTGCTCAAGTACCGCCGTCGCAAGGAGAAGGCCGAGCGCCGGCTCGAGGCGACCGAGGCGAGCCTGCTCCGCCTGCAAGACCTGCTGCGTGAGGTCCGCCGCCAGCTGAAGCCCCTCGAACGTCAGGCCGACGCGGCGCGTCGCCACGGTGATCTCGTCGCCGAGCTCGGCGCGTTGCGGTTGCACCTCGCGGGTCGCGAGATCCTGAGCTTGCGCAACCGCCTCGAGAACACCGGTCGCGACCGCCACTCGCTCGATCAGCAAGCCGCCGCACTCAAGAGCGAGCTCGCTGCGCTCGACACCGAGGTGCTCGCCACCCAGGCCCGCCTCGCCGCGCTCGGTGGCTCCGACGTGAGCGACAGCCTCGTGCGCTACGAGTCGATGCGCGAGCGCGCGCGTGGCCTGATGGCGTTGCTGGCCGAGCGCCGGCGCGGCGTCGAGCGCGATCGGGGCGGGTTGCTCGACGCCGACCTCATCGCCTCCCTCGAAGCCGAGGCCGCGCGTGTCTCGAACGAGCTCACCGAGGTCGACACGCAGGCGAGGGCGCTCGGGCCCGAAGCCGATCGCGTCGCGCAGGCCGAAGCGGCGCTCGCCGACGAGCGGGCGGCGCTCGCCGATGGCGGGCTTCCCGAGATGTCAGAGCCCGGAGCGGTCCCGCTCCAGCGGGCGGGCGAGGTGCGCGGTGAGCTCGCGGCTCGACGCGGCGCGATCGAGCGCACGGTCGGCGAGCTCGCGCGGGTCGAGGCCCGGCTCGCGGCGATCGAGGCGCGCGCCGGCGCAGCTCGCCGCCGACACCGATCTGCACAAGCGTGCGTGCGAGCAAGCCGAGGAGGCCGAGCGGCCGCTCGTCTCCCGTGTGCAGGCCGCCGAGGACGCGGCAGGCGTCGTGTGAGCACGACCTCGCCAACGCACAGGACGAGCACCGGGCCGCCGACGCGGACCGCCACGTGTGGTCGGCGCGCGAAGAGGCGCTCACGCTCGCGCTGGACGACAACGGCACAGAGGCTCGCTGGCGTGAGATCGAGGGCGCAGTCGGCGCGCTCGCCGATCTCGTCGAGGTCGACGACGGCTGGCGGGCGGCGTTCGAAGCCGCGGTGGGCGAGGCACTGAGTGCTGTCGTGGTCGACGGCACCGTTGCGGCTCGTCGAGCGCTGAGCGCACTTGCGGTCGGCGGCGACGCCGGCGCGGTGCTCGCGGTGACCACAGACCGCGGTGCGGCGCGGACCGACTCGACGCTGCGGTCCCACGTGCGGTCGTCGAACCCTCTGGTCGACACGCTGCTCGACGCGCTGCTGGCCGGCGTCGTGGTCGTCGAGGGAGGGTGGGAGCGAGCGCTCGATCGTGCGCTCGCCCAGCCCGACGCGGTCATCGTCACGCGCGAAGGCGATCGGTTCTCGGCGACCAGCTGGCGGGTCGGAGCGACTCGCTCACAGATCACGGGGGCCGCGCTCGAGGAGGCGAAGAGCCGAGCGACGTCGGCGGCCGCTCGTGCGACCGTCGCCGCGTCACGCGTTGCCGCGAGCACGCTCGCCGTCGAGTCCGCGGTGCACGACCGCGAGCAGATCGAGCGCGAGCTCGAGGAGAACGACGCCCGCCTCAACGCCGCCGCCGATGGGCTGGCGCGTGTGCAAGCCGCACAGCGCGAGGTCGAGACCGAAGCACACGCGCTCCATGCCCATCATCAGGCGCTCGCGGAGTCGGTTTCGGCCGAACACGCTCGCACGGCTGAGCTCGAGGCGGTCCTTCCGGCGCTCGAGGCCGACGAAGAGGCCGACGCCAGCCGAGCTCGCCTCGCCCACGCCGCGCGCACCCGCTTCGATGAGCGGTCGCGCGCGGTCGGCGGCCCTGCGCACGCAGCTCGAGGTCCAGGTCGCCGGACTCGACGAGCGTCGCCAGATGCTGCGGCGCAGGCGCGACGAGGTCGAGTCCCGCCTCGAAGCCGACGCGGCCGAGCGCGAGCGTGCCGGGGTGCGGCGTGGCGCGCTCGAGCGCAAGCTCGGCGTGCTCGATCGGCTGGCCGCGGTCGTCGCGGCGTCGGCGGCCGCGGTCGACGGCGAGCTCGCAGGGCTCCACGAGGAGCGGCGCCGCCAATCCGAGGAGTCGCGCTCGATCGCAGCGGCGCTCGACGATCAGCGTCAGCGTCGCACCAACGCGGAGCGTCAGCTCGAGGAGGTGCGCGAGCGGTCACGCCGCGCCGAGCTCGACGAAGCCGAGATCACGTTGCGCCTGCAGTCGGCCGTCGAGGCCGTCCGCAACGACCTCGACCGCGAGCCCGACGCCGCGATCTCCGCCGAGTGCCCGCCGCTGCCCGACGGCATCACCGCGCACGCGCGGGTGCGCGAGCTCGAACGCGAGCTGCGGCTCATGGGACCGATCAACCCCCTTGCGCTCGAGGAGTTCGAGGCACTCGAAGAGCGCCATCACTTCCTCGAGTCGCAGCTCGAGGACGTGCGCTCGACGCGCCGCGACCTCTCGAGAGTGATCAAGGCGATCGACGGCGAGATCGTGACGGTGTTCGCGTCTGCGTTCGCCGATGTCGCGTCGAACTTCGAGTCGCTGTTCTCGACGCTCTTCCCCGGCGGGCAAGGTTCCTTGCGACTCACCGAGCCCGAGCACCTGCTCGACACCGGCATCGAGGTCGAGGCTCGTCCCTCGGGAAAGAACGTGCGCAAGCTCTCGCTGCTGTCGGGCGGTGAGCGCTCGCTGACCGCGCTCGCGTTCTTGTTCGCGGTCTTCCGCAGCCGACCGTCGCCCTTCTACGTGATGGACGAGGTCGAGGCCGCGCTCGACGACGTGAACCTGCATCGCTTCCTCGACCTCGTGCACGAGTTCCGCGAGGAGGCACAGCTGCTCATCGTCAGCCACCAGAAGCGCACGATGGAGGCGGCCGACTGCCTCTTCGGCGTGACGATGCAACCGGGCGGGTCCTCCAAGGTCGTCAGCGAGAAAGCCGCCCTCCACACCCCCTGACGCGCGGTGGCGCAATGGGCCGGGTCGCGCACCGATTGTGGCAAGCGACGGAGCCCGAGCAGCGACGGCGCCCGATAAGTTGGCCTTGCCATGTTCTTCTTGATCCTCGCGATCGTCGTCGTGCTCTTCGGGCTCGGCGTCGTCGTCGTCAACCGCCGTCGTGAGCGGCGCCTCAGCCTCGAGCGGGCGCGGCCCCCGACCAAGCCGGTCGAGAAGCCGCCGCCCGAAGTGCTCGAGCCGGAGGCGGCGGCCCCGGACCTCGCCGAGCCCGAAGTCGAAGAAGTCGAAGAGGTCGAAGAAGTCGAGGAAGCTCGACGAGGTCGCAGAGCTCGAGGAGCTCGCACCACCGCGCTTCCGCGATCGTCTCGGCAAGGCCCGTGCGGCGCTGGCGGGCGCGTTCGCGTCGGTCCGCGCGCGTGACGGCATCACCGACGAGACGTGGGACGACCTCGAGGAGGCGCTGCTTCGTGCCGACGTCGGCGTCTCGTTGACGACCGAGCTGATCGACGAGCTGCGCGGACAGGTGAAGACGAACGGACTCACCACGCCGGACGAGGTGCTCGACGCGCTGAAGGCCGATCTCGTCGAGCACTTGGAGGGCGTCGACCGCACCCTCACGCTCGACGCGAAGCCGGGCGAGCCGTGCGTGTGGCTGTTCGTCGGTGTCAACGGCGTCGGCAAGACCACAACGATCGGGAAGGTCGGCGCGCGTCAGGTCGCCGAGGGCCACTCGGTCGTCATGGCCGCGGGTGACACCTTCCGAGCCGCAGCCGCAGAGCAGCTCGAGCTGTGGGCGAACCGGGTCGGTGCCGACCTCGTCCGTGGGGCCGAGGGTGGCGACCCCAGCTCCGTGATCTTCGACGGAGTGCAACGGGCTGCGGCGCGCGGGGCAGACCTCGTGCTGGCCGACACCGCGGGTCGCCTCCACACCAAGGTCAACCTGATGGAGGAGCTGCGCAAGGTGCGGCGTGTGGCCGACCGGCCGCCCGGGCACGTGAGCGAGGTGCTCCTCGTCATCGACGCCACCACCGGGCAGAACGGCCTGACCCAGGCGCGTCAGTTCACCGAGGCGGTCGAGGTCACGGGCGTGGTCCTCACGAAGCTCGACGGCTCGGCGAAGGGCGGCATCGTGCTCGCCATCCAGAAGGACCTGGGGCTCCCGGTGAAGCTCGTCGGGCTCGGCGAGACCTCTGCCGATCTCGTCGACTTCGACGCGCGCGAGTTCGTCGACGCGCTCTTCGAATGAAGGTCGAATGAAGGTCGTCTTCTTTCCCGTCAAGGTGACGACGCGCAGCCTGCGCTGGGTCGGGTTGCGGCGACTCGTGCTGATCGGGCTCGGCGCGACGCTGGCGTTGATGATCACGCCGGTGACCGGATCCGAGCTGCGACGGCGCCTGTCACGGCTCGTGGCTCGGCGGGTGCCCGACGCGGACCTCGCCGCCCGTGTGCGCCACGAGCTCTCGCACTCGCCCCGCACCTGGCACCTCCCTCAGCCCTCGATCTCGGTGCTGCAGGGCAGGGTCGTCCTGGCCGGCCAGGCCCCGCACGCCACGGGCCGTGCCGACCTCGAGCGTGTCGTCGCCGCAGTGCCCGGCGTCGTGTCTGTGGACAACGAGATCATCGTCGCCTAGGGGCTGCTCAACGGCTCCGGTAGCCTGGGAAACCGCATGTTCGACTCCCTCTCCGACCGTTTCGACGGCATCTTCAAGCGGCTCCGGGGCAAGGGGCGACTCAGCGACAGCGACATCGACGAGGTGCTGCGCGAGATCCGGGTGGCCCTGCTCGAGGCCGACGTCAACCTCTCGGTCGTGCGCACCGTCGTGGCGCGGATCCGCGAGCAGTCCCTGGGCGCAGACCTCTCGAAGAGCCTCACGCCCGGCGCAGCAGGTCATCAAGATCGTCAACGACGAGCTCGTCACCGCGCTCGGCGGCGAGACGCTCCGCATCGCCTACGCCTCGAAGCCGCCGACCGTCGTCCTGTTGGCCGGCCTGCAGGGCTCGGGCAAGACGACCGCATCGGCCAAGCTCGCCCGCTGGTTCAAGGCGCAAGGGCGCAACCCGATGCTGGTCGGCGCGGACTTGCAGCGCCCGGCGGCTGTCGAGCAGCTGCGGACGCTCGGTCGCCAGATCGATGTGCCCGTCTTCTCCGAGCCATCCGATCCGGTGACGGTCGCGGGCGGAGGCGTTGCCGAAGCCCGACGCGTGGGCCGCGACGTCGTCATCGTCGACACCGCCGGTCGTCTCGCGATCGACGGCGAGATGATGGAGCAGGTCCGCCAGGTCTCGGCGACCGTGCAACCGGACTACACGTTCCTCGTCGTCGACGCGATGACCGGTCAAGACGCGGTCACCGTCGCGGAGGCGTTCAACGAGACGCTCGCGATCGATGGCGTGATCCTGTCGAAGCTCGACGGCGACGCGCGCGGTGGCGCCGCGCTCTCGGTGAAGGAGGTGATCGGCAAGCCGATCGCGTTCGCCTCGACCGGGGAGAAGCTCGCCGACTTCGAGCAGTTCCATCCCGATCGCATGGCGAGCCGCATCCTCGGGATGGGCGACGTCCTCAGCCTCATCGAGAAGGCCGAAGAGGTCTACGAGAAGGACGAGGCCGAGGCCGCCGCGGCCAAGCTGCTCGAGGGCGACTTCACGCTCGACGACTTCCTCGATCAGATGCAGCAGCTCAAGAAGATGGGGCCGCTCTCGAGCGTGATCGGTATGATCCCGGGGCTTCCGAAGGAAGCCCGCAACGCCGAGATCCACGATGACCAGCTGAAGAGGGTCGAGGCGATCATCCGGTCGATGACGCTCGAGGAGCGTCGCAAGCCCGATCTGGTGAACGGGTCGCGACGGTTGCGCATCGCAAACGGGAGCGGCACGACGACCGCGGAGGTCAACGCACTCCTGAAGCAGTTCAAGGACGTGCAGAAGATGATGAAGCGCATGGGCGGCCTCGGATCCAAGAAGGGCAAGCGCCGCATGCCGATGATGCCCAACGTGCCCTCGCTCAACTAGACGACACCAGCAAAGGACCAGATCAGTGGCAGTGAAGCTCCGCCTCATGCGGATGGGTAAGAAGAAGCAGCCGACCTACCGAGTCGTGGCTGCCGACGGCCGCGCGCCGCGCGACGGCCGGTTCATCGAGATCGTCGGCACCTACGAGCCGCGTGCCGAGCCGTCGGTCGTGAAGATCGACAACGCGAAGGCGGTGTCCTGGCTCCAGAAGGGCGCGCAGCCGACCGACCGGGTCGAGAAGCTGCTGAAGATCTCGGGCGCGTGGGACGAGTTCCAGGCCGCCAAGTCCGCCAAATGACCGAAGCCGACAACACTCTCGACGACGTTCCCGCGGACGACGATGTCGATGACGACGACTTCGACGATGAGCTCGACGCGAACTCGAACGCGGACTCGGACGACGGCGATGAAGAAGAAGACGAGGACGACAGCGACGACGTGAACCGCATCCCCGCGGCCACGGCGCGCGCCGTGCTCGACTTCCTCGTGAGGGCCCTCGTCGACGATCCCGACTCGGTTGAGGTCGACGCCGTCGAAGGTCGGCGCGGCGTGAGCCTGCGGGTGAGCGTGGCGCCCGGCGACATGGGCAGGGTGATCGGCAAGCGCGGACGCACTGCCAACGCCGTGCGCACGGTCACGCGGGCTGCTGCCGTCCGCGACGGAGTCGAGGTAGACGTCGACTTCGTCGACTGACGTGCTCGAGGTCGGCTCGATCGGACGAGCGCACGGGCTGAAGGGCGACGTCGTCGTCCACCTCGTGACGAACCGACTCGAGCGAGTCGAACCCGGTGCGGTGCTCGAGACGCCGAAGGGGAGCTTGCGCATCGAGACGTCGCGCCCGCAGCAGGGCTTCTTCGTCGTGCACTTCCAGGGTGTCGACACCCGCGAGGCGGCCGAGGCGCTCAACGGCGTCGTCCTCTCCGCGGAGCCACTCGACGATCCCGACGCGCTGTGGGCGCACGAGCTCGTCGGGTCGTTCGTGTTCGACGTGGCCGGCAACCCCCTCGGCCTCATCACGGCGCTTGTCGCGAATCCGGCGAGCGACCTCCTCGAGATCGATCGCGGTGTGCTGATCCCTGCGACGTTCGTCGTGTCCTTTGAGGACGGCCGGGTCGTCGTCGATCCGCCCATCGGCCTGTTCGAGTGAATGCAGACCTGACATGCGGATCGAGGTCTTCACGATCTTCCCGACGCTTGTCGAAGGCTTCCTCGGGCACAGCCTGATCGCGAAGGCGCGCGAGCAAGGCCTGCTCGACCTGCGTGTCCACGACCTGCGCTCGGCCGCGACCGATCCGCATCGATCGGTCGACGACTCGCCCTTCGGTGGGGGACCGGGGATGGTGCTCATGCCGGAACCCCTCTTCGGCGCGGTCGAGGCCGTCGATCCCGCGCGGCCGCTCTACCTGCTCGGCCCCGGCGGCCAGCGCTTCGACCAGCACAAGGCACGTGCGCTCGCGGCGACGGATGGCTTCTCGATGCTCTGCGGGCGCTACGAGGGAGTCGACGAGCGAGTCCGCGAGCACCTGGTCGACGGTGAGCTCTCGGTCGGCGACTTCGTGCTGTCCGGCGGTGAGGTCGCCGCGCTGGTCGTGATCGAGGCCGTCGCTCGGCTCGTGCCCGGCGTGATGGGCAACGACGAGTCGGCGACCGAGGAGTCGTTCTCGGAGGGCCTCCTCGAGCACCCGCAGTACACCCGGCCCGCCGACTTCCGGGGATGGGCCGTGCCCGACGTGCTGCGCTCGGGGGACCACGGGAGGGTTGCCCGGTGGCGCCGTGCGCAGGCCCTGGCCCGCACGATCGCCGACCGCCCGGACCTCATCGAGGCCAGGGGCGGTGTCACCGAGCAGGACCAGCGCGCCTTGGAGGAGTTCGGCTTTCCCCGCTATCGTGGCGAATCCCCTCCCGGCGAACGCCAGCAGGAGTCGAGCGCGCCATGAAGTCCACCGATCTGATCGATCAGCAGTCCCTCCGCAGCGACGTCCCCGACTTCGCGCCCGGCGACAACCTCAAGGTCCACGTGCGAGTGGTCGAGGGCAACCGTGAGCGCATCCAGGTGTTCCAGGGCCACGTCACCCGCCGTCAGGGTTCGGGCCTCCAAGAGACGTTCACCGTCCGCAAGGTGAGCTTTGGTGTCGGCGTCGAGCGCACGTTCCCCGTGCACACGCCGATCATCGCCAAGATCGAGGTCGTCACCCGCGGCGATGTCCGCCGGGCGAAGCTGTACTACCTCCGCGACCGGGTCGGCAAGGCCGCCAAGGTCAAGGAGAAGCGGGTCTGAGCCCCGAAGATCTCGAGGCCTATGAGGCCGAGCGCGAGCTCGCCCTCGCGCAGGAGTATCGCGACGTCAGCTCGATGTTCAACTACGCCATCGAGACCGAGCGCCGCTTCTACTTGGCGAACGGCGTCGAGGTGCGAGTGCAAGGCGACGGAGCGAGACCCCTCATCGAGGTGCAGCTCACCGACGCTTGGGTCTGGGACATGTACCGCCAGACCCGATTCGTCCCTTCCGTTCGCGTCCTGACCTTCAAGGACGTGAATGTCGAAGAGCTCCCAAAGCCCGAAGTCTGACCAACGGCGCGCGCTCGGCGCGCAGGGTGAAGCGGTTGCGGCGCGGTGGTACGAAGAGCGCGGCTTCGCGGTCGTCGATCGCAATTGGCGGCGACGCGAGGGCGAGATCGATCTCGTGCTGCGTCGCGAACGGCTGCTCGTCTTCTGTGAGGTGAAGGCGCGGTCGTCGACCCGCTTCGGCATGCCGTTCGAGGCGGTGACGCGCACGAAGCAGCTGCGGCTGCGCCGCCTCGCCGCGTTGTGGTTGGCCGAGCACGCGGTGCGAGGGCGTCGAGCTTCGGTTCGACGTCGCGTCGGTGAGCTCGATGACGGTCGAGGTGATCGAGGCGGCGTTCTAGCGGACACGCCTCGTCAACGTCTGCGGTGCCGGTAGTCCCAACAGGCGTAGTGCCAGTGGCGGCGGAGGTCGGGCGCCTCCTTCGGGATGACCACGAGGTGGCCGTGGCCCCGGGGGATCACGCCCAAGCAGCCCGGGCAGACGTAGTCCTTGAGCGCCTTGTAGGGCTGGACTCGTTTGGTGTCGACGTCGTCGTCGTGCCAGGCGACGTCGCTCATGCGTTCAGAGGAACGCCCACACCACGAGGGCGAGGCACGCGACCAGGGCGAGCGCCACCATCGTGTACTCGAAGACGCCGGGGGCACGCCGAGGCCGGTAGGGGTCGAGTCCCATAGACCTAAGTATCGTCGCGCGCATGGAGACTCTCGAAGTTGCGCGCCGTGATCACGTCGTCACCATCACACTCAACCGGCCGGCGAAGAAGAACGCCGCGAACGCGACGATGTGGAGCGAGCTGCTCGAGACGTTCCTCGACATCAGAGAGCGCGACGACGATCGCGTCGTCGTGATCACCGGGGCCGGTGGCAACTTCTGCTCCGGCGCGGACCTGTCGGGGTGGCGCCGAGGAGGCGCAGCGCCGTCATCAGCTCGCGGTGATGCGCCACATCGGCGACGCCGCGTTGGCGCTCCATCGCATGCCCAAGCCCACGATCGCGAAGGTCAACGGCGTCGCCGTCGGGGCAGGTTGCAACCTGGCCTTGGGCTGCGACCTGATCGTCGCGTCAGACGAGGCTCGGTTCTCCGAGATCTTCGCTCGGCGTGGCCTCACCATCGACTTCGGTGGCTCGTGGATCCTGCCCCGCCTCGTCGGCATGCATCGGGCGAAGGAGCTCGCGTTGCTCGCCGACATCATCTCGGCGAAGGAGGCCGAGGCGATGGGCCTCGTCAACCGAGTCGTTCCGGTCGGCGAGCTCGACGCGTTCGTCGACGACTGGGCGACGCGGCTCGCCGCCGGTCCGCCGATCGCGCTCGCGCAGACGAAGCGTCTGCTGAACAACGCGTTCATGGTGACGATGGAGCAGGCGCTCGAGGACGAAGGCGCCGCGCAGACCGTGAACTTCGGCACCCAGGACACGCTCGAGGCGATGAGCGCCTTCGTGCAGAAGCGCGATCCGGAGTTCAAGGGCGCCTAGCCCGGGCGGTCTACGCGGCCAGGTGCGCGGCCAGGCTTCGGGAGTGGCGCCGTTGCGGCGGCGGGGGTCGACGACGATGGGGCGTCGTCGCCACTCGCGGACGGTCGGGCGGCGCCTCACGACTCGGCCTTCTCGGTGTATCTCGCGAGCACACCGACCCAACCGTTCGAGTAGTTGTCGCGCGCGACTGCCGCGACGTCGCCGAGCCGTTGCCAGTCGCGGTGGGTCAGCTGCACGGTGGTCGAGTCCGCATCGATCGCGGTGAAGGTCACCTCGACCTCGGTCATCGCGACAGGTTCGGCGCTCGGGTGCCAGGTGATGACGAATCGATGCGGTGGCTCCCAGGCGAGCACCTCACCCCACGCGTGTTCGGTGCCGTCGTCGAGGCGCTCGTACAGCCGGCCATCCTCCCGTCCGTCGAAGATCACGTCGGCGGCGCGGTCCTCGCCGATCGAGTGCGTCGCCTTCGGCCACCACGTGCCGATCTTCTCGGTGAAGAGGACGAACGCGTCGTCGAGCGACTGAGGCACGGTCACGGTGAAGACGAGCGGGGACAGGTCGACGTCGGTCTTGTCGCTCATGAGCGCTTCCTCCTCGGCGGCGGCGGCGTCGCCGCTTCCTTGTATGCCTGCAGCACATCGGTCCAGAACTGTCGAGCCACGCACGCAGCGCGCTCAGCCCGTCGGGGCTGACTGCATAGAGCCGGCGGGTGCCTTCGGCGCGATCGGTCACGAGCCCTGCTCCCTTCAGCACCTTGAGATGCTGCGAGACCGCAGGACGGCTCACCGGGAGGTGGGAGCGATCTCGCCGACAGGTTGTGGACCCTTTCGAAGCTGTTCGAGCACGGCTCGTCGAGTCGGGTCGGCGAGCGCCTCGAGCGCCGCTCCGTAAGTCGCCACGAACGGTAAGTTAATACTTACTGATAGGCGACGCAAGGCCCTTCGCTAGGGTGACCGCCTCCTGGCGACGTGGCCGAGTGGCTTAGGCAAGGGCCTGCAAAGCCCTGTACAGGGGTTCGATTCCCCTCGTCGCCTCTACGCGAGATGTCCGACGTCGGTGCGAGAGACTGCATTGGTGGGCGAGTCCTGGCGGACGTTCGATTCGGTCGCGGCGAGCTACGACGTCGTCCGGCCGGCCTATCCCGATGCGGTGTTCGATGCTGTTGAGCGCTTCGTTGGCCTCGGGCAGCCTCGAGTCCTCGAAGTTGGACTGGGCAGCGGGCAAGCAACGCAGCAGATGGCGAAAACGCGGGTGGGGCGTCGTTGGGGTCGAGCCGGGCGCGGATCTGATCGCGTTGGCGTCCGAACGCCTCGGATCGTTGCGGAACGTCTCGCTGATCGAGGCGAAGTTCGAGGAAGCCGATGTCGAAGGCGGCGGCTTCGATGTCGTCGCCTCGGCGACCGTGTGGCATTGGGTAGACCCGGATGTGGGATATCCGCAGGGCGGCGCGGGCGCTGCGGGCGGGGGGAGTCCTTGCGATTTGGTGGAACGCCCACGTCACGGCCGCCAGGATCGAAACCTGGAGACAGATCCGAGAGGTGTACGAACGCATCGCGCCCGACCTCGCTGACCTTGCCCGGCTGACCCCGGACCGGCCCGACTACGACCCGGCCGCCGAAGTCGCCGGAAGCGGCCTGTTCGAGGGTGTCCACATCGAGTCATTCGGCTTCGATGTGCCCTACACCGCCGACGAGTTCGTCACGCTCACTCATACGTATGCAAGTGCAAGCACCGTGACCTCGCCGCTTTCCACGCGCGCGTCGCTCGACGAGGCCCTCATCGAGACCATCAACGGCGAGCTGGGCGGGACGGTGCACAAGCCGTACGAGGCCTATCTGGTGCTCGCTCGGCGCATCGACCCGTCGTGACGTCGGCTGTCAGACGCCGGCGGCGCGCGCAGGCTTCTTGTTCGGCGCGGGCTCGCCAGGCAGGTGCATCAACGACTCCACGCCTTGCACTCCCGGCACGCCGTTGATCGCCCGCACGACCCGGGCGATGTCGGCCTCGCTCGCGACCTGGCCTCGCACGCGCACGACCCCGTCGACCGACTCGACGGTCACCTCGCTTGTCGCCACGTCGAGCTCCTCGAGCACCTGATGGAGATGCACTTCGAGCGCTCGGTCGTCACTCGGGTGGAAGACGCCCTTTCCGTCGGCGCGGGCTCGTGCTCCTTCGGCTCGATTCGCAGCGTCACGCTCGAACCGGTCCGCGGCCCGGTCGACCGACCGCACGCGTGACGACCACTGCTGGCGCACCCGAGCGCGGCGACCTCGACCCCGGTCGGGATCGAGCAGGTACATGGCAACGGCGCCCGCCATCGCTCCGGCGATGAACCTCTTCATTGCACGACCTCCTCTGGGTTCGCCGTCTCCTACTCACTTCGCTACCCGGCGCAGCGTCGGACCATGCTTCACCTTCCGTTCACCCGTGCTGATGGTCTGGTCGAGGGCATCGCCAGCCGGCTCGCACGCGGTGACGATGCTGTTGGTCGGTGAGCTACTGGTCTGAGCGGGTCACCCGCACGATCGTCCTCGGTGCCGCGCTCTGGGTCGCGGTCGTCACGTTCGTTTGGCTGTTCGCTCCGGTCGGGGAGTCGACTTCTGTCTCGCAGTCGAGCACGGGTCAGATCACGACCACGACGTCACACGAGTCGCTGCTCGACACGGAAGGGACCGGCAGTGGTGGTCGTGCTCGCAGTGCCAGTGGCGCTGGTCGCGATCGCGATCGCCGCGCAGGGCTCGTCGTGGCGCCGACGAGCGCGGTGCATCGCCGGCGGGCTGTTGCTGGTCGGGTCGTTGCTCGGCGCGATGTCGGTCGGCCTTCCCTACCTTCCCGCGGCGGTCGCGTTGCTCGTCGCGGGTCTGCGCACGCCACCGAGGTCCGGTCAGCGCGCCGCGACCTTCCGGGTGAAGAGCCGCTGCCCGTCGACCTCGCCCGCGGGGATGAAGCCTGCGCGAGCCGCGACCGCGAGCGACCGCAGGTTCGTGGGATCGATCAACAGGTGCGCGGTCGTGAACGTCGTGTGCGCGGCGAGATGTTCGAGCAGCAGCTGCACCGCGCGGGACGTGTAGCCATTGCCGCGCGCTTCGGCGAACACGGAGTAGCCGATGTTCACCGCGCCGGCGTCGAGCCATGGCTGCTCGGTGTCGTAGTCGATCCACCCGACGACCTCGTCGTTGACGACGATGCACGCGGTCGGTCGGGGATCGGGCGAACCCGCGCCGAGCCAGCGATGGAACTCGTCGTCGCGGCCCGCGATGAGCACCGCGCGGTCGCCGCGCCCCGGCGGCCGGATCGTCACCACGCCGTCTGTTCTCGGCTCGCGCACGTGTCGATCATCCACCATTGACACGTGACCAAATGGTCACGTATAGTCGTTGACGTGGACGCAGTGTTCAAGGCACTGGCCGATCCGACCCGGCGCAGCCTCCTCGACGAGCTCTTCCGGGAAGACGGGCAGACCTTGAGCGCACTCGAGACCCGGTTTTCGATGACTCGGTTCGGGGTGATGAAGCACCTCAAGCAGCTCGAGGAAGCCGGCCTGATCGTCACCAAGCGCAAGGGAAGAGAGAAGCAGCACTTCCTCAACCCCGTGCCGATCCGCCTCATCTACGACCGGTGGGTGAGCAAGTACGCCGAGCCCTGGGCAGCAGGGCTCACCGAGCTGAAGCAAAGATTGGAGAACCCGATGGAGCCCAAGACGATGGAGCGCGTGTTCGAGATCTACATCCGCACGACTCCCGAGAAGCTCTGGGAGGCGATCACCGATGCAGACATCCGCGAGAAGTACATGTTCGGTGCGCGCTTCGAGTCTGAGTGGGAGGTCGGCGCGGCAATGACGCATGAGCAGCTCGACGGGTCTGCTCGGCGAGGGCGAGATCCTCGAGGTCGATCCGCCTCGCAAGCTCGTGCACACGATGCACGCGCTGTGGGGCGACGACGTCGCGGCCGAGGGCTTCTCACGGGTGACGTGGGAGATCGAGCAGGTCGAGGACTCGTGCCGGCTCCTGCTCACGCACGACCAGCTGCGCGAGGGCGCGAACGATCAGCTCTACGGCGGTTGGCCGATGATCCTGTCCGGTCTCAAGACCTGGCTCGAGACCGGCACGCTGCTCACGACGCCCGGCTCGCTGATGTACGTCCAGCAATGAGCACGATCGCTGACAGCTACCGCGAGGTGGCCGCGGGCTTCACGGCGCGAGCGCGGGCCGTGAAGCCCGACGACTGGGACAACCCGGCACCGTGCGAGGGATGGGTCGCACGCGACATCGTCCGCCACATGGTCGAGTGGATGCCGTGGATGGTGCTCGAGCCCGTGGGCGCCGCGATGCCGGCCGCACCGTCGGTCGACGACGATCCCCTCGGCGCGTGGCTGGCGCTCGACCAGGCGCTGCAGTCCGCGCTCGACGATCCGGCGATCGCGGAGCGCGAGTTCGAGAACCAGGTCGGTCGCTTCACGGTGGAGAAGGGCATCGACATGTTCTGCACCGGCGACGTGTTCTTGCACACGTGGGATCTCGCCCGCGCGACGGGCGGGGATGAGCGCCTCGATCCCGCGCGGGTGCACGACATGCTCGTCGGGATGGAGCCGATGGACGAGGTGCTTCGTCAGAGCGGGCAGTTCGGCCCGCGGGTTGCAGTGCCGGACGACGCGGACGAGCAGACGAAGCTCATCGCGTTCATCGGCCGGCAGCCGTGATCGACGACTGCGTCAGTACCCGAGCAGGCCGCGCACGTAGGCGGCTTGGCCGACGTGCTGCATGCAGTCGTCCGCGACGCTCACGAGCCGCACCCCGAGCGTGACCGGCGGGTCCCACCGCCGGTCGACGACTCGATCGAGGTCGGCCGGCCCGAGCGATTCGAGGAACGTGCGGGTGCGCGCAGACACAGCGGCCAGGTAGTCGGTCAGCACTTGTCCGTCGGGCGGACGGATCGTCGCGACCTGCTCGGCGGTGTGGCCGTACCCGGTGTTGTGTGGGTCGGGCTCGAGGCCCATGCGCGTCGCCCAGTCCTCCGTGACCCACAGCTGGTCCTCGTCGATGAGCTCGGCGATGTGGTGGTCCTGCACGCGAGTGAGGTGCCAGATGAGCCAGGCGATGGTGTTCCTGCCCTCACCGGGCGACGCGGCGAGCTGCGAGGCGTCGAGGTCGTCGACGGCCTCCTCCGCGAGGGGTTCGATGCGGCCGTAGAGCTCGAGCAACAGCGGGGCGACGTCCATGGCGCGGAGTCTCGCCGACGGACAGCAGACCTAGCCTTGCCGAGTGCCCCACGGCCCGTCGAAGCACGACGACCTCCCCGAGCTCGAGATCGAGTCGCTCGACGACGAGCCGGTCGACGGCGTCACCGTCGTGTCCGGGCCGCGCGGCCCGATCCCGTGGGGTGTGGGCGCGATCATCGGCGCCGGTCTGTTGTTGCTCGTCATCGTGTCGGGATTGGGTGGTCACGGACCGAAGTCGGATCAGTCCGACCAGGCGGGCATGCCCACGCCCACGTTCGTCCCTTCGCCGGTGGTGACCCAGCCGCCGGGCCCGCTGTCGCTCGCGTTCATCTACGGGCGGATCGCGGCGACGGTGCGGATGACCGAAGTCGAATCCTCGACGCACAAGGTGCGCTTCGAGATCGAACGGCGCCGGCGGCGCGCCCGACCGCTGGTACTACCTCCAGATCGGCGTGTGCCCCGAGCAGGCGGCATCGGTCGGCGTCGGCACGCCCGCGGGCATCGACGGCACGTTCGACGCGGAGATCGATGCCCACCTCCTCGCCGGCGCGCCGGTGTGGCTGCGGGTGGTCGACAACGGGGGAAGGGAGTTCGGCACGGCGTACGGACGCCTCTTCCAGACCGACTTCAGCTTGATGGTCGCATCGGGTGCCGACGTGTGTCAGGAAGGCACCGGTCGCGCCGGAGGCGTCGAACGTCTCGGTGCGCGGTCTCGAAGCTGCCGAACAGTTCGCCGACCATCGGGCCACGTTGACCCCGACTGCGGTCGGGGAGCCCGGTCACCAGCCTCGTGCTGACGAGTGCCGAGATGCTGCAACGTGTCGCTCCAGTCGGCACCGGGACGGTCGAGCTCGTGTTGGGTCGCTACACCGACCGAGAGACCGGTGTCGTGGTCGACCCGGCATGGGTGGTCCTCGACCGCGGCGAGGCGCACACCGTGTGGGTCTACGACGCGGTGACGGGCGACTTCCAATTCACGTTCTCGGGCGCGCCCGGAGCCATGACCTGTGGGATCGCGCCGGGGGCCGAGCCGGACCGATGCGGCAACGCTCCGTCAGGATGAGCAAGTGACGTGGCGCGACACGGTTGACTCGTTCTACAGCGAAGAGATCGAGGCGTTCTACGAGCAAGGCCTCGACAAGGCGCTCGACGAGAGCCTCCACCCGCGGGGACCCGATGTCCTGTTCGACATCGCGGGTGAGCTCGGCACAACAGGATCGACCCGAGTGCTCGACGTCGGCTCGCGGATCGGCAAGCAGATGCTCGAGCTGCGCGATCGCTTCGGTTGCCGAGTCGTCGGCGTCGAACCCGCGCCAGCCAACCTCGGCCGCATGAGGCGCACCTACCCGAGCGAGACCTTCGATGTCGTCCGCGCCATCGGTGAGGCGCTGCCATTTCCGGATGCAGCCTTCGACCTGGTCTGGATCCGCGACGTGCTCGTGCACTTCGAGTCGCTCGATCCTGCGTTCGCTGAGTTCAGGCGGGTGCTGAAGCCCGGTGGCGCGGTGCTCGTGTTCGCCGTGTTCGCGACGCCGTTGCTCGAGCCGCGCGAGGCCGAGCGGCTCTTCGCGGGCACCGCCGTCGTTGCCTCGAGCGCGGACCCGCAGAACTTCGAGCGCGCCGCGGTCGAAGCGGGCTTGGCGGTCGAGCGACGCGAGGTCCTCCACGGCGAGTGGCGCGAGTTCTCGGAGGAGTCGGGGGAGAAGCGCACGTCGGGTCAGCTGCTCCGCGTCGCGCGGCATGATGCGCGAGCCCGAGAAGTACAAGGCGATCATCGGCGAGCGTGAGTACGAGGAGGAGATCGCGAACTGCCTGTACGGGATCTACCAGCTGCTCGGGAAGCTCAGCGCCTCGATCTACGTCGCTGCGTGCATGATGATGACGCGGTGCCCAGCCTTCTCGGACTCCGCCATGTCGCTCTGACCGTTCGTGACCGCGAGGTGAGCGCCCAGTGGTATCGGCAGGTGCTCGGCTTCGAAGAGCTCTTCCGAGAGGACAGCCCGACTCGACTCGCATGTGTCATGCGAGGCGCGGGCGGGGTGGTCGGATTCGTGCAGTTCGTGCCCGCGAGCGATGCGCCCTTCGACCCGCACCACCTCGGCCTCGATCATCTCGCCTTCGCGGTTCCGACCCGAGACGAAATGGATGAATGGGCGTCCGCTCTGGATGCAGCCGGCGTGTCGCATTCGGGGGTGACCGACGGTGCGTCCCGGCGCGATCTTGAACTTCAAGGATCCCGACGGGATCGCCCTCGCCTTCTACTGGGCTCGGGACTGACCGTCACAGCGCCGGCAGGCGCTGCCTGAGGCCGATCAACGGTGCGAGCGGATCGCCCGCGGCCGCCAGGCGTTCCCCGATCGTCGTCGATCGTCCACGCGTCGGGTCGCAAGTCGGGATCGTCGAGCTCGTCCCACGTGATCGGCACCGACACCGGGCGCACCGGGCGCGGGCCTGGGGCTGAACGGCGCGACGAGCGTCTTGTTGATCGCGTTCTGGGTGTAGTCGAGCCGCACCTGGCCGCCGCGCTTCGCGACCTCCCACTCCCAGCTCACGAGGTCGGGCACCGGCTGCGCCGATCGTGCGAGAGAGCTTCTCGACCCACGCGCGCGTGTCGCTCGAACGTGTAGCGCTCCTCGACCGGCACCCAGATCTGCAGCCCGCGCTGCCCGCTCACCTTCGGCATCGCCTTCAGCTCGAGGTGCTCGAGCGCGGTGCGGTGCAGGCGGGCGAGCACGAGCACGTCGTCGAACGTGCTGTCGTCGCCGGGATCGATGTCGATCATCGCCCACGTCGGCTTGTGTGGGGTCTTCGCACGCGAGGTCCACGGGTGCAGCTCGATCGCGCCGTAGTTCGCGACCCATGCCAACGACGCGGGAGAGTCGAGCACGAGGTACTGCTGCGGTCTCGCCCGGGTCGGCGTCGTCGTTGTGCCAGCGGGTGATCCAGTCGGGCGCGAACGAGGGCGCCGCCTTGTGCCAGAACCCCGGCTTCGTGATGCCGTCGGGGTACCGGTGCAGGTTCACCGGGCGGCCGTCGAGGTACGGGAGCATCGCCGGCGCGATGCACGCGTAGTGCCGGATGAGGTCGCGCTTGGTGAGCGCGCGGTGCGGCTTCTTCGCGGGGAACAGCACCTTGTCGAGGTTGGTGAGCGACACCGTGTGCTCGCCGAGCTGCCACTTGCCGCTCTTCCCGAGCGCGTCGAGCGCGGCGAGCTCGTCGGGAGTCGGTGCCGCCCAGATCGCGCTGCTCGACCAAGTCGCGGCCGGCGCCGCCTTCACCTCGTCGTTCGTGCGCCCCGACTTCACCGATCGCGGGTGCTCCTCGGGGTCCCAGCCCTTCACCGCCGCGTCGTCGTGCTTGTGCAACAGCAGCCACTGGTTGTCACCGCCGCCGCGCCCGCCGCCGCGGCGGAGCAGGACGAAGCGGCCCTGCAGCTTCTCGCCGTCGAGGCTCGAAGTGGAGGTCGCCGTCCTCGATCGCCTTCGTCGCCGAGTCGCCCTCCGCGAGCGACCACGTGCCCCAGTCCCACACGATCACGTCGCCGCCGCCGTACTCGCCGCGCGGGATGACGCCCTCGAAGTCGAAGTAGTCGAGCGGATGGTCCTCGACCTGCACGGCCATGCGCTTCACGTCGGGATCGAGCGTCGGACCCTTCGGCACGGCCCAGCTCACGAGCACGCCGTCGTCTTCGAGCCGGAAGTCGTAGTGCAGCCGGCTCGGCACGGTGGCGTTGCACGACGAAGCGCCGTCCATCTGGCGACGGCGCACTGAAGGAGGCGCGGTGGCAGCGCCGGATGGCTCGGACGTGACCGCGAAGTCGCGCTTCTTGCGATAGGTCGCGAGCCGGTCCTTCGTCGGCATGCCCGGCTAAGCGCTCTTCTTCGCGCGCTTGCGCGCTTTCCGCGGCCGCTTCGCCTTGTCGAGGCTGGCTTGGAGCGCGGCCACGAGGTCGACGACGTTCGCCGGCGTCTCGGTGGTCACGGCCTCGTCCACGATCTCCTTGCCTGCCTTCTTCGCCTTGATGCGCTTGCGCAGCTCCTCGACGTACGTGTCGTGATACTTGTCCGGGTTCCAGTCGGCGGCCAGTCCGTCGATGAGCTGGCCCGCCATCTTCAGCGCCGCCGCGTCGGGCTTGGATCGCCGTGGCGGGAGCGACTCGATCGCGCTGCGGGGAACGACCTCATCGGCGAAGCGCATCGTCGACATCGCCAGCGCTCCGTCGAGCGGACGGATCGCCGTCAAGTACTGCTTGTTGCGCATGACCACCGTGCCGATCGCGACGCGTCCACGATCCTCCATCGCGGCGAGCAACAGCTGGTAGGCCTTCTTGCCGGGCTCGCCGTCCGGAGCCAGCCAGTAGGTGCGCTCGTAGTAGATCGGGTCGATCTCCTCGAGCGCGACGAACTCGTCGACCTCGATCGCCTTCGTCGAGGCCGGCCGCAACGAGCGCAGCTCTTCCCGCTCGAAGGTGACGAAGTGGCCTTTCGAGAGCTCGAACCCCATCTCGATGTCGTTGTCCTTGACTTCGCGGCCCGACGACTCGGAGACGTTGCGATGCCTGATGCGAGCACCGGACTTCTTGTCGACTTGGTGGAAGTGGACGTCGTGATCGCGCACCGCGGTGAACGCCTTCACTGGGACGTTCACGAGCCCGAAGCTGATCGAACCCGACCACAGAGGGCGTGCCATGTCAGTGCCGCCTCGTCTTGCCGTTCGCGTCGACATCGAACAGGTCCGCCCACGGCCGACCGGAAAGCCGCGTGCGGGCGGCCTTCGCCTCGTCTCGATCGTTGGTGTGCAACGACACCAGGCAGACGTGGCTGTCCTTCGCTTCGACGAACGTGTCGGTGTACGCGGTGCTGCCGCCGAGGCCTGCGAACACGCAGATGATCGCTCCGAGCACCGCGCCGGTGAAGGCGCCGACGACCGCGCCCGCGAGCCCCGTGTTGCCGCCACCCATCGCCGCGGCGATCAGGCCCACGAGCGCACCGCCGATGACTGCGCCCACGACGGCGCCGATGGCAGCGCGGACTGCAGCGAGCCGCGTCGCTCCTTCGGGGTCCGCGTGACCGGCCTCGTGCCACTCGGTGCCCCACGTATGAGGCGGTTCGAGCAGGACGAGGCCGAGCCGCGCATCGTCGATCTCGAGATCTTCGAGCGCGACCACTGCCGCGCGGGCCTGGTCGACGTCGTCGGTCACCGCCATCACGTTGCGCTCGAGCAAGACGGGCTCGGGCTGCGAGACCGAGACGACGTCGAGCCCCATGAACTCCCGCTCGGCGAACTCACGCAAGGTCATCATGCCGGTGACGTACCCCGCAGCCGGGACGTGAGAACCCTTGACAGGGCGCTCGGTCGCGTGCCTTAATCAACCATCTAGTTGATAAACCAGAGAGTTGATCACGGATGCCCGAGGACCCGCTCAGCACCACGTTCGCCGCCCTCGCCGATCCCACCCGACGAGCCCTGCTTGCCCGGCTCGCCGAGGGGGAGGCGACGGTCGGCGAGCTGGCTGAGCCGTTTGCGATGACCCTGCAAGCGATCTCGAAGCACCTGAAGGTGCTGGAGCGAGCCGGTCTCGTGGTGCGGGGCAAGGATGCCCAGTGGCGCCCTTGCCGGCTCGAGTCCGCGCCCCTCGAGCGGGCCTCGGAGTGGATCGAAGCCAACCGCAAGATCTGGAACGACCGACTCGATCAGCTGGATCGACATCTCCAACAGCTGCAGACCACCGGAAGGAAGAGGACAGCGACATGACCAACAAGACCGCAACGAACCAGACGGGCCTCGGCGAGCTCACGATCACGCGCGAATACGACGCCCCGCGCGAGATGGTCTTCAGGGCGATGATCGAGCCCGAGCAGCTCACCCACTTCTGGGGACCCGACCGGCACCCACGCGCCGCTCGAGTCGATCGTCCTCGAGCCATGGGCCGGGGGCCGCTTCGAGACCACGATCGTCCCGGACGGCGCCCCGCCCGACGCCGGCTTCACGATGAAGGCGGTCTTCGTCGAGGTCGTCGAGCCCGAGCGCCTCGTGTTCAGGGAGCCCGACATCGACATGACCTCGACGTCGACGTTCACCGACCTCGGAGACGGCCGCACGCGGGTCGTGATCCATCAGTCGAACATCCCGCGCGGAGTTCACCACCGCCGAGGCGCAGGCCGGCTTCGAGTCGAGCCTCGACCGCTTCGCGGCGTACCTCGCCGCGCAGCGTCGCTAGCGCCGACGCAGCGTCACGTCACGGGAGCTCGAGCGCACGCCACAGGTACCAGCTGGCGACAGTTCGGTAGGGAGCCCACTGCTCCCCGTGCGCTGCGAGCTCCTTGGGCGTCGGCATGTCGCGTCGGTAGACGAGCCCGAACGCGCGGCGGACTCCGTAGTCGTCGATCGGCAGCACGTCGGGGCGGCCGAGCCGGAAGATCAAGAACATGTGCACGGTCCATCGGCCGATGCCACGGACGGCGGTGAGTCGCTCGACGATCTCGTCGTCGTCCATCGCGTCGACGTCCGCGATCGTGGGCAATTCGCCCGACTCGTCGTGCGCGGCGAGGTCGCGCAGCGACGCGAGCTTTGCTCGAGAGAGTCCGGCGCCCCGCAATGCCTCGTCTGACGTCCGCAGCACGAGCCTCGCAGTGAGGCCCTCGCCGTCTCCTGCACCACACGCCGCGAGCACTCGACCGTGGATCGTCTCGGCGGCTCGGCCGTTCAGCTGCTGGTAGACGATCGCTTCGGAGAGCACCGCGAACACGCTGGTCGTGGTCTTCACGTCGAGCCTGAGCGGCCCGACGACCTTCATGAGGTCACCCAAGACCGGATCCGCGCGACGCAGCGAGCGGATCGCCTTCGGGCCGTCAATCGTGGTCGGCACTGTCGAACAGGCTCGTCTGTTGTGCCCTGCTGCCTTCGATCGCGAGCAGCCGTTCCTTCGTGCCGACGCCGCCTGCGGCCGAGAAGCCACCGACCTCCCCGCCGCTGCCGACGACCCGATGGCAGGGCACGACGATCGCGAACGGGTTCCGCGCGAGCGCACGACCCACGTCTCGGCTCGCGTTCGGCGAACCCAGGCGAGCGGCGACGTCGCCGTACGACGCGGTCGAGCCCGCCGGGATCGTGCGAGCGACCTCGTAGACCCGTCTGTCGAAGTCGGGGATCCCCTCCATGTCGAGCGCGACCCACGACAGGTCGCGTCCCTCTCCTTCGAGGAGCGCCACGATGGCGTCGATCACCACTTCGACACGAGCCGGCGGCTCGACGCTCTCGCGCAGACGTCTCGTCCCAGGCAGCCACACACCCGTGACCGCGCGGTCATCCCAGGCGATGCCGCAGCGACCGACCGCGGTGTCGAACTCGGTGAAGCCGGGACTCATGCGCGCCACGGTAAGGGATGCCCGCCGCGCCGAGGGTGTGACATGGGAGACGCGTCAGGTGACTCGGACCTCGTGATCGACCGAGGCAGGAGCGACCACCTTCAGGAGTCGCTCGCCTTCCGCGGTGACCGCGTCGAGCGTCGTCTTGCTGCACCGCCGCAGCAGGTCGACCGCCATCGTCGCCTTGGCCTTGGACCGCGCGACCTTCCATGTCGCACCCACCCATCCATCGATCAGCACGGTGCCGATCACGAAGTTGTTGGCCATGAACACCGCGCGGTGCTCGTCGGCGACGACGTGGTTGCGGTCGGCGTGCGACAGGAGGAGGTTGTCGAAGTCGGGGAGGAAGCGCGGCGGCGCGTCGACATCGCCAGACGGTCGCGGCGCGTCGGGGAGGTCGTAGAGCGTCCTGCCGTCTTCGTCGCGAAACGTGACGAGGCGGGGGCGGAGGCGGTCGAACACCTCGCCGAGCTTCGTGAGCCCCGACCACGCCTGTGCGTCTTGCACCGTTGCGGGGCCGAATGCCGCGAGATAGCGCAGCACCATGTCGTCGAGTGACGGGTCCTTCGCGAGCGGTGCGCCGAGCCAGATGTCTGCAGGAGTGTGCGCGCTCGCCCCGCTCTTGCCCCACAGTCCCCTCGGTGGCACCTGCACGAGCGCCACGTGTGTGCGCACGAGGTTCGCCAACACGTCGGGCGCGTAGTCGGGCCACTGCGCTTGCAGTCGCCGTCCGAGCGTCGCAGCCGGCAGAGGCTGCTCGGTGAGGATCGCGCGCCCTTCGCGCACCACGGCGTCGACGTCGAGGCCGGCAGCTTGCTTGCCGAATGCCGCGCTGTAGCCGCGCTCGCTCACCACCTGCACGAGCGGCCTCAGCTCGAGGCAATCGCGAGCGCTCACCAAGTGGATCGTCGACCTCATCAGCGCCACGCGCACGACGGCACGCTCGGCGATGAGGTTCGAGAGCACCTCGGGCTCGAAGTCGTCCAGGCGGCTCCATAGCCCGACGTACGGGTTCATCGGCAGCTGTGCCTGCAGGCCGACGAGCGCCTCGACCGCCTCGATGACCGGGCGTTGCGACCGGCGCAGCAGCATCTGCCGGTCGAGCAACGCCCGGTTGCGAGCACGACGATCGAGGGTGGTCACTCGTGCGATCACGCCGCCTCGTCGACGACGATCGTGGCGTAGCCGCGGGCGAGCTCCTCGAGCTGCTGCGCACCGTTGCCTCGGTACGACGCGCCGTGCATCGTCGCGAGCGTGGTGGGCTTCAGCGCCGCCAGCCGGCGGATGGTCGGAGCGACGTTCGGTCCGAGCGACGTCGAGTGGAAGATCTCCTCGCCCGCCAACGCAGGCTCGACGATGTCGTCACTCGTCACGGCGAGGGTCTTGCCGATGTGCGTGAAGAGATCGCCAGCGAACAGCGTCTCGGTGGTCTCGTCGAACCACAGACCGCTCTCCCAGTTGTGGGGGACATGAGGCGTCGGCAGGAACCGCATGCGGTGCCCACCGATGTCCAAGACCTCATCGTCGCCCATGGCGCGGGGCGGACGGTCGGCCAGGTCATTGAGCGACACCATCACCGCGAGGCCGCCGTGCACGACCTGCGCGTTCGGCGCGACGGCGAGGAAGTCGTTCATCGCGCCGCACTCGTCGGCTTCGACGTGAGCGAACGAGATCCAGCGCAGATCCGTGACCGGGACGATCCGGTTCACCGCCTCCGACACGAGGGGGAACAGCCCGCGCATGCCGGTGTGGAACAGGAACGGCTCGTCGCCGCGGATGAGGAACTGGTTGAAGGTGAACCCCGCAGGCGGGGCGATCTCCTCGACGTGGGTGGACAGACGGAAGATGTCGGGGGCGATCTCTTCGACCTCGGTGAACATCGGTGTCTCCTTTGACTCCGGCCCGGCACCGTTGCCGTGTCCGTGCGTGGCAATGTCGCGTCAAGGGCCCCATCCCCACATCGGGGGATCCCCCCGATCGTCCCCCTATTGGGGACGAGTCGCCGTCGCGGCGAGGGCGGCCGCTTCTGCCCTGGTGCGCACGCCGAGCTTGTTGAGGATGCGGCTCACGTGGTGCTCCGCGGTCTTCGGGGAGATGTAGAGACGCGCCGCGATCTCGGCGTTCGTGTTGCCCTGCCGCACCAGGTCGAGCACCTCGAGCTCGCGGCCGCTGAGCCCGGCGATGGCCCGTTCCTGGTTCTCGGCCGAGCGCACCCGTGCGGGCGCCCCGAGCTGGCGCAGGAGGGCGGCGGCCCGATCGGCGCCACCGTTTGCGCCGATGCGCTCGAAGACGGCGGCCGCGGCTCGGGCTTCGTCGATCGCCCTCGGGCTTTCGCCCCCCGCCGCGAGCGACTCGGCAAGCGCGACGCGGGCCGAGGCCTCGAGGAACGGTCGATCGCTGAAGATCGCTCGTGCCTTGTCGAAGCTCGCGATCGCCTGCTCGTGCTCGCCCCGAGCCGCGGCGACGCGTCCGGCCGCGAGCGCCGCCTCGCCCTCGACAGTGGGACTCGCTCCTCGGTCTGCGAGCGCGACGAGCTCGTCGGCAGCGTCGTTGGCGGCGTCGAGGTCGCCGAGCGCGATCTCGGCCTCGACCAGGCGAGCCAGCAGCTTCGACGCGCGCAAGACGTCGCCCTGCATCTCCTTGAGGCCGCGCCGAGCGGCGGCCGCCGCGAGCTCGGGCTCGCCCTCCAACAAGCGAAGCCGAGCGATCGGCTCGCAGGCCGGGACGCGGTCTTCATAGGGAGCGAGCAACGCCGCCGCCTCGTCGACGCGTCCTTGCTCGAGTCGCACCCGCGCGAGGTTGCATGTCGTCTCGAGCCGGTGGCTCGCGTTCCGCGACGCGGACGGTGAGAGCGCTTCGGTCATGACCGCCTCGGCCTCGTCGAATCGGCCCGCGGTCGCGAGCACCGAGCCGTAGGCGACGAGGCAGTGGGTGGCGAGCACCTTCGGCGGCGGGCCACCGGTCGCTTCCGTCACCGCCTCGTGCACCACGCGGACCCACTCGTCGACGCGATTCACATCGCCCACGCGTTCGCATCCGCTCAACATCGAGCAGAAGCACTTGCCCGCGATGTTGAAGTCGTCCACTTCGCCGGCGGAGATCGCGGCCATCGCGCTGTCGAGGCGATCGAAGCCCTCGCGCACCCGACCCTGCGTGACGAGGGCCAATCCGCCGTCCGCCAGCGCGCGCACCTCGAGGTTGTGGTCGTGGAACTCGAGCGCGATGGCGAGGGCCCGATCGGCACTGGCCTCGAGCTCGTCGACATCGGGACGGTCGCACGCCATGTATGCGAGCTCGTAGTAGCCCCACTCGACGCACGGACCGACCTCGTCGAGCGCGCGCCGAGCCCGGTCGAGCCAGCCACGGCCGGCTGCCGCGTTGCCGAGCGCGTTGTCGTGGAGCTCGGCGAGCGAGATGGCGACCCGGCCCGCGGCGCACAGGTCGCCCCGGTCTCGGAAGCCACGAAACGCCGCCTCGGCCTGGCGACGGCACTCGATGAGGTCGTCGGCCTGGAATGCGGCGCCCGCGGCCCGGTAGTGCTCTTCGGGCGTCATCCGCTGATCGTAGGGCTGGCGCTGCTGGTGCCGTAGGTGGTGGCGAGCTCGGACGCGAGGCGGGCGAGCTGCTCGCGGACCTCGATCGGGTCGAGCACCTCGACCAAGGATCCGAAGCCCGCGATCTCCGCCGCGAGCAGCCATGGGCTCTGTCCCCGCAGCTCGACTTCGACGCGGCCGTCGGGCGTGGTCGGCCCGATGCGCACCCGAGTGCCGAACATGTGTCGCAGATCCCACACGACTTCGCCGCTCGCCAGCGCGTTCGCTCGCAGCGGGGCGCGGCGCTGGTCGACCTCGTCGGTGATGAGCTTCCACGCCTCCGCGAGGTCGAAGCCAGCCGGGCCGCACGACGCGTTCACCGGTTGGCTCCACCGACGTCATGCGGTCGACTCGGAACGTGCGAAGGCCCGCCTCGGTGTCGGCGACGAGGTACCAGGCGGTTCCCTTCGTCGCGAGCCCGAGCGGGTGCACGACGCGTGTCGAGCTCGCCTGGTCGCGGGCGACGTAGCCGAGGACGAGCTGCTGGCCTTCGATCACCGCGCGCTGCACCGCGTCGAGGTGCGTCGGTTCCTTGCGAGGAGCGGCGACGTTGTCCCAGCCGACCGGGTCGATGATCATCGCTGTCGACGCGGCCTCGGCATCGGGGCGGAACGTCTCGGGGAGCGCGCGGGCGAGCTTGCGGAGCGCGGCCTTCACCTCAGGCGTCGCTGACGACGACGGGCCGGCGACGAGGAAGAGCGCCCGGGCTTCGGCTGCGGTCAGGCCGCTCAGGTCGGTGCGGCCGCCCCCGATCAGCTGCCATCCGCCGTTGCGGCCCTGACGTGAGTAGATCGGCAACCCGGCCATGCCGAGCGCCTCGAGGTCACGGCGGGCGGTGCGTTCGCTCACCTCGAGCTCGGCCGCGACCTCGCCCGCGGTGACCTGTCCCTTGGCCTGCAGGAGCAGGAGGATCGCGACCAGCCGATCGGCTCGCATGACCGTCATTCTGACTTCACAAACCGGCCACATGCTGTCCGGTTCCGAGGCGCATCATGGTCCCATGGCAACCAAGCGAAACGATCCCCGTGTCCTGCTCGCCGGTGCGATGAGCTCGGCGGCCGAGGTCATCGGTGCCGTCACCGAAGACCAGCTCGATCTCCCGACACCATGCTCCGACTTCGACGTGCGGACCCTCGCCAATCACCTGCTCTCCGCGCCGCCCACCGTCGCCAGCCTGGGGCGCGGCGACGAGTACGGCGCGGTCGCCGAGGTGGCGGTGCCCTTCGATCAGTGGCGCGAGCACTGGGCGCACCACGTCAGCCGAGGCCCGCGCCGCCTGGGACGACGACGCGCTGCTCGGCAAGGTCATCACGCTGCCGTGGGCCGAGCTTCCGGGCGGCGCGGTGCTCGCGCAGTTCACGGGCGAGATCGTCGTCCACACATGGGACCTCGCGACTGCGACGGGCCAATGGGGCGAGTGGCAGCCCGAGGTGCTCGACCTCGCGTTCGAGTCCTACAAGCAGGGCCTGCCCGCCGAGGGGCGGGAGCAGTTCCCCGTCTTCAAGGCGGTCGTGCCGGTGGCCGACGACGCGCCGCTCATCGACCAGATCGTCGCGTGGACAGGCCGCCAGCCCTGAGCGCGAGTCCGCCGACTGAGGGCGCCTCGGTCGGCGCGCACCTGCGCCGCACCTTCCGCGCGATCGGGCACCTCCCAGAGCACCGAACCGAGCAAGAACATGAGCAGCGCGTCGACACCTTCCTCGTCTACGTGCACAAGTTCAGAGAGGTCGGCCATGGGTGGGACCGCGTCGACTGAGCGCCGCGACGATCGGCGGCGCGTAGCGCCGGTCAGCGCAGCGCGTGCTCCTCGTAGAGGCCCTTCTCCCACGCCTCGCGGATCGCGAACTTCTGGATCTTCCCGGATCCGGTGAGCGGGTAGGCGTCGACTGCGAACCACAGCGTCGGCGTCTTCTGCGGCGAGATGTGGTCGCGCAGGTGGGCACGGAGCTCTGCGACCGTCGGTGCGCTCGCGGGGTCGACCGGGCGCACGAACGCGGCGACGATCTCGCCCCACTTCTCGTCGGGCAGGCCGATCACCGCCACCTCGGCGATCGAGGGATGCCGGTAGAGCACCTCCTCGATCTCAGCGGGGAACAGGTTCTCGCCGCCCCGGATGATCATGTCCTTGAGGCGCCCGACGATGCGGCAGTAGCCGCGCTCGTCCATCGTGGCGAGATCGCCGGTGCGCAACCAGCCATCCGGCAACAACGTGTCGGCGGTCGCCTCGGGCTTGTCGAAGTAGCCGGCCATCGTGAAGTAGCCGCGGGCCCAGAGCTCGCCCGACGCACCGAGCGGCACCGTCTCGAGTGACACCGGGTCGACGATGCGCAGCTCCGTGTGAGGAAGCGGCGGCCCGACGGTGAGGCCCTTGTCCGCCGGCGTGTCGGAGGGGAGCGTGTTCGTCAGCGCGGGCGAGCACTCGGTCTGGCCGTAGACGATCGTGAAGTCGACGCCGAGCGTGGACTCGATCCGGCGCACCAGTGCCTCGGGCACCTGCGCGCCGCCCGAGAGCATCCCTCCGAGCGACGACAGATCACGGGTGTGCACGTCGGGATGGTCCATCAACGCGATCAACATCGTCGGCACGCCGGCTGCGAACCACGCGCGCTCCGTCTCGATGAGCTCGAGCATCAGCCCGGGGTCGAACGTGTGCATCAGCGCGACGGTGCCTCTGCGAGACAGGGGACCGAGCACGCCGAGCACGCACCCGCCGGTGTGGAACATCGGCATGGGGCTGACGGTCGTCGAGCCCTCAGGGGCGCCGACGCGGTCGGCCCAGATCGTCGCGTTGTTCATCACGTTCCGATGGCTGAGGACCGCACCTTTCGGGAAGCCGGTCGTGCCGCTCGTGTACTGGATCTGCGCCGGCGCGTCGGGCTGGACGTCGGGGAGCGCGGCATCGGAGTCGTCGAGGAGCTCGTCGAGGTGGTCGAGCCGAAGCACGGCGCGCAGCTCGGGTAGCTCAGGGCGCACGCTCTCGAGATGCGCGAGGAGTGGGTTGCCGCGCACCTCGGGCACGAGCAGCACGCCGCGGCTCGTGACTGCCCGAGCACGTAGGCGACCTCGGCGGGTTGGAAGCTCGGGTTGACGGTGACGAGGGTGAGGCCTGCGAGCGCGGCGCCGTACTCGACGAGCAGCCACTCGGGCAGGTTGTGCGCCCAGATGGCCAGGTGCTCGCCGGGTTCGAAATGACCGAGCAACCCACGCGCACAGCGCTCGGCGTCCCGAAGCAGCTCGCGGTACGTCCACCGTCGGCGCGTCGCCGGATCGGGAGAGCCCTCGACGAGGGCGACGTGGTCGGGCACCTCGCTCGCGACCTCGCGCAGGACCTCGCCGATGGTCACATCTCGAACGGGAGGGCCGCTGTCGTCGGGGATCCAGTGGGAGGTCGCCAGCGGCGTCGTCATCAACCGATCATCGCCGCTACCGACGCGAGCCGCTCGGGGACGTCGGCGCGGTGGTACACCCGCTCGCTCTCCTCGATGCCGTCGAGGAAGCGCTGGTAGATGATCGCCTGACGCATCTGCGCGACCGGAGCGATGAGCTCGGCCGCGCGCTCGGGCTCGCTTCCCGGCACCGCCTCCTCCCACCGCCGCATCCAGCGCGCGTGCAGCGCTGGCGCACGCTCGCCGACGCGTTCCATGAACGCGGGACGGTCGAGCAGCGGATGTCCCACTCCGACGTCGCCCCAATCGAGGATCACCGGGGCGCCCTGCGACCACCGCACGTTGCCCGGATGGAAGTCGCCGTGGACGAACGTGTCGGGCACGCCGCACGCGTCGAGGTCGTCGAAGATCGACGGCAGCCGCGCGACGAAGGCGTCGAGGACGCGCCGCTTGTCGGGAGGCGCGCCGCGTGCGACCACGTCGGCCGCGAGGTCGAGGTACGTCGTACGACGCCAGTCGGGTGCGCCGAGCGCGAGCAGGTCGTCCTCACGCCCGACCCACTCGATCTGCAGGGAGATGAGCGTGTCGAGCATCGCCTCGAGCTGGTCGCCCTCGGCTTCGTAGCAGTCGTGGCCGGGGACGTCGGCGAGCAGCATTCGTCCCGGCTCGCCGGCGATGAGTCGAGGCACGCGTGCGTCGTTGCCGAGCGCGCGCAGCATCGAGGATTCGTGCGCGAAGAACGGTGGCACGTGCTTCAGCCACACGAGCCCGTCGTCAGTGGGGATCTTCCAGATCGACGACAGGTTCCACGTCCGGATCTGCACGGGCGGGCCGGTGATCGTCACGTGGCGCGCTGCCCACGCGAGATCCGCGTCGGGGCCACCGGGATGCGCATAGGGCAGCCGCAGGGGATCGTCGGCGAGCGGCTTCTCCCATGGCGCGAGCAGGTCGCCCACGTCGCCCCGCATGAGCTCGGCGAGATAGGTCACCGGCGTCTCGGTCGGCACTTCGCCCTCGAGCAGTCGCAGCACCACGATCTCGAGCCCGAACCGCTCGCGCACCGCGGTGACGACCGGCTCGGCTTCCTGCCACCAAGGCGATGCGAGGGTGAACGCCGGCAGCGCGCCTCGGGGCGCGTCGATGACGACCGTGACCTCGCGCGGCGACGGCATCGATCAGAGCCGCGTCGCTCGCCAGAGCCGAACCGGCGTCGGGATGCCCTTCATGACGACAGGGCCGAGCTCGTCGAACGCGACGCCGGGAAGCCGGCCTCCGACATCCACGCGCGCTTGATCTGAGGCGAGGACCTCTCCGGGGCCGGCGACGTCGAGGATGCGCGCAGCCACGTTCACGTCGTGGCCGATGAGATCGGCGCCCTTCACGAGTGCTTTGCCGCAGTGCACTCCCATGCGCACCCACAACGGCAGCCCGGTCGCAGACGCGTCCTCGAAGCTCGATTGGAGTCGCAGCGTCGTGTCGAACGCGCTCAGTGCATCGGGGAACCACAGCAGCAGGCCGTCGCCGAGCTCCTTCACGACGCGCGCATCCGAAGGCAACACATCGTTCACGAGATCCTCTTGGGTGCGCAGCAGCGCGAGCGCCTGCTCGTCGCCTTCGAGCGCGGTGAACTCGGTGAACCCGACGATGTCGGTGAACACGATCGCGCCCCAGATCTCCTCGGCCGCGGTGGTCGCGGTCGCCGAGCGTCCGGGCGCGGGTGCCATCAGCGTGCGGCGATCGCGATCTTGCCGCTGACCGTCCTCACCTCGACCTGCACGTCGTCGCCCGGCTCATAGTCGTTTCGCACCTTGCCTCTGCCGCCGAGCCGCACGTTGGGCTTCACGCCCGGCGGCAGGGCGACCTCGATCGACCCCGACACGGTGTGCACGCGCACGGGGCCGCCGGCGCCCGACTGCACGTCGACCTTGCCGCTCACCGTGCGCACCTCGACGAGGCTCTTCGCGTCGATGTGCACGCTGCCCGAGACGGACGAGATCGCTCCCTCGCCCGCTTCGTTCACGACGACCTTGCCGCTCTTGTTCGAGACCCGGCACATGCCGCTGCACTTGCCGACGACGACGCGGCCGCTGGTCGTGCGGAGGTCGGCGCTCTCGGCCCAGTCGACCTCGATCGAGCCGCTCGTCGACGTGACGCGCACCGAGCCGAGCACGCCGATGAGCTCGATGTCGCCTGACACGGTGCCCACGGTGACGTCGCTGCCGACGGGAACCGAGACGCGGAGCGGGGAGGACTTCTTCTTGCCGTGCACCTCGATCGTGCCGTCGTCGCCGACCTCGCGCACCGCGTCCGGGCCGATGCCGACATCGTCGCGTTCCTCGGCCGAGACGACGATCGTGCCGGAGACGGCATGCAGCCTCACCCGGGTCGGCATCGGGCCATTGTCGCATCGGGCCGCCGACGTGCAACGAGTCGTTCGTCACGTCGTGGCTGGCCCCGGCCGCCTAGCGTCGCCCCGATGCGGGAGCGACGGCCGACGGCCACGTCGAACTTCGGGGTCGGCCGCCGCGAGAGCCACGACGCGACCGCCTTCTACGAACGCTTCCAGCCCCCCGAGCTCTCGACCGACGACGACGTTCCTCCTCCGAAAGAGATCGCCGACCCGTTCGTGTGCGGCGACGCGCGATCGATGGACGAGCTCGACGAGGGTCGGTCGCGCTCGTCGTCACGTCGCCTCCGTACTTCGCGGGCAAGCACTACGAGGAGGAGCTCGAGCGCGAGGGCGTGCCCAGCTCGTACCTCGAGTACCTCGAGATGCTCACCGAGGTGTTCGCCGAGTGCGCACGCAAGCTCGAGCCCGGCGGCCGCATCGCGGTCAACGTCGCGAACCTCGGCCGCAAGCCGTATCGCTCGCTGTCGGCCGACGTGATCACGATCCTCCAGGACCGCCTCGGCATGCTCCTCCGTGGCGAGATCATCTGGCAGAAGGGGGAGGGCGCGAGCGGATCGTGCGCGTGGGGCTCGTTCCGCAGCCCGGCCAACCCCGTGCTCCGCGACCTCACCGAGCGTGTGGTGGTCGCGAGCAAGGGACGGTTCGACCGCGCCCGCACGGCGAAGGCGCGTCGCATCGAGGGACTGCCTCACGACGCGACACTGACCACCGAGGACTTCATGTCGCTCACCCTCGACGTGTGGGAGATCGCGCCCGAGCGCGCGGCGAGTCGGGCACCCCGCGCCGTTCCCCATCGAGCTGCCCGAGAAGCTCATCGCGCTGTACACCTATGCCGACGACCTCGTGCTCGATCCGTTCATGGGAAGCGGAACCGCGCTCGTCGCGGCTGCTCGCATGGGCCGCCGGTACGTCGGCTACGACCTCGACCCGATGTACGTCGACATCGCCCGGCGACGTGTCGCGCTCGAAGGCATGCCCGCCGAGGCGAGTGCGCTCGCCGATCCGGTGAAGGGTGCGAAGAAGCTCGCCGAGGAAGTGCTCGTCGATGCCGGGTTCACGATCACGGGGCGCAACCGTCGGGTGCGGCGCACCGGAGTCGCGGTGAGCCTCGTGGCTGAGGATCGCGCCGGCCTCCCGTGGGTGTTCGAGGTCGCCGGGGCATCGACATCGCACCGCGGAGGCCTCGCCCGCACCGACGTCGTGTGGCGCACGCTGGGCCGCGTCTCCGCCGTGCGCGACCACGTGAACGGACCGATCGTCCTTCTCACGCCGCAGCTGCCTCGGAAGGGGTCAGAGGGCGACCTCGCGCTGCGCGCGGCAGGGCCACAGGCGTTCTTCGACGCGATCGACCTCCGTCTGCCCGACGCGCGCGCTCGGCTCGGTGCGTATGCGCTCGGCGATCGCCGCGAACGCCCGCTCGTCGGGTTCTGGACCGCGCAAGACCTCGCTCCGCACCTCGACCGCTGATTCTCTTGGCGGAACGGCCTCTCGGAGGCGCCCACGCGCCAAGAGAACCAGCGGTTAGGGGAGCGGGGTCGGCTTTCCGAGCGCGCCGAGCTGCGCGATGTCGCGGGGAAGAGCAGCGAGATGGTCCAGTCGGTGACGACGCGGCTCTTGCGAGCGAGGCCCGGGATCATCAAGAGGTGGTAGCTCCGGCCCATCCACCATGCGACGAAGCCCGTGAACGTGTAGCCCTTCACCTCGGCGACGCCCTGCCGTTTGCCGAGCGTCACCGCGAGACCGCGGTCGTGGTAGTCGAACGACGTGGGCTCGCCGTGGCCGAGCCACGCGGCGACGTTGCGGCCCGCGACCACGCCCTGTCGGAAGGCGTGCTGCGCGGTCTGCGGCGACATGCCGCCTTCCGCCGCGGGCACGGCGGCCGCGTCGCCGAGCGCGAAGACGCCGGGGTGGTCGGGCACCGCGAGGTACTGATCGGTGATGACCCGACCTTCCTTCGTCATCGGCAGTCCGAGCGAGGCGACGAACGGCGAAGGCCGCTGGCCCGCGGTCCACACGAGCGTGCCCGTGCGGAAGGTCTTCGTGTTGGCGCCCTCGGTCTCGACGAGCTTGTCGACGCACGACGTGAGCCGCGTCCCGAGCATGACGTCGACGCCACGGCTCCGTAGGTAGCGAAGGGTGTAGGTCGCGAGGCGGGGGCTGAGGTTCGGGAGGACGGTGTCGCTCGCCTCGATGAGCACCCAACGAAGGTCGACCGCGCGCAAGCGTGGGTACATGCGCAGGGCGTCGCGGGTGAGCGACTCGAGCTCGGCGAGCGCCTCGACGCCCGCATAGCCGCCACCGACGAACGTGAACGTGAGGAGCTCGCGTCGTAGGTCGTCGTCGGGAAGGTCGTGCGCGGCCTCGAGCTGCGCGAGCACTCGGTTCCGCAACCAGATCGCGTCGGGCAAGGTCTTGAAGCCGACGGCCTCCTCGGCGAGCCCGGGGATGGGCAGTGTCGACGGCACCGATCCGGGCGCGAGCACGAGGGCCTGGTAGTGCAGCTCGTGGCGCACACCCGCGTGATCGGTGGCGACCGCGGTGTGAGCGTCGACGTCGATCGAGTCGATGGCGCCGGTGATGACGTGCACCTTCTTCAGCATCGGCCGCAGCGGCACGACGGCGTGGCGGGGCTCGATCGTGCCCGAGGCCGCCTCGGCGAGCAGCGGAGAGAAGAGGAGGAAGTTCTCTGGCGTCACCAGCACCACCCGCTCGGCCCGATGCCCGAGCTGGCGCTCGAGCTCCCGGGCGGCGTAGGCACCGCCGAACCCGCCTCCGACCACAAGGGCATCGCACTCCAACATGCGCCGATGCTACGCTGTCCATATGGCAGAACAATCGTCCCAGAATGTGAAACAAACTGTGACATTCCTCCCCGAATGGGACGGGAAGGACTACGCCGCGAACACAGGCCATCACCGGGTGCACGACGGCGCGTTCCTCGAGACGCTGCCGCTCGCGCCGACCGACCGCGTGCTCGACCTCTGCTGTGGCTCGGGCGACTTCACGCGCACGATCGCCGACCTCGTGAGCGAGGGCCATGTCCTCGGGCTCGACGCCCAGCCCTCGATGATCGACGAGGCACGCATCCGGGCCGGCGCCAACCAGTCGTTCGTGACAGGTCCGGTGCAGCACCTCGCGACGCTCGTGCCCGACGACGCTTCCTTCGACGTGGTGATGAGCCGTTCCGCGCTGCACTGGGTGCCCGAGGCGGACCATCCCGGCCTGCTCGCCCAGTGCTTCCGCGTGCTCCGGCCGGGCGGGGTCCTGCGCCTCGAGATGGGGGGCGGCGACAACGTGCGCGCGATGCGCGCCCTGCTCGACGGCATCTCGTCGCGGCTCGGGCGGCCCGACCACCCCGTGGACGTTCTTGGGTGCGGGGTACTACCTCGAGCTCGTCGAGGCGGCCGGGTTCTCGGTCGAGCACGGCTGGGTCCGCACCGTCGCCCAGCACCGCTCGTTCGACCGCGCGGCGGTGATCGGCTGGCTCGAGAGCCAGTGCTTCCAGGCCTACGAGGCGACCATGCCCGCGGAGGCGCACCGCGAGTTCCGGGCTGAGGTGCTCGATCGACTCGACGAGATGGGACGGCCCGACGGCAGCTTCGACCAGATGTTCGTGCGGCTCGACGTGCGCGCCCATCGTCCACACACAGAGACCGACGTCACAGCAATAGTCCGTTCGGCTCATCTCGATCCGAATCGGAACGTTCGGTCGGTGAGCGGCGTTCTCTCTCCTGGTATTTCGCCCCAGGAGGAATGATGACCCCGCCGGTAGACGACGTGTTGGAGCAGATCGTCGAGGATTACTTGTCCCGACGCACCTCATACGTCAGGGACCGGGCGTTCTCGCTTGCGTACGCCGTGCACTACGAGGTGACCGTGCAGATCGACGCGACCGCGGGCGATCCCGAGGTGCTGATCGAGCAGAGGGGGATCATCCCCGTTGCGATGACCGACCTCGAGGACATCGAGGACGAAGCGTGGCGCGACCAGTGCCGCGAGATCGAAGAGGAGCTGTGCCCCGGCGGGTTCCCCGAGGTCGAGCAGTGGAAGGCGAGCTACCCGCTCGGCTTCCAACCGCCCGAGTGGGTCGACGGGCAGCTGATCTTCCGCTACAACGCGCGCAGCATCGCGCTGTGCACGCTCGCACTCGACGATGCGGACTTCGAGCGGTACGTGATCGCGCTGTTCCGCTGGCTCGGTCGGGCCCGTGAGCTCTGGATCGAGCAAGTGACGTCAGGCGTGTACGGCAGCCTCGAGGTCGTGACTCGCTTCGTCGATCCCGATGCCTTCGAGATCCTCACGAGCGCGCATCCGCACCTGAAGCCGAGCGAGATCTTCGGCAGCTGACGCTTAGGGTGGCGCCGTGTCCGGATGGCGCCGCTGGTTCTCTCGGGCCACACCGGGAACCGGTGAGCCCGGCAAGGGCGTCTCCTCGTTCCATCTGTGGTGGCAAGACGCGCCGCCCGAGCCCGTCGTCGCCGTCGAGGTGACGCTCGAGGTCGTCGAGGCGCCGGTCGTCGATCGCCTCTACTTCTGGGCGCTGCAGGCCACGTTCAACGACGCGACCACCGACCACGGTGGCGCGCACCTGGGCTTGCAGTGGAACCCTCGTTACCCGGGCTCGCGTGCCGCGAACTGGGGTGGGTATCCGAAGTTCGGGCAGTGGGGCGCGGTGCTGCAGGGCACTCCTTCACCGCTTCCGAGCACGCCGAACGACCCGAACACGCGCGACTACCCGTGGCAGCAGGGCGTGCCGTATCGCTTGCGCATCTCGCGGTCTGACGCGGGCTGGCGCGGCGAGATCACCGACACGACGACCGGGCACACGCAGCTCGTGCGCGACCTTCTCACCGGCGGCGACCGGCTGACGTCGGTGACGATGTGGTCGGAGGTCTTCGCCCGATGCGATCACCCGAGCGCGATGGCCCGCTGGTCGAGGCCCGAGTGGACGACCGCGTCGGGCCGTGTCGTCTCGCCGACGCCGCGTGCGGGTGACGTTCCCGTCGGGCGGCGACTGCCCGAACACCGAGGTCGGCACCGACGGCATCGGCATCTTCCAGCGCACGAACACGCCCCGCACGCATCGAGACGGCGACGTGCTCGCCGTTCCTGCATGATCACGACATGGACGTCGAGTTCGAGATCGAAGACGAGCCCGACCCTCGCAACGTCAGCGAGCTCGAAGACCTGCTGAACGAGTTCAACTTCGCGACCACGGGCATCCGTGACGGCAAGGAGCTCGCCATCTTCGAGCGCGACTCGCACGGGCGGATGGTCGCGGGGCTCTACGGGTGGACGTGGGGAGGCACCTGCGAGATCGACATGCTGTGGCTCGACGAGTCGCAGCGCCGCGGCGGCAAGGGCTCGGCGATGTTGGAAGCCGCCGAAGCCGAAGCCCGCAGCGGGGTTGCACGCAGATCGTGCTCGGCAGCCACGGCTTCCAGGCGCCCGGCTTCTACCTGAAGCATGGCTACGAGCTCGTCGCCACGGTCGAGGACTATCCCCGCGGCAGCAGCGACAACTGGTTCCGCAAGCCGCTCTAGCCGCGACGGGTCAGCTCAGCTCGTCGGCCAGCTCACTCACGATGATGCGCCCGGCCGCTTCGATCAGCGCCAGGTGCGAAAAGGCTTGGGGGAAGTTGCCGAGGTGCCGACCGGTCTCGACGTCGAACTCTTCGGCGAAGAGACCGAGCGGCGATCCGACGCGCAACAGCCGCTCCATCAGGTCGCGCGCTCGCTGTTGCTCGCCGATGATCGCGAGGGCGGTCACGAGCCAGAACGAGCAGATGAGAAACGTGCCCTCCTTGCCCGAGAGCCCGTCGTCGGTCTCCTCGGTGCGGTAGCGCAGGACGAACCCGTTCTCGGTGAGCTCCTCTCCGATCGCCAGCACCGTGCTACGGAGTCGTTCGTCGTCGTGAGGGAGGAAGCCGAACACGGCCGCAAGGAGCACCGACGCGTCGAGCGCGTCGGTGTCGTAGTGCTGACGGAGCACGCCGCGAGCGCTCACCCCCCGCTCGAGGATCTCGTCGCGGATCTCGTCTGCGGTCGCGCGCCACGTGTCGGCGAGCTCGGTGTCACCGCGGATGTGCCCGAGCTTCGCGGCGCGGTCGAGCGCGACCCAGCACATCACCTTCGACGACACGTAGTGCTGCGGTGCGCCACGCGCCTCCCAGATGCCCTGGTCGGGCTGGCGCCACACACTGGTCGCGCACGCCGCCTGACTCTGCACGATCGGCCACAGCCGGCGAGGCAAGCGTTGGTTTCGCCGTGAGTGCAGAAGGACCGAGTCGAGCACGGCCCCGTACACGTCGTTCTGACGCTGGTCGAACGCGCCGTTCCCGATCCGCACGGGGCGGGCGCCGGCGTAGCCCGACAGGTGATCGAGCGTCTCCTCGGCGAGGTCACGTCGGCCGTCGATGCCGTACATGATCTGCAGCCCACCGTCCTCGTTCGGCTCGAGGTCGGCGACGAACTGCATGAACTCCTCGGCTTCCCAGTCGAGGTTGAGGAAGTGGAGCGCCTGCAGCGTGAACGTGGTGTCCCGCATCCACGTGTAGCGGTAGTCCCAGTTCCGCTCGCCGCCCGGTGTCTCGGGAAGCGACGTCGTCAACGCCGCGATCGTCGCGCCCGTGGGCATGTACGTCATGCCCTTGATCGCGAGCGCGGAGCGCTGGATCGGGTGGGCCCATTGGTGGTCGGGGATGCGCGCCCGCGCCAGCCAGTTGTGCCAGAAGCGATTCGTCCTGTCGATGCGAGCGTTCGCATCCTTCGCGTCGACGGGGGTCGCGAGTCTTCCGCCCAGGACAAGGCACAGAACACCTCGTCGCCCGCCTGCAGCTCCTGCCGGGCGCGGACCCGACTGCCCTCGATTCCCAATGCCATGTCGGTGTGCAGCCGCAGCGTCTGACCGCCCCCTGTCGCGTCGGCGGTGTGGCGGCTGCCGTCGGTGAGCGTCCAAACCGCGGGCTCTCGGCCGTAGTCGAACACCGGCTCACACACGAGATCGATGTGGATGGTCCCCTCGGTGCAGCGGACTGTTCGGACCAGCATGTGCGCGGCGTCGTCATCGACGGGAGGACGCGTGTGCGGTGTGATCTCGTCCTCCCCGTCGCGGGGCTCCATCGTCAACGCGTCGCGGACGACGGCCCAGCCGGTCAGGGTCCTCCACGTGGTGACAACGGTGTTCGTGCCCGGCTCGTAGACGCGCGCCATGGGATGGTTGATGCCGAAGGGCCCGATCCTGAACGTCCCCGCTTGGCGGTCGAGCAGCGTCCCGAACACGCTCGGGGAGTCGAACCGAGGAACGCACAGCCAATCGATCGAGCCGTCCATCGCGACGAGTGCGCCCGTGTGACAGTTCGACAGGAACGCGTAGTCGGCAATCGGTGGAAAGGGAGACGGCATCGCGGCGCTTTGCGTGCCCACGTGGCCCACCCCCGTCATCGCCGAACGCTACCGCCGACGAGGCGACCGCGACGCGATCAGGCGACCTTCGTCCACGTGCCACACCGTTTCGTGGAGAACCCGATGTCGGTCGGCGCGATGTCGACGACGACGGGACCATCACTGATGTCGTCCGCGATGGTCTCGTCGACGTTCGTGCCATGGAACCCGGACAGGCGCGTCCAGTAGCAGTCGTGGGTGTTCGGTGACGATCGCCAGCGGCCGGGCGTGACCTCGACGCCGACGCGCCACATCCCCTCGCCCGGGAGGGGAGCGGACGGATCGGGCCTGATGTTCGCCGCCTTGTCGAAGGTGTTCCACGCGAGGCAACGATGCGATTCGAAGCCGGCATCGGAGGGTTCGATGGTGACGATCTGCCGGCCGTCTCCGATGCCGTTGGCGATGATGTCGGCGGTCGAGCCGCCGAAGCCCGAGAGGCGCTTCCAGTAGCAGTCCTTGTTGCCGAAGGACACGTACGTGCCGGGTGGCACCTGGTTTGCCGCTGTGCCGACGACGAACACCCCGTCGCCCATGCACCCGCTCAACGCGACCACTGCGCCCAACGCGAGGGCGCCCACCCCAATCCGCCGAAGCACTTCTCTTCCCTCCTTGTTCGTCGCTCACGACTGTACGGGCGGTGATGCCGGGACCTTCGCCCCTGCCTCAGCGTGCGTGTGTGGGCGCACGATGCCCACATGACGACGAACACGACAGCCACCGGTCGGGTTGAGCGTCTGGGAGCACGACCTGTACGAGCACCTGACAGAGCACATGCAGAACGAGCTCGCGCTCGTCGATCGCTACGAGGCGCTCGCGGCGAGTGCGGGTGGGCACGTGTCGTACCTCGTGAAGCTCATCATGGAGGACGAGGCGCGCCACCATCGCTTGTTCGACGAGTGGCGCAACGCGCTGCAGTCGAACGCCGAGTTCCGCGAGGTCGAGCCGCAGGTGCCGCACATGAGCCGCTCGAAGAAGGCCGAGGCGGTGCGAGAGGCCGCACGTGAGTTCCTCGAGGTGGAGCGGGCCGACGAACGCGACCTGCATCGCCTGCAGAAGTCGCTGAAGACGGTCAAGGACACGACCATCTGGAGCTTGCTCGTCGACATGATGGAGCTCGACACGAAGAAGCACCAGCTGATCCTGGAGTTCCTCGAGAAGCATCCCGGCGAGTGACGGTCGGGGGCCCGTCAGTCGCCGACGTAGACGTCGGCGGTGGCGCGTGCGACGACGTCCACATCGTGAGGTGCTCCGGGCAACGCAGGGGAGAACACCAGATGCGCCGACGATCGCAGTGTGACAGTCACCGTGCCCTCCTCCGGATCGGAGTCCACCGCGACCGCGGCACGGTCGATCACGGCGCTCGACCGAGCTGCCAGCGCGCGGCGCACGGCTTCCTCAGCGCGTTCGGGGTCGAGCACGAACTCGCCGGTCTCGCGAAAGCGAGCCTCGTCGAGGCCGAAGGTCACCGCGTCGTTCGCGGCCGCGTCTGCCGCCGCCGCGAGCTCGCGTCGTGCGAGGTACTCGGTCGTGGTGTCGACGGCGATCGCCGCGAGCACGATGAGGACGAGCAGCGCAGCCGGCACGAGGGCCAACACGCTGCCTCGATCGGAGCGCAGCCGGTCACGCACAGTCCGCCTCGCCTTCGGGGCCGTTCCGGTACGGATCGACGATCTCGCCGTGGCGCGCGCTGACGTGCACGCCGTCTCCCCATCCACCGACGAAGGGCAAGGTCAGCGTCGGCACGTCGTAGCTCACTTCGAGCGTCACGAGACGGCACCGCTCGAACGCGCCGGCGATCACCTGCACGCTGCTCCTCGACACATCTCGCCCACGCGCGGTGAGCTCGGAGCGCGCGGCGTCGATCGCGTCGGACTCGGCGTCGCTCGCTTCTGCCGCTTCGACGTACGCCCGTGCCCCTTCACGGGCGGCCGCGGTGGCGGCGAGCTTTGCGTCGATGACCGCCCAGGCGTTCGTGATCAGGAGCACGCCGACGACGAAGATCAGCACGCCGAACGGCAGCGCCTCGAAGCCGCCGACCTGACCTGCATCACCGGAGGCGCGCTGCCTCACTGCAGCACCTCTCGACGGACCCGCACGGTCCGTTCGATCGAGCCCGTGCCGAACGGGCGCAAGATCCCTGGGCGGACTCACGCGCACCGTCACCGCGACCGTGTCAGGGCCGAGGTCCCAGCTGATCGAGGCGTCTTCACCCAGCGCGCCGAGCGCGTCGCGGATCTTCGCCTCGGCGCGGTGCGGGGCTTCGGGATCGTCGGTCACGGACGACCCGGCGACGTGCCTTGCGCCTGCGGCTGCCGCATCGGTCACGACCGACGCCGCGTACAGACCGACCACCATGTGGACGGCGAGCAGCAGGAACGCCAGGAACATCGTGACGCCGGCGAGCGACGACACGATGCCCGACCCGCGCTCGCCGCGAAGCCGGCTGACGGTCACGAACCGATCTGCCCGACCTGGGTCGAGGTGCGGGCCGAGGCGTCGGCGAAGATGGCCTTGAACGCGACCCACATCAGCGCGCCGAGCAGGGCCATCACGAGGACCGCGATCGCCGACGAGATGACACCTTCACCGCGGTCGTCGGCCGCGACTCGATCCCACGTGTGGACGGCGAGCGCAGTCGCGGTGGCAGCGATTCGTTGGATGTACGACATGGTTCTCCTTGGGTTGATCAGGATTGGGCGAACAGCTGCATCGCAGCGAGGAAGGGGATGGCGAGCAGGATCGCCCCGGGCACGAGCGCGGCGACGGTGACGGGGATCCACACCTGCTGGTTGCGTCGCTCGACCAATGCGATGAGGTCTCGGTGCGCCTCGCGTCGCATCGCCGCGGCTTCCTCTGAGACGAGCCGACCGAGATCGGTGGTCTCGCGCTCGAGCGCAAGGATCGAGACGAGCCGGTCGACCGAGGCGACCTCGACGGTTGCGGCCCACTCGCGGAGCGCGGCGCTGACCGAGAGGCCCTGCCCGACTCGCGTCAGTGCTCGCCGAAGGTCCTGCGCGCACGCGCCTCGACCCCGATCGGCGAGCCGGCCGAGCGCAGGCCCGAGTGCGTAGCCCGCGCCGAGCAGCATCGCGAGCTGCTCGGTGACGACGGGGAGCTCGGCTGCGACGCGCCGCTTCCATGCGTCAGACGCCAGGGTGACGCGGTGCTCTACGACGAGGAACCCCAGCGCGGCTGGGGTGAGTGTGAGGAGCACCGCGACACCCGTCGTCGCGCCCCCGGCTGCTGCGATGAGCAGGCCGAGGGCGAGACCGGCAACGCACCAACCGACCTGACGCAGTCGCACCGCGCTCGCGTCGAGGTCGGAGTGCACGCGGGTGAGCCGCGTGGTCAGGTCGTCGCGCACGCCGAGGGCGTGAGCGACGTGGCCTCCCAGCGTTCCGGCCGAGTCGCTCAGCCAGTCGAGCACCGACGGTGTCGCGGGCCCTGCCCGGCCGGCGGTCAGTCGTCGAGCGAGCGAGACCCGGAGAGCCCAACGGGTGTCGGCGAGTGCGAGGGTCGCACCGACCCAGACGACCACGCCGCACACGAGCATCGCGCGGTTCACGTGAACATCCGCTCGGCTCGGGGCAACCGGAGGATCCGGCCCGCCCACACCCAGCACACCGCGATGAGTGCAAGGGCCGCCGCGACGATGGCCTGCGCAGTCCGCCCTTCGTATGCAGCCCGTCCGGTGCCGAGCGACAGGCCGACGAGCGCCATTCCGATGGGGACGATCAGCACGAACTTGCGAGCAAACAGGGCGCCGGCTTGTCGCGACGTCGCATCCCGACGCAGGTCGAGCTCGCGGACGCGGTCTTCGATGAGCGCTTCCAGCCGCCGATCGACGCCGCTGCCTCCGACTTGGTGGGCGACGAGCAGCGTCTCGCAGATCACATCGCTGCTGGGCTCGGCGAGCTCGGTCTTCAGCACACCGAGTGCTCGGCCGAAGTCAGTCGACGCCTGCCACTCTCGCTGCGCGGCGGCAAACGCCTCTCGGACCCCGGGCGCGGCGCGTCGTCCCGCCTCGAAGAGGGCTTGCGGGATCGGGCGACCCGCGGCACCTGCGAGCACCCGCGTCTCGTCGAGGACCGCGGGCCACGCCGAGGCGATGCGATCTCGCCTCCGATCGACCTCCGTCCGCGCAGACACGACGACGATCGCGGTGCAGAGCGCGCCGCTGATCGCGGCGGGTAGCAGCGCGCCGAAGAGCGCGAGCGCAGCGAGCGCTGCAGCGGCCCCGACCGCAGCGGCCCGGACCGACAGCCCGGTGAGCCGCGGAAGCGCAAGCCGGCGACCCGGCGTCCGACGGGCTCTGGGGCCAGGCATCACGCCGTTCCAGCGAAGCGCCAGGCTCGTGTAGACGAGGTGGGCGCCATAGGCGGCGAGGCAGGCGAAGAGTGCGGGGGCGAGCTGCGATCGGCTCATCGACCGCCTCCCGATAGGACTGTCCGCACCACCAGGCCGCGCTCGGCGAACCGTCGCTGAAGACGTTCGGGAAGCTCTCCCGTCCACTGCAGGCGACCCCCTGGCCCGTCCGGTGCGAACACCTCGGTGAGCGTGAAGTGAGGCGAGTCGGGCCCGCTGACCAGCTCCTCGACCGCGACGACGCTCGTGATCCGCACTCCCTCGCGAGTGCGCGCCGAGTGGACGACGACGTCGATCGCGTCGCTCACGAGCGAGCTCAGTGCCGCGAACGGGAGGTGCCTCCCCGCGTCGGACAGCTGGCTCAGGAACCGCAGGCGGCTGAGGGCCTGGGCGGCCGAGCTCGCGTGGATCGTCGTGTAGCCGGTGACCCCGGAGGACAGCGCGAGGAGCAGCGAGAGCGCCTCGCGGTCGCGCACCTCGCCGACGACGGCGACGTCGGGAGCCATCCGCAGGAACCCCGCGACGAGTCGTCGGAGGTCGACCTCAGGTCGATCGGCCCGCGCCGGCCGCGTCTGCATCTGGGCGACGTTCGGCAGCGCGATGTCGGCCTCGAACACCTCTTCCGCCACGACGACGCGCAGCGACGGCTCGAGCTCTGCGAGGCAGCACGACAGCAACGTGGTCTTGCCCGCACCGGGTGCGCCCGCGAACACGATCGACGCGCGCGCCTTCATGCACGCGGCGAGGAAGGCAGCGACTGCCGGCTCGACTGCACCGAGCTCGACGAGCTCGTCGAGCGAGCGGATCGGCACGCCCGTGAACTTCCGGATGTTGACGAGCATGTGCCCGCCGCGGCCGACGTCACCGTGGACGATGTGCACGCGCGATCCGTCGTCAAGGCGCGCGTCTTGCAGTCCCTCCGCCGGATCGAGCTTGCGATGGGCGCCGGGCGCGTCGTCGAGCAAGCGCGTGAGCGTGCGGAGCACGTGATCGTCGTCATGGAACACCTCGTCGTGGAACCCGCTCGGACCCGCGTGCCGCTTGACGAAGATCGCGTCAGGAGCGTTGATCTCGATCTCCCAGACGTCGTCATCGACGAGGAGCGGCGCCAACGGCCCGTAGCCGCTGAGGTTGCGCAGCGCGCGGTCGACGACGCTCTCAGGGTCGGCGACTGGCGTCGGCCGGATGCCGCGCTGGAAGTCGACGTTCCAACGCTCGACCTCGTCCACGAGCATGGCTCGCAATGCCTCGGCACTCTGGTCGTGGAGACCTGTGCGCTTCGCGCGGTCTTGCACGCGGCGCTCGATCTCGAGGAGGGGTGAAGCCGCGAGCGCGGCGTCGAACGTGGTGGTCATACGGCGTCGGCCTCGGGCTCGGTCCAACGACCCAAGCTTCCGGGAGCGACGCGCTCCGGGCGCTCGTCGTCGAGCTCTTCGAACGCGAGCTCCCGCGTCTCGAGGACCGTGCTGACCGCCCTCGTCGTCGGCGTGACGAGCGGAGAGGGGAGCGGCCGCCCTGCCCGCACTGCGTCCTCGACCGCGCGACGAGTGACGACGAAGAGCGGTGCCGCGACCCGCGAGCCGGCGGGTCCCGACATGGTCAGCTGAGGGAGCGCCCGAGCGATGGCCGCGCGCTCGCGGGGCGACCTCGGCGCATGGTTGACGACCGTCACGAGCCGCAGTGGATCGACGCCGTGCTCGAGCACGTCGCGCAGCACCTGGGCGAGGCTGTGCAGCCCGCCCGTGGTGGCCGTGCCGACGACGACGGTCGCGCTGGCCCGCGTGAGCACGGTGCGCGAGATCGCGTTGCGGTCCTCGACCTCGAAGGAGCCGCACTCGTGGTGGCCGTCGATGTCGGGATCGACGTCCCCGACCACGATCGGGTAGGCCGCGAGCAGTGAGTCGAGGGCTGCGTCGAGGGCCCGTGGCCGGAGCGACGACCAGCCTCTGCGCCGGCGCATCCCGAGGAGCAGGTGGTAGCCGCGTTCCTCGACGTCGAACACCATCGAGTGGACGGCCGACGGGCCGAGCGACCCGCCGCGATGCGCTTCGACGAGCTCGGGAAGGCCCGGGACGATGTCGGGCGCGTGGTGGAGCACGCCCTGGTCGGCGTCGAGCGCGAGGTCGGCGAGCAGGACGGCTCCCGGACGATGCGCGGCCGCGAATCCCTGCGCGACCGCGGCCGCGATCGTGGACGCGCCCGATCCCCGCGCACCGGTCACGGCGACGAGGTCACCGGCCCACGCCCGAACCGGGCTCGCGATGGCCGCTGCGTCCGGCGACGCCACGGGGGATCGCCTTTGTCATGCCGTCGAGCGCGGTGATCAGGTCCTCGACGCTGAAGTCACGGGGAAGCACGGCCGTCGCGCCGAGTGCGTCCCAGTCCCGCATCACTCGCGGGTCGGCGACGACGAAGACCGCCACCCCCGAGCGACGCGCCTCGTCCAGCAGGTCGCGGTCGACCGACGGGAGACCGCCATCGACGAGCAGCGCTGAGAACGACCGGCCTGACGTGAGCCGTACTCGCGTCTCTTCGGCGCTGACCGATTTGAGGAACTCGATCGGGACGCCGCCCGCCGTGGCGAGCCGCGCGAGGTCGCTGAACCAAGCGGACCGCGCGGACGCGAGGCCGAGCACGACATACCGCTCGCCGAGGATCACGGCGCCGCCTCGAGCGCGTCGGGGACGACGGTGGGCTGGTAGGCGAGGCCGAGAGTCGCGGAGCCGGTGCGCACCAGGGTGAGCTCGCCGGCGCGCGCCGCATGCACGACCGCATCGACGTCGGCTTCGGCCTGCAGGCCGAGCGTCACCACGTCCTTGGTGCCGACTGCGAGTCCGGTCGGCTTCGACAGCCGTTCGACCAGCGCGGTGCTCGCGACCGTCAGCGTCACCGCATCGGGGCCGCTGCCGTATGTCGCGAGCACCGCGACGTGCTCACCGGACTCGAGGTGGCCGTCGAGCGCGCGATCGGAGTCGACCGACAGTGAGACCTCGAAGGGCGACAATGGGCCTCTCGCGAGCGCGGGCCCCTGCACCAGCTGGCCGCTCGCGAGCGGACCGAGCGAGGTGGCACCAACGAGTGTCGACGGCTCGGTGAACGCGAGCGCGGCCTGCTCGGGCGGGAGGGCAACCGGGACCGTCGTCAGGTCTGCGGTGGTGAGCCGAGTGCCCGGCTCGACCGAGTGCGCAGCGACCACGTAGCGGATCGCCGCGTGCGGCGTGGGAGTGGCGAGGACGAACGCGCCGACTGCGGCGATCGCCACGAGCAGCCCTCCGACCAGGGCGCGTCCCGACGGTCGCCTGCCTCGTGACGCGACGACACCTGCGACTTGCCGTGACCGCGTCTCATCGCGGTCCCCGCCGTGCGCACGGGCGCGCTCCAAGAGCGCGTTGGTGCTCTTCATCTCCGCCTATCCCCTCCGCCGTTTCCGCCGATGTCGGCCCTCGCCAAGGGCCGATCCCATGAGGCGCCGAGAAGATACCGAGACTCATCGAAACACGTCAAATCGCGCACCGGCGCCCTGGGCGATCCGATCGCTCACAGGACCCAGGAGGCGGTGAGTTCAGCCGTTTGCCGCCCTCGCACGAAAACGCATCGAAATCCACCGAAACGCGCCCAGCCCGTCGTACCATGGCCGTCATGACCGTGACCGATGAGCACATGAACACCAAAACGCAGGTGCTCCAGGTGGCGAGGAGATCCGATGGCTGTCGACGGCGGCAGCCGCGAAGCGCCTCGGCATCACGAACCGCACGCTCTACCGCTTCATCGACGAAGGATTGCTGCCCGCCTACCGCTTCGGGCGAGTGATCCGACTGCAGCAGAAGGAAGTCGACGCGTTCATCCAGCGCAGTCGCATCGAACCAGGCACGCTCGAGCACCTCTACCCCGAGTCGACGAGCGCAACCTCCGACACCGCCTGAACGGCGACCACCACCTCCGGCGTGGGGCCGGCGATCGCCACCCGCACCACGTCACGGCCTCCTCCCACGAGGCGGCCTCGCAGCGCATCGGTCATGTCACCCACGAAGAGTGCAACGGTCGCCTGGTCAGCGACCAGATCGCTCAGCACATCGACGAACGTCACGTCAGACTCGGCGCTCCTCGTCCCCACCGGCACCGCGCGCCCGCCCGGCTCACCGCCGACCACGGCGATCGCGTGCAGCGCGACCCAGCTCACCCGGCCGTCGTCGTGACGCACGGCGACACAGTCCGCCGCGACGCGCCACACCGCGACCCTGAGGCGGCGCCCCGACCGCAACGTGAGCATCGCGGGGGCGCCGCGCTCGGCGAGGTCGAGCAACGTGCCCGAAAGTGTCGCGTCGTCACCGGCCGCCTGGCGCAGCCATCCCTCACGGGCTCGCGAGGCCGCCGCCTCCTGTTCTCGCGCGTCGGCCGCGAAGCGATCCCACTCGTGCTGGTCCCCCACGTGCCCCACCGTAGGGTCCAGCCCGCAGCCGGGCTACCGTCATCGTCGTGAGCGTCTTGCTCCCAACCCCCCACTGAGCATTCCTTGGCGCGCACGCAGGTTCACATCAACGTCCCCGGCAACCACCTGATGGTGGGTCTGCTCGGCCAGCGCGACGAGCTGCTCCGCGAGATCGAGAGCGCGTTCCCGCGCGCCGAGATCCACGTGCGGGGCAACGAGATCGCGGTCGAGGGCGAAGAGGCCGAGGTCGTCGGCCGGCTCTTCGAGGAGCTCGTGCTGCTGCTGCAGCAGGGCCATCCGATCGACCCCTCGGTCGTGCGCCGCACCATCGACATGGTGAAGGCCGACGAGCGCCCCTGCGAGGTGCTGACCACCGAGGTGCTGCGGGGCTCGAAGGGCCGCACCGTGCGCCCGAAGACCAGCGGGCAGAAGCGCTACATCGACGCGATCCGCAAGAACGTCATCACGTTCGTGCATCGGGCCCGCGGGCACGGGCAAGAGCTGGCTCGCCGTCGCGATGGCGGTGCAGGCGCTGCAGGCCAAGCAGGTCGACCGCATCATCCTCACCCGGCCCGCGGTCGAGGCGGGCGAGCGGCTCGGGTTCCTGCCCGGCGACCTCATGGCCAAGGTCGACCCGTACCTGCGGCCGCTCTACGACGCGCTCTACGACATGGTCGAGCCCGAAGGCGCGCAGCGGCTGCTCGAGCGCGAGACCGTCGAGGTCGCGCCGCTGGCGTTCATGCGCGGCCGCACGCTGAACTCGTCAGCTTCATCATCCTCGACGAGGCCCAGAACACGTCGCCCGAGCAGATGAAGATGTTCCTCACCCGCATCGGCTTCGGGTCGAAGGTCGTCGTCACCGGCGACGTCACCCAGGTCGACGTGCCCGGCGGACGCAGCGGCCTCCTCGGCCTCGAGCAGGTGCTGACCGGCATCGACGGCCTGACGTTCGTCCACCTCACCGGGGCCGACGTGGTGCGCCACCGCATCGTGGCCGACATCGTCGACGCGTACGAGCGATCGGACGCGGCTCAGTGACGCTCCCACCTCCACGATCCGACCGACCCAGGCGGGTCGGTGGCGACGAGGGCAGGCCCGAGGTGTTCGTCGCCGACGAGCAGAAGGACGTCCCCGTCGACATCGCGCGGTGGAGCGCGCTCGCGGAGGCCGTGCTCCACGACGAAGGGGTCCGGGGAGCCGCCGAGCTGTCGGTGCTGTTCGTCGACGAGACGTCGATCGCCGAGCTGAACGAGCGGTTCATGGAGCACGACGGGCCGACCGACGTGCTCGCGTTCCCGATCGATGCCGACGCGGTGTGGGCCGTCCACGACCCGCTCGCGTCGGGCCCCGACCGCGCCGAGCCCGATCTCGACGAGATCCCGCTGCTGCTCGGCGACGTGGTCGTGTGCCCGGCGGTCGCGGCTCGCAACGCTCCCGATCACGCCGGCACGGTCGACGACGAGATCGCGCTCCTCGTCGTCCACGGCGTGCTGCACGTGCTCGGGCACGACCACGCCGAGGCCGACGAGGCAGCCCTGATGCGAGCCCGCGAGATCGCGTTGCTCGAGGCACACCATTGGGGCGGCCCGGCGCCCGCGGGCTTCCGGCAGGAGCAGTCGTGATACTGGCCGTCGAGTTCGGAACCGGCGACCTTGCGATGGTCCTCGTCGTCGTGGTGCTGATCTCGATCGCCGGCTACGTCGCCATGGCCGAGACCGCGCTCACGCGCATGAACAAGGTCAAGGCGATGACGCTCGCCGAGGAGCAACCCCGGCGGGGCAGGGCGCTGCTGCGGCTGGTCGGCCATCCCGAGCGGTTCCTCAACCCGCTGCTGCTCGTGCTGCTCGTGTGCCAGCTCGTGCAGGCCACGCTCGTCGGGATCCTGTCCGAGCGGCTGTTCGGCACGATCGGCATCATCATCGCGACCATCTTCAACGTGGTGATCGTGTTCGTCTTCGCCGAGGCGGCGCCGAAGACGTGGGCGCTCCAGCACCCCGAGCGGTCGGCGCTGCTCGTCGCCCGGCCGGTCGCGGCGCTCGTGGCCTTCCCGCCGATCCGGATGGTGTCGCGCGGCGCTCATCGGCCTCACGAACGTGATCCTCCCCGGCAAGGGCCTGAAGAAGGGGCCGTTCGTCTCCGAGGAGGAGCTGCTCGCGTTCGCGGACGTCGCGGTCGAGGAAGACGTGATCGAGCACGAGGAGCGCGAGCTCATCGAGTCGATCATCGAGTTCGGCGACACCGTTGCCCGTGAGGTCATGGTGCCGCGGCTCGACATGGTCACGCGTGCCCGGTGCCATGGCGGTCTCAGAGGCGCTCGACGTCGCGATCGAGCACGGGTTCAGCCGGCTGCCCGTCATCGGCAACACCGTCGACGACATGCAGGGCCTCGTGTACGCGAAGGACCTGATGCGGGCCGAGCGCGAAGGCCGCGGCCGCGACGAAGTCGAAGGCACGATGCGGCCCGCGCACTTCATCCCCGAGACGAAGCCGGTCGCGGAGCTCATGCGCGAGATGCAGGCGGGCAAGTTCCACATGGCGCTGCTCGTCGACGAGCACGGCGGCATCGCCGGGGTGGCCACGCTCGAGGACCTGCTCGAGGAGCTGGTCGGCGACATCGTCGACGAGTACGACGTCGAGGAGCCGAGATCGAGCGACTCGACGACGGCAGCTTCCGCGTGCAGGGCAGCGTGCCCGATCGACGAGCTGAACGACCTGCTCGAGAGCAACGTCCCCCAGGACGACTGGGACACGGTCGGTGGCTTCGTGCTCGGGCTGCTCGGCCGAGTGCCCGAGCCGGGCGAGGTCGTGAACCACAACCAGTGGACCTTCACCGTCGAGGAGGTCGAGGGTCGTCGCATCGGCGCAATACGGGTCCGAGAAGATCCGGATTGGGAGCCGATCGACGACGACTACGACTCGTGACGTTCCGTTCGGGTTTCGTCACGTTCATCGGCCGCCCCAACGTGGGGAAGTCCACGCTGCTGAACCGCATCCTCGGCACGAAGGTCTCGATCGTCTCCGACAAGCCGCAGACGACGCGCACCCAGGTGCGCGGCGTGCTCAACCGGGCCGACGCGCAGGTCGTGTTCGTCGACACGCCAGGCATCCACAAGCCGGTCACCGCGCTCGGCACGAAGCTCAACGCGACCGCCAACGAGGCGCTCGGCGGAGTCGACGTGGTGTGCCTCGTGATCGACGCCACGATGCCACTGGGGCGGGGAGACAAGTTCGTCGCCGCGGGCGTGCCCAACGACGCGGTCGTCGTGGTGAACAAGGTCGACATCGCCAAGCCGCACCAGGTGCTCGAGCAGCTGCGCAAGGCCGGCGAGCTCGAGCTGAGCGAGTACTTCCCCGTGTCTGCGGCCTCCGGCAAAGGAGTCGACGCGCTCGTCGAGCACCTCGTCACCCGCCTGCCCGAGGGCCCACTGCTCTATCCCGATGACGTGGTCACCGACGTGCCCGAGGCGTTCTGGGTCGCCGAGCTCGTGCGTGAGCAGCTGCTTCAGCGTCGCGCGCGAGGAGCTGCCGTACTCGATCGCCACTCGGGTGACCGAGTGGGAAGAGCCTGGCCCGCGCATCAGGTGCGAGATCCTCGTCGAGCGCGAATCCCAGAAGGGGATGGTCATCGGCAAGGGCGGCTCGGTGCTGAAGGCGGTTGGCACCGCGGTGCGCGAGCAGCTGCCCCGCGGCGCGTTCATCGAGCTGTTCGTCAAGGTCGACAAGGACTGGCAGCGGCGCCCGCGGTCGGTCGAGCGTCTCGGCTACTGAGCGCGCGGCGCGCTACTGCACCCAGCCGAACGCGGTCACGCCGTCGTCGATGTGGATCGGGTCGCCGTCGGGCTTCTCGAGCACGAAGAGGGAATGCTCGTCCCCTTCGACCATGTATGCGATGGCGTTCGAACCCGGCGACCGCCGGCACCGCGGGGAAGAGCGTGAGGTCGGTGACCGGTGAGGCGGGCTCGGCGTCGCCCGCACACAAGCGGTGGAGCAGCACCTGACCCGTGCCTTCGGCGAACTGCCGTGCGTACCAGAGGCACCCCGCGCTGTCGCGCACGCCCCACCGGTAGTCGTCCGGATCGGGATCGGGTGCGACCGTCGTCGGCTCGCCACCCGCGAGCGTGAACGAGTAGAGGCCGGGCTTCGCCAGCGCGAAGCCCCCATCGCCCTCGGGCGGCAGCGGCAGGTTCGAGTTCACGAAGATCGCCTCGTCGCCCGTCGGTGACACGGTGACGCCTCCGTACGCCGCGGTGGCGTCGACCACCGTCTGCGTCGAGAGCGTGTCGAGGTCGAGCACGCCGATGTCGACGGGGCTCACGTCGTTCGTGCCCGAGACGTAGACGATCGACTTGCTGTCACGCGCCCACGAGTAGCTGCTCACCCAGACCGTCGGATCGGGAGCCGTCACGATGCCGGTGGACGGGTCGACGGTCTGGAGGTCGCCGCCGTCGAGCCCGATCGTCGTCATGAACGCGAGCGTGGACGAGTCGGGCGACCACGTCGGGCGGAACGCGGCTGCGGGCTCACCCTCGGACGACGCGGGATCTTGCGACACGCCGACGGGCACGAGGACCTTCGCGTTGCCTCCGTCCGCGTCCGCGATCCACAGCTCTCCGGCCGTGTCGCTCGCGTCGGCGAGCCGGACGAACGCGAGGTGCTGACCGTCGGGCGATGCTGCGGGCTGGTCGTCGCGCGGCCCGTCGGTGACCGCGGTCGGCTGCTCGCCGGGCACCACGACGAGGATGCGGCCTTCCTTCGCGTAGTAGAGGCGCTCCTGCACGGCCGGCGGCGCGGTGGTGTCGGCCGCGGCCGTCGTCGCGGCCCCACTCGTGGTCGCCGTCGTCGCTGCCACCGTCGTCGCAACGCTCGCGTTCGAGTCGTCGCTGCTGCACGCCACCGCGCCGAAGAGCACGGCGAGCGTCCCCACGAGCAAGCCCATGCGGCGCATCGGCAGAGGGTGTCGCATCCGGTGAGGGTAGGGGTCGCCGGTCAGCGCAACGCGCGCAGAAACGTTTCGGCTTCGTCACGATGACGCGTGCGGCGCATCGGTGGGAGGGCGCGCACGAGGTCCCACCGGTAGCCCGCGTTGGCGAGACGCGAGTCGAGCACGGCGACGACGCCCCGATCGGTCGCGGTTCGGATGAGGCGACCCGTCGCCTGCGCGAGCAGCACGGCCGCACGCGGGAGGTCGATCTCCGCGAACGCTCGGGCTCCGGCGCGCTCGCGGCGGGCTTGCAGCAGCGGGTCGTCGGGTCGTGGGAACGGGAGGCGGTCGATCGTGACGAGCGAGAGGCTCGGTCCCGGCACGTCGATCCCTTGCCAGAAGCCCATCGTCGCGAAGAGGCAGGCGGAGTGCTCGTCGGTGAAGCGGGTCAGCAGCCGCGGCTTCGGCAGGTCGCCCTGAGCGAGGATCGTGTACCCGACGCTCTGGCGCAGCGCGGCGGCTGCGGCCTGCATCGCGCGCCACGACGTGAACAGCGCGAGCGTGCGACCCTCCGCTGCGTCGATGAGCGCGGCGAGCTCGTCGTGCAGCGCGGCTTCGTAGCCCGGGCGTCGCGGGTCGGGCAGATGCGCCGCGCAGTAGAGCAGCGCGTGGTCTTCGTAGTCGAAGGGGCTGCCGACGTCGATCACTCCGGCGGTGTCCGAAGGGGCTCCGAGACGGATCGGCAGCGTGCGCGGCAGCGTCGCACTCGTGAGCACGACGGTGTGCTGTGGCCAAAGCTCCTGCGCCAGCACCTCCCTCACGTCGATCGGCGCGACCTCGAGCCTCGGTGCATCCGGCGTGCCCTCCACCCACGCGACCGACGTCGAAGGCACGTCCGCCACGATGTCGACCGCCTCGAACACCGCGAGGACTGCCTTCTGGGCTCGAGCCTTGCGGGTGAGCACCGACTCCGGCGCGTCGCCAGGCACGCTGCTCACCGCCGCTGAGGCGCGCTCGACGCGGCTGCGAGCAAGCGCGAGCGCGTCGGCGAGATCCTCGGGCAAGGGTGAAGACAGGCGTTCACCCAGATGGGGGCGGATCGCCTCGGCCCAACGGTCGGCCATGTCGTCGAGCGACGCGACGAGCTCGGGGTCGACGATCACCGAGCGCAACGCGCGCGCGAGGAACCGGAAGCGGCTCGGTGCGAGCGCGATGCCGGAGGTCGCGGACACGACCTCCTCGAGCTGATGCGCCTCGTCGATCACGACCAGCTCGTGCTCGGGCAGCAACGTGCCGTGCATGGCGAGGTGCATGCCGTAGAGGTGGGTGTTCACGACGACGACGTCGGCTGCCTCGCCCCTCGCCCTGGCGTCCTCGGCGAGGCAGTCGTCGCCCCTCGGGCATCGGAGCGCGCCGGGGCACTCGTCCCAGCCGACCGAGACCGCGCCCCAGGCAGCGACGCTCGGCTCCCACGCGAGCTCGGCGCGATCACCGGTGTCGGTGTGCTCGGCCCACGCGACCAGTCGGCGCACCTCGTCGCGCAACGAGGCGGGTGCCGCGTCGACGCCGAGATCGAGCTGCCCGTCCTCGCCGGACTGCACCTCGGCGACGCGCTGCCGGCACACGTAGTTGGACCGTCCCTTGAGGATGGTCCACGAGAAGTCGCGGCCGAGCGTGCGCTCGAGGAACGGCAGGTCCTTCGTCGCGAGCTGGTCCTGCAGCGCCTTCGTCGCAGTCGCGACGACCGTCTTGTGCCCGGAGACGATCGCGGGCACGAGGTAGGCGAGTGTCTTCCCGGTGCCCGTGCCGGCTTGCACGAAGAGGTGTCGATGCGTCTCGATGGCGTCCGCGACTGCCTCCGCCATCTCGCGCTGGCCTTCTCGGCGCTCGCCTCCGCCCGGGATGGCAGCCACCACGCGTTCGAGCTCCGGACCACCGGGCACCCTCTGTACCCACCGACCCACCCTAGGGAGGCGGTAGGTTCGACTGGTGGCTCGCGGTGGTGGTGCGCCGATCCTGGGTCTTCGGGCGCAGGACTCGACGGCATCGACCCGAACCGCATCCCGGCCCACATCGCGTGTGTGATGGACGGCAACGGGCGGTGGGCACAGAAGCGAGGCCTGCCCCGCACCGAGGGCCATGCCGCCGGCGAGGAAGCGCTCTTCGACACGGTCGACGGCGCGCTCGAGCTGGGCGTGAAGTGGCTCACCGTCTACGCGTTCTCGACCGAGAACTGGCGCCGGCCGGTCGACGAGGTGCGCTACCTCATGGGGTTCAACGAGTCGATCCTCACGCGCCGCCGCGACGAGCTCCACGAGCGGGGTGTGCGCATCACGTTCGTCGGCCGTCGCGACTGGAGGGTGCCGCGGCGGTTGGTCAAGCGGATGGACGAAGCGCGCGAGCAGACGAAGGCGAACAAGACGATGACCCTGACGATCGCGTTCAACTACGGCGGTCGGGCCGAGATCGTCGACGCCGTGCGGGCGCTCGTCGAGGAGGGCGTGAAGCCCGACGACGTCACCGAGAAGGCGATTCGCCGTCATCTCTATGACCCCGCGATGCCCGACCCCGACCTCGTCGTGCGCACCTCGGGTGAGTACCGGATCTCGAACTTCTTGCTGTGGGAGCTCGCTTACAGCGAGCTCGTGTTCACCGACGTGCTGTGGCCCGACTTCCGGCGCGAGCACCTCTTCGAAGCGGTCCGCGAGTTCCAGCGGCGCGATCGCCGCTTCGGTGCGGTCGAGGGCTGAGCGGGTGGTCGGCCTCTACCGCGAGCGCGGCATCGTGCTGCGCACCTACAAGCTCGGTGAGGCCGATCGCATCGTGGTGATGATGACCGAGTCGCACGGCAAGGTGCGTGCGGTCGCCAAGGGCGTGCGCAAGACCAAGAGCCGCTTCGGCGGACGCCTCGAGCCCACGAGCCACGTCTCGCTCCTTCTCTACGAGGGCCGCGAGCTCGACATCGTCAGCCAGGTCGAGTCGGTCGACCACTTCCGCACCATCCGTGAGGACCTCGACCGGCTCGGGCAAGCGGTGACGATGCTCGAGGTCGTCGACCAGGTCGCGCAAGAGCGCGAGTCGTCACCGCGGCTCTACCAGATGCTGCTCGGCGCGCTTCGCACGCTCGCGGCGAAGCCGTCGGTGGTCGTCGTGCCCGCGTTCTTCTGGAAGGTGCTCGACCTCGAAGGGCTGCGTCCCGAGCTCGAGCACTGCGTCACCTGCGGCAGCGACATCGACCTCGTCGCGTTCGACGTCGATCAGGGCGGCGTGCTGTGCCGCACCTGTCGTCGTGGCGTCCCGATCAGCGCGGACGCGCTCGCGCTGATCCGCCGCATCCTCGGCGGCGGGCTTGCGGCGGCGCTCGACGAGCCCGCGTCACCGACGACCCATGAGGTCGAGGTGCTCGCGACGCGCAGCCTCGAACATCACCTCGAGCGTCGCATCCGCTCGATGACGGTCCTCGACCACGGCTGACGCCGCAGCCCGGCCCCACGGGATTGATGATTGAACGGACGCATAGTCCTCCAATCGTCAATCTCGGGCGGTGGATTGGGGTAGGCGGCGGCGAGGCGCTGCAGCACGGCGGGGTGCTGGAGGACGCCGGTCGAGTCGACCCACTGATCGACCGATCCGATGAGGGGGAGCGACCGGAGCCACGGATCTTCCACGCGCTCGAGGCATGCCGCGACGAAGCGCTCGCGCGAAGATCACGTCGAACGGGCGCCCGTAGAACGCGCGGCGCGTCGGGTCGACTTCGGCGGTGACGCCGAGCGCGTTGTGCCGGCGGGCGACCGCTTCGGCCGCCCCGACGACGTCGCCCTGACTCGAGCAACGGCCCGACCTCGGGCGCGGCGTCGAGCTCCGCGAACGCCGTGCCGAGCCACTTGCTGTACGGCGCGTGCTTGCGCTCGATGAGGAAGCACAGGCGCATCAGATCTCGCGCGAGTCGTGACTCGACGATCGACGAGCCCAGGGCGTCGCCGACTTCGAGCGTGCGACCGACGAACGCCTCCTCCTCGCCGATTCGCTGCCACTGGCATGCGAGCAACCAGAGCCACAGGTCGTCCGGGTACCACGCGAGCTCGCTGCGCACCGCGGTGAGCTCGCCGGTGTCGTCGTGGAACACCTCACCGGCAACCACGCCGAGGATGAGCTGCTGGGGGAGCAGGAGCCACTGGAGCGCTGTCGGTCGCGGCCGCGGGTCGCACCCGAGCTGGTGCGACAGCCACTTGTCGAGCTCCCACACCTCGACCCAGTGCCGCGGTGCGACGTCGTCCCATCCGTACGTCGTCGGCCAACCGAGAAAGGAGCTCGGGAGCCCCACGTCGACCGCGCGGCGGACTCGCGCGATGTCAGCAGCATCGACGAACACGTGCAGGTGCGGGCCCCATCCGTGATCGGTGCTGCGCTCGGTGTCGTAGCCGAGCACATCCGATCCCCAGCCGAGTCGCCCGGCCGCGTGGGGCACGTCACCGATCAGAGGCGCGACGACTTCGTCGTAGTAGCGCACGCGCGAGGTCGATGCCAGGGACGAAGTCGGGCACGGCGGCGAGCGTAGATTCGCCTGCGTGATCACGTTGGCGTGTCTGGACATGGCGGGGACCACTGTCGCCGACGGGGGCGCGGTCGAGTCTTCGTTCGTCGACGCGATGGTCCGGAGTGGCGTCGCCGAGGAGAGCGAGCAGATGCGCGCTGCGCTCGACTTCGTGCGCGAGTCGATGGGCCAGTCGAAGATCGTCGTCTTCCGGCACCTGTTCGCCGGCAACGAGATGCGGGCCGCTCGCGCCAACGATGCGTTCGAAGCCGCGTACGCGCGGGCGGTCGACGAGGGCGGCGTCGTTGCCATGCCCGGGGCAACGGGCGTGTTCGCCGAGCTCCGCGAGATGGGCGTGAAGGTGTGCCTCACCACCGGCTTCGCGCCGCCGACCCGCGACCGCATCATCGACGCGCTCCGCTGGCACACGCTCGTCGACCTCGTGCTCTCACCGGCGGACGCGGGTCGAGGCCGACCGGCTCCCGACATGATCCTGACCGCGGTGCTCCGCCTCGAGATCGAGGCGGTCGACGACGTGGCCGTCGCGGGCGACACCGTGAGCGACCTCATCTCGGGCACGCGCGCGGGCGCGGGCGTCGTGGCCGGAGTGCTCACCGGCGCGCACGGCCGCGAGCCAGCTCGAGGCGGCGCCGCACACTCACATCGTCGACTCGATCGCCGATCTGCCGGTCGTTTTGCGAGGCTGAGCAGCCAGACCTGCCAGGTAACCTCGGCGCCCATGCCCGCAGCGGATCTCGACCAGGTCGTCAACCTGTGCAAGCGACGGGGCTTCGTGTTCCCGTCGGCCGAGATCTACGGCGGATTCCGCTCGACCTACGACTACGGCCCGCTCGGCGCGCTCATGCTCCGCAACGTGAAGGACGCGTGGGTGCGGGCGATGGTGCAGCAGCGCGACGACATCGTGCTGATCGACGCCGCGATCTTGTCGCCGCCCGCGATCTGGGAGGCGAGCGGCCACCTGCAGAACTTCACCGATCCGCTCGTCGACTGCACGGTGTGCAACCGGCGGTTCCGCGAAGACCAGCTCGACCAGCGCGACTGCCCCCGCGACTTCAAGGTCTGCGACTTCACGCCGGCACGCGCGTTCAACTTGATGTTCAAGACGCACGCCGGCCCGGTGGAGGACGAGGGCGCAGTCGCCTATCTGCGCCCCGAGACCGCGCAGGGCATGTTCACGAACTTCGCCAACGTCCTGCAGGCGACGCGCAAGAAGCCTCCGTTCGGCATCGGGCAGGTCGGCAAGTCGTTCCGCAACGAGATCACGCCGGGCAACTTCGTGTTCCGCACCCGTGAGTTCGAGCAGATGGAGCTCGAGTTCTTCGTGCCGCCCGACGAGGCCCCGAAGTGGTACGAGTTCTGGTGCGCGGAGCGGCTGCGCTGGTACACCGAGCTCGGCATCCCTGACGACATGCTCCGGTTGCGAGCCCACGATGCGGACGAGCTGTCGCACTACTCGGCGGGCACGTCTGACGTCGAGTTCATCTACCCGTGGGGTTGGGGCGAGCTCGAGGGCATCGCGAACCGCACCGACTACGACCTCACGCAGCACGCGAAGTTCTCGGGCCAGCGCCTCGAGTACTTCGACCAGACGACGAACGAGCACTACGTGCCCTATGTGATCGAGCCCGCGGCGGGCGCGACCAGGGCGATGATGGCGTTCCTGCTCGCCGCCTACGACGAGGACGAGATCGGCGGCGAGTCGCGCACCGTCTTGCGCCTCCACCCCCGCCTCGCTCCGTACAAGGTCGCGGTGCTGCCGCTGTCGAAGAAGGACACGCTCACGCCCATCGCCCGTGAGGTGCTCGGCCTCGTGCAGCAACGGTGGATGGCGGACTACGACGACACGCAGTCGATCGGTCGGCGCTACCGCCGTCAGGACGAGATCGGCACGCCGCTCGCGGTGACGGTCGACTTCGAGTCGCTCGAAGACCGCGCGGTCACGATCCGCGACCGCGACACCACCGAGCAGGTGCGCGTGCCGATCGACTCGCTGGTCGACGAGCTCGACCGGCCGCCTGGGCCTGTAGCGGTCAGTCCACGAACCGCCGCGTCCGCGCCACGAGCGCGAGGCCGGCGAGCATCGCGACGAGCGCGGCGACGAGCAGCCGCCCGTCGGAGAGCCGGTCGTCGGCAGCGACGGAGCCGTCGTGGGCGCGGACGACGTCGGCGCCGTCGTCGGCGGCGTCTCAGGCGGGAAGACCGGGAGCGTCTGGACGACGACGACGGTCGTGGTGGTCGATGCGACCGTCGTGGTCGTCGTGCTGCCCCCGCGATCGTGGTCGTGGTCGTTGCTTGTTCGGGCAGCTCGGGGCGCGCGAGCACGGGGAAGGTGTTCCTCACCGTCAACACGAGGTCGTCCCCGGCGTGAGACGTGAACGTGACCGCGGTCGTACCGGACGCGATCGGGACGCCGTGGTTCGTAATGACCATCGACACCTGGACGTTGCTGTCGGAGCCAGTGTCGATCTCGCTGATCGTGCACGTCGCGGGGGGATGCTGCCCTGCCCGATGATGTAGGTGCCCGGGCCGCCCGGGCCCACCGGCGGTTCGATGTCGATGTCGAGCTCGAGCGCAGGGCAGGTGATGTGGAACTGCGCGGGCCGGGTCCACGTGCTCGTGTCGCCGGTGACGATCTTCTGCCCGAGGATCGCGGCGCGCGTCACCGTGTCGGTGAATGTGCACGAGATCACCGCATCGCTGACGACGACCTGCACGCTGTTGCCCTGCACCGACATCGCTTCGCCGTCGCACACCACCGAGGTGAGCTCCCATACCGACTGGCCGTTCTCGTCTGCGGGCGCGGTCTCGTGGATCTGGTACGTGCCAGGTGCGAGCCCGGCGGGCGAGGGGAGCGCGGGCGTCGGCGTGTTCTCGGCCACCACGTTCGCGGTGAGCGTGGACTGCGAAGTCGACGTCCACCCCCGTGACCACGAACGTCGCGGGCGCGGTGCCGCCGATCTCGACCTTGTCGACGGTGATCCCGCCGGGCGCCGCCTGCGCGCTCGCCTGAGCGGCGAAGACACTCACGCCTGCCGCGACGACGACAACAGAAATGACTGCGCGCACGAACGTGAGGTGCGCCCCAACTCCGGAAGGCATCGGGCGAGCATTGTGGGTGACGGCCGATTCGGCAACTTTGACCTGGGACGATGGCCGGGCAAGGCCCGAATGCCCGCCAACTAGGCTCGCTCTGTGACCTACGTGTTCGCCTTCGACCACAAGCATCGGCGCGCGCCGATGGACATGAAGGACCTGCTGGGCGGCAAGGGGGCAAACCTCGCCGAGATGACCTCGGTGCTCGGCCTGCCGGTGCCGGCGGGCTTCACGATCTCCACCGACGCCTGCCGCGCCTACATGCACGGCGGGTGGCCGAGCGGCCTCACCGACGAGGTGGCGAAGCACGTCACCAAGCTCGAGAAGAAGATGGGCCGAACCCTCGGCGACCCGACCGACCCGCTCCTCGTCAGCGTGCGCTCAGGCGCGAAGTTCTCGATGCCCGGGATGATGGACACGGTCCTCAACCTGGGGCTCTCCGACCGGTCGGTGAAGGGTCTCGCGAAGCAGACCGGCGACGACCGGTTCGCGCACGACTCCTACCGACGGTTCATCTCGATGTACGGGCGCATCGTGCTCGACATCCCCGCGCGTCGAGTTCGACGAGCCCTTCGAGAAGGCAAAGGCCGCGTCGGGAGCGAAGACCGATGCCGACGTGCCCGCCAAGGTCCTCGCCGAGCTGTGCGACGAGTACAAGGACGTCGTCAAGAAGGCGACCGGCAAGCCGTTCCCGCAAGACCCGATGGCGCAGCTGCGCGGCGCGATCGAAGCCGTGTTCCGCTCCTGGAACGGCGCGCGGGCGATCTCGTACCGCGTGCGCGAGCGCATCAGCCACGAGCTCGGCACCGCCGTGAACGTGCAGGCGATGGTCTTCGGCAACCGCGACGACAACTCGGGCACCGGTGTCGGGTTCACTCGCAACGCGGCGACGGGCGAGAACAAGCCGTACGGCGACTTCCTCGTGAACGCACAGGGCGAAGACGTCGTCGCCGGCATCCGCAACACCGAAGACCTCGAGGCGCTCGGCACCAAGTTCCCCGCGATCTACGAGGAGCTGCTCGCGATCTTCGACAAGCTCGAGACGCACTACCGCGACATGTGCGACACCGAGTTCACGATCGAGCAGGGCAAGCTCTGGATGCTGCAGACGCGCGTCGGCAAGCGCACCGGTGCCGCCGCGCTCCGCATGGCGGTCGACATGACGAAGGACCGCCACATCAAGCTCTCGAAGGCCGACGCAGTCCTGCGCATCACCGACGATCACCTCGACCAGGTGCTGCACCCGCAGCTCGCGTCGAAGGACATGCAGGTGATCGCGACCGGGCTCGCGGCCTCACCGGGCGCCGCGGTGGGCCGGGCGTACTTCACGGCGGACGGCGCCGCCGACGCGTCCGAGCGGGGCGAGAAGGTGATCCTCGTCCGGCAGGAGACTTCCCCCGAGGACGTCCACGGGATGAGCGTGAGCGAGGGCATCCTCACCTCGCGTGGCGGGCTCGTCAGCCACGCCGCGGTCGTCGCCCGCGGGTGGGGCATCCCCGCCGTCGTCGGTGCCGAGGCGCTGCGCATCTCCGGCGACGACGTTCACGGTCGGCGACATCGTCGTCCGCGAGGGCGACATCATCTCGCTCGACGGCTCGACCGGGCAGGTGATCCTCGGCGAGGCGGCGCTGCAGCGCGTCAGAGCCGCCGCCCGAGTTCGACGGTCGATGCTCGAGCTGGGCCGACAAGATCCGCAAGGGCAAGCTCGCGGTGCGTGCGAACGCCGACAACGGGCCCGACGCGGCCAACGCTCGGCAGTTCGGCGCCGAGGGCATCGGCCTCTGCCGCACCGAGCACATGTTCCTCGGCGAAGACCGGCTGCCCGTCGTGCGCCGGATGATCCTCGCCCAGACGCCCGAGGAGGAGAGCCGACGCGCTCGAGCAGCTGCGCCTCGTGCAGAAGGCCGACTTCATCGAGATCCTCGAGGCGATGGACGGGCTCCCGGTCACGGTGCGCCTGCTCGACCCACCGCTGCACGAGTTCTTGCCGAGGGTCGACGAGCTCGAGATCAAGCAGGCGACCGAAGGCCTGACACCCGAAGAGGAGAACCTCCTCGCGGCGGCTCGGTCGTGGCACGAGTTCAACCCGATGCTCGGCACTCGGGGCGTGCGCCTCGGTGTCGTGAAGCCGGGTCTCTACGCCATGCAGGTGCGGGCGCTGATGGAGGCCGCCGCCGAGCGCGTCGCCGCCGGAGGCAAGCCGATCGTCGAGATCATGATCCCGCTCACCGTCACCCGTCGAGGAGCTCGGCCTTGCCCGCTCGTGGGTCGAAGAAGCGATCGCCGAGGCGACGAAGGGCCTCAAGAAGAAGCCCAAGGTCATCATCGGCACGATGATCGAGACGCCCCGCGCGGCGATCCGCGGCGGACGAGATCGCCGAAGAGGCCGACTTCTTCTCGTTCGGCACGAACGACCTCACGCAGATGACGTTCGGCTTCAGCCGCGACGACGTCGAGAGCCGGATGATGCCGATCTACCTCGAGGAGGGGCTGCTGAAGCGCAACCCGTTCGAGACGATCGACGCCGGCGGCGTCGGCGAGCTCGTGCACCTCGGCGCCGAGCGAGGCCGCAAGACGAAGCCCGACCTCAAGCTCGGCGTGTGCGGCGAGCACGGCGGCGATCCCGAGTCGATCGCGCTCTTCTACGACGCCGGCCTCGACTACGTGAGCTGCTCGCCGTTCCGGGTGCCGATCGCCCGGCTCGCGGCAGCCCAGGCCGTGCTCGGTGCGGGTGGCAGCGACACGCGATAGCTGGTGATGCTTCTCGCGCTGCCGGCCCGATTCCTCGCCTCGGGCTCGGAGTCCTCGTCGACCGACTTCGTGGACTTCCACACTCCGTTGTGGGAGTGGGCGGCCCTGCTCGCGTTCATCACCGTGCTGCTGATGGTCGACCTCCTGATCGTCCATCGCAAGGCACACGTCGCCTCCACCAAGGAGGCCGCGCTCGAGAGCGCGGTCTGGATCAGCATCGGCCTCGCGTTCGGGCTGTTCTTCTTCGCGATGCACGGCGCTGCCGCAGCAGGTGAGTACTACGCCGGCTTCCTGATCGAGAAGAGCCTGTCGGTCGACAACGTCTTCGTGTGGGCGCTGATCTTCAGCTACTTCGTGGTCCCGCGTCAGTACCAGCACCGGGTGCTCTTCTGGGGAATCTTCGGCGCGCTCGTGCTCAGAGCGATCTTCATCTTCGCGGGCGTCGCGCTCGATCAAGAAGTTCTCGTGGATCATCTTCATCTTCGGTGCGTTCCTGCTCTTCACCGCCATACGGCTGATCGCGCACAAGGACAGCGAGGTGCACCCGGAGCGGAACCCGGTGCTCAAGCTGGTGCAGCGCGTGGTGCCGTCGACGTCCGATTACGCAGGTCAGCGCCTGTTCACTCGGGTCGATGGGCGACGCCTGGCGACGCCGCTCTTCGCGGTGCTGGTGCTCATCGAGACGACCGACGTGATCTTCGCGGTCGACTCGATCCCCGCGATCCTCGCGGTGAGCCATCAACCGTTCGTCGTCTTCAGCTCGAACGCGTTCGCGATCCTCGGGCTCCGCGCGCTCTACTTCCTCCTCGCGGGCCTGCACGAGCGGTTCACCTACTTGCAGCAGGGCCTCGCGATCATCCTGGCGTTCGTCGGCATCAAGATGATCGTCTCGCACTGGTATCACATCCCCACAGGGCTCTCGTTGGGGTTCATCGCGCTCGTCCTCACGCTCTCGATCGTCGTCTCGTTGCTGACGGAGCGTGTTCCCGAGGGCGAGCCGCCCGTGCAAGAGCACTGACCCGCCGCGATGGCCATCGTCGACGAGGACGTCGAACGGGTTCGTCAGGTCAGCGATCTCGTGGACGTCGTGTCGAAGCACGTCGCGCTGCGGAAGGTGGGTCGCCGCTGGACGGGCTTGTGCCCCTTCCATGCCGAGCGCACGCCCTCGTTCTCGGTGAACGGCGAAGACGGCCTGTACTACTGCTTCGGATGCCAGGCGCGCGGTGACGTCATCAGCTTCGTGCGTCACGTCGAGCAGCTCGACTTCGTCGGGGCGGTCGAGTGGCTCGCGGCGCGTAGCAGCATCACGCTGCGCTACACGACGTGCGGGTGAGGGCAAGGAGCGGCAGCGCCGCAAGCGGCTCGTCGAAGCGATGACGCTCGCAGTCGACTGGTATCACGACCGTCTGCTGTCGGCTCCCGACGCGGCGCCCGCGCGCGGCTATCTCAGGTCGCGCGGCTACGACGGCGACATCGTCCGTCACTACAAGCTCGGGTGGGCACCTGACGAGTGGGACGCCCTGAGCCGCGCGCTGCAGCTTCCCGACGCCGTGCTGCGCGACACCGGGCTCGGCTTCCTCAACCGACGCAACCGCCAGCAAGACTCGTTTCGCGCGCGTGTGCTCTTCCCCATCTCGGACGTGCAGGGCGACCCCGTGGCGTTCGGCGGTCGCATCCTGCCGGGAGCCGAGGGGCCGAAGTACAAGAACTCGTCGGACACCCCGATCTACGCGAAGGGCCGGGTGCTCTATGGGCTCGACCGGGCGAAGTCGGCGATCGTCGCCGCCGACGAGGTGATCATCTGCGAGGGATACACCGACGTCATCGGCTTCGATCGGGTCGGCCTGGCTCGAGCCGTCGCCACCTGCGGCACCGCGCTGACGGAGGATCACCTGCGCAGCCTGCGGTCGTTCGCGAGGCGCCTCGTGCTGGCGTTCGACGCCGACGCGGCAGGCCAGGCCGCTGCCGACCGCGTGTACGAGTGGGAACGGCGCTTCGACCTCGACGTCTCGGTCGCCGCGATGCCCAAAGGCTCAGATCCGGCCGACCTCGCGCGCACCGATCCGGACGTGCTGCGCGAAGCGATCGCGAACGCCGTGCCGCTGCTCGGCTTCCGCGTCGCCCGCGTGCTCGAGGCCGGTCGGCTCACGACACCGGAGGGACGCACCCGAGCTGCCGAGGCGGCGCTCGAGGTGATCCGCGAGCATCCGAACGAGCTCGTGCGTGACCAGTACGTGATGCAGGTCGCAGCGCGTTGCCAGCAAGACCCCGATCGGCTGCGCGCCGTGCTCGCGCGCGCGTCGCGGACCGGCACCGTGACGATCCCCACCGAGCAGGCCACCCGGCGCACGCTCGAGACCGCAGAGGCAGTCGCGCTGAAGCTGCTGATGCATCGATGGGACGAGACCGCGCCCTATCTGTCGGAGGTGCTGTTCACCGACGGCGTGACGCTCGACGCCTTTCGCGCTCTCGGTGCGACGACGCGCGTGCCTGACGCGATCGAGGTCGCGAGTCCGGAGGCCGCGGACCTGCTCGCGCGACTCGACCAAGAAGCGGACCAGGCCGCGGTGCTCGATCCCGGAGTCGAGATCGGTCATCTGATCACGAACGCGGCGCAGCGCCGGCTCACCGCGATGCTCGCGGGACCGGACCGCCCGAGTGACGTCAGCGATGTGCGCCGACTCATCGACGAAGTGCGCGAAGCAAGCGCGGGGTCGGAAGCGGCCGCACAGTTGCTAGGGTGGCTCGAGGGTCAGGACCGGGAGCCGTGATGAGTCAAGCCTCCGAGAGCGCCCTGCGAGGGGGCATGTCGCAGGACGACCTCGATCGACACATCGCCACGTGGAAGCAACGCGACCGTCCTGTCGTCTCCCACGAAGAGTTCATGCTCGTCGTGAAGGACATCGACTTCAACGAAGACACGATCGTTGCCTGGCGTGACCTTCTCGCCGAGCATGGCGTCACACTCGACGAGCAAGTCGACGAGCTCGATCAGCGCGAGGTCCTGCGCACGGTCGCGCAAGAGGCAGCCGCAGTGACCGATACGCACGCAGACGCCGAGGTCATCGAGGACGAGCTGCTGCCGTCGCGCCGCGTGCGCGCTGCGTTGCTCGACCGCGATGCATCGAGGTCGATCGGCTCGACGTCTGATCCGGTGCGCATGTACCTCAAGGAGATCGGGCGCGTCCGGCTGCTGACCGGGCCCGAAGAGGTGAAGCTCGCGAAGCGCATCGAGGCGGGCGTGATCGCCCAACGCCGACTCGCCGAGGGAGACCTGGTCAACGAGCGACGGCTGCGCCGCGACGTGATCGACGGCGAGTACGCGAAGTCAGAGCTCATCCAGGCGAACCTGCGCCTCGTCGTCTCGATCGCGAAGCGCTACGTCGGACGAGGGATGCTCTTCCTCGACCTCATCCAGGAAGGCAACCTCGGCCTGATGCGGGCGGTCGAGAAGTTCGATTACGTGAAGGGCTTCAAGTTCTCCACGTACGCGACGTGGTGGATCCGCCAGGCCATCACCCGAGCCATCGCCGACCAAGCCCGCACGATCCGCATCCCGGTGCACATGGTCGAGTCGATCAACCGGGTGATGCGCGTGCAGCGCCAGATGACGCAAGAGCTCGAGCGCGAGCCCACGGTCGAAGAGCTCGCGGCGAAGGTCGGCCTGCCGTCGTCGAGGGTCCGCGAGATCCACCGCATCGCGCAAGACCCACTGTCACTCGACTCGCCGGTCGGCGAAGAGGACGACTCGAACCTCGCAGACTTCATCGAGGACCAGCAGGCCGAGGCGCCGTCCGACGCCGCCGCCCGCCGCATGCTCGTGCAGGCGGTCGAAGAGGCGCTCGACGACCTCAACGATCGCGAGAAGGAGGTCGTGCGGCTGCGCTTCGGCCTCGTCGACGGCCAACCTCGCACGCTCGAAGAAGTCGGCAAGGAGTTCGGCGTGACGCGCGAGCGAATCCGCCAGATCGAGTCGAAGACGCTGGCCAAGCTGCGTCACCCGCAGCGCAGCCAGAAGCTGCGCGACTACCTCGACAGCGAGTAGCGCGACGCGGTGGCGCAGTGCGCCGCCGGGGTGCGCGAAGTACCGATTGTCGAGCGACAGCGAGCAGGAGTCGGCGGAAGCGAAGCGGACGACGGCGAGGAAGATGAATCAGCCGAACGCGAGCGCGCGGAGCTCGTCGACCGCCGGTTGCGGATCGACGTCGACGAGGATGGCGTGCAAGCCGACCGCGCGAGCGCCTGCGACGTTCCGGGCGGCGTCGTCGAGGAAGACGCCTCGGGATGGGTCGTCGAGGCCCACCCTGCGCATCGCGAGCTCGTAGATCGCAGGGGAGGGCTTGCGCACCCCGACCTCGTGCGAGTCGACGATGTCGTCGAAGAGCTCTTCGAACGGGAGCGATCCCCACCACCGCGGACGGAACTCGGCGACGTTGTTCGTGACGAGGGAGGTGCGCACGCCGTGGCCGCGCAGCTCGCGCACCACGTCGACGACCGGCGGGTTGATCGCTCCACTCGTCGTTCGTGGGCCGGGGAGGTGCATCACTGCGTTCGGTGATGCCGTGCTCGCCGAGGATGGCCTGCACCCGCTGCCAGGCGTCGATGATCGAGATCTCGCCCCGCTCGGCCCGGTGCCACGGGTGATCGCCGTCCTCGTCCGGGCCCATGAAGGCGACGGTGAGCGTCTCGAGGTCGGCGCCTTCGTATCGGGCCAGGAGCTCCCTCGGACTGCCCGAGACCGTGACCACCCCGCCGAGGTCGAAGAAGGCTGCGTCGATCCCCGCCATGGGCCCCGAGTGTGGCAGGAGCGAGGCGTCGGGTCGCAAACAGGCCGGTAGGATCGATGGGCCATGGGCGTCCTCGACAGGCTCCTTCGCGTCGGCGAGGGCAAGAAGCTGAAGGCTCTCGCCTCGCTCGTGCCCGACGTCACGGCGCTCGAACCCGAGATCCAAGCGCTGAGCGACGACGCGCTGCGGGCCAAGACCCCCGAGTTCCGGGAGCGGCTCGCCAACGGCGAAGATCTCGACGACCTGCTGATCGAGGCGTTCGCCGTGATGCGCGAGGCCGCCCGGCGGGTCATCGGCCAGCGTCACTACGACGTGCAGCTCATGGGCGGCGCGGCCCTGCACTTCGGCTGGGTCGCCGAGATGAAGACCGGCGAGGGGAAGACCCTCGTCTCCACCCTGCCGGCCTACCTCAACGGCCTCGGTGGCCGGGGCATGCACCTCGTCACGACGAACGAGTACCTGGCTCGTCGCGACTCCGAGTGGATGGGGCAGATCCACCGGTGGATGGGTCTCAGCGTCGGCCTGATCATCCCGGGCGACTTCGACCAGGAGTACAAGCGCGGGCAGTACGGGTGCGATCTGACGTACGGCACCAACAACGAGTTCGGCTTCGACTACCTCCGCGACAACATGGCGACGTCGGTCGCGGGCAAGGTGCAGCGCGGCCACGTCTACTCGATCGTCGACGAGGTCGACTCGATCCTCATCGACGAGGCGCGCACGCCGCTCATCATCAGCGGCCGCGTGGCCGACGCCGCGAAGCTCTACTACCGGTTCGCGAGCATCGTGCGCGGGCTTCAGACCGAGCGCGACTACGACGTCGACGAAGAGAAGCGCACGGTCGCCCCGACCGAAGAGGGCATCGAGCGAGTCGAGCAAGCCCTCGGCGTCGACAACCTCTACGACGAGGTGAGCCAGAACCTCGTGCATCAGCTGCAGGCCGCGCTGAAGGCCAAGGAGCTGTACAAGCGCGACAAGGACTACATCATCAGCGACGGCGAGGTGAAGATCGTCGACGAGTTCACCGGTCGTGTGCTCGAGGGCCGGCGGTGGTCGGAGGGCCTGCACCAAGCGGTCGAGGCCAAAGAGGGCGTCAAGATCAAAGAAGAGAACCAGACGCTCGCGACGATCACGCTCCAGAACTACTTCCGCATGTACGAGAAGCTCGCCGGCATGACGGGCACCGCGCAGACCGAGGCGTCCGAGCTCGCGGGCACCTACAACCTGCAGGTCGTGCCGATCCCCACGAACCGCACGATGGTTCGCCTCGACCAGCAGGACCTGATCTACAAGACCGAGGACGGCAAGTTCGAGGCGGTCGTCGAGGACCTCGTCGAGCGGTGGGCGAACGGCCAGCCGGTGCTCGTCGGCACCGTCTCGGTGGAGAAGTCCGAGAAGCTGTCACGCCTGCTCGAGAAGCGAGGGGTGCCCCACGAGGTGCTCAACGCGAAGCAGCACACGCGTGAGGCGCACATCGTCGCTCAGGCCGGCCGGTTGGGCGCGGTCACCGTCGCCACGAACATGGCGGGCCGCGGGGTCGACATCCTCCTCGGAGGCTTCCCCGAGGGCCTGGCGACCCGAGAGGTGCTCGCCGAGGGCGCTCGACCCCGAGAGCGAGGAGGGCGCCCCGTTGCTCGCCCGCCACCTCGCGCGCTACGAGGCCGAGTGCCGCGCCGAGGGCGACAAGGTGCGCGAGCTCGGCGGCCTCTACGTGCTCGGCACCGAGCGCCACGAGAGCCGGCGCATCGACAACCAGCTGCGAGGCCGTGCGGGCCGTCAGGGAGACCCCGGGGAGAGCCGGTTCTACCTCTCGCTCGAGGACGAGCTGATGCGGCTCTTCGCGACCGGCGCGATGAGCTGGGTCATGGGTCGTGCGCTTCCCGACGACGTGCCGATCGAAGCGAAGATGGTCAGCAAGGCCATCGAGCGGGCCCAGACCACGGTCGAGCAGCGCAACGCCGAGATCCGCAAGAACGTCCTCAAGTACGACGAGGTGATGAACGAGCAGCGCAAGGTCATCTACAAGCGCCGCGACCAGATCCTCGAGGGTGCCGACCTGAAGGAAGAGGCGATGGAGTACCTCGCCGACGCGGTCGACACCACGATCGACACGTTCTGCGTCGCCGAGTTCTCCGAGGAGTGGGATCTCGACGGCCTCGTCACCGAGATCCAGACGTTCTGGCCGTCGAAGGTGACGACCGACACAGCTCCGCGATGCAGGCTCGACCGACGCGATGTACGACCTGCTGATGAGCGAGGCCAGCGCCCACTACGAGGAGCGCGAGGCCGACCTCGGCGAAGACAACATGCGCGAGGTCGAGCGCCAGGTGATGTTGCGGATCATCGACCAGCGGTGGCGTGAGCACCTCTACGAGATGGACTACCTCCAGGAGGGCATCAACCTCCGGGCGATGGGCCAGAAGGACCCGCTCGTCGAGTGGCAGCGCGAGGGCTACTCGATGTTCTCCGAGATGATGCACGGCATCGCGCAGGACTTCGTGCGCTACGTGATGCACGTGCAGGTGGTCGTCAACGAGGAGCAGCCGCAGGACGGCGTGAGGAACGTGCAGTACTCCGCGGCCGACGATCCGGTGCAGGGCACCGGTGGCATGCGAGCCGCGGCCATGGCTGCGCTCGCCGACGGCTCGCTCGACGCCGAGCAGGCCGGTACCGCGGTCGCCGCCGCCGAGCCCGTCGCGATGGCGCCGGTGGTCAAGTCCGACTGGGACAAGACGCCCCGCAACGCGCCGTGCCCGTGCGGGTCGGGCAAGAAGTTCAAGCTCTGCCACGGCCGCTGAGCGGCCTCCGACATGCGTGACTACTCCGACGACCTCGGCGCGCTTCGGCAACGGCTCGACGAGGCGCACAAGTACCTGAAGATCGACGCGGCGCGCGCTCGCGTCGCCGAGCTCGAAGTCGAGGTCTCGAAGCCCGATCTCTGGGATGACCAGGACAGAGCCAAAGCCGTCAACGCGGAGTACGCGTCGCTGCGCGACGACCTCGACACGTTCGATCGGCTGGCGAGCCGCCTCGAAGACGCCGAGGTGCTCCACGAGCTCGCTCGCGAGGAGAGCGACGACAGCCAGGAGGCAGAGATCTCCGAGGGGGTCACCGCCCTCGCCGCGTCGCTCGATCAGCTCGAGCTGCGGTCGCTCTTCACGGGAGAGCACGACGAACGTGATGCGGTGTGCACGATCTCGGCGAAGGACGGCGGCACCGACGCGCAGGACTTCGCCGAGATGCTGCTGCGCATGTACTCACGCTGGGCGGAGCGCCGTGGGTTCGAGCTCGAGATCGACGAGGTGTCGGAGGGGCAAGAGGCCGGCATCCTGTCGGCGAACTTCGTGATCCACGGCCGCTACGCGTATGGCCTCATGCAGGCGGAGCGCGGAGTGCACCGGCTGGTGCGCATCTCTCCGTTCGACGCGAACGCGCGGCGCCAGACGAGCTTCGTCGCCGTGAACGCGGTGCCCGCGCTCGACGACGTCGCCGAGATCGAGATCGACGAGAAGGACTTGCGCATCGACGTCTACCGCTCGTCGGGCGCGGGTGGCCAGCACGTCAACGTCACCGACTCGGCGGTGCGCATCACCCACCTGCCAACGGGCATCGTCACGTCGTGCCAGAACGAGCGCAGCCAGCACCAGAACAAGGCCAAGGCGATGGCGAACCTCGGCGCGATCCTCGCCGAGAAGGCGCGTGAAGATCGCACCGCCGAGCTCGAGGCGATCTCGGGGCCCAAGGCTCAGATCGGCTGGGGCTCGCAGATCCGCTCCTACGTGCTGCAGCCGTACCAGCTCGTGAAGGACCTGCGCAGCGGCTACGAGGTCGGAAACGTGAATGGGGTGCTCGACGGCGACCTCGACGGGCTGATGGAGGCCTACCTCCGTTGGAAGCGGGCGGCGTCGACCGAGTGATGCAAGGTACCCTCGCCAGCCGTGGGCCAAGCGGGGGGCAGCCCGGCGGAGCGGTGGCCGTTCGTCGCTCGCGATCCTGAGGTTTCAGCGCTCGAAGAGCTGCTTCTGTCGGCGCGGGGCGCGGTGATTGTCGGCGACGCGGGCGTCGGCAAGTCGAGGCTCCTGACGACCATCGCCGACCGCGCCGACGCCCTCGGTTGGAGCGTCCACGAGAGTCGCCGGCAGCCGTTCGCTCACCGGGGTCCCGTTCGGTGCGTTCGCCGCAGTGCTCGGAGAGTCGGTCTCGAGGGGCGGCGGAGACCTGTTCTCGATCCTGCAAGGGGCGCTCGCGGAGCTCCGGACCGACGACCGTCCGGTGCTCGTGACCATCGACGACGCCCATCAGCTCGATGACGGCGGCGCGGCGCTGGCGGTGCTCGCGGCTCGTTCGGGGTTCGTGGTGATGGCATCGGTGCGGCGCGGCGAGCCGTGCCCTGAAGCCGTGACGGCGCTGTGGAAGGACGACCTCGCCGGCCGGCTCGACCTCGCCCCTCTGGTGGGCGAAGGCGTCGGCGAAGTCATGCTCGCGGCGCTCGGGGCACCCGTCGACAGCGGGACCCGTCGCCGCCTCGCGGAGAAGACCGGAGGGAACCTGCTGTTCCTCCGGGAGCTCGTTCGCGTCGGGCTCGCTCGCGGCACGCTCGTCGAGCGAGGCGGCGTCTGGATGTGGGATGGCCCGATCACCGACGCCCCTGCAGTGGCCGATCTCGTGCGCGCCCGGCTCGCGGGGCTGAGCGAGGCCGAGCGGCGGGTCGTCGATGTGGTGGCGCTCGCCGAGCCGATCGGGCTGGCGCTGCTCGACTCCTTGAGCGACCCGGCCGCGGTCCGCGAGTGCGAGGCGAAGGGCATCCTCGTGACGGAGCGAGGCGGGCGCCGGCTCGAAGCCCGGCTCGAACACCCTCTGTACGCCGATGTCGTGCGGGACGCGATGAGGCCGACGACGTCGCACACAGCTCGCGAAGGATGTCGCCGAGGCGCTCCTCGCAACGGGAGCGAACCGCGTCGGCGATCGCCTTCGGCGCGCCGGCCCTGGGGGGGTGGGGTGCGGTGTGTTCGGCTGACTTCAGCGCGCTTAGAGCGGCGTCGCTCTGCTGATGGCTTCGGCCGCCGGCTGATCTCGACCCCGGAACTGCGCCGGGAGCAGCTCCTCGCCGCTCATGGCGCGGTGATGGTCGAGCGGGTTGACCTCGATGACTGTCGCTGCGTGGGCGAGCGGGCGAGTGTCGCAGGGCGCGGTCCTCCCTGACTTCGAGCTCTCCGAACGGTTCGGCCGTGCGGCGGTGGATAACTTCACGGGCGCGCGTCGCGACCGTCGATCTGCGCATCGACGCTGCACTGGCGCGGCCAACATCGCAGAGGTCGTCGCACTGCTGTCCTCGGGCGTGCTCGACGATGCGGCCGAAGACGATGCGGGTCGGGGCGCGATGTATCGTCGGCGCAGGCGCTGGTTCTTCGGGCTGGGCGACCTCGACGCAGGCGGAACGATGGATCGCACGAGGGGTCGAGACGGGCGGAGTGACGTGGGCGTGCGCTCCTTCGCGGCAAGCACTCGCAGATGCTCATGAACGCCGGTCGGACGCGGGAAGCGATCGCAGAGGGCCGTGCGGTGCTCGCAGACCGGACCGCTAGACCCGTCGCACGGATCGCCGCGTACTCGGGTCTGCTTCCCTGCGCTCGCCGTCGCAGGCCGACTGTCAGAGCTCGGCGAGCACTTGCCGCTCGCACAACAGCTCGTCACCGATGTACCTGACGGGTTCACGGACAACGCGGATGGGACGCTCGTCGGGACGTTCATCGGCGGCCTCTTCGATGGCCGCCTTCCCGAGATCGATCCGATGCTCGACGCCTTCGACGACGCGGCGCTCCGTCGGGTCGACGATCCGTTCCGCTGCATCTGGGTGTTCCTGCGCGGCCGGTCTGCCCTCGCACAAGGCCGGCTCGGCATCGCTCTCCCGACACTCCGGGAGGCGGCCGCCGTGCTCCGCAGACGCGACCCCGGCGGGATGCTCGGCTGGTGCCTCGCCTCGTTGGCGCAGGCGTGCGGAGCGACCGGTGATGCGAGGGGAGCGCGGGCAGCCGTCGCGGAGTTCGACGAAGTGCATCCCGCGGTGATGCGCAACATCGACGCCGAGATCGGGCTCGGTCGCGCATGGGCCGAGGCGGCCGCAGGAAACCGGACTGATGCCGTGGCCCGTGCCCTGGCGACCGCCGAAGCCATCGTCGACCGTGGTGATGCCGCCGTCGGCGTCTTCGTGCTCCACGATGCCCTGAGGCTCGGGGCCTCGCCCCGGGTCGTCGACTTCGCTCATGGCCGGCCCCACGGGGGAGGCCGAAGGCCCGGTCGTCTCTGCGATGGCGGGCCACGCTTTGGCGTTGGCGAACGCCGACCTCGACGGTCTGCGGCTCGTTGCCGACGCGCTCGCCTCGGTCTCGATGCCGTTGCTCGCTGCCGAAGCGTGTGCTGCCGCGTCTCGGGTCGCGGCGGCGAACGGCCTTCGGGCGCGGCAGCGTGAGGCGTCGACCCGAGCCGCCGAGCTGTTGGCGGGCTGCGGTCCTGCGCTCACTCCGATGCTCGAGACGCTCGTGGGGCGTGAGGCACTCGCATCCCTCACTCGGCGGGAGCAGGAGGTCGCGCTGATGGCGGCACGCGGCACGTCCAAGCGTGCGATGAGTGAGCAGCTCGGTGTCTCCATCCGCACGGTTGGGAACCACATCAACCACGTGTACGGGAAGCTCGGGATCTCGACGCGCGAAGAGCTCGCGGCGCTCCTGAGCCTCAGCTCGAGCTCCTGAGTCCCCCCGGACTCACGACACCCCGAACGATCCGGCGCATCGTCGCGACGCGGCTGCAGGCCGGGTGCGGCGAACGGCTGTCGCCCGGCCTGTGGTCCTGGCACTCGCGTCGAACGGAGACCACCATGTCGAAGACCCGCTCCCTTGTCGCATCCCTCGTCGTCGCGCTCGCCTTCGGGTTCGTCGGTGCCGCCTGCGGAGGCGACGATGGCGGGCCGCTCCAGGCGCAGGCGGCGAGCGGCGACAGTGCCGCGCCGGATGTCGCGTCGTCGCAAGACACGGCTGCGGGCGAGGAGGCCTCGAACACCACGGGGGCGGAAGACGCCAACAAGGCGGAAGACGCCGACACGTCCGAGAGCGACGCTGGCTCCAACGGCGCCGGCGGAACGGCGGCACGCCGCCGCAGCTCGCCCAGGGCGCGTGGGAGGGCACCCTCCACTTCGAGGTGTCTGGTGATGTCGACGTCTCCGCGGACATGCCTGGTGGAGGGGTCACCCAAGGCGAGTTCAGCCTGTTGACCTTCGCCGCCGATGACGGCAGCGGTGCGTCGCAGATCGCGTTCACAGCCGGGTCCGAGACCGAGGCGGCCATCTTCGTGTCCTCGAACGGCTTCACCGGTGGAGGTGAGATCGGCAAGGAGTGCAGCCTTTCGACGTCGACGAACGAAGAGAAGAAGGTGGAGGGCAGCTTCAGCTGCAAGGGCGCGAAAGGTGTCAAGGCCGCGAGCCTGGATGACCTGGTCGTCGACATCCAAGGCACGTTCACCATGACGAGGCCCTGAGGGAAGCGGACGGGCGGATCCTCCCGGAGCGAGGTTCAGACACGCCTACTGTGTGCCGATCAGCACGGGGGTGGGGCCCGACCGTGGGGACAGTGATCTCGGCGCGTTCGCGCCGCCCGTCGGCCTTCCCGCGCCCGTCGCCGCCTGCAGCGCCCCCGCCGCCTCCGCCTCCGCCGCCCAGCGCCCCGCGCCCGTCGCACCGGGTGCGCAACCGGTGGATCGCCACCGCTGTCGGCGGCGCGCTGGTCGTCGCCGCGATCACCGGCATCGGTGTCCTCGCCGACCAGCCCCCGAAGCAACCGGCCGACTGGGACCCCCGCGTCGCAGACCTCGTCGAGTTCGTCCAGAACGAGCGCGGCCTCCTCTACGACCACCCGGTCCCGATCGACTTCCTGACCGAGCAGCAGTACAGCGACCGCGTCGCCGGCTCGGGACAAGCTGACCGACGAGGACGTTGCGCAGCTCGAACAGGTCGAGGGCGAGATGCGGGCCTTCGGCCTCGTCAACGGTGACGTCGACCTCGTCGCTTCGATGGGCACGCTCGAGGACGAGGGCACGCTCGCGTACTACGACCCCGAGACGGAACGCATCACAGTCCGCGGCACCGAGATGACGCCTGCGCTGCGAGTCACCCTGGTCCATGAGCTGACCCACGTCGTCCAGGACCAGCACTTCGATCTCCGGCAGCTCGATGGCTTCGAGTCGAGCGACCTCGAGGCGGGCTTCCGGGCGCTCGCAGAGGGCGACGCGACGCGCATCGAGAACCGCTACATCGACTCACTCGACAGCTGCGGACCGCAAGGCCTACGACGACACCACGGCGGCGCAGTCGGACGCCGCCGGCGCGGACTTGTCAGGTGTGCCCGACGCGCTCGTGGCGTACTTCGGCGCGCCCTACGTGCTCGGCACCGACTTGGTCGACCTTCTCGAGCAGACGGGCGGCGACAAGGCGATCAACCAGGCGTTCGACCTGCCGCCCGACTCGGAGGCCGTGCTGCTCGACCCGTTCCGCTTCCTCGACGGCGACGCGGCGACCGATGTCCCGGTGCCTGCGCTCGAGGCGGGTGAGGAGAAGGTGGACGACGGCGACATGGGCGCCATCGCGCTTCTCTTGCTGCTCGAAGGACAGCTCGATCCGCACGACGCGCTCGCCGGCGTCGACGCGTGGGACGGCGATGCCTACGTCGGCTTCACGCGCGACGGACGCGCGTGTGTGCGAGTCGCGATCGCGACCGTCGACGCGCCAGGGGCGGGTCGGCTCGACCAGCTGCTCACCGAATGGTCGGCAGCAGTCCCTGCGGCAGACGCCACCGTCAGCCGCGACGACACGACGGTCACCTTCGAATCCTGTGATCCCGGTGCGGACGCGACCACGGTGAAGCCAGTGTCTCTCCGACACCGCGCTCGCGCTCCCGGTGATTCGCACCGAGATCGCGCTCGGCGTCATCCACGACGGCGCAGACCCCGGCGTCGCGCGATGCCTGGCGGGCCGGATCGTGCGAGGAGTACTCCGTCGACGACCTGATCGCGGCCGATCCGGCGCAGTTCCAGACCGACGACTTCTTCCAGCAGGTCTCGGGATTCGCCCAGGAGTGCGGCGGCGGGTGACTCGGGAGCCCGGAGGGTGACTGGTAGGTTCTGGGGCACTCCCGGGGCTGGCGGCGTCCTACCTTGCACGTCCCGATTCGCCTACCTCTGCAGGTCCCGATGATCCGTCTCGACAACGTCACGAAGATCTACAAGGGCGACGTCACGGCCTTGAAGGAGGCCTCGGCAGACATCGGCAAGGGTGAATTCGTCTTCCTTGTCGGCCCTTCTGGTTCCGGAAAGTCCACCCTCATCCGCCTCCTCAACAAGGAGGAGTCGCCGACCGACGGCGAGGTCTGGGTCGCGGGGAAGGACATCAACCGCCTCCCCTCGTGGAAGGTGCCGCACCTGCGCCGGAACATCGGCTGCATCTATCAGGACTTCAAGCTCCTGCCGACGAAGACGGTCTACGAGAACGTCGCGTTCGCGCTCGAGGTCATCGGCCGGCCCCGCCACGTGATCAAGACGCAGGTGCCCGCGATCCTCGAGCTCGTCGGCCTGTCGAAGAAGATCGACAACTTCCCGAACGAGCTGTCCGGCGGCGAGCAGCAGCGCGTGTCGATCGCGCGCGCGTTCGTCAACCGCCCACTGATCCTCTTGGCCGATGAGCCAACCGGCAACCTCGACCCCGCGACGTCGGTGGGCATCATGCGCCTGCTCGATCGCATCAACCGCACCGGCACCACCGTCGTGATGGCGACCCACGACCAGTCGATCGTCGACACGATGCGTCGTCGCGTCATCGAGCTCGACCACGGCCTGATCGTGCGCGATCAGAGCAAGGGTGTGTACGCCTGACCATGGCGCTGCGGCTCGACTACTTCGCGCAAGAGACGGTTGCGAACCTTCGTCGCAACTTCTCGCTCACGATCGCGTCCCTGCTCACGGTCGCCGTCTCGCTCGCGCTCGTCGGCGCGGCCCTGCTCCTCCGACAGGGCGTCGACAACGCGACGACCCGTTGGCAGGGCGGCATCGAGTTCATCGTCTTCTTGCAGCCCGACGTCACCCCGGACCAGGCCGACGCGGTGGGCCGCGAGCTCAAAGCCAACCCCGACGTCAAAGACGTCAAGTTCGTCGACAAGCAGCAGGCGTACGAGGAGTTCAAGCTCCTCTTCCGCAACTCGCCCGAGCTCGTCGACACGGTGACGCCCGACATCCTCCCGGCCTCGTGGCGAGTGGTGCCGAGCAACACCGACCCGAACGTGATCGAGGCGATCGGTCGACAATTCGAGAAGAAGGCGGGCGTCATGTCTGTCGTCTTCGCAAAGGACACCGTCGAGTCGGTCATGAAGGTCACCCGGTTGATGCAGATCGGCATCCTGGGCGCGGCAGTGGTGCTGCTCATCGCAGCGTGCTTGCTCATCGTCAACACGATCCGCACCGCGATGCTCTCGAGGCGGCGCGAGATCGAGGTCATGAAGCTGGTCGGCGCGTCGAACTGGTTCATACGCGTGCCCTTCATGCTCGAGGGCCTCGTGCAGGGTCTCCTCGGCGCCGCGCTCGCTTGCGTCGCGGTGAGGGTCCTGAACAGCCTCGTCGAGTCGCGGGTGACCGAAGGCCAGAGCCTCGCGATCCTGCAGAACTTCTCGGTCTCGGCGAGCGAGGTCAACGGCACCCTGCTCCTGTTGCTCCTCGTCGGCGGGCTCGTCGGGGCCATCGGCTCGGGCGTGGCCGTCAGCAGCTACCTCGACGTCACCCCCTGACGTCTGAGCCGCCGCGGGCGCTACCGTCCTGCGCCGTGACCGACTACCAGCAGATCTCCTACGAAGTCGAAGACCAAGTCGCCACGATCACGCTCGATCGTCCCGAGCAGCTCAACGCGTTCACCGCGCGGATGATGCACGAGATGATCTCGGCGTTCGACGACGCCGATGCCGACGACGACGTGCGAGCCGTCATCGTCACCGGCCGAGGTCGCGGCTTCTGTGCGGGTGCCGACCTCTCCGGCGGAGGTGAGTCCTTCGCCCACGGCGGCGGAGGCGACGCCGAAGGCCCCCAGTCGGTCGTGCGCGACGGGGGAGGACTTCTGACCCTGCGGATCTTCGCGTCGAAGAAGCCCGTCATCGCCGCGATCAACGGCCCCGCGGTCGGCGTCGGCGTGACGATGACGCTGCCGATGGACATCAGGCTCGCGTCCGAGAACGCGAAGCTCGGCTTCGTGTTCGCTCGCCGCGGCATCGTGCCCGAGGCGTGCTCGTCGTGGTTCCTGCCCCGGATCGTCGGCATCAGCCAGGCGGCGGAGTGGGTGTACACGGGCCGGGTGTTCCCCGCGTCGGAGGCGCTCCGCGCCGGCTTGCTGCGCAGCGTGCATCCCGCCGACGAGCTGTTGCCCGCGGCCCAAGAGCTCGCGGCCGAGATCGCTGAGAACACCTCGCCGGTGTCGGTCGCGCTCAGCCGTCAGATGATGTGGCGCATGCTCACGCTCGACCACCCGATGCAGGCGCACCGGGTCGACTCACGCGGCATCAACTCCCGCGGCGCGAGCGCCGACGCGCGCGAGGGCGTCGTGTCGTTCCTCGAGAAGCGCGCCCCGGCCTTCCCGCTGAAGGTGAGCGCCGACCTGCCCGACATCTTCCCCGGCTGGCACGACCCCGAGTTCAGCTGACCCGCACGGCTGGTTCTCTTGGTGGAACTGCCGCGTATGGAGTGAGAAACACCAAGAATTCGAGCGCGGGTCAGACGGCGGCGGCGAGGCCACGGAGGGCGGGCACGTCGAGCAGCACGATGCGCTGACGCCCGGTCTTGAGGCAGCCGAGGTCGCGGAGGCGGCCGAGCGAGCGGCTCGTCGCCTCACGGGTGGCGCCCACCCATCCGGCCAGATCTTCCTGCGTGATCGGGAGGTTCACCTCGATGACCGGTCCGTTGTACTCGCCGTAGCGCTCGGCGAGTGACACGAGCCGCCGCGCGACCCGGCTCGTGGTGTCGCCAGTGTCGCGATCGGCAGTGCGCGGTCGCGGCCTCGCGGATCTGCTCTGCGAGCGTGCGCAGCAGCCGCACCGCCATGCGGGGGTGCTTGTCGAGGAAGTCGTTGAACTCGCGATCCTGGAGCGCGGTGGCCTCGACGGCGTCGAGCGCGGTCGCAGTTGCCGAGCGGGGCCTTCCGTCGATCGCGGAGAGCTCGCCGACGAGCGAGCCCGCCTCCTTCACTGCGAGGAGGATGTCACGTCCCCCGGGCGTCACGATCGAGATCTTCACGACGCCGGACCGGATCGCGAGGACGGTGCCGCCGGTCTGTCCCTCGCGGAAGATGACTTGGCCCTTGCGATAGGCGCGCTGTCGCCCCATCGCCGCGAGGTCGACCCACTCTTCTTCGGTGAGGAGGTCGTTGAGCATCGTGTTCCGGGCGGGCACCACGCGAGGGTAATGGCAGACTGCGGCCATGGCCCAAGACAGCTCCCTCCACGACATCCCCGTCAACAGCTTGCGCGGTGACCCGGCGTCGCTCGGCGACCACAAGGGCAAGGTGCTCCTCATCGTGAACGTCGCCTCGAAGTGCGGGCTCACTCCCCAGTACTCGGGTCTCGAGGAGCTGCACGAGCGCTATGCCGATCGTGGGTTCGCGGTGCTCGGGTTCCCGTGCAACCAGTTCGGGGCGCAGGAGCCGGGCTCGCCGGAGGACATCGCGACTTTCTGCTCGACGACCTACGGCGTGACGTTCCCGATGTACGAGAAGGTCGAGGTGAACGGCGAGCACCGCCACGCGATCTACGACGAGCTGACCCAGGCGCCCGACGCGGAGGGGTACACGGGCGACATCCGCTGGAACTTCGAGAAGTTCCTCGTGTCGCCGACCGGCGATGTGATCGCCCGCTTCTCGCCGATCGTGACGCCCGAAGCGCCCGAGCTGGTCGACGCGATCGAGGCCGCGTTGAGCTAGCGAGCGGGACGGCGCAGTGCGCCGTCCGGGTGCGCGAAGCACGGATTGTCGAGCGGAGCGAGCAGGAGCCGGCCGAAGCGCTGCGGCGGAAGGCGACGAGGAGTTAGCGCTTGCGGGCGACGGTGATGCCGTCGCTGATCGGGAGGATGACCGATTCGACCCGCGGGTCGGCCGCGACCTTGTCGTTGAAGGCCCTGATCGCGACGACGTTCTCGTCGCCCGCCTGCGGGTCGACGACCGACCCGCCCCAGAGCACGTTGTCGACGAGGAGCAGCCCGTTCTGGCGCAGCCGGGGGATGATCTCGTCGAAGTAGGCGGCGTAGCTCGGCTTGTCCGCGTCGATGAACGCGAGGTCGAACTGCTCGCCAGGCGGCAACCCACGCAAGGTGTCGATGGCGGGCCCGATGCGAAGGTCGATCTTCGACGCGACGCCCGCCTGCTCCCAGTACTTGCGACCGATGCTCGTCCACTCCTCGCTGACGTCGCAGCAGAGCAGTGTGCCGTCGTCGGGGAGCCCACGCGCGACGCAGAGCGCCGAGTAGCCGGTGAACGTGCCGACCTCCAACGCGTGCCTCGCGCCGATCAGCTGCGTGATGATCCGCATCAGGTCGCCCTGGTCGGACGCGATCTGCATCCGCGACACGAGGCCCATCGCCGCGGTCTCGTCGATGAGCGCCTGCGCGATCGGGTCGTGCTTCGGCGCGTGGTCGAGGACGTACTCATGGAGCGCCGGCCGCACACCGAGCACGGGCCGGCTGCTCGTGTCTTCGAACTGCTTGCAGACGCACACCTCGTTGCCCTCGGGGTCGAGCATCTGGATCCACTCGGTCCCGAGCTCGCTCAGGTGCCCACTCGGCACTCGCGTCGCGCCGAGCGTTTCGAGGCGCGCCGCCTCGACCTCGATGTCGAGCGCGGAGAGGTCGATGTGCATCCGGTTCTTCCCGGACTTCGGCTCGTCGACTCGCTGCAACAGGAGGCGCGGCCGCCGGCCGTCTCGGTCGCGGAGGACCGCGTACTGCGCCGCCGAACCGGTGTGCTCGTAGCCGAGCGCTGCGGTCCAGAACGCGGTCATGCGGTCGAGGTCGGCACAGTCCAGGACGAGCTCGATGTCCATGCGGCCATCCTTGCACTGGCCTGGCGCGCTCAACTTCGGCCTCTGAACTGCGATCATCCGAAGGTGCGGCGCGCGGCGGTGATGACGGTGGCGGGACTCGTAGGGCTCTTGGGGCTCGTCGGTCTGTCCGCCTGCGGTGGCGACGACTCGAGTGCGGCGACGACCGCGGCGCCCAGCTCGACGACGTCCACAACTCTGGCGACCACGACGACCACGACCGCGCCCACCACCGTGCCGACCACCACGACGACCGCGCCCGATCCGGCCCTCGCGCCGCCGTGCAACGTGGGCGAGGTCAAGGTCAACCGGGAGTCGAAGGTGTACTTCGAGCCCGGCGACCCCCGGTACGGCACGGTGCCGCCGCCGCTCGTCATCTGCTTGCCGAGCTCGTCCGTGGCGCAGTCCGAGGGCTTCCAACCGGCGCCCCCGGCCTAGCTGCCTCTCACAGCCCAGCCGTTCCGGCCGATCGGAAGCCGGTGACTTGGCCCGCTCCGCGATGGCCCGATGCTGACGCGCCCGCGCGCCCGGCGACAGGGAGATCCTGGGCCGGGGTCCTCGTCGCGGCCGGCGTCGTCATCGGGATCTTGGTCACGGCAGTCACAGCCGTCAGCTGGTACCGCCACGATGTGCGGGCGGTCGACTCGGAGCGACAGGCAGAGGTCGACGCGCTCGTTGACGGCGTGCGGGTGCGACTCGAGGACATCGGCACGTTCGTCCAAGGTGAAGCGCGGAGCTATCAGGGCGCGACCCTGCCGAGCCAGAGCGAGCTCAACGACCAGTTCGCGCTGCCCGACGTCCTGGGCCGCGAGCCCGGCGTCATCGGCGAGTTCTACGTCCAGCGGGTCGAGAGCCAGGAGATGGCCCGGTTCATCGAGCGCCAACAATCCGACGTGTCGCCCACGTTCGCCGTGATGCCCTCGGGCCCTCGCGACGAGTACTGGGTCGTCGCTCGCGCGGTCCCGAGCTCGCTGTCATCCATGATCGGGATCGACGGTCGTTCCGTCGACGTCGCCGAGCAGGCGCTCGCGATGTCGCGTGACTCTGGCCGCCCCATCGCATCGAGGACGATCCCGCTCTCGGTCGGCAAGATCAGCACCGACGTCGCCTCGCGGACGATCCCGCGTGCGATCGTCGTCGTGACACCGGTGTTCAGCACCGCGTCGACTCCCGCCACCGTCGACGAGCGCCGTGCCGACATCAAGGGGTGGGCTGGCGTCGTCGTCGTCGGCGATCTCTTCGCCCGCGACTTGCAACGCCCGACCGAGCACACGCTCGGACTGAGCCTCTTCGATGGCGGCCCCGAGGACAGGACGACTGCGTTCGTCGGGGTCGCGCCGTCGACGTTGCTCGACACGTCGAGCGCACCCCGCGCGGACGTGCGCACCGCGACTGTCGACGCGCTCGGACTGCGGTTGACGGTGCGGGTGAGCTCGCTCGCACCGTCGCCCACCCCATCGGCGACGGCGCCCCTCATCGTGCTGATCGGCGGCGTGCTGCTGAGCTTGCTCGCGGGATCGCTCGCGCTGGTGCTCGTGCAGAGCCGTCGGCGCGCGCTGAGCATCGCCGGCGACGCCATCGCCGAGGCTCGAGTGAGCGAGGACGAGATGCGGAAGTCGGCGGCGCGCTTCGCATCGCTCGTCCGGCGTTCCTCCGACGTGATCGCGATCGTCGACCCAGCCGGGTTCGTCCAGTTCGTGACGCCGTCGATCCAGCGCCTCCTGGCAGTGCCGCCGTCGCGCATCGAGGGCACTTGCCTGTTCGACTACGTGGTGTTCGACGAGCAGCACGTGTTGCACGACCTGCTCGATGAGGTCGCAGCAGGGGAGGAGGTCACGAGCCCGGCCGAGCTCGTGCTGCTGCGGGCCGATGGCGCGAAGCGCTGGCTCGAAGTGCGGGCGTCCAACCTGATGGACGATCCAAACGTCGGTGGCATCGTGCTCAACGGTCGCGACGTCACCGAACGGCGAGCGTTCCAAGACGCGCTGACCTACGAAGCGACACACGACCGTCTCACCGAGCTGCCGAATCGAGCGCAGTTCCTGCAGATCCTGAGCCGCGCCGTCGAGCACGCGATCGGAGGCGGCCGCTCACTCGCGGTGCTGTTCGTCGACGTCGACCACTTCAAGGTCGTGAACGACAGCCTCGGCCACGGCGTTGGCGACGCGCTTCTCGTTGCGGTAGCCCGCCGGTTGGTCGGGGCGGTGCGGTCGACCGATCCTGTCGCCCGGCTCGGCGGCGACGAATTCGTCGTCGTGTGCGAGGGGGTCGACCTGGCCGGAGCGAAGATGGTCGCCCAGCACGTGCTGGCCGCATGCGCGGTTCCCTTCGAGATCGCGGGCCGCGAGCTGCGTGTCACGGCGAGCATCGGCATCGCGTTCGCCGAGCATGCGAACGAGTCCGCCGAGGTGATCCTGCGCAACGCGGACATCGCGATGTACGAGGCAAAGGCCGCCGGCCGCGCGTGCGTGCGGGTGTTCGACGACAACGCGAGGGCGGACATCGTGCGGCGGCTCGACACCGAGCACGCCCTGCACAAGGCGGTGGAGCGGGGTGAGCTCCGGCTCTTCTACCAGCCGATCGTGCGGTTGGCCGATTCGCAGGTCGTCGGCGCGGAGGCGCTGCTGCGGTGGCAGCACCCACAGCGCGGCCTCATGCTCCCGGGCGACTTCCTCTCCGTCTCGGAGGACTCCGACCTCGCGGTGACGATCGGCGACTGGGTGTTGCAGGAGGCGTTCACCTTCCTCGCCCGGCGCGACACGCAGGCCGCGCTGACTGCGACCTTCAGGCTCGGCGTGAACCTGTCGAACCGACATCTCAGCCACTCGGGCCTTCCGTCGCGACTCGACCAGCTCGCCGGGCGGCACCACGTCGCCCCGTCGTCGGTCAGCCTCGAGATCACCGAGAGCGCCGCGATGCTCGACCCCGGACATGTGCGCAAGGTGCTGCTCGCGATCCGCGACCAGGGCTTCTCGCTCGCGCTCGACGACTTCGGCACGGGCTACTCGTCGTTGAGCCATGTGAAGCGGCTGCCGATCGACACGCTGAAGATCGACCGCGCCTTCGTCGACGGTGTCACCGCTGACCGCGACGACCGGGCGATCGTCGCCGCCGCAGTGGGGCTCGGCGAGGCGCTCGACCTGCAAGTCGTTGCCGAGGGAGTCGAGATGCAGGTGCAAGCGCGCGCCTTGCAGGCGCTCGGCTGCCAGGTTGGTCAGGGGTTTCTGTACTCGGCCGCCGTGATCGGCGACGAGCTGCTCGAGATGATGACGACGCCGAAGCTCACAGTGGCCGGTGAGTAGTCCCTTCGCCGGGCGTGACGAAGAGCATGTCGCCGGGGTCGTGCACGATCGCACGGTGCCAGGTGTTGCGAGGCACGATCGTGCACGCGCGGCCGCGCAGCTCGACGGTCTGCTCACCGTCGGGGAGGTCGAGGACGAAGTCGACCGACCCTGAGAGCAGGTAGACGATCTCCTCGCCGGCGGGATGACGCTCCCAGGTCGTCCAGGTCGCGTCCATCGGCCCGACCATCATCAGGTAGCCCCGGGACAGGTCGGCGTGCTGGTCGATCGTCTCCCAGAAGTCGGCGCCGACCGCGAGCTCGGTCGCGGTCGGGTGTTCGAGGTGGATGTAGGTCTGGTCGAGGTCGAATGACGAAGGCATGTAAGTGCTCCCGTATCATTTAACGGTCTCGTTAATCATCGTGACTGGGCGCCGCGACGTCAAGAGACTTTCGCCATGCCGACCGAGCGCCCCTATCCGCCCCCTGCCGCGTCGGAGCGCGAGACGTTGATGGCCTTCCTCGCGTTCCAGCGAGCCACGCTCCTGCTGAAGTGCGACGGGCTCACTCCCGAGCAGCTGCGGATGCGCAGCGTGACGCCCTCGACGATGTCGCTGCTCGGCCTCGTGCGCCACCTCGCCGAGGTCGAGCGCAACTGGTTCAGGCGCGCGATCGCCGGCGAAGACGCGCCGCCGATCTACTACTCGGACGAGGATCGGGACGGCGACTTCGCCGTTGACGGCGCTGACCCCGATGAAGCGTTCGCGACGTGGCAGCGCGAGTGCGATGCGGCCGACGCGATCGCCGCGGCCCACTCACTCGACGACGTCGACACCCGACCGGGCGAGGAAGGCGACAGCTTGAGGTGGATCCTCGTCCACATGATCGAGGAGTACTCGCGCCACAACGGCCACGCCGACCTGTTGCGCGAGCGGATCGACGGCGTGACGGGGGAGTGACCCGCTACTTCACGCCGATGCGCGTGCGGTAGCTCCACCAGAACGGGCGAGTGCCATCGCCGAGCGCGGCGCGCACCTCCGCCTCGAACTCGGGCACGGCGACCATCGCTTCGTCCACTCCGTGCTTCTTCAGGGTCTGGAAGTCGCCCTGGCTGAGCAGCACCGCGACGAAGCGCTCGGCGTCCCCCTCCTCCACTCGCAATGACTCGATCTCGCGGCACCAACGGAAGTGCCCGCTCGCGATGAAGCGGGCGAGGTGCTCGTCCTTCGACCATGCCGTGACGCCGACGCTGCGGACCCGGCCGGCGGGAGCGTCGCGCACGAACTCCGGTGGCAGCGTCGGCACCTCACCGCCGAGCGGCTCGTGCAGCTCCTCGCCTCGCAGTCCTGCAGCGAGCCGGTCGTCGTACGCCTTCACGCGGGCGCGACATGCGTGGAAGGCGGCCTCGGCTCGTGCGCTGCCGACCGACGGCGGGAAGTCACAGTCGATCGCCGCGAACACGCCGCCCGGACGCAGCAACCGCGCGACCTCGGCCAGCGTGCTGGTCGGCTCCATCCAATGCAGCGCCTGACTCGCGAGCACGACGTCGGCACTCTCGTCGGGCAGGCCGGTGGCGTGCGCCCACCCGTCGACGTACGACACCCGCGGGTCGTCGGTCTGCGCCTCTGCCTTGCGCCGCATGTCCTCGCTCGGCTCCACGCCGATGACCGACGCCGACCACCGCGCGGCCCATCGACTCGAGAGGCCCGTGCCGCTGCCGAGGTCGACGACCATGGGTCGGTCGGCGCCCGCGTACGCGCAGAGGATCTCGGCCAGCACGTCGGGCGGGGTCGGTCGCACCCGGTCGTAGAGGTCGGCGAACCCGCTGAACCGCTCTGCGTTCGATCTCACCTCCATCTGCCTGACAGTACGCCGACGGCCATTTCGTCGATCCTTCCGTCGTCGGGTAGGACTTGAGGCGTGCGGGTCTCCTCCACCAAAGGCGTCACACTGGCCGTCCACGACCTCGGCGGCGAGGGGCCTCCCTTCCTGATCGCGCACGCGACGGGCATGTGCGGACGGGCCTATGAGCCGCTCGCGGCTGTGCTCGCTCCCCACTTCCACGTGCACGCGATCGACTTCCGGGGCCACGGCGATTCGAGCGAGCCCGAGGATGGCGACTTCGCCTGGGCAGGGATGGGCGCGGACGTGCTCGCGGCGATCGACGCGCTGGGGGTCGACCGGATCGACGCGATGGGTCACTCGCTCGGGGGAGCGTCGCTGCTGATCGCCGAGTCGGTGCGTCCCGGAGTGCTCCGCAGTGCGTACCTGTTCGAGCCGATCGTGCTGACCGAGACCTACCTGAGCGAGCGCACCAATGCGATGTCAGACGCGGCGCGTCGTCGTCGTGAGGCCTTTGGCTCGAGAGCCGAGGCACTGTGGCGCTACGCGACGCGTCCGCCGCTCGGTCTGCTGCGCGCCGATGCGCTCGCGGCGTACGTGCAACATGGGTTCGAAGACCTGCCTGACGGCACCGTGCGGCTGAAGTGCCGGCCGGAGAGCGAGGCGCGCACCTTCGAGTGCGAGACGAAGATGACGCTCGACCGTGTGAGTGACCTTCGGGTGCCGACGGTCATCGGCATCGGCGGCGAGGAGCCGACCTCGACGCTGTTCGGAGCGCCCCTCGCCGAGGCGATGGTGCACGCGCGCCTGATCCGGTACGAGCACCTCGGGCACTTCGGGCCACTGCAAGATCCGTCGACGGTGGGCGCCGACATCCTCGCTGGCGTGTCGCCCCCGACGTAGTCAGCTCACGACGTAGGACGTCATCGACAGCGATCCGAACGCGTAGCCGTCGACGACCACCGTTGCCTTGCTGCCCGCCGCCGACGCGATGCCCGCCAGGTAGAGCAGCGGCAGGTAGTGATCGGGTGTGGGCACGGCGAGGTCGTAGTCGGGATCGCCGGGTAGGGAGAGCAGGTCCTCAGCCGCGCCGCTCGTCATCATCTCGCGCACGCGGTCGTCGAATCGCTGGGCCCAGTCGAAGCCGGTCTCGCCGAGCGCAGGAGCAATCATGGGGAGGTTGTGCACGATGTTGCCGCTGCACACGACCAGCACGCCGTCCTCGCGCAGTGCGTCGAGCCGCGTTCCGATGTCGAAGTGATGGCGTTGTGGCTTGCTGGCGTCGATCGACAGCTGCACCACAGGGATGTCGGCCGCGGGGTACATGCGAGCCAGCACACTCCACGCGCCGTGGTCGAGACCCCAGCTGTCGAGGTCGAGCCCGATCCAGATCGGGGCTGCGGTGTCGACGACCTGCTGCGCGAGCTCAGGCGAGCCTGGTGCGGGGTAGCGCATGTCGAACAGCGGTTGCGGGAAGCCGAAGAAGTCGTGGATGGTGCGCGGCGCGCTCATCGCGGTGACGGCAGACGCGTTGATGAACCAGTGCGCCGAGACGCACACGATCGCTCGCGGGCGCGGCAGTGACCCCGCGAGCTCTGACCAGGCGGTCGTGTACCGATTGTCTTCGAGCGCGTTCATCGGGCTGCCGTGGCCGATGAACACTGCCGGGATCCGTGACTCGCTCACCAGTACCCCTCCATCAGCTCTTTCGCCCACTCGGGCTCGCGCATGTCGCCGCGTGCCGCGAATCCTGACATCGCAGGTTTGATGTCGAGCACCGGGGTGCCGTCGATCGCGTCGAGGCCCGTGACTCGCACCGTGAGGCCGTCGACCGCGTCGAGGCGGCAGGTCGTCACGCCGATCCGGTTCGGGCGGTCCTTGGCTCGTTGGGCCAGGATCCCGGTGAGCGGCCAGTCGTCCCGTCCTCGGGGGTGGCGGGCCCCGACACAAGCGTTCGCCTCGTCGACAAGATGGAAGACGTAGACCACCTCGATGTGGGAGAACGTCTCGAGCCCGAGGGTGGCGGTGGGCTCGACGACCTCCGCATCGAGCTCGATCGAAGTCGCGACCGAGTCCCAGTCGTCGTCCTCGGCCGACGGAGCGCTGGGAGCGGACGCGGCCGATCGGTCGCACAGTGATCTCGTTCAGCATCGGTCGATCATTGCACTGCGTACGCTCCAGCCCGATGGACGTGCTCATTCGCTCGGCCCGCGTCGACGACGCGCCACTGATCCTCGAGCTGATCGAAGGAGGAGCGCTCGCCGACTCGCCGCACCCTGCTGCTGATGTGGCTGACGTCGAGGACGCGCTCCGCGAGATCATCGAGTCAGAGTGCTGCGATGTCCTCGTTGCGACGTTGGATGGCGAGGTCGTCGGCGTCGCCCAGCTCATGACGTTCAGGCACCTGCAGCATCGCGGGGGTCGCTGCGCCGAGATCGAGTCGATGCACGTCGACGGTGAGCACCGCGGACATGGCGTGGGCGCCCTTCTTCTCGACGCACTCGTCACCGCGGCCCGCGAGCGAGGTTGCTACCGAGTCCAGCTCACGAGCAACAAGCAGCGCGCTGACGCTCACCGCTTCTACGAGCGGAATGGGTTCTCAGCGACGCATGAGGGCTTCAAGCGCTACCTCACGGGATGAGCGGCTCACCGAACGTGTCGAGGAACGCGTAGTCGGAGACAGGGCGCCGGTTGAGCTTGCTCGGCAGCGGCTTCACCGGCCACCCGAGCGCGACGTGCGCGGCGGTGATCACCCCATCCGGGATGGACAGCAGCTCCTTCACCTGTGGCTCATACCGGCAGAGCAGCGTCGTGAGCGCAGCCCCGAGGCCCTCCTCTCTGGCCTTGAGCAAGACGTTCTGCACCGCCGGGTAGATCGAGCAGCCGCCGACCACGCTGATGCGGCCGAGCTCGTGGTCGGTCGGGTAGATCGCGTCCCACTGGGCGCAGACGACGAGCAGCACCGGGATGTCCTCGAGATGGTCGGCGAAGTGCTGCGCGCGGTCGAGGATGCCGGTCGGTGCGCCTGCGCGTTCGAGGCCTGCGCGCGTGCGGGCCGCGTACGGCGCCCATGTCTCGCGGTACCACTCCGCGAGCTGCCGTCGCCTGGCGACGTCGCGCACCGCGACGAACCGCACCCCCTGCCGGTTGCCGCCGGTGGGTGCCCACCTCGCGGCGTCGAGCACTCGAGCGAGCACGTCGTCGGAGACCTCGTCGGTCTTGAAGAACCGGCATGTCCCGCTCGTCGTCATGACGTCCATGAGCTCCATCGGTGACAACCTAGGTTCGGTGAGGACGGTCGAGGACAGAGGCGCTCTGATGGGCTGGTACACGGACCAAGTGGTTCCGCGCTTCATCAACGTCGCGCTCGGCAGCAAGCGGTTCGTGCCGATGCGCCAGCGCGTCACGGCAGGGCTCGGAGGAGACGTCGTCGAGATCGGCTTCGGCTCCGGGTTGAACGTCCCGTACTACCCGTCCACGGTGCGGAGCGTGAAGGCCATCGACCCGTCTGCGGTGGGCCAGACGCTGGCGCACGATCGAGTCGCCGCGGCCGCAATGCCGATCGAGTATGTGGGGCTCGATGGTGCCCACCTGCCGCTTGCCGATGGCTCGGCGGATCATGTGCTGTCCACGTGGACGCTCTGCACGATCCCCGACGTCGACGACGCCCTCGCGGAGGTGAGGCGGGTGCTGCGGCCAGGCGGCTCATTGCACTTCCTCGAGCACGGTCGCTCACCTGACGCCAAGGTCGCCCGGACCCAAGACCGCCTTACGCCCATCAATCGGCGCCTCGGGGGTGGCTGCCACCTCAACCGCCCGATCCGGGACCTGCTCGATCGCAGCGGCCTCGAGGTGACCGCGATCGACACCTACTACGTGCCGGGCGCCAAGGCCGTCGGCTACATGTACGAGGGAGTCGCGGAGAAGCGATGATCCTCGCGACGGACGACCCGCTCGCCGTCGAGGTCACTGCGGCGATCCACCGCGGCGACACTGAAGCCCTCGCCGCGCTTCTCCGTGACCACGCCGAGCTCTCGACCGCGCGGATCGGAGACGACTCCTGCTCGCGCACGCTGCTCCACGTGCTCACCGACTGGCCGGGGCATCGTCCGAACGGCGCCGCGACAGTCGGAGTGCTGGTCGACGCGGGTGCCGACGTGAACGCGCGATTCGTCGGTCGCCACACCGAGACTCCGCTGCACTGGGCGGCGAGCTGCGACGACGTCGACGTGCTCGACGCGCTCCTCGATCGGAGCGCGGACATCGAGGCCGACGGAGCCGTGATCGGAGGCGGCACACCACTGCTCGATGCGACTGCGTTCGGTCAGTGGCATGCCGCGCGTCGGCTCGTCGAGCGAGGTGCGGAGACGAGGCTCTGGCCGGCGGCGACGCTCGGATTGCTCGACCGCGTCGAGGCCGAGCTCGTCGCACGGCCGCCAACGCGCGAGGAGGTGACCGAAGCGTTCTGGGGAGCGTGTCACGGCGGCCAGCGCGCGACTGCCGAACGGCTGCTCGCCGAAGGTGCCGAGATCAACTGGGTCGGTTGGGACGACCTGACCCCGCTCGACGCTGCGTCGCGCGAGGGCGCCGACGACGTCGTCGCCTGGCTGGCGTCGATCGGTGGCGTGAGCGCACCAGGCTGAGCAGCGACGGTCGCGGCTGGACGGGCTCGGAGGACGGGCTTAGGTTCGAGCCATGTCCACCGCGCAACACGACGTCTCGATGTTCCTCGGCCAGCCTCCGTCCAGCGACGGGGCCGACGCGATGTTCGCCGACGAGCTCGCCAGCAACGGCTACATCGCGAACTTCATGAGGGTGTGGGCGTGGCGCCCTGATGTGTTCGCGTCCTACGTGTCGGCGAGGGGCGGCCTCGTCGAGGCGTCGTCGCTCACCGACCGCGATCTCGCCGTGCTCGTGACGTCGACCGCGTCGCAACGAGGTGACTCGTATTGCTCGCTCGCGTGGGGCACGCGGCTGTCGCGGCTGACCGACGAGCACACGGCGGCAGGCGTGATCAGCGGCGAGACGCCGGACGCGCTCTCACCGCGCGAGGCGGCGTTGGCGGGCTGGGCACGTCAGGTCGTGCGAGATCCCAACGCGACGACCGCCGAAGACGTCGAGTCGTTGCGTGCGGCGGGGCTCGACGACCGGGCGATCTTCGAGGCAACGGTGTTCATCGCGCTCCGTCTCGCCTTCTCGACCGTCAACGACGCCCTCGGCGCGTCACCCGACAAGGAGCTGGTCGACAAGGTGCCCGCCGCGGTCCGCGAGGCGGTCACGTACGGCAGGCGCCCGATGACGTCGCCCTCTGCCTGACCAACCGCCCGTTCGGGCGCCGTCACATCTCACCTCTCGGCGGGGTCATGTGACCGATGGATGAGCACGACTTCATGATCGAGCGGTTCGAGCAGCAACGGCCGCGGCTGCGCGCCGTCGCGTATCGGATGCTCGGCTCGACGAGCGAGGCCGACGACGCGCTCCAGGAGACCTGGCTGAGGGTGAGCCGAGCGAGCGCGACGGGCATCGACAACCCCGATGGGTGGCTGACGACCGTCACCGCCCGCGTGTGCCTCAACATGCTGCGCTCCCGGCGCACGCGGCGCGAGGAGGCCCTCGAGCCGCGGGTGCCCGATCCGGTCGTGACCCGTGAGACGGTTGAGACGGTCGACCCGAGCGACGCGGTCGTGCTCGCCGACTCCGTGGGCCTGGCGCTGCTCGTGGTGCTCGAGACACTCGACCCCGCGGAGCGTCTCGCGTTCGTCCTGCACGACATGTTCGCCGTGCCCTTCGACGAGATCGCACCGATGGTCGAGCGCTCGCCCGAAGCGACCCGGCAGCTCGCGAGCCGAGCCCGCCGGCGCGTGCACGGCGCGGAGCCTCCTCCCGACGCCGACGCACCTCGCCAACGCGAGGTCGTGGACGCGTTCTTCGCGGCGGCCCGTGGCGGTGACTTCACGGCGCTGATCAGCGTGCTCGACCCCGACGTCGTCCTCCGATCCGACGGTGGCAGCAAGCGGGTCGCGGCATCCGCCGTGGTGCGCGGCGCCGAGAACGTGGCCAGCCGTGCGGTGGCGTTCGCGTTGCCGCGGGCGCAGCTGCGGCCGGTGCGCGTGAACGGAGAGGCGGGAGTGGTGGTGACCGTGAACGGGCGCGTGGTCTCGATCCTGGGGTTCACGGTGCGCAACGGCCGGATCTTGGCCATCGACGCCCTCGCCGACCCCGATCGGCTTCGCGAGCTCGACCTCTCAGCGGTCGACTAGCGAGCGCTCCACCGCGGCGCGCGCCGAGCAGCCGCGTCGAGTCGAGGGTCGGGAGCGCGGAGCTGCTGTCGTCGATGATCAGAGGGATCTCGGTGCAACCGAGCACAACCGCGTCGCAGCCCGCTGTCTTCATCCGCTCGATCACCGCCTGGTGGAACGCCACGCCTTCTCGCTCGAACCGCCCGTGCACGAGCTCGTCCATGATGATGCGGTGGATCTCATCGCGCTCGGCGTCAGTCGGTCGCAAGGCCTCGATGCCGAACGCGGCGAGCTTCTCTGGGTACACCTCGCTGTCCACAAGCCAGCGGGTGCCGAGCACGCCCACGCGTCGGTACCCGCGCTCGGACGCAGTCGAGGCGACGACCTCCGCGATGTGCAGCCAGGGCAGCGGCGATCGGTCGATGATGCGGGGGAGCGCTTGGTGGATCGTGTTGTCCGGGCACACGAGGAGCCGGGCTCCGGCCGCGGCGAGCTTCTGGGCCGAGTCGAGCATGAGGTCACCGACCGACTCCCAGTCGCCGGCGTCGAGGCAGCGCGAGTACTCCTCCATCGAGTGGCCGTGGAGCGACACCTCCGGATGCGCGTGCCCTCCCATGAGCGTGGCGCCTTCATGGCAGATCGTGCGGTAGCAGAGAGCTGCGCCTTCGGCTGAGCACGCGACGATGCCGATGTGCTGCGCCATCGACGCAGCCTGTCAGTTGGCCGTCTTCCCCACGAGCAGAATTCCGCTCCGATCGATCGGCATTCGGGCGACGCGAGGTCGACGGGCGTCGACGCGCGCGGCGACGGTGGCGCCGTAGGCGATCGCTGCGATGGTGATGGCAAAGCCCAGGATCTGCACGGGTGACAGTGACTGACCGAGCAGGACCCAGCCGACGGTCGCGCCCGTGATCGGTGACGCGAGGCCGAGCAGCGGAGGTGCGGCAGTGGGGAGCTTGCGGATGCCGTTGAACCACAAGACGAACGCGAGCGCGGTGCCGACCAGGCTGAGGTAGGCGAACCCCGCGACGTTCCGAGTCGAGAGGGCCGGTGGCGCCCCTTCGACGACGAGCGTCAGGGGAACCAGCAGCGCGCCACCGAGGAGGAGCTGCCATGCAGTCGCGGCGAGCCGGTTCGGTGGCGCGGGAAAGCGCTTCGTGAGCACGACGCCCGTGGCGAACGACACGTTGGCGGCGAGCGCGGCGAGCACGCCGACGGCGTCGACATCCGCGTGCGGTCGGACGACGACGAGAGCGACGCCGACGGCGGCCACGACGCCGACCGCGAGGTCGCGTCGGCTCGGCCGCCGTCCTGCGATCAGGAACGTGAGTGAAGCGACGAGGAGCGGCTGCAACCCGCCCGCGGCCGCGGCCACACCACCGGGGAGGCGATAGACGGCCACCGCCAGGAGCGGGAAGAACAACCCGAAGTTGCACAGAGCGAGGACGCCACTGCGCCACCACTCAGCACCGTGCGGACGCCAAGGCGACCTGACGCGAGCGACGAGCACGAGCGCGATGCCGGCGGGCACTACGCGCAGGGCAGCAACGAGGAGGGGACGGCCCGCGGGCAGGAGCTCGGTGATCGTGACGTACGTGGTGCCCCAGAGGATCGGCGCCAGCACAGTCGTCCCCGCGATCGCGGCTCCTGCCCGCTGATGTGTCTCCATGGTCATTATCTTAATATCAAGATAATGAATGTCAATGGGTTGTCGCAGTACGATCTCGTCGTGCCCACGCCTCCCGACATCGTCGACGGGATGACGAGTCAGTGGAACGCCGTCCGTCCCGACCTCGACGTATCGCCCATGGCCGTCATCGGGCGGATCTCGCGACTCTCGCGACTCGTCGACCGGCGACTCGAGCGGAACTTCGCGACACACGGCATCGAGGCGTGGATGTACGACGTGCTCGCGACGCTGCGCCGATCGGGTGAGCCCTACGAGCTCGCCGCCGGCGATCTCGTGCGCCAGACGATGGTCACGACCGGCGCGATGACGAATCGAGTCGATCGGCTCGAGGAGCGCGGGCTGGTCGAGCGCACATCGACAGGTGACCGCCGGAAGGTGATCGTCCGTCTCACGCAGAAGGGCCTCGACCTCGTCGACAGCGTCGCGCCCTCGCATCTCGACACCGAACGCGAGATCCTCTCCGTCCTCTCGCCCCGGCAGCAGCGCGAGCTCGTGCAGCTCCTGCGCACGACCTTGGTGGGCCTCGGCGACGAGCAGAAGGAGGCCTGAGCCGCGTGGACTTCGGAGCTCATCTGCCACTGATGGACTTCGGCGGCCATCCCTACACGCTCGACCATCTCGTCGAGTACGCGGCGGCGGCTTCCTCGCTCGGCTTCTCAGCGTTGTCGGCGAACGATCACCTCGTGTTCGCAACGCCGTGGCTCGACGGGCCGACCGCGCTTGCCGCGGTGATCGCTGCTTCGGGAGACATGACGCTCGCCACGACGGTTGCACTTCCGGTCGTACGCGGCCCGATCGCGCTCGCCAAGGCGCTCTCTGCGATCGATCGGTTGTCGGACGGACGGCTCGTGGTGGGGGTCGGTCCGGGGTCGTCCGAGCAGGACTACGCGGCCGTCGGCATCGACTTCTCGGAACGATGGACGCGCCTCGACGAAGCCGTGCAGCTGCTGCATGCCCTATGGCGCCGAGAGAGCGAGCCGTTCGTCGGACGCTGGTACTCGTCAGCGGGCATCGACCTCGAGCCGCGGCCCGCGCAGCCAGACGGGCCGCCGATCTGGATCGGCAGCTGGGGGTCGGAGGTCGGCCTGCGACGCGTGGCCCGCCTCGCCGACGGCTGGCTCGCGTCCGCGTACAACATCACCCCGAGCGAGTTCGCTGACGCGTGGCCGCGCCTGCAAGTCGAGCTATCCGGCCGGGGACGAGATGCTGAGACCTTCCCGAACGCGCTCGGGACGATGTGGTGCTACATCACCGAGAGCCGAGCCGAGGCCGACGCGATCTACAGCGAGAGGCTCGTGCCGACGATCCATCGTCCCGAAGAGATGCTTCGCGAACGCCTGCCCGTCGGGCCCGCGGAGGCGTTTGCCGAGAAGCTCGCCGCGTTCCGTGACGCCGGTGTGCAACGGGTGTTCATCTGGCCGGTGGCCGACGAGCGGCGCCAGCTCGAGCTGTTCGTGGAGACGGTGCTGCCGTTGCTCGGCGGCTAGGGCGACGTTCGGGTCGCGAGGAGAAACGCCTCGACCGCCCCGCCCGCGCCGGTGACAGCGGGGATCGTGCACGCCGTGACGTGCCACGCGTGCAGCCCTACTGCGTCGATCGCGATGCGCAGCGCCTCGCGCACCGAGTCGGCATCGGTCACGACCGATCGAGCCTGCAGCTCGAACGTGGGCTTCACGAGCACGAGCAGCCGCGCATCGGTGGCGTAGCGCACCGACTCCAGCTGGCCGACCGCACGAGCCGCGGACAGATACGACAGGTCCATCGTGACCACATCGATGGGCTCGTCGACGATCGACTCGTCGAGCTCCGAGAGGTTCGTCCGCTCGAGGTTGACGACGCGGGGGTCGACGCGGAGCCGTCCCGCGAGCTGACCGAAGCCGGCGTCGACCGCGTAGACGCGAGACGCGCCGCGGTCGAGCAGTGCTGCGGTGAACCCGCCGGCTGCGGCGCCCACGTCCAGGCACACGGCATCGGCGACGTCCAGCCCGAGGGCATCGAGTGCGGTCGTGAGCTTGGTGTGCCCCCGCAAGGGCCGCGGCGTGAGCAGCTCCAGGCGAGCGTCTCTTCGCACTCGCGCCCGGGGGTTGGTGATGGTGCGACCATCGACGAGCACCCGGCCCTCCGCGACGGCTTGGGCCGGGTCGGGGAGTGTCGGACGGTGGTGAGCCAGCAGCTGCACGAGCGCGACGAACGGCGCGCGGTGCTTTCGGGACATGGTTCCTCCTGTCGCTCGATCCGAATGGGGTCGAGCGACGCGGGAGGGCCACGCGCGCGGTTAGCGGCTCAAGCGACTCAACAGGAGGAAGTCATGCGCGGCAAGTCTCGCGCGGTGCGGTCAGAGCGCGCCGCTTGGCAAGCAGCTCGACGGGATCTTGCAGCTCGACGGCGCCGAGGTAGCCGCCACCGATCGCAAGGGCATCGTGGATCGCGTAGCCGAGCAGTGCTTGCGATTCGCGGGGGAGCGTGCGGACGACGTCGAGCGGCGTGGCGAGGTACTGGTTCTCCTCGGTGTGGAGCCAACCGAGGCAGTAGCTCACGTGCATGCCTTGGCGTGTCTGGTCGGCAGTCGTGTTCGCACCGCCGCCATGGATCGTCGATCCGAGGTAGATGACCGCAGAGCCGGCGGGCATCTCGGCGGGGACGAGGTCCTCAGGCTCCGCGGCGCGGCCGCGGTCCCAGAGATGACTGCCGGGAGCGACACGCGTCGCGCCGTTCTCGGCCGTGAAGTCGACGAGCGCGAGCACCGATGCCACCTGCACGTCGCCGTGAGGCTGAGGGAGGTATGGCCACACGGCTTCGTCGCGATGGAGGAGCTGGTCAGGCGAGCCCGGCCCGCGGTCGAGCAGCTGCGCGACGTTCAGCCGGTAGCACGCGCAGCTCGGCAGCAGGATCTCGTCGCAGATCGCGCGGTAGAGCGGGTGAGTGAGCACTTCGGTCGCGAACACGTGTGACTTGCCGGCGAGCCCGGTGATGGTGCGGGTCTGAGGGCCGTAGAACCACGTGAAGAAGTCGTTGAACATCGCAGAACCGCCGCGCGGCGTCACGTCCATCAACGGGTCGACGTCAGCGTTGAACCGCGAAAGCAGATCGGCGTCGAGGAAGTCCTCGACGATCACGGCGCCGTCGCGTTGCAAGGCCGCGACCATCTTCTCGGAGTCCTCGCTGGCGTGGATGTGCTCGATGTCCATCGGAGTCTCTCAGTCAGCCAGTCAGTCGGTCAGGATCAGCCAGGTGCGTCCGTCGATCAGCTCGCGCGCCGCGTCGAGATGTCCAGCGTGGCACGCCGTCTCGGTGATCACGTGGAGGACGATCTGCCTCAGGTCGCGCATGACGAAGCCCGGTGGGAAGTGATCCTCGGGCCACCATGCGGGAGCAGCGCTCGGGTCGGTCGCCGTGATGATGGCGTTCGCGAGCTCGATCTCACGGCGATACAGGTCGAGCACCGCGTCGACTGACTCGTCGGCACCGACGGTCCAGACGGCGTCGTCGGGTCGATCGAGGTCGATCGGCTCGCCGGCGACGATGCCGCGGAACCAGAACTGTTCGACGTCGAGAGCGAGGTGGCGCACCATGCCCGCCGCAGTCCATCCCGTCGGCAGCGCCGGCCGGCGCATGTCTTCGTCAGAGAGGCCTTCGGTGATGCCGAGCACATGCCGCCGCTGCGCGTTGAGCGCTGCGAGCAGCACGTCGGTCTCCCTGCCGCTCACTCGCGTCCTTGCCAGGTGCAGATGCAGGCCTCGTTGCCTTCGGGATCGGCGAGGATCCAGAACGCCGGCGCTGCCCCGTCGGACACGAGCGTCCCACCCGCGGCCAGCGCGGCCTCGATGCGCTGCTGCGCGACGTCATGCGGGACGGTGACGTCGATGTGGATGCGGTTGCGCTGTGGGCGAGGCGCGTCCATCTGCTGGAACCAGAACGCCGGAGCACGCCCCTGCGGGTCGACGGAGTCGTCGTCGAGGTGTGGCTTGTAGCCGAGCACCGCCTCCCAGAACGGCTTCACGGCCGGGATGTCGATCGCGTCAATGGCGATCTCGAGCTGCGTCACGACACCGGGCTCGGCCGTGACGCCGAGGTCGCGGGCGATCGCCGAGATCGTGCGGGCCAGCTCGACATCTCGCGTGCTGAGGGCGTCGACATCGTGGCTGGTGAGCAGGACGTGGACGCGCGGGTAGGTGATCGTCAGGTCGGGATGGTGGTTCACCTCGTCGGCCGCTGCGCCGATCCGCGCGGCGAGCTCCATTCCCTTCGCCATCGAGCCGGTCTTGAACGACGTCTGCAACGTGCGCAGCAGCACCCTCCAGTCGTCGAGCCCCTCGCTCTCGCTGACCTGCGTCGTCGTGAGCTTGTCGGTGTTCGTCATGCACCCAACGTTCCCAGAATTTCTGTCTTGCAGCACCGCCGCTGCCCTGTGCCTCGGCTCGGCCCCATTGTCGTAGTGTCGGGCATGACCTCTGCGCTGACGAGTAGCACCACCGCGAAGTCGGCCCGAAGCATCTCGCCGGAAGCTGCGGCAGCGCTGGTCCGCTCGGGGGACTGGCTCGACTACGGCGCGGTGCTCGGGCAGCCCGACGCATTCGACACGGCGCTGGCCGACGCGGATCGGCGAGCTCCGCGACGTGAGCATCCGCGGCTGCCTGAGCACTGCGACCGCGAGCGGTCGTCGAGGCCGATCCCGACGCGCGAGCACTTCAACTTCTTCAACTGGCACCTCGGCGGCTACGACCGCAAGCAGTGCGACGCCGGGTTGCAGAACTACATCCCGTGCAACCTCGGCGAGATCCCCGACTACTACCGCCGGTTCATCGACCCGCCCGAGCTGATGGTGATCAAGACCCGCCCGGTCGACGCCGACGGCTACTTCAACTTCGGCGCCGCGAACCTCTGGCACGGCGCGGTCGCATCACGGGCGAAGGTCGTCGATCGTCGAGGTCGACCCCGCCGTCCCGTACGTGCACGGCATCGACAACGGCCTGCACGTGAGCCAGGTCGACTACGTCATCGACGGCGACGGTCAGCCGCTTCCGGAGCTGCCGAACGCGGCGCCCGACCGACGCCGATCGTGAGGTCGCCCGCCTGATCGCGACCGAGATCGAGGACGGCGCGTGCCTGCAGATCGGTATCGGCGCGATGCCGAACGCCGTGTGCTCGCTGTTGCTGGACAGCGGCGTGCGCAACCTCGGCATCCACACCGAGATGCTCACCGACGGCATCATCGACCTGTACCAAGCGGGCGTCGTCACCGGGTCGGCGAAGACCGTGCATCCGGGCAAGATCGTGTGCAGCTTCGGCTCGGGTTCGACAGTACGACTGTACGACGCGATCGACGACAACCCCGACATCTCGTGCCAGCCGGTCGAGATGACGAACCTGCCGCACCTGATCATGCAGAACGACCGCCTGACGACGATCAACAACACGACCCAGATGGATCTCCAGGGCCAGGCCGCGAGCGAGTCGAGCGGTCACCGTCACATCAGCGGCACCGGCGGCCAGCTCCAGTTCATCCGCGGCGCCTACGCATCGAACGGCGGGAAGTCGTTCATCTGCATGTCGTCGACGTACGAGCGCAGCGGCGATGCGCACGAGCCGCGTCGTGCTCGAGCCTGACGCCGGGCAACATCGTCACCGCGCCCCGCAGCGACATGATGTACGTCGTCACCGAGTACGGGATGGTCAACCTCAAGGGCAAGTCGATCCCCGAACGGGCCAAGGCGATGATCTCGATCGCGCATCCCGACTTCCGCGACGACCTCGAACGCGAAGCCCGCGCGAACGGACTCATCCCGCGGTCGTTCGTGTGAGCCTGTCGTTGTGAACGCCGGGGATCGGGATGTCGCGGTCGTGACGGGCGGAGCGGGAGCGATCGGCGCAGCGGTGTGTCGTCGCCTCGCGGCTGCGGGCCGCACCGTGGTGATCGTCGATCTCGACGCGGCCGCAGCGGCCGAGGTCGCGGATGGCCTGACCGGTGACGGCCACATCGGCATCGGTCTCGATGTCGCCGACACCGAGGCGGTGGCGGCGGCGATGGGCAAGGTCGCAGTCGACGTCGGTCCGGTCGCGACGTTGATCAACGTCGCGGGGTGGGATCGGTTCGTGCCGTTCGTCGACACCACACCCGAGTTCTGGGATCGGGTGATCGACATCAACTACCGCGGCACCCTCAACACCGTGCACGCGGTGCTTGCCCGGGATGATCGAGCGGCAACGAGGACGGATCGTGTCGGTCGCGTCAGACGCGGCACGGGTCGGGTCGTCGTTGGAGTCGATCTATGCCGGCGCCAAGGGAGCGGTGATCTCGTTCTCGAAGAGCGTCGCTCGCGAGGTTGCCCGCTACGGCATCACGGTGAACGTCGTGTGCCCGGGTCCGACCGACACGCCGCTCATCCGCACGATGGCCGACGAGCTCGGCTCGGGTGAGCGGTTCGTCGACGCGCTGACGAAGGCGATCCCGATGCGGCGCCTCGCGACTGCCGACGACGTCGCGCCCGCGATCGTGTTCCTCGCGTCCGACGACGCCGGCTTCATCACCGGTCAGACGTTGTCGGTCAGCGGCGGGCTGACGATGGCCTGAGTCGAGGGAGACGAGCATGCACTTCGACGTGATGGTCGGGCCGTGTTCATGGACCGAGGCGGCCGATCTCGCGCGTCGGGTCGAGGCGGCCGGCTTCTCGGGGATGGTGTTCACCGAGACCGGTCAGACCCCGTGGATGAGCATCGCCGCAGCCGCGGCTGCCGCACCCACGCTGACGTTCTCGACCGGCATCGCGGTGGCGTTCCCGGTGAGCCCGATGATCGCGGCGAGCATCGCGTGGGAGCTCGCAGGGAACACGGGCGGACGGTTCCGCCTCGGTCTCGGCAGCCAGGTCAAGGCGCACATCGAACGTCGCTACGGAGTGCCGTTCGATCCGCCTGGCCCGCGCATGCGTGACTACGTGTTGGCGGTGAAGGACACGCTCGCGGCGTTCCGCGGTGAGCGGAAGCTCGCGCACGACGGGCCGTACTACCAGCTGTCGTTGCTCCCGGATCAGTGGCGTCCGCCGATGCACGACCACGGCGACATCAAGGTCGATGTGTCGGCAGTGGGGCCGTGGATGACGACGATGGCCGGTGAGGTCGCCGACGGCGTGCACGTCCATCCGCTGCACTCGGTGCAGTACCTCGAGCAGCGCCTGATCCCGGCCGTGCAGGCCGGAGCAGCGAAGGCGGGTCGGTCGGCCGCGGACGTCGACTTGTTGATCCCCGTCTTCATCGTCCCGGGCGACACCGCCGAGGACCGAGCGCTGCTCACCCGGCGTGCTCGCACGCAGATCGGGTTCTACGGGTCGACGAGGAACTACGCGTTCCAGTTCGACGATCTCGGGTTCGACGGCACGTCGGCGAAGCTCAACGAGCGGTTGAAGGCCGGCGACCTCGACGGCCTCGCAGCGACGATCACCGACGAGATGCTCGACGTGTTCGCCATCGTCGGGCGTTGGGACGACATCGCCGACGAGATCATCGATCGCTATCGCGGACGGGCCGAGCGAGTCATCTCGTATCTCACGATCGACGACATCACCCGTGATCCCGATCACCTCGCCCGCTGGGGCGAGATCGCGCAGGCCGTGCGCGACGCCTGAACGACCGTCGAAGGCCGTCAGGCCGAGGGGACGGCGATGTCGATCTTGTGGGCGGAGGCGATGCCGACCAACGCGCCGAGGTCGGGATCGGTCGGCGAGACCTCGCGGTCGACCTCGGTGAAGAACGCAGATGCGCCCTGCGCGTGACGTCATCGAGATCATCACGCCACCGCCCGCGCCGAACCGGAACCAGTGCGTCGAACCGCCGGGGACATGCACGAGCGTGCCCGCCCTTGCAACCAGGTCCTGCTCGGCATCGACGCCGAACATGACCTCACCATCGATCACGTAGAAGGCCTCGTCCCACGCGTGGCTGTGCGGCGGGGGACCGCTGCCCTCAGGGCCGGCCTGGCGGAAGATCTCGTAGCTGCCGGTCTGTGCGCCTGACGCGAGGACGACGACCTCCTCACCGACCATCTTGAGCGGCGCGGGCGCCTGGTCGAGCGAGACGATGAGTGGCTTCGGCATGGGTGCTCCATTCGAGTGCGCGTCACACCTTCGTAGGACACTTGTTCGTTTACGTTACTCGTGTAACATGAACGAGTGGCCGCACCAAGTCAAGACACTTCCTTCGAATCTTCGGGACGAGTGAACCAGAAGCGCCGCACCCGAGCCGCGATCGTCGCCGCGGCCCGAGCGATCCTCGATCGAGGCGACACCCCGACGATCGCGCAGGTCGCGGACGAGGCGCTGATGACGCGCACGACCGTCTACCGGTACTTCCCCACGCAGGAGTCGCTGCTGTTGGAGCTGTCGATCACCGTGAGCCTCGCTGAGGTCGACGAGCTGCTGGCGAGACCGGTCGATCGCGGCTCGCCGGAAGACCGCCTCCTCGAGCTCGTCGAGATGTTCAACCGCTACATCGCCGCGAACGAACCACTCATGCGCACCGCGCAGCGGCACTACCTCGACACGTGGCTCGCTGCTGAACGCGCCGGCGAAGGTCACGACCAACACCTCCGAGAAGGACGTCGGTTGCAGTGGATCGCGGCGACGTTGGAGCCCCTTCGCGGCACCACGTCCGACGCCGACCTGCGACGACTCGAGCTGGCGCTCTGCCTCGTGCTCGGCGCTGAGGCGTTCACGGTGCTGCGCGACGTCTGCCACCTCGACGCCGACGAGGCCATTGCCGTCACGACGTGGGCAGCGAAGGCGCTGCTGAACGCCGCACTCCAGTCTGGGTGCTCCATCGGCGACACTGGGATGGTGTCGACACCGGAAGAGCTCGCGGCGAGCCGCCGCGTCAGTGCGGGCGGATCTCGAGCTCGACGATGTGCTCGGTGTGCTCGGTGAGCCGCATCTCGTCGGCAGCGCGGCGCTCGGGTTGATGGTCTGGCCCGACCTCGACATCACCGTCGTCTGCGAGCGCGCTCGACGTCGCCGCGCTGTACCGCGCGGCGGTCGACCTCGTGAGCCATCCGACGCGTGCGCCAGCTGACGTTTCGGAACGACTCAGGCTCGTGGAACAGCCATCCCGAGAAGTACCCCGACGGCGTCTACTGGGGGATCGACTACCGGGACGGGCAGAGGACCTGGAACATCGACGTCTGGTTCGTCACGGAAGCCGACCGTCAGCCAGACCTGCGTCATGTCGAGAGCTCGGGCGGCCGGCTCACCGCCCGAGACGCGCAGTGCCATCCTCGACATCAAGCGAGCGTGGGTGAACCGGCCGGAGTACGGCAAGACGGTGAGGTCGTTCGACATCTACACGGCCGTGCTCGACGGAGGCATCCGGACGCCGGAGGAGTTCGAGCGCTTCCTGCGGAGCTGAGGTTGACCCCTATGGTTCGGCCGAGACCTGTGCGGAGTCCTCACGACCCTTGCGCGGCGGCGAAGCCGGCGAGGTGCATCTTGCCGAGCACGAAGAGCAGCTCGGGCGTGCCCCGTAGCTCGCCACGCATGATCGCGGCGCGGAACTCGTCGGGCGTCAGTGCGGTGAGCTCGGCCTCCGGATCGCGCCGTCCGATGAATTCGCTGAGCATCAGGCAGCCGTAGAACAGTCGATGGAGGTCGCGCATCAGCGCGAGGCGGTGCCGGGTGTCGTCGTCCGGCGACCGGCCCAGCCAGCCCTCGAGGACGAGCGTGTCGACGTCCGGCACCTCGGAGAAGTTGTTGGCGATGTTGGCGACGTCGGCGAGCGGGTCGTTGCGGAACGCGAGCTCCCAGTCGACGAGCCACAACCGCTCTCCGTCGAACAGGACGTTGCGCGGGTTGATGTCGTTGTGGGCGGACACCTGCGCGGCCGCCCGGGGGTACTCGGCGCGGACGCTGGGCCAGGCCGGCGACGTGCCCGTCGAGGACGCCGGGCGCGAACAGCCCGCCGTCGCGCACGAGGTTCAGCATCACCTCGACGAGCGCGCCGAAGTCCTCCATCACCGGGGGGAACAGCGCCGTCGCCTGCAGCCGGGCGACCATCTCGCCGAGCGTGCGGAGGAGGGCCGGCTCGCCGCCGGGGAACGCCGTCAACGGACGTTCGACCACGAAGTCCATCAGCACCACGCCCGCCTCTTCGTCGGCGTGGTGCACGGCCGGCGCGATGCCGGCCTCTGCCGCGGCGCGCAGACACGGATAGCTGCGCTTCGGGTTTCGGAAGCCGTCCCGGCCGACCTCGAGCCGCAGCAGGTACGCGCCCGAGCCAGCGTCGATCCGGAGCGTCGAGGCGCCCGACGCGCCGGCGGTCGTCGGACTGATCCCGGTGACCGACGCCGGGTCAGCGACCGACGCGATCGCGGCGAGGGCCGCCGCTCGGCGATCCTCTGCGATCGCCGAGAACACATCCGCCATCAGACGACCTTTGGTACATGAGAGATGTGGTGGAGCTGGGGGGAATCGAACCCCCGTCCATCGGTTGAGCACCGCCCGCGCTACGACCATTCCCGACTTCGGGGCTGACGGCACCCCACCGGCGGGTCGGTTGGCCTCGCGGCCACCGCCGGGTCTTTCCCCGAGGTCAGCGGTCTTTCCCGCCGTCAGCCGTCTTTCCGGCTGTCATCCTCCGCTTCTGTTGCCGGGCTGCGGTGGATCGGCCCCGTGCGGCCTCTCGGCTCACGATGTCTCTGCGACTACCTAGGGACTAGGCAGCGAGAGCGAACTGCTGGTTGGCAGTTGTTGTTTGTGCCCCGTTTAGCGAGTCTGAGCAACTCGGGTCGCACGTCCGGAACCCGGCTCCGATGTCGAAACCGATCAGCCCCGTGATCTGCATCGCTCAGGATACCGGGCCGCACTCCGGTCGAGATTGGCGATTCGGGGACGTCATACGTGCCTCCAATCATCAATCCCCGGGGGGAGGGCGGCGGCGGGCGGCCGATTCGGCGCGGCGCATGACCTCGCGGTTGCCTTCCTGACGGAGCAGGTTGAGCTTCACCGACGAGATGCGCCATCCGTCCGCGGTGCGCTCGCACTCGTCGACGTAGGTGCCGAACATCGTGTAGCGATCGCCACCTTGGCCGACTGACGCCCAGTGCTCCGCGCGGAAGTGCGCGGTGATGGTCGCGTGATCGCCGTCGATCGCGAAGCGGTGGCTGCCGATCAGGTGCTGCGTCGCCTCGAAGCCGGCAAAGAGACGGCTCGTGAACGACACGTACGCGTCGACCGGGAGTCGACGCGGTGGCGGCTCGGGCTCGTAGTCGCTCGTGTCGATGATCACCTCGTCGGTGAACGCCGACCGCCAGAGCTCCCAGTCCCGGGTGTCGAGGCCGAGCGCGTAGCGGTGGATGAGGTCGCGGAGGTCGGCCTCGTCCGCGAGACGCTGCATCGTCTGGTCGTCGATCGTGACAACCTACGACGATGGAATCTGTCGAGGGGAAGGTCGCCGTCGTCACCGGTGCGGCGTCGGGCATCGGTCTCGGGATCGCTCGGGCGTTCGTGGGTGCCGGCGCGCGAGTCGTGCTGTCCGACAACCGGCGCAGATGCGCTCGCGGCAGCAGTGAACGACCTGCAGGCGCAGGGCCACGAGGTGGTCGGCGTGCCCACTGACGTGTCGAAGCTCGCTGAAGTCGAGGCACTCGCCGAGGCCGCGCTCGACTCGTACGGCGCGGTCGACGTGCTCTGCAACAACGCGGGCGTCGGCCTGTTCAAGCCGGTCGCCAAGACCTCGATCGAGGACTGGGAGTGGACGCTCGCCATCGACCTGTGGGGTCCGATCCACGGCGTCAAGACCTTCCTCCCGATCATCGAACGCCAACCGGAAGGCCACATCAACTCGACGTCGTCGATGGCGGGGTTGCTCGCGGTTCGTGCGCTCGGCGCCTACAACGTCGCCAAGCACGGTGTCGTCGCGCTGATGGCGACGCTGCAGCGCGAGCTCCGGGCCGCTCACTCACCTGTGTACGCGTCGGTGCTCTGCCCGGGTGCGGTCAACACAGGGATCGGGCGGAACAGCGTCGACAGCCGCCGGGCCAAGGACGGTGTCGCACCGACCCGTGAGCGGGGGGAGGGGCGAGACGAGGGGGAGGTCGATCTGGGTGCGGTGCTCGAAGCGATGGATCCCGACGATGTCGGGCAGCTGGTCTTGGACGCGGTCCGGACCAACCGGTTCTGGGTCTTCACCGACCCCCGCATGTTGCTGAGCGTGCAGGACCAGGTCGAGGCGATGGTCGAGGACGGCGCGCTGAGCCGCCTCAGGATGGTGTGAGGGCGAACACCTCGAGCAGCTGCTTCTTCGCGGCCCGGGTGCCGGTGGATCCTCGCGTCGAGCGGCTCGCCCCGCGCGCGCGCGCACGAGCGCCGAGGAGTCGGTCGTGACGACGACGTCGGCATTCGCCCTCGGGGCGCTCGAGCGTGGTCTCGTCACGGTGTAGCGACGATGTCGACGCGGCTGTCGCCGACCTCGAGGCGCACGCGCAGCTCGGCTTCGATGGGGCGTCGCCAAGGGAGCAGCAGTGAGTTCGCCGCGCGGGCTGCGCTCATCTCTTGCGTCGGGCTCGCCGTCGAGGTAGCGCGACGCCGAAGCGCGCCACGGCGCGCAGCACCGGGACGACGCGCCCGGCCTTCGTCGGTGAGCCGGTAGACGTTGCGGGCCGCAGGAGGCGGAAGCTCGACACGTGGTGACGAGGCCGGCGTCTTGGAGCGCGCGCAGGCGGTCGCTCAGAGAGGTTGGGTGCGATGCCGTCGAGGGCGTTGCGAAGGTCGGTGTAGCGCCGATCGCCCAGCGCGAGCTCGCGGCAGATCAGCAGCGTCCAACGGTCGCCGACGACGTCGAGGCCGGCAGCGATCGGGCAGTACTGCCCGTAGGTGCGCTCAGTAGTGGGCATGGTCCTGGTTCGAGCTCCGGTGTCGGATTTCACTAGATTTTTTCTAGCAACTGCATCATAGTCTGTAGCAATGCGCACGACAACGACTCGCAGCCCGTGGACGGTGCTGGTCTCGACGAGCCTGGCGATCTTCGCCGTCTTCCTCGACACCACGATCCTGTTCGTCGCATTCCCCGTCGATCCGCGCCGACTTCAGCGGCGTGAGCGCCTCTTCGCTGTCGTGGGTGCTGAACGCGTACACGATCGTCTTCGCCGCCTTGCTGATCCCGGCAGGTCGCCTCGCTGATCGTGTCGGTCGACGTCGCACGTTCCTGACCGCCGTTGTCGTGTTCACACTCGCCTCGATGCTGTGCGGCCTGGCCCCGACGGCCGGACTTCCTCGTCGCCGCCCGTGTCCTGCAGGCCGTCGGTGCCGCGGCGTTGGTGCCGTCGTCGCTCGCCCTCGTGCTGCAGACCTTCCCCAGCGAGAAGGTCCCGGTGGCCGTGGCGATCTGGGGGGCAATCGGCGCGGTGGCGGGTGCCTCCGGCCCCACGCTCGGAGCGCTCGTCGTCGAGAACTTCGGTTGGCGGTGGGCCTTCTTCATCAACCTGCCGGTCGGCATCGTCAGCTTTGCGCTCGGGCGGCGGGTGCTCCCCGAGGGGAGGGAGGCGAACCCGGGTCGCCTGCCCGATCCGCTCGGTGTCGTCCTGCTCGCCGCGGGCCTCGCGCTGTTGGCGTTCGCCATCGTGAAGACCGACGAGTGGGGATGGCTCAGCACCGCCTTCGTCGGGACGGTCGCAGTGTCGGCTGTGCTGATCGCCGTGTTCTTCTGGCGGTGCAGCCGAGTGTCGAACCCCTTGCTCGACCTCTCGCTGTTCGACTCGCAGTCGTTCCGATGGGCCAACCCGGCGATGCTCATCTACGCGAGCGGGTTCAGCGCGATGTTCCTCGGCAACGTGCTGTTCCTCACCGAGGTGTGGCACTACTCGATCTTGCGGGCCGGCATGGCGATCTCGGTCGGTCCGCTCATCGTCGCGGTCACCGCGCCGTTCTTCGGTCGCTTGGCCGGACGTGTCGGTCAGCGCGCGCTCGTCGTGCCTGGCGGCCTGGTCTGGGCGTCGGGGGGTGTCCTGCTCCTCTCGAGGGCTACGACCGACGCCGACTATGTCGGCGACTACCTCCCTGCGCTGGTCCTCACCGCACTCGGAGTCTCGTTGGTGTTGCCGCAGCTGTCGTCGGCCGCGGTGCAGGGCTTGCCGCGCCGATCGGTTCGGCTCGGGCTCGGCGGTGAACCAGGCGGTGCGCAACCTGGGGCGACGCTCGGTGTCGCGCTCGTCGTGGCGTTCACGGCCGACGTCGACTCCCGCGACGGCGCTCTCGTCCTTCCACCGGGTGTGGTGGTTGCTCGTCGGGTGCGGACTCGTCGTGACGCTGCTGGCGACCCGGCTTCCTCGCCGCATCACTGCCGCCAAGCCCGCTGCGCTCGTCGAGCTGGCCGCGGCATGAGCGCGCTCGACGCGCATCACGACGTTCGATCGCACGACCGCGGTCACGATCGATGATCACGATCCGCTCGTTGCCCACGCGACCCTCGACGCGTCGTGGTCGTCACTGCGCGGCATCCACGGCGGCTACCTCACGGCGCTCGCGGTGCGGGCGGCGGAGACCCAGCTCGTCGATCGTCCGGTTCGATCCGTCACCGACAGCTTCCTCCGGCCGGCAGTGGCCGGGCCGGCACGGCTCGACGATCGCGCCCGTGCGCGAGGGGCGCAACCTCACCACTCTCGCGGTGACGATCGAGCAAGAGGGCACGGTTGCCGATCGCGCGGGTGACGGCGACACGAGTCGACAGCCGACGGCACCACGTGGGAGCACCCGCGCCCGCTCGACCTGTATCCGGTCGAAGCGTGCGTGCCGCTGTATCCACCCGCGAACGTCCGGCACTTCGATCATGCCCAGGCGTTGCTCGACCCCCGCGGCGTCCCGTTCAGCGGCGGCCCGCACCGAGCGTCTGGGTGGCTACGTGCGTCCGCTCGAGCAGCGGCCGATCGACGCGGCATGGCTGCGCGATGGTCGCGGACTGGTTCCCGCCGTGCTCGTTCGTCGTGCACGAGCCGCCGACCGGCGGAGTGAGCGTCGACTACACGGTGCACATCCACCGGACGCTCGAGTGGCCTCGCACCCGACGAGTGGCTCGCGGCTCGCTTCGACGCGCCCGTGAGCAACGCCGGCCTCGCGCTCGAGCACGGCGTCGTCGTCGGCCCGCACGGCGAGGCGTTGGTCGAGTCGTTCCACACGCGGTGGACGGCGTGAACTGGCTGATCTGACTTCGGCAAACTCGGCTGCCAGCATGACCGGCCGTGAGACGATCGCGCAGTAGCTCATGGCGGCGGGTGGGAGTCGCGCTCGGAACCGTGGCAGTCGGCGTGTGGATGCTCGCTGGCCAAGCCTCGGCGCACGTCGAGGCCAGTCCCGCGTCGGTCGCGGCCGGGTCAACCGACACCATCACGTTCAACGTCGAGCACGGCTGCGGTGACTCGGCGACGGTGAAGCTCGAGATGAAGCTCGCCGACGGCGTCACCGACGCGACGCCGACGGCGATCAACGGCTGGACCTCTTCGGTGGCGGCAGGCGTGATCACGTGGACCGGTGGTCCGCAGCCTCACGACCAGCCGCTCGACGTGCCCGTCGAGATGACGTTCCCCGACACGCCCGGTGCGACGCTGCTCTTCCCGCTCGTGCAGACGTGCGAGCAGGGCGAGACGCGCTGGGTCGATCCGCCGAACCCCGACGGCAGCGAGGCCGAAGACCCGGCGCCGCTCGTCGAGCTGACGGCCTCCGCGGGTGGTGGCGCTTCGACCTCGGCGTCGCCGGCGACAACGGGCGCCGTCGCGACAACCGGCGCAGTCTCGACAACAGCAGCGGCGGCCACGACGGCAGCGGCACCTGACTCGACCGCACCCGCGACCACGGCCACCACGAGCAGCGACAGCTCAGACAACACCGCGGCGGTCGTTGCCGTCCTCGCGATCGCCGCCGTTGTGGTCCTCGGCGTCGGCGGCGTTCCTTCTCGTCCGGTCGAAGCAGCCCTGATCGGTCAGATCAGCTTCAACGGCTCGGCGAGGTGGCCGAGCTTCTCGGGGTTCACCACGATGCGGATTGCCTGGACCCGGCCTTCGTCCTCCTCGATGGCGACCAGGATCTGAGGCCGTCCCCGCCAGGAGATGACGAGCGACGGCGTGCGATTCACCTCGGTGAAGTGCATCTCGGCATCGCGGTCTAGGCCCTTGCGGGTGATGTTCACGAGCAAGCGCGTGACGCGGTCGGCGCCGATCACCGGCCGGCGGGCCGCGTGGCGATGCGGTCCGCCGTCGCTCGTCAGCACGACCTCGGGATCGAGGAGCGCCATCGTCGCCTCGACATCGCCCGCTGACACGGCCGAGAGCAGCGCGATCGCGAGTGAGGGCGAGGCGCTCAGCGAGCGGTGAGGCTTCGACTCCTGCAGCTTGCGCCGCGCTCGTGACGCGATCTGCCGGCACGCGGCTTCGGACTTGCCGACCGTGGCCGCGATGTCGGCGAACGGCTCACCGAACACGTCGGCGAGCAGGAACACGACTCGCTCGACCGCACTGAGCTCGTCGAGGAGCACGAGGAAGCCGAACGTGAGGGAATCGGCCATCTCGGCGCGGTCGGCCGGGTCGGGCTCGGTCGCGACCGGCTCGGGCAGCCACGGGCCGACGTAGTCCTCACGCTTGCGCTGTTGGGCGCGCCACGAGTCGAGCGCGAGGCGGCTCACGACGGTCGTCAACCACGCGGCGGGGCGCTCGACGTCACGCGCGGCTTGCCACCGCACCCACGCTTCCTGCACCACGTCTTCGGCATCGACCGCGCTGCCGAGGATGCGGTACGCGAGCCCGAGAAGCCGAGGGCGCTCCGCCTCGAAGACATCGACTGACTGCACGGGTTCCTCCACTCGCCTCAGCGTGCCGCGGCGACGGGCTCGATGCACGCACGAGCTGCGGTGGCCGCCGCGGCCCCGCTCGCGATGGCTGCGTCACCCAAGAGCCCGACGGGCCCGACCCAGTCGCCCGCCACGAAGAGCCGCTCGTGTCCGGGCACCGCGGCCTTCGGTCGTCCCGCGAGGCCGCCGGCCGCGGCGGTGGGGACCGTCCACGCGACATGCATCCGGGCGAGCAGCCGCTCCTCCACGATCGTGGACCGGTCGATGCCAGCAGCGGTGGCGAGCTCGTCGAGCGCTCGAGCGATCGGTGGCGGCGTCACGCGCGCCGTAGCGCATGAGCTGCACGACGGCGCCGCCCTCGGGTGCGAGGTCCGCCGGCGGGCAGTGCGTGGACAGGTACAGCGGCTCGCTCAGACCGAACAGGACGGGACGCTCAGGCGGTCGGGTGAGCCCGAGGTCGAGGCATGCCGCGGTGACGGGGTCACCGAGGTCGCCCCATCCCGGGTCGTCGCCGAGGAGCCCGACCGCCGACGCCGGTCCTCCGCTCGCGAGGATCGCTGCGTTGGCGACGATCGGCCCGGTCGAGGTGCTGACCTCGACGTGTCCGTCGACCTCGCGCACCGACAGCGCCGTGGTCTTCTTCTCCACCGTCACGCCGCGCGCGGCGCAGACCTCGAGCAGTGCGTCGACCATCGTCTGCCATCCGCCGTCGATGTAGCGAACGCCCTCGTCGACTGCGATCTGCATCTGGCGCACGGCAGCGTCAGCCGAGATCGGCATGACATCGGGATCGACGTAGGTGGCGGTGCGCATCAGCATCGACACGAGCTTCCGTGCCTCGGGTTGCAGGTCGAGGCGGTCGAGCCATTGGGCGGCGCTGATCGACGCCAGCGCAGCAGCATCGACCTTCCCGATCCCCGGGAGGAACTTCGCGATCTGCGCCTTGCCGCGGGCGGTCAGCAGCTTGCTCGCCATGAGCTTCGTCGGTGACGCCGGCATCGGGTACACCTCGCCGCCCTCGAACAGGAACGTGTGCTTCAGCGCGGGCGGCCCACCGGTGGGATCGATGCCGAGCCCGAGCATGACCTTTCGACCGGCGCCCTGCAGGTAGACCGCGTGCGGGCCTTGGTTGAACTTGAAGCCGTTGCGCTCGTCGGTGCGGGCGCGGCCGCCCGGCTGCGCGCCCTCGATCAGCGACCACCCGAAGGTGTTGGCCCTCGATCGACTCGGCTGCGGTCGCGGCAGCCACGAGCCCGGCGAGCCCGGCTCCTACGACGATGATGTCTGCGTTCGTCTCCATGCCACTAGTGACGAATCTCGACGGACAGTTGTGACAGCCGCGGTCAACGTTTCTTCGTGATCTGCTTCACCGACTTGTTGATCGCCCGCCATTTGCGCATCTCTGCTCGCATGGCGAGGGGGTCGCCGACCCGGTCCGAGTGGGCGAGCTCCTTCTGCAGCTTCTCGTACGAGCGCATCCGGTTCGGGTCGATCTCACCTGCGGCGACCGCCGCGCGGACCGCACAGCCGGGCTCGCTCGCATGGGTGCAGTCTCGGAACTTGCACCGCACGGCCATCTCCTCGATCTCGGGGAAGGCAAGCGAGAGCCCCTCCTCGAACTCCAGGAGGCCGAGGCTGCGGATGCCGGGTGTGTCGATGAGCACCCCGCCGCGGGGAAGCGTGACGATGCTGCGAGCGGTCGTCGTGTGGCGGCCGCGGCTGTCGTTGTACCGAACCGGTCCCGTGTCGAGGAGCTGCTCGCCGAGGAGCGCGTTGGCGAGCGTGGACTTGCCGACTCCCGAGGCGCCGAGGAGCACGACCGTGCGGTTCGGCTGCGGGATGGCGACCACGTCCTCGATGCCGAGACCCGTGACAGTCGACGTCAGCGATGACGTCGACACCGTTCGAGCGGGCAGCGACCTCGGTCGCGATCTCGAGCGGATCGTCGACGAGGTCAGCTTTGGTGAGCACCACGACCGGTGTCGCGCCCGAGTCCCACGCGGCCGACGAGCTCCCGCTCGACGCGGTTGAGCACGACTCGGTCGACCCCGACGACGATGAAGACGAAGTCGATGTTGGCGGCCATCACTTGGCCATCGGGCGCCTTGCCGACGCTGCGGCGGCCGAGGACAGAACGGCGCGTGAGCACCGTCGTGACGACGAGATCGCCGTCGGGTCCTCCCTCGGCCAACCCGACCCAATCGCCGATGCTCGGCAACGGATCGCCACGGGCAGCGCGCTCGTGGTCGTGAGGGGTGACGACGGTGACACGGTCGCGATCGACGCGGGTCACCCGTCCGGGGATGGAATCGGTACCGGCTTCGTAGGAGAAGAGGGCAGCGACGCGGTCGTCCCAGCCGTAAGGGACGAGCGTGCGCGGAACAACATCAGACAACGGAAGACCTCCGGTGGAGGTGCTCGCCGGCACTCAGGCCGCGAGCACGCGGAAGGGGAACAGGGCGGCAGCGGCTCTCGCAGTCATCGCACAGTCCTCCTTTCGCTCGTCGCCTGTGTCAGGCGCCGCGATCGTAACCCTTCATCGCCCGATCCATGTCTCTCTTTGCATCGCGGGCGGCCAGGTCCTGCCTGCGGTCGTACGCTCTTGCGGCCCTTTCGCGAGCGCGAGCTCGATCTTCGCGCGGCCTTCTTTGAAGTAGAGCGACAGCGGGACGAGCGTGAGGTGGTCCTGCGCGACCTTCGCTCCGAGCCGCTCGATCTCGTTGCGGTGGGCGAGGAGCTTGCGGGGCCGATCGACTGCGTGGGCGCCGAATCCCGACGCGTGCTCGTAGGCGGCGATGTGCATGTTGTGCAGCCACAGCTCGCCACGCTCGACCCGGGCGTAGGCGTCGCCGAGCTGCACCTTGGCATCGCGGAGCGACTTGACCTCGCTGCCGACGAGCACGAGCCCGCACTCGATCGTGTCGAGCACGAGGTAGTCGTGGCGCGCGCGTCGGTTCGACGCGACGACCTTCACGCCCTTCGGAGCCATGGGGGGTCGAGGGTACTCTCGACCTCGTGCTCCGCCTCACCCGAGCTCCCTATCTCGAGATGGTCGGCCACGCGTACGACGGGCTGCCGAACGAGGCCTGCGGGCTGTTCGCCGGTGAGCGAGCGTCGGGCGGGCACGTCGTCGTCTTCTATCCGTGTCGCAACGTCGCCGAGTCGTCGCGCGTGTACACGGTCGACCCGAAGGACCACTTGCGGGCCGAGCGCGACGCCGAGTCGCGCGGCCTCGAGATCATCGGTGTGATGCACAGCCACACCCACACCGACGCGTATCCGTCACCGACCGACGTCGCGCAGGCCCCCGATCCCGAGTGGCACTACGTGATCGTGTCGTTGAAGCAGCCCGAGCCCGTGCTGCGTTCGTATCGCATCGTCGACGGTCGAGATCACCGAGGAGCAGGTCGCCCTCGAAGGCTGGGGTTGAGGGCCGGTTGCGTCAGGCCGCGTCGACGACCCGCACGCCGTCCTTCCACACCTGGCTGATGCGGTCGGGCAGCTTGTCGAGCTCGAGTGGATCGGCGTCGACGACGACGAGGTCGGCGCGCTTGCCGGGCTCGAGGGTGCCGAGCTCGTCGCTCGACGCCGAGCAGGTCGGCGGCGGTGCGCGTGGTGGCGACGAGGGCGTCGGTCGGTGACATCCCGCAGTCGGCCATCAGCGCGAGCTCGCGCAGCGTTCTGGCCGTGCGGGCAGACGCCCGAGTCGGTGCCCATCGCGACCTTGACGCCGGCCTCGATCGCTCGGCGGATCGACTCGGTGTGCACCTCGATCACCATCTCGCACTTCTTGATGAAGACGTCCGGCACGGGGATGCCGGCGTCGCGCGCGGCGAACACACCTCTCGGCGCCGACAGCGTCGGGACGAGGAACGTGCCGCGGTCGAGCATCATCTGGATCGCTTCGTCGTCGAGGTAGATGCCGTGCTCGATCGACCGGATGCCGGTGCGGATCGCCGCCTTGATGCCGTCGGTCGCCTGCGCGTGCGCCATCACGTACTTGCCTGCTGCCGTCGCCTCGGCGACGAGCACCTCGAGCTCGTCGTCGCGGAAGTGGCCGTGGCGCGGATCGTCGCGCGGTGAGAGCACGCCCCCTGACGTCGCGACCTTGATCACGTCGGCGCCCGCGCGGAAGAGCTCACGCACCTTCTGGCGCATCGCGTCGGGGCCGTCGACGATCGCGCGTGGCATGCCCGGGTAGTCGGCACCGAGGCCGAGCTCGGCGCCGCACAGCAGTCCAGCCGTCGCCGTGGCCGCCGGTCTGGCTGATCATCGCGATCGAGATCTGCATGCGCGGGCCCGTTGATGCGACCGCGCTCGACGGCGGTCTTCACGCCGAGGTCGGCGCCCGCCGGCGTCGCGGACGGTCGTCACGCCCTGGCGCAGCGTCGCCTCGAGGTTGTGCACCGCGTCGTAGAAGCGCGTGGAGAACGGCGTGTTGACTCGGCGGGACACGTCCATCATCTCGGGGCCGAACATCACGTGGGTGTGGCAGTCGAAGAAGCCCGGAAGCACCCACTTGCCGCTCACGTCGACGCCCTCGTCGCCGTCGAGCTGTCCGGCGACGTCGATGAGCCTGCCGTCCTCGATCAGCACGTCCGCCGGTGCTGCCGCGGCGCCTGTGCCGTCGAAGACCATGCCTCCATGGAGCACCGTCCTCGTCATGCCGCGGACGCTACCGCTCACACATCCCTCATCAGTCCCTCGCGTTCCGCCCACAGATGAGCGGCACCTTCACGGTGACACGACTCTCAGGAGGTCACCATGAACCGCTCACTCACTCGAATCGCCCTCGCGGCCTCGCTCTCGCTCGCCGCGCTCGGGCTTGCGGCAGGCACCGCGTCGGCCGACACCGGCACCGCGACCCCCGAGGCCACGGCCGACAACACGTCGTGCGCGTCGGGCCATTGGCCCGGCTGGGTCGACGGGCGTCCGATCGGCGTGCATCCGCAGGGCACCCAAGGCGTGTACCTGTGGCACGACGGATACGGCTGGCATCTGCGGGTCACCCACAAGGGAACGGCGAAGCAGGTGTTCGAGGTGAAGATCACCGCGCCGAGCGGCCTGTACGGCGTCGAGCGCCTGACCGAGCGCGGTGACGTCCTCGTGAACGACGGCACCACGCTGCTCATGCGGTTCACGAACTACGGCGGCCTCGATGGCATCGACTTCCGGGTGCACTGCGGGCCTGGCATCACTGTGAACGCGAACGTCGACGGTGTGCAGGTGAGCCCGACTCGGGTGTTCCTCGGTCGGTTCTCGGCGCATCCCACCTCGGTGCCCTTCGCGATCGAACGCGTCTGATCGGTCTGGCCGGCCCCGACCCACCCTGCTCGCTCGCGGATCGCCGCACTATGACGCAGGAGCCGGTCGAAGCGAAGCGGCGGACGGCGACGAGGACGACGTGAAAGCCGACCGTCCCGGTAGCATTTCGTTGATGGCAGCGGTGTTCGGCTCAGTGCTCGACATGATCGGCAACACGCCGCTCGTCGATGTGAGTGCGCTGAGCCCGAACCCGCGGGTGCGCATCCTCGCCAAGATGGAGAGCCAGAACCCGTTCGGCTCGGTGAAGGACCGCATCGCCCTCGCGATGATCGAGGCGGCCGAGAAGGACGGATCGCTCAGCCCGGGGCAGCGCATCCTCGAGCCGTCGTCGGGCAACACGGGCATCGCGCTCGCCGGCATCGCCCGCATCAAGGGCTACCCGATCACGATCGTCCTCCCCGAGAACGTGTCGGTCGAGCGCCGCCAGCTGCTCGAGGTGTTCGGCGCCGAGATCGTGTGGACGCCGGGAGGCGAGGGCTCGAACGGCGCGGTGCGCCGCGCGCGGGCCATGGCCGAGGAGCATCCCGAGTGGTGCTTCCTCTACCAGTACGGCAACGACGCCAACCCGCGTGCGCACTACGAGGGCACCGGTCCCGAGATCTGGCGCGACTGCCCCGAGATCACCCACTTCGTCGCCGGCCTCGGCACGAGCGGCACGTTGATGGGAGTCGGGCGCTACCTGAAGGAGCAGAACCCCGACATCAAGGTGATGGCAGTCGAGCCTCCGGTCGGTGAGGCCGTCGAGGGCCTGCGCAACCTCGACGAGGGCTTCATCCCTCCGGTCTACGAGATGTGGCACGGCACCGAGCTGCTCGACGGCAAGCGCATCGTGCGGCCCCGCGAGTCGCTCGAGTGGACGAGGCGCATGGCCGACGTCGGCGTGTTCTCGGGCATCTCGGCCGGCGCGGCCCTCGCCGGCGCGGCCCGCGTCGCCGAGCGCATCGACGAGGGCGTGATCGTCTACATCGTCTGCGACGGTGGCTGGAAGTACCTGTCGACCGGCGCCTGGACCGACGACCTCGACGAGGTCGAAGAGCGCGCGAAGAAGATCATCTACTTCTAGGCCGCCGGTCTTCTTGGTCGAATTCAGCCGTCAGAAATGACGGCTTCCGCGACCGAAGCGAACGTGGCGCGGCGCCCGTAGCCTCGCGCGGTGGCCGACGACCGCCCGATCGGGATGTTCGACAGCGGGTTCGGCGGCCTCACCGTCGCTCGGGCCGTCATCGACCTGCTTCCCGACGAGCATCTCGTGTACATCGGCGACACCGGTCGGTACCCGTACGGGCCCCGTCCGCAGCCGGAGGTGCGCGACTTCGCGCTCGAGATCGGGCGCACCCTCGTCGACACGTTCGGGGTCAAGGCCGTCGTCGTCGCGTGCAACACGGCCGCCGCGGCCGCGCTCGACGAGCTCACCGCGGCGCTGCCCGTGCCCGTCATCGGCGTCATCGAGCCAGGAGTGCGGGCTCTGATCGGAGCCACGCGCAACCAGCGCGTCGGGGTCATCGGCACCGTGGGCACGATCGGATCGGGCGCGTATCAACGCGCAGTCGCGGCGACCGAGGCGCCGGTCGAGCTCACGTGCGCGGCGTGCCCGGGCTTCGTCGAGTTCGTCGAGCGAGGCGAGACGACCGGCGATCAGGTGACCGTGCTCGCCGAGCGACTGCTCGCGCCCGTGCGTGAAGCCGACGTCGACGCGCTGCTGCTCGGCTGCACTCACTATCCCTACCTCGCTCGTACGATCAGCGACGTGCTCGGCCGTGACGTCGTCCTCGTCTCGTCTGCGGACGAGACCGCGTTCGAGGTGCGCACAGTGCTCGACGCCACGCAGCTCGCACGCCTGCGCGGGATGCGAGCCCGCGACGCATCGCTTCCTGTCGTCCGGCGACGTGCAGTGGTTCGAGGAGATCGGCCGGCGGCTCCTCGGTCCCGAGCTCGATCATGCCGAGGCGCTGTCATGGGGTTGACGTGACACGGCCCTGAGCGTCACGATCCTCGGCTGCTCGGGCACCTACGCGGGGCCGGGTGGCGCGTGCAGCGGCTACCTCGTGCGTGGCGGCGGCACGACGGTGTGGGTCGACACCGGTCCCGGCACGCTCGGCAACCTCCAACAGCACGTCGACATCACCGCGCTCGACGCGGTCGTCGTGAGCCACAGCCATCCGGATCACTGGGGCGAGCTCGGTGTGCTCCGCAACGCGCTGAAGTACGGCTTCCAGATCGAAGGCCTGCCGGTCTACTCGACGTCCGCGGTGCGAGAGCTCGTCGACATCGTGTGCGGCGACTCGTCCGAGCCGACCTTTCGGTGGGGGATCATCGCCGACGGCGATCGCATCACGATCGGCGACCTCGACTTCGCGTTCAGCGAGACCGATCATCCGGTCGAGACGCTCGCGATGCGCATCAGCTCGGACGGCAAGTCGATGCTCTACTCGGCCGACACCGGGCCCGAGTGGTCGCTCGAAGCGCTCGGCCACGACGCAGACCTCGCGGTGTGCGAGGCGACGTTGCTCGTCGAGACCGAGGGCACCGCACCGCACCTGTCCGCACGACAAGCGGGCATCTCGGCGAGGGACGCGCGCGTGCGGCAGCTGGTGGTCACCCACTTCTGGCCGACCTCTGATCCGAGGCGTCACGAGGATGAGGCGGCCGAGGAATTTGGTCGTAGGGTCGGCGTCGCGGTGCCCGGCAAGACGTTCACCGCGTGAGGAGCATGCATGCCCAGACCTGATGGCCGCGCGGTGGACGAGCTGCGCCCGATCACGTTCGAGCGCGACTACACCGAGATGGCGTCCGGGTCGGCGCTGGTGTCGTTCGGACGCACCCGGGTGCTGTGCACCGCGTCGGTCGACGAGGACACCCCGCGCTGGATGCGGGGGAGCGGCAAGGGCTGGGTCACGGCCGAGTACTCGATGCTCCCCGGCTCCTCGCCGGAGCGGATCGAACGCGAGGCGGCGAAGGGGCGGGTGTCGGGGCGCACGCAGGAGATCCAGCGGCTCATCGGCCGTTCGCTGCGCGCCGTCACCGACATGCGGGCGCTCGGCGAGCGCCAGGTGATCATCGACTGCGACGTCCTGCAGGCCGATGGAGGCACGCGCACTGCATCGATCTGCGGGGGCTACCTCGCGCTGCACGACGCCGTCAGCCGCCTCGTGCAGACGGGCGCGATCAAGCAGCACCCGATCACCGAACGATGCGCGGCGATCTCGGTCGGCATCGTGAACGGTGAGCCCGCGCTCGACCTTCCCTACGTGGAGGACTCGACCGCCGAGGTGGACATGAACGTGGTGATGATCTCGTCGGGCCGGTTCGTCGAGGTGCAAGGGACCGCCGAGGGGATGGCGTTCTCGCGGAGCGAGCTCGACGTCCTCCTCGGGCTCGCCGAGAAGGGCATCCGCGAGATCTTCGCGTTGCAGGACGAGCTGCTCTCCGATCCGCCCGCACGCGCTCGGAGGCTGAGAGGTCGTCCTCGCAAGCGCGAACGCCGACAAGGCCAAGGAGATCATCGAGATCGTCGGACCGCTCGGCATCGAGGTGCTGCCGCGTCCGTCGTCAGTGCCCGACGTCGACGAGACCGCCGACACCCTCGAGGGCAACGCTCGCCTCAAGGCGACGGCGATCGCGGCCGCAGCCGGCTTGCCCGCGCTCGCCGATGACACGGGCCTCGAGGTCGACTTCCTGGGTCGCGCGCCTGGCGTCCACACGGCTCGCTACGCGGGTGTCGACGCCACCTATGCCGACAACGTCGCGCTGCTGCTCGAGTCGCTCAAGGCCGTCCCGCTCGAGCAGCGAACGGCGCGTTTCATCACCGTCGCGATGGTGTGCTGGCCCGATGGCCGCGAGATCGTCGCCGAAGGGTTCGTGCGGGGCCACATCGCGCTCGAGGCGCGCGGCGAGCGGGGCTTCGGCTACGACCCTGTCTTCATCCCGGACGAGGGTGACGGGCGCACGTTCGCCGAGATGGCGCTCGCGGAGAAGCACGAGCTGTCGCATCGCGGGCGCGCGTTGCGTGCGCTCGCCGCTGAGCTCGCCCCGTTCACCAGCTCCTGAGGTCGATCGCCCAGGTGTCGATCACGTCGTCGCCGTTCACGATGTGCACCCGCTCGTGCAGTGCCATCGTCGGGTCGACGTGCGCGGGCAGCACCTTGACGTGATCGCCGACTCGGAGGCTGCGCAACGAGCTCGACGCCTCCGGCGCGAACGTCACGTGCTCGTCGGAGCAGAACCAGACCTTCGCCCCGTCGATCGAAGGGTCGCCGTGGTCCATCCCGAGCGACTTCAGGCCCGCATCGCACACCATCCACTTCTCGGAGACCGAGATGACGGTGGTCCACACCGACAGCGCCTGGCGGAAGGGGAGGCCGAGCCGCGCGTAGTAGGTGTCCATCAGCGCGTAGGAGCCGGCCTGGATCTCGTTCGCCCACCGGTGCAGGTCGTAGGTGCCGGTGCCGCCGGCCGAGGTGACCTCGCCGCCGACGAGGTCGTGCGCGGCCTGCGAGCTTGGCCATGCACTCCTCGACTTGCGCGGCGCGATCCGCACGGTCGACGACGGGCATGACGTGGCCCTCGTAGCCCATGACGCCGCGGACGCCGAGGCCCTTCGCCCGCGCGTGGTCGGCGAGCCGTCCGGCGTCTTCGGGGTCGCACCCGCACCGCGGCAGCCCGACGTTCACGTCGATGAGCACCTCGCGGATGCCCGCGGCGGCCGCGGCGTCGATCGTCGCTTCACTGTCGACCGCGACCGTGACCCGCGCGTCGGCGAGCGCAGCCATCGCGCTGGAGCCGTTGCGGGTCGACGCACTCGTTGGCGAGCAGGAGGTCTTCGCCGAGCCCCGCCTTCGCCATGCCGATCACCTCGAGTGGCGTCGCGCAGGTGAACGAGCGATGGCCGACGGCGAGCTGCTCGGCGGCGAGCGTGGTGCACTTGTGCGCCTTCACATGAGGACGGCAGCGACTGCCCGGGAGCGCGGCCGCCATGGCGGCGAGGTTGTGCTGCAGATCGGACGATTCGACGATCAGTGCGGGGGTCTGGAGCTCGGAGAGGCGCACGACGCCGACGCTAATCCGCGACCGCCGCGCTCGCGATCAGCGACTCGTCGGGCGCGCGGAGCGTCTTGGTGATGATGAGGTAGAGCACGCCCCACGCGATCTCGATGAACGCGAGGCCGACCATCGTCGGCGCGACGCCGATCGTCCCCGACAGCCAACCCGCGAGCGCGAGCGAGATGCTCATCGACACGGTGACCAGCGCGAAGTCGGCCGCGAAGATGCGGCCTCGCAACGCGTCGGGCGTGACCACCTGCAGGCCGTAGGTCGAGAACGTCCACTGGCAGCCGCCGCCCAGGTGGGCGATCAGCACGAGGATCGCGGCGGTGATGATCCCCGGAGCGAAGGGCACGAACCCGTACGCGACGCCGTAGACGATCGACGCGACGCCGCACGCGAGCAGCAGGCCGTGCACTCCGCGCTTCGCGACTCGGTTGGCGAGCAATGGCCCGGCGACGACACCGAGCCCGCGCATCGTGAGCAGGAGGCCCGTGCCGCCGTCGCCGGCGTGGAACGTCTTGTCGGCGAGCACCGCGAGCAGACCGACGACGCCGGTGCCGAGGCCGAAGCCAGCCTTCGAGCCGAGGAGCGCGAGCACCTGGGGTCGGTGCCAGGCGTAGCGCAGCGCGTCCGCGGTGTCGCTGAGCGGCCGCATCCGTTGCGATCTGTCGGGCTCGGTGCCCGGCTCGCGCATCGGCCTCCGCACGCTGAAGATCAGCGCGCCCGCAACGAGGAAGCTGACCGCGTCGGCGATGAACGAAGCGTCGCGTCCGAACAGCACCGTGAAGCCGGCGCCGAGCGCGGCGCCGATCGCGAGCATCGCTCCCCACGTCGACGCCATCAGTGCCGTCGCGAGCGGCAGGTCGCTCTTGTCGACCAGGTTCGGCAGTGCAGCGTTCGACGCGGGTGCGAAGAACGCGCCGAGCAGCGAGATCATCCCCTGCGCGACGAAGGCCATCCACACTCGGCCGGGGCCGATGAGCAAGAACCCGAGCGCGGCGACGGACTGCACCGATGACGCGAGCACGAGGACCTTCCGCCGGTCGAAGCGGTCAGCGACCGTGCCCGCGAGCGGCGTGACGAAGAACGCGGGGAGGCTCTGTGCCACGAAGACCATCGCAGCCGCGAAGCTCGAGTCGGTGAGGTCGAGCACGAGGCCGAGCACCGCGACGGTCGCGAACCAGTCGCCCATGTACGAGATGACCTGCGCGGTGAACACCGTGCGGAAGTCGCGGTTCCGTCGGAGCAAGGACAGCATGGGAAGGAGCCAGGGTACCGGCGCGTCCCGACGGCGAGGTCAGGCCTGGGGCACCCACACGAGGGCGATGTCGACGACCTTCACGTCGGTCTTCTCGAGCGGGACCGTCATCGTGTCGATCGCCGCCGCGGCCGCGTCGGCCTCGGCGTGCACCTCGGCGAGGTCGGCTTCGAACTCCTGCTCGAGGTCGGCGAGCGCGTCCTGCTTCGCGTCGGCGCGGTTCTTCGCGCTGTCGAGGCGCTTGTTGGCCGTCGATGCTCTGCCTTGGCTGCGAGAGATCGACCGGCTCATCGTCCGCACGCTGCTCCTGCCGCCCAGGAAGCCGCCGAGCAGGTCGCCGACCGCGCCGACGACGCCGTCGTTGCGTGCGGCCTTCGCTTGCGACTCGTGCACGCCGACCTGGTCCTGCGCGGCGGCGAGCGCGGCGCGGGCTTTGTCGTACCTGGGCTTGTACTTGTCTCGCACCGACGCGAGCTTCTGATCGGCGAGCGCATCGGCCGCCTCGCCGCATCGCTGCGCGAACTGCTCGGGCGTCTCGCCGACGCGTGAGTAGAGCTTCAGCTTCGCGTTGCGCTGGATCTCGATCGTGCGGGTGCGCACGAGCTGGTCGACGAGGTTTCGCTGCAGTGAGGTCCAGTACGTCTTCGTGCCGACCGGCGCCTCGGGCAGCGCGTACAGCGCGGCCGGTGGCACTGCCGTCACGAGGTTGCGCTCGTCGTAGTCCACCGCGATGGCAGCGGACGGGTCGGGGCTCGCCGGCAACGGGCAGAGCACCGCCTCCCACTCCTCGGACTGCCGGAGCCCGGCCTTGTCGTCGTCGAAGAGGAGGCTCACCCTCGCGACCGCCGCGGCGACGAGGCGCGTCCCGCCCGGCACCGCGCCGACCTGCGACGCCCAAGGAGTGGCGGGGTCGAGGTAGCGGATCGGGATGCTGTCGGCGACCTTCGGTGCGACCGGCGACGCGTCGGTTGCGGGCAGAGCCGTCTCGCCCGGCGGCGGAAGGTTCGCGGCAGCGACGCCGGGCGCCGGCGGGGGCAGCGACTCGGGCGCATCGTGGGGTGTGAGCGACGCGATCTGCTCGCGCGTGAGTGGACCGCGGAGGTACGCCATCGCCCAACGCGTCGTGAACACCGTCGGCTGATCGACGCCCGCGCGGCGCAGCACGAACTCACGCTTGGCGAGTCCGCTGATCGTGTTGCCGAGCGCGTTGATGTCGACGCCGCCGCCGGCCGCGGACATCCCATCGAGCAGCCGCTTCTTGTCTTGCTCGGTCTGCAGTCGACCGACCATCCAGGTGCCTGCGTTCGAGATCGCCTTGTAGTCGAGGTCGACCGGGTTCTGCGTCGAGAGCACGAGGCCGACACCGAACGCCCGCGCCTGCTTGAGCAACGTGAGGATCGGCTTCTTCGACGGTGGCTCCGCGGTCGGCGGCGCGTAGCCCGCGACCTCGTCCATGTAGACGAGCGCGCGCAGGTCGGTCGTGCCGCTCTGCCGCCGCATCCACGTGACGAGCTTGCCGAGGAGGAGAGACACGACGAACTGGCGCTCGGCATCGGAGAGGTGCGCGATGGTGACGATCGCCGCGGCCGGCTTGCCGTCGTCGGTCTTCAAGAGCCGATCGATGTCGAACGGCACGCCCTGAGCCCACGCGGCGAACGACGGCGACGCCAGCAGTCCGTTGAGCCGCAGCGCGAGTGCAGTGCGATCGGACGGCGGGAAGAACGTGTCGAGATCGAAGACACCGAGCTTGCGGATCGGCGGCGACTGCACCTGCCCGACGAGTGTGGCGAGGTCGAGGTCGCGTCCCGCGCTCCACGAAGCCGCGACGATGTTCGACAGCAAGATGTGCTCGCGACTCGACAGCGGGTCTGCGTCGATGTCGACGAGTCCGAGGAGACCCGACACGAATCCCTCGACCTCGTCGCCGATCGTCTCGGCATCGGCACCCTTCGGTGCTTGCAAGGAGCCCACGAGGTTGAGCGGCACCCCCGATGTGGAGCCGGGTGTGTAGATCGTCATCCCGACCCTGCTGCGGAGGGCGGCGATGCGCTCGGGAGCGACGCCCCATGACGCGAGGCCGTCGCGCCACTTCGTCGCCTCTTGCTCTGCGAACGCATCGGGCGTCGAGCCCGCCCGCTGCGCGTCACCGTCGTTGATCCACGGGCGGAAGTCGGACGGCCGCAGCTCGGGGAACGTCGAGCGCGAGGTTCGTGAGGTCGCCCTTCGGATCGATGATGAGCGCAGGCACGCCCGACAGCAGTGCTTCTTCGAGCAGCACGACACCGAGGCCGGTCTTGCCCGACCCGGTCATGCCGACGATCACGCCGTGCGTCGTGAAGTCGCTCGCCGCGAGCATGAGGGGCTTCCCGTCGCGGGCGTGCGTCGCCGCGTCGATCTGCTCGCCGATGTAGAGCTGGCCGTTCGGAACGTCCGTCATCGACCCCGACGGTAACTTGGCGGGCGATGCAGCTCCGCACTCTGGGCAACAGCGACCTCCGCGTGTCGGAGATCTCTCTGGGATCGTGGCTGACGTTCGCCGTGGGCGTCGATCCCGCGACCTCCGAGGCGTGCGTGCGCCGCGCCCTCGATCTCGGGATCAACTTCATCGACACGGCCAACGCCTACGGGCAAGGGGCCGCGGAGTCCTTCCTCGGCAGCACCCTCCAGAACGTCGACCGCGATTCGTACGTGCTCGCGACGAAGGTGTTCTTCCCGATGTCGGCGAGCGATCGAGGATTGAGCGCGCCGCAGATCCGCAAGCAGCTCGACGCATCGTTGCAGCGGCTGCGCACCGATCACGTCGATCTGTACCAGTGCCACCGCTACGACCCCGAGACGCCGCTCGAAGAGACGATGGAGGCGCTCACGGCCGCGGTGCAGGCGGGCAAGACCCGCTACATCGGGTTCAGTGAGTGGTCGCCGAAGCAGATCCGCGCCGCGCTCGAGCTCACCGGTGTCGAGCGCTTCGTGTCGAGTCAGCCGATGTACTCGATGTTGTGGCGCCGTCCCGAGAAGGAGCTGTTCGGCCTCTGCGCGGAGAACGGCATCGGTCAGATCGTCTTCTCCCCGCTCGCGCAGGGGGTGCTCACGGGCAAGTACGCGCCGGGCGAGCCCCCTCCGCCGGGCTCTCGCGCCGCGAGCGACGAGATGGGCGGGTTCATCGGGAACTTCACGACCGACGCGGTGCTGACGACGGTGCAGCAGCTCCGCCCGATCGCCGATGACCTCGGTCTGTCGCTGGCACAGCTCGCACTCGCGTGGATCCTTCGCAGGCCCGAGGTCACCTCGGCGATCGTCGGCGCGTCGCGCCCCGATCAGCTGGACGAGACGGCTGCCGCGTCGGGCGTGACGCTCGACGACGCAACGGTCGCGAGGATCGACGAGGTGCTGGCCGGGGGCACGAGCGGTACGAGCATGATGAGCGACAACGACGACGAGACGACGAGGACCCATGCTCACACCTGACATCGTCGAGACGTTCAAGCGCGACGGCTACGTGGTCGTTCCCGACCTGCTGTCGGCCGCGGAGATCGAGTCCTTCGAGGCCATCGTGACCGGCGCGGTGCGTCGCCGTCGGGAGGGCATCGAGATCGCGCCGTTGGCCGAGCGGAGCCGTTACCAGCAGTCGTTCATCCAGTGCATGAACCTGTGGGAGGACGACGCCGATGTCGCGCGGCTGACGTTCCACCAACGCATCGGCCAGGCCGCCGCCGAGCTGCTCGAGGTCGACGCGATCCGCCTCTGGCACGACCAGGCGCTCTACAAGGAGGCCGGCGGGCGCGAGACCGACGCGCACCAGGACCATCCCTACTGGCCGATCGCGGAGACCGCGTCGGTCACGGCGTGGATCCCGCTCGTCGGTTCGACGCTCGCATCGGGTGCGATGGGCTACGTGCCCGGGAGCCACCTCATCGGCATGCGCAAGTTCGTCAACATCTTCTTCGGCGAGCCCCACGACATCCTCGCCGACCCCGAGATCAGCGGCATCGAGCCGGTGTTCGTCGAGGTGCCCGCCGGATCGGTGGCGTTCCACCACGGGCTGACCGTGCACCTCGCGAAGCCGAACACGACCGACCGCGACCGGGCGGTCCACACGATCATCTACTTCCCCGACGGCAGCACTCGCGGCTATCCGTTCGCGCACTTCAGCGTCGATCGAGGCTCGATCGCGGTCGGCGAAGCCATCGACAGCGACGCGACTCCCATCGCGTGGCCGCGTCCGGCTGATGAGCCGATCCCGCCGTTGCCGGCCGTGCCGCTCCAGATCGGCGGCCCCATCGCCGCCTCGAAGATCATCGAGCCGTCGGCGCTGCCGCGGTCTTCGGGCTGAGCGTTCAGCCCGGGGAGTGCGGGCGGAGGGACTCGAACCCTCACGGATCGCTCCACCGGGACCTAAACCCGGCGCGTCTGCCAATTCCGCCACGCCCGCAGCGCTGTGAGGACGGTACCCGGCGATGCGTCGCCGGTAGCCTCCGACACATGGATCAGCGTGACCTCTTCACTCCTGCCGCGCAGCAGGAGGGAACCGCCCTCGAGCGGATGGACATCTACAACCGCCTGCTCAGGGAACGCATCGTCTTCCTCGGCACCGACGTGAACGACGACATGGCGAACTTCATCACCGCGCAGCTCCTGTACCTCGAGGGCCAGGATCCCGAGAAGGACATCTGGCTGTACATCAACTCGCCCGGCGGCTCGATCACCGCGGGCATGGCGATCTACGACACGATGCAGTTCATCCGCAGCGACGTCGCCACGATCTGCATGGGGCTCGGCGCGTCGATGGGTCAGTTCCTGCTGTCGGCCGGCGCGGCCGGAAAGCGCTATGCGCTGCCGCACGCGCGGATCATGATGCACCAGCCGTCCGGTGGCATCCGCGGGCCGGCGTCCGACATCGCCATCCAGGCCGAGCAGCTCGCGTACATCAAGCGGCTCATGGCCGAGCGCACCGCGTTCCACACGGGGCAAACCGTCGAGCAGGTCGAGCTCGATTCAGAGCGCGATCGCTGGTTCACCGCAGAGCAGGCCAGGGAGTACGGCCTGATCGATCACGTCATCTTGAAGCGCGGCGAGGTTCTCTGACCGCTACGAGCCAGTGCTCGCGGCGGGTGCCGTGAGCGAGGGCGTCGCCCCACCGAGGTCGATGCCGCACTGCTCCTGCGTGAACTGCTGCATCCGCTTGCTCGCGGCCAGGAACGACGGATCGAGCGCGGCTGCGAACAGGTCGGCCACCCCGTTCTCGTCGGTCGGGTCAGCCGCGGCGATCTTGTCGACGAGGTTCGCCACGGTCTTCACGTCGCCCTTGATCGCGGACGGAGCCGTCGAGACGAGCTGACCGAACGCGGCGACTGCCGCCTTGGCCGCCGTCGGGTCTTGGACGTCGCCTGACAACGACCCCTGCGTGCTGCGGACGGCGTCGCAGTACTTGGTGCTGTCGCTCGAAGCCCCGCTGTCGTCCCCTCCGCACCCGACGAGCAGGGCCAACGCGGCCACGAGGAGCGCGGCGACGAGCCCGGACCCCAGGCGCTGGACCACCCCACGACGCATGCTCGGAGAGGGTGGCACACCCGTCTGCGGCGGCAGTGGCATCCCCGAATGGCGTGACATGACGTTTGTCATGTTGTGTCACGTGGCACGACAGGCCAGAGTGGGGAACCGTGAATGCCCCCGCTCCCGCCGCGCCTGCCCCCACCGAGGTGTACTCCCGTCGTTGGTACACGCTCGGCGTGCTCTGCCTGAGCCTGATGATCGTCACGATCGGCAACTCGAGCCTGAACGTGGCCATCCCGACCCTCTCGCGAGAGCTGCACGCCACGACGTCGGAGCTGCAGTGGTCGATCGCGGCCTACTCGTTGGTGTTCGCGGGCCTGCTGTTCACCGCAGGTGCGATCGGCGACCGCTACGGACGCAAGGGGGCGCTGCAGCTCGGCCTTGTCGGCTTCTTCTTCGGCGTGCTGCTCGCGTCCGCGTCGACGTCGATGTGGCAGATCATCGCCTGCCGCGCGTTCATGGGCGGCTGTGCGGCGTTCATCATGCCGTCGACCCTCTCGATCCTCGTGAACGTGTTCCCTGCGCGCGAGCGCACGAAGGCGATCGCGATCTGGGCAGGCGTGAGTGGCGCCGCGGGCATGGTCGGCCCGCTGTTGAGCGGTTGGATGCTCGGGCACTTCTGGTACGGCTCGGTCTTCCTCGTCAACGTCCCCTTCATCCTGGTCGCCCTCGGCCTCGGCATCTTCTTCGTCCCCACCTCGCGCGATCCCGAAGAGGCTGCGCTCGACTTCGTCGGCGCGGGGCTGTCGATCGTCGGCATCTCGTCCCTCGTGTACGGGCTCATCCAGGCACCCGACGCCGGATGGACCGGGCCCGAGACGATCACCGCGTTCGTGATCGCGATCGTGTTCCTGACCGCGTTCGTCCTCTGGGAGTCGCACATCGACGAGCCGATGCTCGACATGAAGTACTTCCGCCACCCTGCGTTCAGCACCGCGACGGGCGGGATGATCCTCGTCTTCCTGTCGATGTTCGGCGTGATGTTCTTGATCACCCAGTACTTCCAGCTGATCCTGGGCTTCAGCCCCCTTGGCTCCGCGTTGCGGTTCCTCCCGATCGCTCCCGTGATGCTCTTCGTCGCTCCGATGACGCCCAAGATCGCAGCGCGGATCGGCGTCAACCGCACTGTCGCGATCGGCATGAGCCTCGTCTCGGTCGGCTTCCTCTCTTTCGGTCGCCTCCAGGTCGACACGCCGTACACCTACGTCCTCGTCTGCATGCTCGTCCTGATCGGCGGCATCGCGTTGACGATCTCTCCGATGACCGCGTCGATCATGTCCGTCGTCCCGTCACGCCGAGCCGGTGCCGGCTCCGCGATGAACGACGCGACGCGCGAGCTCGGCGCCGCACTCGGCGTCGCCGTGCTCGGGAGTGTCGCGGCGTCGAGGTACAGCGCCGGCATCGCGCACGCGATCGCGCCGCTCTCACCGGGTGACCAGGCGACCGCCTCTGCCTCGCTCGGCGCGGCGCTGCAGACGGCCGGCCGGCTGCCGCAGAACCTCGCCGGCCCGCTCGTGTCGGCCGCGGAGCACGCGTTCGTGGACGGCATCCACCTCGCCGCCTTCACCGGATCTGTGCTCTGCGCGTGCGCGGCGTTGGCCGTGCTCAAGTTCATGCCCCACCAGATCGAGCAGCACGGCGCCATGCACGACGCGGTCTCGGCCGCCGAGGACATGGCCGAGCTCGGCCTGGGCGGTGCGATGCCGGTCTTCGCCGACACCTCCTTCAGCGAGGACGCGGCAACCGAGCTGGCTGGCGGCTGACCAAGCCGTCGCGTCCCCGGGGGCCAGAACAGCGGTCGTGTCACACCCCCTCGCTACGGTTGCGGCATGGAGTCGGGTGGGGCTGTCGAGGGCGCAGCGCGTCTGCTGACCGTCCCGTTCGGCGCGCCCGCCACCGATGCGCTGTGGGCAACGATCGACGCGGCGAAGGGCGGTGACGCGCTCGCGCCGGTCACCGTGATCGTGCCCGGCAACCTCACGGGCTTGGCGTTGCGTCGCGAGCTCGGGGGTCGCGGCGACGGCCTGTTCAACGTCCGGTTCTTCGTGCTCGACCGGCTTGCCGAGCTGCTCGGTGCTGGCGTGCTCGCGGCGCAAGGACGCACACCCCTCGACGACGCGGTGAAGGCAGCACTCGTCCGTCAGGTGCTGGCGGTGAAGCCCGCGCCACTCGCGCGTGTCGCATCGGCCGAGAACACCGAGCTCGCCGTCGTCGAGATGCTCGATGAGCTCGCGGCATCGGGTCCTGGCGCGGTCGACGCGTTGCGCTCGTTCAGCCGGCGGGGCAACGAGCTCGCCAGCATCGCGACGCGCTTCCGATCGCTGGCGCAGGCGTCGTTCTACGACGAGCACGACCTCGCCCTGGCGGCGGCCGGCGTGGTCCGCTCCGGCACGGCTGACCTGCGCGACGTCGGGCAGGTCGTGCTCCACCTGCCGCACCGCCTCGGCCACGCGCAGCTCGACCTCGTCGACGCGCTCGCCGAGATCGATCGGGTGTGGGCGATCGTGGGCCTCACCGGCGAGGCAGATGCCGATGCCGATGCAGTCGCGGTCGTCGCCCATCTCGTGCCGCGGCTCGGGGCTCCGGTCGAGGTCGGCGAACCAGTCGAGGCGACGACGATCAAGGTCACCGCACCCGACGCCATGGGTGAGGTGCGCGAGGCGATGCGCATCGTCGCGGCCGAGCTCGAGGCGGGCCGTCCGCTCAACCGAATCGCGATCGTTGCTCGCGAGCGTGAGCCCTACGGCCGGCTGCTCGACGAGGAGCTCGCGGCCGCCGGCATCCCGATGCACGGTCCTTCACCGCGGACGCTCGCCCAGTCGATCGCCGGGCGCACGCTGCTCGGGGCGCTCAGCCTTGCCGACGACCACTTCGGTCGGGCCTCTGTCGTCGGCTTCATGAGCAGCGCGCCGCTGCGGTTCAACGGCGAGCGGGTGAGCGCGGCGCGCTGGGCACGAACGGCTCTGCGTGCAGGTGTGGTGCGGGGCCCCGACCAGTGGACAGATCGGCTTGGGCGACATGCCGCCGACGACAGCCAAGCCGCCGCCGCTCGCAGAGTTCGTCGCATGGCTCGTCGATGAGTGCGGCGTCGAACGAACGTGCCTCATGGGCCGATTGGGCCGACTGGGCTCGCGGCTTCTTCGAGCACGATCCTCGGGTCGACCGCGGCCCGGCGGCGATGGCCCGAAGCCGAGCTCGCTGCGTACGACGCGGTCGAACGCGCGGTCGAGGATCTGCGTCCGATCGCCGCGATCGAGCCAGGGCCGGTCACTCGCGAACGCATGCGTGCACAGCTCGCGACGATGCTCGACGCGCCGGCTGGCCGTCGGGGCCGCTTCGGAGTCGGAGTGCTCTACGGGTCGCTCGTCCACGTCATCGGCGTCGACCTCGACACCCTCATCGTGCTCGGCATGGCCGAGGGTTCGTTCCCGCCCACGGGCGTGCGGAGCTCGGTGCTCTCCGACGACCGAGCGCACGGCCATCGGGTCGCCGTTCGCGCCCGAGGCGCGTGCCCGCGACGAGCGCCGCTCGTACCTCGCCGCAGTTGCGTCGGCAACGAATCGGTGGCTCATCACGCCACGCGTGGGCCCCGATCGAATCGCCCACCCCGCGCCTTGGTGGTCTGACGCGCCCTGCCAGCACGAGGTCACGATCGATTCGTTCGACAGCGAGATCGCAGAGCCGATCGGGCCGGCAGCGTCGTTGCAGGAGCGTGACCTCCGGGTGCTTCGACAATGCCCGCGAGCTGTTCTCTCCGAGGATCCCTTGATCGAATCTCGACCGAGACTGGCGCGTGGGGTTGCCGCGCTCGTCGCTCGTGCCGGTGACGAGTTCTCCGAGTGGAACGGCGACGTCGGCGCCCATCCCCAGCTCGAGGTCGGCGGCAAGCTGCTCTCTGCCACCTCGCTCGAGACATGGGCGAGCTGCCCGGCGCGCTACTTCTTCCGCAACGTCCTCGGTGTACGCGAGCAAGACGACATCGCCGAGGTCGACGAGCTCGAAGCGCGCCATCGCGGCACTCTCGTGCACAAGATCCTCGAGGAGCTCGGCAAGGCTCATCTCGCCGAGACGAGGTCCGCGGAGCAGCTCGGGCTCTTCGAAGGCGAGCGGCCCCCGTGGACGGTGGCGGCGCGCGACCGTCGTCGAAGAGGTCACCGACGCGGTGCTCGACGAGTTCGAGGGCTTCGGCAGCGCGCCCTATCCGATCCTGTGGACGGTCGAGCGCAAGCGCATCTTGCGCGACGTCATGCGCACCCTCGACAAAGATCCCGAAGGCGCGATCCTGCTCGCGGTCGAGCATCATTTCGGCAACGTCGAGAAGGGGGAGCCGTCGTTCTCGCTCTCCCTCGAGAACGGCCGGACGCTCCACTTCCGCGGATCGATCGACCGCGTCGATCGGTTGCACGACCGGGCTTCGGGTGATCGACTACAAGACCGGCTCGCACGAGAGCGAGAAGAAGGTGCGCATCGGGCATCGCAACCGGGGTGCTGCTGCAGCTTCCGCTCTACGGTCTCGCCGCGCAGGCAGATGTTCGACCCCGATGCGTCCGTCTCGGCGGGTTACTGGTACATCTCGTCGAAGGGGGGTTGGCGGAGCGTCGACATCCCGATCGACGACGAGGTACGCGACCGCTTCGTCACGACCCTCGACACGATCACGAGTGGCATCGCCGACGGCGTCTTCCCCGCGCACCCCGGCGACGAGGGATATCAGACGTTCGTGAACTGCCAGTGGTGCGACTTCCAGCGCATCTGCCCACCCGACCGCGACCGGGCGTGGGAGCGAGTGCAGCACGCGCCCGCGCTCAGGCAGTACGTCGAGCTGAGCAATGCGGAACCGACCGGCGGAGACCGAGGATGAGTGACGACGGGGGTCGCCTCCCTCACGACCAGGACGTGCGCGACGCCGTCGGCGTCCGATCTCGCCGACACGTTGTTCGTCGAGGCGGGTGCTGGCTCCGGCAAGACGACGATCCTCGTCAACCGCGTCTGCGCTCTCATCGAGTCGGGCGTCGACGTGCGCCACATCGCAGCGATCACCTTCACCGAGAAGGCCGCCAGTGAGCTGCGAGTGCGGGTGCGCAAGCAGCTGCTGGCGCACCCGCAGACGGCGGCGGTCGCGGCGGCCCTCGCCGAGCTGGGCGACGCGCCGATGTCGACGCTCCACTCCTTCGCCCGTCGCCTCCTCACTGAGCACGGCGTGGCCGTCGGCGTTCCGCCCCACTTCGAAGTGCTCGACACCGTGGCGGAGGCGATCTACCTCGAGGAGCGATGGCGGGAGCTCGCGGTCGACCTGTTCGACGAAGAAGGGCCGCTCGCCGCGGTCGATGACGCGTGCCGCGCGAGCTCGGGCTGAAGGCGAAGGGCGTCCGGGAGATCGTGCTCGCGTTGCACGACAGCTACGACCGTCTGCGGGGGCGAGGTTGGGAGTGGCCGGCGACCCCGTCACGTTGCCCGCGATCGACCTCACCCGGGTCATCCGCGCGATCGAGGCCGCGCCGCTCGATGACCAGGCCGAGGTCGCGGAGTACCTCGAGCGGGCGGTCGCTGCCGACTCCGAGGGCGAGCGCATCGACCTCCTCCGGGTCGAGGGAGTGCTCCCGAAGGTCGCGGGCAAGAAGGGTGAGCCTGCGCGGGTCGTCGTCGCCGTGAGTGCCGACCTGCGCAGGGGAGCACTCGACGCGCTCGCTTCCGGCGTTGGCAGCCAGAGTGCTGACGTGGGCCGACCAGCGGGCAGAGGAGGGTCGGCTTCTGTTCCACGACCTGCTCGTGCTCGCTCGCGACGCGTTGCGCGAACCCCGAGGTCCGGAAGGCCTCACGCGATCGCTATCAGCGGGTCCTGATCGACGAGTTCCAAGACACCGATCCGCTCCAGATCGAGATCGCAGTGCTCCTCGCGTCGTCGCGCGACGACATCGCGGACCGTGCGTGGTCCGACGACCCGCTCGACGCGTGTCGACGCGGGCCGGTTGTTCTTCGTCGGCGACCCGAAGCAGTCGATCTACCGCTTCCGCCGCGCGGACATCGAGCTCTACGAAAGGGCGCAACGACGTCTTCGCCCATCCGGCTGCTGCACCTCACCGAGAACTTCCGCAGCGTCGCATCGATCGTGGGCTTCGTGAACTTGCTCTTCAAGCCCTGGATGGAGAGCCCCGACGCGATCGGTCAACCCGCGTACACGCGCCTGACCGAGTACATCGATGATCACGACGACAGCCCCAGCGTGGAGTTCCTGGGTGACGAGACGACGGGCGTGCCCGCAGCGGAGATCAGGCTGCACGAAGCCGACGCCGTGGTGCGGGTGATCGCGCAGGCCAAGCGCGACGGGTGGAGGGTGCGCGACGAGAAGACCGACGAGCTTCGCCCCGCGGACTACCGCGACATCGCGGTGCTGATGCCGACCCGCGCGTCGCTTGCGGCGCTCGATCACGGGCTCGACGAGGCCGGCATCCCGCTTCGGGTCGAGAGCCGCATCCTGATCTGGAACACACCGGAGGTCAGAGATCTGCTCGCCGTGCTGAGCGCGGTCGCCGACCCGAACGACCAGGTCGCGATCGTCGCGGCGCTCAGGTCACCAGGGCTCGGCTGCTCCGACCGCGACCTCGCGACATGGCGGTGGGACGAGCGAAGGTGGAGGTACCGCGACATCCCGTACGCGCGCGCTGAGGCGATCGAGCACCCGGTCGGCCGAGCACTGTTGGTGCTCAGTGACCTCCACCGCGCCCGTCATGAGCTCTCGATCGGCGAGATGGTGCGGCGAGTCGTCGACGTCTGCCACCTCCGCGAGGTGGCCTTCGCCAATGTGCGCCCTCGTGATCGCTGGCGCCGCATCGACTTCTTCCTGGCCCAGGCGCGGGCGTTCGAGGAAGCGGGCGGCTCGTCGATCGAGGAGTTCGTCTCATGGGCTCGTGAGCAGGCCGAGCGCGACGTCTGGGAGAACGACTCGGTCGAGCCCGATCCTGACGACGACGCGGTGCGAGTCCTCACCGTGCACGCGTCGAAGGGTCTCGAGTTCCCCATCGTCGTGTTGATGGGCCTGAACACCCCGCCAAGGGCCGCCGGCCCGGCGGTCCTCTGGACCGACGACGGCTTCGAGGCAAAGGCAGGGCCTCAGGACGGCGACCGCTTCGAGACCGCCGGGTACAAAGAGGCGTGGGCGGCGGAGGGCGAGCTGCTCAAGTCCGAGCGGGTGCGCCTGGGGTACGTGGCGATGACTCGTGCCCGCGATCGGCTCGTCGTCAGCCGCTTCCGGGCGAACAACGTGAGGTCACTTGCACGTGAGATGACGGCGTTCCTGCCTCAGAGCGCCGACGCTCGACCCCCCGGCCGTGCCCGAGACGGTCACTGCCGGCACCCACCGAGTTCGTCCACGAGCCCTTGAGCGCGCGCGAGCGGTGGATCGAGCACCGCGCCGCGCTGGTCGCCCGAGCCCTCGTCCCTCGAGCGATCGCCGCGACGGGCCTGCAGCACCTCGTGGCGTCGGCTCCCCGCCGAAGATGAGCCCGAGACGAACGGAGCACCGAGACCGGAGCCGACGAGCCGGGCGACGACCGGCCGAGCAGCACCGAGGCCGACGAGCGTCCCGACGACGAACCGCCGTGGCGCCGAGGCCGCGCCGGCACTGCGATCGGTCGCGCGGTGCACGCGGTGTTGCAGACGATCGACCTCGCCACGGGAGACGGCGCGACCTCGCTTGCAGCTGCGCAGGCAGCCGCGGAGGGCGTACCCGACCTCGCCACCGTGATCGAGCAGCGGGTGCGCTCCGTGCTCGAGTCTCCGAGCGTCAAGGCGGCAGTCGCGACCGGCAAGTACTGGCGCGAGGTGTTCGTGGCCGTGCCGGTCGGCGAGCGGGTGCTCGAGGGCTTCATCGACCTGCTCTACGAGGACGCTGACGGTGAGCTCGTGGTGGTCGACTACAAGACCGACGGCGTGCGCAACGAAGCCGACGCGGACGAAGCGGTCGGCCGCTATCGGCTGCAGGCAGCGGCCTACGCGCTCGCGGTGTCGCGCTCGCTGGCACGACCGGTGTCGCGGTGCGTGTTCGTGTTCGCGAACCCGACGAGGTGGTTCGAGAGGGAGCTCAGCGACCTGGCGAACGCGCGTGGCGAGGTCGAGACGCTGCTGACGTCAGGCTGACGCGCTCTGCTGCGCGGCCACGCCGCGGGCCCGCATGTCAGACACCGCGTGCGCGAGGCCCTCGGGATCGCGGAACAGGGCGCTTCCGGCGACGAGCAGGTTCGCTCCCGCGTCGACCGCTCCGGCGACCGTGCTCGGGCCGATGCCACCGTCGACCTCGATGCCGACGGAGTAGCCGCTCGCCTCGATCATCCGCAGCACCTCGGTGATCTTCGGCTCCATCGTGGCGATGTACTTCTGGCCCACCCCATCCGGGGTTGACAGTCATCACGAGCACGTGGTCGACGAGGTCGAGCACGTTCGCGACGGCCGATGGGGGTGTCGCGGGGTTGATCGCGACCGCCGCCCGGGCACCGAGCTCACGCACCGCCCCGAGTGTGCGATGCAGGTGGCGGGTGGTCTCCGCGTGCACGATCAAGGTCTCGCAGCCCGCCTCGAACATCGGCTTGAGCATCTGCTCTGGCGTCTCGATCATCATGTGCACCTCGAACGGCAGGGTCACCTCGGCGCGGATCGCGGCGATGACGTCGGCTCCGAACGTGATGACCGGCACGAACTGCCCGTCCATGACATCGAACTGCACGCGGTCGCAGCCGGCCTTCTCGAGCTCGATCACGCCCTCGGTCAGACGGCCCTGGTCGATCGGCAGCACGGACGGCACGATTGCGATGGGTTGCACATCGCAACGTTACGCCTCACGGCGCCGCCCTACGCTCGACCGATGCTCCGCCTTCGACCGACGACCATGGCAGCGGGCGGGGCCGCGCTCGCACGCGACGACGATGGCCGGGTCGTGTTCGTGGACGGCGCCCTCCCCGGCGAGCTCGTCGACGCAGAGGTCTACGACGAGCACGTGGACTATGCGAAGGCGACCGTCGTCTCGGTGCACGAGCCCGCCGAGGGCCGCATCGCGCCGCCCTGCCCGTACGTCGCGGCGGGATGCGGTGGATGCGGATGGCAGCACATCGATCCCTCGGTGCAGGTCGAGCTGAAGCGCGAGATCGTGCGCGACGCGCTCCGTCGCATCGGGCGCCTTGCGAGCGCCGACGTCGCTCTCGGGCAGACATTGACCCAGACCGGGTACCGCACGACGGTTCGCATGGGCGTCAGCAACGGGCGGGCCGGCTTCCGCGCGCACCGCAGTCACGACCTCGTCGACATCGACCGATGCCTCGTCGCGCATCCATTGCTCGCCGACCTCATCGAGGACGGCCGCTACGGCGAGGCGCGCGAAGTGACGCTGCGTTGCGGCGCAGGAACGGGGGAGCGCCTCGTGCTCGCGTCGCCCAGTGCTCGGGGTGTGGATGTGCCGACCGATGTCGTGGTCGTCGGGCAGAACGAGGTGAAGCGCGGCCGCACCGCGCGCTTCCACGAGACGATCGGGGGCCGTCGGTTCACGATCTCGGCGACCTCTTTCTTCCAAGCCCGTCCCGATGGTGCCGAGGCGATCCTCGCCGCGATCCGCGACGCGTTCGTCGACGACGACGAGCAGGGCACGTTCGTCGACGCGTACTGCGGGGTCGGCGTCTTCGCCGGCTTGCTCGGTGACGATCGCAAGGTGGTTGCCGTCGAGCGAAACGGACCGGCCGTCCGGGACGCGCGAGACAACCTGGGCTCCGCTGTGCGCGTCGACCGGGCCGAGGTCGCGGCTTGGAACCCGGTGCCCGCCCGCGTCGTCGTCGCCGATCCCGCGCGCCCAGGCCTCGGCGGCAAGGCGGCGGCGCGACTCGCGGCGACCGGTGCCACCCGCCTGATCCTCGTCAGCTGCGACCCCGCGTCCCTGGGCCGCGACGTCGCCGTGCTCACGGATCTCGGGTTCGCACATGGTGGCTCGACCCTGGTCGATCTCTTCCCGCACACGCCCCACGTCGAAGTCGTGACGAGGTTCGATCGGGTCGGGTGATCCGACCGCACCGCCTGATACGTATGCCTCCAGTGAACGCCGAGCCGCTGCGCGACGTCAGCGATGCCGCGCTCGTCGTCGCGGTCGCGCGCTACCGGCAGGACGCCCTCGCCGAGGCCTATCGCCGCCACGCGCGGCGCGGTCTACGGCCTCGCCCGTCGGCTCCTGGGCAACGAGCCGCTCGCAGAGGAGGTCACGCAGGAGGTCTTCCTCAGGCTCTGGAACCACCCTGACCGGTTCGAGCCGAGCCGCGGCTCGTTGCGCTCGTATCTGCTCGCCCAGACCCATGGCCGCTCGGTCGACTTGCTGCGTTCGGAGGGTGCTCGCCGGCGTCGCGAGGAACGCGAGGCTCGCGCCACTGCCGAGGGCGGCTACGACCTCGAGCACGAGGTCTGGGATCTCGCGACTTCCGAGCGCGTGCGCGCCGCGGTCTCGTCGCTGCCCGAGGGTGAGCGCCAAGCGATCGAGCTCGCGTACTTCGGCGGGCACACCTACCGCGAGGTGGCTGCACTCTTGCGGGAACCAGAAGGCACAGTGAAGAGCCGCATCCGGTCCGGTCTCAAGCGGATGCGCTCGACGCTCATCGACATCGGCACAGGAGGGCCGTCATGAACCGACGGTTGACACCTGCCGAGATGGACGAGCTGCTGGGCGCGTACGCACTCGACGCCGTCGATGCGGACGAGCGCGAGCAGATCGAGCAGTACTTGGAGGAGAACCCGCGAGCACGCGCCGAGGTGACCGAGCACCGCGAGGTCGCCGCGATGATGTCGCTCGCCGGTGGTCAGGCCCCCGACGGACTGTGGGACCGCATCGCGGACGAGCTCGGGCCCGATCCGACTGGCGCGGTCCCGCAGCTCCGACTCGTCCCCGTCGACGAGAAGCCGAAGACCTCGCGCCGATGGTGGGGAGTGGCGCTGGGGTCGGTCGCCGCCGCGGCGATCGCCGTGCTCGGCCTCACCGTCGTGCACCAGGGCAATCGCATCGACGACCTCGAAGCGGTGACGAGCAAGGACGCGGTCGTCGTCGGCGCCGCCGAGGCGATGACCGATCCGAACGCCCGCCTCACCTCGTTGACGACGACCGACGGCGTCACGATGGCCGACGTGGTCGTCCAGCCGAACGGCCAGGGCTACCTCGTGCCGCGGAGCATGCCGACGCTCGCATCCGACCGCACCTATCAGATGTGGGGCGTCATCGACGACGAGGTCATCTCACTCGGAGTGCTCGGAAACGAGCCGAACGTGTCCGCGTTCCACACCGACCCGCGCGTCAAGACGATCATGATCACCGACGAGGTGCGCGGCGGGGTGCCGGTGACGCAGCAATCGCCGGTCAGCCAGGGGGACTTCGTCTAGCCGTCAAGGCCGCGACCCCGGCCGAGTCGATGTACTCGTCGATGCGAGTGACCCGGCCACCTTCGACACGCCCGACGATGCAGGCCGGCATCGCGATCGCCGCGCCGTTCGGCGCGATGCCCTTGCCGACGTGCTGCTGCACGAAACCGCCTTCGAAGGAAGTGCGACGCACGTCTTCGTAGTGCCAGCCCTTGACGTTGTCGATCACCCAGCGCAGGACGACGAGGTTCTGCGCGACGGCCTGCTCGACCTCGTCGGTGTTGTGCCACACCACGGCGTCGGGCGCGTAGATCGCCTGGATCGCGTCGGTGTCGCCGGCCTCGATGGCGGCGAAGAACCGGGCAGCGACTGCTTCGACGTCCGCGGGCTGGTCAGGCATGCTCAGGAAACTACAAGGCGAATGGGAGACGGCGGCGGCCCGGTGCGAGACTGAGGCCTGCGATGAGCCTCGTGACTTCAGATCCCTCGGGGGAGGTCCCGCAGCCGAAGGAGCGCCCCGCGGGGCCCTCCGTCCGGTTGGCCGCGGTCTCGGTCGCGTTGGGCATCGTCGTGCTCGGAGTGCTCGGCCTCCTCGCGACGCGCGCGGAGTCGCACAAGTCGGATGCGAACGACGGATGGGCAGGCACGCTGCTCTCGCAGCCAGTCGCGAAGCCCGACTTCACGCTCACCGACACCGCGGGTGCTCCCTTCGACTTCCGCGAGCAGACGCAGGGCTACGTCACCCTGCTGTACTTCGGGTACACGAGCTGTCCGGACGTCTGCCCGCTCCACATGGCGAACATCGCGTCGGTGCTCGACGAGGTGTCGGGTGAGGTGAACGCCAAGATCAAGGTCGTGTTCGTGACCACCGATCCCGCGCGCGACACTCCGGCGGTGATCCGGAAGTGGCTCGACAACTTCGATGTGACGTTCATCGGACTCACCGGGACACAAGCGCAGATCACCAAGGCGGAACGGGCGGCCGGTGTGCCCGAGGCCGTGCTCCAACCGCCGTCAGCAAGTGGCAAGTACACCGTCGGTCACGCGAGCCAGGTCATCGCCTACACGCTCGACGACGAAGCGCACGTCGTGTACCCGTTCGGCATCCGCCAGGCGGACTGGGCCCGCGACTTGCCGCGGCTCGTCTCGACGACCGAGTGGCCGGCATGACGACGACCACGAAGGCGATTGGTGGCGTCGTGATCGCCCTCGTCGCGCTGCTGGGCGTCGTCTTCTTCGCTCGCAGCTCTTCGGGCAGCGGCGGCCCGCCCCAGATCTCGGTCACCGATGCGTACGCGTCGCAGACGACGTCCGACGGCTCGTCGGCGATGTACATGACCATCCAGAACAAGGGCGGGTCTGATCACATCGTCGGCGTGATCGCGGGCGGCGCCAACACCGTCACGATCCACGACGCAGCCATGGCGCCGCAGACTCGGCTCACTGTGAAGGGTCACGCCGACACCGAGCTCGCGCCGGGCGGCACGCACATCATGCTCGAGGGGTTGGCCCGGCCGTTGCAGCCGGGCGGTCAGGTCGGTGTCCGGCTGCTGTTCGAGCACTCGGCTCCTGTCGACGTGACCGCGCCGGTGCTCTCGTATGACCAGGTGAACGCGAAGGCGGGCGCGTGAGCTTCTGGTGCCAAGCCCTGAAGGTGCCCTGGCACTGGCAGTTCCGCGCGTACCCCGGCGTATGGCTCATGGCCGGCCTGCTCGCGTTCTCCTACTTCAGGGCGGTGTACCGCCGGCATCGCCGCACCGGCGCACCGGTCGACCGCCGCCGGTTGATGTGGTTCTGCTTCGGTTGGGTCGTGCTGTGGCTGGCGAGCGACTGGCCCCTCGCGACGCTCGGCGCCGGCTACCTCGCGTCCGCGCACATGGTGCAGTACATGCTCTACACGCTCGTGGCCACTCCGCTCCTGTTGCTCGGCACGCCCGAGTGGATGGCGCGTCGCATCACCGAGAAGCTCCGCATCTACCGGTTGCTGCGGTTCGTGTCGCGGCCGCTCTTCGCCGCGATCGCGGTCAACGCCGTCTTGCTCTCGACGCACGCGCCGATCGTCGTCGACAACGTGCGCACGACGCAGATGGGCGGCTTCGTGCTCGACATGATCTGGCTCGTCGGGGGCCTCGTGCTGTGGCTGCCGCTCATCAGCCCGCTGCCCGAGCTCGTCCACCCGTCGTACCCGGTGCGGATGATCTACATCTTCGTGGCGGCGGGCGTGTTCGCGATGATCCCGGGCGGCTTCCTCACGTTCTCGTCCTTCCCGCTGTACCGCACGTACGAGCTCGCCCCTCGCATCCACAACTTCGCGGCGTTGAACGACCAGCAGACCGCCGGGGCGATCATGAAGGTCGGCAACATCCCGATCGTCTGGACCGTGATCGCCGTGCTCTTCTTCAAGTGGGCCGCGCTCGACCGCGACGGCCCGCCCGTGCCGGCGTCCGTACCGCAGACTCGGACGCAGACTCGACCCTCCGGAGCACCCCAGGCACCTTCGAATTAGCGTCGCCACCACCGAGGGGGGTCGGCATGCAACGTGGGTTGTGCCTCATCGCGATCGTGATCGCATGCCTCGCGCTGAGCGCCGCGCCAGCTGGCGCGGTCAACCTGACCGGCGGCTGTCAGGGGCAAGGCACGTCGTTCGACAAGGACCACAACCAGATCATGGCGGCGACCGCGCCGAGCGCGGAGCCGGGCACGAGTGGCAACCCGTTCCTCGTCGACTACGACGGCACGGTCGAGTACGCGGGCACCGGACCGTTGATGCTCAACCACCACTGGGAGATCAAGGTGTTCGGCATCCCGGTGAAGTCGGGCGGCGCGCCGAACGGCTCACACCAGACCGCGACGATCGGTGTCGCGGACGTGAGCGACTACCTCCCGTTCAAGATCACCGGCGTCTACTACGTGTCGGGCGAGATCCACGGTGACGGCGGCGCGTGCAGTGGCGACGCCTATCGTGAAGCTCCTCGGTTCCCCGGTCGGCACGATTCCGTGGATCGTCGCCATCGGGCTGATCGTGGTCGGTGTCGCGCTCGGGTACGCGTCGCTCCCGAAGGCAAAGCCGAGCGCCGCAGGTCTCTCGGGGCTCGAGGCTGTCTTCGTCGCGTCGGGCGGCCCGCCTCCGGCGCCCCCGATCGCGCAGCCGATGCCTCCGCCGGCGCCCATCTCGAACGAGCCACCGACGGCGCGCGAGCATGCGCCGTTCGGCGAGCCCGAGCCGACCGTGCAGCAGCCACCGACACCGCAAACCCCGCCTCCACCCCGCCTCCGCCACCGAGTCCGTCATCTCCACCCCTCATCTCCACCCCGGACGGGAGCCCGGCATGAGGCGCAAGCGCCACCCGATCCGTGGCTTCTTCGCCGGCGTCTTCATCGGCCTCGGTGTCGCGATCCTGCTGCTGATCTACGGGAAGCTGACGACTGAGTCGGGCTGGCCCGCGCTCGCGATCGTCGGCGGGTTCGCCCTTCTCGGCGTCCTCGCCGGGTTGTTCGGACCGACCGCGGGGTCGCAGCGCGAGGCGCGAGCGCAGTGCGCTAGTCGTCCAGCCCGAGCTGCCGTTCGAGCAGCCGGTGGAAGTGGCGGATCTTGGTCTCCTGATAGAGCGAGAGCGTCACGCCCGGCTTGACCATCGTCCGTAGCCCGAGCTGCACCTTCGGCAGGTTGAACGTGTCCTGGTTGAACACACGGGCGAGGAAGCCGAGCTCTGGCGCCTTGGTCCAGTCGTCGTCCGGGCCGAGCCAATGGATCGGCGCTGCGGGCGGGCGCTCACCGGCGAACGGCGACAGGTACATGCACTCCATGATCGACTCGTCGTGCCGGTCGCCGTTCGGCCGAAAGCGGTACACGATGCGGTTGTACGCGCCCCACGGATGGAAGTTCGGGAACACCGTGTAATAGAAGCTGTCGACGAGCTCGGCGTCGCACAGCGCGTCGGCCGTCGTCTTGGCCGATCACCGGAGCGAGCTGCATCCGCGCTGCCCGTCGCCGCTGCTTGTCGCGCGGTGACGCCGTCGGGAAGCTCGAACGCGGGCGGCTCGTCGAGGCGGCGATCGGTCATCGCGTCGAACCGTCTCCTGCTCGGTCGGCGTGTACCCGAGGTGCGGGCTCGGCGTGCCGTTGGCGGTGATCGGCGCGGCTGAAGGTGCCGAACACGTCGTACTGCGAGTTCGCGTCGCCGATGCCTGCGAGCAGCTGCGGATGCGTCGCGACGACGTGGAAGGCCTCCATGAAGGCCTCTTGCGCGACCTTCCAGTTGCAGCGCAGCACCTTCGCCACGTGCGACCTCCTTGAACCGCTCCTCGAGCGGCCAGCGCGCGAAGTGCTCGCTGAGATCGCCGAGGAACGCGTCGAGCGGCTCGCAGCCGGGGTCGAGGTTCACGAACACGAAGCCGCCCCACGTCCCGACGCGCACCTCGGGCAGGTGGAACTCGTCCGCGATCGACGTGCGGGAAGTCCCACTCCGCCGGGATCTGCTTGAGCGACCCGTCGAGGTTCCAGCAGTACCCGTGGAACGGGCAACGCAGCTCGGACGTGTGACCGTCCTCCTCGCGCAGCAACCGGCCGCGATGCAGGCATGCGTTGTAGAAGGCCTTGATCGAGTCGGGAGCCGATCGCACGATCAGGATCGAGAGGTGCGCGATCGAGTAGACGATCGTGTCGCCGACATCGGGGATGTCCTCCTCGCGGCAAGCCATCTGCCACGACCTTCTTCCAGAGCTGCTCGACCTCGAGCTCGTGGAACTCGCGCGTGATGTACCGCGCGACAGGCTTGTCGTCGTGGCCGAGGTCGGCGGGAGCGTCGAGACGGAGGACCGCGGGCACGGCGCGGGTGTCGGAGTCGAGCAGCTCCTGATAGGAGAGGCCTGGCGAGCGCGCGTGCGAGACGCTCGTCATGCGGCACCTCGGCGGCGTGTCGGCAGCTGCGGACCAGCAATCCAGCCGCACAGCTGCGGATCGGCGGTCCGGAGCTCGCCCGACAGCCACCGTCCGTCGGACGTGAAGCGTCCTTCGCGACCGTCCTTGCGTCACCGTCACCGTGCCGTCTTCGTTCAGGTCGTAGAGCGCCCCGCTGAGGGGATGTCGGATCTGTCGCATCTGGCTCCTACAGCTCGATCGCGCCGTGAGGCGTCTGCAGCGTCGCGCGCACCGCCGGAGGACCCTCGACACGGCACGCCTTCGACGTCGAGGAGGTCGATCACGCGGCGCAGCTCGGTCGGGTCGGGATCGAAGACACGAAGGCTGCTCAGTCGACAGGCGCTCGACGCGATCGTCCGACGGATGGGGAGACGCACCCCAGTCGATGACGAACGGCCAGTGGTCGGCGAACGCGCGACCGGGCAGCATCGCGAGCCGCCACTGCAGCGTCGTGCCGTCAGGGCGTGTGCGTGTCATGGCGTTGGCGGTCGTCGGCCAGCCCGCGGCGGTGAGCGCTGCGCACACGGCGTCGATGTCGTCGGTGCGCACGGCCCAGCTCGCGAGTCGCGGCGAGGGCTCCGCGGCGATGGCCGCACCGAAGCCCGTCGGCTCTGCGAGCGCGGGATCGGGGCCGAGCACCTCGAGGTACACGCCAGGTCCGAGGCCGAGGATCGCGTTCGCGGTCCCCATCGACGGGTGCGAGCCGCCGAATGTCGCGCGGGCGCCGGCGCGTTGCTCGAGCTCGTCGACGCCGGCTCCCAGGTCGGGCACCACCCACATGAGGTGGTCGATCGTCGCCATCGCGGCGATCCTACGGAGCGGCCGAGCCGCGACCAGGATTGCGGACATGACCGACGTCCCAGCAGAGGTAACCGACTGGTGTGGGCGGTTCGCTGCCGCACTCGGTATCGCGGCGCCCACGGCAGAGGAGATCGACACGCTGCTCGAGCTCGCGGGCACCGCCGCGCACGCATCGCAGAGGCAGTCCGCACCGGTGGCGTGCTGGCTCGCTGCCCGTGCGGGCGTCGACCCCGACCGTGCGCACCAGATCGCTCTCGGCATCTGATCCGCGACGGGCCTAGCGTGCGCGCATGAGCGAAGGTCAAGAGAAGTACGTACGGGCCCTCGATGGCGCGCAAGCAGTCATCGGCATGGTGAAGGACGACCAGTGGGAGGCGCAGTCTCCCTGTCCCGACTGGAAGGCCGTCGACGTCGTCGGCCACCTCGTGCAGGGGCTGGGCATGGCGTCCTCGCTGGCAACCACGGGCACCGTCGGTTCGTTCGCCTCCACGCGCGACGCCGCCGGTGCCGACCCGAAGGCGTCGTTCACCGCGGCCCGATCCGCGGCAGAGGCGACGTTCACTCCCGAGAACCTCGACAAGGTCGTGCAGAGCCCGTTCGGCGAGATGCCGGTCGATCAGTTCCTCGGAGTGATCACGCTCGACGTCATCACGCACACGTGGGACCTCGGTCGCGCGATCGGCCAAGAGGTCACGCTCGAGCCCGATCTCGTGCACGATTGCTTCGAGAACGTGAAGCCGCTCGACGCGATCCTCCGGCAGCCGAACCTCTTCGGACCGAAGGTCGATCCGCCGGCCGGAGCGGACGAGCAGACGCAGCTGATGGCGTTCCTCGGCCGCAACGTCTGAATGGGGCTGGTCTGACCACTCCGATCCCGTTCGTCCGCGACCTCGAGATCGAGTACGGACGGGTCGATCAGGTCTCGCCGCTGATCCGGCGCGTCGTCGCGAAGAACCCCAGCAAGTTCACCTATCTCGGCACGGGCACGTACATCGTCGGACGCGGCGATGTCGCGGTGATCGATCCGGGCCCCGACATCGCGGCGCACGTCGACGCGATCGTCGACGCGCTCGAACCGGGGGAGCGCGTGGCGAAGATCGTCATCACGCACACGCACTCGGACCACTCGCCGGCGACGCCAGCACTCGCGGCGCGCACCGACGCGCCCGCGTGGGGATTCGGGCCGCACGGCGCGGTTCCCGACGACGATCCGGACGACCGCGTGGTGTTCGGCGACGAGGAGGCGGATCGATCCGACCTGCCCGACGCGCCGAAGGACGGCGACATCTTGCGCGAGGCAGCGGACACGACGTTCGTTCCCGACACCCGCGTCGGCCACGGCGATGTGATCGCCGGAAAGGGCTGGACGCTCGAGGCGATCCACACGCCGGGTCACACGTCGAACCACCTCTGCTACGCGCTGCGAGAAGAGAGTGCGGTCTTCACGGGCGACCACGTGATGGGGTGGTCGACGAGCGTCATCGGCCCGCCCGACGGGCAGCTCGGCGCGTACCTCGACAGCCTCCGCCTCCTCCTCGATCGCGACGACGCGGTCTACTGGCCGACGCACGGGCCACAGGTCACCGAGCCGCACGCCCTCGTGCGCGCCTTCCTCGCTCACCGGGCGGAGCGCACCGAGCAGGTGCTGCAGCGGCTCCGCCGGGGTCCGGCCACGATCGCCCAGCTCGTTCCCGAGATGTATGCCGACGTGAGCAAAGGGTTGTGGAAGCCGGCTGCGGCGTCGACCTATGCCCACCTCCTGATGCTCGCGGAGGAGGGCCGGGTGGCGACCGACGGGCCGCCCCGGCGCACCAGCGAGTACCACCTGGTTGCCTGACCTGGTGTGACAAGGGTCCCTTTACAAGAGACTTAGGTTCGCTTAACATCAGGCCATGTACGTGTGCGCCTGCAAGCGGGTCAGCGACCGCACGGTCGAGGCCGCGGTCGCGTCGGGCGCCGACACGGTCGAGGAGGTCGGGTCCCGCTGTGGCGCCGGCATCCGGTGCGGCGGCTGCCATCCGTACATCGAAGGTCTCCTCGAGGTCCGCGCCGCGGCACCCGAGGCCATGGTCGCGGCCTGACCGGTAGGGTCGCCCGCCATGACCGGCGACGACGAGATCATCGAGCTGCTCAACGACGTCCTCACGGGTGAGCTGACCGCGATCAACCAGTACTTCGTCGACGCGAAGATGTGCGCGAACTGGGGCTACGAGCGCCTCGCCTCCCACTTCCGCGACGAGTCGATCGACGAGATGAAGGACGCCGACGCGCTGATCGAGCGGATCCTCTACCTCGAGGGATTGCCGAACCTGCAGCGCCTCGGCGTGGTGCGCGTCGGTGAGACCGTTCCCGAGCAGCTGGCACTCGCGCTCGATCTCGAACGTGAGGCGATCGTGCGACTCAACGCCGGGATCGTGCTGTGCCTCGCGAAGGAAGAGGCCGGAAGCCGCGAGCTCCTCGAGCACATCCTGAAGGGTGAGGAAGAGCACGCCGACTGGCTCGAGACGCAGCTCGAGCTCATCCGCCAGATCGGCGAGGCCCACTACCTCGCGCAGCAGGTGCACGACTGACGAACCCGTGACGTTGTCGGCGACGCCTCCTGGATGCCCGGGCGTCTGGTGGTTCACACGCGAGCACTTCCCGGTGCCGGTGTCGCGCCTCTTCGCGTCGCTCTTCCCTCTGACCGTCATCGGATGGCAGCGCGCGGCGGCGCGCTATGGGTGGCCGATCGAGTCGACGACGTTCGCCGTCGTGAACGGCTGGCTCTACTACTCACCAGGGACGACCGACTGGGAGGCGATCGCTCGCGCTCGAGCCTGTCGCCGAGCGCACACTTGCGACGCAGTCGTGGCGCGAGGAGATCGATCGTTGGTATGACCAAGAGCGCCCGCTCGTGCTCGAGCAGAACCTTGCGTTGCAGGGCGAGGACCTCGGGGCTCTCGGCGATGCCGAGCTCGCAGGGCACATCGATCGCGCGATCGCACACTTCGCTGCCGTCGCCCCGCTCCACTTCGAGCACACCGGGTTCGACATCGCGATCGGCCTGCTGCTCCGGGCCACGGCCGAGTGGGGGATCGACGGCGCCGAGGTCGTCGCGTTGCTCGCCGGTGCCTCACCCGCCACATCGGCGGTGCGGAGCCACCTCGACACGATCGCGCGCGGCCTGACTTCGGTGCCGACCTCGCTCGACGGGATTCGCGAACAGAACCCTTCCGCGTTCGACGCGTTCTGGCAGGAGCACGCGTGGCGCGTCATCGACGGCAACGATCTCGCCGGGCCCACGCTCGGCGAGCGGCCGGCGCTCGTGCTCGCTTCGATCCAGGCTGAGGTCGCGTCGAGCCGCGCCGCCGATGTGCAGGTCGCTTCAGTCCGCGGACGGGTGCCCGCCGAAGCGCTCGCGACGTTCGACGAGCTGCTTGCGGATGCGCGCGGGCTGTACAGCCTCCGTGACGACGACAACGGCCTCTGCTTCGTCTGGCCGCTCGGGCTCATCCGTCGTGGCGTGCTCGAAGCGGGACGGCGGCTCGTGGGCCGCGACGCGCTGCGCGAGGTGGACGACCTGTTCGACGCGACGCCCGACGAGATCGGCGCGCTGCTGCACGGTGAGGGTCCGAGTGCGGATGAGCTCGCCGCGCGGCACTCGTTCCGAGTCGGCGCACGAGACCTCGAACCGCCGATGCAGCTCGGCGACATGCCTGAAGCCGAGGAACGGCCACTGCCGCCTCACATGGCGGAGCTGTCCGCGATCCGTCAGGCGTACTTCGCGGCGTCGGGCAACCAGTCGTCGGGCGCGCTGCGGGGATTGGGCATCGGCGATCGTGTCGTGCGCGGGCCCGCCCGAGTCCTCTCGCACGGCGACGACGGCACGATCGCTCGGATCGAGCCCGGCGATGTGCTGATCGCCGTCACCACGACCTGCAACCTCAACTCGGTCTTCCCGATGCTCGCCGGCGTCGCCACCGAGGAGGGTGGCCTGTTCAGCCACACCGCGCTCCTGGCCCGTGAGCTTGCGATCCCGGCGGTCGTGGGCGCGCCTGGTCTGCTCGCCGCGATCAGCGACGGCGACCTCGTCGAGATCGACGCAGCCGAGGGGGTCGTGCGCGTGATCAGCCCGGCATAGGCCGGTACCGTCGCGCCCATGCCGGTCGTCGCGCAGGAAGCCAAGCAGTACAACCGCATCAGGGTTGCGCCGCTCACGGGAGCGCTCGGTGCCGAGGTCTCTGGCGTGCAGCTGCGCGACCTCGACGACGAGACGTTCGCCGAGCTGCACGACGCCTGGCTCGAGCACAAGGTGCTCTTCTTCCGAGACCAAGAGCTCACCCGCGACGAGCACGTCGCGTACGGCAGCCGTTGGGGTTCGCTCGAGCAGCATCCGTTCACGCCCAACGAGGCCGAGCATCCCGAGATCGTCGTGCTCGATTCGACGCCCGAGCGGTTCATTGCCGCGGAGGCATGGCACTCCGACGTGACGTGGCGTGAGTGCCCGTCGCTCGGTTCGATCCTGCGGGGCATCGTGATCCCGCCCGTCGGCGGTGACACCTGCTGGGCGAACATGGAGCTCGCGTACGAGCAGCTACCCGATCGGGTGAAGGAGCAGATCGAGGGCAAGTTCGCGGTGCACTCGTTCGTCAAGGTCTTCGGCCGCAGGTTGAGCGAGGAGGACCGCGAGCAGAAGCGCCGCGAGTTCCCCGATCAGCTCCATCCGGTCGTGCGCACGCATCCCGAGACGGGCGCGACGCTCGCTGTACGTGAACCGCCGTTCACGATGCACATCGAAGGCATGGAGCCCGAGGAGTCAGAGCGAGTGCTCAAAGTGCTGTACCGGCAGGCGTCGGTGCCGCAGTTCCAGTGCCGCTTCCGCTGGCAGCCGGGCAGCGTCGCCCAGTGGGACAACCGCTGCACCCAGCACTACGCCGTCCCCGACTTCGCGGGCCAGCACCGCCGCATGGAGCGCGTCACCGTCGAAGGCGACCGCCCCCGCTGACCGTTTGCTCACTCGAGTCCGCCTGAGAGTGTGGTCGAGTGAGCAAACGGTCTATTCGGGGTCGTTCTCGTGGCCGGGACGGCGGTGCATCAGGCCGCGATAGGCGTCCATCGGGGTGGCCTTGCCGTCGACGACCTTCTCGATCGCCGCGGCGATCGGCATCTCGATGTCGTAGCGAGCCGCGAGCTCCATCGCGATGCTCGCGGTCTTCACGCCTTCGGCGACCATGTTCATGCTCGCCAGGATCTCGTCGAGCGGCCGGCCCTTGCCGAGCTCCTCGCCGACGGTGCGGTTGCGAGAGAACGGGCTGATGCATGTCGCGACGAGGTCGCCGAGCCCCGCGAGGCCCGCGAACGTCGATGGTTCGCCGCCCATCGCGACGCCGAGCCTCGTGATCTCGGCGAGGCCGCGAGCCATGACCGTGGCGCGCGTGTTGTCGCCGACGCCGAGCCCTTGCGCCATGCCGGTCGCGAGCGCGATGACGTTCTTCAGCGCGCCGCCGACCTCGGCACCGATGACGTCATGGTTCGTGTAGAGGCGGAACACGCCGCGAGCGAGCGCGCTCTGGATCGCGGTGGCAACCGAGATGTCCTCGGTCGCGACCACGCTTGCTGCTGCCTGCCCGGACATGATCTCGCGGGCCAGGTTCGGTCCGCTGAGCGCGACCGCGGGCCGGCCGGGCAGCACCTGACCGATCACCTCGGTCATGCGCAGGAGCGAGCCTGCCTCGAACCCTTTGCTCAGGCTGATGATCGGGATCCACGGGTGCACATTCGGCTTGGCTTGCTCGAGCACGCCTCGGAAGCCCCGTGTCGGCACTCCGACGATCAGCAGCTCGGCGTGCGTCACCGCCTCCTCGAGGTCGGCCGTCGCGCGCAGCCGATCGGGCAGGTCGAAACCGGGCAGATAGCTCTTGTTGGTGTGGTCGCGGTTCACCTCGTCCGCGACGGCCGCGTCTCGGGCCCAGAGGAGCGTGGGGTTGCGCAGCGTCGTGAGCGACGCGACGGTCGTGCCCCACGAGCCGGCACCGAGGACAGTGACCTGCATGGCCGGGGAGTCTCGCGCCTCAGGCCTCGGCCAGGAACGCGACGACGCTGGGGAACGCAGCCGGGTCTTGGATGAAGAACATGTGGCCGCCTTCGTACACCTCGAGCTTCGCGTCGGGGATGTGGGCGGCCATCCACTCGCTGTTCGCCAGCGGTGCGATGCCGTCGTAGCGGCCGCAGGCGACCAGCGTCGGGCACGTGATGCGCCCGATGCGGCTCGACACGTCGTGCGTCGCGCGGGCTTGCATCTGAAGCCGCTCACCATTGAGACGTTCGGCGGACCGAGGCTCGGCGGCGCTCGCCGCACGTGCGCGGATGATCGCGTCGTCGAGCGGGTGGTCGGCGAACCACTCCGGCGAGAAGCGAGAGTCGACGAGGGTCATCGACTTCGCCATGCGTTCGTCGGCGGGGAGGTGTGCGAGCTCATGCAGCGGATACGACGAGCCGCCCGAACCTCCCGCCGACGTGCAGAGGAGGGCGAGGCGCGCGACGCGGTCGGGCGCCGTGACCGCGACCTCTTGCGCCACCATCCCGCCGAAGCTCACGCCGAACACGGGGCACGTCTGCCATCCGAGGTGGTCGAGGAGTGCGAATGCGTCACTCGCCAGGTCGGCCATCGCGTACGGCGATGTCCACGGCGCCGCTGCGCCCGAGACCTCGCGCGTCGAACGCCAGGCACGCGGAAGCTCCGTCGCAAGCGGTCGATGAGCGGGGCGGAGGTCTCGAGCGTCGCGCCCGAGCCGTTGAGGAAGAGCAGGTCGGGGCCGTCGCCGCCGAGCTCGTGGTACAGGTCGACGCCGTTCACGTGACTCATCGGCACGACGGCACCTTATGCGGGGGTGCAATCATCGGGCGATGGCCGAGCCCATGCCCATCGGACGCATCTTCACGACGCTCGCCGAGCAAGACCCGAATCGGCCCTCGGTCACCTGCGGCGCGGAGACGATCAGCCGGATCGACCTCGAGCGCAACGCGAATCGGCTGGCGCGCGCGTACGCCGAGCTCGGCGTGAAGCAGGGCGACTTCGTGACCATCGGGCTCCCCAACTCGATCGAGTTCTACGAGGCGACGATCGCGACCTGGAAGCTCGGCGCCGTGCCGCAACCGGTGTCGGCCAAGCTGCCGGCGCGAGAGCGTCAGGCGATCGTCGACCTCGCGCAGCCGGCGATCGTCGTCGGTGCGAACCAAGCCGACCATCCCGGGCACGTGTGCATCCCCGCTGGCTTCGCTCCCGACTCGGGGCTCGCCGACGATCCCCTGCCCGACGTGGTCGCTCCCTCGTGGAAGGCGCCGACCTCGGGTGGCAGCACTGGCCGGCCGAAGCTCATCGTCGCGGGGCAGGAAGGCCGCCTCGATCCCGACCTCCTCTCGCTCGTGTTCCGCATGGAGCGCGACGACACGCACCTCGTGCCCGGTCCGCTGTACCACAACGCCCCGTTCAGCCTGTCGACCGTGGGGCTCTTCATGGGCCACCACCTCGTCGTGCTTCCCAAGTTCGACGCCGAGGTCGCGCTCGCCGCGATCGACGAGCACCGCGTGCAGTGGATGAACTTGGTGCCGACGATGATGCTGCGGATGCACCGGGCGGTGCAGGCCGATCCCGATCGCTACGACCTCTCCTCGTTGCGCGTGGTGTGGCACATGGCCGCGCCCTGTCCCGAGTGGTTGAAGGAGGCGTGGATCGAGCTCGTCGGCCCCGACACGTTGATGGAGCTCTACGGGGGCACCGAGGGCCAGGCGTCCACGATCATCACCGGCACCGAGTGGCTCGCGCACCGCGGGTCGGTCGGCAAGCCCCTCACCGGACAGATGAAGGTGCTCGACGCCGAGGGGAACCCAGTGCCCGCAGGCGAGATCGGCGAGATCTACATGCGGCGCTTCGACGGGGCGGCGCCGACGTATCACTACATCGGCGCCGAGCCGCGAGAGCTCGACGGTTGGGAGTCGCTCGGCGACATGGGCTGGATGGACGAGGACGGCTACGTCTACCTGAGCGACCGCCGCACCGATCTGATCCTGTCGGGCGGCGCGAACATCTACCCCGCGGAAGTCGAGGCCGCGATCGACGAGCACCCGCACGTCCTCTCGTCGCTCGTCGTCGGCATCCCCGACGAGGATCTCGGCCAACGCGTGCACGCCATCGTGCAACCCGACGGCGAGATCACGTCGACGACCTCCTCGCTCACCTGAACGAGCGGCTCGTGCGCTACAAGATCCCGCGGTCGTTCGAGTTCGTCGACGAGCCGTTGCGCGACGACGCGGGGAAGGCGCGCCGCACCGCGGTGCGCGACGCCGCGGTCGAGAGGCTGCGCGGTGCCTGAGTTCGAGACGATCGATGTGTTTGCCGCGGGAGGCCGCGGCGCGCTCACGCTCAACCGACCCGACAAGCTCAACCCGCTCTCGTCGCACACCTTGCGTGAGATCGCGGAAGCGGCTCGCTGGTTCGATCGTCATCCGCTGGTGAAAGTCGTCGTGGTGTCGGGTCAGGGCAGGTCGTTCTCGGCGGGGGCCGACATCTCAGGGTTCGACGCACCGGCGGAGGGCTCCCCGCGCGACAACGCTGACCTCGGCCGGCTCATGGCCGACGCGGTCGAGGCGATGAACGCGGTCACGGTCGCCCGCATCCACGGCCATTGCATCGGCGGGGGTCTCGTCCTCGCCGCCGCCTGCGATCTCCGGATCGCGGCGACCGACGCGTACTTCTCGATCCCCGAGGTCGACCTCGGCATCCCGCTCGCATGGGGAGGCATCCCGCGTCTCGTTCGTGAGATCGGACCCGCGCTCACCAAAGAGCTCGTGATGACCTGCCGGCCGTTCACGTCGGATGAGGCGCTCGCCGCCGGGTTCCTCAACCGGGTCGTGCCTGCGGCTGGTCTCGACCAGGCCGTCGAGGATCTCGTCGCCCAGCTGCTCACGAAGTCGTCGCTGACGCTGCGTGCCACGAAGCATCACGTCGATGCGGTCACGCGGCAGATGGTGGGCCTCGATCGCAGCTGGGCCGACGCCGACAGCCTCGTGTCGGCGCTCCGCGATCCCGAGTCGCGTGAGAGTGCCAAGGCATATCTCGATCGAGTGAGGAAGAAGTGAAGACGTGACGACGCCGATCGACGATGTCCTCGACGATCTCGTGGCCGAGTACGACCGGCTCGAGTCCATCCTCGAGTCGCTGACCGACGAGCAGTGGCGCAGCGAGTCCGACGCGCCGGGTTGGACCGTCACCGACGTGATGATCCATCTCGCGCAGACCGAGGAAGCGGTCGTCGGCACGACGAGCCGACCGAACGAGCCCAATCGCCTCGACCGCGGCGGCGGCACGCTCGACGAGTGGGTCGATCGACAAGTCGCTGCCGAACGCGACGAGCCGACCGTCGTCTTCGCGCGCTGGAAGGCCGCGCGCCGCGCATCGGTCGAAGCGCTTCGCGCCGCTGACCCCGACGCGCGCTACGCGTGGGCCCACACGCCGCTGAAGCCGCGAACGCTCGCGACGACTCGGCTCGCCGAGCACTGGGCGCATGCGCTGGACGTGACCGTGCCCTTCGACATCCCGTTGCCCGACACCGACCGGCTGCGCCACATCGCGTGGCTCGGGCACAGCACGCTGCCCTATGGCTTCGCGTTCAACGGCCAGGAGGCGCACGAGGTGCACGTCGAGCTCACCGCGCCCGACGGCGCGTCGGTCTGGCGATACGGGCCTGCTGATGCCGAGTCGAAGGTCACAGGGTCCGCGGGCGCGTTCTGTCGGGTCGGGGCGCAGCGGCTGACTCCAGACGCATCAGGCCTGGTCACGACGGGTCCCTACGCCGAGGCGGCCCTCAGAGTGCTGAGGAATTACGCGGGCTGATCCCCATAGGGATCGGCAAATGGGGAGTCGCTCCCGATGGCGGGGGGCGTGGAAAGGCGCACCCTCGTCAATGTCGCCGGTTGGTCCGGTGCAATGAGGAGGGACACCATGAGTGCAGCAGTCATGACCATCCAGCGCCGGACCTGGAACGGCGCCCGCGCGGCTCTCGCAGCCCTCGTGATCGCCGTCGCGATCCTTGCGTCGTTGCTCATCGCCAACGTCGGCAACGACTCGTCGGCTTCGACCCGGACCGTCGTTCCGACGCAGTCATCGAGCACGCCCGGCTCCGACATCGCGTGTGGCGTCGGTCACCCGTGCTGATGCGCAACACGTTCCTGTCCGACACGTGTTGGTCAACAGGGCGACCCCCGCGACCGAGCTCCTGGTGGCGTGCGGCGCGGGACACCCCGGTTGAACAGCAAGAAGGCGGGGTTGGCTTCGGCCAGCCCCGCCTACGCTTCCGGTGTGCAGCTCCTCGAGCGGGAGGCAGAGCTCTCGGCGCTCGAGGAGTGCATCGCGGCCGCGGATCTCGGCGAAGGACGCCTCGTCGTGATCTCGGGCGAGGCCGGAGTCGGCAAGACCTCGCTCGTCGAGGAGCTGAGCCGCCGAGGATCCGTCGCTCGGATGTTGTGGGGCCAATGCGATCCGCTGCAGACGCCGCGGGCGCTCGGCCCGCGTGCTCGACGTCGCGCGTGCCGCGGGCGGCGACCTCGCGAAGCTGGCCGAGAGTGACGACCGGCATCAGCTGTTCGCCGAGTTCCTCGCAGTCTGCTCCGTCGATGGACCGCCGACGGTGGTCGTGCTCGAGGATCTCCATTGGGCGGATGCCGCCACGCTCGACTTCCTCGCCTTCGCGGGCCGCCGGATGGAGCACACGCGCGGCGTGCTCGTCGTGACGTATCGAGAAGACCTGGGGCGTGATCATCCGCTGCGTGACGGTGCTGGGCGATCTCGCGACCGTGCGCGCGGTGCGAAGGCTCAGGCTCGAGCCACTGAGCGCGAGGTGCCGTCGCGACGCTCGCGGCTCCGACAGCGTGGGATCCGAACGAGCTGCTGCGCCTGAGTGGCGGCGTTCCGTTCGTCGTGGCCGAGCTCATCGCTGCCGGCGCCAGGCGAGCTGACATCAGTGCACGACACCGTCCTCGCCCGTGCGGCGCGGCTCAGCGAAGAGGAGCGCGAGCTCCTCGATGTCGTGGCGCTGCTCCCCGAAGGCGCCGATGCCTCGGTTCTCGCGGCGACGGTCGAAGGCCCGGAGGCTGCGATCGGGGCGTGCATCGAGTCGGGACTGCTCGTGCACGACGGTCGGACCGTGGCCTTTCGTCACGAGCTCGCTCGGCAGGTGATCGACGGCTCGATCACGCCCGCGCGGCGCTCCCGCCTCCATCGCCTCATCCTCGCCGGACTGGTCGAGGCCGGGAATGCCGACGCCGCGATCTGCGCGCACCATGCCGAGCAGGCCGGCGATGCCGGTGCAGTGCTCCGCTTCGCCCCTCTGGCGGCGCGGAGGGCTGCGACGCTGGGTTCCCACCAGGAGGCGGTCGCGCAGTACGAGCGGGCGTTGCGGTTCGCCGGTGGATTGCCGCCCGCGGACCGCGCTGCGCTGCTCGACGCGTACGCGAGCGAGCTTCTCGTCGTGGATCGTTCGCTCGACGCGCTCGAGGTGAGCGCCGATGCCGCTCGCGTGCTGGCGCGAGTCGGGTGAGCTCGGCGGATGGGTGCATCGCTCTGCAATCGCGTCGTCTGTGCTGAGTCGTGCCGGCGACGGGGGAGCCGCGCTGGCCGCTGCGACGTCCGCGATCGCCGTGCTCGAGCCGCTGGGTGATTGCCGCCGAGCTGGCGCGCGCGTACAAGGCGGCGGCAGGGCTTCACCTGGTCCAAGGGAGCTATGAGGAGTGCCTCCGTCTGGGCGCGCTGGGCGTCGAGCTCGCCGAGCAAGAGGGCGATGAGGAGACGACTGTCCAGCTGCTCATCACGATGGGGAGCGCACGCGTGAGCGCAGGTGATCCCGCGGGTGTGGCAGAGCTGCACGAAGGCCGTCGGCGAGGCGAAGCAGCGGGACTCGAGGACCCCGTGACGCGGTGCGTGGAACAACCTGATCGTTCACCACGTGTCGCAGCGCGAGCCCGACCCTGGCGCTCGCGTACGCAGAACCGGCTCTGCGCTTCGTGAACGACCATGGGCTCACCGCGTCGTCGCGATGTCTCAGGGGGACCCTCGCGAGCGGGCTGATTGCCGCCGGGCGATTCGACGAGGCGCTCGAGACCGCGACCTCTGTGCTCGGAAGCGGCGAGAGCACTGTGTGGCAACGCATGGAGCCGCTCATCGCCGTCGGCCGCGTCGGGAGCTCGGCGCGGCACCCGAGGAGCCGCGTCGATGCTCGACGACGCGCTGCCCTCAGCGCGCGAGTACGGCGACCCCCTGCTCCTCGCGTCCCTGCTCGCGGCCCGCGCCGAAGCAGCGTGGCTCGCCGGCGACCTCGACCGGACGGCGACGCGAAGCGAGGGAGGGGCTCTGCGTCCTTCCCGAGACCGGAGCCGAGTGGCTTCGGGGCGAGCTGGCGTTGTGGCTGTGGAGGTCGACGGGCGAGCGTGTGATGAGCGATTGGCTCGCGACGCCGTATCGGCTGATGATCGACGGTGAGTCCTCGCTCGCGGCCGACCTCTGGGCCGAGCGTCAGTGCCCGTACGACGAGGCCGACGCGCTCGCAGAGATCGATGACGACGAGGAGGCGCTCCGGCGGGCGTTCACGGTGTTCGACGAGCTGGGTGCGCGACCTCGTGTCACGCAGACGACGGAGAAGCTCAAGGCGCTCGGCGTGCGCAGCTTGCCGAAGTCGACGCGGGCGACCACGAAGTCGAACCCATGGGCCTCACGCAGCGCGAGATGGAGGTCGCGGCGTGTCTCGCCGAGCACCTCACGAACGACGAGATCGCCGCTCGCCTCTACATCTCCCCGAAGACAGTCGACCATCACGTGTCGTCGGTGCTCTCGAAGCTCGGGGTCAGCACCCGCCGTGAGGCGGCGCGGAAGGTCGATGAGCTCGGACTCAGCCAGGAGGCGTCGTCATGACTGCCGTGCACGCGAAGCTGCTCGAACGCGACAGCCGAGCTGTCGTCGCTCGAAGGGTGTCTGAGCGTCCGCGGCGGACGGCGAGGGCCGCTTGGTCGTGATCTCGGGCGAGGCGGGCGTGGGGAAGACCGCGCTCGCCCGAGAGCTGTGCGCGAGTCGCAGCGATGGGTCGGCGCGGGTGCTGTGGGCGCAGTGCGATCCTCTGCAGACGCCTCGGGCGCTCGGGCCCGTGCTCGACATCGCCCGCGCTGCAGGCGGCGACGGTCGCCGACCTCGTCGACGAGCGACGACCGCCATCGGCTGTTCGCCGAGCTCATCAGCTCGTGGACTGACGCCGACTCGCCCGTCGTCGCGGTGATCGACGACCTCCAGTGGGCAGACGCCGCGACGCTCGACTTCATTGCCTTTGCCGGGCGCCGTCTGGACCTCACGCGATGCATGCTGATCGTGACGCTCCGGGACGAGATCGGTCGCGACCATCCGTTGCGGGGCGTGCTCGGCGATCTCGCGACCGCCCAGGCTCTTCGGCGTCTCCGACTCGCTCCCCTCAGCGAGGGCGCGGTCGCCGAGCTCGCGGCAGAGACGCAGTGGGACGCTCGCGAGCTCCACCGTCTCAGCGCCGGAGTGCCGTTCGTCGTCAGCGAGCTCCTCACGGCCGAGCCTGGTGCGCTCACCTCGGTCCACGAGTCGGTGCTCGCACGGACGAGTCGACTGGACGCCGAGGCGCGCGAGGTGCTCGACGCAGCCTCACTCCTCTCAGAGGGTGCTCCCGTCTCGGTGTTGCGCCAGGCGCTGGACGAGAGTGAGCACGGCATCGACGCATGCGTAGAGGCAGGGCTGCTCGTTCACGACGGCCACGCCCTCGACGTTCCGACACGAGCTCGCCCGGCAAGTCGTCGACGCCGCGATCACGCCGACGCGGCGGGCGCGGTTGCATCACGCGATCCTCGGCGGACTCCTCGACGCGGGCGGGGTCGACCCCGCGGTGTGCGCCCACCATGCCGACCTCGCCGGTGATCCCGCGGCCGTGCTCGAGTACGCGCCCCAGGCGGCACGGCGCGCCGCGGTGCTCGGCGCACATCGTGAGGCCGTCGCCCAGTACGAGCGTGCGCTGCGCTTCGCGGGAGGCATCCCCCCTGCAGACCGGGCCGCGTTGCTCGACGAGTACACGGCTGAGCTCCTCGTGGTCAATCGGAGCGCGGATGCGCTCGAGGCAAGCACTGACGCGGTCACCTCCTGGCGGGCGGCAGGCGACCGGCAGCGTCTCGCGGTGGCGCTGTGTCGCCGCGCCCGTGTGCTCGAGAGGGTCCCCGATCCCGACGCCGCGCTCGCTGCCGTGCGGTCAGCGTTCGCGTTGCTGGAGGGCTCAGGAGACACGCCCGCGTTGGCCCGCGCGCACGCGACCTTGGTCTGGCTCTTCCAGATGCGAGAAGAACGCCAGCAGTGCGTCGATGCGGCGCGCGTGGGGTTCGAAGTCGCCGAACGGGTAGGTGACGAGGAGGCCACGCTCGAGATCATGATGAGCCTCGGCGCGACCGAGCTCTGCCTCAACGACATGGGCGGGTGGACGCGACTGGACGACGCGTTGCGGCGAGCTGCGCGGCGGGCCTCGACGAGGCCGCCTGCATGGCGATGATCCGCATGGTGGCCTACCGAATGGGCAGCAAGGATCCGCACGCTGCTCTTCCTCTTCGCGCAAGACGCGCTCGAGGTCGCGATGAACCTCGGTCTCGAGTCGGCGGAGCGGTTCTTGCGCGTGGTCGCCACCGACGCTCTCGTCGACGCAGGCCGTCTCGACGAAGCGGTCGAAGCCGCGAAGTCGCTCGAGGCGCAGACCGATCCTTCCGACCCGTTCCTCTTGCAGCCACTCGCTGTGCTCGCTCGTGCGGCCACGAGGCGCGGGGAGCCTCGGCGCGCGCGATGCTCGACGACCTCGACGCGAGAGCCAGGCGCTTCGACGACCGGTGGCTCTACACGCTGGTGAGCCTGACGTTGTCCGAGGGTGGCTTCCTCCTCGGCGACCTCGATCTCGGGGCGACCTGGGCCCGTCTCGGACTGGACCACTTGGGCAACGAGGGCGACATCTACTGGCGCGGCGAGCTCGCGGTGCAGCTGTGGCGATGTGAAGGAACTCGCTACGAGCACGAGTGGATCGGCGAGGCATATCGCTGGCAGATGGACGGCGAGCTCTCCAGAGCGGCCGAGTACTGGGCCGACCGCGGGTGCCCGTACGAGGAAGCCGATGTCCTCGCCGACAGCGATGAGGAAGAGGACCTTCGACGTTCGTTCGAGATCCTCGACGGCTCGGGGCGCGGCCGCGCCAGCTGATGGTGCTGCAGAAGCTGCGTGACCTCGGTGTGAAGAACCTGCCGCGCTCGGCAAGCGCGTCGACGAAGGCGAACCCGATGGGGCTGACGAAGCGCGAGGCGGAGGTCGCGTCCTGCCTCGCCGAGCACCTCACGAACGACGAGATCGCGGCGCGCTTGTTCATCTCCCCGAAGACCGTCGACCATCACGTCTCGGCGGTGCTGTCGAAGCTCGGCGTGAGCAGCCGGCGCGAGGCGGCACGGCGCGTGGGGGAGCTGCGCTCGGACTCTACTACTTCATTGACGAGCGATATGGGGAGTGTCTAACGTCGCTCGCAGTGGAGTACGTCCGCCACCTCGATCGCTCCGCGCTGAACCCCGACGACTTCGACGCGGTCAACCTCGTCGACAACGAGACTGCTTGGGTGGTCGCGGTCGGCGTGCCGCCGGGGTGGGTGCGGCCGTTTCCCCACGTGCACGAGAGCGACCAGCTGTACTGGATCATCGAGGGGGAGCTCACGGTGGTCCTCGACGGCGTGGAGCACGTCGCGGGGCCGAGCTCGCTCGTGTACATCCCGGCCGGTGTGGTCCACAAGAACCGCAACGACGGCGCGCGTGCTCGAGCTGCACCTCGATCTCCTCGTGCCGGCACCGAATCGGTTCAAGCCGGGTAGCACCCCAGCGTCGGACGACGACCGCGGGCCCGGCACAGGCTGGGTGCGCACCCTCGACGACGTGGCGTACGAGTCGAGCCACGTGCCCGGGTTCGAGCTCGCTCGTCTGGCGTCCGCCGATCGCGGTTGCTCGAGCATCATCGTGAACGCGGCACGCGTCTCGCCCGAGTCCACTGGGACGTCTTGGCACATCCACGCGTTCGATCAGCTGTACTGGGTGCTGGAGGGCGTCCTGCACGTCGAGGTCGCGGACCAGCTTCACGATGTCGAGCCCGGACACCTCGTCGTGCTTCCCGCCGGCGTGCCGCACCGCAACTGGAACCCCGGCCCCGGCGTCGAGCGCCACCTCGCGTTCCTCGTGCCGGCGCCCACCGAGCGGCCGTTCGACACGGCCGTCACCTGGGAGGTCGGCGACCCGATCGCGTGAACGGGTCGCCCGAGGTTCAGCGCGGCACGTGCCGTCCGCCGACGTGGGCGAAGCGCTCGTGATGCTCCTTGAGGAGATCACGCCCGTAGTCACCGCCGTTGGGGGTGCGCACGAGCATGTGGATGTGGTGTCGGGACGGATCGATGTTGTCGAAGACGACGCCGTCGTGGTGGTCGAACTCGATCAGCGTCACCGGGCTGTGCAGCCGGTAGTAGAAGGCGTCGGTCTCGCCATAGCCGCCGTACCAGGAGAACCATGTGTCGTCGAGATGCGACTCGACCTCGGCCATCGACACCGCAGCGTGGGCGTCGGCGATCCATCCCTTGTACGAGCGGGCGATGTCCAGGAGCAGCCGGCGTTGCGCATCCGACAGGTCGGTGGCGGGGAGGCCCTGGTAGGGGATGACCCTGTTGTCCTGACCCATGCCACCCACTTGCCTTCCGTCGAACGGGTTCTGCAGCTCGGGATCGGGCATGTCGGCCTTCGTGATCGACGGGTAGATCTGCGCTTTGGCCCGCTGGGCGTCGTCGAGCGAGCGCATCAGGAGCAGCCCGGCTTCTTCCTCGAGGTCGAACCACGAACGGTCGCCGACCGACCGAGGCTCTGAGCCCATGAACGTCGGGGTAGTGACGATCCGACCATCGAACACGACCGTGCTGATGACGAGGTGATGGCCGTCGATCTGCCAGCCCCACGGCTCGTCACCACCCGGTGTGCCGAAGATCGACAAGAAGTAGAGCCACTGTCCGTATGACTCGTGGTCTTCCTTGATCTGGGCGACGAGCTCGTTGAGCTCCATGATCCCCGTGGCGTACTCGTAGCCGCACGCCGACAGCGTCGCCGCGCAGGATGCCGAGCGCGAGGTCGCGCTGGGATGGCGACAGGTCATCGAGCAACACGCCGTGCCGCCAGAACGCGACGTGCACGTTGGTCCAGGTTCGCCAGTCCGGGGCGTCGATCGGCAAGCAGGCCTGGACTCGCTGCGCCGAAGAGAGCGCTTGCACGAACGTGAGCGCGGCGTCGGCGATCGGCGCCGTGGGCACCGGTGGCGCGCTGTCGAGGCTGCGCAGGCCGGTCTGGACGACTCCGTCGGTGGTGATGCCGACGAATGGCGCGTGCTGCCCTTCGATGCGCGCAACGATCAGCGGGGCGAACCCGCCCTCGACTTCCTGGTTCACCTTTCCCGACATCGGCGGCAGGCCCCGAAACCCCAGCGACCGCCATCCGTCGTGATCATGTGCCATCACGAACCCCCTCGTCCGGGTCGACTCTCACCGCGACCGTAACACCTTGCGTTGACGGCCGACACTAGGAGTGTCTAGCGTCGATCCAATGGACCTGGGCATCGCAGGGCGCAGGGGAATCGTGTGCGCGTCGAGTCAGGGGCTCGGACGTGCGTGCGCTGCCGCCCTCGCCGAGGAAGGCGTCCACCTCGTCATCAACGGCCGCGACGCCGAGAAGCTCGAGAAGACGGCCGCCGACCTCCGAAACCTGCCGGGCATCGACCGCGAGGTCGTCGCGGTCGCCGCCGACATCACCACCGACGCGGGCCGTGCCGCGCTCCTCGCAGCTTGCCCCGACCCCGACATCCTCGTCCTCAACAACCGCGGCCCGAAGCCGGGCATCCTCGCCGACCAGACCGCCGAGAACTTCGAGGAGGCCCTGACGCTCCACTTCCGCACGCCACTCGCGCTGCTCGATGGCCGTGCTGCCCGGGCATGAAGGAACGAGGTTGGGGTCGCATCGTGTGCATCACTTCGGCCATGGTCACCGCGCCCGAGGAGGTGCAGGTCGCGAGCGCCAGTGCGCGTGCGGCACAGACGGCGCTGATGAAGGCCGCGTCGTTCGACGCCGCGGCGCACGGTGTCACGATCAACTTCCTGCAGCCGCGCGGCATCGAATCGCAGCGGCAGCATGACGTCGTCCAACACGAGGCCGAGGTGCGGGGAGTGTCGTTCGAGGAGGCCTGGGCGCGGCAGGTGTCGTCGGTCGCGGCGAAGCGGTTCGGCACGCCGACGGAGTTCGGCAAGACGTGCGCGTTCGTGTGCAGCGACCACGCCGGCTACATGTCGGGCACCAACCTGCACCTCGAAGGCGGCACCTACACGGGGATCGTGTGAGATGACGACAATCCAGCTGCGCCGCTACACGATCGAGTCAGGTCGAATGGATGACTTCATCACGTGGTGGCGCTCGATCCTCGAGCCCCGGGCGAAGTACGGCTTCCGCGTCGTCTTCGCCTATGCCGACGACGACCACGGCGAGTTCGTCTGGGCGGTCGCGCACGACGGTGACTTCGACGCCGCGGAAGCCGACTACATGGCATCGCCCGAGCGCGCCGAGGCTTTCGCGACGAATCCGAACGTGGTCAGGGGCGACGTCGTCGCGAAGGTGCGGTCGATCGAGGGCTGAGTCGCTAGAGACCGTTCGCGGCCAGCGATCTCGGCCAGCGCCGGCTGCACGTGCTCCTGGAACAGGCGCATCGAGTGGTGCACGACGTCGTTGCGCATGCCTGCGTGGCGGAACCCGCAGGCGAACTCGGTGAGGCGGCCGAGCTGGCCGGAGGCGAAGGGCGCGAGCGCCTTGATCACGTCGTCGGGAGTGCCGACTGCCGCCGACCAGAACCCGGCGTTGCCGCCGCGGATCATCTCCTGTGTGATCGGGTCGTTGCCCTGAGGCTGGCCGTCGAGGCCGAGCCGAAGGTTGTAGAAGTTCACGAAGTACTCGATGCCCGCGCCTGCCTCCTCCCACGCCTTCTCGGTCGAGTCGGAGACGTGGATGACCTGCATCGACGCGATCTTGTAGTCGGCCGGGTTCCGACCCGCGGCAGTGAGGGCGGCGTCGTAGCCGAAGTTGCCGGGACCGATGAAGTTGAAGCCCCGCTCGGCCGAGCGCGCCGCGTTCTTCGGGCCCATCGAGCTCGACCACACAGGCACGGGGCTCTGCACCGGCTTCGTCGTGAACGTCATGTTCGGGATGTCGTAGTACTTGCCCTTGTGCGAGAACTCGTCCTTCGAGGCGAATGCCTCGAGGATCCAGTCGATCGACTCGTACATGCGACCGTTCATCGTCTTCGGGTCGATGCCGAACGCGCGGAACTCCTCGAACTGCGAGCCCGGGCCGACCCCGAAGTCGAATCGCCCGCCCGAGAGGATGTCGCAGATCGCGACGTCCTCGGCCATGCGGATCGGATCGTGGAACGGCAACAGCGCGACCGCCGTGCCGACGCGCAGCCGCTCGGTGCGAGCGGCGACCGCCGTGCACACCTGGATCGGAGACCCCGTCCACTGGCACTCGCGGAAGTGGTGCTCGCCGTACCACGAGCGGACGAAGCCCATCTCCTCGGCGAGGAGGGCGTCGCTGATGTAGTCGGCGTAGACGTCCTTCTCGGCATAGGCCGACTGCGGGTGGTTGCGGACTGCGTTGAGCAGTGAGAATTCCATGGAGATCCCCCAGATCGTCGCCAATACCCTACACATCTGTTGACGCTCGGCACGACTGATCGCTAGTTTGGTCGGCGAGATCGGGTCGCTACGGTTTGCGCATCGCGACCGCGGGGGAGGAAGACGCCGTGACCGACGTCGCCGAGACGTCCAGCGCCATCGCCGCGAACGCCGAGACGTCGCCGGGCGTGCTGTCGGGCCCGCGCCTCGAGCAGTTCGAGGCCGAGATCACGAAGCTCAAGGTCAAGGGCGGCCGGGCTGATCGGGAGCGGCTCTTGGTGATCCTCGGCGTCATCGCCACGATCGCGGGATTCATCGTCACGACGATCGGCATCACGGGAGTGCGCAACGCCAGCGACCAGCTGTCGCAGGGCGACTCGATGAGCCTCACGATCCTCGGAGTCGGCATCGCGATCGTGGGCGCCGTCGTCTGGGCGCGCTGCTCCCTCTCCCGGTACCTGCGGTACTGGCTCGTACGTGATCTGTATGAGCAACGAGCCTCGACCGATCGCATCGTCGAGGCCATCGAGCGGCGAGCGAGGTGAACCACCGCGACGCGGCGATCCCGCTCGGCGCGGCGTGGTCGTCGCCGTTCGTCCGGTGGCAGGGCTCGCTCGCCGACATCAACAGCATCGATCTCGCCGCCCAGGTCGCCCGTGATGCCCTCGAGCGCGCCCATGTCGATCCCGCTCGCCTCGACTCGCTCGTGCTCGGCATCACCGTTCCGCAGAAGGAGTCGTTCTTCGGAGGGCCGACGCTCGCCGCGAAGATCGGTGCGCCCGACATCACCGGCCCGATGATCGCCCAGGCGTGCGCGACGTCAGCCAAGTGCGTGCAGGCGGCTGCCGCGTCAGCCGACGCCGGCGAGGTGGTCGCGGTCATCACGACCGACCGCACCAGCAACGGACCGCTGCTCACGTATCCATCCAGCTCGGGGCCGGGAGGCTCGCCGACGATCGAGCACTGGATCCTCGACAACTTCAAGAAGGACCCGTGGGCCGGCCAAGCGATGGTCGACACGGCCGAGGCGGTCGCGGCCGAGGCCGGCATCGAGCGCGGGGAGCTCGACGAGCTCACTCTCCTCCGATACGAGCAGTACGAGGCGGCGCTCGCCGATGACCGCGCGTTCCAGCGCGGATGGATGGTTCCCGTCACTGTGTCGAGACGCGGGCGCGATCCCTTGGTCATCGAGAGCGACGAGGGCATCTACGCGACGACGGCCGAAGGGCTCGCGAAGCTCGCTCCTCAGTCGCCCGATGGCGTCGTCACGTTCGGCACCCAGACGCACCCCGCTGACGGCACCGCGGGCATGCTCATCGCCCCGACCGAAGTCGCACGTGAGCTGAGCGGCGGCCGCGGAGTCGGCGTTGATCCTCGGCAGTGGGTTCGCGCGCGTCGAGAAGGCGCGGATGCCCAAGGCGCCGGTGCCGGCCGCGCTCGCGGCTCTCGCCGATGCAGGGATCACGATCGACCAGGTCGATGTGGTGAAGTCGCACAACCCGTTCGCGGTGAACGACGTGTTCTTCGCCCGCCAGACCGGCTTTCCTGTCGACCGCACGAACGCGTTCGGTTGCAGCCTCATCTACGGCCACCCACAGGGCCCGACCGGCGCGCGTGCGATCGTCGAGTTGATCGCCGAGCTCGAGGCGCGGGGTGGTGGCGTCGGCCTGTTCACCGGCTGCGCGGCCGGCGACACCGGCGGTGCAGTCGTCCTACGCGTCGACAGCTGAGGGCTGTTGCACGTGCATGGAGCGACTGAAGTCGATCCGTATTCGGACGAGTTCGTCGCAGAGCCGTGGGAAGACCTCGCGCTGATCCGCGACGCCGCCCCGGCGGTGTGGCTCGACGGCTATGGAGTTTGGGCGATCGCACGACACGTCGATGTGATGGCCGCGCTGCGCGATGACGAGACCTACTCGTCGAGCCACGGTGTCGGGCTCGCCGATCTGGCCGTGGGTGAGCCGTGGCGCCGGCCGAGCATCTTGGTCGAGGCCGACCCGCCCGAGCACACGCGCAACCGGAAGGTCGTCGCGGGAACGATGACACCCAAGGCTCTGCGGTCGCTCGAGGGAGCGTTCGCGGTCGCCGCCGCTCGCATCGTGGACGAGCTGCTCGAGCGTCGCGCTTTCGACGGCGTCCATGATCTCGCTGAGCCTTTCCCGACAGAGGTGTTCCCTCGGGCGTTCGGCATCGAAGTCACCGACGAGACACGTCGCCGGCTGCTCGACTATGGCTCCCTCGTCTTCAACGGCAATGGGGTGGAGAACGAACGCTTCCGCGCGGCCATGGCCAATGCCGCCGAGACGATCAGGTGGGTCACGGCGACGTGCGCGCGTGACGCGCTCCGTCCCGATGGCATCGGCGCCGCAATCCACGACGCTGCCGAGGCGGCGGGCCTGACCCCCGACGATGGTGCGATGTTGGTCCGGTCGTTCCTCTCGGCCGGCGTCGACACGACAGTCAGCGGCATTGCCTTCGCGCTCCGAAACCTGGCGGCCGACTCTCATCAGTGGCAGCTGCTGCGTGACGACCCGTCCTTGGCGCGAAACGCGTTCGAGGAGACGATTCGGCGCGAGTCGCCGGTGATCGGCTTCTTCCGGATGACGACCCGGCCGGCGATGGTCGGCGACGTCGAGATCCCGGCGGGCCAGAAGGTGCTGCTCTTCTACGCCGGCGCCAATCGTGATCCCAGCCGCTGGGCCGATCCCGATCGCTTCGACATCCTTCGCAAGGTGTCCGGGCACTTGGGCTACGGCATCGGGATCCACGCCTGCGTCGGAATGGTGATCGCTCGAATGGAAGGCGACGCCGTGCTCGGTGCGCTGCGCGAGCGAGTACGACACCTCGAGGTCACCGCCCCTCCCGTGCCGCGTCTCAACAACTCGCTGCGCGGGCTCGAGTCACTTCCACTCGCGATCGAGCCCCTGTAGCGGGGAGCTCGGTCAGCTCGCGCTGACGTCCGCGCTCGCGAGCACGGGAACGATCGTCGAGAAGAGCTTGTAGTGCAGGTCGAGCTCGTCCTCGGTCATCGATTGTGCGTGGTACTGGAGGATGTTGCCGGCGCCGATGAAGCGAAGCTGCTCGACGATCTTCTCGGCCACGGTGGAAGGCGAGCCGTAGAGGTACTCGCTGGCGGCGTCGATGTTCAGCCCGCCGCCACCTCCCGGCACGGGTGATCGGCCCTGCGCTGGTTGCGACCCGCCTCCCGGCACGGCGGCTGCGTCCATGACGCCGGACGACTGCTGGCTCGGCGCGATCTGCTCGGCCGCCGTGGTGCGTTGCACGCGGGCAAAGACCTCGGCGAAGACGGCCTCGATCCGCTTCTGGTCGTTCGCAAGCAGCTCGGCGTGCAGATCATCGGCCTGCGCGTCGGACTCGCAGATGAGCACCTGACGACGCACGCCGATGTCGTCGGGCGAGCAGTCGCGGCCGGCGTCTGCGCAAGCATCTCGATACGCGTCGAACGCGACCTTCGCGGAGGCCGACGGCTGGTAGCCCGTGCACACCTTGTAGTCGCGTCGGGCAGCACCGGCGGCCGTCTCGGGGCTGTAGATCGTCATCCAGTGACGTCGCCGCGCTTCGGTTCGCGGCCGGGGCATCGAGGGGATGTCCTCGAAGTCGTAGAAGTCGCCGTGGAACGAGACGTGCTTGTGCTCGGTCGCGAGCCCGAGGAAGTCGAGGATCTCGCCGTACCGCGGCCGGATCTCCTGCGGGGGCATCCCGACGAAGAGGAACTCGGGCGGGATGCCGCTGGCGGCGCCGATCTCGAGCCGGCCGTCTGAGAGGTAGTCGAGCGTGGCGAGCTCCTCGGCAAGGCGCCAGGGCTGGTGGAAGGGGAGCACGTTGCCCATGACGCCGAGGCGGAAGCGCGTCGTCATCTTGGCGAGCGCTGCGATCAGGAGGTTGGGCACGGGGCTCAGGGAGTTCAGGAAGTGGTGCTCGCTGAAGAACACGCCCTCGAAGCCGTAGCCCTCGAGCTCGACGAGGCGGCGAAGGTTTCGGTCGAAGGTCTGCTGCACGAGCTGCTGGTCCTCGTAGTCGGGGACGCCGCGCCCGGGGATGACGTGGAACTCGAACGTCCACGTCTTGATGCCATGGGTCATCCCGTCAATTTAGACACCTATGGTGGCGACTGCCCAACGACATGTCGTGCTTCAGGTGTTACGGCGTCGCCGCGCGACAATGCCAAGATCCTGGGGGGTTCCACATGACTGAGCAGATGCTGTCCGTCCCGACGCCCGACGGTGACATGGGCGCCTACGTCCGCCGCCCCGATGGCGAGGGCCCGTTCCCCGTGATCGTGTACTTCCACCACGGTCCCGGCCTCGACGACGGTTCGAAGGAGTCGATGCAGCTGCTCGCCGACGCGGGCTACTACGTCGTCTCGCCCGACCGGTATCACCGCGAAGGGCCATGGCTCGCGTTCGACCCGAAGGTGATGCGTTCCGGCACACCTGAGGGCGATCAGCTCCGCGAGAAGATGTTCGGCATCCTGATGGGGACGACCGACGACATGGTCGAGAGCGATCTGACGGCATTGCTCGCGGCGCTCGAGAGGGAGCCCGCCGCCCGCAAGGCGCCGATGGGCGTCATCGGCTTCTGCATCGGCGCGCGGTCGGTGCTGCGCACGATCGGCAACCATCCGGACATCGTTCACCGCGGGCGTCGCGCTGCATCCGTCGTTCTGCACGACTGCCGACGACGACTCCCCGCATCTCGTGGTCGACCGGCTACGACGGGCACCTTTACGTGGGCTTCGGCTCGGAGGACAAGATGCAGTCGGCCGACGCCAACAAGCCGTTCATCGACGCGACGAACGACGATGGGCGGTGGCCGGGGCCTCGCCGAGATCCACGAGGGCGCCGACCACGGCTTCGCCGTTCCCGGGGCTGCGTATCACACGGCGCGCCGCCGACCGCTCCTACGAGAAGGCGCTCGAGATCTTCGGGAAGGCAGTCGCCTGATGGAAGTCGGGATGGCGCTGGCCATCAAGACGCTGGCTGACGACTTCCAGCCGCTTCCCGAGGTCTACAAGTCGTTCGTCGACGAGGCGTTGATGGCCGAAGACCTCGGCTTCGACTACATCTCGACGAGCGAGCACCACTTCGAGGACGACGCCTGGTCGCCGTCGCAGCTGCCGATCCTGGCGAACATCGCAGGGCGCACATCGCGCATCCGGTTGCACACGAACGTGTTCTTGCTGCCGCTGCACCATCCGCTGCGATGTCGCCGAAGACGCGGCGACGGTCGACATCTTGTCGAATGGTCGGCTCGACCTCGTGTGCGGCACCGGCTCGGTCGAGGAGGAGTTCGTCGCGTTCGGCGTCGACCCGAAGACGCGGTGGAGCCGGTTCTGGGAGGAGATGGAGATCCTCCGCCTCGCGACGGCTCCCGAGCCGTTCACGTTCGAGGGCAGGCACTTCTCGATCCCGCGGCCGATTCGCCAGACCACGCAGCCCGTGCAACAGCCGTTCCCGTTGTGGGTGGGTGGTCTGGGTTCGAAGCTGCAGTACAACTCGGGCTTGCGCGGGTTCCACTCCCAGGGCGGTCCGGTCTTCCGTCCCGAGTACCTCGAAGGCCTGAAGGAAGCCGGCATCGACCCGATGACCCGCAACCTCTCGATGTTCGTGAGCGGCCACCTCGCGGAGACGAAGGCCAAGGCGTGGGACGAGTGCAAGGTCGGCTGGTGGAACTGGCAGAACGAGTACCGCAAGCGCACGTGGATCGCGATGCTCGACAGCCCGATGAAGGCAGTGCCGCCGCTCGCGCCGCTCGACCAGCTCGACAACCCTCCCGACGGCTTCATGGCGCCGTTGCTCGGCACGCCCGACGACATCCTCGGCGCGCTCGGTGCCGATGCTCGAGGGCTCGCAGTGCACGCACTTCTCGTTCGCGTTCCGCGCGAGCGGCGGTGGCATGCCGAACGAGGTCGTGCGTCCGGGCATCGAGCTGTTCGCGAAGGAGATCGTGCCGGTGTTGAAGAAGCTCGGGCGTGAGCCCGTGAGCTCGAAGGCGGTGGGTTGACCCGATGAAGCTCGCAACGATCCGTGATGGCGCGTCGACGAAGGCCGTGCGCATCGACGGCGACCAAGCCGTCGACCTGGGCGTGCCCGATGTCGGGGCGGTGCTGGCACGCGACGACTGGCAGTCGTGGGCGGCAGCCGCCGACGGCTCGCGACGGTCGGTCGACGGTCTCGACTACGCGCCGCTCATCCTCCGTCCCGACAAGGTCCTGTGCGTCGGGCTCAACTACCGCTCGCACATCCTCGAGACCGGCAACCAGGTGCCGACGCACCCGACGCTGTTCTCGAAGTTCACGTCCGCGCTCATCGGCGCGAACGACGACGTGGTGATGCCGCCCGAGTCGCAGAAGGTCGATTGGGAGGCCGAGCTCACGGTCGTCATCGGCAAGCGCGGCCGGCGCATCCCCAGCCGACCGAGCCGCCGAGCACATCGCCGGCTACACGATCATGAACGACGTGTCGATGCGCGACTTCCAGATGCGCACGGCGCAGTGGTTGCAAGGCAAGTCGTGGGAGGGCTCGACGCCGCTCGGGCCGTGGCTCGTGACGAGCGACGAGTCGCCCGGGCCGAACCGCGAGATCTCCTGCGAGGTGAACGGCGAGCAGAAGCAGAAGGCCGACACCGCGGACCTCGTGTTCGACCCCGCCGCGCTCGTCGCGTACGCGTCGATCATCCACACGCTCGAGCCGGGCGACGTGATCGCAACCGGCACGCCCGGTGGCGTGGGCATGCCATCGGGCACGTTCCTCGACGATGGTGCGCGTCATGGTCACGCGGATCGCCGGCCTGGGGGAGTGCCGGAACGTCTGCCGTCGCGGAAGCGGGTTGACACGGCAACGACCTCTCCGCCAGCTGCGCGCTCCGCCACAGGGTGACTCGCTGATGGCCGATCCCGAGGCCTCCGTAGATCTGGGCGTTCTGGTCGAAGTCGACCATGGCGTGGTGACAGGCCGTGTTGACGTCGCGGGTAACGGGCTTGCAGGAGGCTCTCGTCGTAGGCGCCATGCGCGCCGGCGCTGGCGAAGATGCGCTCAGTCGCCCGGCGGCTCAGCTCGACCGCGTACGCCGCATGCCACTTCAGCTCGGCGCGCTCGTCGATCGTGAGTCGCTCGCCGGTGGCGGCGACCTGGTCGCAGCGGTCGGCGGCCGCTCGCGAGAGCGTCTTGGCCACCTGCACCTCAGTCGCGGACTCGGCGACCCGCATCTGGATCCCGGCGTTCTCCGCCTTCGATGCTCCGGTGTACGCCTCCCGTCGACCGCTCGTGCGCTCGACGTGAAGCTCGACCGCGCCGTCGGCGATGCCGACGACCGTGGCCGCCAGCTGCACGGACAGCCCGACGAGGACGGCGAGTCGGTAGATGTGCGAGGCCTGCTCCTCGCCGTGGGGGCTCATCCCGTCGAACAGGAGGCGAGTGGGGATCGAGCGGTGAGCGGGGACGAAGACATCGTCGGCGACGATGTCCTTGGAGCCCGTGCCGCGAAGTCCGAGCGTGAACCATGTGTCGTCCACGAAGAGGTCGCGCTTCGGGACCACGACATGGAGCGCTCGAGACGGGCTCTCCGGTACCTCGTCGGCGACGGCGCCGATGAGCACCCAGCCGCCGTGGTCGACGCCGCTCGCGAATTGCCAACGGCCGCTGAGCCGCCAGCCCCCATCGACCCTTGTGGCGCGGCCCTGCGACGCCAGGGTGCCAGGCACCCGTGCATCGGGCCCGTCCGCGAACACCTCTTCCTGGCACTCTGCAGGAAAGCTGCCGATCATCCAGGCGTGTGCGTTCGACACCATGTTCACCCATCCCGCCGCGGAGTCCGCGTTCGCTACGACGAACGACGTCTCGACCTGGGCTCGGATGCCGGCCTCTCGACCGCCGCGTGTCAGTGGCGTCTGGATGCGCCACAGGCCGGCGTCGCGCAGGAGCTCGACCGTGCGCGCCGAGAGCGTGCGGTCGCGTTCGGATTCGGCGCCCTCGAGACGAAGGTCCTGCGCGATGCGAGTCGCTGCCGCGACGAGGTCGTCCCGGAGCGACGGGGCCATGGCTTCGGTCATCGGAAACGTTCTACACAAGTCCTGACGCTCGTACAACAAATCGCTATTGTTCTGCGGTGATCTTCGCGAGCCCGCTCCCTGCTGTTCCGCTTCCAGAGGAGGCGCTGACGCCGTACACGCTGGCGCGTGCCGCCGAGCTCGGCGGCAAGGCCGCGCTCGTCGACGCGGTGACGGGCAGCGCGCTCACCTATGCGGAGCTCGACGAGGCGATCCGCACGCAGGCAGGTGGATGGATCGAACGCGGCTTGGCCAAAGGCGACGTCGTCGCGATCATGGCTCCGAACTGCCCTGAGTACGCGACGGTCTTCCACTCCGTGGCACTCGCGGGCGGCGCGGTGACGACGATCAACCCCACGTACACCGTGCGAGAGCTGGTGCATCAGCTCGACGACGCTGGCGCGACTCGACTCGTCACCGTGCCCGGCCTCGAGGAGACCGTTGCCGCCGCGATCCCCGAGTCGCCGGTGCGCGAGACCTTCGTGATCGGCACGTCGGCCGGGGCTATCCCTCGACTCGTCCACGGTGAAGGGAGCTCGCGCTCGAGGAGCAGGTGCCGGTCGATCTCGACGACGTCGTGGCGCTGCCGTACTCGTCGGGCACGACGGGCCTCTCAAAGGGCGTCATGCTCACGCACCGCAACCTCGACGGCGAACATGGCGAGCAGATGCTAGGCCGTGGTGCCGATCCACGAGGACGACGCCTACGTGGCGTTCCTTCCGTTCTTCCACATCTACGGCATGCAGATCCTGATGAACATGGGGTCTGAGGGCCGGCGCCACCATCTTCACGATGCCCCGGTTCGACCTGCGAGCGCTTCCTGCAGCTCCACGAGGACCAACGACCTCACGCGCGCGTTCGTCGCGCCGCCGACCATGGTCGTCGTGCTCGCGAAGGATCCCTCGGTCGACGACTACAACCTGTCCGCGCTCCGGCTGATCTTCTCGGGGGCGGCGCCGCTGTCGGCTGAGCTCGCGGAAGAGTGCGGCGAGCGGCTCGGCTGTGAGATCGTGCAGGGCTACGGCATGACCGAGCTGTCGCCCGTGAGCCACGCGACCCCTGCGGGCGGCTACAAGCCCGGCTCGGTCGGGATCACGATCTCGAACACCGAGACGCGGCATCGTCGATCCGGCGACGGGCGAATCGCTCGGCGTGGAGAGCCGACGGCGAGGTGTGGGTGCGCGGCCCGCAGGTGATGAAGGGCTACTTGAACAACGAGGCGGCCACCGCCGACGACGATCGACGATGACGGGTGGCTGCACACCGGCGACATCGGCCGTTTCGACGAAGACGGCCACCTGTCGATCGTCGATCGCCTCAAGGAGCTGATCAAGTACAAGGGGTTTCAAGTGCCGCCGGCCGAGCTCGAGGCGCTGCTGCTCACGCACCCCGCCGTCGCCGACGCCGCCGTCATCGGCATCCCCGACGACGACGCCGGAGAGATCCCGGCGGCGTACGTGGTGCTCAAGGCGGGCGCCGACGCCAGCCCTGCCGACCTTCAGACGTTCGTCGCGGACCGCGCGGCGCATTACAAGCAGATCCGACGTGTCGAGTTCGTCGACGCGATTCCCAAGTCGCCGTCGGGGAAGATCCTGCGCCGCGTGCTTCGGGAGCGCGCGAGTGCCCCGCAGTGATCGACCGCTCACGGGTAGCGTGACGAAGATGGCTGTGCCGCAAGTCGCTGATCCTGTCGACTTGCCTCGCATCCAGACCGGCGCGAACCCGCAGCATCTGATCATCACCCTCCTCGGGGACTACTGGTTCGGTCGCAAGGAGCACTTGCCGTCGGCGGCGCTGGTCGCGCTCGCCAACGAGTTCGAGATCACGTCCACGAGCGCCCGAGCGGCGTTGAGCAGGCTGGCGCGGCGCGGCCTTCTCGACTCGTCCCGCGATGGGCGCCGCACGTTCTACTGGCTTGACTCCTCGCGCCGAGCGGGTGCTCAACGAGGGCTTCGCCCGCATCGTTGGCTTCGGCCTCGACGACCGTCCGTGGGACGGGTCGTGGTCGGTCGTGATCTTCTCCGTGCCCGAAGATCAACGCGACGTGCGCCACGTGCTGAGAACGAGGCTTCGCTGGCTCGGATTCGCACCTCTGTACGACGGCGCGTGGGTGTCGCCCAGGGCCGACGGGAACGAGACGACAGCGCTCCTCGAAGAGCTCGGCGTCGCCAGCGCGACGGTGTTCGTCGGTCGGGTCGAGCACGCAATCAACGGCGGCGATCCGCTGAGCGCCTGGGACCTGGGAGAGCTGCGAGCGAGCTATGAGGCGTTCGTCGACGAGTTCGGTCCCCTGCTCGGACGTGTCGACGAGGGCGACGTGGGCGCGGCAGAGGCGATGATCGCCCGCACGCGCGTGATGGACGTCTGGCGGCAGTTCCCGAACCTCGACCCCGAGCTGCCTGAGGACGTGCTACCGGCGGGCTGGCCGCGCCGCGACGCGCAGGCGATCTTCGCTCGGGTCTACGACGCCCTCGGGCCGCTCGCCGAGATGAGGTTCCAGCAGATCCTGGCCGAGTACGAGCCCGCACTCGTCGAAGCAGGCGCACTACCTCACGACCAAGGCTGCATCGGCGACGACCCGTCGCCGCTGACGCCAGCGGCCTCGATCAGTACGAGCCGGTCTCGGTCTTGTGGTCGGCGGCGCGAGGGCCGAACGGTGACGAGTCGAGCCACGTGCCCGCGGCGATGCCACGCCTCGCGATTGCGGCCTTGATCCGGCGTTCGAGCCGGATCTCGCCATCCGTTCGCCTGCATGTGGCGCAGCGCGAGGTTCGACGCCTCGCGGTTGTAGAGCGCAGCCTCGCGGCGGGTGATCGCGAAGTGATCGATCGCGGTCGGCGTGCCCTCGTCGATCGCCCGTGCGGCGACGATCGCATCGGGGATGCCCGAGTTGAGGCCGCGCGCGCCGAACGGCGCGAAGAGGTGCGCGGCCTCGCCGACGAGGGCGATCCGTCGGTGTTCGTCGGTGAAGGCCGACGCGACGACTTGGTAGAAGCGGTATGTCGACACCCATGCGACGCGGTCCGCGTACTTCGGGGGCAGCACCTGCGCGATCCAGCCCTTCACGCCTTCGGGATCGTTGAACTGCTCGGGATCGTCGTCGGGCCGCAGCTGCAGGTCGGCGCGGATCCCTCCGGCGAAGGGCACGAGCAGCACGTTGCGGCCGTGCACAGCGGGGTGCTCGTAGTAGAAGACTCGCTCGGGCAGCATCGGCGAGCCCTCGTCCTCGGCGACGTCGACGATGACGAACGAGTCTGGGATGCGTGGCCCTTCGAGCTCGATGCGGGCCGACGACCGCACGATCGACCGCGCGCCGTCGGCCCCGACGACGTAGGGCGCGCGCCATTCGTCGCCTGCCGCCGTGCGGAGCACCACCCCGTCGGGCGACGTCGTCGATGACACGAGCTCCTGCTCCCACACGAGCTCGACGCCGGCGCGCTTGCAGGCGTCGAGCAGCAGCTGCTCGATCACGACCTGCGAGAGGTTCGTGGAGTGCGGGAGCCGCGTCGGGTCGGGCGGGGGATAGGTGCGCTCGTAGACGAGGTTCTCGCCGTAGTAGGTCTTCTTCGTCGTCCAGACGATGCCGTGCCGTGCGATCTCCCAGCCGAGGCCTTCGCTCACCGACTCGAGGTGCTCGAGCGACTCGCGGTGGAGGAAGATCGCCCTGCTCCCGGGTCGTGAGCGATCCTCGCCATCCGCCTCGAGCACGGTGACGGGAAGGCCGGCGCGCGCGCAGCGCGAGCGCCGCGGTCATGCCGACTGGTCCGGCGCCGACGACGATGACGGGATGAGGCTCGGTCACGCCAGCTCCTCCGCGGTCGAGGCGAGGTAGGCGTCCGAGATCGTCAGCGCGATCTCGTCCGGGCTGCCGACGGTCACGAGCCGGCCGTGGAGCATGACGCCGGCCTTGGTCGCGACGCCGAGCACATCGTGGGCGAACTGCTCGATGATGAAGATCGCGATCGATTCGCTCTCCGCGACCTCGGCGACGATCTCGTACAGGCGCTCGACGATGATCGGCGCGAGCCCCATCGAGAGCTCGTCGATCAACAGCACCGCCGGATCGACGACGAGTGCGCGGGCGAGCGCCAGCATCTGCTGCTCACCGCCCGAGAGCGTGCCGGCCAGCTGCTTGCGCCGCTCCGCGAGCCGGGGGAACTGCGTGAAGGCGCGCTCTCGGATGTCGGCGAGCGACGCGCCCGTGTAGGTGGACATGCGCAGGTTGTCGTCGACGGTGAGGTTCGGGAAGACGCCGCGGCCCTCGGGGATCGTGCAGAGCCCCGCCCGCGCGAGCGCGTCGACCGAGACGCCGACCATCGACTCGCCGCACAGCAGCACGTCGCCGCTCGACGGCTGCACCTCGCCATTCAGCACCTTGAGCGTCGTGGACTTGCCGGCACCGTTCGGGCCGAGGAGCGCGAAGACCTCGCCGGGCGAGATCGTCAACGACACCCCATGCAGCACGTCGATCGTGCCGTATCCCGCGTGGATGTCCCGCAGCTCGACGACCGGCGGGCGGTGTTGCGCTTCGAGCTCGCGCAGGTGCTCGACGGCGCGGGTGCGAGGAGCCGCTTCGTCCTTCTCCTCGCCGAGGTACGCGACCCGCACCTCCGCGTTCCCCTGGATCTCGGCGGGCGTTCCTTCGGCGATCTTCACGCCGAGGTTGAGCACGTGGATCACCTCGCAAGTTCCCATCACGAACGACATGTCGTGCTCGACCAGCAACACGGCAACGCCTTCGGCCGCGACACGCCGGATGACGTCGCCGACCACGTGTGTCTCTTCGTCGGTGAGCCCCGACGAGCACTCGTCGCAGAGCAGCACCTTCGGTCGCGTCGCAACAGCGCGGCACAGCTCGACGAGCCGGGCCATGCCGGTGGGCAGGGTGTCGACCGGTGCATCCATGACGGCGCGGAGCCCGACGAGGTCGATCACACGATCGATGTCGCGGACATCCCCACTCGACTCGGCCGCCACCTCGATGTTCTCGCGGACGGTCAGCGAGTCGAACACCTCGAGCCGCTGGAAGGTGCGGGCCAGGCCGAGGCGCGCACGCTTGTACGCGGAGGTGTTGGTGACGTCGCGGCCGTCGACGACGACCCGACCGGACTGTGGCAGCTGCAAGCCAGTGATCACGTTGAACAACGTTGTCTTGCCCGCTCCGTTCGGACCGATGAGCCCAGTGATCTGCCCTGCTTCGGCCGTGAGCGTCACGTCGCTGAGCGCCATGAGCCCGCCGAAGCGGACCGTGATACCGGCGACGTCGAGGACCGGCATCAGCCGGTTGTCCGCAGCTCGGCCGGGAGGCCGAGGCGGTCGTCGATGCGTCGAAGCTCGCCGTCTGTGAACGGCTCGTCGATCCCGAGGAGGATCGGATCGACGCCGTGCTTCTTGCGGGATTCAGCCGCGGCGGCGGCCCTGGCGTCGTGGCGCCACGGCAGCGACTGAGAGAAGCCCTTGCCCATCTCGCCCGCGATCCCGTTCGGGTTCTGGCTCACGCCACTCGCCAGGCCCGCGGGGCCCACTCGGCTGATGGCGGTGAAGATGCCACCCGTCCACGCCGCACCGAACCATGCAAAGGCGAAGTTCGCCCATCCGGCGAACAGCGCTCCCGCGAGCAGCGTGACGCCGCCCATCACGAGGAACAGCACGAGCGCGATGCCAGGGAACATCCCGAAGTCGGTTGCGGACGGTGTGCCGCGCTGCATCGCGAGCAGGCACCCAGCAACGGCTCCGAGCGCGGCAGACAGGCAGAAGACCTCGAGCTTCAGCTTCCGTACGTCGAGGCCGATCGTCGTGCACGCCGCCGAGCTGTCGCGCATCGCGACGAGCCGCCTGCCGTGCTTCGAACGTCGGTACGCGACCAAGGCGACCACCATCATCGCGACGAAGATCGCGCACAGCACGAGGAACGCGAGCGGAGACTTGAAGGAGATGCCGAAGATCGTCGGGCGCTGCACGACCTCGAACCGGCTACCCAGCACGTCGGGCTGCGCGAAGAAGATGAGCTCCATGCCACGCGCGAAGGCGATCGTCGCGAGCGCGAAGTAGAGGCCCTGCAATCGGAGAGCCGGCAGCGCAATCAGCGCGCCGACCGGCACCGCGAGCAACGCGGCGACGATGAGCGCGAGCGGGTTGCCGCTGGGGGAGTGGGCGATCATGTAGTACGCGCCGATGCCCGCGAACGTGAGCGGTGCGAGCGCGACCTGGCCGCTCCATCCGATCAACGGCACGAGCGGGATCAACACGAGCACCACGAGCAGTCCGCTAGTGAGCCGATTCTGAGTGATGACGCTGAAGCGTGACGCTGCGACGCCCACCGCGAGCACGAGGACGAACGCACCGAGAGCCGCCTCCCAGACCTGGGGAACCCGAGCATGCAGGCGTGCGGCCTTGCGTCCGATCGTGATGGGTGCCGACGGCAGCGCGAGCAACGCGACGAACAGCACGAGCATGGGGATGGCTTGCGGCACGCCCGACCATCGCCCGCTGAAGTCGAGGAACGTGAGCGAAAACGCGGAGAGCAGGCCGATGAGCAGACCGCCCGCGATCGTGAGGGGGAGGCTTCGGAGTCGTCCGATGATCGCGGCTGCGAACGCGTTCACGATGAGAAGCGTCAGCCCCTCGATGCTCATCAGCACCTCGGGCGCGAGCAGGATGCCGGCGAGCGCGGCGAGCGACGAGCCCATCGCCCACGCGAGCGACGAGGCTCGTGCCGGCTTGGCGCCGTGCAACGCCGCGAGGGTTGGGCTGTCGACCACAGCACGCATCGCCAGACCGATGCGTGAGCGCTTCAGGAACTGCCGCAGGCCGACGGCAATCGCAATCCCCAGAACGATCGTGAGGAAGCGGTGCCAGAGCACCACGGTGTCACCGACGTGGAAACCCCGGTTGCCGAACAGGTAGGGGACCGATCTCGACTCGTTCTGATTCCAGATCCACGCCGCAAGGCCCATGAGGAACAGCGTCAACGCGACCGTCGCCATCAACTGCACGACGAGGCTGCTGCGCGCGGCGCGGCTCATCGCGAACCGATCCAACAAGACGCCCGCCGCGGGCGCGATGACGAGCACCACCAGCAACAGGCCAGGAATCTCGGCGAGACCCCAGCCCTGGGTGAGCTGCCAGTAGACGAACGCCATGAACATGCCGATGGCGCCCTGCGCGAAGTTGAAGATTCCGCTCGTCGTGTAGGTGACGACGAGTCCGGTCGCGGCGAGCGCGTAGATGGCCCCGAGCGCGACGCCGGCAACGATCGCGCCGAGGACCCGAGACCATGTGACGGGCGTGCCTGCCCAGAGGCTCACGCCGAGGTAGAACGCGACCGCGGTCGCCCCGAAGGCGACCGCGAAGCCGCGGAAGCGTTGCCGGGCAGTCCGGCTCGCGGGCATCAGCCGGTGAAGTTCCCTGTCACCGAGACGATCGCCTTCGGGTCGCAGGTGAACGTGCCGGTGCCCTGAGGATCGACTCGCACGAACTTGCCGCCCTGGATCTGCACCGTCACCCAGCACGGCGACGGCTTGCCGAGCACCTCGCTCTTGTCGAGGATGCCCTTGGTGTCGACAGTCGGTCCGGTCGCGAGGAGATCGAGCAGCGACTGACGGGTGAGCCCGTTGACGCCGTCCGTCGTGACGATCTTGTTCACGAGATCCTCGAACGCGAGGGCCGCGGCATATGCGGTCTCACCGTTCGCCGAGACGTCCTGGTCGTTGGTGACGCCCTCGCGGTACAGCTTCACGCCCGGGACGTCGGTCTCGTCGAACGGCGTCAGGAGCTGGGAGATGTACAGGCCCTCGACCGCCGCGGCGTTCTGGCTGCGCGAACGACGGCGACTGGCACTGCGAGGTGCACGACCACACGATCTTGCTCATGTCGAGGCCCTGCACACGGGCTTCGGCCATGAGCTTGGCGACCGCGATCGACGTGCTCGCCACCCAGTTGATCCCTTCGCTGCTGATCTTCTGGATGATCGGCGTCGCCTCGGACTGCGGGGCTGCGTCCGGGTAGACGACTTTGCCGGCGAACTTGCCGCCCAGCTCGGTCAATGCCTGTCCCGCGGCGAGGATGCCTGGACCGATGCCCGGCACGCCAGGATCGATGCCGATCTCGTTCGCAGAGGCCGCCGAACCGCCGAGCTTGCTGAAGTAGTAGTTCCAGCCGTACTCGGTGACGGTGAACGTGGGCTGCGCGGCCGTGAAGTCCTGGCCGGCTTGGATGATGCCGTAGCTCGACTTCGAGGTCGCCGCGCCCGCGGCGATCGTGAGCGCCGCGACGTCGGGCAGGCCGATCGCGTTGCCGGCCTTGTCCTTGCACGTCTGGATCGGGTCCGGGTTGAGGAGCACAAAGGCGCCCGAGCCGACGGTCGCGAACTCGTTCTGGCACGCCTGCGTGTACACGTTCACTGCTTCGTCAGGGTTGAGCTTGGAGTCGTAGAACGTCACGACGACCTTGCGTCCGGCGAGCCCACCGTTCGCGTTGACCTGGTCGCCCCACGCCTTCACCGCGGTCACGAGCGGCTGGCTCAGGCCGGGCGAGATGGGCGTGTCGACGTCGGCGACGACGCCGATGTGGATCTCGGTTGCGGTGATGCCGATGTCGGTCGCCTGCGCCGGCTCGCCTGCGGTCGTCGGTGCGGCCGCGGCCGTCGTCGCACTCGACGCGCCCGTCGTGGCACTTCCTGCCGTGGTCGCGCTCGAGGAGCTGTCGTCGCGGCCGCCACACCCTGCGGCGATGAGTGCGGCGACGGTCATGAACGCGAGAAACCCGGTGGTGCGCTTCATCCAACCCCCCGTTGTGATGCGCTGCCAGACGCTCTGGCATCCCGGCGGGACTGTAGACACTCGGTCTGTCGCCCGTCAACAAAAGGTGTTACGGTCCCGCGACATCTCCGACCCACCAAGGGGGGCACATGAAGGTCGAGATCTTCGTGCCGGTCAGCTACTACGGCCCGGTCGACAAGGCGTGGCCGACACCGCCTCGTTGCTACGACCCGCAGATCGGCATGCAGTCGATGGAGTGGGGCATGCAGCAGTGCGAAGCCGCGTTCAACGCCGGCTTCGACTCGCTGAACTTCGCCGAGCACCACTACTCGGTGAACCAGCTGAGCCCGAGCCCGATCTTCTACGCCGGCCTGCTCGGGCAGCGGCTGCCCGACGCCCACATCGGCGTGCTCGGCTCCGACCTCCCGCTGCACAACCCGGTGCAGCTCGCGGAGGAGTACTCGATGCTCGACAACCTCCTCGGCTGGTCGGCTCACGATCGGTCTGCTTCGGGGCACGCCGAACGAGTACATGACCTACGGCACGAACCCGTGGGATTCGAAGGAGGCGTTCAAGGAGGGCGTGCGGCTCTTCATCCGCGCGCTCACCGAGCCCGAGCCGTTCGGCTGGGAGGGTCGGTACTACCGCCATCGCAACGTGTCGATCTGGCCGCAGCCGTTGCAGCGTCCGCACCCACGGATCCTGCTCTCGGGCAACAGCCCCGACTCGGCGCGCGCTTCGCCGGCGAGATGCACTGCGACCTCGGCTTCAGCTTCATGCCCGCCGAGAAGTGCGCGGAGAACCTCGAGCACTACCGCGCCGGCGCCGCGAGGCGGGCTGGGAGCCGACCGCCGACAACGTCCTCTACCGCCAGTTCTGCTTCGTGCACGAGGACGAGGCCGAGGCGCAGAAGGCCGGTCGCCGATCTCGGCGGCCTCTTCGCCGGCGGGTCGATGGACATGATGATGACGATGGGGATGATCGGCGCGGCGATGAACGGCGTGCCGAAGGGCGTGCAGATCGATCCGTCGAAGGCGCCCGGGATGTCGTTCTCGCCCGGCTGGTACGGCACGCCTGAGCAAGCCCTCGCGGGGATCGAAGCGATCCACTCGGTCGTCGGCATGGGCCGCGTCGAGCTCATCGTCGGAGGCACGCCGAAGACACCGCACGAGGCGGTGGTCGAGTCGCTCCAGCTGATGGGCGAGACGATGGTTCCGGCACTGCACGCCGATCGCTTCTCGTTGGCGGCCGTCTGATGGCCGGGGAGAAGCTCGTCGAGAAGAGCGTCGAGGCCGACGGGTTCACGATCCGCTACTACGAGGAAGGCGAGGGCGATCCGGTCGTCGTGCTGCACGGCGCGGGCGGCCCGGTGCCGTCGGTTGCGCTCGACCTGCTGTCGGCGCAGAACCGCATCCTGCTGTTCGAGCTGCCCGGTTGGGGTGAGCAGCCGAACGACCGCAGCCAGTCCCTCGCCGATCTCGCGAACACCGTCGTCGCGGCGATGGATGCGCTCGGCCTCGAGCGCGCGCATGTCATGGGCACGTCTCTTGGTGGTGCGGTTGCGCTGCACCTCGCGCTCGACCATCCCGAGCGGGTCACGTCGATGGTGCTCGAGTCGCCGGCCGCGTTCCGCGTCGGCATCGTGCCGCCGCCGAGCCTCTCGCCCGAGCAGATGGTGAAGGCGTTCCGCCGCCATCCCGATCGCGAGCCGGCGTGGACCGGACCCGATCCCGAGCGGATGGGGCGTGTGTGGCCGATCGTCGAGCGCGTGCTCGTCGTCGACGCCCGAGTACGACGAGGCGTTGACGGCGCGCATGGCCGAGTCGGACGTGCGCACGCTCGTGCTGTTCGGCGAGTTCGACGGCGTCATCCCGCCTGAGAACGGACGTACCTACCGCCGGTTCATGAAGAACTCGTCGTTGCAGTACGTGCACGACGCCGCCCACGACATCCAGGGCGATCGGGCCGAGGCGTTCGCGGACGTCGTCGGAGACTTCCTGCGACGCGGCATGGCATTCCTCGTGCCCGACCAGGACACGCTGATCAACCCGTAGGGGGGCCATGAAGCACATCCGACCCATCGATTGGGACCAGGGCACGGGCGCGGGAATCCCGGGATACCGCGGGCAGATCCTCTACGCGGGCGAGAGCTGCTACGTGATCGCGACGAAGGTGCCGCCCGGCGTTGAGGGACCGCCCAGGCACACGCACGCGAGCGACCAGATCTACGCGGTGCTCGAGGGCACGACCTCCGTCGAGCTCGGTGCCGAGGCGCGCCAGGTGAGGCGGTTCGGCTGCGGTGTTCATCCCTGCCGGGGTGCCACATCACAACCGCAACGACGCAGATGTCGACGAGGTGCACATCGAGGTGATCGCGCCAGGTGGTTTCTTGCAGCCGATCGCGACGCCCACCGACTCGACCGACACGAAGGGCCTGCCCTACTTCACCAAGGACTTCGCCGCGTCGGGGAACGGCCGCGGCATGTCAGTGTCGTACCTCGCGAACCGTGAGAGCGGCTCGGTGCACGCGTCGATCTACCTCGCCGAGATGGCGCCCGGCGCGCAAGGGCCGCCGTTGCACACCCACGAGTTCGATCAGTTCTACTTCGTGATCGAGGGAACGCTCGAGGTGCAGATCGGATTCGACACGCAGGTGGTCGGCCCGAACACCCTCGTGGTTCTTCCGGCGGGCGTGCCGCACAAGCAGCGAAACGCGAGTGACACCGACACCGAGCGGCACTTCACGATCCTCGTCCCCGAGCCTCCGCTCCCGCACTCCGAGGAGCACCCCTGGGACGTCGCCGTCGAGCTGACCGCAACCGGCGTGCACATCTGATCTCATCTGCGTCGTGAAGATCACTGAAGTCCGCGTCCTTGAGCACGAGCGCCGTCATGCCGCCGGGCATGGGGCCGCCCACGGCGCGGGTGAACGTGGTCACGATCGCCACCGATGAGGGCATCGACGGCCACGTCTTCGTGACCGGCCCCGGCGTCGACGTGACGCCGCAGCTCCTCGGCCCCGCGAAGCAGCTGCTCGTCGGGCGCGACCCGCTCGACATCGGAGCGATCTGGCACGACTTCCGCGTGCGGGCCCGAATGTTCGATCCGAATGTGCAGGGCTATGTCGACATCGCGCTGTGGGACATCGCCGGCAAGGTCGCGGGGCTGCCAGTCCATCGACTTCTGGGCTCGGCGCGCACAATGGTGCCGTCGTACGCGTCGTCGTGGGTGCACGCGGACAACTCGACCTATGTCGAAGAGGCGCTCGCCTATCGAGAGCGGGGATTCGTCGGGTACAAGCTGCATCCTCCGACGCAGCGTCGCCGCTTGCCCGTGGGTGGACCGCCGGGCCCTGTCTCCATCGGCGAGGACGTCGAGACGTGCGAGGCTGTGCGCGACGCCGTGGGCGATGACTACGGCCTCATGCTCGACTCGGCCTGGGCCTACTCGTACAAGGAGGCGCTCGACGTCGGCTTCGCGATCGAAGACTTCGGCTACCACTGGTACGAAGACCCGCTCGGCGCGGAAGACCTCGACGGCTACGTGCGCCTGAAGCAGCACCTTTCGATCCCGATCGTGGCGACCGAGATCACGAGTGGCGGCCTGTACGCGTTGCCACGCTGGATCACGGCGCACGCGACCGATGCCCTCCGCGGCGACGTCGTCATCAAGGGCGGCATCACCGGGCTGATGAAGATCGCGGCGCTCGCCGAGGCAAACCATCTGCCCTGCGAGGTGCACGACGCGTACAACGCGATAGGCAACCTCGCGACGGTGCACGTCGTGATGGCGGTGCCGCACTGCTCGATGTACGAGGTGCTGGTGCCCCACACGCCCAGTTCGTACGACCTCGATCATCTGTCGTATGGCTTGGCCGAGCCGATCACGATCGACGCGGACGGAAACGTGCACGCGCCCGAGCGCCCGGGGCTCGGCATCGAACCCGACTGGGACCTGTTGCGGCGGTAGTGGTTTCCCTCGACTCGTCGCCGTCTTACTCCGAACACTCGGCCATAGCATTGACGGGCGACAGGGAGTGTGTCTAGGGTCGTTCGGTGGATCTGGGGATCGGCGGCCGCTTGGCCATCGTCTGCGCGTCGAGCCAAGGGCTCGGGCGAGCGTGCGCCGAGGCGCTGGCGGCCGAAGGCGTCAACGTCGTCGTCAATGGCCGCGACCGCGAGAAGCTCGACAAGGCCGTCGCAGAGATCGCCGCGAGCGCGAGCGGCGAGGTCATCGGCGTCGCCGCCGACATCACCGAACCGGATGGGCGCGAGGCGCTGCTCGCTGCCTGCCCGCAGCCCGACATCCTCGTGCTCAACAACCGGGGGCCGAAGCCGGGTCCGTTGGCCGAGGTCACCGATGAAGACTTCGAGGTTGCGCTCGACCTTCACTACCGCGCGCCGATCGCCCTCGTGCGAGCCGTGCTCCCAGGGATGCGGGCGCGCAAGTGGGGCCGCATCGTCGCGATCACCTCGGCCATGGTGACGTCACCGAACGAGCACATGGTCACGTCCGTCGGGGCGCGAGCAGGGCTCACGGGCGTCCTCAAGTCGCTCTCGTTCGCGGCTGCGGCCGACGACGTCACGATCAACCAGCTCCTGCCCGAGCGGTTCGCGACCCAACGGCAGATCGACAACGCGAACCGCAGCGTCGAGCGTGACGGCGTGACGTTCGAGCAGGCGTGGGCCGCGCAGGCCGCGACGATCGCCGCGAAGCGCCACGGGGACCCGACCGAGTTCGGCGCGATGTGCGCGTTCATCTGCAGCGCGCAGGCAGGGTTCGTGTCCGGCATGAACATCCACCTCGACGGTGGGAGCTACAGGGGGATCGTCTGATGCACACGACGTACGAAGCGCCGCAGACCATCGGGCGGATGATGTTCCTCAGCCAGTCGTTCCTGTACTCGCTGACCGCGGAGCAGCGACGCGCGTGCGAGTTCCCGATGGATCATCCGGGCCGTCTCGACTGGGACTTCATCCCGAAGTCCGATCGCACCGGCATCCCGATGTACCAGCTCAACTTCCACCAGCGCACGCTCGTACAGACGCTGCTGAAGGCCGCGCTCAGCATGCGCGGCTACACCCAGGCGCTCGAGATCATGGCGATGGAGAACATCCTGCGCGAGCTCGAGGTCGATCGGTTCGGCGTCTCGACCGGCGACTTCCGGTCGCAGGACCTCTACTACGTGAGCTTCTTCGGGCGCCCGAGCTTCGAGGACACGTGGGCGTGGCGGTTCCTCGGCCACCACCTGTCGCTCAGCTACACGATCGTGGGCCAACGGTGGCTGTCTGTGACGCCGTGCAACATGGGCGCGCAACCGGCCGAGATGGGCGTGCTCAGTCCGCTTCGCGCGGACGAAGACCTCGGGTTCGAGATCTTGCACGGTCTGGGTGACGCTCAGCGCAAGCAAGCGATCATCCACCACGTCGCCCCCGCCGACTACACGACGAGGCAGGTGCCGCGCGTCGGGAAGGTGGAGTATCCCGACTACCTCGACCTCGGGATCAGCTGGTACCAGATCAACGACGAAGACCGCGAGGCGTTGAAGTTCGAGAAGGACAACCCGCGCGGCGTCGCCGGATCGGACATGCCCGCCGATCAGGCGCGCAACCTCGTCGATCTCGTCGAGTCGTTCGTAGGGCGGCTGCCCAAGAGGTCAGCGACCGCTACATGGACCGCATCAAGAGCGATGGCCTCGAGAAGCTCTGGTTCTGCTGGGCGGGGGCCAGGAGAGCGGGACGCCGCACTACTACCGCATCCAAGGCGCCGACGTCCTCATCGAGTTCGACAACGCGATCGACAACGGCAACCACATCCACTCGGTGTGGCGTGACTATCGAGCCGACCTCGGCCACCAGCTGCTGCTCGACCACTACGAGCACGAGCGGCATCACGGGCACCATCTCGACACGCGTCTGAAGTCATCCGTACCCGAAGATGAGTGAGGGCCTTCGGCCGCTTCTGTGCCCGAAGTCGATCGCGGTCGTCGGAGCGAGCGCGACGCCGGGGAAAGCCGGCAACGCGATGGTTCGGTCGCTGCTCGGGTTTCCCGGGTGAGCTCCATCTCGTGAACCGGACCGCACCCGAGATCGAGGGCCGCCCGGTCGCGCCGCTCGGTGCAAGCGATCGGTGCCCCCGTCGATCTGGCCGTGCTCGTCGTACCGGCCGAAGCAGTGCCCTCGGCGTTGGAGGACTGTGGTGGGGCCGGTGTGCGCGCAGCGGTCATCTGCGCGGGGGGTTTCGCGGAGACGGCCGGCGGCAGGCAGCTGCAGGCGGAGGTGGAGACGATCGCCGCCCGCTACGGCGTGCGCGTGCTGGGACCCAACACCTCGGGGTTCATGAACCCGGTCGACGGAGTCATGGCCAACTTCGTGCCCTACGTGACCCGGCTCGAAGCCGGGCCCGCGTCCATCGTCGCCAGCAGTGGAGGCATGAACCTCGCGGTGAGCTTCCTCGCCAGCGGTGAGGGGTTGGGTCTGCGGCTCGGGGTGGGGTTGGGGAACACGGCCGACGTGGGCTTCGCCGAGGTGCTCGACTTCCTCGCCGAGGACGACGCGACGAGGGTCATCGGCCTGCACATCGAGGGCGTCGACGACGGCAGAGCGCTCTACGAAGCCGTCGGTCGCGTCTCGTCAAGCGAAAGCCGGTCGTGGTCGTTGAAGGTCGGGCGTTCGGACGTCGCCGAGTTCGCGCTCTCGCACACCGGCCGTCTGATCGGCGACTTCGTGGTGACTCGCGCGCGCGCTCGCACAGGCAGGCGCAGTCGTGGTCGACGACGTCGGTCAGCTGGTCGATGCGATGCGAGCGCTGGTCATGTGCCGCATGCCGCCGTCGCCTTCGCCGGGCATCGGCGTCGTCACGGGCCAAGCCGGGCCGGGTCTGTTCATCACCGATGTGTTGCGCAGCCGCGGCGTCCGCGTCCCGACCGCTCTCGGAGCGCACGGTGAAGGGCCTCCAAGGGTCTGCTTCCCCCGCTGACGATGCTCACGAACCCGGTCGACACCGGGCGCCCGAGCGAGACGTTCGGCCAGGTGCTCGTCGGCGGTGGCCGCCGACGACGAGATCGACGCCCTGGTCGTCTACGCGCTCAAGGAGAGCGACGTGATCAACCCCGAGGTCGCGTTTCGCACGCCGGGCGTACGGGGCGCCCTGCCCGTCGTCTTCGGCACGAGCGGCCCCCGCGAGATGCTCGACCTCGGTCGCCGCGCCCTCGACGCGATGGGCGTCCCGCAATACCCGACGCCAGAACAGGCGGCGCGAGCGATGTGCGCGCTCGTCGAGGACGCGCGTGGGAGAGCACGACGAGATGAGAGCGGTGCCGGCCGCGGCTCGCGACCGCTCCGGCGTTGCCCGACGAGCCGCTCGACGAGCACCTGAGCAAGCGCTGCTCGAGGCGCTCGGTGTCATGCCACGCCGCCGCGTCGCGTGTGTCGCCGACCGCAGCGCGGCTCACGATGCGCTCGCGGCGCTCGGCGTCGCCGGTCGTCGTCAAGGTGCTCGACCCGGACGTCGCTCACAAAGCCGAGCTCGGTGGGGTGCACGTCGACATCGCGACGGTCGCCGCAGCTCGACGTCGGCGCTCGACGCGATCGATCGCATCGTGCCCGGCTCGGCCTCGCGGGCTACTTCGTGGAGGCGCAGGTCGCGGACGGGCGCCGAGCTGCTCGTCGGCGGCGTGCGCGATCGGGTGTGGGGACCGGTCATCGCATTCGGCAGAGGCGGAGGAGACGTCGGAGCTCGCGCGCCGCGGCCTGGCGAGTCGCGCCGTTGACCGATCTCGATCTCGCCGAGCTCGTGGCCGACGTCGATCCCGACGCATCGATCCCGCGTGCTGTCGCTCCGGTGCTGCGAGCGGTGGAGGCGCTGCTCCTCGCGCATCCCGCGATCATCGAGATCGACGTCAACCCAGTGCGGCTCATCTCGGACGGCGCAGTCGCGCTCGACGCGCTCGATCGTGTGCGACAGGCAGGAGCAATGATGGCAACAGAGGGCGCGCTCGACGGGTTGAAGGTCATCGACTTCGGTCAGTACATCGCGGGTCCTTTGCTCGCGATGTTGCTCGCTGACGCAGGTGCTGAAGTCATTCACGTCGATCCGCCCGGCGGACCTCGGTGGGACGACCCCGCGAACGCGGTGCTCCAGCGCGGCAAGCGCAGCATCGAGCTCGATCTGAAGACGGCTGCGGGGGTCGAGACCGCTCTCGACCTCGTGCGTCACGCCGACATGCTCGTCGAGAACTTCCGGCCCGGCGTCATGGATCGGCTCGGGCTCGGATACGACGCGATGCAGGCCGCGAACCCTCGCCTCGTCTACTGCTCGATCCCCGGGTTCAGCGGTGACGACGCGCGTGCGTCGATGCGAGGGTGGGAAGGCATCGTCTCCGCGGCGACATCGATCTACCGGCCTCCCCGCCGCTTCGGCCCCGCGGGGCCGATCATCGACACCGACCCGTCGTTCGCGGCGACGCCGCTGCTGTCGACGTACGCAGCCGCGATCGCCGCGCATGCCGTCGTGGCCGCGCTGCTCGCCCGCGATCGGTCGGGGCGAGGCCAGCGTGTCGAGGTGTCGCTGTTCGACGCGGCGTATGAGGTCTTCGGCCACGAGCTGCAGATGGCGCACAACATGGCCTCGGGTGCGTTCAAGCCGCCGCCTCGGCCGGGTCTCGGGCACTACAAGTGCAAGGACGGCCGCTGGCTTCACCTCTGCCTCTTCGAGGACCGGCACATGCGGTGGTTCGCGCAGGAGTTCGTGCCCGAGTGGCTCGCCGAAGGTGTCGCCGAGCCCGATCGGCTCCGAGCCGATCCCGAGCTGCAAGTCGAGCTGATCAAGCGATTCACCGAGCTGTTCCGCACTCGGGACGCAGCCGAGTGGGAGCACGACATCAACGAGCGCACCGGCGCACCGTGCGCGGTCTGCCAGACGACCGACGAGTGGTTGCGAACCGACGAGGGTGGTCGTGACAGCCATGCGGTCGCCGACGTGGTCGATCCCGTGCTCGGGTCGACTGCGCAGCTCGGGGAGCCGGTCGTGCTCAGCCGCACGGCGCTGTCTCCGAGTCCCCGCGTGATTGGCGGCGCGGCAACCTTCCAATCTTCGAGCACCAACCACTCGCTGAACGGCGAAGCGGCCGCGCCACTCGAGGGCGTGCGCGTGGTCGACTTCACGCACGTGCTCGCGGGCCCGACTGCCGGTCGCGTGCTCGCCGAGTACGGAGCAGACGTCATCAAGGTCAACAAGACCGAAGACCTCGCGATCCCGTGGCACATGTGGATCAACGCCGGCAAGCGCTCGATGCTGCTCGATCTGAAGGCGGCCCAAGGCCGGGAGATCATCAGCCGCCTCCTCGCGGACACCGACGTCGTGAGCCAGAACTTCGCACTCGGTGTCGCTGATCGTCTGGGCATCGGCGAGGCCGACGCCCGCGCCGCGGTTCCCGGCGTCGTGTACTCGTCGATCAGCGCGTTCGGATATCTGGGGAAGCGGGGCATGTGGCGCGGCCGCGAGGAGCTCGGCCAAGCCGTCGCGGGGTTGCAGGATCGATGGCACAACGAGGAGGGCGAGCCGACAATGATGTCCTTCCCCGTGAGCGATGTCGGCAGTGGCCATCTCGCGGCGTTCGGCATCCTCCTGTCGCTCTATCACCGCAACCGCACCGGCGAAGGGCAGTCCGTGAGCGCGTCGCTCGCGCACACGGCGTCGTTCATCCAGGCACCCTTCATGCTCGCCTACGACGGCAAGGTCTGGGACCTGCCGCACGGGTTCGACGCACGCGGTTGGAACGCGCGGAATCGCCTCTACAAGGCGAGCGACGATCGGTGGTTCTTCGCCGTCGTCGATTCGTTCGACGGGATCGAGGGCCTCGACGGGGTGACGGACGAAGGGCGGGAGGCACGATTCGAGACCGAGCCTGCGCAGGTGTGGATCGACCGCATCAATCGCGCGGGCGGAGCAGCCCACCTGTCGGTGACCGGGGAGGAGGCCGCGGCCGATCCTGTCGCTCGTGCGCGCGGCATCGTCGTCGAGGTCGAGGCGGGCCGGCTCACCGTGGGTCCAGGCCCTCGTCTCTCCGAGACACACGTGCGGTTCGGCCCACCCGGCACCGTCCCCGGCATCGACGGCGAGCAGATCGTCGAAGAGCTCGGGATGTCCGACCGGTGGGAGGCACTCGTCGCCGAAGGTGTGGTGGCCGCGCCCACGTGACACCGAGCATGACCGAGACCGTCACGACCGAGGCCCGCACGCATGCGGGCATCACCGTGCCGATGCTGCTGGTGCTCGGCGGCCTCAGCGCGGTGCCGCCGCTGTCGTTCGACATGTACCTGCCCGCGCTCCCGCAGGTCGCCGACAGCCTCGGCGTCCCTGAGGCGCAGATCCAGCTGACCCTCTCCGCGTGCCTGCTCGGCCTCGCGTTCGGCCAGCTGTTCGGTGGCCCGGTCAGCGATTCGCTCGGTCGGAGGCGGCCGCTGCTCGTGGGCATCGGCGGCTACGCCTTCTTCAGCCTCGCCTGCGCGTTCGCACCGACAGCGCCGGCGCTCGTCGTGCTCCGGTTCGCGCAAGGTCTGCTCGGCGGTGTCGCAGTGGTCATCGCCCGCGCGGTCGTCCGAGATCGTGAAGAGGGCGCGGCCGCGGCGCGTGTGTTCTCGCTCCTCATGTTGGTGAGCGGCATCGCGCCGATCGCAGCTCCCCTCTTCGGGGGTCTCTTGATCAACGTGACGTCCTGGCGCGGCATCTTCGTCGTGTTGTCACTGCTCGGAGCGGCAGGCTTGCTTGCTGTCACCGTCATCCTGCCCGAGACCCTCGCGCCGGAGGATCGCCACTCGGGCGGTATCAGCCAGACGACTCGCGGTGACGAAGCGCGTCGTCCGGCATCGCCCTCTCATGGGATACGCGCTGACCGCCGCGTTCTCGTCGGGTGCGCTCTTCTTCTACATCTCGAGCTCGTCGTTCGTGTTCCAGGACATCTACGGGCTGACCTCGACGCAGTACAGCTTGGTGTTCGCCGTGAACGCCGTCGGGTTGATGGCGGTCGGTTGGCTGAACGCCACCCTCGTGCGGCGCCACGACCCCGCGTTGCTGCTCCGCTGGGGTGTCGCGCAGGGAGTCGCGGGATCGTTCGCGCTGTGTGCCGTGCTGTGGCTCGACCTCGGGCTGTCCGCGGTGCTGCCGGCTCTGATGTTCACCGTGCTCAGCCTCCCGTTCATCGTTCCGAATGCCACCGCTCTTGCCCTCAACCCCTACGGGCGCGAGGCGGGCACCGTCTCCGCGTTGATCGGCGTCCTGCAGTTCGCCGTCGGCGCGGTCGCATCGCCGCTTGCGAGCGTCGCGGGTGAGGTGACCGCGTTCTCGATGGCGTTCGGGATGGCCATCATGGCGGTGCTGGCGCTGATCACTCGAGAGATCTTGGTGCCCACATGACCATGCGCCTCGGCTGCGACGTCCCCTACTTCGAGGACCCCGACGACATCCGGACGTTCGCTCAGGCGGCGGAGGAGATCGGCTTCGATCACATCGGGTTCTCCGAGCATGTCGCGTCGAGCCGGCTCACGGAGTATCCGGCCCTCTTTTCGTACGACGATCCCTGGCACGAGTCGTTCACGATGCTCGCCTTCCTCGCCGCGGTGACGACGACGATCGAGGTGTCGAGCGCGATGGCGTTGGTCACGCTGCGAGATCCAGTGCTGGTGGCCAAGCAAGCGGCCGAGGTCGATCTGCTGTCGCGAGGCCGGCTACGGCTCGCGGTCAGCGTCGGATGGAACCGCGAGGAGCAGCGGGCGCTCGGCGTCGATCCGGCGACGCGCGGCCGTCGCATCGAAGAGATGGTGCCGCTCCTCCGGCGCTTGTGGACCGAAGACGCGGTCACGCATCACGGTGAGGCGTTCAACCTCGACCAGGTCGGCATCCACCCGAGGCCCTCGCGCTCGATCCCGGTCTGGATGGGTGGCGGCGGGTTCGAGTCGCAGGGACATCCTGGCGAAGTCTCGATGCGACGGGCGGCGCGGCTCGCCGACGGCTTCAAGCTGATGGCTCCCACGGGCGCCGACGTCGACCGAGCGATCGGCTCCGCACGACGTCTCCACGAGCTCGCCGCCGCGCAGGGACGCACGATCGACATCGAGGCACGGCTCCTGACCCAGCTCACGCCGCCTGACGAATGGGCGTCGGTCGTCGCCCGCTACCGCGAGTCGGGAGCGTTCACTCACCTCGGGCTCGGCAACCGCATCGTCGGCGGCACCGTCCACGATCAGATCGCGCTCATCCGCGAGGTCGAGCGCCGCGTTCGATCGGAGCTCTGAATGGCAGATCACATCCACCGGGCCCATCACGTCGGGTCGCTCCTCCGTCCCGCAGCGCTGCGGGAGGCATGGAGGAACGCCGAGCCAGAAGCGCTCCACGCCGCGCAAGACGACGGCGATCCGTGACGTGGTCGCCATGCAAGAGGCGCTGGGCCTCGCGGTCGTCACCGACGGCGAGTTCCGCCGCCTCTCGTACTGGAACCGCTTCGTCGAGCAGGTGGACGGGCTCGAGGTGGGGGAGGCGCGGTTCTCGTTCACCGACGAGTCGGGCGATCGGCTGGCGTTCACGGCGCCCCACGTCACCGGGAAGGTGGCGCGGACCGCGCCGATCTCGGGTCACGAGGTCGAGTTCGTGCGCTCGATCACCGACCGCGACATCAAGATCACCTTGCCGTCGCCATCGACGATGCAGTTCTGGTTCGGCCCGTTGTCCGGTGCCTACGAGTCGTCGCGGCGCCTTCTTCGACGACCTCGCATCCGTGTATCGAGCAGGAGATCGCGGACCTCGCCGCGCGAGGGCGCCAACCTCGTGCAGCTCGACGAGGTCGCGCTCGCGATGCTGTGCGACTCCGATGCTCGCGACGTCGTCGCCGCTGCAGGCGAAGACCCCGAGCAGCTCGTCGACGACTACGTCGCTGCGATCGCCGGAGCGCTGCGAGGGTGCTCCTGCGAGCGTGACGACCGCGATGCACGTGTGTCGCGGCAACTACAAGGGCCACTGGATGGCGAGCGGCGGCTACGAGCCGGTTGCCGAGAAGGTGTTCGGGCACAGCCGGCGTCGGGATGCTCTTCCTCGAGTTCGACTCCGAGCGGTCGGGAGACTTCGCTCCGCTGCGCCACGTTCCCGCCGGCACGACGGTCGTGCTCGGGTTGGTCAGCTCGAAGACACCGGTGCTCGAGTCGCGCGACGACCTGCTCCGCCGCATCGACGAGGCGTCGAAGGTGGTGCCGGTCGAGCGGCTCGCGCTGTCGCCGCAATGTGGGTTCGCCTCGACTGTCGGAGGCAACCCGCTCACCGAAGACGACGAGAAGCGCAAGCTCGCGAGGATCGTCGAAGTGTGCGAGGAAGTCTGGGGGACCGCATGAGCAGCCATACTGGATCCGTGACGACCACCGAGCACGAGGTCGCGCTCGAGCAGCTCTACGCCGACTTCGCGGCGCACAGCCTGATGCCGCTCTGGACGGTGCGCGGCGACCTGATGCCGAAGGCGCCGAGCCCGCACGCGGTGCCGCAGGTGTGGCCGTGGGCCGACGTGCTGCCGATCGCCGAGCGCGCCGGGCAGCTGGTGCCCGTCGGCCGCGGCGGCGAGCGCCGCGCGATCGCGTACGCGAACGACGGCCTGAAGCCCGAGCCGTACGCGACGCCGACGCTCTGGGCGGCCGCGCAGTACCTCGGCCCGAAGGAGGTCGCGCCCGCGCACCGCCATTCGCAGAGCGCGTTCCGGTTCGTGCTCGAAGGCGAAGGCGTCTGGACCGTCGTCGACGGCGATCCCGTCGCGATGCGCCGCGGCGACCTGCTGCTGACGGCCGGATGGCGCTGGCACGAGCATCACAACATCGCCGACGCGCCGATGGTCTGGCTCGACGGGCTCGACATCCCGCTCGTGTCGGGTCTCGATGCGGGGTTCTTCGAGTTCGGCCCTGACGAGATCAGCGATCGCTCGACGCCGCAGTCGTCACGCAGCGAGCGCTTGTGGGCGCACCCCGGCCTGCGGCCGGTGTCCGCGGGCGCTGCGAAGACCTCGCCGCTGATGGCGTACCGGTGGGAGCACACCGACGCCGCGCTGTCGGCGCAGCTCGAGCTCGAAGCCGAGGGACGCGCCGGAGTGCTCGCGCCCGGCCACGCGGCCGTGCGGTTCACGAACCCGACGAACGGCGCCGACGCGCTCGTCACGATCCGGATCGAGATGCATCGTCTCGCGCCCGGGATCGTCGTCAGCGCTGCCGCGGCGCGTCGGCTCGTCGGTGTGGCAGGTGTTCGACGGCGATGGTGTGATCGAGCTCGCCGGTCAGGACCACGAGGTGTCGAAGGGCGACGTCATCGCGGTGCCGTCGTGGTGCCCGATGCGGGTCTCGTCGACGCGCGGCCTCGACGCGTTCATGTTCTCCGACGCGCCGGTCTACGAAGCACTCGACCTCGCCGACCCCGAGTAGCGCCGCACGGTCATGGCGACGATCGTCGGCGCGTTCGGAGTGCCGCACATGCCGACGTCACCGGGCGACTGCGCGGCCAACCCGGAGTCCCTCGTGGCCCGCGCGTTCGCGGCCGTTCGGGCCATGTCGACGACATCGATCCCGACGTGCTGCTCGTGTTCGACACCGACCACTTCCATCACTGGTTCTACGACCGTCTGCCCGCGTTCGCCGATCGGAGTCGCCGTCCGCACCGATGGGCCCGGCACCGACGACTGGCCCGGCGAGGCCCGCTTCGACCGAGATCCCGGTCGACGAGGCGCTCGCGAGGCACCTCTACGCGTGGGGACTCGCGGCGGCGTTCGACCTCGCCCTCAGCGAGGAGTTCCAGGTCGACCACTCGATCACCGTGCCGGTCCACTTCCTCGCCGCGAGCGAGCGGCGTCGTCGAGCGGCCGATCGTGCCGCGTCTGGATCAACGGCATCGCCCCGCCGCTTCCCGCTCGCGTCGCGCTGTCGCGATCTGGGCGCGATGGTGTCCGCCGCAGTCGGCGCGTACCCCGCCGACACTCGGGTCGGGTCTGGTGGCCAGTGGCGCGATCAGCGGTGACATCGGCGGGGCGCACGCGCGACCCGGCTCGCCCATGGCACCGCCGGACGAAGCGTGGCTCGCCGACGTCGAGCGCTGGCTGCGCGAAGAGCGGCTCGACGACTTCGTCGCCGCGGCCACACCCGACCGCCTTCGCGCCGCGGGCAACGTGAGCGGCGAGTGCCTGAACTGGATCGCGTTGCTCGGCGCGATCGGTGGGCGCCGCCCGACGTTCCTCGAGATGGACACCTACGGCGGCAATGCGTTCGCCGCCTGGGATCTGCGATGAGCGTCTACACGGTGCACAAGCTCTTGCATCGCGCGCAGGTCGACCTCGAGTTCCGCGAGCAGCTGCGAACGGATCCCGCTGACGCGCTCGCGGACTGGCAGTTCACCGACGAGGAGCGCACCGCGTTGCTCGCCGGTGACGTCGCGGCGCTCGCTCGTGGGGGAGCGCACACGTTTCTCTCTGAGCCGCATCCCGCGCTTCGGGCTGTTCGGCCTGGACCGCGACGAGTACATCCGGAGGATGCGCGTCCTCGCCTTTGAAACGCCCTAGCCCAACGCCGGGGATTGGGCACTCGGGGCCTCATGTCGCCCGCAACTGCCCAATCCCGCGCCAGCTGAGCGGCGGCGGCGCCCCGACCTCCGACATCGTTTGCTCACGCAACCCACGTCACACGTGGTTCTGTGAGCAAACAGTCAGGTGAGCGGGGGGCGGCGGTCGAACCACGGCGCGGCTTCTTCGAGCTGCGATCCGACGCGGATGAGCACGTCGTCACGGCCGTAGGCGGCGACGAGCTGCACGCCGCGCGGCAGGCCGTCGTCAGGCCAGCCGAGGGGGAGCGAGACCGCGGGCTGCCCGGTCGCGTTGAACACGCGTGTGAACGCGCTGCCGCGACCGGGAGCGAACCCCTGCTTGTACGCGCCGAGTGGCGGGCCGGGCTCGGCGGTCGTCGGGGTGAGCAGCAGGTCGAAGCCATGCCACCAATCTCGGATGCCGTGCGTCAGCTCCTCTTGTCGCTGGAGCGCACGCACCACGTCTGCCCCTGACGAGCGCCCGTCCCGTCGAGACCAGCTTCCACGTGGTCGGCTCGACGTCGTCTTCGCCGAGCTCGCGACCGAGGGCGGCCGACCATTCGTCGAGCGCGACGGCGCCTTGCGCGGCGGCCAATCTCGTGGCGCCACCCAGCAGGTCGGGGTCATAGAGGGCCGCGGGCCACGCCTCCTCCACGTGATGGCCGAGCCCCTCCATGAGGCGCGCCGCGTCGCGGGCAGCCTGCACACACCCCTCGTCGGGCTCGACGCCGGTGAACGCCTTCGTGCAGAGGCCGATGCGGAGGCGGCCAGGGTCACGGCCGACCTCGTCGACGAGCCGTTCGGGCAGTGGGCGACGCCGAGAGCCCGTCGAGCACGGCAGCGGTGTCGCGCATCGTGCGCGTGATCGCGCCCTCGGTCAGCATCGTCACTGCCGCGTCGCCGGGACGGTTGGGCAGCACGCGTCCACGCGACGGCTTGAGCCCGACGACACCGCACTGCGAGGCGGGGATGCGGATGGATCCGGCGATGTCGTTCGCGTGTGCGACGGGCACGAACCCCGCCGCGACCGCCGCGCCCGATCCACCCGACGACCCACCGGGTGAGCGATCGAGGTTCCACGGGTTGTGCGTCGGTCCGTAGGCCTCGGGCTCGGTCGTGCCCATCAACGCCAGCTCGGGTGTGTTCGTCCGCCCGAGCGGGATGAAGCCGAGTGAGCGGAAGCGCGCCGCCAGCTGACTGTCGACACGCGCGGTCCAACCCGCATCGCGCAGGACGCGCATCCCCTGGTGGTGGGGTTCACCCACCTCCTGGGCTCCGTAGTCCTTGAAGAGGATCGGCACGCCGCGGAACGGGCCATCGGGGAGCGACCCTGCGGCCTCGCGCAGGGCCCGGTCGAACTGGCGATGGATGACCGCGTTGAGCTCGCGGGTCGAACGCCTCGATGCGCGCGATCGACGCCTCGACGAGCTCGACGGGCGTCGACGTCGCCGCGTGCGACGAGGTCGGCGAGGCCCGTTGCGTCGTAGTCGTCGAGGAGATCCCCACGATCAGCGCCCATCAGTTCGGGATGCGGCCGCCGTTGACGATGATCGTCTGGCCCGACACGAACGCGGAGTCGTCGGACAGGAAGTAGCAGAACGTGCCGAGCAGATCGTCGGGGCGCATCAAGCGGCCCAGCGGTGTGCGGCTGATGTCGTACTCCCCGAGGACCTCGGAGCCCGGCGTCGTCGTGCGCCCCGGAGCGATGCAGTTCACCCGGATGTTCTTCTTCCCCATCTCGTTCGCGAGCGCTCGAGTCAGCGAGATGACCGCGCCCTTCGACGCGACGTAGTGCGCGAACCCGTGCGAGCCCGTGAACGCGGTCTCGGACGCGACGTTCACGATGCTGCCGCCACGGTCGTCCATCGACGCGGCCGCGGCACGCGCACACAGGAACGTTCCTCGCACGTTCACCGCGAGCATGCGGTCGAACTCGTCGAGCGGGATCTCGTCATAGGCACGCCGGTTCACGAGCAGCGCCGCGCAGTTGACGAGCCCGTCGACGCGGCCGACTCTCCGGAAGAGCGCGGCGACCTGGTCCTCGTCGCTGACGTCGCACACCTCGTCGGCGCCGGCGAGGTCGACACCGACGACCTCGGCGCCCCGAGCCCGGAGCTCGGCGGTCAGCTCGGCGCCGATGCCCCGGCCCGCGCCGGTGACCACGACCCGCTTGCCCGACACCGTCATGCCCGATCTCCCGTCTTCTGCAGCAGCGCAGCGAGCTCTTCGTGGATGTGCGCGTTCGTCGCGAGCACGTTCGCGAAGCCCGGGCCGAGGTTGAGCGCACCGCCGTCGAGGTCCTCGATGCGGCCGCCCGCCTCGGTGATCATGAGGCCGCCGGCGCCGACATCCCACGCATAGGTGGCATCGCGCTCGAGGAACGCGTCGATGCGCCCCGCCGCGATGTACGCGAGGCAGAGCGCAGGGGCGCCGAGGCCGCGCACCGCACGGCAGTGCACGTTGAGCTCGACGATGCGACGTCCGTAGGCCTCGATCGCGTCACGGTCGTCCGCCTGGATGCCGGTGCACACCATCGCCCGGTCGAGCGTCGCGACATCGGAGACGGCAAGGCGTTCGTCGCCGAGCCACGCCCCGCCACCGCGCGACGCGGTGAACAGCTCGCCGCGAAAGGGCTCGAAGATGGCGCCTGCGGCCAGCCCCTCGGCGTCGCGCACGGCGACGGACGTGCACGCGAACGGGATGCCGTGCGCGTAGTTCGACGTGCCGTCGAGCGGGTCGACGAGCCACGTGCAAGGGCCGTCGGCCTGGCCGGCGAGGCCTTCCTCGCCCAGGATGGCGTGGTCGGGAAACGCGGCCGTGATGATGTCGACGATCTTGTCCTGCGCGGTGACGTCAGCCCACGTGACGATCGACGTGCGTTCGCTCTTGAGCTTGACCTCCGCCGGCCGAGCGAGGCCCTCCACCAGCACGGCCCCGCCGGCTCGCGCGGCCGCGACGGCGACCTCGAGCAGCGCGTCGACGGAAGGCGCGCCCGGCGTTGGCATGTGCGACGTCGCTCAGGAACGGCCGGCGGCGAGCATCGCCTCGACGAGCGCCTTCGGGCGCTCGTGGTCGGCGTAGACCATGTGGGCGCCCGTGCGGTTCGTGCGCGCCGACGCGAGGTAGTTGCGCTCGTAGAGGTCGTTGCGTGACCCGAGGTTCGATCCGACGAAGTCCCACGCGAGCCGGTACACCGCGGCGCGGTCCTCGGCATCGATGTCGTTGGCGCCGTGCAGGAACTCGTCGATGAGCGGCCGGAGGTGCGCGTCGGCGAGCATCGCCCGGCTGGGCGCGGCGAGGAGGTTGTGGCTGCCGATCGTGATGAGGATGTCGTTGACCCTCGGGAACCAGGTGGCGAGCATCGCCCGCATCGGGTGCAGCGGCCGACCGTCGGGGAACACGACGCCGTCGCCGCGGTCGTACGCGTGCTCCTCCGCCAAGAGGACAGCGCTCCGCGTGACCTCGACGTAGCCGCTGAGCTCGCCGAGCATCTCGATCGTCTGCGGCGACACGTCGTTCACCGCCTCGGCCATGCCCATCGCGAGGCCGTACGCGAACTCGAGCTTCGTGAGTGCGCGCAGCGTCGTCTGCTGCATGATGTTCGCCCACCACGCAGTCGGCAGCATGACCGAGTTGTAGATGTCGGGCCGGCCGTCGATGAAGACCCGGTCGCGCGGCACCTCGACGTCGTCGAAGATCACGAACGCGTCCTGCTCGTCGAACCGCATCGACAGCGGGTGGTCGAAGAGGTTCGTGTCCGGGCGTCGACGCGCTGTCGCGGCACAGGAAGATCAGCCCGGGCGTGTCCATCGCGATCGAGAAGCTCAGCGCGTACTCGGGCGGTGCGTCAGGCGGGAGCGGATGGCCGGGGTACACCGCGATCTCGTCGGAGAACGGCGCGAGCGTCGCGAGGATGCGCGCGCCGCGCACGACGATGCCGTGCTCGGTCGTCGCCGACCTTGTGCAGCGGCACCGGGTTGCCGATGAAGACGTTGTCGGTCGCCCGGTTGACCGTCGGGTGGACGATCGTGTGCGTGAGCGAGATGTCTTCGCGGGCGAGCTGCTTCTGGAAGTCGACCAGGTTGTCGTGGCCCTCCTCGTTGCCGCCGTCCGGCGCCGAGCCACGCGCTCCGCTCGCCCGCGAAGCCGGCGAACGTCACGTTCATGTAGTCGGGCGTGCGGCCCATGAGCCCGACCGACGCCTCGGCGATGCGCACGAGCCCCTTGTGCCGGCGCTTCAGGTCCTCGATCGAGCGGGGGATCATGTGGCTGACGTTGATCGGCTCGCCCGTCTCTGGATCGGGCATGAGGCAGTCGTCGGGGAACTCGTGCTGCCGGTCGAACACCGACGCGAGCTGATGCGCGGCCCCGCTGAACGCGGGATGGTCGACGACGTCGTCGACGCGCTCGTCTCCGAGCCACACCTCGCGCTTGCGCGCCTTCAGACCCTTGAGGAACTCCTCACCCGTGCGCGCGCCCATGCCGCGGCTCAGTGCGATTCGCGGGTGACGATGCGACCAGGGACGCCGACGGGCTCGGGCTCGTTCGGCCCGAACCTCTGGTAGTCGGTCGTGTCCTCGAGCGCCTGGTCGGGCGGCAGGTACTCGAAGTAGTTGAGCGCGGCGTCGACGTCGCCCGACCAGACCTCCTCGGGAAGGTCGTACAGCACCTCGATGCCGTAGCCGTCGGGGTCGGCGATGTAGGCGGAGTGGGTCATGCCGTGGTTGCCGCGCACGATGAACTCGACGCCGTTGGCCTTCAGGTGCGCGAGCTGGTTCAGCCACGCCTCGCGGTCCGGGTAGCCGATGGCGATGTGGTTGACGCCGACTCGCCTCGGCTCCATCGTCCACGGCTCGGGCGGCCCGGCCGAGTCGGATCGGCCACCTGCACGAGCGCGAAGTCGTGGTGGTGCGACGCGTCGCCGCGGTAGAAGCGCATCGTCATCGTGTGCGTGAGCTCCGCGCACTGCTCGAAGCCGAGCAGCTCGGTGTAGAAGTGATGCGACGCCTCGATGTCTCGGACGTTGAGCACGAGATGGCTGACGCTGGCGCCCTTCGACGGCTTCGTGGACGACTTGCGTCGACACGTCGACCTCCCCCGATTCGGTCTTGCGAGCGCAGCGTAACCCAGCGCCGTTCTCAGCCCGGTCTCGGCTCGAGCGCGCTGCCAGATGCGCTCCGGCGTGAGCGGCGTCTCGAGGTGGCGGACGCCGAGGTGGGCGAGCGCGTCGATCACCGCGTTGTAGACGGCCGGGATCGCGCCGATCGTGCCCGACTCGCCGACGCCCTTCGCGCCGAGCGGGTTCGCGAACGTCGGCGTCTCCATGTGCACGACCTCGAACGACGGGAGCTCGGGCGCCGAGATCACCAGGTAGTCGGCGAAGTTCGTCGTCTGGGGCTGGCCGTCGTCGTCGAATAGCGCACGGCTTCGAAGAGCGCCTGCGCCACGCCCTGGGCGATGCCGCCGTGCACCTGGCCCTCGGCGAGCAGCGGGTTCAGGATCTTGCCCGGCGTCGTCCACGCGCCACGAGGCGCGTGCAGGCGGGTGTGCCCCGTCTCGGTGTCGACCTCGACGACGGCGAGGTGCGCGCCGAACGGGAACGTGGGCATCACCGGCGTGAAGTCGCACTCGGCCTGCAGCGCTGTCACCGTCGGCCCGCCGCCAGCTCGTGCCCAGCCGACGACCTTGGCCGGCGTGCCGGCGACGTGGAACACGCCGCGCTCCGTCGTCGAGCACGACGTCGTCGGCCGCCGCCTCGAGCAGATCGGCGGCGCGCTCGCGAGCCAGGTCGACGAGCGTGCCGGTCGCGGTGTCGATCGCCGCGCCGCCGATCTGCACCGAGCGCGACCCGACGGTGAGGCCGCCGCGAGCGCACCTGGTCGGTGTCGCCGTGCACGACCTCGATGTGGTCGATCGGCACGCCCGTGCGGTCGGACACGATCATCGCCCACGTCGTGTCGTGGCCCTGGCCGAACGGCGTCGCACCGCTGCGCACGCGCATGCGCCCGCCGTCGAGCAGCTCGACGGCGCCGAACTCGCTGCCGGGCGCGCCTGCCGTGATCTCGACGTACACCGCGATGCCCGATGCCGAGCGCGACCGGATCGCCGGCGGCCCGGCGTGCGCGCCTGCTCTGCCCGCAGCGTCGTCGTAGCCGGCGGCGGCCAGCGACCCGCTCGAGCGCCTCGGGGTAGTCGCCGACGTCGTAGACCGTGCCGATGCCGGTCGTGTACGGCTCGATGAAACGGGGCACGAAGTTGCGGCGGCGGACCTCGGCCGGGTCCATGCCGATCTCGGCGGCGAAGCGGTCGACCATGCGCTCGATCGCGACGGCCGCCTCGGGCCGCCCCGCGCCGCGGTAGGCGGTGGTCGACACCGCGTTGGTCACCACGCGAGACGCCGTTGAACGCCGACGTTGGCGATGTCGTAGACGCCGGTCGTCATCCGCATGGTCATCATCGGGCAGCACGGCGCCGATCAGCGGGAAGGCCCCGGCGTCCTGCACGACGTCGAGCTGGTAGGCGGTGATGCGACCGTCGCGGGTGCCGCCGAGCTTGGCGTGCTGCACCTGGCCGCGGCCCTGCGGCATCGCGACCATGTTCTCGGAGCGGGTCTCGGTCCACTGCACCGGGCGGCCGACCGCACGGGCGTAGAAGCCGAGCGCCAGCTCCTCGGGTAGGTGCGCGACTTCGCGCCGAAGCCGCCGCCGACGTCGGGCACGACCACGCGCACCTTCGCGGGGTCGAGGCCGTAGATGCCGGCGAGCAGGTCCTTGGTCGGGTGCGCGCCCTGGCAGGCGGAGTAGTGGACGAGGCGGCCGTCGTCGGTCCAGTACGCGGCGCCCGAGCGGGGCTCGATCGGCGCCGCGGTGAGGCGCTGGTTGACGATCCGCTCCTCGACGACGACCTCGCAGTCGCTGAAGTCGGCCGTCGTGCTTCGCAGGCCAGCGCTGCACGACGTTCGTGCCGGCCTCGGGGAAGAGCAGCACCTCGTCGCGCAGCGCTCTCCTCGGGATCGATCGACGACGGGCAGCGGGTCGTAGTCGACGACGACGAGCTCGGCGGCGTCGGCGGCCTGGTAGCGGTCCTCGGCGATGACGGCGACGACGGGCTGGCCGACGTAGCGCACGCGTGCCGATCGCGACGAACGGGCGGCGCATCGCCTCGGAGAAGCTCGGATTGACGTTCGGTGCGAGCCCGAGCTCGGCGAGGTCGTCACCGACGAACACGGCGATCACGCCAGGAGCCGCCTTGGCGTCGTCGACGTCGATCGCGACGATCCGTGCGTGCGCTTCGGTCGAGCGGACGTAGGTGAGCCACGCGGCGTGCTCGAGCGGCGAGGTCTCGACGTACGTGCCGCCGGCGGTCAGCATCCGTGCGTCTTCGACCCGTTGCACGCGGTTGCCGAGGATGCTCGTGCCCAACGGTGTCCCTCCGCGGTCTTCCGTGGTTGACTACTGCCGCCACTATGACAGTGAACCTGACACTCCCGCGCGCTCGATGACAGACGTCGAGCACCCCCGCCCCGTCATCCTCACCGACGAGCTCAAGGCGCAGCTCAACAAGGTGTCGACCGCGACGCTCACGCAGCAGCTGCAGGGTCGAGGCATCCGCAACGCGTTCCTCAGCGGCCTCAAGCCGGTCGTCGAGGGACAGCGCATGGTCGGATACGCCCACACCCTGCGCTACGTGCCGGCTCGCGAGGATCTCACCGACCTCACGCCGAGGGCAGAACGCGCAGCGCCGCGCGATCGAGAGCCTCACCGAGGACGAGGTGCTGATCATCGATGCGCGCGGCGAGCCCGACGCGGGCACGATCGGCGACATCTTCGTGATGCGTTCGAAGCTCCTCGGCGCCGCGGGCGTCGTCACCGACGGAGCGCTGCGCGACACGCCGGCCATCCGCACGATCGGTCTGCCCGTCTACCACCAGTCGTCGCACGCCGCGACGTGGGGTCGCATGCACGTGCCGCTCGATCACCAGATCCCGATCGCGTGCGCCGGCGTCACCGTGATCCCCGGCGACATCCTCGTGGGCGACGGAGAGGGCGTCGTGGTGCTGCCTGCCGCGCTCGCCGAGGAGATCGCTGCCGCGTCGGTGAAGCAAGAGGTCGAGGAGGAGTGGGCCCTCGAACGCGTCGCTGCGGGGGAGAGCACGCTCGGCACGTTCCCGATCGGGAAGGATCGCCGCGCCGAGTTCGAGGCGTGGGCCGCCCAGCGCGCAACGAGCTGAGCCGCACGAGAGGGGAACGCCATGCCGCGACGTTCGATCGAGGCGAACAGCGTCCATCACGCCAACCCGATCCCCACCGCGTCGCGGGTCGGCCCGCTGCTGATGTCGAGCATCATCCCGCCCCGCAATCCCGGCGCCGACGACATGCCCGAGGAGCCGGAGGCGCAGCTCGCCAACCTGTTCCACCACGTCGGCGAGATGCTCGAGGTCGGGGGAGCGGGCTGGGAGCACATCGTGAAGATGACGTTCTTCGTGCCCGACCTGAAGCTCCGGGACGTGATCAACGCGCCGTGGGTCGAGCACTTCCCCGACGCGAACGCGCGCCCGGCCCGGCACACGCAGCTCGCGGCCGGAGGCGGCAAGTTCATCAGCTGCGACTTCGTGGCGTACGTCGAGTGACGGTCGACGTATCCGGCGAGCGCACCGGCGGCGAGCTCGTCGTCGAAGGGCTGCGGCGCTGGGGCGTCGACGTCGTCTTCGGGCTGCCAGGCGTGCAGCTCGACGGCCTGTACGAGGGGTTCGCGCTCGAGCCGTCGATCCGCGTGATCCACACACGCCACGAGCAGGCGACGAGCTACATGGCCGACGGCTACTCGCGCGTCACCGGTCGCGTCGGTGTGTGCGCCGTCGTGCCGGGGCCGGGCGTGCTGAACGCGGCTGCCGGGCTGGCGACCGCGTACGCGTGTGGGAGCCGCGTGCTCTGCGTCGTCGGGCAGGTGTCGACCGCGGACCTCGGTCGCGGCCGCGGCGTGCTGCACGAGATCCCCGACCAGCAGGCGATGCTGCGCGGCGTCATCGGACGCTCCGAGTACGCGACGATGCCCCGAGGACATCCCCGGTCTCGTCGACGCGGTGTTCGCTGCGCTCGAGGGCAACGAGCGTCCGCGGCCGCATGCGCTCGAGGTGGGCTGGGACACCATGCTCCGTCGTGCGCCGGCGACCTGGGCAGACAAGCCCGACGTGCCCGGCCCGAAGCAGCCCGACCTCGCGCTGATCGACGAAGCGGCCGGCGTGCTCACCCGCGCGCAGCGCCCCGTGATCGTCGCGGGCGGCGGCGCGCTCGGCGGTGGCGGCGCCGCTCGTCGCGTTGGCGGAGCGCCTCGGTGCCCCGGTCGTCATGACGACCGAGGGCAAGGGCGCGATTCCCGCGAGCCATCCGCTCGCGCTGCCGCTGCTCGCGGTTCCGCCGTTGTTCGACGAGGCCGACGTCCTGCTGATCCTCGGCTCTCGCGCGCATCTGTCGCGGGGACCGCTCGCGGTGCCGCCCGACGTCACCGTGATCCGCATCGACGTCGATCCGGCCGAGCTCGACCAGAGCGTGAAGCCCTCGATCGCGATCGAGGCCGACGCGCACGAGGCCGCGGTCGCCTTGCTCGAAGCCGTGGAGGCAGGCACGCCACCGACGGCCGGCGTCGTGGCGTCGCGCACCGATGCGACCCGTGCCCTCGGCGCGCGGTTGCGTGACGGCCTCGCGGCTCGGTTCCCAGACCTCGCGTCGTGCTGCGAGCAGCTGCGCGCCGCGATCCCCGAAGACGGCGTGCTCGTCGACGAGATGACCCAGGTCGGGTACTACGCGCGCAACGGCTATCCGGTCGAGGGGCCCGGGCAGTACCTCGGCTCGGGATACCAGGGCACGCTCGGCTTCGGGTTCCCCACGGGCCTCGGCGCCAAGGTCGGCGCCGGCGATCGCGTGGTCGTGTCGATCAGCGGCGACGGCGGGTTCCTCTACGGCGTGGGTGAGCTCGCGACGGCGGCGCAACACGACATCGCTCTGGTCGCGGTCGTGTTCCGCGACGACGCATACGGCAACGTGCTGCGCATGCAGCAAGAGAGCACGGGCCACGAGATCGCGTCGCGGCTTCAGAACCCCGATCTCGTGAGGCTCGCCGAGAGCTTCGGCGTCGCGGGCCACCGCGTCACCGATCTCGGAGATCTCCGAGCCACCATCGAGCGCGCGATCGAGGCGGGCGGTCCCGCCCTCGTCGACGTGCCCATCGGCCCGCAGCCCGACCTCTGGGGGCTGCTGACACTCCGCGAGAGGTTGGCGTGATGCAGTCGTTGAAGACGGTGTGGGCGGACGGCGGGACCGCGCTCGGCGCGTGGCTCTCGCTTCGCGATCCGTTCCTGGCCGAGGCCGCCGCGACCGCGGGATTCGACTACGTCTGCATCGACATGCAGCACGGCCTCGCGGACTACGAGCAGACGGTCGCGATGCTGGCTGCGATGGCGCGTACGCCGACCGTGCCGATCGTGCGCGTGCCCTGGAACGAGCAGGGGATCATCGGCCGAGTGCTCGACGCCGGGGCGATGGGCGTGATCATCCCGATGGTCAACTCGCCAGAGGAGGCGAAGCGCGCCGTCGACTCGTGCCGCTACGCGCCGGTGGGCACCCGCAGCTTCGGCCCGCTGAGCGCGGGCATGCGGTACGGCGGGGAGTACTTCGGAGCCGCGAACGACCAGGTCGCGTGCATCCCCATGATCGAGACTCGCCAAGCGGTCGAGCACATCGACGACATCTTGTCGGTGCCGGGCATCGACGCGGTCTACGTCGGCCCCGCGGACCTCTCTGTCACCTACGGCCTGCCGCCCGCGCTCGACCAGTCCGGCGATCCGTTCCACGGCGCGCTCGCCACGATCGTGGCCGGGTGCGAGCGGCACGGCGTGGTGCCGGGCATCCACGCGAGCAGCGGCGCTCGCGGGCGCAGCGCCACGGTGCCGGGTTCCGCATGATCACCGTCGGGTTCGACGCCGGCGCCGGCGATGGCGGCGTTGCGAGCGCGACGCGAAGGCGGCCCGCACCGCGATCGGCTAGATCGCCACGCTCAGGTCAGGGCGTCGCGCCACCGGAGTGCGGCGGCGAGGTGCTCGGCGGGCGTCTCGAAGCCGCCGCCGGCGGTCATCACCCGCAGGTGCGTCGCGCCGAGCGCCTCGTAGGCCTGCGCGGCGTCGACCCACTTCTGCGGATCGTCGTCGCGCTGCACGCGGATCGCGCAGTCGATGCTGATCGACGCCGGGATCGCGGCCCGCTTCGGTCGCGTAGCCGCGCAGCCGCGCGATCGCATCGGCGAGGTCGGGACCGGGCGGGTACTGCGGCAGCCATCCATCGGCCATGCGTCCGGTGCGCCGCAGCACCTTCTCGACGATCTTGCCGAACGCACGAGCCCATCCAGATCGGGATGGGCCGCTGCACGGGCATCGGGTTGAGCCCCATGCGATCGAGGTGGTGCCACTGCCCGTCGAAGGTGACGAGCTCCTCGGTCCAGAGCCGCCGCAGCACCTCGATCTGCTCCTCGACCCGCGCGCCGCGGTTCGTGAAGTCCTCGTTGAGCGCCTCGTACTCCATCCAGTTGCGCCCGACCCCGACGCCGAGGACGAGGCGTCCGCCGGTGAGCAGGTCGAGCTCGGCGCACTGCTTGGCGACGAGCGACGGTCTGGCGCTGCGGGAGGATCAGGATGCCGGTGATCAGCTCGATGCTCTCGGTGACCGCGCCGAGGTAGCCGAAGAGGACGAACGGCTCGTGGTAGCGCACGTCGTAGGTGTGCACCTTCTCGCCGGTCAGGCGATCGGGGTGGCCGCCGATGACGTGCTCGGCGGCGACGCAGGTGGTCGAACCCGGCGCCTTCGACCGACTGGGCGAACTCCTTGAAGAACCCCGGGTCGTCGCCCATGTCGGGGTGGCTGAACGTGACGCCGTAGCGCATCGTCGACTGCTCCTACTCGCGCTGCTACTCGGCGTTGAACGTGACCTCGCCGAGCGTGTCGAAGAGCGCGACGACCGAGTCGCCGGGCTTGAACGGGATCGCCTTGATGAACGAGCCCGACAGCAGGACGTGGCCGGCTTCGAGCGTCGACGCCGTACTCGTGGAGCTTGTTGGCGAGCCAGGCGACCGCGTTGATCGGGTTGCCCATCACGGCTGCGCGACGCCGCTCTCCTCGATCGTGCCGTTGATCGAGAGCGATGGCGCCGATCCGGCGGATGTCGACGTCGGTGAGCTTCATCGGCCGCCCGCCCAGCACCACGAGGCCGCACGCGGCGGCGTCGGAGATGCTGTCGACGAGCGAGTTCGGGCCCCGGCCCTTCTGGCGGGTGTCGACGATCTCGATGCAGGGCAGCACGAAGTCGGTCGCGCGGATGACGTCGGCGGCGTGCGCGCTGGGGCCGAGCAGCGGCGCGCTCGAGCACGAACGCGAGCTCGACCTCGACGAGCGGCCGGTTCATCCGGCTGCGGGGAACGGTGCTGCCCTCGAGGACGAACCAGTCGTCGAACATCGTGCCGTAGTCGGGCTCGGTCGCTCCGGTGAGCGACCGCATCGCCTTCGAGGTGAGCCCGATCTTGTGGCCCTTGATCGATGCGGCCGGCCTTCAGCTTCAGCTCGGTGACGGCCTGCGAGATGCGGTAGGCGTCCTCGATGTCGGCGTCGGGGAACGTCTCGGAGATCGGCGTGATCGGCTCGTTCGACGACCTCGGCGTCGTAGAGCGCCTTTGCGGCTTGGTTCACCTGCTTGGCTGTGAGCACCGCCGTACTGTGGCAGCCCATGCTCGAAGTCGACAAGGCCATCGTGTTCGCAGAGCGAGAAGGCTTCCGCGCGCTCGAGCTCGACCTGTACCGCGACTTGGGGTCGAGCGCGGCCTCTGCGCCGCTCGTCGTGTTCGTGCACGGGGGCGGTTGGCGGGTCGGTCACCGTCGAGCGCCGCGCGAGACCCGGGACTGGAGCGACGGCTTCTTCGAGCGGCTCTGCGCCGCCGGCTTCGTGGTCGCCGCAGTGAGCTACCGCTTCAGCGGTGAGGCGAAGTTCCCGGCGCAGCTCGACGACGTGGTCGAGGCTGTGCGTTGGTTGCACGACCACGCAGCCGAGGTCGGCATCGAACCGCAGCGGACGTACCTCTGGGGTGCATCGGCGGGCGGCACGCTCGCGGCGCTTGCCGCGCTGGTGCCGGCGGCGCCCCGCGTGCGCGCCGCGGTCATCTGGTACGCGGTGAGCGACTTCCTCGCGCTCGACCTCGAGGCGACGGACAGCTTCGAGGCGCACCTCTTCGGCGGCCCGATCGGCGAGCACCTCGAACTCGCCCGCACCGCGAGCGCGGTCACGTACGTGCGACCGGATGCGCCACCGATCCTCATCCAGCACGGCGAAGCCGACACGTGGGTGCCGTTCGACCAGGCGCTGCGCCTCGAGAAGGCGCTGCAAGGTGTCGGCGCGCCCGTCGAGCTCGACGCGATCCCGGGCGCCGATCACTTCTTCGGCGGCGCGTCCGACGTCGAGCTGATCTTCGAGCGTGCGCTCGCGTTCCTGCGACGCGCAGACTCCGAGCTCGCATGAGCTGGAAGCCCGAGCTCGACGAGCTGCGTCGCCGCACCGAGATGGCCAAGGCGATGGGCGGTCCCGACAAGGTCGCCCGTCAGCACGAGTTCGGCAAGCTCACGGTGCGCGAGCGGGTCGAGCGTCTCGTCGACCCCGGCTCGTTCGACGAGATCGGCGCGGTCGCCGGGGTCGGCCAGTACGACGAGGAGGGGGAGCTGATCGGCTTCACGCCGTCCAACTTCGTGTTCGGAGCGGCGGCGGTCGACGGCCGCCCGGTCATCGTCTCGGGTGACGACTTCACCGTCCGCGGCGGGTCGTCCGACGCGTCGATCGGCGCCAAGCGCAACCATGCCGAGGGCCTCGCACTCGAGCTGCGGCTTCCTCACATCCGCCTCGTCGACGGCATGGGCGGTGGCGGGTCCGTGAAGACGATCGAGCAGATCGGACGCACGCCGATCTCGCAGATGCGGGGCTGGGACGTCGTCCTCGCCCACCTCGTGGTCGCCCCGTCGGTGTCGCTCGCACTCGGGTCGGTGGCCGGCATCGGCGCCGCCCGCGTGGCGACGAGCCACTACTCGGTGATCGTGAAGGACACGGCGCAGATGATGATCGCCGGTCCTGCCCTCGTCGACTTCGCGATGCCGGGACCACACCACGACAAGAACGAGCTCGGCGGCAGCCACGTCCACGTCACGAACGGCGCGATCGACGACGAGGCCGAATCCGAGGACGAGGCGTTCGCGCTGGCTCGCCGCTTCCTGTCGTACCTGCCGACGTCGGTCGACGAGCTGCCGCCCCGTGCGCACAGCGACCGACGATCCCGAGCGCCGGGACGAGGCGCTCGTTTCGATCGTGCCGCGCAACCCAAGGCACGTCTACAAGATGCGTCACGATCATCGACGCGCATCGTCGATCGCGAGAGCCGACGGCACGTCGTCGTTCTTCGAGATCGGGCGGCAGTGGGGCAAGTCGATCATCACGCGGCCTCGCCCGCCTCGACGGCTGGCCCGTCGCGCTGTTCGCCGAGGACCCGTACATCTACGGCGGGGCGTGGACGGCGGCGTCGTCGCAGAAGGTCACGCGCCTCATCGACCTGGCGTCCACCTTCCACCTGCCGCTCGTCCACCTCGTCGACTGCCCGGGCTTCCTCATCGGGCTGCAGTCGGAGCAAGAGGCCACGATCCGCTACGGGTCGCGCGGCGCTGGCCGCGCTCGGCGAGAGCCCGTCGCCGTACTGCTCGGTGGTGATCCGCAAGGCGTTCGGTGTGGCCGGCGCCGCGAACTGGCGAGGCCGGCAGCTTCCACTACCGGTACGCGTGGCCGTCGGGCGACTGGGGCTCGCTGCCGATCGAGGGCGGCATCGAGGTGGCCTACAAGGCCGAGCTGGCGGAGGCCGAGCGACCGCGACGCCCACCTGGCCGCGATCACGGAGCCGGCCTCGAACAAGGTGCGCTCGCCGTTCCGGAGCGCCGAGGCGTTCGACATCGAGGAGATCATCGACCCGCGCGACACCCGTCCGCTCCTGTGCCGGTGGGCCGACCTCGTCGCGCGTCGGCGCAGGACCAGGACCGGGACCCGGCTCGCGTTCCGGTCCTCGTATTCCGGCCCGCGCCGAACGGTGCGCGTCGCGCATCAGCGGGCGAGGGCGAGCTCGTCGAGGTCGACGCCGCAGAGCACCTCGCCGTCGTAGTCGGCGCGCACCCGCGCCTCCCACTCGTCCTCGTGAGCTCGAAGTCACCGGGCACGAGGTGCGACAGCACGAGCGTGCCGCACGCCGGCGGCGCTTGGCGATGCGCGCCGACCTGCTCCGGCGCGGAGTGCGAGCTGGCGAGGTGGTTGCAGCACTTGCTCGTCGTTGGGCAGGCGGGTGATGCCGCTCGCGGATCGGCTCGACGTCGATCACCTCGTGCACGAGCACGTCGGCGCCGCGCGGCGAGCCGACATGACGTTGGCGCACGCGCCGGTGTCGCCCGAGAACACGACCGAGCCGCCGGGCGTGTCGAAGCGGTAGCCGAAGGCCGGGAAACCGGCGCGTGCTGCACGAGGATGGCGCTCACTGTCACGCCGTGGTCGTCCTCGGGGTAGATGACGACCGGCTCCATGTCGGGGGACGCGGCCTGCTTGCTCGAGCTGCGTCGGCGCGCGACGCCGAGGTCGATGTCGGGCACGTAGCCGTCGCGTCGGACGCCGATCTCGTGCACGCGCACCGACTGCGTGACGTCGATGCGGCCCTCGTCGAGCACCCGGAGGTTCATGTTGTAGGCGAAGGCGCGGAGCATGTGGTCGAGGGCGGCGCGGGTGCCCGGCGTGGGCTCGTCGGGGTAGACGAGCGGCGCGACGGCATCGGGCGGGAACCTCGGGATCGGGAGACCCGCCGGGGCGGGGCCGAAGACGTCGACGGGGTCCGGAGGCCAGCTGCCGATGAAGAGGTTGGCCAGATCCATGATGTGGTCGGCGTGCAGGTGGGTGAGGAAGATCGCCTTGCACCAGCGGCCGGGCGCCGGTCGAAGATGGGGTTCAGCCCGAGGCCGGCCCGCCACATCTGGCGGTGCGCGCCCTCGCCGCAGTCGACGAGGTAGGCGGCGTCGCCGACGACGACGGCGTTCGCGTAGCCGGCACCGCGTCGACTTCGGGTTGCTGCCGCCGGCGGTGCCGAGCAGCACCGACGCGGATCGCGGTGTCCGCGACGACGGGGCGCGACGGCGAGCCGCGAGCAGCGGTTCGCCACGCATGTCGGCGGCAGGCGGAGCGTGTCGCTTCGCGCACAGCCGTCACGCTGCGTCGGATGCGGTGCACACGGCGCGGCTCACGCTAGTTGGGCGTTTGGTATGTTCCGCGCGCGTGCCACTCACACCACTGGGGGGTTCGAGGTGTCGACGACGGACGATTGTCTTTCCAGGACCGGACGAGATCGAGGGCTTCTGGACCCTGGACAAGATGCACGCGCCGCGGCCGATCACGCCGCTGTCGTTCGACCTGGTGATGCGACACGCTGGCGGAGGGCTTCACCAAGGCCCAGGCCGAGTACGACTGCCCGATCATGGTGACTCCGAAGGAGATCAACCACTACTTCTACGTGGCCTTCCACCCCGTCCCGGACGATGCGGTCGGATCGCAGGATCGCATGACCCGCTACCACGACAAGCTCGCCGCCAAGGTGCCGACGGTCGGCAAGCCGTGGGACGAGGAGTGGAAGCCCGGCGTCATCGCGAAGAACGAGCCGGCGAAGACGGCCGACTACTCGGGCCTGAGCGACGCCGAGCTGGTCGCCAAGCTCGACGAGTTCACCGACCACATGCGCTACCAGTGGTGGATCCACGGGCACATCAACTTCGTCCTGCTGTCGAGCAGCGCGTTCTGCGACATGTACGACAAGGTGATGCAGCCCGACCGAGACGACCGAGTCGTACCAGACGCTGCAGGGCTTCCACACCCGCTCGGTCGACGTGCAGCCGGGGCCTGTGGGAGCTCAGCCGCGATGTGCAAGACCAGCCCGGCGCTGCGCGAGCTGTTCGACGCAGACGCTCGTCGAGCGAGATCGTCGGCCGAGCTCGACAAGACCGACGACGGGCGCGCGTTCCGCAGCCAAGCTCGACGAGTTCCTCGTTCGAGTTCGGCTGGCGCAGCGACGCCGTGTACGACCTCGCCGACATCCCGTGGCGGGAGGACCCGTCGATCCCGCTGTCGAGCATCGCCGGCTTCATCGACCTCGACGACAGCCGAGGATCCCGAGCTGCTCTACCAGACGGCGGTCGACGCAGCGCGAGGAGCTGCTGGCCAAGGCCCGGGCCAAGCTGGCCGACGATCCCGACGCAGCTCGCGAAGTTCGACGAGCTGTACGAGGCCGCCCGCTACAGCTTCCCGCTCACCGAGGACCACGCGTTCTACATCGACCAGCTCGGCGTCGGCGTGTTCCGCCGGTTCGCGCTCGCCGTCGGCGACCGCCTCGTGGCGAAGGGCGTCATCGACAAGGCCGACGACGTGTTCTTCCTCCGCCGGCGACGAGGTGCCCGACGCGCTGCTGAACGGCGGCGACCGCCGCGCCGACGTCGCGTCGCGTCGAGCGACGTTCGACGGCCGCCGGCAAGGTCGTCGCCGCCCGGCGCCGTCGGCACGCCGCCCGGATCCCCGCCGACGCGCCGCCCGACCCGTTCATGGACGCGCTCGTCTTCCGCCTGCTCGGCATGGTGCCGCCCGAGGAGAACCCCGACCCGAACATGCATCAGGGCGTGGCCGGCTCGCCGGGCGTGCTACACGCGGCACGGCTCGCGTCGTGCGGTCGCTCGCCGAGGCCCAGGACACCTCGAGGAGGGCGAGGTCATGGTGTGCGAGATGACGCTGCCGCCGTGGGTGCCGCTGTTCTCGATCGCCGGCGCCGTCGTCGCCGACGTCGGCGGCGTGCTGTCGCACTGCGCGATCGTCGCCCGCGAGTTCGGCGTGCCCGCCGTCGTGGGCGCGGTGACGGCACGACCGTGATCAAGACCGGCCAGACGATCACCGTCGACGGCAACAAGGGCGTCGTCTACCTCGACGGCCGCTCGCTCGACTGACCCCCGAACCCCGTCCCCCGAGCGAACTCAGCGTTCGCTGCGATCGCCCGCGGCATAGTGCGGCAATCGCTCGACACGTCAGGAGCGCGACCGCGGTGGGGTCGGCTCGATCGTGCCGGTCGCGTCGCCGAATCCGATGCGGGGGCGTCCGTCGCCGCCTGCCCAGCCGCGCAGCGTCACGGTGTCGCCGTCCTCGAGGAACGTGCGCGTCGATCCGTCCGAGAGCGTGAGCGGGTCGCGGCCTCGCCAGGTCATCTCGATGAGGCTGCCGCGCTCACCTTCGTTCGGGCCCGACACGGTGCCCGACCCGATGAGGTCGCCCGTGCGCGCCGCCGCCCCGTTCACCGTCATGTGGGCGAGCTGCTGGGCGAACGTCCAGTACATGTCGGCGAAGCCGGTGCGGCACACGCGGGTGCCGTTGAGCCACACCTCGAGCGTGAGGTCGAGTCCCCACGGTCTGGATGCCTGCAGGTACGGATCGACCGGAGGGTCTTGTGGCGGTGGCTCGACGAGGTACGGCCGCAGCGCGTCGAGGGTCACGACCCACGGAGAGATCGTCGTCGCGAAGCTCTTGCCGAGGTTCGGCCCGAGCGGTTGATACTCGTAGGCCTGGATGTCTCGGGCCGACCAGTCGTTCAGCAGCACGAACCCGAAGACGTGCGCGTCGCTGTCGTCGGGCGCGATGCGCGTGCCGCCGCGGCCGACCACGGTGCCGACCTCGAGCTCGATGTCGAGAGATCGGCTCGGCCCTGACGCGGGGCGCGCCCTCGCCGGGAAGCATGCCGATCGGACGAGGCACCGGCGTGCCCGACACGACGATCGATCCCGCCGCGCCCGTGGTACGCGACGGGGATGTGCCGCCAGTTCGGCATGAGGGGCTCGCTGTCGGGTCGCAGGATCCTCCCGAGGTTCGTCGCGTGGTGGATCGACGAGTACGAGTCGACGTAGTCCGCGACCTCGAACGGCAGCAGCACCTCGCAGTCTTCGACCGGATGCAGCAGGTCCTCGCGTTCCGGCGCCGACAAGCAGCTCGCCGACCTCGGAGCGCACGTCACGGCCCGAAGCCATCGAGCGCGTTCAGCGTGGGTTGGTCGGTCAGCGAGACCGCGATGCCGGCCGCGACGAGGTCGACCACGTGATCGCCGATGCGGACAACGACGCGCGGCGCCGCGCCACCGATGCGCGCGACGCCGAACGGAAGGTTCTCGAGTGGGAAGTCGGACCCGTCGGGGACCGGCGCCCACGTGTCAGGCACGGCGTGCCCAGGACCAGGGGTAGGTGGGGTCGCTGACCGACCGCGCGGCGTCGGTGAGACCGAGCGGCTTGAACGTGTCCATCATCACGGCAAGCTCTTCGGTGCGGTCCTTGTCCTCGCTGCGCTCGCGCGAGCCGGGCTGCGGCCCGTGCACGAACCCCGCGGGATGCAGGCTGATCGAGCCCTTCCCGATGCCCGACCCGGCGCGGCTCATGAAGTCGCCGCCCGAGTAGAAGAGCACCTCGTCGGAGTCGACGTTCGAGTGGTGGTACGGCACCTTCACCGCGTCGGGATCGAAGTCGTAGAGCCGCGGCACGAAGCTGCAGATGACGATGCCCGGGCCCGTGAACGTCTGGTGCACCGGCGGTGGCTGGTGCACGCGGCCGACGATCGGCTCGAAGTCGTGGATCGACAGCGCGAACGGGTAGTTGCAGCCGTCCCATCCGACGACGTCGAACGGATGGTTCGCGTGCACGTGGCGGCTGAGGCCGTTGCGCGTGCGCACGAGCACCGGCACGTCCTCACCCTCGACGACGAGCGGGTCACCGTCGGGACCGCGCAGGTCGCGCTCGCTGAACGGCGCGCCCTCGAGCAGCTGCCCGCGCTCGGTGAGGTACTTGCGGGGGAGGTCGACGTGGCCGCGCGCCTCGAAGATCACGAGCTCGACGGGGCTCTGCAGCAGCCACCGATGCGTGGTGCTGCTCGGCACGACGACGTAGTCGCCTTCGTGGACGGCCATGCGCCCGAACACCGACTCGAGCACGAGCTCGCCGCTGTGGACGTAGACGAGCTCGTCGCCAGTGGCGTTGCGGTAGAGAGGCGACGACTCCGACGCCGCGGCGAACGCCATCGCGACCTGGTCGTTGCCCAGCAAGAAGCGGCGTCCGAGCACCGGGTCGTGCGACGCGCCCGGGCCGAGGTCGCCGGTGCGGAGGTGATACGGCTGCAACGGCGAGTTCGCGGTGAAGGCGGGCTCGGGCGCCTCGATGCTCTCGATCGAGTGGAGCGCCGAGGGGGAGTGGCGGTGGTAGAGGAGCGACGAGGCCGCGGAGAAGCCTTCCTCACCCATCAGCTCTTCCGCCGCGACCTTGCCGTCGACGCGATGCAGCGTGTGGCGCTTGCGGGGGATGTCGCCGACGCGGCGATACGGAGGCATGGCTAGAGGTTCCCGCGCCGGGCCTGGTCGCGCTCGATCGCCTCGAACAGCGCCTTGAAGTTCCCCTCACCGAAGCCCTTCGCCCCCTCGCGTTCGATGATCTCGAAGAACACCGCGGGACGGTCGGTGATCGTCTCGGTGAAGATCTGCAGCAAGTGCCCGTCGTGGTCGCGGTCGACGAGGATGTTCAAGCGCTCGATCTCGTCCCACGGCAGCTCGACGCCCGAGAGCCGATCACGAGCCTCGACGTAGTACTCGGACGGCACCCGCATGAACCGCACGCCGCGGTCGCGAAGGGCCTGCACCGTCGTGATGATGTCGTCGGTGCGCATCGCGATGTGCTGCACGCCCGGACCGTCGTAGTGCTCGATGTACTCCTGGATCTGGCTCTTCTTGAGCCCGTCCGCAGGCTCGTTGATCGGCATCACGATCTTCGAGCCGTCCCACACGACAGTCGACATCAGCGCGGAGTACTCGGTCGAGATCTGGTCGTCGTCGAAGTGCTGCAGCTGGCTGAACCCGATCACCTCGGCGTAGAAGCGCACCCAGTCGTCGAGCCGGCCCTGCTCGACGTTGCCGACGACATGGTCGATGCGCGTGAGGCCCACCGGCGGACCGACGGTCGGGTTCGGGAGGTTGTCGTCGTGGTAGCCGGGCTCGAGCAGCTCGCTGCGATAGCGGCTGCGGTCGACGAACGTGTGCACGGTGTCGCCGTACGCCGCGACCTGGCCGAGCCTCAGGACGCCGTGCTCGTCGTGCTCGGACCACGGCTCGCGCACCGGCCGAGCGCCGCGTGACACCGCAGCCGCGAACGCGGCATCGGCGTCGTTCACGAGCCACGCGAGGTCGTGCACACCGTCGCCGTGCTTGCGGACATGGTCGGCGATCGGCGACTCCGCATTGAGCGCACCCGAGACGACGAGGCGGATGTCGCCCTGCTCGAGCACGTAGCTCGCCTTCTCGCGCACGCCCGACTCGGGCCCCGCGTACGCCGTGCAGTGGAACCCGAACGCCGACATCAGGAAGCCCGCCGTCGTGCGGGCGTTGCCGACCCAGAACTCGATGCAGTCCCAGCCGAGGAGGTGCGCAGCCGGGCTCTCGGTCATCGTCATGCTTCGATCAAACCCCGGGACTGGTGCTGTCGCAACCCGGGTCAGCCGCCGGGCCGGTTCTCTTGGTGCGATCCCGTACTAGACAGTGGGAAGCACCAAGAGAACCAGTCAGGGGGAGCCGATGAAGCAGCTGTCAGGGCTCGATGCGTCGTTCCTCTACATGGAGACCGGGTCGCAGTTCGGCCACGTCTCGAGCGTCTCGATCTACGAGAGGCCGGACGATCCGAGCTACGACCCGTACACCGCGTGGCGAGACCAGATCGAGCGACGTCTCCACCTTCTCGAGCCGCTGCGGCGGCGCTTGCGCGTGGTGCCCTTCGCCCTCGACCATCCGTTCTGGATCGAAGACCCCGCGTTCGACCTCGACTTCCACGTGCGGCACAACGCGCTGCCGCCGCCCGGCTCCGACGAGCAGCTCTCCGAGCTGGTGTCGCGCATCATCGGACGGGCGATGGACCGCGACCGGCCGCTGTGGGAGTCGTACGTCATCGAGGGCCTGCCGGACGACCGGTTCGCGATCCTCACGAAGGTGCATCACGCGACGATCGACGGCGCGTCGGGCGCCGAGCTGCTCACGATGATGCTCGACAGCGATCCCGAGGGAGATTGGATCGATCCGCCGACGTCGGCCTGGCACGGCGACCGGATGCCGAGCGACGGCGAGATGATCGTGCGAGCGTCGATGTCGCTCGCCCGCAAGCCCGGGCGGGCGGTGCTGCTGACCACCCGCACCGTCCGCGAGCTCGGCAAGGCGACGCGCAACCCCGCGCTCGTGAGTGCTGCGAACCAGGCGAGGGCGAACCTCCGCGGTCCGCTCGGCGCGGTGATGAACGCCGGCCGCGGCGAGGGTGCCCGAGGGTGAGCAGCTCGGCACCGCCGCCGTCGCTCGTCGCGCCGAAGACGCCGTTCAACGCGCCGATCACGTCGCACCGGCGCTTCGCGTTCCGGTCGGTGCCGCTCGACGCGATCAAGGCGATCAAGACGTCGCTCGGCGCGACGGTGAACGACGTCGTCATGGCGGTCTGCGCCGGCGGGTTGCGCACCTGGCTCGAGCGCCACGACGCGCTGCCCGACGCGCCGCTCATCGCGATGGTGCCGGTCTCGATCCGCACGGGCGAGGAGACCGAGAAGTGGACGAACCGTGTCTCGGCGATCTTCGCGGCGCTCCCGACGAACGAGCCCGACACCGGTCAAGCGGGTCACGCGGGTGCACGACGCGATGGCCGATGCGAAGCAGCTCTTCGACGCCGTGCCCGCCGACATGCTCACCGACTTCGCGTCGTTCCCGCCGCCCGCGGTGTTCGCGCAGGCGATGCGCACGGCGACTCGCCTCAGCGGACGGTTCGCGACGCCGGTGAACCTCGTCATCTCGAACGTGCCCGGTCCGCGCGAGCCGCTCTACACCGCGGGGGCCAAGCTGCTGCACTACTACCCGGTGTCGACGATCGTCGACGGCCAGGGCCTGAACATCACCGTGCAGAGCTACCTCAACACGCTCGACTTCGGGCTCGTCGAGCTGTCGCGAGCTCGTCCCCGACCTGTGGGACATGCTCGACGACATCATCGACGACCTCGTCGCGCTGGGGAAGGCGGCGGGCGTCGACGTCGTGCTTCCCGATGCCTGACCAGACCGTCCTCACGACGGGCGCGAACTCGGGCATCGGGCTCGCAACCGTCGTCGAGGTCGCGAAGCGCGGCTTCCACTCGGTCGGCTCGGTGCGCTCGGCCGCAGAAGGCGAAGGTCGTGCACCAGACCGCGCGAGACGCGGGAGTCGAAGTGGACACCGTGCTGCTCGATGTCACCGACGCGGCCGCGTGCGAGCACGTGATGGCCGGCCTCGACCTCTACGGCCTCGTCAACAACGCCGGCTATGGGGTGACGGGCGCAGTCGAGGACGTCGGCGACGACGAGGCGCGCGCCTTGTTCGAGACGATGGTCCATGCGCCGATGCGCCTTGCGCGGCTCGCGCTGCCGTCGATGCGCAGCGAGTGGCGGCGGCCGCATCGTCAACATCTCGTCGATCGCCGGCCTGGCGACGATGCCGTTCGCGGGTCACTACACCGGCGCGAAGCATGCCCTCGAAGCGCTGTCCGACGCGTTGCGAGTCGAGGTCGCGGGTGACGGCGTGAAGGTCGTGCTCGTCGAGCCCGGCGGCTTCAAGACCGGCATCTGGGAAGAGCTCCAGCGCAACATCGACCAGCGCGAGGCCGATGGCACCCGGCACGGCTCCGCGTACCGGCGGTCGTTGCAGGGTCAGCGAATGATGGAGCCGCTCATGGGCGACCCGCAGGCCTGCGCGCGAGTGATCGCGACGGCGCTCACGGCACGATCGCCGCGCAGCCGCTACCTGGTCGGACTCGACGCGCAGGCGATCCTGCTGGCCGAGCGGTTCACGCCCACGTTCGTGAAGGACCGAGTGCTGCGGATGGGTCTCGGTCTGTAACGAGCCTGTCGCGCGGTCGGTGCCGAGGCGTCGACCCCGCTATCTTCACCGAAACCATCGATCGGGGGGTCGAGCAGAAGCATGGGGGATCGCGCCCGGTGACAGCCGGAGCCGTGGGGGGTTCGTGGCCGCGGTAGCCGCGGAAGGTCGGGAGCAGACGCGGCCGCGCTCGCGGCCGCGTTTCGACCTCGACCGCGCGACGCCCTATCTGACCGCGCTCGGCATCCTCGTCATCCAGCAGGTCTTCTTCGGTGTTCCGCTCGGCATCTTCGTCCGCGGGGTGTTGATCGGCCTCCTCACCGCGTTGATCGCGCTCGGCATGGCGCTGACCTACCGGTCGAACCGCTTCATCAACTTCGCGCAGGCCGACATGGGGACCATCCCAGTCGTGCTGATCGTGATGCTGATGACTGCGTGGGGATGGCCCTACCTCGTCGCCGTGCCGGTCGGGATCCTCGCCGCGCTCGCGGTGGGCGCGATCGTCGAGCTCGCGGTCATCCGCCGCTTCTTCAAGGCGCCGCGGCTGCTGATCACGGTCGCGTCGCTCGGCCTCTCGCAGCTCCTCACCGCGATCGCGATCCTGCTGCCGCGGCTCTGGGGCGTCGACTTCCCGCTGCTCGGCCAGCGGCTCCCTGCGCCGTTCCACCTCGAGTTCTCGATCGGCACCGTCATCTTCGACGCGAACGACCTCATCGCGATGATCGTTGCGCCGCTCGCGCTCATCGGCCTCGCGATGTTCCTGCGGTTGAGCAGCGTCGGAGTCGCGATCCGGGCCAGCGCCGACAGCGCGGACCGGGCGTCGTTGCTCGGTGTTCCCGTCAAGCGGCTGCAGACGTTGGTCTGGTCCGTCGCTTCGTTGCTCGCCTTCACCGCCATCTTCCTGCGGGCCGGCATCCTCGGCCTGCCCGTGTTCGGTGCGCTCACCGTCGGCGTGCTGCTGCGAGCGCTCGCCGCGCTCGTGCTCGGCCGCATGACCAACCTGCTCGCGATCGGCGCCAACGCCGTCGCCCTCGGCATCCTCGAGGTCTCGATCGGCTTCGCTGCGTCGAGCCCGCTGCTGATCGACCCGATCCTCGCCCTGATCATCATCCTGGCGCTCGCGCTGTCTCGGCGAGGGTCGACGCGCGTCGACGAGGCCGAGTCGTCGACATGGCGGAGCGCGGACGACGTGCGCCCGATCCCGGACGAAGTGGCGCGCATCCCCGTCGTGCAGCTCGTCAAGTGGGCGACGTTCGCCGTGATCGGTGCGGCCATCTTGATCCTCCCGCAGATCCTCTCCGTCGACCGCACCTACAAGCTCTCGATGGTCGGGATCTACGCGGTGCTCGGCCTGTCGGTCGTGGTCCTCACTGGCTGGGCGGGACAGGTGTCACTCGGGCAGATCGCGTTCTTCGCGATCGGGGCGACAGTCGGTGCGAAGGCGACCCTCGACTGGCACCTCGACCTCAGCCTCGCGTTCGTCATCAGCTTCGTCGTGGGAGGAGTGGTCGCCGCGCTCGTCGGGCTGCCCGCCCTTCGACGACGCGGCTTCTACCTCGCGGTCGCCACGCTCGCGTTCTCATTGGCCACGACGTCGTACTTCTTGAACAAGCGGTACTTCGGCTGGGTGCCCGACGGGCGCATCCCTCGACCGCCGCTCTTCGGCCGCATCGACATCACGTCGACGGCGTCGTTCTACTACGTGGTCTACGCGGTGCTCGCGGCTGTCGCTGTTCATCGTGAAGGGCATCCACGACAGCCGCACCGGACGCGCGTTCATGGCGCTCCGTGACAACGAGCGCGCGGCAGAGGCATACGGGTTGCACGCCACGCGTGTCCGTCTCGTTGCGTTCGCGCTCTCGGGCGCGCTCGCGGGCTTGGCCGGATGCCTGTGGGCGCATCAGATCCAGGGCCTCGACCCCGACCCGCTCGCGCCGTTCCAGAACCTGCTGATCCTGACCTACGTGATCATCGGCGGGGTCACGACTCCGCTCGGGGCGATCATCGGCGCCGCGTACTGGATCGGGCTCGGCAACTTGCTTCCCGTCCGGTGGCAGATCCTCGCGAGCGGCCTTGGCGTGCTGATCGTGCTGCTCGTGCTCCCGAGCGGGATCGGTGGCCTCTTCTATCGCCTGCGCGATCGCTGGCTCGCTCGAGTCGCGCGCCAGCACGACATCGTGGCGCCCGGCCTTGCCACCACCGGACCCGAGGCCCCGCTGGGCTCGCCCGAATCACCTGTGCCCGAGCCCGAGCCGATCCCGACCGTGGCGGTGGACTGATGAAGCTGAAGAAGCCGCCGACCATCCGGGCCTGGCTGTACGGGATCACGGGTGGCGCCGCGATCTACCCGATCCTCGTGCTCTTCGGCCTCAACGCGGTCGACGAGCTCGACCGCACCGCGTTCGGCGTGCTGGTGCCGAACATCCGCGATGCGTTCGGGCTCAACCTGACCGGCCTCCTCGCGCTCGTCGGCGCGGTGAGCGTGGTGGCGCTCGCGCTGCAGATACCGATCGCGTCGCTCTCCGACCGGCACAACCGCGTGGTGATCACCTGGGTCGGCGCGCTGGCATGGGCGTTCTTCAGCCTGCTCACCGGGCTCGCGTGGTCGGTCATCGTGCTCGGCATCGCGCGGGCCGGCTCCGGCATCGGCAAGGCCGTCGTCGATCCGACTCACAACTCGCTGATCGCCGACTACTACGACATCCCGAGCCGGCCGCGCGTGTACTCGTTCCACCGGGCCGCGAACGCGGTCGGCGCGATCATCGGCCCTCTCACGGCCGGGATCATCGCCTACAGGTGGGGCTGGCGCTGGCCCTTCATCATCTTCACGTTCCCGACGCTGATCTTCGTGGTGCTCGCGTGGCGACTGCGCGAGCCGAAGCGCGGGGTCTTCGAGCGGCGAGCAGCGGGAGCGTCCGAAGCGGCGGCGCAGACCGAGGAGGCGCGGCCGAGCTTCGCGGAGTCGTGGCGCATCGTGTGGAAGATCGACAGCCTCCGCCGCATCTGGTACGCGCTGCCGTTCCTCGCGGTCTCGCTCATCGGCTTCTCGGTGCTCGCCGCTCTCCTCTACGAGCAGATCTTCCACCTGGACGAGCGGGCCGGAGGCATCATCGCCGCCTGCGTCGAGCCAGCGCAGCTCATCGGCCTGATCGTCGGCGCTCGCATCGCGACCCGCGTGATGGCGAAGGGCGGAGCGGAGGCGATCCTCGGGTTCCTGTCGAAGGTCGCGTTCATCATCTGCGTCGGGCTCATCGTCTTCGCGCTCGCGCCCTACCTGTGGGTCACGATCGTCGTGAACTTCGTGATCACAGGGATGGGCGCGATCCTCGCTCCCGGGATCTTCGCCGCGCTCAGCCTCGCGATCCCACCTCGCGCCCGGTCGATGGGCTTCTCGGTCGCGTCGCTGTGGATCATCCCCGGCCTCGTCATCCTGCCGATCATCGGCTACATCGGCGACCACGCGGGGCTGCGCACGGGGATGCTTCTCATGACGCCGCTCTTCCTCATCGGCGGGCTCATCCTCGGCACGACGAAGAACACGATCAACTCCGACATCGCCGACGTCTGGCGCGCGACGGCGGCTCGTTCCGAGGTCGCGTACGAGCGTGCGCAGGGCCGAGCGAAGCTGCTCCTCGTCCGTGGCCTGCGAGGTGTCCTACGGCAGCGTGCAGGTGCTGTTCGACGTCGACATGGAGGTCGAGGAGGGCACGTGCGTCGCGCTGCTCGGCACCAACGGGGCCGGCAAGTCGACGTTGCTCAAGGCGATCTCCGGCGTCGTCGAAGCGGATCGCGGCACGGTCATCTTCGACGGTCGCGAGATGACGCACGCGCCTCCGAACGAGATCGCCGCGTTCGGCATCCGGCAGGTGCCCGGCGGGCAGGGCGTGTTCCTCAACCTGACCGTGGACGAGAACCTCCACTGCGCGTCATGGCTGCACCGCCACGACAAGGAGGCGACGGAGGAGGGCATCGAGCGCGTGCTCGCGCTCTTCCCCGTCCTCGCCGACCGGATCGACGATCCCGCCGGCAACCTCTCGGGCGGTCAGCAGCAGATGCTCGCGCTGGGGATGGCGTTCTTGAGCAAGCCGCGGCTGCTGATGATCGACGAGCTGTCGCTCGGCCTCGCGCCGGTGGTCGTCGCGCAGCTGCTGCCGCTGATCGACCGGCTGCGCGAGAGCGGCACGACGATCATCCTCGTCGAGCAGTCGGTGAACCTCGCGCTGACCGTCGCCGACACGGCGTACTTCATGGAGCGCGGCCAGATCCGGTTCCACGGGCCGACGGCCGAGCTCCTCAACCGGCCCGATCTCCTGCGTTCGGTGTTCATCGAGGGTGCGTCGAGCAAGCTCGACGCCCAAGCCGCGACACCGAACGGCGACGACGAGCTCGCCGGGATCACGCGTCGAGATCGACCGCACCGTCGCTCCGGTGCTCGTCGACCTCAGGGCTGTCGATCTCGTTCGGCGGCAACCGCGCCGTCCACGACGTGAGCATCGACGTGTATCCGGGCGAGGTGCTCGGGATCATCGGGCCGAACGGCGCCGGGAAGACCACGCTCTTCGACCTCATCTCGGGCTACCTGCGGTCCGACGGCGGCGCGGTGCGCTTGAACGGCCGGAACGTGACGTCAATGGGTCCTGCGGGTCGAGCCGAGCACGGGCTCGGGCGTTCGTTCCAAGACGCCGCGCTCTTCTCGTCGATGACCGTCGAGCAGACGATCGCTGTCGCATGCGAGCGGTGGGTCAAGGTGCGCGATCCCGTTCTCCGCGGCGCTGCACCTTCCGAACGCCTACGACTCCGAGCGCGCAGTCGAGGCGCGCGTGTCGACGAGCTCGTCGACCTGCTCGGCCTCGGCATCCACCGCACGAAGTTCATCCGCGAGCTGTCGACCGGCACCAAGCGCGTCGTCGGGCTCGCGTGCCTGCTCGCGCACCGGCCGTCGGTGATCCTGCTGGACGAGCCCTCGAGCGGCATCGCCCAGAAGGAGGTCGAGGCGCTCGTGCCCGTGTTGCTGCGCATCCGAGACGACACGGGCGCGAGCCTCGTCGTGATCGAGCACGACATGCCACTTCTCCGGTCGGTCTCCGACCGGATGGTCGCGATGGATCAGGGGGCCGTCATCGCGACCGGTGACCCGACCGAGGTGCTTGCCGCACCCGCGGTCGTGGAGTCCTACCTCGGCACCACCACCGACGCCATCGAGCGTTCCGGAGCCGTGGGCTCCGGCACGTGAGAGCCACGAGAAAGGTCGACGTGCATGCAACCGAGTAGCGGGGACGCTCCGTCCAAGACAAGCAACCTTGGCGGCGCTGGGGGCCGGTCATCGCGATCGTCGCAGTGATCGCGATCATCGCAGGCATCTTGATCTTCGCCAGCAGCGGGGACGACAACGGCGGGTCGGCCGCGACGACCGGCGCGGCCAGCGCGGGCACGACGGTCGCCGGCTCAGGTAGCTCCGTGGCGGCGGGAACGACGGCGGCCGGAGGCGGGGACAGCGCGGCCGAAGCACGCGGCGCGATCACGTTCAACGCAGGCGAAGGCAGCAGGGTCGCACCGACCTCACGTTCTGCGACTCGTGCGACACGACGACGGGGCGGCTCGAAGATCCCGGACTACTTCGCGCCGCGAGTGCTACGCGAACGTCGCCGACAACGGCGGCGCCACCGCGCCGGGCGTCACCGAACGACACCATCACCGTCGTCGTGTACATCGCGCCCGACACCGACCCGGTGCTCGACTTCATCACCGCGGCGATCAACAACGACGACACCGGCGCGCAGGTCGAAGCAGACGTACCAGGACTACACCGACATGATGAACGCGCTGTACCAGACGTACGGGCGCAAGGTGGTGCTGAAGTTCCTCGACGCGTCGGGCACGTCCGACAACGGCACCGCGGCTCGTGCCGACGCGGTGAAGGCCGTCGAGGAGCTGGGTGCGTTCGCCGGTGTGGGGTGGTCCGGTGCTCGCGCCGGCGTGGACCGAGGAGATCAAGGCCCGTGGCGTCATCTGCCTCGGGTGCCCGGCGATCCCCGATCCCGGCGCCGGTCGTCTTCCCGATCGCCCCGAGCGGCCAGCAGAGCCGCGATGCAGCTCGCCGAGTACATCACGAAGAAGCTGGCGGACAGCCCGCGCAGTTCGCCGGTGACCCGGCGTTCCAGTCGAAGACCCGAGTCTTCGGTCAGCTCTTCATCAACACGCCGGGCAGCCCGGCCGAGCAGGACGCCGCTGACCTCAAGAAGCAGCTCGCCGACGGCGGCGTGGACCTCGTCCCAGCAGATCCCGTACACGCTCGATCCGGCACGCTTGCAGGAGCAGGCCGCCGGCGTGATCCAGAAGCTCAAGGCCGGCGGGCGTCACGACGGTGATCTTGAGCGCCGACCCGATCGCACCGAAGATCTTCACCGAGGAAGCGACCAAGCAGAACTACTTCCCGGAGTGGATCTACGGCGCGTGCTGCGCTCGTCGACACGAATGCGTTCGGTCGCACGTACGACCAGAAGCAGTGGGCCCACGCGTTCGGCATCAGCTGCGCTCGCCGCACGCGTGTCGCCCGACGATCGTCAAGCAGTACGACCTGCACACGTGGTACTTCGGCGACCTCGCTCCGGCGAACGACACGTACGGCGTGCTCTACCCGCAGCCGGCGCTGTTCTTCGCCGGTGCTGCAGGCCGCCGGGCCGAAGCTGACTGCGGAGACGTTCCGGGACGGGTTGTTCTCGTTCGCCCACCGACGCGACCGAAGCAGGCGTGACGGCACCGCTGCGATCACCTACGGCGATCACGGCCTCTGGCCGGACAAACCCGACTACTACGGCATCGACGACTTCACCGAGATCTGGTGGGATCCGACTGCGACCGGTGAGGACGAGATCCGCAAGCAGGGCACCGGCATGATCCAGTTCGTCGACGGTGGCAAGCGCTACCGCCTCGGCGAATGGACGAGCGACACGAAAGCCTTCAACAAGGACGGTGCGGTCGTCATCTACGACCAGCTGCCGCCGAGCGAGACGCCGCCCAGCTATCCGCCGCCGCCCGGCTCACCGGCCGCAGGAGGCTCGACGGCTCCCGCGACCTCAGCGGGGAGCTAGCCGGCAGTCACCACACCCAACGGGTCGCCCGCTGCGCGAATTCGTCCTCACGTTCGATGATGGCGAAGGCGCGCTGCGGGACGACCTCCCACATCGAGTGGCTCGTCACGAAGGTCACCATCTCGGCCTGCTTCACCGGGTCGGGCTCGTACTTCGCGGCGTAGGTCTCGGCCGCTTCTCGCTGCCGCTCGGTCGGCAGCTCGTGGGCGGTGCCCTCGACCGACACGCACTCGACGGTGTCGTCGACCGCGAACGCGACCTGTGGGTTCGCTCGGATGTTGCGCGCCTTGCGCGCGTTCGGCGAGCACGAGAACGCGAACGTCGACCACTCGGGCATCCAGACACCCCACACCGGCAGCGCGTGCGGGCCGCCCCTTCGCTGACGCCGTGATGACCCAGAAGTTCTTGTTCCGCAGCAGCCGCTCTTCGGCCCACGACCACGGCAGCACGTCGGCGAGGTCGGCGGGCACGCCGTAGTCGCTCATGTCGGGCCGCTCGGCTCGGGGCGTGGTCATGACGCGCTCCTCTTCTCGGCCTGCCGCACGAGCTCGTCGAACAGGGCCTGCTGCAGCTCGTCGTCGGCGGCGGTGTCTTCGGGATGCCACTGGACCCCTACGAGCCAGCCGTGACCATCGACCTCGACGGCTTCGATCGTGCCGTCGTCGGCCCAACCGGTCTCGACGAGACCCGGAGCCAGGCGATCGATCGCCTGGTGGTGGAACGACGAGCACATGGGCCGGGTCGTGCCCATCGCGTCGGCGACGAGCGTTCCCGGCTTCAGGTCGACCTCGTGCATCACCCCGTTGCGATGCTCGTGACGGCCTTCGATGTCGGGGAGGTGCTGGATCAGCGTGCCGCCCAACGCGACGTTCAGCACCTGCACGCCGCGGCAGATCGCGAGGGTCGGCGTGCCGTTGCGGACCGCGGCACGAGCGAGGGCGATGTCGAACGCGTCGACGTCGTCCTGCACGCCGTAGGTGTCGGCGTGTGCGGTCTGGCCGTAGCGCGCCGGGTCGACGTCGGCGCCGCCGATCAGCACCAGCCCGTCGAACCGCCGGACGATGTCGTCGGCCTCGTCGTCGGTGATCGGCACCTCGAGCAGTGCTGCCTCCTGGCCTCCTGCGCGCTTGACGGCGTCGAGGTAGCGGCGGGAGCAGACGAGCGCATCGGCGCGGGTGCCTTGTTGCTGGTCACGAGCGACGAGGCGGGTCGTGACGGCGATCAGCGGACGCATCGTCCTTGTTTACAGGCGTTCGAACCCTCTGCGGCGCTCCCAATCGGTGACGTGCTGGTTGAAGTGCACCCACTCCTGCTTCGCCGTGTTCAGCAGGTGCTCGTGCACCTCTTCACCGAACGCCTCCTTCGCGAGGGGCGAGCCTTCGAACAGCTCGATCGCCTCGACGAGGGTGTGCGGCACTCGGGGCAGGTCGCCTGCGGTGTAGCCGTTGCCGATGAAGGGATCACCCGGCTCGATCTTGTGCTCGATGCCGTGCAGGCCGCTCGCGATCGTCGCCGCGAACGCGTAGTAGGGGTTCGCATCGGCGCCCGGGATGCGGCACTCGACGCGGCGGCCATCACCGTGGCCGACGACGCGGAATCCCAAGGTGCGGTTGTCGAGCCCCCACGCGATGGCAGTTGGTGCCCACGACGCCGGTTGGTACCGCTTGTAGCTGTTGACGTACGGCGCGAAGCACCACGCGAGCTCGCGTGCACCGGCCATCAGCCCTCCGAGCCACCACCGCGCGGTGTCGCTCATGCCGTGCGCGCCGCTCGCGTCGGGCATCGCCGATCCGTCGCCGTCACGTGGGCCAGAGCGACGAGTGGATGTGGCACGACGAGCCCACGCGGTCGATGTCGTACTTCGCCATGAACGAGATCGACTGCCCGTGGAGCGCGGCGATCTCCTTCACTCCGTTCTTGTAGACGACATGCCGGTCGGCCATCGTCAGCGCGTCGGCGTAGCGGAGGTTGATCTCGTGCTGCCCGGCCTCGGCCTCGCCCTTCGAGAACTCGACCGGGATGCCAGCCGCGTCCATGCCGTTGCGGATCGCGCGGATCAGGTACTCGTCCTTCGTCGTCTGGAGGATGTGGTAGTCGAGCACGTAGTCGTTCTGCGGCGTGAGGTCGTGGTAGCCCCTCGCCGCCGCCTCGTCGTAGCTCTCGCGGAACACGAAGAACTCGAGCTCTGACGCGGTCATGACGTCGAACCCCGCGGTCGTGCGCGCGCTCGATCTGGCGTTGGAGGATCCGGCGCGGTGCGACCTCGACCGGCGATCCCGACTCGAGGTCGAACAGGTCGCACACGACGAGCGCGGTGCCTTCGAGCCACGGCACGAGGCGGAGGGTCGTGAGGTCGGGCCGGCAGGCCACGTCGCCGTAGCCCGTGTCCCAGTTCGCGAACCGGTAGCCGGGCAGCACGTGCATGTCGACGTCCACCGTCAGCAGGTAGTTGCAGCACTCGATGCCGCCCTCGACCACCTCGTCGAGGAAGTGATGACCCGTCACCCGCTTGCCGACCAAGCGGCCTTGCTGGTCGGGAAAGACGACGAGGACGGTGTCGATCTCGTGGGCGTCGACCATCCGGGTCAGGGTCGGGAGGTCGAGCATGCCTCTGAGCACGCCGGAAGACTACGGACGATCCGGGTGCAAGGATGACCCTTCCCCCGCGTGTGAAGGAGGACCCGCCCATGAACTCCGACGAGGCGAAGGCTCGGGCCGACGAGGCCTTCAAGAAGATCAAGGAGATCGCCGAGGCCGCGTGGGAGCGCGGCGTCGAGATCAGCAAGGACCTGGCGGCGAAGGCCAAGGAGATGGCAGCGAAGTCGAAGAGCAAGGCGGGCGACGTCGCCGACGAGGCGAAGGACAGGCGGACGACGCGACCGACACTGCCGGCGAGGCCGTCGACAAGGCGCAGGAGCTCGCGGCGAAGGCCGACGACAAGACGATCGACCTGTCAGAGAAGGACGACGGCGTCGTGGGCGCCGCAGCCGGCTCGGCCCACAAGGTGATCGACCAGGTCGACGGCGACTGATCTCGCCAGCTCCTGGAACCTGCCGATCTCCCGGGCCGTTGGACAGATAGGTTGACCAGCGGCTCGAGCGCCGCGCGACGGGCCCGAGAGAAGCACGAGACGCTGACATGACGATCACCGACGACGGAAGCCTCGATACGGGCGGCACCGACGACGTCGACACCGACGACGACGTCGACGAGGAGATCGACGAGCGCCCTCGATTCGAGTGGACGTGGTCGAAGGTCATCGCCGTCGTCGTGGCGTTCTCGTTCCTCGCCGCCTCAGCCGCCTACCTCGTGACCAAGCGGGACACCGGGGCGCATCCGAACGCCGTCGACGTCGGCTTCTTGCAAGACATGATCGACCACCACGACCAGGCGGTCACGATGGCGATGGACGTCATCGGTCGGCCGTCCGACCCCACCACGCAGAGCTTCGCCCGCGAGGTCGTCATCTACCAGCGGTGGGAGACCGGCGTGATGGACACGCTTCTCGCCGGCTGGGGCGATGGCCGCGGCGACGTGTCGCGGACGGCGATGGCGTGGATGGGCATGCCCTCACCGGTCGGGGCGATGCCCGGCATGCAGTCCGCTGACGCGATCCAGCAGCTGACGACGCTCACCGGCAAGGACCTCGACAAGGCGTTCTTCACGATGATGCGCGACCACCACCTCGGCGGCGTCCACATGGCCCTCTACGCCGCCCAGCACGCGAACACGAAGCAGGTCCGCGAGCTCGCGGCCCGGATCGCGCAATATCAACAGGTGGAAGCGAACGAGTACACGCAAGCACTGAAGCGACTCGGCCTCGAGAATTGATGACCGACGTCGTCCTCGCGGGCGACGGTCTCTCGATCGACGAGATCGTGGCGGTCGCCCGTGGCAGGGCGCGGGCGGTGCTGAGCGATGAGGCAAGGTCCGCGATGCAGGCGTCGCGCGACATCGTCGAGGAGCTGGCCGCGTCGGGCAAGCCTGTGTACGGCGTGTCGACCGGCTTCGGCTCGCTTGCCGATGTGTACGTGGAGCCCGCGAGCAGGGCCCGCCTGCAGGCCGCACTGATCCGATCGCACGCCGCCGGTATGGGCGACGCGGTCGAGCCCGAGGTCGTGCGGGCGATGATGCTGCTCCGTGCGCGAACCCTCGCGATGGGTCGCAGTGGGGCGCGGCCGGTGCTCGCCGACCGGCTGCTCGACCTGCTCGCGGCCGGCATCACGCCTCGGGTCCCCGAGCACGGCTCGCTCGGCTGCAGTGGCGATCTCGCGCCGCTCGCGCATGTCGCGCTCGTGCTGCTCGGCGAGGGCGAAGTGGTCGAGGGCCGCGACTACGTCGACGCTGCGGTGGCACTCGGGGCCGCGGGCATCGACCCGATCGTCCTCGAGGCAAAGGAAGGCCTCGCGCTCGTCAACGGCACCGACGGCATGCTCGGGATGCTGGCGCTCGCGTGCCACGACGTGCGGGGCTTGCTCGCGGTCGCCGACATCGTCGCCGCGATGAGCGTCGAGGCTCTGCTCGGCACCGACGCGGTGTTCGCGCCCGAGATCCTCGCGTTGCGCCCGCACCCTGGTCAGGCGGCGAGCGCCGAGAACATGCGACGTGTGCTCGAAGGCTCGCCGATCGTCGCGTCACACCGGGTCGGCGACTCGCGGGTGCAGGACGCGTACTCGCTGCGGTGTGCGCCTCAGGTGCACGGTGCGGTGCGAGACGCGCTCGGGTACGTGGAGGGGGTGGTCCGGCGCGAGCTCGACTCGGCGATCGACAACCCGGTGGTGCTCCCGGACGGCCGGGTCACTTCGAACGGGAACTTCCACGGCGCACCCTTGGCCCACGCTGCGGACTTCCTCGCGATCGTGCTCGCCGATCTCGGGTCGATGTCCGAGCGGCGCGTCGACCGGCTGCTCGACCCGGCGCGGTCGCACGGCCTGCCCGCGTTCCTCGCGGACGAGCCCGGTGTCGACTCGGGGCTGATGATCGCCCAGTACACGGCGGCCGCATTGGTGGACGAGAACCGCCGTCTCGCCACTCCGGCGAGCGTCGCGTCGATCCCGACGTCGGCGATGCAGGAAGATCACGTCTCGATGGGCTGGGCGGCAGCACGCAAGCTTCGGGTCGTCGTGCTGAACCTCACGCGGCTGCTCGCGATCGAGCTCGTGAGTGCCGCGAGGGGAGTCGAGCTGCGCGCACCCTTGCGGCCCGCCGTGGCGACAGGCGCCGCGATCGAGGTGCTCCGTCAGGTCGTGCCCGGGCCCGGCCCCGATCGGTGGCTCACACCCGAGCTCGAGGCTGCGACAGAGCTCGTCGCGGCGGGCGTGCTGCGGTCGGCGGTCGAGTCGGTGACGGGAGCACTGCAATGACCGAGGGAGCGCGGCCGGTGCGCGCGCCGCGCGGCACGACGCTCACCTGCAAGGCGTGGCCGCAGGAAGCCGCGATGCGGATGCTGATGAACAACCTCGACCCCGAGGTCGCGGAGCGGCCGGACGACCTCGTCGTGTACGGCGGCACCGGGCGCGCGGCGCGTTCGTGGGCGGCATTCGACGCGCTCGTCGCAACGCTCCGCTCACTCGAGGGCGACGAGACGATGCTCGTGCAGTCGGGCAAGCCGGTCGGCGTGTTCCGCACCCACGAGTGGGCGCCGCGGGTGCTGATCGCGAACTCGAACCTCGTGCCCGACTGGGCGACGTGGGAGGAGTTCCGCCGGCTCGAGGCGCTCGGCCTCACGATGTACGGGCAGATGACCGCGGGGTCGTGGATCTACATCGGCACGCAGGGGATCTTGCAGGGCACGTATGAGTGCTTCGCCGAGATCGCCCGCCGTCGGTTCGGGGGATCGCTGCGCGGCACGATCACGTTGACCGCCGGGCTCGGCGGGATGGGCGGCGCGCAGCCGCTCGCGATCACGATGAACGACGGGGTCGCGCTCTGCGTCGAGGTCGATCCGCATCGCATCGAGCGCCGGCTCGAGACTCGATACCTCGACGAAGCGGTCACGTCGCTCGACGACGCGATCGCGCGCTGTCGCGACGCGAAGGCCGCGGGCCGCGCGCTGTCGATCGGGCTCCTCGGCAACGCGGCTGATGTCGTGCCGAAGCTGCTCGACCTCGGCTTCGACGCCGACATCGTCACCGACCAGACGAGCGCGCACGATCCGCTGAGCTACGTGCCGAACGACCTGAGCCCCGAAGCCGCCGAGGAGCTCCGCACCCACGATCCCGACGAGTACGTGCGGCGCTCGCGGCAGGCGATGGCGACGCACTGCGAGGCGATGGTCGGGTTCCTCGACGCGGGCGCCGAGGTCTTCGACTACGGCAACAGCCTGCGAGCCGAGGCGAGGTTGGGTGGCTTCGAGCGGGCGTTCGACTACCCCGGCTTCCTCCCCGCGTACATCCGCCCGCTGTTCTGCGAGGGGAAGGGCCCGTTCCGCTGGGTCGCGCTCTCGGGCGATCCCGCGGACATCGCGGCGACCGATCGCGCGGTCCGCGAGGAGCTGCCCGACGATGTGCACCTCGCTCGGTGGCTCGATCTCGCCGAGGAGCGGGTTGCGTTCCAGGGGCTGCCTGCCCGCATCTGCTGGCTCGGCTACGGCGAGCGGGCGCGAGTCGGGCAGCGCTTCAACGAGATGGTGCGGTCGGGTGAGGTCTCGGCGCCGATCGTGATCGGCCGCGATCATCTCGACTCCGGATCGGTTGCCTCGCCCTATCGCGAGACCGAGGCGATGGCCGACGGCAGCGACGCGATCGCCGACTGGCCGCTGCTCAACGCGCTCGTGAACACGGCGTCCGGCGCGTCGTGGGTGAGCATCCACCACGGCGGCGGCGTCGGCATCGGCCGGTCGATCCATGCGGGGATGGTGTGCGTCGCCGACGGCAGCGAGCTCGCGGCCGAGAAGCTCGAACGGGTGCTCACCTGCGACCCGGGGACGGGCGTGATCCGGCACGTCGACGCGGGCTACGACCGCGCGGTCGAGGTCGCGGAGGAGCGCGGGGTGCGAGTGCCGATGCGCGAGACCTGACGTGACGCTTCGGCTCTGGTGCGAGCGGGCGTGGCTGGGCGGCGACGACGTCGAGCCCGGAGTCGAGTCCGGCGTGGTGCTCGAGATCGAGGGCGACTCGGTGCTCGTCGGTGACGACCGGCGTGTCGTCGTGCCCTCCCGACGCGACGAGACGCGCGGGCGTGACGGTTCCGGGCTTCGTCAACGCGCACTCGCACGTCTTCCACCGCGCGTTGCGGGGGCGCACCCAGCGCGGTGCGGGCTCCTTCTGGACGTGGCGGGCGCAGATGTACGACCTCGCGTCGCGGCTCGATCCCGACTCGTTCCACGCGCTCGCTCGGGCGACGTACGCGGAGATGGCCCTCGCCGGCATCACGACGGTGACCGAGTTCCACTACCTCCACCACGACACCGGAGGGAGGCGGTACGCCGACCCGAACGCGATGGGTCATGCAGTGATCGCGGCTGCGGAAGAGGTCGGGCTGCGGCTCCTCCTCGTCGACGCGTGCTATCTCGAGGGAGGGATCGGGCGGCCGCTCGAGGGCGTGCAGCTGCGGTTCGGCGACGGCACCGCGCATGCGTGGGCTGAGCGGGTCGACGCGATCGATGTGCGTGGGCATGCGCGGCTGGGGGCGGCGATCCACAGCGTGCGTGCAGTCGCTCCGGGTGACATGGAGCACGTCGTCGGGTGGGCGGGCTCCCACGTGGCGCCGCTCCACGCCCACGTCAGCGAGCAGCCGGCCGAGAACGCGGCGTGCTTCGACGCGTACGGCATGAGTCCCACGCAGGTCCTGCACGAGGCTCACGCCCTGGGCAGCCGATTCACGGCCGTGCACGCGATCCACGTGTCGGACGAGGACATCCGGTTGCTTCGAGGCTCGACGGTCTGCGTGTGCCCGACGACCGAGCGCGACCTCGCGGACGGCATCGCGCCGAGCGGCCGATTGCGCGACGGGGGAGTGCACCTCGCGGTCGGCTCGGACTCGAACGCTGTCGTCGACCTTCTCGAGGAGGCGCGGGCGATCGAGCTCGACACGCGTCTGGCAAGCGGCGAGCGCGGCACGCACTCTGCCCTCGAGCTGCTGCGCGCCGCGACTGGCGGCGCGGGGATAGCAGCAGGAACGCCCGCGGACCTCGTCACGATCGGCACCGACTCGCCACGACTCGCGGGTGCGCCGAGCGATCTCGTCGCCTCGATCGTCTTCAGCGCGTCAGCCGCGGATGTGACCGACGTGATGGTCGCGGGGCGCGATGTCGTGTGCGATCGAGCCCACGTGTCGATCGATGTCGTCGGTGAGCTCGACCACGCGGTTCGCCTGGCGTGGGACGCATGATGACGCTCGTCATCGACGACATCGGCCTGCTCGTCACATGCGACCCGACTCGCGGTGAGGGACCACTCGGCCTCGTGCGAGACGCGGCCGTGATCGTCGAAGAGGGCCGAGTGCTCACGATCGAGAAGGCCGGCACCCCTGCCGACAGTCGGATCAGCGCCGAGGGTCGATGCGTGATGCCGGGCTTCGTCGACAGCCACACGCATCTCGTCTTCGCGGGCGACCGCAGCGACGAGTTCGCGGCGCGGATGGCGGGAACGCCGTACTCCGCCGGCGGGATCATGACCACTGTCGCGGCGACACGGGCTGCGTCGACCGAGGACCTCGGCTCGCTCGCGGTCTGGCGGCGCTACGCGGCACTCGTCTCGGGAACGACGCACGTCGAGGTCAAGTCGGGTTATGGGCTCGACGTCGAGCACGAGCAGCGGCTCTGCCAGATCGCCGCGGGGCTCACCGACGACGTCACGTTCCTCGGCGCCCACACCGTCCCCGCCGAGTACGCCGGGCGTGTCGACGCATACGTCGACCTGGTTTGTGGGGAGATGCTGGCGGCCTGCGCGCCCTTCGCGCGCTGGATCGACGTCTTCTGCGAGGTCGGCGCGTTCGACGTGGATCAATCCCGGGCCGTGCTCCGCGCCGGCCGCGCTGCAGGGCTCGGGCTGCGGGTGCATGCCAACCAGCTCGGCTTCGGGCCGGGCGTGCAGCTCGCGGTCGAAGAGGGCGCGGCATCGGCGGACCACTGCACCTACCTCAGCGACGGCGATCTCGAGGCGCTCGCGGCGAGCACGACGGTGGCGACGTTTCTCCCCGCGAGCGACTTCTCGACTCGCCAGCCCTATCCCGATGCGCGGCGAGTCATCGATGCTGGCGTGACTGTGGCGATCGCGAGCAACTGCAACCCGGGGTCGAGCTACACGAGCTCGATGGCGTTCTGCATCGCGCTCGCCGTGCGCGACATGCACATGACCGTCGAGGAGGCGGTGCGCGCCGCAACGATCGGAGGAGCGAAGGCGTTGCGGCGAGTCGACGTCGGGTGGCTCGGTCCCGGCTCGCGCGCGGACGCGGTGATCCTCGACGCGCCCGACCTACGTCCACCTCGCGTCGAGACCGGGGATGGCGCTCGCGCACGACGTCATCAGCGCGGGCGAGCCGATCGTCCGCTGAGCGTTTCTCATCCGAGGATGGAATGCTCTCGCCGTGGCATTCGACCCTCTCGAGCCCTACGGCCCTCTCATCGACACGCGCGCCCGCGTCGTGACGTGGAACGTCTGGGCGAACTCCGGGCCGTGGGAGCTGCGCTACGCGCGCATCGAACAGCTCCTCCGTGGCATGGACGCGGACATCGTCGGCATGCAGGAGGTGTTCCGCGCGGTCGGGTACGAGCCCGTCGCCGAGATCGCCCAGAAGCTCGGGCTCACGTACACGCCTTGCATCGAGTGGTTCGAGCCGGCGCAGCTCGAGAGCGGCACCGCGGTGCTCTCGCGGTGGCCGGTCAGCGACACAGGCAGTCTCAAGCTCGCCGGGTTCGACGGGGGAGACGGCGGGCTCGTGCAGTTCGCCCGCGTCGATGGCCCACGAGGGCAGATCGACGTGTTCGTGGTCATGCTCGACTGGCGTCCCGACCTCAGCCACGTCCGCCAGGCGCAGGTGCGCGAGCTCGCGGCGTACGTGAACGACACCGGCAGCCCTGCCCACCCGGTGCTCATCCTCGGCGACTTCAACGCCGGCCCCGACTCTGACGAGATGCGCATGCTCGTCGGCCAGTCACAGACCGCCGCGCCCGGCCTCGTCTTCTACGACGCGTGGGAAGTCGCGTCGGAGGGTGGACCTGGCCACACGTTCTCGCGCCGCAACCGGCACGCAGCCGCGGCCCTGCTGCCGGATCGCCGCATCGACTACGTGCTGTCGGCCTGGCCGCGCGCCCGAGGAGCGGGTCATCCGGTGCGTTGCGAGGTGCTCGGCACCGCCGGCCTCGACGGCGTCGACCCCTCCGACCACTTCGCGGTCATGGCCGAGTTCCGCTACTGACCCCGGAGCGGCCCCGCCCCCTCGCTTCTCCGCTGGAAAACGCGCCGGATCGCGTTTGACATCACAGAATGGCCAACGCATGTCGTGGGAGACGTGGGAATGGGACGAGACGCTGTTCGAGGGCTGCGCGCCCTACTACGACCAGGGCCGCCCGCCCTACGCCCCCGGACTCGCTGACGCCCTGCGTGATGCGCTCGGGCTCGACGGTCGCGGTCGACTGCTCGACGTCGGATGCGGTCCGGGGAAGGTCGCGCTGCTCGTCGCCCACCTCTTCGAAGAGGTCGTGGGCCTCGATCCCGACCGCGGGATGATCGCCGAGGGGGAGCGGCTCGCAGCAGCCCGCGGGATCACGAACGCTCGCTTCGTGCAGGAGCGAGCCGAGTCACTGCCCGCCGGCCTCGGGACGTTTCGCGTCGCGACGTTCGCCGCGTCCTTCCACTGGATGGATCGCCCGAAGGTCGCGAGCGCGGCGCGCGGCATGCTCGAGGCCGGCGGTGCCGCCGTGCAGATCGACACTCAGGCATACCGATCACCCGTGGAGGACTCGGTCGACGCGTTGCGCGTCCGCTACCTCGGGCCCGACAAGCGAGCGGGCCAGTCGATCCGCAACACCTCGCCGGGCGGCGAGGACGACGTGTTCCAAGCCGCGGGCTTTCGTCCGATGGACGTCGTGACGGTTCCCGACGGTCGGGTGCTCGAACGATCGGTCGACGACCTCATCGCCCAGCACCTCTCGTCGTCGTCGACGGCGCCGCACCTCTTCGGTGACCGGCTCGACGAGTTCGTCGCGGACGTGCGTGGCGCACTCTTGGCCGCGAACCCGTCGGGGACGTTCACCGTGACCCTCCCCGACAACCAGCTGCGGATCTGGCGACCGCGCTAGGCGTCCTTCAGCAGCTGCGCGCAGGTCGTGTCGGAAAGCCACTTCTCGTAGCGGTCTGCCGTCCATCCGCGCGCGCCCACCAGGAGATGCCAGACGTCGGGGTGGATCAGCGTCCAGAGGATGTCGGTGGCGCGGTCGACGTCGAGCCCGCGGCGCAACGCCTTCTTCCTCTGTAGCGACTTCACGATCTCGCGCTGGTTCGCGTAGAAGTCGGTGTTGATGAGCTGCCACAGCGCATCGACGTCGGGATCGCTCGGCGCGCCGTCGCGCAACACGCGCAGCAGGTTCGCAACGCGCTTCTTCACCGCCGTCGAGTTGCGCGCGTTCAGCTGCAGCTGACGAACGGGATCGGGCTCGTCGAGCACCTCGCGATACCAGGGCTGCTGCGCGACGGCGATGTCGGCCTCCCCGCGCAGCAGCGTGTCCCAGAGCACGCGGACGAGGCCGCTCTTCGTGTCGAACCCGAGGTACACGGTCTTCAGGGACACGCCCGCCTCGTCCGCGACCGCGGCCATCGTCGTGGAGGCGTATCCGTGCGCTTCGAAGAGTCGCTGCGCGGCGGCGAGGATCTGGCGCCGCGTCGCCGCCGCCTGCGCCTCGCGGCGAGGTGACTCATATCTCCTTCGCTCGGGGTTGACGCCGGGCGGCATTCCGTTACTCTAATCGAGTATTCAATACTCGAAGGGAGTAGCGAAATGACCAACGCAACGACCGGCCTACGACCTCAGCTGCACGGGATGTGGTCCGCCGTCTCTGAGTCCTGGGCCCAGCACGCCAACTTCGTCGACGCTCGTGGGCAGAAGGTGACCGAGTGGATGCTCGCGGCAACGGCGCCCTCGTCGGGCGACCGCGTCCTCGAGCTCGCATGCGGTCCCGGCGCGGTGACGATCGCGGTGGCGCCGCTCGTCGACCCCGGTGAGGTCGTCGCATCGGACGTCGCCTCGAGATGGTCGACGTCGCGGTCGCTCGCGCCCACACCCACGGCCTCTACAACGTGCACGGTCGTCGCCTCGACATCGAAGACATCGCCGAGCCCGACGCGGCGTTCGACGTCGTCTACTGCCGTGACGGCTTGCAGTTCGCCCTCGACCCGCAACGCGCCTCACACGAGATCGCGCGCGTGCTGCAGGCCCTGCGGGCGGGTGAGCGGTCGCCGTCTGGGCCGAGCGTGAGCGCAACCCGTGGCTGGGCCTCGTGCTCGACGCTGTTGAGCGAGCAGCTCGGCCAGCCGGTGCCCCCGCCCGGCATCGCCGGGCCCGTTCTCGCTCGGCGACGCAACCCGCCGCCAGGCAGCTGTTCGTCACGGCGGGGTTCAGCGATGTGTCGTCGAGGAGGTGCCGGTTCCGCTGCACGCGCCTTCGTTCGACGGATGGTGGCGGATGACGACGTCGCTCGCAGGTCCGCTCGCGCTGATCCTCGGCGGAGTCGACGCCGAGTCCAGCGGACAGCGCTCCGTACCCGGGCCCGCGAAGCCGCCGAGCCCTTCAAGAACGCGGAGGGTGCTCTCGACATCCCCGGCATGGCCATCCTGATCTCTGCTCGCCGTTGACCCCTACGGGTGGCTGGGAAACGGAGTCGACCCAGGGGTTGTACCGTTTGCCGGTGACTGAGCGTTTGAGCTCCATCGAGGCGATCATGTGGCGGACCGGCCATGACGCCACCCTCCGCATGGCCGTCGGCACGCTGATGATCCTCGACCACCTGCCCGAACGCGAGGCGGTGATCGCCCGGCTCGACGCCGCCGCGCAGCAAGCGCCTCGCTTGCGTTGGCGCCTCGATGATCCAACCGGCACTCGCACCCGGCCCGGCTGGGTCGAGGTGGCCGACTTCAGCGCGGCGCGCCACCTCCGCACGATGGCGGTCGGCTCGCCCGGTGATCGGCGGCAGCTGCTCGAGCTCGTCGGGCTGCTCGAGCCCGCGCCGTTCGATCCCGATCGCGGCCCGTGGGACGTCACGCTGATCGAGGGCCTCGAGGGCGGAAAGGCGGCCCTGTACATGCGGGCCCATCACGTGCTCACCGACGGCCAAGGCGGCCTCTCGATGCTCGGGCTCGTGGTCGACGAGTCGATGCCTCCGCCGCCACCTGCGGAGGTCGCGGTCGACGAGGTCGTGGCAGAGGCCGCGGCGTCGGTGCCCGACGTGCCGGAGACCGAAGGCCAGCGGAAGCGCAGGCCCGGCACGGTCAGCATCAACATCGACCTCACGAGCGCGGCGGCGCCGGTCGCGCAGGGCGTGGCCGCGGGCGTGTCGTTCGCGAAGACGATCAACCCGCTCGACGTCCTCGTGCGAAGCGTGCAGTGGGGCCTCGACATGGCGAGCTCGGTGTCGCATCAGGTCGTGGTGACCGGCGGACGCTTGTCTCCGATCCCGCCGTCCGGCGCGATGACGAGCCGCTTCGAGGTGCTGACCATTCCCGACGCACGCGAGGCGGCACGCGCACTCGGCGGCAGTCGCAACGACCTGCTGATCGCGGCGGCGAGTGCCGGCCTCGGCCTGTATCACGAGAAGGTCGGCGCGCCCTGCTACGAGCTACGCCTCGCGTTGCCCACCACGCAGCACCGCAACACTGGTTCCTACGGTGGCAACTGGGTGGCTCCCACTCGCGTCGAGGTGCCGACCTCCGCGGAGCATCCCGGCCCCCACTTCGGCATCGTCGCGGAGCGGATCGCGAAGGCGCGCCGTGAGCCCGTGATGCGCGTCGCGAGCGGCGTCGCGTCGGTCGTGGGACGGCTTCCCACGCGCGTGCTGACGCCCGCGCTCCACGCGCAGGCGAACTCCGTCGACTTCGTGGCGACCGCGGTGCCGGGCTTCCGCACGGACCGCCACGTCGGAGGCGCGCTCATCGAGGAGTGCTTCCCGTTCGGGCCGAGGCTCGGCTGCCTCGCGAACATCAGTGCCTTTGCCAACGGCGACCGTCTCGACATCGGGATCGCCGTCGACCCTCACGCGATCCCGGACTCCGACCTGCTCGTCGAGTGCCTGGCCCAGGCGTTCCGTGCCTACGCACCCGAACCGGACGTCACGCCAGAGCGACGGCGGCCCAACCGGACGTCCACCTGATCGATCGCTCCACGCCGAGGCTCGATGGCGATTGATCCCAACTCCCAGCTGTCGGTGAGGCGGACGCGCCGCGCCGCGCTCTTCGACACGCTGAAGGACGACGCCGCCGCGGTCCTCCAGTCCGTCGTGAACGAGGTGGCGCCGACCGTGGTCAACGCGATCGACGTCGGGGAGGTGGTCGACCGCGTCGACATCCAGGCGGTGATCGACAGAGTCGACCTCAACTCGGTGTTGGCGAGGGTCGACATCGATCAGCTCGTCGACCGGGTCGACATCATTCGTGTGCTGATCAGGATCGATCCGGTTGTGCTCGCGGCGATCGTCAATGGGGTGGTCATGCAGCTCGACCTCAACCCCGTGATCGCCAACGTGGACATCGATCAGATCGTCGCCAAGCTCGACATCGATCAGATCGTCGCCAGGCTCGACATCGACGCGCTGCTCGAGCGAGTCGACGTGAACCGGCTCATGGAGCGAACCGACCTCGGGCCGATCATCGCGAGCGCGAGCTCGGGCGTGGCCAGTGAGGCGGTCGACGCGGTCCGCAGTGCCGGGGTGGGGCTCGACTCGTTCGTGCACCGCCTTGTCGACCGCGTGTTCCGCCGACCGGTCGGCGAAGCGCTCGGTCCGCCACTGCTGGTGCAGCGACACGAGCAGGCGCCCGGCATGAGCGTCGCCGATCCCGGGCGCGATGTCGCGCTGCAAGGCACCTACGCCGGCATCGTCACCCGTCTCTCGGGCTTCGCGATCGATGCCCTCGTGGTGCTCGGGCTCTTCGCGGTTGCCGGCCAGGTGTTCGACTACCTCATGTCTGCGGTCTTCGGAGCGGACGTGAAGCTGCGCGACGCGCCGTGGCTGTCCGGCATCTTGTTGGCGGCGTGGGCGTTCTTCTACTGCGCGTACTCGCTCGCCGCGGGCGGCCGCACCCTCGGCATGTCGATCGTCGGTCTGCGGGCGGTGAACCGGGATGGCAGCGATCTGACCGGCGGGCAGGCGGTCGTCCGCGTGCTCGTCACGCCGCTCAGCTTCCTGGTCTTCTTCGCCGGCATCTGGCTGATCCTGCTCCGCCGAGACCGCCGCGCCCTCCACGACCTCATCGCCGGGCACCGCGGTGGTGTACGGCTGGGATGCCGCGTGCGGCGCATTTCCGCTTCCTCGCGAAGCAACCACCGCCGACCGCGGACGGTCGGGCCGTGCAGGCGTCGTAGCGGAGAGCTCGGGTCAGGCGTAGCTCATACCGGGCCCACGACGTGACTGTCGCGGACGGGCATCGGGCGACGGCCCCGCGGAGCGTCTCGAGGTCACGCTCGCAGAGTGGCTCGGGGTCCGCCCGGCGTGGCACACGGCGCCGATGTCACGAAACGTCGCCGTGCCTGTCGTCGGAAAGCGCGGTCGGCACGGTCATTCGCCGGTGACGCCGTCGATCAGCTCGCGCACGACGTCGGCGTGGCCGTTGTGCCGGGCGTACTCGTGGATCATGCCGATCATGATCCCGCGGATGTCCATCACCCGACCTCGCTTGGTGGTGATCGTCGCGTTCGGGTCGACGTCAGCCGTGATCCTTCGGATGCGCTCGCACAGGGCGAGATAGCGATCGACATCAGCTTGCAGTCCCTCGCTGCGGCTCAGATCCCAATCCCAATCGATCTCCTCGCCGTCGTAGTACGGATACGGCTCCTTCGAACCCGCCACGCACTCCACGAACCACCACTGCTCGATCGTGGTCAGGTGGCGCAGGATGCCGTGCAGCGTCGTCTCCGAGGGCAGCGGCCGTTGCCCGGCCTGCTCGTCGGTGAGCCCTTCGATCTTCAGGAGGAGCGTCGCGCGCTCGTAGTCCAGCCAGCTGTTGAGCGTGGCCAGCTCTGGGTTGACGTGTGGGTGGGTCGACGCGTTCGATGGGGGAGAAGGGAAGGCCCGTGCTGCGGTTCGGGCCATTCGCTGTCCCGACTGAGGGCGCGGATCGCCCACGACCGGAACTACCCGAGCTGTCCGCGTACCTCACCGACCGGGAACATCGTGGTGTGGACGTTGACGTAGTAGTCGCCGGGGTCTTGGCGGATCTGCTGATCAAGGCTGGGTCGGCGTGCGTGCAGCCGCTCAGACCGTTCACGGGTTCCATGAAGTCGACGACGACCGGCCCGTTCGTGCCGGCATCGCCATGGTGGATGTGCGCAAGGATGACCGGAGTCGTGAGATCTTCGACGCTGATGTCCCAGCAGACCTCGCCTTGGCCCTGGTTCAGGGTCACGAGTGCGGTACCGGAGCCAGGGGATTGCGCCGGTGGCACTTGATTCTCGGGTAGCAACGTCGCGTGAAGCGGTCGTCCGCCCTGCGACGCGTCGCTGGCACGCGTTGCACTGGCAGCTCCAGCAAGACTCGGCACTCCTAGCGCGACCAGCGCGACCGTGACCAACAGTCGAAGTCTCATCTCTGGGCTCCTTCCTGATTGCCGAACGAGGAAATTACGTGCCCCGCTACCACGCCGTTCAACCAGAGGGGAGTCGTTCTCGGCCCGCCAGTGGTCGCACGCCACGGACGGTCGCGCAAAGGGCCTCGGCGGTCTGAGCGCACGCCGATCGGTGCCGGTCCGGGATGGATTGGCAGAGCTCGTGGCTGACCCGAGTACCAACGAGGACGATAGGACCAGGTCAGACCGAAGATCAGCAGAGACGTCGGAGCGGTGCTCAGCACCTGAGGGGCACGCCGGATCGTCGCTGAACGCGCAGTTCGTCGGCGGCTTCAGTCGGTCGAGGGTCGCCGGGCGCGGCGACCAACGAGACCGTCGACCCTGCCGATGTGCTCGTTCGTCATCGACAGGACATCGAGCGTCTCGTGGAGGCGAGAGATTCCGCCGCGCTGACAGCAACGCCCCGCCCACGGACAATGCAGGCGGGGCCTTCAAGTTAGGTTGCCGCCCCCGGTGGTCTCACACGTTGATGTGGCCTCGGTAGACGTAGGTCCCGTTCGCGACGACGTCTCGGAAGTCCACACGACCAGTGATCCCCGCGAGTCCGCCCACGCCTGCCACGATCGGGTGCTGGCAGCGGCCCTTGACCTCAACTAGCGAGGACACGTCCGGGTCCCATTTCGACTCGAACTTGTACGTCGTCGTGAAGCTGCCCGTCTTCCCGTCGAACGTGCCGACGAACATCTCGTGACCGGTCTCGAGGTAGACACCGCTCGGCACGCCGTTGTCCTTGGCGGTCAGCACATCGGTGTACCAGCAGCCCTGAAGGCCGCCGGACATCACGATCGGCGGGTAGTCAAAGAAGTTGGAAGGGACTCCAACTCCGGTGCAAACGCCTCCAGTGTCAAAGGCTGCAGTGCCCGAGAACTGGGTAGTGCCCGCCCTCGCGGGAGTCGCGCCGACCCCGACCAGACCAAGAATCAGAACGGCCAGGACCGCCGCTCTCCGGATGTTGCTGCTCATGGCTCCTCCCCACGGTGCATGTGCACCAGTCACCAAACGCACCACCTTGCTCGTACATGAGGCCGCTGTCCATCAGGTCACCTGACGGGGCGCTGCTGACGTCGCGTCGACCGTTCTCTCGAAGGCGCCGTGGACGAAGGCGGGAGTGCATCGGCTCGAGGATGACGCCGCGCTGACTTCGTCCTCCTGCTAGACGGGTTGCGCGGCTGGGTCAGGTGACGCCCTCGATGAGGTGGCCAGCTCTTCGACGCTGTAGCCGTGGTGCCGTGCGAGTTCGACGAGCTCGCGGGCCTTGCTGAGCACTGCACTGCGCTCGGGCGTGCCCGCGACCGAGATTCCTCGGCCACGTCGGAACTCCAACAAGCCTTCATCGCGCAGGAGACGCAACGCACGCACGACGGTGGTGTTGACGTCGAAGCACCGGCGACGAGATCCTTGGCGGGCGGCAGCCGCTCGCAGGGTTTGGCTTCGCCTTCGGCGATGGCACGTCGAATCTCGGCGGCTACTTGTTCGTAGAGATCGGTGGGGTCGGCCTTGTCAAGCTTGACATTCAGAGTAGCGATCACCCGGTCCGCCCAGGTCAGTGAACCCCTCTACCCGTCGCAGAAGTACGGGCACCCCTGACCGATCACTGCAGGTCAGCGCGCCGCGGGAGCGCCGTCACTCCTCAGTGACTCCTCAGCAGCGGAGAACGCCGCCACGATAGCGACTCTTGAGCGGTCATCGTCGCTCGGCATCAGGTGCCCGTACACGTCGAGCGTGAGCGCCGCGGAGCCGTGGCCGAGGTGCGACTGCACCGCCTTGATCGCGCAGTCACGGCACACGCGAACAGGCCCGCCATCGGCTGAGCGAGCCTCACCGCCACCGAGCGCGCCGTCGTCGACGAGATCTGCCGCGGGCTCACCAACCCGCAGATCGCCGAACAGCTCCTGATGAGTCGCGACACCGTCAAGACGCACTTGTCGCATATCTACGCAAAGGTCGGTGTCGCCAACCGCGGTGAGCTCGCTGCGGAAGCCCGTACCTACGCCGCTGGCTCCTAACCGGAAGGGGTCGATCGCCCTATCGCCCTTGATCCCGTCGTGTCGTTCACAGTCGTCGTATTGCCTCCAGGACGTACAGCGTTTCGTGTGGTCGGCCGTCGACGAGTTTGTAGAGCCCTCGCGCCGTCCCGCCCAACTCATCGATCCATGCACGATCGATGAACGGCCGGAACTCGATCGAGCGCTCAGCCACTACCCGCGAGTCCATCCCGAGTTCATCCATGAGGCATGTCGTCGCGGAGAGGTCGCAGAGCGAGTTGTGCGTCATCAGTAAGCGGCCATCCGGCGCGAGCCATGTCGGTGCTTCTCGGACGACACCTTCGATCATCTCTCGGCCGTCGTGTCCCGCGAAGAACGGGTCGTTCGGGTTGTCCGACTGGCGCATAGGAAGTTGCGCAGGGTTGCAGATGATGTAGTCGATCGTTGACCCTTCAGGAAGCGGCAGCATCGTCGACCCTGTGGGCAACGGCGTGAAGCCGTCAGCGACATCGTTGCGCGCCGCGTTCGCGAGCGCGATCTCGATGGCGATCGGGTTGATGTCGAGCACATACACGAGCGCCGCGCCTTGAAGCCTCGCGACGATGCCGAGCACTCCAGAGCCGGTTCCAACGTCGACAGCCGTCTTGCCGGGCATCTCGGGGATGTTCTCCGCGAGGAACAGACTGTACGGAGTCGCGGTCAGGACGTCGCCGTGTGCGTCCAAGCGCACGCTATGGGGACCGATCTCGAAGACGTCCATCGCTGCCTCGCTTGTCGAGATGCAGCGCATACTGACTTGGTGAGCGACCCGTTGACCAGTCGGGCGCGAGCTGTTGATCCCAACGAAGTCGTCCAGCTGATGAGGCTGGCGGGTGCCCTGTGGCCCAGAGCGCTGTGTGGTCGTCGACAGTTGCAGTAGTACGACACGATCGTCGTCACCGTCTGAGCAACTCCTCAGCATGCGCGGCGACGTCGTCGCGTCGACTGTCCTCGAGAAGGCGTCGTGCAAGCGCGAAGGATGCGTCGGGCCGAGGTTGCCGCCGCGATGAGGGCCGCTTGAGTTCAGATCAAGATGACGACAGCCGGTCATGCTCGAAGTTGACGTCGGCCCAGTAAAGGCCGAGCGCCGCGCGACGGTTGCGGTGAGGGGCTGGTCCCTCGATCATTTGCCGCATGTGGCGGTCGCCGGTTCTGGACCTGGGGCGCGTCGCGATGTGTGGGGTGGCGTTGTCGGCCATCGCAGTCGGCTGCACGGCGGGGTCCGACCCTTCTGCTAGGAGACGCTTGTGAGCACCGATCGCCCGCCGGCCGACGCGGCCCCGAGCGGCGCAACGACGGACCGTTGTCTCCTGCGGTTGCACGGCAAAGGGGGTGAAGGCGCGGAAACCGTCGTCGTGGACGGCGTGAGCATCATCTCCCCGGACGGAAACGCCGAGGGTTGGGGCGGACGTCAGTGGCTCTACTTCCCCGACGGCGAGTACACGGCCGCCGTGAAGGTGGTCGAGGACGCCATCGTGGGGTGCGGCCAGGTGATCATCAATGGGTTCTCGAATGGGGCGTCGTTCGCAGCCAAGATCTATTGCCGCGGGGAGACCTTCGGCGGCCGGCTTGTCCGCGTCGTCCTCGACGACCCGGTGGTCGACGCTGGCGTCGAGGGTTGTTCACCTGACCCTTCGGTCGGCGTGACGCTGTACTGGACCGGAGCACTGGAAGCACAGGCCCAGCCGGGGTGGGACTGCAAGAAGGCTGACTGGACCTGCGAAGGCGGCCGCACCATCGGCATCGACGCCTACGCCGAAGCGCTTGGCACCCACCCCAAGGCGAGCCCCTTCGAACAGCACCAATGGTTCCTCGACGCTCCTGAGCTGTCGGATTGGCGCTGACCGCGAGTCGAGGCGACGGCATCGACATCACCGACGTACCCACTCCCTGACCACCTACCGGCTGCTACCGGATTTGCTGCTGAGATTTCCGGGCGGTCCGTCGAGTATCGGGTGGTGGTGCCCGTTGGCGACCGCCCTCACCATCGCCCGCGGGCCGCAGGTCACGTTCCCAACGGCGGACTCCGTTGGGATCAACTTCGCTGGCGGCAACCCCCTTGCGAGTCGCCGCCGTGGGGGACGCCACCTCGCTGACCGAACTTGCGGCGAGGGTATCGAGCGAGGCCGGGGATCCCCGCCAGGATCCACACCGGCCTCGCTCGCCCAAGGGACGATCGGTGTTTGGACGAGCCGGTGCATGGGTCGGACGACTCATCGAGAAAGCGCCCGTGCACGCGCGCCGATCGCATCGGGTCGAGGGTGGCGCCGCGCTCGGACCCCGTCGCGGGGAGGATGCCCTCCGGGGGAACGGGGACCGGCTCGACCTCGAAGCCGAGGTCTTCTGGCGGCGGCACTGACGTGGTTGCAGCGACCGTCGTTGTGGCCTGCCCGGGGACAGTGGTCGCCGCCGCCGCTGTCGTGGTCTGACCGGGCAGAGTCGTGGTCTGCCCCGCGACGGTCGTCGTGGTCTGACCGGGCGCGACCGTCGTGGTCGTCTGACCGGGCAACGATGTGGTCGCGGCCGACGTCGGGGTGGTTACGACGACGGTCGAGCTCTCCACGCGGGCAGTCCGACATGCCACGCGCCCGATCGGCATGGGGGCAACCCAGTCACGGCGTGGGCTGAAGGTCCCGCATACCAGTGGCATCGGTCCCTGCCCCGTCAGGGTGCGATGGGCGCACGATCAGCGCAGTGGAACGACGTCTTGACGCGGGGCGACGCGCTCCCGTCGAGCGCGCCGCCATGACGATGCTCGGAGGGACCGCGGCTGGCCTCGCGCTTGGCTCGGTGCTGTGGTTCGCCGGCGCGACGACTGGGTCCGACGTGGTCTGGGCGGTGACGGGGGTTGCAGGCGCCTTCTATGCGCTCCTGGCAATGATCGACACTCTCCGGCACAGGCGACTCGGCGTCGACGCCATCGCAGTGCTTGCGGTGACTGGAGCGCTGGTCGTCGGAGAGTTCCTTGCGGCCGCCGTCATCGCGGTCATGGTGGCGAGCGGGCGCGGCACTCGAGACTTGGGCAGAGGAGCCGCGCGACGAGACCTCCACGCGCTCCTCGAACAGGCGCCGAGGGTCGCTCACCGCTATGACGACTCGTCATTGGTGACAGTGCCGGTCGACGAGGTCGAGCCCGGCGAGCTGCTGATGGTGGGACCCGGCGAGCTCGTGCCAGTCGATGGCCTGCTCGTGACCGAAGCAGTGCTCGACGAGTCGACGCTCACCGGTGAGGCCATTCCGGTCGAACGGCACCCGGGGGACGCGGTGCGGAGCGGCGTGGCCAACGCCGGGCCCCCTCTGGATCTGCGCGCTACCACCTCGGCCGCGCAAAGCACCTACGAGGGGATCGTACGGCTGGTGGCGGAAGCCGGGGCCTCGCGTGCGCCATTCGTTCGTCTCGCGGACGAGTACGCAGCATGGTTCCTCGCGATCACGCTCGGGTTGGCAGCAGTGGTGTGGGCAGCCGCCGGCCTCGGGCGGGCAGTTGCTGTCCTCGTGGTCGCGACGCCGTGTCCGCTGATCCTCGCCCCGCCGATCGCGTTCGTGTCCGGCTTGTCGCGTGCGGCGCGCAGGGGTGTCGTTGTGAAGAGCGGCACGGTGCTCGAGAGGCTTGCTCGCTGCACGACGCTGCTCATCGACAAGACAGGGACGCTTACGAGTGGTCATCCCGCACTCGACGAGATCGTGGTGAGCGGGGCGCTTACGGCGGACGAGGTGCTCGCGCTCGCGGCTTCGTTGGACCAGGTCTCGCCCCACGTCCTCGCCTGCGCAGTGGTCACCGCCGCCCTCGCCCGTCGGTGCGCGCGCTCTCGTTGCCCGAGGACGTGGAAGAGGTGGCCGGGCAGGGAATCCGGGGTGTGGTCGACGGTCACCGCGTCGCGTCGGGAAAGGCCGACTGGGTCGGGATCGTCGGAGCGCCCGCATGGGCGAAGGCGGCTCGCCGCCGGTCTCGACTCGACGGATCCCTCACTGTCTTCGTTGCGGTGGACGGCGAGCCCGCGGGGGTCCTGATCTTCGACGATCCGATTCGCGCCGATGCGAGCCGAACCGTGCGGTCGCTGCGAAGCAGTGGCATCCGGCGGATCGTGATGGTGACGGGAGACCGCGCGGAGGTCGCCGAGACGATCGGGGCGGTCATCGGCGTCGACGAAACGCTCGCGGAACGCTCTCCTGCGGACAAGCTCGAGGTCGTCCGCGCCGAGAGGGAGTTGGCGCCGACGATGATGGTGGGTGACGGCATCAACGACGCGCCCGCGTTGGCGCTCGCCGACGTGGGGATCGCCATGGGCGCCCGGGGGGCTACTGCGTCCTCCGAAGCCGCAGACATCGTGCTCACCGTCGATCGCCTCGATCGGCTCGGCGAGGCGCACGTGCTCGCGCGGCGAACGCGGCGCATCGCGGTCCAGAGCGTGGTGGCAGGGATGGCGATGTCGATCGCGGGGATGATCGCCGCCGCGTTCGGCCTGCTGCCCGCGGTGTGGGGGGCTCTCGTCCAAGAGGCGATCGACGTCGTCGTGATCCTGAACGCGCTCCGTGCAGCCCGCTCCCCGTCGACGTCGTTGACCCTGAGCGACACGGACAACGCGTTGGCTCGTCGATTCCAGAAACGAGCACGCGGTCATCCGGGCAGACGTGGAGCAGCTTCGTGTCGTCGCCGATTGCCTGGGTCAAGTCCCGCCGTCAGAAGCACGAGCTCGGCTTCGCGACGTGGTCCGGCTGCTCGTCGAGGAAGTCGAGCCGCACGAGCGGGCCGAGGAGGCCGAGCTCTACACGGCGCTCACCCGCATGCTCGGGAACGACGCACTGGGCCCCATGAGCCGCGGCCACGTGGAGATCAGCCATCAGATCCGACGGCTCGGCCAGCTCCAAGACGACCTCGGACCCGAGGGGCCTGACGCCGAGGATGTCGTCGAGCTGCGCCGCGCGCTGTACGGGCTGTATGCAGTGCTCAGGCTGCACACCGCGCAGGAGGACGAGAGCTTCCTCTCGCTCGGCGAGGACCGCGGTCGCGGAGCGCGAGAGAGCTCCGCCGGCTTGGGAAGCGCCGACCTGTCGGCGCCGCGGGGTACGTAGTGGCCCGAGCAATGCTCGCCACGGTCACCGGAGCCAGCGGCTTCGTGGGAGGCAACCTGGTCCGCGAGCTGTTGGCAAGGGGCATCAGCGTCCGGGCCGCTGATCGCGAACGAGGCCCCGCGCTGGAAGGGCTCGATGTCGAGTTCGTCGCCGTCGACGTGCTCGAGCCGGACAGCCTGCGCGCAGCGTTTGCCGGCACCGACGTGGTGTTCCATTTGGCCGCGGTGATCTCGATCTCGGGCGACCCGACTGGCATTGTGCGCCGTGTCAACGTCGAGGGACCCGCCAACGCGGCCACGGCAGCCCTGGAGCAGGGCGTACGACGCTTCGTCCATTGCAGCTCGGTGCACACGTTCGATCTCGAGCGCTGTGGCCCTTCGCTCGACGAACGGGGGCCGCGATCGGTCGCGGACCACTGCCCCGCCTACGACAGGTCCAAGCAGCGGGAGAGACGGCCGTACGCGACGTGGTCGCAAGGGGCCTCGACGCGGTGATCGTGAACCCGACCGGCGTGATCGGCCCGTTCGACTACGGCCCCTCACGCATGGGGTTGACGATCAAGATGCTCCGAAGCAGGAAGATCCCGGTGAACCGAGCCGTCAGATTCCGCTCTTCACCCCAGACGCCCTGCACGCGCTCCGGTACTCGCCGACGGTCAGCCACTGGAAAGCCTCGATTGAGCTCGGATAGTGAGCCGCCCGATCCACGAGACCATCCATGACACCGTCGCGTGGTTCGACGCGCACGAGGCGAAGCTCGCGAGGCCGTGAGGCCGATGCGCTTCGAGTTGATGTCGCTCGCGGGGATCGAAGCGAGCACCCAAGACGGGCGGAACCATCAGGCCAAGGTCGGGGTCAGCCGCTGATGTTCACGTACAGGCCGCTGCGGATGAGCTTGCCGCTCGGGTCGGCCGAGGCCCGGCCCAGAAGGTCGCCACTGCTCGTCACCGGCGACCGCATCGGAATACGCGCCGTACGCTTCGATGTCAGCGAGCCCACGGTTACTGCCTGCCGCCAGCGTTGCCGGCTCAGTGGGTGGGGTCCACCGGGTCGCGAGGTCGCTCCTCAGCCACTCCTCAGCAGGTTGAGAAACGGTGCGAACCGATGAGAACTGGTGAGGACGATATGACCAGGTCAGAGCCAAGATCAGCGCAGCGCTCCAGGTCACCGAACCCCTGCTACCCGTCGTAGAAGTAGGGGTGGTGCAGGCCGACGAGGTCGCGCTGGCGTTGCGTCTGCGCTCGCTCGATCGCCTCGGGGGAGAGATGGTTCACCTCGGCGGTCGTGCGGATGCGCTGCGCGATGTCGCGCCGGCCGTAGTGACACTGCAGGAACAGCCGACCGTCGCCGCCGCTCGCCGGCGTGCCGCGATGCCACACGTCCGACACGAACAGCGCGACGTCGCCCAGCGTTGGCCTCGAGCAGCACGGGCGCACGGCCGTCATACGTGAGGTCGGGATCGGTGAGCCGGTCGAACGGCGCGAGGCGACCGCTGCGATGTGACCCGGGGATCACCGCGGTCGGGCCGCACGACACAGGGCAGTCCTTCAGCAGCAGGTGCGCGCCGATCGCGAAGACCGGGTAGGGGATGCGGTCGTCCCACTCGACGCCCTCCGGTCGCGGCACATGAGGACCGGCGTCGCAGTGCCACGGTCCGCCGCCGAAGTCAGCGGGATTGCGCCACGCCGTGTTCGCGATCACGTGGCAGTCGTTGCCGAGCAGTGGCTCGATGACCTCGAGGATGCGATCGTGCCCGACTGCCGCCTGTGACGCGGCCCCGCGGTTGAGCATCTCGTAGCGAAACTCGTCCTTGTCTTCGCGGCCGCGCTCCGCGGGATACCGATCGAACGCGTCGTCGATCTCGGCGGCGATCGCGTCGATCTCGTCGCGGGTGAGCACGTCGCGCAGCACGGTGTAGCCGTCGCGCTCGAGCTGCACGCTCCCGGACGGCACCTCGGCCGTCAGCACCGAGAGGTTCTTGCCGACTCGCTTGATCATCGTTCCCCCTGACCGCGCTGAGGCGTCTCGCCGCCGATGAAGGTCATGTCCTGATACCGATCACCCGCCACGGCGCCCGGCGGCATGATCGCTTCGAGAGCGGCCAGGTCGTCGGCACTGAGCTCGACGTCGGCCGAGCCGGCGTTCTCTTCGAGGTAGACGCGTCGCTTGGTGCCGGGGATCGGCGCGACATCGTCGCCCTGGGCGAGCACCCATGCGAGCGCGAGCTGCCCTGCAGTCACGCCGCGCGCCATGGCGAGGTCCTTGACCTTCTCGACGAGCTCGAGGTTCTTGTCGAAGCTCTCGCCCTGGAAGCGCGGGAGGCCGCGCCGGAAGTCGTCCTTGTCGAAGTCGTCGGGCGACTTGAGCTGGCCGGTGAGGAATCCTCGGCCGAGCGGGCTGTACGGCACGATGCCGATGCCGAGCTCGCGCGCCACGGGCAGCGCACCGCTCTCGAGGCTGCGCTCCCACAGCGACCACTCGTTCTGCAGTGCGCTGATCGGATGCGTGGCGTGCGCGCGCCGAACGGTGTCAGGACCGGGCTCGGAGAGGCCGAGGAATCGCACCTTCCCGGCGGCGACCAGCTCGGCCATCGCCCCGACGGTGTCTTCGATCGGCACCGTCCGGTCGACGCGGTGCTGGTAGTAGAGGTCGATGTGGTCGACGCCGAGGCGGCGGAGTGATGCCTCGCACGCGCTGCGCACGTAGTCCGGGCTTCCGTTGATCGTGCGCTTGCTGGGGTCGTGCGTGTCGCGGCCGATGCCGAACTTCGTCGCGAGCACGACCTCGTCGCGGCGGCCCCTGATCGCCTCACCGACGAGCTCCTCGTTGGTGTGCGGGCCGTACACGTCGGCCGTGTCGAGGAACGTGACGCCGAGGTCGAGCGCGCGATGGATCGTCGCGATCGACTCGTCGCGGTCGCCTGCGCCGTAGGCGAAGCTCATCCCCATGCAGCCGAGGCCGAGCTCGGAGACCTGCAAGCCCTGTGTGCCGAGCGCGCGAGTCGAGATGGTCATGCGGAGCCTCCGTCGACGCGCAAGATGGCGCCTGTCGTGAAGCTGGATGCGTTGCTCGCAAAGTACAGCGCCGCGCCGACGACCTCGTCGGGCTCGCCGCCCCGCTGCAGCGGCATCGTGATCTTGGCGCGAGCGTTGAAGGCTTCGAGGTCCCACGCCTTCGAGATGTCGGTGAGGAACGGACCCGCCTCGATGCAGTTGACCCTCACCTTCGGGCCGAACGCCTTCGCGAACCCGATCGTCATCGCTTCGAGGCCGGCCTTCGCTGCGGAGTAGGGGATCACGTCAGGCGTCGGCCTGATCGCGGCCACGCTCGACACGCTGATGATCGAGCCGCCGTCACCTTTCGCCATGCGGGTGCCGATGAGCGCGGTGAGCCGGAACGGCCCCTTCAGGTTGACGTCGAGCACCTTGTCGTAGAGCGGCTCGGTGACGTTGACCACCGCGTCGTAGAGCGGCGACATGCCCGCGTTGTTGACGAGCACGTCGACCTTGCCGAAGCGGTCGTACGCCGCGTCGGCGAGCGCGTCGAGCTGGCCCCACTCGCCGACATGGCACGCGAACGGAAGGGCGGCGCGACCGGTCGTCTTCTCGACCTCGGCCGCGAGCTCCTCGCACGACTCGATCTTGCGGCTCGCGATCACGACGTCGGCGCCGCACGCGGCGAACGCGAGGACCATCGATCGTCCGAGGCCCCGGCTGCCGCCGGTGACGAGGGCGACCTTGCCCGAGAGGTCGAAGAGCTCGAGAGGCTGTGTCATGGAGGATGGTGTAGCGCGTTCGCGGCGGAGCGCGTTCACCGAGCCGCGACGACCGCGACCTCCATCAGCCATTGCGGACGGGCCAGGGCCGGCACGAACACGAGCGTCGACGCGGCGCGGTGACCGCCGAGCACCTCGTCTCGTGCGCCCATCACGAGGTTCATGTTCGCCCCGGCGACGACGTAGGTGGTCATCGACACGATGTCGGTGATCGCGAAGCCGGCCTCGTCGAGGATCGCTCGGATGTTGGTCCACACGACGCGTGCCTGGTCGGCCAGGCCTTCGGGCACCTTGCCGTCGGGCGCGATCGGCACCACGCCCGCGGTGTGCAGCATCTTCGTCGTGGCTTCGGACACGACGGCGTGGGCGTACGCGGCCGCGGGCGGCGCGATGGACGCGGGCTTGACCTCGCGGTTCACGACGACACCGCCACACGTGCGGCGACGGCGGTCATGCGGTCGACGCCCGCCCTCAGCTCGTCGTCCCCGATTCGCTCGAACTGCCCCGTGTACAAGTAGTCGCTCACGGTGAGCACGGTAAGCGCGGACACCTTCCGGAGCGCGGCGATCGTGTAGAGCACGGCAGCTTCCATCTCGACCGCGAGGTTGCCGCGCTCGGCCCACCTCGCGTGACGAGTGGTGTCGCGGTCGTAGAAGACGTCGCTCGACACGATCGGCCCGACGTGGAAGCGGAGGTCGTTGCCTCCTCTGGCCTCCGCCACAGCCTTCTCGACGAGCCGCCAGTCGGCGGTCGGTGCGTGCGGCTCGCCTCCGACGTACGAGGTCGCGGTGTGATCCTGCGGCGTCGCCGACAGGGCGATCACGAGGTCGGCCATCTGCATGTCCGGCTGAAGCGCGCCGGTCGTGCCGACTCGGATCAGGCGTTCGGCCCCGAGCATGATCAGCTCCTCGTAGACGATCGCAGCGCTCGGGCAGCCCATGCCGCTCGCCTGCACGGAGATCGGCTGGCCCTCGAACGTCCCCGTGAACCCGAGCATGCCGCGCTCTTCGTTCACGAGTCGCGGCGAGTCGAAGAAGGTCTTGGCGATGTGTTCGGCGCGTCGGGGGTCGCCCGGAACGAGCACGGCGGGTGCATAGTCACCCGGCTGCGCGCGGAGGTGGATCGGTGTCGGCATGGGGAGCATCATTGTCTCGGACCGTCGTCACGCGGCAAGGTAGTGAGATGCCCGGGCTCGAGAGCACTGAGTGGCCCGCCTCGGGCACGACGATCCGGGTGCTCGTGCGGGACGATCCGAGGGAGTACCCCTCGCGCGTGCACGAGGGCGACGGACCGACGTTGCTCGTCGCCGCGCCCCGCAAGCTGGCGGTGTCTCAGCCCGCCCCGGGCGACACGATCCACCTGTCGTGGGGCGCCAAGTACGGCGCTCGGATGTGTCGCACGCGGCTCGTCGGCATCGAGGTCCGTCCGACGCCAGGGTGGCGCCTCGAGGCGCTCGAGACGCCGGTCGAGGTGCAACGGCGGCGCCACGCCCGCATCCCCGTCGATCGCGAGGTCGTGATCAGGTTCGGCGGACGGTCGGTGCCTGCCCGCATGGTCGACCGCAGCCTGCACGGCGCCCGCTGCTTCGTGTCCGTCTCGACCCGCCTCGACGTCGGCGACGTGGTCGAGATCGAGATCGAGGCCGACGACATCGTCCGCGGCGCGACTGTGCTGCGTGCCGACGCCGTCGAGGGTCAGCTGCAGATCGCCTTCAACTGGTGACGGCGGCCGGTGAGGCGGCCGGTGGCACCAGTCCGATCGTCGCGAGCACCTGCTTCGCCTCCGGCGAGAACAGGTACGCGATGAAGGCATCGGCGGCGGCCGGGTTCGTCGTCGCCGCGAGCTTCACTGCGATCGCGGGCACATCGGCCTCGAGGTCGACGCCGAGGTCGAGGAAGCCGACCGACGCGGTGACGTCGGTGCGGTAAGCGAGGCCGGCGGACGCGCGTCCGGTCGTGACTGCCTGCACCACCGCGGCTCCGTCGGTCGCCACGACGTCGGGGCTCGCGGTGATCCCGCTCTTCATGAACGCGGCGTCGGTCGCTTGGCCGCACGCGCTGTCGAGGCTGCACAGCGCGATCGTGCGGTCGGGATTCGCGAGGTCGTCGATCCCTTTGAGTCCCTCCGGGTTGCCGGGAGGAACGATCAGCACGAGGGGGTCGCGCGCGAACACGAACGGTTGCACCGCGAGATGACCGTCGATCGCGAGGTCGTCGACGGCGGGGCTGCCGACGCTCGCGAACACGTCGCCGGCGAGGCCTCCTGAGATCTGGTTGACGAGCCCGTTGGCGCTGCCGTCGGTGATCGCGATCTCGACCCCGGGATGCGCGGCGGTGAAGTGCTCGCCGAGGATGTGGACCGTCGGCGCGATCGGCGTCGCCGCGAGCACGACGATCCGTCCTGCCGGGTTCGGTGTGATGGTCGTCGTCGTCGACGGGGGAGCCGCGATCGGCACGATCTGGTCGCTCGCGCACGCAGCGAGGCAGCCGAGCGCCGCAACGAGGGCTGCGGCGACGCGGAGCCTCATGGCTCGTACGACAGCGAGGAGCATGCGCGCGGCCTCGGCGCGGCGCGCGTCGAGCTCGGGTTCGAGCCACTCGGCTTCGGGGCCGAGTCGCAAGGAGCAGGTAGTCGAGCCGCTCCTCACCGAGCACCCCGACCCGCACCTCGATGCGCCCGCCGTCGAGCTCCCGGAGCTCGTCGATGCTGTAGTCGTCGGCGAGGAGGTTGCGGAGCCGTTCCGGCACTCGCACGGTGACATGTCGCAGAAGGTGGTCGATCGGCATCCGGTCGGGCACGTCGACGTCTTCGGGAGGATGGAAGCGCGGGAGCTTCGTCATCTCGGCATCCAGCATGCGATCGACCCTGAAGTACTTGATGGTCTCGCTTCCCAGCTCCTTGCCCGACACGTACCACGAGCCGAGCTGGCGAAACACCTTGTACGGCTCGATGACGCGGTCGCTCACCGCGGTTGCGGACTTCGCGTAGGTGAAGCGGAGCGGTGTCTCCTCCTCGACGCAGTCGCGGACGACCTCGAGGAACGGCGGCTCCGGGATGAAGACGACGAGGTCGCCGCTCAACGCCTCGAGCTTGTCGAGCGCGGCGTCGAGCGCCGGATCGGGTTGCGACGACGCGCCCTTCACGACGAGCCCGGCCAGCACGAGCCGCTGTGCAGTCGCGGGGCTCGGAGGAAGTGAGCGCATGTCGCGAAGCCAGTGGGCCTGGTCGACCGAGAGCCGATCGGTGTCCTCGTCGAGCTCGAACGCGTAGGTCGTGTCGATGAGCTCGTCGTTGGTCTGCGCGCGGAACGAGATGTGGAGCATCGGCGACAAGATCGACAGCAACGCCTCGCGGCCGATGCCGAGCTCGGCGGCCGCATCAGAGAGAGTGACCCCGTCTTGCTCCTCGGCCATCGCGAGGACGGCTTTCAGGATCTCGAACCGGTCGTGGGAGCGAAGGGCCATCAGCGCTCCGCCATCGCGCGCACGAACGCCACGACCTCGGCAACGACCTCGGGCGGATCGACGACCCGAGCGCGAGGCCCGAGCTCGAGCACCCGGTCGATCAGCGCGTCGCGGTTCGCCGACTCGGCTTCGATGATCGCCTTCGGGTGCGCGTGCGAGATCACCTCACCCCCGATCGCGTCGGCCAGCCGGTCTGCGAACTCAGTGTCGACCTCGATCCGCACAGTGACGCGCGGGTCGTCGCCCCACGCGTTCGGATCCATGTCGAACGCGGCGTCGCTGTCGAAGTCGGGCGGCACCTCGAAGTGACCATCGGTCACCGCGAGGTCGGTGATCCGGTCGATTCGGAAGCGCCGGCCCGGCCCGGCCTCGGCCTCGTTCCCCACGACGTACCAGTGCCGGCGCCACGTGCCGACGGCCCAGGGCTCGAGCACCCGAGCCTTGCCGCGGTAGGTGAACGTGACAGGGGAGCCCGCACGCTGCGCCTTCAAGAGCGTGAGGGCGTCGGGGGTCACGGTGAGGAAGACCTCGGCGCGGTCGTCGTCGACGGCCGAACCCAGGACTTCAGGGTCGGCGTCGGCCTCTCCCTCGAGGGTGATGACGACGGCGCCGGCGGCGGCGATCAGCGCGCGGCGCTCGCTCGGCGTGAAGAACGGGGGTCGCAGCTCGTAGTGCGCGGCCTCGGAGTCGTAAGGAGCCTCGATGCCGAACTCGGCCCGCAGGATCTCGAGGTCGCGCCGGAACCGGCTGCGCAGGGCGTCGTAGCCCTTCGCGTCCGAGCGGAGCGAGCCGTCCGGGTTCCGGGCGGCCTCGCCGTAGCCTTCGACGTCGATCGTCGCCTTGTCGAGGGTGAACACGCGCTCGTGCGCGATGTACGCGGCCAGCCGGAGGACGCGGTCGGTGACCTGCTCGCTCGACGACTTGGGCATGTGGGCGAGACGGTAGTCAGGCCGCGGCGTGCGTCCCGCGGAGCGGGGAATGGTCAGCGGCTCAGCGCTGCGCGAAGTCCATCGTGACCCAGACCCGACCGTCTGAGCCGACGACGATGCCGACACCCACCCGGTTGAAGCTGCCGTCGACGATGTTGGCGTAGTGCGGCGGGGAGTTGAGGAGCGCCTGGAACGCTTGGTCGATCGACCCCGCGTAGGCGACGTTCTCGCCCATCTTGTGCGGGTTCCCGGTGACACCGTCACGCAGGGTGGTGTGGTAGAGGTTGCCTTGGGTCGCCATCTCCTGGCTGTGGGCCTGTGCCTTGGCGACGAGCTCGCTGTCGGGGATGAGCGCCGGCTGGCCGACTTTGGCCCGCTCGTCGTTGATCCGATTGAAGACGCTCGACTCCTCGGTCGACATGCAGGCCGTCAAAGACAGCACCAGCACGGCCCCCGTGACGAGGGCGATGAGCTTGCGAGTCACGGGCCTGCGACCACCGAGACCGCGAGAAGACTCCGCGCGCTGCACTGTGTGCCGGTCGGCGCGGCGCGGCCAGGTCTTGAGGGCCATCGGACGAGATTGGTCGATCGGCCCACTCAGAGTGGTGGATCCTCGGGAAACTTCCTGCTCGGGGAATGTCCCACCCCCCTCGTATGGTCCCCACTTTCCCCCTCGTTGCCTTCCCCTGTCATCCGCAAGTGCAGTTGCGGTGTGCGCATGTCGCACATCAGGGAGGTCACCGTGCTCGCCACCGTCCCTGCCGCCACCCTCCTCGGAGTCGAGGGCCGTGCGGTCAGCGTCGAAGTCCATGTGTCCAATGGGCTCCCAGGCTTCACCATCGTCGGGTTACCCGATGCCGCCTGTCGTGAGTCGCGAGACCGGGTCCGGAGTGCGGTCATGTCCAGCGGCCTCGGGTGGCCACTGAAGCGGATCACAGTCAACTTGGCCCCGTCGGGCCTCCGCAAAGGTGGCTCGGGGCTCGATCTGGCGATCGCGGTCGGAGTGCTCGCGGCCGACGGCCAGCTCGAGGCACCCGCGGTCGAGGGTCTCTCGTTCCTCGCCGAGCTCGGGCTCGACGGCAGCCTTCGGCGGGTGCCCGGCATGGTGCCCCTCTCCGCGGTGATGCCGAGCGGTGGGCTCGTCGTGCCGCCCGACTGTGCGGTCGAAGCCGGTGTCGCTCACCGCGGTCAGGTTCGGGTCGCCGCGACGCTCGGCGAGCTCGTGCGGGTGCTGCGCGGGCAAGAGCCGTGGCCCGACCCTCCGGTGCGGCCCACGGCGACGAGCTGCGCGCCCGGGCCCGACCTCCGCGACGTGCGGGGGCACGAGCTCGGTCGCCTCGCGGTCGAGGTCGCCGCCGCGGGCGCGCATCACCTCTTGATGGTGGGCCCGCCCGGGTCGGGCAAGACGATGCTCGCGACGAGGCTCGCTAGCCTCTTGCCGCCGCTCGCCTCGAGCGACGCGCTCGAGGTCACGATCGTGCACTCTGCCGCCGGTGTCGCGCTGCCGCCCGGCGGTCTCGTCTCGCACCCTCCGTTCCGAGCTCCTCACCACAGCTCGTCGATGGTCTCGCTCGTCGGCGGGGGCGGCGCGGCCATGCGCCCGGGCGAGATGAGCCTCGCGAATCACGGCGTGCTGTTCTTGGACGAGCTCGCCGAGTTCATCGCGCCCGTGCTCGACGGCCTCCGTCAGCCGCTCGAAGAGGGCGTCGTGCGGGTGAGTCGCGCGAAGGCGAGCGTCGCGTTCCCTGCAAAGGTGCTGCTCGTCGCCGCGATGAACCCCTGTCCGTGCGGCGAGGGTGGTCCTCCGGGCGCGTGCCCGTGCAGCGAGGCGTCGCGGCACCGCTACATCCGCCGCGTCTCCGGGCCGCTCGTCGATCGCTTCGACCTGCGGGTGCCGATCATGCGACCGAGCGTCGACGAGCTCATGGGGCCGCCGGTCGGGGAGTGCTCGGCGACGGTCGCGGCGAGGGTCGCGGACGCGCGCGCTGTCGCAAGGTCCCGCGGCGTCGAGGCGAACTCCGCGATCGACGGGTCGCGGCTCGACGAGCTCGCGCCCTTGAGTCGCAATGCGGCCGCGCTCCTCCGCCGCGAGCTCGAGGCGGGCCGCTTGTCAGGCCGCGGGCCTGCACCGAGTACGCCGAGTCGCCCGCACTCTCGCCGACCTCCACGGCGGGGACGACGTGATCTCCGATGGGCACGTCGCCGTCGCGCTGCAGCTGCGTGTCGAACCGGTCGCGCACGACGGGGCGCTCCGATGAGCCACGACGCCGAGACCGACACCGCGACCGACACCGCGTACGCGGTCGCCCTGGCGTCGCTTCCGATGATGGGTCCGGGCCGGTTGCGGGCGTTGCTCACACGATGGCCGCCACGCGTCGCGTGGCGGGTCGTGCAGCGCGACACCGCCTGCGACGAACCGCGTGTCGCGGCTGCGTGCGGAAGCGACGCCGCGAAGGTTCGAGCACTGTGGGTGCGCGCGTCGGCGCGGATCGATCCGGCGAAAGCGTTGGCAAACGCCACTCAGCAGGGCATCGCGGTGCACCTGCTCGGCCAGCCCGGCTATCCGGTCGAGCTCGGCGTCGACCATGAAGCGCCTTCGGTGTGCTTCGTGCTCGGCGATGCCTCGAAGCTCTCCAGTCCCGTGAGGGTCGCCGTGATCGGCACTCGGTCCGCGACCGCGCCTGGCCTCGCGATGGCGAAGCGGCTCGGCCACGATCTCGCCGAAGCTGGGGTGTCGGTGGTGTCGGGCCTCGCGCGCGGCATCGACGGCGCCGCGCACCTCGGCGCGCTGCACGCGAACGGCGCGCCGCCGATCGGCGTCGTCGGCAGCGGCCTCGACGTCCCGTACCCGAAGGTGAACGCGGGCCTGTGGTCTGCCGTCGCCGCCCAGGGCGTCCTGCTGTCAGAGGCGCCGCCGGGTGCGCCTCCGTCTGCGTGGCGCTTCCCAGCGCGCAATCGCATGATCGCCGCGCTTGCCGATGTCGTGGTCGTGATCGAGTCGCGAGCCGCTGGTGGGTCGATGCTCACGGTGCGCGAGGCCGCCGCGCGCGGCCGTCAGGTGATGGCGGTGCCCGGCTCGGTCGCGAGCCCGGCGTCCGAGGGCACCAACCAGCTCATCTACGACGGCTGCTGTCCGGTCCGCGACGCGCTCGACGTGCTGATCGCGTTGGGGCTCAGCAGCGCGGAGCGAGGGCGCGCGGGCGCCCGACGGCGACGCCCCACCGGTGACGACGCACGCTTGTTCGCGCTGTTCGACGGAGGCGACTCGCTCGACATCGAGACGATCGTGCACAGCTCAGGCCACGCGCTCGGCGAGGTGGCACTCGCGCTCGGTCGCCTCGAAGACGCGGGCTTCCTCGAGCGCAACGGCGCGTGGTGGCAAGCGACATGACCCCTGGCGCGCGCAGTGAGGCCGGTACCGTGCGGTCATGTCGGCGCCGCGCACGTGGGACACCGAGGGGTTCGAGCGGTCGCTCACCTCCGTGTCGCCCGCGACCCGCGAGGCCTACGGCCGCGACATCGCGTCGTTCATCGAGTGGGCCGAGCGCGCCTCGCTGACGGGGCCTGAACGGGTCGAGCGCACCACGCTGCGCCGCTACCTCGCGTACCTCGCGACGCGCCGCTACGCGGCCCGCACGATCTCGCGGCGCGCCTCGGCGCTGCGTCGGTACTTCGCGTGGCTCGCGCGCACCGGCCGCATCGAGGCTGATCCTGCATCGGGCCTGCACGCGCCCAAGGGCGAGTCCCGGCTGCCTCGCGTGCTGCGCCGTGACGAGCTCGAGGTGCTGCTCGACGAGCCGCCCGCCGCGGTCGACGGCGACGACGAGGCCATCCGCCTCCGCGACGACGCGGTGCTCGAGCTGCTCTACGGCAGTGGCCTCCGGGTGGCCGAGCTGTGCGGGCTCGGGCCGAGCGACCTCGACACTCGCACGGGCACCGTCACCGTCTGGGGCAAGGGCTCGAAGCAGCGCAAGGTCCCGATGAGCGAGCCGGCCGTCGAGGCGGTCACGGGGTGGCTGCAGCGGGGCCGCGAGCACCTGGTCCGCGAGGTGAGCCCGGCTGATGCCGTGTTCCTGAACCGGCGGGGTGCACGGCTCGGCCCCCGCGACGTGCGGCGCATCATCGACCGGCGGGCGGCAGCGCCCACGCACCCTCACGCGCTGCGCCACAGCTTCGCGACTCATCTTCTGGACGGTGGTGCCGATCTAAGAGCGGTCCAAGAGCTGCTCGGCCACGCCAACCTCGCGACCACACAGAGATACACGCATGTCTCAAAAGAGCGCCTCCGTGTTGTTCACGGAGCCACCCATCCCCGAGCCTGAGTCGGCCGATGCAGTGCCGACTGAGATCGATCGGCTCTGGATGGAGTTCAAGCGCACAAGCGACCGCGGGCTGCGCGATCGGCTGATCCTGCACTACTCGCCGCTCGCGAAGTACGTCGCTGCCCGCGTCGCGGCCGGCCTCCCTCAGAGCGTCGACCAATCCGATCTCGTGAGCTACGGCATCTTCGGGCTGATCGACGCGATCGAGAAGTTCGACCTCGAGCGGGGCTACAAGTTCGAGACCTACGCCATCGCGCGGATCAAGGGCGCGATCCTCGACGAGCTGCGGTCGATCGACTGGGTGCCGCGCTCGGTGCGGGCGAAGGCCCGCGCGCTCGAGAAGGCGTTCATGAAGCTCGAGGGCGTGCTGCACCGCAGCCCGACCGACGACGAGCTCGCGGCCGAGATGCGAGTCACGCCCGAGCAGCTGCAGGCCACGCTCTCGCAGATCTCCTCGCTCGGCATCGTCGCTCTCGACGAGACGCTGTCGGTCGGGCGACCGCAGCGAAGCGGCGACGCTCGGCGACACGATCCCCGATCGCGGAGATGGCCCGGTCGCGACCTACGAGGTCGAGGAGATGCGTCACATCCTCGCCGACGCGATCAACACGATGCCCGAGCGGGAGAAGATCGTCCTCACCCTCTACTACTACGAGGGTCTCACGCTCGCCGAGATCGGCCTCGTGCTCGGGGTCACCGAGAGCCGTGTGTGTCAGATCCACACGAAGGCAGTGCTCCACTTGCGGGCCCGGCTCTCTGCCGGCGACCGCGACGCCTGCTGATACGTTCTCCACTTCCTCCCCCTGCCACTCGCTTCCCCTGCGAATGACCTTCGCCATGGGGGAAGCCCGTGCTCAGAGCGGTGCTCGTCTCTGTCCTGCTCGTCCCGCTGTTCGCCGCGCCGCCGCTGCCCGCCGCCGCGGACGACGCAACATCAACCTTGGACTACCAACCTCCGGTCGACGCGCCGATCATCGACCACTTCCGTCCGCCGCCCGCGAAGTGGGCCGCAGGCAACCGCGGCATCGACTACGGCACCGTGCCCGGCACGCCAGTGCTCGCGGCCGAACAGGGCCTCGTCGAGTTCGCAGGCCAGGTCGGCGGCACGCTGCACGTCGTCGTCCGCCACCCCGACGGCCTGCGCACGAGCTACTCCTTCCTCGCGTCGATCGCGGTCGTCGAAGGCCAGCAGGTCTCGCGCGGCAGCATCGTCGGCACGGCCGACACGTCGCTGCACTTCGGCGTGCGATCGGGTGACACCTACATCGATCCCGAGCTCGTGCTGCGCGGCGCGGCGTTCAGCGTGCACCTCGTCCCGTCGGAGGGTCAGACCGAGGCGCAGCGTCGCTTGGGAGAGATGATCCGCGACGCGTTCGACGATGAGCTGCTGACACCAGAAGGCGGAGGCGTCGGGGCGTCGGTGTCCGCGTGGCTGCGATCCACCGCGGACCCTGCCGAGATCGTGCGCCTCGCCGTGCACTACTCCGCTGCGATGTCGGTGCCAGTCCATCTCGCCGGCGTCGCGGACGCGACGTGGAAGTGGTACCGGACGCAGGGGCACTGCACGCCGCCCTCGGCGGTGAGCACAGTGCTGCGGGCCGACACCAGCAGCCATCTCGTGATCCTCGTCGCGGGGTTCGGCTCGGCGAGCACGCCGGGCTCGGGAGTCGACACGGTCGACCTCGCCGAGCGCGGGCATCTCGGCCGACCATGTGATGCGGTTCTCGTATCGAGGCGGCAAGACGCCGACGTCGACAGGCACAGCGTTCGCGAGCCTCGACACCACCACCTACACGTCGCTCGACAGCCAGGCGTCGCTCGAAGACGTCTCGAGCCGGCTGGCCGACGCGATCGCCGCGGTCGCGGCGGCCAACCCCGGCGCGCCGATCGACGTGATCGGGCACTCGCAGGGAGGTGTCGTCGCGTTGCGGGGCGTCCAGATCGCCCACGACCGCGGCCAGCTGCCCGACGGGGTGCACCTCGTCACGATCGCCTCGCCGCACCAGGGCGACACGATCGCGACAGGTGCCGACCTGCTGTCCCGCGATCCGCTGAAGGAGCTCGTGCTCGACGGCGCCGAGCGAGGGCTCGACCAGTTCGCCGACGACGTCCACGACGACGGCGCGGCGCGCGACCTGTCGCTCGCGTCGCCGTTCATGGACAGATACCGGGAGGAGGGCGTGCCCGACGGGATCTTCGCCGTGTCGATCGGCGGTCGGTGGGACCCGGTCGTGCCCGCTCGCGACACGTGGCTTCCTGGCGCTGCGCACATCACCGTCGACGCCGGCGGTCTCGGCGCGCACGGCACGCTGCCAGGCGCCCCGCTCGTCACGACCCAGGTCGCGCTGGCGATCCGCAGCGCCCCGCCGACGTGCGAGGGACTCGCCGACGCCGTCACCGACCATGTCGCGAGCGATCTCGTGGCGACGAGCGAGGACCTCGCGGCGCTCGCTTTGTAGCCGTCCCGCTACACTGAACCGGCTCCGGCGCGCCTGCCGTGGCGCCAGCAGTACGTGCCCTCGGGCACCCACCACACCATCACCCGTGCCCACCCGCGGTCGCCTTCGGGCGAGGGGTGCGGGCTTCGTCGAACCGCCGGGAGGAGATCACGATGAGCACGACGGCGCCTGTCGTCACCATGAAGCAGCTGCTCGAGGCCGGTGTCCACTTCGGTCACCAGACCCGGCGCTGGAACCCCAAGATGAAGCGCTTCATCTTCGGTGAGCGCAACGGCATCTACATCATCGATCTGCAGCAGACGCTGACGCGGATCGAGACCGCCTACACCTTCGTCCGCGACCTCGTCGGCCGACGGCGGCACGGTGCTGTTCATCGGCACCAAGAAGCAGGCGCAGGATCCGATCCAGTCCTACGCCGAGCGCTGCGGCATGCCGTACGTCAACGAGCGGTGGCTGGGCGGCATGCTGACCAACTTCGAGACGATCGCGAAGCGCGTCGAGAAGATGCAGGAGTACGAGCGCATGCGGGCCACCGGCGAGTTCGACGCCATGCCCAAGAAGGAAGCGCTCATCCTCGGCCGCGAGCTCGAGAAGCTGCAGCGCAACCTCGGCGGCATGCGCCGCATGACGAAGCTGCCCGACGCCGTCTTCATCCTCGACACGAAGAAGGAGCACATCGCGCGTCACCGAGGCGAACAAGCTCGACATCCCGATCGTCGCGGTCGTCGACACCAACTGCGATCCCGACGTCATCCAGTTCGTGATCCCGGGCAACGACGACGCCATCCGCTCGGGCACGCTTGATGTGCCGCGTCATCGCCGACGCGGTCGACGAAGGCCGCTTCATCGCCGCTCGCGCAACCCGCGTGTCGCGGCGGGCGGTCCGCCGCCGCGTGACGCCGCCGAGGACGAGGCCGCGTTCGCCGCCGAGCAGGCCGAGGCCCGCACGCCAGGCGGCGGCCGCCGCAGGCCGACCGCGAAGCCGCGCGTCGCTCGCGGCCCGTCGGCCGCCGCGACTCGAGCCGACGAGGAAGCCGCCGCCGAGACTGCGCCGCCGAAGCCGAGGCCGCGGCGCCGAGGCCGCGCCTGAGGCCGCGGCCGCCGAGCCGAACCGACCGAAGCAACCCCTGTCACCGCTGAAGCAACCCCCGCAACAACTGAGGAGTGAAAGACCCCGATGGCTGAGTTCACCGCCAAGGACGTGCAAGAGCTCCGCCAGGCGACCGGCGCCGGAATGATGGACTGCAAGAAGGCGCTCGAGGAGAACGACGGCGACATGGAAGCCGCGAAGCAGTGGCTGCGCGAGAAGGGCCTTGCCGCCAGTCCGCCAAGCGCTCCGACCGCGAGAACACCCAGGGCGCGCGTCGCGCTCGTCATCGACGGCGACGTCGGCTGCGATGGTCGAGCTCAAGTGCGAGACCGACTTCGTCGCCGAAGTCCGACCAGTTCAAGGCCGTGGCCGAAGGACCTTGCCCAGCTGGTCGCTCGCGGGCGAGACCTGACGCCGCGAGCCAGCGTTCCGGCGACCTCGACGAGCTGAAGATCACGCTCAAGGAGAACATCGAGCTCGGCCGAGTCGTCCAGTTCGTCAAGGGCGCCGGGCAACGTGCTCGACAGCTACTTGCACATGCAGGGCGACCGCGGCGTCAACGGCGTGCTCGTCGAGACGTCGGGCACCTCGCAAGAGCTCGCGCACGACATCGCCGTCCACATCGCGTTCGCCCGTCCGAAGTACCTCATCGCGTGACGAGGTGCCCGCGGCCGACGTCGACGAAGGAGCGCGCGACGCTCGAGGCGATCACCCGCAACGAGGGCAAGCCCGAGCAGGCCATCCCGAAGATCGTCGAGGGTCGTCTCAACGGCTTCTTCAAGGACATCTGCCTGCTCGACCAGCCGTTCGCGAAGGACGACAAGAAGTCGGTCAGCGAAGTGCTCGGTGGCGGCTACGATCGTGCGGTTCTCGCAGGTCGAGATCGGGGCCTGAGAGGCGCACGGTGAGCGACGGCACGGTGAGCGCGCGTGCCCGAGTGACGCCCCGCTGGAAGCGGGTCGTCCTGAAGCTGTCGGGTGAGGCGTTCGCCGAGCCGAGCGGCTACGGCATCGACGGCAACGTCGTCGAACAGGTCGCGAGCGAGATCGTCGACGTCCGCAACAACCTCGGCGTCGACATCGCGGTCGTGGTCGGCGGCGGCAACATCTGGCGCGGCATGCGCGGCGCCGGCAGCGGCATGGACCGCGCGCAGTCCGACTACATGGGCATGCTCGCCACGCGTCATCAACTCCCTCGCGCTCCAAGACGCGCTCGAGCGCCTCGAGCAGGCGACCCGCGTGCAGACCGCGATCGAGATGGCGAAGGTCGCGGAGCCGTACATCCGCCGGCGCGCGGTCCGCCACCTCGAGAAGGGACGAGTCGTGATCTTCGCCGGAGGCACCGGCAACCCGTACTTCACGACCGACACGACGGCTGCGCTGCGCGCCGCGGAGATCGAGGCCGAAGCGATCCTGAAGGGGACCCACTCAGGCGTCGACGGCGTGTACACCGCGGACCCGAAGCTCGACCCCACCGCGACGCGAGTTCGACCACGTGTCGCTACATCGAGGTGCTGAACCGAGGCCTCAAGGTCATGGACTCGACGGCCATCACGTTCTGCATGGACAACAAGCTTCCGATCGTCGTGTTCGACCTCATGGAGCCGGGCAACATCAGAGCCGTCCTCGAGGGCCGCACCATCGGTACGCTGGTCTCTTCCTGACGCCAGCGTCCCCATCCCCGGGATGTGACGGCGTAGGGTCGTTGCCATGATCGACGAGACGCTGCTCGACACGATGGACAAGATGGCGAAGGCCGTCGAGCACTCGCGCAGCCAATTCTCGACCGTGCGCACCGGCCGCGCGTCCCCCGCGCTCGTCGAGAAGCTGTCGGTCTCGTACTACGGCTCCGAGGTTCCTCTGCAGCAGCTCGCCGGCTTCAGCGTCCCCGAAGCGCGGCTGCTCGTCGTGCAGCCGTACGACAAGGGCAAGGACGTGATGGCCGCGATCGAGAAGGCCATCCGCAACTCCGACCTCGGCATCAACCCGAGCAACGACGGCGTGGTCATCCGGCTCGCGTTCCCACCCCTGACCGAAGAGCGGCGGCGCGACTACGTGAAGGTCGTGAAGCACATGGCCGAGGAGGGTCGGGTCGCGGTGCGCAACATCCGTCGGGATGCGCGCAAGCACCTCGAGGCTTCAGAGAAGCAAGGGGAGATCTCGGCCGATGAGCTCGATCGCGCGGAGAAGGAGCTCGAGAAGCTCACGCACGAGCACATCGAGGACATCGACAAGGCACTGACGCACAAGGAGCACGAGCTGCTCGAGGTCTGAGCGGCTCACCGGCTCGCGCCAGCGCGACGCCGACGGAAGGAGAGGCAGCGCAATGAGCGATCACAGCGGGTTCAAACCTCCGGACGACGAGACAGGGCACGACGACGTGCACGACGACGCCGAGGGCATCCGTGTCGTCGGCCCGTCGAACCCGATGCCGCACTGGACCGAGCCGGCGACGGGCGAGATGCCGCGCCTCCTCTTCGACGAGGAGCCTGCCGCTCCCGACGAGGATCTCGAGGCGTGGTCATCGTTCGCGGCGACTCCACGCTGGCGCAGCTCCGCCGACGACTGGGACGACGACACCGACATCGCAGAGTTCGGCGACTCCGAGACGCGCGTCGGGGCGCTCGACTCGGGCTCCGAAGAGAGCTCGGGCGTGTTCGTGTTCGACGACACGACCGAGCCGCCCACCGACCCCGCGCCCGCAGTCACGCCTATCCGCACGGGCACGCGCAGCGCGCCTGCACCGGCGCCAGCCCCCGCCGCAGCCGCGGCCGCGGCCGGCGCAGCCGGGGCGAAGTCGACGACGGCACGCAAGCAGCCCGCGCCCACGAACCGCCCGGGCGGGGGAGGGCCGGCGAACACCGGCGGGCCCGCCGCCGATCGTGACCTTCCCGTCGCGATCGGTGTCGGCGTCGCGCTCGCGGTGGTCGCGCTCGTGCTGTTCTCGATCGGGCCGGGCGCGGCGATGGGCCTCGTGACGCTCGTGATCGCTGCCGCGGCAGCCGAGTTCTACGCGGCGATGCAGAAGGTCGCGTATCGGCCGGCGACGTTGCTCGGCATCGTCGCCTGCGCGGGCATGCCGCTCGCGGCGTACTGGCGAGGTGAGGGCGCGATCCCGTTGGTGCTCGTGCTCAGCGTCGTCTTCGGCCTGCTGTGGTTCCTGCTCGCCGCTGAGGACGTGCGGCCCGTGCCGAACCTCGCCGTGACGCTCCTCGGCGTCGTGTACGTCGGTCTGCTCGGCTCGTTCGCGGCGCTGATCCTCCAGTTCCCGAACGGCGTCGGGATGTTGCTCGGCGCGATCATCGCAACGGTCGCGTACGACGTCGGGGGCCTGTTCGTCGGCTCGAGCGCCGGACGTTCACATCTCGCGCCCGCGGTCAGCCCGAACAAGACCTACGAAGGCCTCATCGGCGGCATGCTCATGGCGGTCCTCGCGGCAGTGGTGATCTGCGGTCGGTTCGTGCCGTGGGATCACCTCGGCGACTCGATCAAGCTCGGCATCGTCGTGGCGATCGCCGCTCCGCTCGGCGACCTCTGCGAGTCGATGATCAAGCGCGACCTGAGCATCAAGGACATGGGGACGATCCTCCCCGGCCACGGCGGCATCCTCGACCGCTTCGACGCGCTGCTCTTCGTGCTGCCCGCCGTCTACTACCTCGCCCGCGTCGCCAACATCTTCTAGCCGCCGGTTTCTTGGTGCGACTGCCTCGGCGCAGGGCCGCAATCGCCAAGAAATCCAGCGGCGTAGCCTGGGTCGGTGACCACGCGTGTCGCCGTCGCCGGCTCGACGGGCTCGATCGGGGTGCAGACCCTCGACGTCGTGGCCGCCGAGGCCGACCGGTTCGAGGTGGTCGCGCTCGGCGCGTCGTCGTCGGTCGATCGGCTGATCGAGCAGGCGCGCGCGGTGCGCCCGAAGGTCGTCGCGATCGCGGACGCCGCGCACGAGGCGAGGCTGAGGGACGCGCTGCCCGAGTGTGAGGTGCGCGGCGGGCCCGACGCGCTCGCGTCGCTCGCCGAGGATGCCGACGTCGTGGTGAACGGTGTGGTCGGGTTCGCCGGGCTGCCGGTCACTCTCGCGACGCTGAACGGCGGCAAGCGGCTCGCGCTCGCGAACAAGGAGTCGCTGATCGCCGCGGGGCCGGTGGTGCAGATCGCGCGTGCGACGCCTGGCGCCGAGCTCGTGCCGGTCGACTCCGAGCATTGCGCGGTGCACCAGTGCCTCCGGGCCAGCAAGACCGGCGGCGGGGCCGACCTCGCTCGCATCGTGCTCACCGCGAGCGGCGGACCGTTCCGGGGCCGCACGCGGGCCGACCTCGCGCAGGTGACGATCGACGACGCGCTGACGCATCCGACTTGGAGCATGGGGCCGAAGATCACCGTGGACTCGTCCACGCTGATGAACAAGGGGCTCGAGGTCATCGAGGCCCACGAGCTGTTCGGCGCGAGCTACGACCAGATCGAGGTCGTCGTGCATCCGCAGTCGATCGTGCACTCGATGGTCGAGTTCACCGACGGGGCGATGATCGCCCAGCTCTCATTGCCGGACATGCGCCTGCCGATCGGATACGCCTTGGCCTACCCAGATCGCATCGGCACCCCGTTCGGGCGCTTGGACTGGGCCGCGACCGGCCGCCTCGACTTCGAGGCCCCTGACATCGAGACCTTCACCTGCCTGCGGCTCGCGTACGAGGCCGGGCGTGTCGGCGGCACGGCTCCTGCCTGGCTGAACGCGGCCAACGAGGTGGCCGTCGCCTCGTTCCTGGCCGGCGAGATCCCCTGGATCGCGATCCCCGACGTCCTCTCCGAGGTGCTTTCACGGCATGATGGGAACTCGGCGGACTCGGTGGACGCTGTGATCGCAGCCGACCGCACGGCCAGGGCCATCGCGGATCAGGTGATCCGGCAGCGGCAAGCCGCGTAGAGGAGCAGACTGCAGCGATGACCGACATCCAGGAGCCGGGCGCCGAGACATCGGGAGCGACCGCACCTGGGTCGCGCATCGGCTTGATCCTGCTGATCGCCGGCATCCTCGCACTCGGCGTGCTCGGGTCGGTCTCCGCGGTCATCGTCGTGATCGCGCTGCTCGTGATGATCTTCATGCACGAGCTCGGCCACTACCTCACCGCGAAGTCGGCGGGGATGAAGGTCACCGAGTTCTTCCTCGGCTTCGGTCCCCGCATCTGGTCGTTCCACAAGGGCGAGACCGAGTACGGCCTGAAGGCGATCCCCGCGGGCGCGTATGTCCGCATCATCGGGATGCACAACCTCGACCCGGTCGCTCCCGAGGACGAGCCGCGCGCCTACAAGAACCAGCCCTATTGGCGGAAGATGAGCGTCGCGTCGGCCGGTTCGATGATGCACTTCATCATGGCGGTCGTCCTGCTGTTCTGCCTGTTCACGTTCTACGGGCAGCAGCAGAACAGCGTGTGGACCGTCGGCTCGCTCTCGCGCCTCGGCGACACGCAGACGAGCCCCGCGATCGCAGCCGGGCTGAAGGTCGGCGACAAGATCGTCTCGGTCGACGGCATCCCCGTGACCGACTTCGATCATGCGGTCGACCTGATCCAGGCTCGTCCGGGCCAGACGATCGCGATCGAGTACGAGCGCGGCGGGCAGACGTTCGAGACGACCGCGACGCTCGAGGACCACAACCCCGAGGGCAAGCCGGTCGGCTTCCTCGGCGTCGGTGCGCACTACCCGTACGTGCACCAGGGCGTGTTCTCCGCGGCACAAGACGCGGTCACGACGTTCCGCGTGCTGATGTGGGAGTCGATCAAGGCGCTCGGATCGTTCTTCTCGCCGTCGCGGTCTGTCGCACTACGTCGACACGTTGCTCGGCAGGCCTCCGTCCAGCGCGGACTCCTCGGGGTCGGGCAGCGGCAGCAGTGAGCCGTCGCAGGGTGATCGCCCGCTGTCGCCGGTCGGCGCCGTCCGCCTCGCCTCCCAGGCCGCCCAGTCCGGCGTGCCCGAGCTGCTGCGGTTCCTCATCGCCATCAACATCTTCGTGGGCATCTTCAACCTGGTGCCGTTGCTCCCCCTCGACGGTGGGCACATCGCCATCGGCACCTACGAGAAGATCCGCTCTCGCAAGGGCAGGCGATATCAGGTCGACGTCGCGAAGCTGATGCCGCTCACCTATGCAGTCGTGCTGCTGATGGGTCTGGTGTTCGTCTCGTCGCTGTGGCTCGACCTCTCCGATCCGCTGCGCAACCCCTTCGGGCAGTGAGCGAGCGGTACGACCGGCGCCGTACCCGTCAGATCCAGGTCGGCAAGGTCGCGGTCGGAGGCGATGCCCCGATCAGCATCCAGTCGATGACGACGACCAAGACGGCCGACGTCGAGGGCACGCTCGGGCAGATCTACGCGCTCGCCGGCGCGGGATGCGACATCGTCCGTTGCACTTGCAACGAGACCGAGGCGGCCGAGGGCCTGGCCCACATCGTCCCTCGCTCGCCCCTGCCGGTCGTGGCCGACATCCACTTCCAGTACAAGCTCGCGCTCGCCGCGCTCGATGCCGGCGTGCACCAGCTCCGCCTGAACCCGGGCAACATCCGCAAGCCGGAGCACATCAAGCTGGTCGCGTCCGAAGCGCGTGACCGCGGCATCTCGTGTCGCATCGGCGTCAACGCAGGTTCGCTCGACCCCGAGCTGTACGAGCAGTTCGGCGGCCCGACGGCGGAGGCGATGGTCGAGTCGGCGAAGAAGGAGATCGGCTACTTCGAGGACGTCGGCTACGACCTCATCGAGATCTCGGTGAAGTCGTCGAACGTCGCCGTGATGATCGAGGCGTATCGCCGCCTCGCCGACGTCACCGACCATCCGTTGCATCTCGGCGTCACCGAAGCCGGCCCGATGCCGCAAGGCATCGTGAAGGCGACCGCGGGGATCGCCACACTGCTCGCCGAGGGCATCGGCGACACGATCCGCTACTCCCTGACCGCAGACCCGGTCGAGGAGGCGAAGGCGGGCCGGGTGCTGCTCGAGTCGCTGGGCCTCCGCGAGCGCCGTGGGCTCGACCTGATCGCGTGCCCCTCGTGCGGCCGCGCCGAGATCGACGTCATCGCCGTCGCCGAGGCCGCGCAGGCGCGCGCTCGATGGCATGAGCCTCCCGATCCAGGTGGCCGTGATGGGTTGCGTGGTGAACGGGCCCGGCGAGGCGCGCTCGGCTGACATCGGCATCGCCGCCGGACGCCAGCGCGGCCACCTCTTCATCAAGGGTGAGGTCGTGCGCGTCGTGCCCGAGTCGGCGATGGTCGACGAGCTCGTCCGCCTCGCCGAGGTCTACGTGAAGGAAGGGCCGGACGCCGCGCTCGCGCAGGCCGATCCGAACGCGGCCGCCGAGGCCGAGGCCGACCGTGCCGCGTTGCTCGACGATCGCGGCGCCGACGCGAACGCGAGCGAAGAGCGCGTCGAGCTCATCCGCAAGCGCGTCCGCTAGTCAGACGAACGAGCGGAGGGCGCCCACTACCCTGACCCGATGGCCAAGGGCAGTGTGCTCACCGCGCAGTCCGAGGACTTCCCTCGGTGGTACCAGGACGTCGTCGCGAAGGCAGAGCTCGCGGACAACGGGCCGGTCCGCGGCACGATGGTCATCCGCCCGTACGGCTTCGCGCTGTGGGAGCGCATGCAGGCCGAGATGGACGCCCGCATCAAGGCCGCGGGCGCGGCGAACGCGTACTTCCCGCTGTTCATCCCCGAGAGCTACCTGAAGCGTGAGGCCGACCACGTCGAGGGCTTCGCACCCGAGCTCGCGGTCGTGACTCATGCCGGGGGAGAGGAGCTCGCCGAGCCGGTCGTCGTGCGGCCGACGAGCGAGACCATCGTCAACACCTACTTCGCGAAGTGGATCCAGAGCTACCGCGACCTGCCGCTGCTGATCAACCAGTGGGCGAACGTCGTGCGCTGGGAGCTCCGGCCTCGCATCTTCCTTCGCACCACCGAGTTCCTCTGGCAAGAGGGCCACACCTGCCACGCCACGCAAGAAGACGCGGCCGCCTACGCGGCGAAGATCCTCTACGACGTCTACGCCGACTTCATGGTGAACGTGCTCGCGATCCCGGTGCTGCCCGGTCGCAAGACGGCCCGTGAGCGGTTCCCCGGCGCGATCAACACGTTGACGGTCGAGGCGATGATGGGTGACGGCAAGGCGCTGCAGATGGGCACGAGCCACGAGCTCGGCCAGAACTTCGCCAAGGTGTTCGAGACGCAGTACTCGTCCGAGTCGGGCTCGCTCGAGTACGTGTGGCAGACGTCGTGGGGCTCGTCGACCCGGATGGTCGGCGGCCTGATCATGTGCCACGGCGACGACGCGGGTCTGCGGGTCCCGCCTCGTCTCGCTCCTATCCAGGTCGTGGTGCTGCTCGTGCGGGGCGAGGACGGCGCGGGCGAGGCCGCGGAACGACTCGCCCGCGAGCTCAAGGGCGTCGACGTGCGCACCGAGATCGACACCCGCACCGACCTGTCGTTCGGTCGCCGGGTCGTGGACTGGGAGCTCAAGGGCGTGCCGGTCAGGGTCGAGGTCGGTCCCCGCGACCTCGCGTCGGGCGTCGTCACGCTCGCCCGGCGAGACTCGGGCGCCAAGGACACGGTCCCGGTCGCCGAGGCCGCGCCGCGCGTGCTCTCGCTCCTCGAGCACATCCAGGGCGAGCTGCTCGCGGAGGCCACGGGGCGGCTCGAGGGTCGCACCACCTCGGTCGACACCGTCGACGAGGCCGTCGAAGCGGCGGCGGAGGGTTCGCTCGCCTGCCGTGGTCCGCGGTCGGTGCCGAGGGCGAGGACCGGATGCGCGCCGACGGCGTGACCGTGCGCTGCCTGCGTCGAGAGGACGGCTCATTGCCCGTCGACGACGCAGAACCCGGCCTCTTGGCCACCGTAGGCCGGGCCTACTGAGCCGCCCCCCGGTATACTTTTCTCCAGTTCGTTTCAGTCTGATCGTGCGGCGACTGAAGGCGTGGGCACTGCCCACGCCTTCTGTTTCGTCGGCGCACAGTCAGTCTGAAGGTGAAATGTCCGAGGTGAAGAGGAGGTGAGCGGTCGATGACCACGGCAACCCAGAAGCTGCAGACGATTGTCGCGACACCGCTCGCCGACCTCGGCATCGAGGTGTCCGACATCGAGCTCGCGGGAGGCCTGCTTCGGGTCACCGTCGAGCGGGCCGATGGCACGTCGATCGACATCGACGCGATCACCGAGGCGACCCGCATCGTCTCGCGAGAGCTCGACGTCCACGACCCGATCCCGGGCCACTACACCCTCGAGGTGTCGAGCCCCGGGCTCGAGCGGCCGTTGCGCACCCCGGCACACTTCCTCCGCGCCGTCGGCCAGCAGGTCGCAGTGCGCACACAGCCCGGAGTGGAAGGCGAGCGTCGCGTCACGGGCCTGCTGACCTCCGCCGACGACTCCGGCATCGTCGTCACCACGTCCACGAAGGACGGACCGGTCATCCGCGCCCTCGGCTACGCGGACGTCGAGCGGGCGCGCACCGTCTTCGAGTGGGGTCCGCCGCCCAAAACGCCGAAACCGAAGGGAACAGGGCCGAAGGCGCCGAAGGGCGCCGCGCCGAAGGCGCCCAATGGCAGCCGACGCGCGGCGCAAGTCTGAATCTGCGAAGGAGGCCGCGCGGTGAGCACCGGCAACCCCGACATGATGGACGCCCTCAAGCTCCTCGCCGCCGAGAAGGGGATCTCGGTCGACGTGCTGCTTCAGGCGCTCGCCGACGCGCTCGCGTCGGCCTACAAGCGCATGCCCGGAGCGGGCGACGAGGCCGAGGTCGAGATCGACGCCTTCACCGGCGACATCAAGGTGATGGCCTACGACATCGACGAGGAAGGCAACTGGGTCAACCCACGCGACGACACGCCCGACGACTTCGGGCGCATCGCCGCGCAGACGGCCAAGCAGGTCATGGGCCAGCGCATCCGCGAGGCCGAGCGCGAGCGCAAGTACGAGGAGTACGCGGGCCGCGAGGGCGACATCGTCACCGGCATCATCCAGCAGAGCGACCAGCGCTACACGCTGCTCGACCTCGGCAAGGTCGAGGCGTTGCTGCCGCAGGCCGAGCAGGTGCCGTACGAGCGACCCGAGCCCGGCACGCGCCTCAAGGCCTACATCGTCGAGGTGCGCCGCACGTCGAAGGGCCCGCAGATCGTGGTGAGCCGCACCCATCCCGGTCTCATCAAGCGTCTCTTCGAGCTCGAAGTGCCCGAGATCGCAGACGGCGTCGTCGAGATCAAGGCCTGCGCCCGTGAGCCAGGCCATCGCACGAAGATCGCGGTCTGGTCGAACGACCACAACGTCGACCCCGTCGGTGCGTGCGTCGGTGCGCGGGGCGCTCGCGTCCGCATGGTCGTGAACGAGCTGCGCGGCGAGAAGATCGACATCGTCCCCTTCTCTGACGACCCGGCCGACTTCGTCGCGAAGGCGCTGTCGCCGGCGAAGGTGAAGGAGGTCCGCATCCACGAGGACGCGGGCAACGCCGAGGTCATCGTCCCCGACTACCAGCTGTCGTTGGCGATCGGGAAGGAAGGCCAGAACGCGCGCCTCGCCGCCGCGCCTCACCGGATGGCGCGTCGACATCAAGAGCGAGACCCAGCTCGCCGACGAGGAGCGCTACCAGAGCGACGAGTGGGCGCAGGGCCAATGGATCGAGAACCCTGAGACCGGCGAGATGGAGTGGCACGACGCGGAAGGCGGCGAGGCCGTGTCTGCCGGCTCCTGGCAAGAAGGCACTGCGACCGACGAGACGTTGACCACCGTGATCGAGACCGAGACGACCGAAGTGGGCGAGGCCCAAGCGGACGAGGGCGCGTGCTCGCCGAAGCGGCCGTCGACGAGTCGGCGCCCGAGGTGGCGACCGACGAAGGCTGACGCAGGCCCGATCCGCACCTGCGTCGGCTGCCGCCGGCGCCGCAGCCCCGAGGCGCTGGTGAGGGTCGTCGCAGACGGTGCGGGTGGCGTCGCGATCGGGCGCACCCTCGCCCGGGAGGGGCGCGTGGCTCTGCGCCGATGACCTGGGCTGCATCGACCGAGCCGCCCGAAAAGACAGCCTGGGCAGGGCGTTGCGGCACTCCCTCGGCCCGGACGCCTACGCTCGACTGCGCACGTTGGTCGAGCGATGGGCGGATTTCCGCCCGGACATGCGAGAATGACCTGCCGCGCTCGACAGCCGCATCGGTTGTCGCGCACGAGAACCGATTCACATCTCCCCATCCGAAAGGCTGACCGCACCCTTGCCCGCAAAGATCCGCCTCCACGAGCTGGCCAAAGAGCTCGGGATGACCAACAAGGAGACGCTCGACCTGGCTGTCGCGCTCGGAATCGGCGTGAAGAGCCACTCGTCGAGCATCGAAGAGGCGCAGGCGGATCGTGTGCGGCGGCGGGCCGAGCGTGAAGGGCTGATCCGCGCCGAGCAGCCAGTCGAGGAGAAGCCCGCGAAGCCGGTGAAGGCCGCGGCGAAGACGACGAAGAAGGCCGGGGCCACCAAGGTCGACGAGCCCGCGGCCGTCGCCGTGGCCGAGCCCGAGATCGAGCTGCCGGCCGCCGTCGAGCCCGCGCCAGCACCCGTGGTGCCCGCACCGGCGGCGCCCGCTCCCGCCCCTGAGCCCCTCGCTCCCGTCGCGGAAGAGCCCGAAGTCATCGTGCCTGCGGCAGCCGCCCCGGTCGAGGTCCCGACGCCCGAGCACCGCGTCGTGCGAAGCCGGCCGCTCGAGCCCGACACGTACAACCAGCCGCTCAGCCCCGCGGCCCGACAGACGTCGTCGAGCGTGAGCGAGCGCCCGGCTCCGCGTCCGGCGACGAGCGCGCCAGCCCCGTCGGCGCCAGCCCCGTCGGCACCGCCCCCGAGGCCCGCGGCGCCGCCGATCGTGCAGACCCCGCCCGCGGCACCCGCCCCCGTCCAGGCGCCCGCGCCCGCCGCCGCGTCGGTGAGCGCGCCCGCTCCGAGCTCGGCTGCACCCGCGCCGCCGACGCGCAGCCCGTCGCGGCTTCGGCCAGCGCGGCTGCACCCAGTGCGCCGCCTCGCTCGGCGAGTGGCAAGCCGATCCCCCCGCCGCCCGGGCCCCCGCGGTCGCAGAGCGGCAAGCCGATCCCGCCGCCCCCCGGCATGGGCGGTCGCGGCCCCGCTCCCGCGCGCACGCCAAGTGGTGGCGGTGGCGGCGGAGCGAGTGGTCGGGGTCCGTACCCGGCGCGTCCGGGTGGCCCGCCGCGCACCGGAACGACGGGCGGTCCGGGCGGCGGACCCGGTGGTGGAGGAGGGCGACCCGGCGGCTTCAGCCGCCCGGGTGGCGGTCCGGGCGGACCCGGTGGACCGGGCGGTCCCGGTGGTCCCGGTCAGGGCCGAGGCTCGGGTCAGCGTCGTCAGTCGCGTCCCAAGCGCCGTCGTCGTCGGAACATGGAGGAGCTGCAGCCGCAGTCGTCACCGACGTACTCGGCGACCGACGCGCCGGTGCCCGAGGGCACCATCGTGATCGAGCGCGGCGCCGAGTGCGCAGGAGCTCGCTCCCAAGCTGAATCGCACTGCCGCCGACGTCGTGCGCTACCTGCTGCAGCAGGGGGCGATGGTCACCGCGACCATGTCGCTCACCGACGAGCAGATGGAGCTGTTCGCGCTCGAGATCGGCGCGGACCTCTTGCTCATCGAACCCGGACAGCAAGAGGAGTTCGAGCTCCAGCAGCTGTTCAACGACGACGATGACGACGATCCCGACGCGCAGCGCGCACGCCCGCCGGTCATCACCGTGATGGGCCATGTCGACCACGGCAAGACCCTGCTGCTCGACCGCATCCGCTCGGCGAACGTCGTCGCGGGCGAGGCCGGCGGCATCACCCAGCACATCGGCGCCTACCAGACCGAGAAGGACGGGCGCCTGATCACGTTCATCGACACACCCGGCCACGAGGCGTTCACCAAGATGCGCGCCCGCGGGGCCGAGGTCACCGACATCGTCGTGCTCGTCGTCGCGGCCGACGACGGCGTGATGCCCCAGACCGTCGAGGCGATCAACCACGCCAGGGCGGCCGACGTGCCGATCGTCGTTGCGGTCAACAAGATCGACCGCAACAACGCCGATCCCGCACGCGTCATGCAGCAGCTCTCCGAGCAAGGGCTCGTGCCCGAGAGCTGGGGCGGCGACACGATCGTCGTCGAGATGTCGGCGCTGCAAGACCTCGGCATCGACGATCTGCTCGAGCAGCTCATCGTCGTCGCCGATGTCGAGGAGCTCACCGCGAACCCCGAGGGTCGTGCGAAGGGCGTCGTCCTCGAAGCGAACCTCGACGTCGGCCGTGGGCCGGTCGCCACCGTGCTCGTCGACAAGGGAACGCTCAAGGTCGGCGATCCGATCGTGGCGGGCGCGGCCTGGGGAAGCGTGCGGGCGCTGATCGACGACCTCGGCGAGCAGGTCAAAGAGGCGTTTCCTTCCACGCCGGTGCAGGTGCTCGGCCTGTCGACGGTGCCCGGCGCCGGCGACGAGTTCCGCGTCGCCCCCGACCTCAAGACGGCGAAGACCGTCGCGGAGGCACGTGAGCAGCGCCAGCGGCTCAAGAACCAGCGCGGCATGGCTGCGGTCACGCATCGCGGCGTGAAGCTCGAGGACATCTTCGATCAGATCCAGAAGGGTGAGGCGGCGACGCTGAACCTGATCGTGAAGGCCGACGTGCAGGGCTCGCTCGAGGCGCTCACCGAGAGCCTCCGCAAGCTCGAGCGCGACGAGGTGAAGCTCGCATTCGTGCACCGCGGTGTCGGTGGCATCACCGAGAACGACATCACCCTCGCATCGGCGACGAACGCGACGATCATCGGCTTCAACGTGCGGCCCGATCGCAAGGCCCGCGAGCTCGCCGACACCGAAGACGTCGAGATCCGGACCTACGAGATCATCTACCAGGTGCTCGAGGACATCGAGAACGCCATGGTGGGCATGCTCGCTCCCGAGTTCGAGGAGATCGTCACCGGCGAGGCCGAGGTCCGCGAGGTCTTCCGCGTGCCCCGCATCGGTGGCATCGCCGGCTGCTACGTGCTCAGCGGCACGATCACCCGCGGCTCGAAGGTGCGCTTCCTCCGCGAGGGCACGATCATCTGGAAGGGCGCGATCCAGTCGCTGCGGCGCTTCAAGGACGACGTCCGCGAGGTGAACGCCGGCTTCGAGTGCGGCATCGGCCTCTCCGACTTCCAGGATCTCAAGCAGGGCGACATCATCGAGACCTTCGAGGAGCGCGAGATCCCCCGCAGCTGAGCCGCGGGAGCCGAGCCGTGCACGTGCTGACTCTCACCGTCGATCTGCATCTCAACGAGGCGCGATCTCTGAAGATGAAGCGCAGCGTGGTGAAGAGCATCGTGGAGGGGGCTCGTCGGCGGTTCGCCGTCGCGGCGGCCGAGGTCGACCACCACGACCAGTGGCAGCGCGCCGAGCTCGGGTTCGCCGTCGTGTCGGGCACGGCGCACCACGCGACGGACGTGATCGACGAGGTCGAGCGGTTCGTCTGGTCGCACCCCGAGGTCGAGGTGCTGAACACCGAGAGGAGGTGGCTCGAGTGAGGAAGCCGAGGCGACCGCGTGCGCAGCCGACGCGCCAGTATCCCCGCACGTTGAGGGTGAACGAGCTCGTACGGGAGATCGCGGCCGAGGAGATCGAGCGCCTCGACGACGAGCGACTCGAGCTCGTGGCCATCACCTCGGTCGACGTCGATCCCGATCTTCGCCGCGCCATGGTGTGGTTCGACAGCCTCCTCGGGGAGGCGAAGGACGACGAGGTGCTCGAGGCTCTCGGCGATGCCCGTGTCGCGATCCAGGCCGCGATCGGCCGGCAGGCGCGCCTGAAGAGGACGCCGATGCTCACGTTCAAGCCCGACACCGGCGTGCGCACGGGCGAGCGGATCGACGAGATCCTCCGCGAGCTTCCGCTCGACGAGCTGGCGACGACGACCGCGGCGACGACGACCTCGGCGACGACGAAGAAGACGATGCCTGACGGCTTCTCGGTCGTCGACAAGCAAGCCGGCTGGACCTCGCACGACGTCGTGGCCCGCGCCCGCAAGGTGCTCGGCGAGCGGCGCGTCGGCCATGCGGGCACGCTCGATCCCGACGCGACCGGGGTGCTGTTGCTCGGCGTGGGCAGGGCAACCCGCCTGCTGCGCTTCCTCACCGCGCTGCCGAAGACCTACACGGCCGAGGTGGTGTTCGGTCGGGAGACCTCGACGCTCGACTCGTCGGGCGAGACGACCGCGACGCACGAGATGACGCTCTCGATGGGTGAGGTGGCCGCCGCCGCCGCGACTCTGACCGGGCCGATCATGCAGGTGCCGCCGATGGTGTCGGCGCTGAAGGTCGACGGCCGGCGATTGCACGAGCTCGCCCGCGAGGGGATCGAGGTGGAGCGCGACCCGCGGCCTGTGACCGTCTACCGATTCGACGTCGAATCGTCGCCCGATCCGCTCGTGTACCGGGTCGAGGTCGAGTGCTCGTCGGGCACCTATGTGCGGTCACTCGCGGCAGATCTCGGGCATGCGCTCGGTGGCGGTGCGCATCTGCGCGCCCTCCGCCGCACCGCGCATCGGCTCGTTCGGCGAGGACGAAGCGCACGAAGTCGACACGCTCGTGCTGCAGCCCGCCGCGGTCGCGCTGCGCGACATGTCGTCGACGTCCGTCGACGCGGCGACTGCTGCTGCGGTCGCGCACGGGAAGGTGCTCACGCGCGACGTGCTGCGGATCCAGGGCGACGGGCCGTGGGCCGTGCTGGACGAGGCGGGGACGCTGCTCGCGGTCTACGAGCCCACTGACAAGGCCGACGCGGTGAAACCAGCCGTCGTGCTCGCAGCGGCGACGTGACGTTAGGGTCCGGGCTGTGGAGGTGATCCGCGACGGCGATCCGTGCCCGCGCCCCCCGGAAGGGAGCGTGATCACGATCGGAGCGTACGACGGCGTCCACCTGGGTCACCGCGCGGTGATCGCCGAGGTGAAGCTGCGGGCGGCCGAGCTCGGCGCGCGCTCCGCCGTCGTGACGTTCGATCGTCATCCAGCGTCGGTCGTGCGACCCGAATCCGCTCCGATGCTCCTCACCGATCTCGAACAGCGCTTGTCGCGCATCAAGGCGACGGGCGTCGACTACACGGTCGTGCTCACGTTCGACGAACGTCGCGCCGCAGAGCCGGCGGAAGACTTCGTCGAGCAGGTGCTCGTCGATTGCCTGCACGCGCGGGGTGTCGTCATCGGCGAGGACTTCCACTTCGGGAACAAACGTCGCGGCAACGTCGAGCTGCTCCGCGCGATGGGAGCCACGCACGGCTTCGAGGTCGAGCCCCTCGGCTTGGTGACCACGACCGGCGACCGCGAGGCGGTGTCGTCGACGGCGATCCGCCAGGCGCTCGCCCGGGGCGATCTCGACACCGCGACCGCGATGCTCGGCCGCCACCACGAGGTCTGGGGACCGGTCGTCGAGGGCGATCGGCGCGGTCGCCAGCTCGGCTTCCCGACCGCGAACGTGGCCGTGCCGCCGGGCATCGCCCTCCCCGTCGACGGCATCTACGCCGGGTGGTACGAGCGCCCGGATGGTTCGGTGCATCCGGCTGCCCTCTCGCTCGGCCGCCGGCCGACGTTCTACGCCGACCAGCCGTACTCCCTGCTCGAGGCCTATCTGCTGGGGTTCGACGGCGATCTGTACGGTGAGCTGGCCAAGGTGCGGTTCGTGGCCAAGCTCCGAGACGAGGTGCGGTTCGACTCGGTGGAGGCACTCGTCGAGCAGATGCGGGCTGACGTGGCCGCGGCCAGGGCGGTCCTGGTAGCCTGACGGGGTCCATCGCGGCATCTCCGCTGCGATGTGATGCGCCTCCGTGGTCGAGACAGTCGATCACCTCCGGCGCGTCTTCCTCGCCACCGTGGCGCCGAAGCAGAAAGCGAGCACATGCCCGAGAAGTCCACGACGATTGCCGCGCACCGCCTCCACGACACCGACACGGGGTCGCCCGAGGTGCAGATCGCGCTCCTGACCGACCGCATCAACCAGCTCACCGAGCATCTGAAGGTCCACAAGAAGGACCACCACAGCCGCCGGGGGCTCCTCATGCTGGTCGGCCGCCGCCGCCGTCTCCTCGACTACGTCCGTGAGAACGACGTCGAGCGCTACCGCGCAGTCATCGCCAAGCTCGGCCTGCGCCGCTAAGACACCGCAACAAAGAAGCACGAGCGGCTCCGAGGTCAGCTGCCAGTCGCCGATCTCCCGAACCCACGCCTGAGAACCCGGGCGGGGTTGGGAGGTTGCCGACTGGGAACTGGCCACCGCCGCTCCAACACGGGGCGCGCCAAGGGGCGTGCACCCGAGAGGAGGTCCGCGTGGCGGACAGCACATCCGTATCGGCGCCCATCAGCGGCACCGACAAGACACTCACGTTCTCGACCGGCCTTTTGGCTCAGCAGAGCCAAGGCGCGGTCGTCGGCCAGATCGGCGAGACCGTCGCCCTGGTCACTGCGAACGCCGCGAAAGGCGTTCGTGAGGGCATCGACTTCTTTCCTTTGACCGTCGACGTCGAAGAGCGCGCGTATGCCGCGGGCAAGATCCCCGGTTCGTTCTTCCGTCGCGAGGGCCGGCCGAGCGACCTCGCGATCCTCACCTGCCGTCTGATCGACCGGCCGCTGCGACCGTCGTTCCCCGACGGCTACCGCAACGAGACCCAGGTCGTCGTCACGGTGCTCGGAGCGGATCAGGAGAACCCGCACGACGTGCTCGCGATCAACGCGGCGTCGGCGTCACTCATGATCTCGGGCATCCCGTTCGACGGGCCGATCGGCGCAGTGCGCGTCGCCTACGGCACCGACGGCGAATGGATCGCCCATCCCACCTACGAAGAAGGTGACGCCAGCACGTTCGAGCTCGTCGTCGCCGGCCGTGAGCTCGCCGACGGCGACGTCGCGATCATGATGGTCGAGGCGGGCGGCACCGAGAGGGCCTGGCAGTACTACGAGGACGGCGCGCCGAAGGTCAGCGAGGACGTCATCGCGGCGGGCCTCGAGGCCTCGAAGGTGTGGATCAAGGAGTCGATCGCACTGCAGCGCGACCTCGTGAAGGCCGCGGGCACCCGCGAGCCGCTCGAGTACACGCCGGTCCTCGACTATGGCGACGACGTGTTCGAGCGCGTGAGCGCGGTTGGCGCGTCGAAGCTCGAGCCTGCGACTCGCCTCGTCATCAAGGCCGAGCGCAACGAGGCCATCGAGAAGGCCGGAGCCGAGATCGCCGCCGAGCTCAGCGGCGAGTTCGAAGGCCGCGAGAAGGAGATCAAGGAGGCGGTCCGCTCGCTCACGAAGAAGCTCGTGCGCAAGCGCATCGTCGAGGACGGTCAGCGCATCGACGGCCGTGGTCCGACGGACATCCGCGCCTTGTCAGCCGAGGTCGGCATCGTGCCCACCGCGCACGGCTCGGGCCTGTTCCAGCGCGGCGAGACGCAGGTGCTCAACGTCTGCACGCTCGGCATGCCGCGGATGAACCAGCTGCTCGACACGATCGGTCCTGACACCAACAAGCGCTACATGCACCACTACAACATGCCCCCGTCGGCGAACGGCGAGGTCGGTCGGGTGGGGTCGCCCAAGCGTCGCGAGATCGGCCACGGGCTGCTCGCGGAGCGCGCGTTGCTGCCGGTCGTACCGAGCCAGGAGGAGTTCTCCTACACGCTGCGCCTCGTCAGCGAGGTGCTCGCTTCGAACGGCTCGACGTCGATGGCGTCGGTCTGCTCGTCGACGCTCTCGCTCATGGACGCAGGCGTGCCGATCAAGGCGCCAGTCGCGGGCATCGCGATGGGCCTCGTGTTCGCCGAAGGCAAGTACACGACGCTGACCGACATCCTCGGAGCGGAAGACGCGTTCGGCGACATGGACTTCAAGGTCGCCGGCACCGCCGACTTCATCACGGCGCTGCAGCTCGACACGAAGATCGACGGCATCCCCGCCGATGTGCTCGCGGCCGCGTTGCAGCAGGCTCGCGACGCCCGCATGCAGATCCTCGAGGTCATGCACGCGGCCATCGCCGAGCCGCGGCCCGAGGTCAACGAGACCGCGCCGAAGATCATCAGCTTCAACATCCCGATGGACAAGATCGGCGAGGTGATCGGGCCCAAGGGCAAGGTCATCAACACGATCCAGCAGGAGACGGGCGCGGACATCGCGGTCGACGACGATGGCCAGGTCGGCATCGTCACGATCGGCTCGGTCGACGGTGGCGCAGTCGCCGAGGCCCGCCGTCAGATCGACCTCATCATCAACCCGCCGAGCGCATCGGTCGGCGAGATCTACCCCGGCAAGGTCGTGAACATCACCAAGTTCGGTGCGTTCGTGAACATCCTCCCGGGCCGCGACGGTCTCGTGCACATCTCCAAGCTCGGGCGCGGCAAGCGCATCGAGCGGGTCGAGGACGTGCTCGAGCTGGGCGACGAGATCATGGTGCGGGTCGACGACATCGACCCGAACGGCAAGGTCTCGCTCACGCCGATCGTCGAGGGCGATGAGGGAGACGCGCCCGCCGAGGGCAGCGGCGACGGTGGAGCCAGCCGGGCACCCCGGTTCTCCGGCGGAAGCTCGTCGTCGAGCGCAGCCAGCGGCGCATCCGTCTCGTTCGAGGACTCGTTCGAGGCAGAGGCTCGTGAGCAGTTCGGCGACCTCGGCCCCGCTGCGGCTTCCGCGCCTTCGGGTGGCGGCTCACGCAGCAGCAGCAGTGGCGACCGCGGCCGCGGGCCGCGCCGCAGCGGCGGCAACGGGGGCGGCCGCCGTCGCTGAGGGCTCGCGCATCGAGTGCACGCAGCTGGCTTCGGGTGTTCGTGTCATCAGTGAGCGAATGCCCGAGGCCCACTCGGCGTGCGTCGGCGTCTGGGTAGGCGTCGGCGCACGTGACGAGCCCGACTCGCTGAGCGGGGTCTCGCACTTCCTCGAGCACCTGCTCTTCAAGGGCAGCGACACCCGCAGCGCCCGTGACATCGCGCAGGCCGTCGACCGCGTCGGTGGCGACATGAACGCGTTCACGGCCAAGGAGTACACGGCGTACGTCACGCGTCTGCCGAGCAAGCACGTCACCCTCGGTGTCGAGCTGCTCGCGGACGTGCTCACGCGTCCGTCGCTCCGTGACGACGACATCGACGCGGAGCGTCAGGTCATCCTCGAAGAGCTCCACATGGACGAGGACACGCCCGACGATCGAGTGCACACCCTGGTGTTCGAATCGCTGTTCCCGCAGCACCCGCTCGGTCGGGAGACAGCCGGGAGCGCGGACACGGTCGAGGCGATCGCTCCCGAAGACATCCGTTCCTTCTTCGGCGAGCACTACGGACCGTCGGCGTTCGTCGTCGCCGCAGCCGGGCTGATCGACCACGAGCAGGTCGTCGCCGACGTCGAGGCGCACTTCGGACCCGCGCGTGCCACCTCGGCCGTGCCCCGCAGCAAGCCCACGTTGCCCAGCCGGCCGCTCGCGGTGTTGAAGCGGTCGATCGAGCAGGCCCACCTCGCGATCGGCTTCCCGGGGCTGACTCGCACCGATCCCGATCGGGAGGCCCTCGAGGTGCTGAACCATGTGATCGGCGGGGGCATGTCGAGCCGCCTGCTCCAGACGATCCGCGAGGACCGCGGCCTCGCGTACGCCGTGTACTCCGCGCACACCGAGTTCTGCGACGCGGGCGCACTGACGATCTACGCGGCGACGACCCCTGCGCGGGTGGACGAGGTGCTCGATCTCGTCGATGCGGAGATCGACCAGCTCGGCAACGACGGCGTCACCGCCGACGAGCTCGACGTCGCACTCGGGTACCTCGAGGGCTCGCTCGTGCTCGGGCTCGAGGACTCGGGTAGCCGCATGGCGCGGCTCGGCGGATCCCTCACGGTGCGCGGGCATGTGCGCACGATCGACGAGCAGCTCGATCGCTACCGCGCGGTCACCCGTGACGACGTGCAGCGCGTCGCGCAGCAGGTGCTCTCGGGACCGCGCTCGCTCGCGGCCGTCGGGCCGATCGCCAAGCGCACGCTCTCCCCCCGGTTCTCGCGCGCATAACCGGCCAGAAATGGCGGGTTATTCGAACAGGTTCGCTGAGGCGGCGGGTCAGACGATCGTCGTCGTCTTCCCCATGTAGCGATCCCGCAGGATCCGCTTGTAGAGCTTCCCGGTCGGCAGGCGCGGCAGCTCGGCCTCGAAGTCGATCGACCGCGGCACCTTGAACCCTGCCAGCCGCTCTCGCGCGTACGCGGTGATCTCTCGCGCGAGGTCGTCTGATGGCTCGACGCCGTCGATCGTTTGCACGACCGCCTTCACCTGCTCGCCGAAGTCGTCGTCGGGGATGCCGAACACGGCGACGTCCGCGACCTTCGGGTGGGTGACGATCACATCCTCGATCTCGCGCGGGTAGATGTTCACGCCACCCGAGATGATCATGTACGCCTTGCGGTCGGTCAGGAACAGGTAGCCGTCGTCATCGACGTAGCCGACATCGCCGAGCGTCGAGCGCCCACCCGACAGGCGCGAGCCTTCGGTCTTCTCGGGCGCGTTGTGGTACTCGAACTTCCCGGCACCGGAGAAGTAGATCGTTCCCTCGGTGTTGGGCGGGAGGTCGTTGCCTTCCTCGTCGACGATGTGGAGCTTGCCGATCGCGACCCGGCCGACCGAGCCGGGATGCTGCAGCCAGTCCTCGCTGGCGATGAACGTGGCGCCATTGCCCTCGGTGCCCGCGTAGTACTCGAGGAGGATCGGGCCCCACCACTCGATCATCCGGCGCTTGACCTCGACGGGACAGGGCGCGGCCGCGTGGATCGCGACGCGGTGGCTCGACAGGTCGTGTGGCAGCCGCACCTCGTCGGGCAGCTTGAGCATGCGGACGAACATCGTCGGCACCCACTGCGAGTGAGTGATGCGGTGTCGCTCGATGAGCTCGATCGCTTCGGCCGCGTCGAAGTGCTCCATGATCACGACGGTGCCGCCGAAGCGCTGCACGTTCACCGAGAACGCGAGCGGCGCGGCGTGGTACATCGGCGCGGGGGACAGGTAGATCGTGTCTTCGCCCCAGCCGTACACGACCTTGCCGCCGAGGACGGCCGGATCGGGATCGCTCGGCGTGTAGCTCGGCAGCGGCCGCTTCACGCCCTTCGGCCGACCAGTGGTGCCCGACGAGTAGAGCATCGCCGCGCCCATGGTCTCGTCTTCGAGCGGCTCGGCCGACGTCGCCGCGAGCGCGTCTTCGTAGCTGTCGAACCCGGGGATCGTGCCGTCGACCATCAGGCGCACGTGCACGTTGGGGATGTCGTTCTCGCCCGTGAGGCCGCCCGCGATCTCGGCCTTCGCCGCCGACGTGACGAGCACCCTGGCCTCGCAGTCGTTGGCGATGTACGCGACCTCGGGGACGGTGAGGTAGCTGTTGATCGTCGTGATGTAGAGACCGGAGCGGAGCGCAGCCCACACGACCTCGAGGAACCGCGGCTGGTTCTCCATGAAGAGCGCGACGTGGTCGCCGCGCTGCAACCCGGCGTCGCGGAAGAGGCGCGCGAGGCGGATCGAGCGCTCGTTCAGCTCGCCGTAGGTGACAGTGGCGCCCGAGCGGCCCATGATCACTGCGGGTCGGTCGGGAGCGGTGGCTGCGTAGGTGCCCGGATACATCGCCTTCCCCTATGTCGAACGGTGACCGTAGCGCCGGTGGGTAACGTGCGGCGCGTGACGACCAGGGTCGGGGTGTTCGGTGCGGGAGGACGCATGGGCGCGTCGGTGTGCGAAGCCGTCGCCGTCGGATCCCGACCCTCGAGCTCGTCGCGGCCGTCGACCCGTTTCACGCCGGTGATCTCGTTGCGGCCGGCCTCTCGATCGCCGACGCTCCGCGCGCGCTCGCCGACGGGAACGCCGAGGTCGCGGTCGACTTCACGACGCCCGACGCGGCAATGGGCAACCTCCGCTGGTGCGCGATGCACCAGGTGCACGCGGTCGTGGGAACGACCGGTCTCGGCGAAGCCGAGCTCGACGAGCTACGACACCTGTTCACCGCGAGCAACTGCGTCGTCGCGCCCAACTTCGCGATCGGCGCGGTGCTGATGATGCGGTTCGCCGAGCTCGCGGCCCCGTTCTTCGAGACCGCCGAGATCATCGAGCTGCACCACAACCAGAAGGTCGACGCGCCGTCCGGCACCGCGATGATGACGGCCCGGCGCATGGCCGACGCGTCGTCCGAGTGGTCGGCCGACCCGACTCGGGTCGAGGTCACTCCCGGCGCGCGGGGCGGCGTCGGCCCCGGCGACATCCACGTGCACTCAGTGCGGTTGCGCGGGCTCGTCGCGCACCAAGAGGTGCTGCTCGGCACGACGGGTCAGTCGCTCACCATCCGCCACGACTCGTACGACCGCAGCTCGTTCATGCCCGGCGTGCTCCTCGCGGTGAAGGCAGTCGCGGATCGGCCCGGTCTGACAGTCGGGTTAGACGCAGTGCTCGGGTTCTAGAGGGCGGCGCAGTGCGCCGCCGGGTGCGCGAAGCACCGATTGTCGAGCGAAGCGAGCGGAGCCGGACGAAGCGGAGCGGAGACGCGGCTCAGTCGTGGTGGTGGCGGCAGTGCGGTGACGTGCCGTACCGGGCGTGCAGCTCGCGCTTGAGGCCGTGGGGCGAGTCGAACGACGCGATGCGGTGAGCGTCGAGGAGCGCACGTTGCGCCGCGACGTCGCCGCCGAACGCCTTCGCTGCGAGCTCGGGTTCGAGGTTGGCGGCAGCGAGGATCGCGCCCGTGCAGCCGAGCGCGCCGGCGTACAGCGCCATCGCCGCGGAGCCGCTGTAGACGGGGCCGTCGTACACCGCGAGCTGCTCGAGCATGCGGGTCGGATCGCCGGTCGAGTCCTTCAGCCCGGCGATGGGGAGCAGGGGGAGCACGTCGACGGCGATGCCGTCGTTCATCGAGACCTTGGGGTAGTGGTACGCGATCACCGGGAAGGTTCCCGCGGCAGACGCGATGTCCTCGTAGTACTCCCGCACGTCCCCGTGGTGGGGGGACAGCGCGACAGCCGCATCGGCACCGTGGTCGATCGAACGCTTGGTGAGCTCGGCCGAGCTCACGCCCGGCGGCAGGGCGCCGGTGCCGATGATCACGGGCACGTCGGAAGGCACTGCGGCACGCACGGCGTCGAGCAGCGTGAGCCGCTCCTTCATCGACAGATGGGACGCTTCGCCCGTGGTGCCAGCGACCACGATCGCGTTGACTCCACGCTCGGCGAGGTGCGACGCGTGGCGGGCGGTGGAGGCGGCGTCGACGCTGCCGTGCTCGTCGAAGAACGTGACGATGGCGGCGGCGACGCCGGTGAAGACGGGATCGGGCATGGTGCTCCCTTCTGTCCGGTGCGGCTTGTCAGGTACGGCGGTGGAACATGCGGGCGTTGGCTTGGTCGCGCGGCATCAGCACGATCTGGTCGATGTTCACGTGTGAAGGTCGGGTCACTGCGAACGCGACACACTCGGCGACGTCGTCCGCGGTCAGTGGCGTGAGGCCCTCGTAGACCTTCGCGGCGCGAGCCGAATCGCCACCGAAGCGCACGAGTGAGAACTCGGTCTCGCAGGCGCCCGGGTCGATCTCGGTGACACGGATCGGCCGGCCGAGCAGCTCCATCCGAAGCACCTGATGGAGGGCGTGCACTGCGAACTTCGCGGCGTTGTAGCCGGCACCGCCGATGTAGCCCTCGAGACCTGCGACCGAGCCCATCAGCACGATGTGGCCGTCGCCGCTCGCCTCGAGCTTGGGCAGCAGCGCCTTCGTCATCCGCACGGTGCCGAGGACGTTCGCGTCGAACATCCACTGCCAGTCATCGAGGTCGGACTTCTCGACCGCGTCGAGCCCGAGCGCGCCGCCCGCGTTGTTCACGAGCACACGGCACTCGTCGATCGCTGCGCAGAAGTCGTCGACGGACGCGTCGTCCTCGACGTCGAGGGGCATCGCCCGCGCGCCAGTCGCGTCGGCGACCTCCCGAAGCCGATCGACGCGCCGCGCGCCGATGACGACGTCGAAGCCCTCTTTCGCGAGCTGCCTGGCGGTCGCCGCGCCGATGCCGCTGCTGGCGCCTGTGACGACCGCGACCCCCCGGTGCAAGGCCCCGACCCTACCGGACGTCGTGTTGTCGTCGTCTGCGATCTGGTCGTTGCGTCGTGCGCTCGGTCGCGCGGGTCGTCGACGGTCGAGTCGCCTCGATCTCGTCCTCGATCGCCGAGATCGGCTCGATCTCGCCTCGGCTCTGGGAGCGGAACGCCTGCACCATGACGATGCCGACGGAGAGCGCGAGCAGTGGCCACTGGTAGCGCTGGACCCAGTCGAGGAACCTCGTGAGCGGGTCGTGCAACGCCTTGCCGAGGTACCAGAAGAACACGAGCCGGCCGATGGTGCCGAGCACGTTGAGCGTCCAGAACGTGCGAGGGCGCATGCCCGACGATCCGGCGAAGAGGCAGATCGCGTTGTTGGGCATGATCGCGACGAGCGGGTAGCCATAGCGCGGCGAACTTGCGCTCGATCCACCGCAGCTGCTTCGTCGCGCCCTTCCCCGCCTTGGCCTCGAGCCACTGCATCGCGGGCTCGCCGTACCAACGTCCGAGGAGGAAGAACAGCGGGTCGGAGATCGAGCAGCCTGAAGAACCCGATCGCGAAGAACGGCACCGCGCCGATGCCCGCAGCGACGACGAGCAGGAGGTGGCGATTGCGGGCGTCGAGCGTGATCAGCAGCGCCGGATGGTGGTTGACGAGCGTCGGCGCCAACGCGGTGCCGATGTTGGCCATGACGATGAGCGCGCCGATGGGGACGAGCAGCAGCGTGAGGCGGCCACGGTCGAAGCGGAAGGGCTCGGCGGCCTGATCGGCGGACGACACGGCGCTTCGGAGCGTACTGGCCGTCGGCCGGCGCAACGCTTCGGACCTAGTCTGGGGTCACTGTCCGTTCGAGCTTTCGGGGGAACGCTCATGCAGGGCCTGATGCAGGACTACCCGCTCACGATCCCGCACCTGTTCGGCCGGGCCGAGCAGCTGTTCTCCGACAAGGAGGTCGTCACCGCGACGGCGACGGGGATCGAGCGCACCACGTACGGGGCCTGGGCCGAGCGCACGCGTCGGCTGGGCGGAGTGCTCGACGACCTCGGCATCTCCGACGACGGGCGGGTCGCGACCTTCGCGTGGAACACGGCACGTCACCTCGAGCTCTACTTCGCGGCGCCCTGCACGGGGCGCGTGCTCCACACGCTGAACATCCGCCTGTTCCCCGAGCAGCTCACCTACATCGCGAACCACGCCGAGGACGAGGTGATCTTCGTCGACCGGTCGCTGACCCCGCTGCTGTGGCCGCTGCTCAAGACGTTCGAGACCGTCCGCCACCTCGTCGTGATGGACGACGGCAAGGGCACCGTCCCGGACGAAGGCGCCGACGGGTTCGAGATCCATGACTACGAGGAGCTGTTGGCCGCGGCCTCAGCCGGTCGCGTTCAGCGTCGACGACGAGAACCGGGCCGCGTCGATGTGTTACACGAGCGGCACGACCGGCAACCCGAAGGGTGTCGTCTACTCCCACCGCTCGACGTTCCTCCACACGATGGGTGCGACGACGACGGGATCACTCGGGGCTCGCGAATCCGACGTGATCCTGCCGGTGGTGCCGATGTTCCACGCGAACGCATGGGGCCTCGCCCACGCCGCCGTCGCGTGCGGCGCGACCCTCGTGATGCCCGGCCCCGACCTCTCGGGCAAGGCGATCGCGGACCTCATCGTGAACGAGCGCGTGACGGTCGCGGCCGGCGTGCCGACGATCTGGATGCAGGTGCTTCCCGAGCTGAAGGGTCGCGACACGTCGAGCCTGCGGGCGATCCCGTGCGGCGGCTCGGCGGTGCCGCGGGCGCTGTCGGAGGCGTACCGCGAGCAGCTCGGCCTCCCGATCCTCCAGGCATGGGGGATGACCGAGACGAGCCCGATCGCGTCGGTCGGCCGCGTCAAGTCGACGCTCGTGACCGACTCCGACGACGAGATGGCCGACCTGCGCACGACCGTCGGCACCGTCGTGCTCGGTGTCGAGCAGCGCGTCGTCGAGCCCGGATCGATCGAGCCGCTCCCGTGGGACGGCGAGTCGAGCGGCGAGCTGCAGGTGCGGGGCCCGTGGATCGCGAAGGCGTACTACAACGACGAGCGGTCGGGTGAGTCGTTCACCGAGGACGGGTGGCTCAAGACCGGCGACGTCGCCACGATCGACGAGCACGGCTACATCCGGCTCGTCGACCGCACGAAGGACCTCATCAAGTCCGGCGGCGAGTGGATCAGCTCGGTCGAGATCGAGAACGAGCTCATGGCCCATCCCAAGATCGCCGAGGCCGCGGTCATCGGGGTCCCCCATCCGAAGTGGGCCGAGCGCCCGCTCGCCTGCGTCGTGGTGAAGCCGGGGGAGGAGCTCACGAAGGCCGAGGTCATCGACTTCCTGGCGCCGAAGCTGGCCAAGTGGCAGCTGCCCGACGACGTGGTCTTCATCGAGGAGGTGCCGAAGACCTCCGTCGGCAAGTTCTCGAAGAAGGACCTGCGCTCCCGCTTCGCCGACTACTCCGCCGCTAGCCCGGCTGACGCGTCACCGAGGCGCCACGCCAACGACCCAGCCAGACGTGTGACAACGGCCCATAGACGGTGAGACGGTTTTGGTCTTAACGTCTCAGGTGTGACGGACACGGGGGTCGTCGTCGACCTCACCCTCGAAGATCGTGTGCTCGACGCCGTGAAGGCGTGCTGCGAGCGCTGGGGGATGGCCAAGGTCACGATCGACGACATCGCGAATGAGGCCGGCTGCTCCCGGGCGACCGTCTACCGGCTGTTCCCGGGCGGCAAGGACTTCATCTACGAAGCGTTGCGCCAGCGCGAGAACCGTGAGTTCTTCGCAAAGCTGAACGGTCACCTCGCAGAGGCGAACGGCTACGAAGACCTGTTGGTGCGCGGCGTCGTCGCCGCGACCCAGGCACTCCGGGCCGACGAGCACCTCCAGCTGATGCTCGCGTCGCAGCCCGGTGAGCTGCTCGCCGACATGACGATGGACGGCCTGCCCCGCATCTTCGACTCCGCGACCATCGTCCTCACGCCGTGGTTCGCGCCGTACATCGGCGCGGGCCGTTCCGCCGAGCTCGCCGAGTGGCTCGCCCGCGTCGTCCTCTCCTACTTCTTCTCGCCCTCTCGCTTCGTCGACCTCGGCGATCCCGACTCGGCCAAGCGCTTCATCGACCAGTTCGTCCTCCCTGCGTTCCCCGCTCTCTCGAACCGAGGCACAGCATGAGCACTGAGATCTCCGACATGATCGGCCGCGAAGACGTCAACGACGTCGAGGCCATCCTCGCCATCACGAACACCGACGTCGACGCGGTCGAGCACGCGGTGAAGGACAACGCCGACGCGCTGTTCACGTGGGACTACGACCTCGCTCGTCCTGCGCTGCGCAAGCTGTACGAGAAGGCGAAGACCGGGCAGTGGAACGGCCAGACCGACCTTCCGTGGGAGACCGAGGTCGACCAGGAGGCAGTGGTCATCGCGAACGCGGCCGCGGCACAGGGTGGCGTGGGCACCAACCCCGACCACTACATCGGCTCACCGGTCGAGAAGTGGGGCGACCCCGAGTGGCTCGAATTCGGCATCCAGAGCCAGAACTGGACGCTGAGCCAGTTCCTCCACGGCGAGCAAGGCGCGCTGCTGTGCACCGCCAAGATCGTCGAGACGGTGCCGTGGTACGACGCCAAGCTCTACGCGTCGACGCAGGTCGTCGACGAGGCCCGTCACGTCGAGGTGTTCGCGAAGTACCTCGACACGAAGCTCACCGGGCACTACCCGATCAACGCGCACCTGCGCATGCTGCTCGACGACATCGTGAACGACAGCCGGTGGGACATGACCTACCTCGGCATGCAGATCATGGTCGAAGGCCTTGCGCTCGCCGCGTTCGGCTTCATGCACCAGATGACGACCGAGCCGCTGCTGAAGCAGCTGCTCCGCTACGTCATGAGCGACGAGGCCCGCCACGTCGCGTTCGGCGTGCTCAGCCTGCAGGAGGTCTACGCGGGCATGGACGCCAAGGAGATCCGCGAGCGTCAGGAGTTCGCGTTCGAGGCTTCGGTCCGCATGCGCGACCGCTTCCTGCAGCAAGAGGTGTGGGAGCGGATGGGGATCTCGCCGAAGGTGATGATCCCGTACCTCATCACCGACGACACGCGTGGCCTGTTCCAGCAGATGCTGTTCTCGAAGATCGTGCCGAACTGCAAGAAGCTCGGCCTGCTCGACGCCGCCGACGGCTGGCTGCGTCACCGCTACGAGGAGCTCGGCGTCATCCAGTTCGAGGACTGGGTCGACACGGGTGAGGAGTACGGCGACTTCGCGCTGCCCGAGGGCGCGGTCGCCTGACACAAGTTCAACGGGTCGAGCAGGGCCCGCTGGTAGGTTCGCGCCGGATGGCGCATCAATCCGACCCGCACCTGCTCGTCGCACACGCCCTTCATGTGAAGGGCTTCGGCACCGTCGAGGACCTCGCTCGGCTCACGGGCCTCGCCGAGCCGAAGGTCGAGTCGCAGCTGATCCCGATGCTCGAGCAGGGCTTGGCGCAGTTCAAGGAAGCCCGCGGGCTCTGGATGCCGACCGCCGAGGGCAAGCAGGTCGCCGCTGACCTCATCGCCCGCGAGCTGAAGGACGCCGGGCGTCGACGAAGGCATGCGCGAGGCCTATCCCGCGTTCCTCGCGCTCAACGAGCAGTTCAAGGAGATGTGCGGCGACTGGCAGCTGTTCCCGGGCGAGGGCGACCAACCGGGCGCACGAACGACCACTCCGACGCCGGAGTACGACAAGGCGGTCGTCGAGCGGCTCGTCGAGCTCGACCGCAACGCGCAAGGCGTGTGCGTCGCGTTCTCCGACCAGCTCTCGCGGTACACGCCCTACGCCCCCAGGCTCACCACGGCGCTCGAGAAGGTGAAGGCGGGCGACCAGAAGCAGTTCACCGGGGTGATGTGCGGCTCGTACCACGACGTGTGGATGGAGCTGCACCAAGACCTCTTGCTGACGCTCGGCATCGACCGAGCCGAAGAAGGGAGCTTCTAGATGGCAGGACGGTTCGGATCGGTCCTCAGCGCGATGGTGACGCCGTTCGACGCGGAGGGCGCGCTCGACCTCGATGCCGCGGTCGCGCTCGCGCGTTGGCTGCAGGCCAACGGCAACGACGGCCTCGTCATCGCGGGCACGACCGGCGAGGCGCCCACCCTCACCGACGCGGAGCATCTCGACCTGCTCGCGGCCGTCAGCGAGGCCGTGACGATCCCGGTCGTCGCGGGCACGGGCTCGAACGACACGCATCACGCGATCGAGATGACGGCGAAGGCGTCGGCGCTCGGCATCGCGGGGTGCCTCGTCGTGACGCCGTACTACAACCGGCCGTCGCAGGCCGGCCTCGAGGCGCACTTCAAGGCCGTCGCCGCCGCGACCGCGCTGCCGGTGATCGTCTACGACATCCCGATCCGCACCGGCCGCAAGGTGTCGACCGATCTCCTGCTGCGCCTCGCGCGCGATGTCACGAACATCGTCGCGGTCAAGGACGCGGCCGGGAACCCGTCCGAGTCAGCGGTGCTGCTGGCCCGCGCCCCGAGCGGCCTCGAGCTCTACAGCGGCGACGACTCGTTCACGTTGCCGCTGCTCGCGATCGGCGCCGTCGGTGTGATCGGGGTCGCGACGCACTGGTCGGGCGTCGAGCACGGCGAGATGATCTCGTCGTTCGAGAAGGGCGACGTCGTCGCGGCGCGCGAGACGAACGCCCGCCTGCTCGAGTCGTACGCGTTCGAGACCAGCGACGACACCCCGAACCCCATCCCGACCAAGGCGATGATGCGCGTGCTCGGCCACGCAGTCGGTCAGTGCCGTCCCCCGCTCGGCCCTGCGCCCGCGGGTACCGAGGAGCGCGCGCGGCAGGTCATCGACAACCTGCGTCGGGTGTGACGAGCCGAGCCGAGGGCTCACCAAACCGTGGCTGATCCGGTCCGCATCGTCTTCCTCGGGGGACTCGGCGAGATCGGACGCAACTGCGCCTGCATCGAGGTCGACGGACGCATCATGCTCCTCGACGTCGGTCTCATGTTCCCCGAGGCCGACATGCCGGGCATCGACCTGGTGCTCCCGGACTTCACCTACCTCAGGGAGAACGCGCACCGCATCGACGGCTGCGTCGCGACGCACGGTCACGAGGATCACGTCGGCGGGCTCTCGTTCTTGCTGCGCGATGTGTCGTTCCCGATCTACGGCTCCCCCCTCACGCTCGGCCTCGCGCGGAGCCGCATCGAGGAGGCCGGGTTGCTCGGTCGCACCGAGCTCATCCCCGTCGCGGACGGCGAACGCCGCAAGGTGGGTCCGTTCGATCTCGAGTTCATCCCGGTCACTCACTCGGTGCCCTACGCGTTCGCGACCGCGTTCCACACGCCGCAGGGCGTGATCTTGCACTCGGGTGACTTCAAGCTCGACCTGACTCCGGTCGACAACCGGCGCACCGACCTGTCTCGCATCGGCGCGATCGCCTCGAGCGAAGGCGTACGGCTGCTGCTGAGCGACTCGACGAACGCAGAGGAGGCGGGGCACGCGCCGTCCGAGCGAGATGTCGGTCGGGTGCTGATCAACCTCTTCCGCCAGCACGACGGCCGACGCATCATCACGGCGTCGTTCGCGAGCCACATCCACCGCATCCAGCAGATCGCCGACGCCGCGATCTCGTGCGGCCGGGTGGTCGCCACGCTCGGTCTGTCGGTGAAGCGCAACGTGCGGATGGCTCGCGAGCTCGGGCTGCTGCACATCCCCGACGCGTCGCTCGTCGACATCGAGGACGTCGCCGACCTGGCTCCGGGGAAGGTGTGCGTCGTGTCGACGGGCTCGCAGGGCGAGCCGATGTCGGCGTTGGCGCTCCTCGCGTCCGGCGACAACCGCTGGTTGAAGCTCACGAGCGACGACACCGTCATCCTCAGCTCGCACGCGATCCCCGGCAACGAGCACAACGTCAACAAGGTCATCGACGGGCTGCTGCGCCTCGGCGCCGAGGTGGTGCACTCCGGCGTCGCCGACGTGCACGCGACAGGCCACGCGCAAGCCGAAGAGCTCAAGATGCTCATGTCGATCGCGAAGCCGCAGCTCTTCATCCCCGTGCACGGCGAGTTCAGGCACCTCATGGCCCACGCCCGCCTCGCGAACCAGATGGGGATCCCCGACACGAACATCCTGCTGTGTGAGGACGGAGACGTGGTCATGCTCTCCGACGGGGGCATCGACTTCGCCGGGCGCGTGCCCGCGGGCTACCTCTACGTCGACGGCATCGTCGGCGACGTCGGGCACGGCGTGTTGCGCGACCGGCGGGTGCTCGCCGAGGAGGGCGTGGTCGTCGTCATCCTCACGATCGACGGCTCGACCGGCAACGTGATCACCGGCCCCGAGATCATCACCCGCGGGTGGGTCTACGCGCCCGAGGCCGAAGATCTCATCGACGAGGCGACCGATCATGTGCGGCGCGCCGTCGAGCACGCGTTCGCGTCGGGGACCCACGACACCGAGTCGCTGCAGAAGACCGTTCGTCAGGCAGTCGGCCGCTTCGTGAGCGAGCGCACGCGCCGCAAGCCGATGATCGTGCCGGTCGTGATGGAGGCCTAGCGGCGGCTCACCCGAGGGTGCGCGTGTAGGCGACGATCGCGGCGATCTCTTCCGGACGACAGGTCCGCCGAACCCGGGCATCGATCCCTGCCCGCTCTTGATGATCGAGGTCTCCTGCTCTTCGGAGAAGCTGTTCTGGATCCCCTTGAGCGACGGGCCGAACCCGCCGCCGCCGGTCTTCCCGTGGCAGGTCGCGCAGTTGGCCTCGTAGAGCGCCTTGCCATCGGCGGTGCTGGCCGCCGCGGTCGTTGCGGCTCCGCCGGCCGCGGTCGTGACCGCGCCGCCGCGGCGTGTGCCCGCGCCTCCGGCAGCAGTGGTTCCGGCGGACACGACGGTGGTGTTCGCCGCCGCCTGACCGCCGTTGTCGTCGCTCTTCCACGGCGGGAACTGGGAGGTGAACAGGCACACGATGAAGAACGCGGCGAGCAAGACCGCGACGATCTGGATCACGTTCGTCAGGCGCTTCACGGCTGCTTCCTCATCAGAACGACGGGAACCCGAACTTGAACCACCACCACACCGACGTCGTCGCCCACGCGATCATCAGCGCGGCGAAGACGACACCACCCGCGACGGGGAGACCCCAGCGCGGCAGCTTGCGGTTGCGCACGCACAGCACCTTCGTGACGAACGCGCCGAACACGACACAGCCGGCGACGGAGTGCACCGCCCACCACGGGTTCACGATCTTGTGGAACCCGATCGCCCACAGGCACTGGTAGGCGACGGGCAGGGCCACGATGAACGCGAGCGTGCCTGCGAGTCGGTGCGCCTGGGGCATCCATGGCTTGCGTCTTCCCTGCGCGTGCTTGCCGTAGAGACGACGCCCGACCCACTCCTGGAACAGGGCCAGCGCGGCCGCGATCGTGGCGACCCACACCTTGAACTCGGGCTGTCCGCTGAAGAACCACACGAACGGCGTCTTGCCCGTCGGGTCGTGCACCTTCGCATAGGCACCGAGCGCGACCGAGACCGCTCCGCCGATCGCCGCGAAGATGATCATGCGACGCAGCCGGTCTGGAGGCGTCTTGCCCGTGCCTCGCGGACGCGCCGGGGGCTCCGCGGTCGCGACCGCGGCCGCGACGTCTGCGGCGACGGGCTCTGCGGCGGCGGGCTCTGCGGCGGCGGGCTCCGCCAACGGCTCGGTGACCGGCTCGGCTACGAACGACACGGTCGGCTGTGACGGAGGCGTGAGAGGAGGCGGAGGGACGGTCGTCCCGTGGGGCGGTGGCTTCGGGGGCACGTGCGCGTGGCCCGGGTGCTCCTCATCCGCCACGGCTTCCCCCTTCTCCGAGTCCCCGACCCGTGGACGCTAGCCCGCGCGACCTCGCCGGTACCCTGGGGCAGTGGCAGTGCGATTCGTGATCATCGGCGGCGGACCGGCCGGCAACCAGGCGGCCACCTATGCCGCCCGCCTCGGCGCCGAGGTGGTGCTCGTCGAGCGTGACATCGTCGGAGGCGCCGCCCACCTCTGGGACTGCATCCCTTCGAAGACGATGATCGCCACCGGCGGCGCCATGTTGTTCTTCCGTCGGGCCGAGGGCATGGGCCTCGACGTCGACGCCGCCCTCGACCGTGACAGCCTCCGCTCGCGAGTCGAGCGCATCGAAGCCCGCCTGCACAGCTCGATCGTCCAGCTCCTCACGAGTCAGAACGTGCGGATCATCAAGGGCACCGCGCGGTTGAAGGGTCCGCACCAGGTCGTCGTCGACACCGAGACCGGCGTCGAAGAGCTCGAGGCCGACGCGATCCAGCTGTCGACCGGCTCGCGGCCGCGCGTGCCCGAGTGGTGCACGCCCGACGGCGTTCGCATCCTCACGACGCGCGACTGCTACCCGCCGCCACAGATCCCCGAGCACGCGGTGGTGATCGGCTCCGGTGTCACGGGCGTCGAGTTCGTGCACATGCTCTCGTCGCTCGGTTCGAAGGTGACGCTCATCGTGAGCCGTCAACAAGTGCTGCCGACGAAAGACCCCGAGGTCGCGGCTGCGCTCGAAGCCGACTTCCTCGCGCGCGGCGTCGTGCTCCTCAAGGGAGCGCGCGCGGTGGGCATCGACGTCGACGACGGCGTGGTCGTGCGTTGCGACGACGGGCGCCGCGTGCAGGGCTCACATGCGATCTTGGCGATCGGCTCGGTGCCGAACATCGAGGGCCTCGGGCTCGAGGCCGCGGGCGTCGAGACCGACGAAGCCGGCTACGTCCGCATCAACCACCACTGCGTGTCGAACGTGCCGCACATCTACGCGGCGGGCGATCTCTCCGGCAAGCTGCCGTTGTCGTCGGTCGCCGCGATGCAGGGGCGCAAGATCGCGGAGCACGTCATGGGGCTGCACACGCGCGAGCACCGGCACCTCGACTACGACAAGGCGGCCTCGGCGATCTTCACCGAGCCCGAGATCGCCGACGTCGGCCTCGCCGAGGCCGAAGCGTTCGCCGAGGGGCGCAAGATCCGCGTGACCAAGGTGCCGTTCTCTGCGAGTGCCAAGGCACTGATCAACAACGACCCGCGCGGGTTCGTGAAGATCATCTCTGATCCCGCGACGGGCGTCGTGCTCGGCGGTTCGATCGTCGGACGGCACGCGGCCGAGCTCATCTCCGTTCTTGCACTTGCCGTCACCGCCAATCTGAAGGTGAGCGACATCTACGAGAGCCTGCTCGTGCATCCCGCGCTGTCAGAGGCGCTCGCTGACGCCGCGGAGTAGGGTCCCGCCGCCAGGCGAACTCAAAAATCCCACGTCGCACGGCGCCTTGCTACGTTGACGCCTCGCGAGGCAGTGGTAATCCCGAGACCACGGAGGTTTCTACATGGCACGTCGACATCGGCGATCGCTCGCGGCAGTGGTGGCATTCGCCGTCGTGGGAGCGCTTGCTCTCGTGGCGGCGCCCGCCGCTCAGGCCGCGGGCGACACCTTCACTTGGACCGGCGGCCACGAGCGGATCGTGGAACCTGGCCGGCAACTGGACTGGGACAACGGCACCTCCTCCCGCAGCGGACGACATCGCGCGTTCCCGGCCGCGGCGACGACGAAGAGCACGACGAATGACTTGTCGGACACGTCGCTCTCGACTCCATCGTGTTCAGCGGCGCCGGGCTACGTGGTCGCTGGGTCCCCCGTGGACGTGAAGGCCACCGGCATCGCGCAGACGGCTGCTGGCGACAACGTCGATCTCCGAGGAATCGCGCCCAGCACGGCGAACCTGCAGCTCCCGATCACGATCGCGAGCGGCGGCACGCTGACCTCCGGGCCGCTCGACCGGCAGCTTCAACCTGACGAAGTCGGGCGCGGGCAAGCTCGTGCTCGCCGGCGTCAACACGTACACCGGCACGACGACGGTGTCCGGCGGTGCGCTGATCGTCAACGGGACCAGCGCCAGCAGCGCGCACAACCTCACGGCCGGCGTGCTCGGGGGCAGCGGCACGGTCGGCAACGTGACTGCGACGGGAGGCGCGATCGCGCCCGGTGACGCGACACCTGGCCTGCTGACAGTGAACGGCACGCTCACGATGAGCGCGACGTCGGCGTACTCGTGGGTGATCGCCAACACCACACCCGGCACCGGGTTCGACGTGCTGCGCGTGTCGTCGACGGTGAACCTGGGCGGAGCGGCGCTCAGCGTCTCGGGCACCGGTGTCGGGTGCGGTCAACCAGCAGTTCCTGATCCTCGACAACCAGAGCGCGACTGCGATCCAAGGGACCTTCAACGGCCTGGCCGAGGGCGCGACGTTCACCGGGAGCAACGGCCAGACCTACAAGATCAGCTACGTCGGTGGCACCGGAAACGACGTCGTCCTCACGCAGCTCGAGCGCGGCCGGCGGCAAGGCCATCGTGCTCGGCGGTCCTGACCGCATCGACACGGCGATCCTCATCTCGAAGAACTCGTTCCCGACAGCAGGCTCGGCCAACGCGGTCGTGCTCGCCCGGGCCGATCTCTTCCCGGATGCGCTTGCCGGCGCCCCGCTCGCAGTCGCGAAGGGCGGACCTCTCGAGCTGACCAGCCTGAGCGGCCCCTCGTTCATCGACCCGCGGACGGTCACCGAGATCCAGCGTGTGCTGTCCACGGGGAAGACCATCTTCGTGCTCGGCGGCACCGCCGCCATCGCCGACAACGTCGTGGCGCAGCTGCAGGGCCTGGGCTACCAGGTGATCCGCCTCGGCGGCACCGACCGGTTCCAGACGGCCGTGGTGATCGCACAGAGCGGTCTCAACAACCCGACGAACCTGTTCCTGGCGAACGGCATCAACTTCCCCGATGCCCTCTCGGCTGGTCCTTCGGCCGCCAAGGTCGCGGGTGCGATCCTGCTGACGAACAACAACGTCATGCCGGCGTTCACCCAGCAGTACCTCACGAGCCGAACCGGAGTGACGTTGTACGCGATGGGTGGTCCTGCCGCTGGGGCAGCGCCTCAGGCGATCCCGATCGTCGGCGCTGACCGGTACGCAACCGCGGTCATGGCGGCGCAGCGCTTCTTCACCAACCCGACTGCGGTCGGCATCGCAAGCGGGGTCGCCTTCCCCGACGGCCTCACGGGTGGCGCGCACATCGGCAAGCTCGGTGGCCCGCTGCTCCTCACCGACCCCAACGCTCTGCCGGGCAACGTCCAGACGTACCTGACGAGCATCAAGGCCACGCTGACGCAGCTGTTCGTCTACGGCGGCAGCGCGGCAATCGCAACACCTGTGGTCACGCAGATCAACACGGCAGTCGCCTGAGAGCAGCGACCCTCAGGCTGATCGTCGTTGCCGTCGCCGGCGCGGCAGGGCTCATCGCCCTGCCCGCCGGCCCGGCGGCAGCTGACAGCTCGGTCCGCCTCGGCGGCGAGCGGCGAGACCTTCCCGGACGGGTTGTCCGGGGGAGCGATGATCGGCAAGGCCGGTGGCCCGTTGCTTCTCGTCACCGGATCGGTCGGCATCCCGCCGATCGTCGAGGCCTACCTCCAAGCGCACGCGTCGACGGTCAACACCGTGCAGGTCTTCGGAGGTCCGGGGGCGGTCAGCGACGCGATCGTCCGCGACCTGACGACCCGATGCTGTGACTGGTCGGCAGGAGCCGTCGGTCAGCTGATCACGACGACGACGTCGCCGGCACCGACAGTGTCGCCCTCGGCGACCTTCACCTCGCTCACGGTGCCTGACCGCTCCGCAGTGATGTTGTTCTCCATCTTCATCGCCTCGAGCACGCACACCGCGTCGCCCGCCTCGACGGCGTCGCCGACCGCGACGAGCACCTTCACGATCGTGCCCTGCATCGGCACCGTGACCTGCCCGCTCCCGCCGACGGCGGCCGAGGCCGCTGCCGCGGCACGGCCCGGCCGAGCGCGCGCCGGCTCGCCACCCGCGACCGGCGCGGCCGCGCTCTCGGGAACCCACACCTTGACGGCGAAGCGCTTGCCGTTGACCTCGACGTCGACGTCGCGGCGCACTCTCGGCGCGCCCTCGCTTTCGGCGGGCGGGGCCGCGGCCGGCGCCGCGACGCCCGTGAGGTCGAGACGCTCCTCGACCCACTTCGTCGAGTGGGCGGCGGAGATGAAGTCGGGATGCGACAGGATCGCGACGTCCGCGGGGATCGTTGTCGCGACTCCTTCGACCTGCATCTCTGACAGTGCCCGCAGCATGCGCATGCGGGCGGTCTCGCGGTCAGCACCCCACGTCGACGAGCTTGCCGATGAGGTTGTCGTAGTACTGGCTCACCTCGTCACCCGCCGCGTAGCCGGCGTCGAAGCGTGTGCCGAAGCCGTCGGGGACGACGAGCTTCGTGATGCGCCCGGGCGACGGCAAGAACCGACCGCCGGCTGGGTTCTCCGCGTTGATGCGGACCTCGATCGCGTGGCCGCGCCGCACGATCGACTCCTGATCGAACGACAGTGCCATGCCTGACGCCACGCGGATCTGCTCGGCGACGAGGTCGATGCCGGTCACCATCTCGGTGACCGGGTGCTCGACCTGCAGCCGGGTGTTCATCTCGAGGAAGAAGAACTGGCCGTCTGCGTACAGGAACTCGACAGTGCCCGCGTTGTAGTAGCCGACCGATCGGGCGACGGCGACCGATGCCTCACCCATGGCGCGACGGGTCGCGTCAGACAGCAGCGGCGCGGGGCTCTCCTCGACGAGCTTCTGGTGGCGGCGCTGCGCGGAGCAGTCGCGCTCACCGACCCACACCATGTTCCCGTGCGTGTCGCCGATGATCTGCACCTCGACGTGCCGCGGCCACGTCAGGTAGCGCTCGACGTAGATCTCGGGGCGACCGAAGTACGCCTGTGCTTCGCGTTGCGCCGACTCCATCGCCGACTCGACCGCGTCGGGGCCGGCCACCACCTTCATGCCGCGACCGCCGCCCCCGTACGCAGCCTTCACCGCGACCGGCCACCCGTGCTCGGCGCCGAACGCGCGCACGGTGTCAGGCGAGGTGAGCGGCTCGCTGATCCCGGGCACTCCGGCGACGCCGGCGCGATCGGCAGCGTGACGCGCCGAGATCTTGTCGCCCATCGCCTCGATCGCCTCGGGCGGAGGACCGATGAACGCGACCCCTTCCGCCGTGATCGCCCGCGCGAAGTCGGTGTTCTCGGAGAAGAAGCCGTAGCCGGGATGCACGCCGTCGGCGCCACTCGAGCGGATCGCGGCGAGAATCGCCTCGGTGTTGAGGTACGACTCGGCGGCCGTCTGCCCGCCGAGCGCGTAGGCCTCGTCGGCCAGCCGCACGTGCATCGCGTCACGGTCGAGGTCTGAGTAGACCGCAACGGACGCGATGCCGAGCTCCTTGCACGCGCGGATCACGCGCACGGCGATCTCCCCGCGGTTGGCGATGAGGATCTTGGTGAGCATGCGGCGCATATGTTGACAGCCCGTGGCCTGGATCGTGCAGTGGGTGGACGAGACAGGCTCGACGAACGCGGATCTGCTCGCAGCGGCCCGTGCTGGCGCGCCCGCGGGAACGGTCCTCGCGGCCGACCACCAGACGGCGGGACGGGGTCGCCTGGGCCGACGCTGGCAGGCCCCGCCGGGCAGCTCGCTGCTCGTCTCCCTGCTGTTCCACGCCGACGCGCCGGAGGGCCTGCACCGCTACACACAGGCAGCAGGGCTCGCGGCTGTCGACGCATGTCGTGCGGTCGCTGGGGTCGAGGCCGTCGTTGAAGTGGCCGAACGACGTGATGGTCGGGGTCCGCAAGCTCGCGGGCATCCTCGCCGAGACCGCGCCGCTCTCCCGAGGCATCGCCGTGGTCGTCGGCATCGGGATGAACGTGACCTGGCCGCGTGCGCTCCCGGAGGACCTCGCCGAGACCATGACCGCGCTCAACCTCGAGTGCGGCGAGCCCGTCGACAGGCACGCGGTGCTCGCCGCGATGCTCGCGGCCCTCGACTCGACTGATTGGTCCCTCCTCCACGATCGCTATCGGGCCTGCCTCTCGACGCTCGGCCGCCAGGTGCGAGTCGAGCAGGTAGGGGAGGTGGTCGAGGGCGTCGCGGTCGATGTCAGGCCTGATGGAAGGCTGGTCGTGCGGACGAAATCGGACGAGCGCGAGATCACCACAGGTGACGTTGTGCACCTCCGCTGATCGAATGGCGGTGACGGAAGCCGCCGCGAGGGCTCCTGTAGCGTGACCTGCTGTGTCGGCCCGCCGTAGCAAGAAAGCAGCGGCGCTGCCCAAGCCGAGGAAGCTGCGGCGCACGTGGCCGCAGCGCCTGCTTGATCGGGTTCAACGTCTTCCTCGTGGGCGTCTGCCTGGTGACCGCCGGCGGCATCTTCTACACGTTCAACCGGTTCGGCGATCTCCCTCGGGTCGAGCTCGCGCACGTGCTGTCACCCGAACCCCAGAGCGAAGCGCCCGACAAGGCGCAGAACTTCCTCCTCGTCGGCTCCGACAGCCGCGCCTCGATCGATCCCGACGATCCGAACATCGGCGCGTTCGGAAGCGAGTCCGATGTCGGCGGTCAGCGCTCGGACACGATCATGGTGCTGCGCATCGATCCGGCGTCCGAGCGCGCCTCGATCCTCTCGTTCCCTCGTGACCTGTGGGTCGACATCGCGGGCACCGGGAGCAAGCAGCGCATCAACACCGCGTTCTCCCGGGGTCCCGACGTGCTGGTCGCGACGCTGCAACAGAACTTCGGCATCCCGATCCAGCACTTCATCGAAGTCGACTTCGCGGGGTTCAAGGGCCTCGTCGACGCGGTGGGCGGCGTGCCCGTGTACTTCGAGAACCCGGCACGCGACAAGAACACCGGCCTCAACATCCCCGTCGCCGGCTGCGCGAACCTGAACGGCGACCAGGCGCTCGCCTACGCGCGGTCGCGGCACTACGAGTACAAGGTCGGCAACAAGTGGCGCACCGACGGCACCGGCGATCTCGGGCGCATCAGCCGCCAGCAGGACTTCATCCGGCGGTCGATGAAGAAGGCGGTCGCGAAGGGCATCCGCAACCCGATCGTGCTCAACCAGCTGATCGACGTCGGCATCCAGAACGTCACGGTCGACAGCAGCCTGTCGGCTCGTGACCTCATCCGGCTCGGCAACCGGTTCCGCTCCCTCGATCCGTCGAAGATCGACATGTACACGGTGCCGGTCACCGGGACGAAGATCAACGGCGCGGCGGTGCTCCTGATGCAGGAGCAGGCCGCGCAGCCCGTGCTCGATGTGTTCCGAGGCGCGACCTCCTCGACGACCGACACGACCGGAGGCCCGGCGGCGACAGCGCCGTTCACCACGGTCGAGCCGTCGTCGGTGCATGTCGAGGTGCTCAACGGCGCCGGCGTGCGGGGCCTGGCCGCCCAGACCAAGCAGGCGCTCACCGGGCTCTCGTTCCAGGTCACGGGCACGGGCGATGCCGACAGCAGCCAGTACGACCACACGGTCATCCGCTACTCGGCTGGCCAGGAGAACGCCGCTCGCACGCTGGCGACCTTCGTCAAGCCCGGCGCCGAGCTGCAGCCGGTCACCTCTGCGGGCACGGGCGACGTGCAGCTCGTCCTCGGCCGTGACTTCACGAGCGTGAGCTCGCCGCCTTCCACCTCCGCGCCTGCCTCTGCGGGCGCGGTCACGACGACGACGACGCCCACGTCGACCGTCGTCGGCGTGACGCCTCCGGCGGAAGCAGCCTGCGGGTAGCCCTCACCCTCGAGCAGTGCTGGCACCGGGTGCCAGGAGGCACTGCGGTCGCCGCACTCGGCTTGGCGCGCGGCCTCGACGCGCTCGCCGAGGTCGAGGTGGTCGGCGTCTCGGCCCGTCATCGCCGCACTCCGTCGTCGCCGTGGACGCCGCCGGTCCCGGTCGGCGTCGCTCCCGATGACGCGCGCGGCGATGTACGAGGCCTGGCACAGCGTGCGGTGGCCGCACGGTCGAGACGGCGACGGGCCCCGTCGACGTCGTGCACGCGACGAGCCTGATCATCCCGCCGTCGCGCGCGCCGCTCGTCGTGACGGTGCACGACCTCGCGTTTCTCGATGACCCTGCGCGGCTCACGAGCAGAGGCAACCGCTTCATGCGGCGGGGCGTCGTCTTGGCGAAGGCCCACGCCCAGCTCGTGGTGTGCTCGTCCGAGGCGACCAAGAGCGACTGCATCGCCGCAGGCTTCGAGGAGGATCGTCTGCGGGTCGTGCTGCTCGGGTCGGACGAGCAACCCGCGTCGCTCGGCGAAATCGCGGCGACCAAGAGCGATCTGCGACTCAGACGCCCGTACGTCGCGTGGGTCGGGACGGTCGAGCCGCGCAAGAACCTGCCCGCGTTGCTCGAGGCGTTCGCGCTCGTGGCGGCGGCTGATCGAGACGTCGAGCTCGGTGCTCGTCGGGCCGCAAGGATGGGGGCCGCAGCTCGACGCGCTCCTCGGGCCGCTCGATGAGAAGGCACGGGCGCGAGTGCGCGCGCTCGGCTTCCTCACCGACGACCAGCGCCGCGCGGTCGTGGCCGGAGCGGCCGCGTTCTGCTACCCGAGCACGAAGGAAGGGTTCGGGCTTCCGGTGCTCGAGGCGATGATCCAGGGCACGCCGGTCGTGACCTCGGCAGGCACGTCGACCGAAGAGGTCGCGGCCGGCGCGGCACTGCTCGTCGACCCGTCTTCGCCGCGTGCGATCGCCGAGGCGCTGCGAGCCGTGCTCGACGACGCGAGCCTCGCGGATCGCCTCTCGTCGGCTGGACGCGCGCGGGCAGCGGAGCTCACATGGGCGCGCTGCGCGGAGAAGACCCGCGCGTTGTACGCGGAGCTCGCGGCGGAACGGTCGCGATGAGCGACCTCCATGTCGGGGTCAACCTCCTCTGGCTCGTGCCCGGGGGAGTCGGTGGCTCCGAGGAGTACGTGTGCCGGCTCCTCGAAGGCTTCGACGAGATCCCGCAGCGCGAGATCGAGCTGACGCTGTTCGTGAACCGGCGGTTCTGGGGCGCGCACCCTGCGCTCGCGAACGCGCATCGGCTCGAGGTCGCCGCGATCTCGGGGCGGTCGCGCTCGGCCCGTGTGGTCGCCGAGTCGACGTGGCTGCACACGCGGACGAACACGCTCGGCGTCGACCTCGTCCATCATCCCGGTGGCACGGTGCCGGTGCGCACCCGCACGCCGGTGCTCCTTTCGCTGCACGATCTGCAGTACCTCGACCACCCCGAGTTCTTCTCCAGCGTGAAGCGCCGCTACCTGCGCACCGCGATGCCGCGGTCGACGGCCCAGGCCGCGTACATCTCCGCTCCGACCGAGTTCGTGCGGGGCACGGTGATCGACCACCTCGGGGTCGATCCCGACCGTGTGCTCGTCGTGCCCCACGGCATCCCTGCGTCAGAGCCTGGGTGGGGCACGCCCGCCGACGTCGTGCGGGCGCGCTACGACCTCTCCGGTCCGTTCCTGCTCTATCCCGCGGTCACCTGGCCTCACAAGAACCACGTCACCGCCGTGCGGGCGCTCGCGGAGCTCCGCACCAGCCATCCCGACCTGGTGCTGGTGCTCACGGGCGCGCCCGGCCCGGCGGAGGAGGTCGTCGCCCACGAGATCACCCGGCTCGGGCTGACCGACGCGGTGCGGCGCACGGGCCGGATCCCGGCGGTCGACATCAACGGCCTCTACGACGAGGCGGCGATGACGGTGATCCCGTCGCGGTACGAGGGCTTCGGCATCCCGGCCCTCGAAGCGATGCGGCGCGGATGCCCGGTCGTCGCGGCCCGAGCGACTGCGCTGCCCGAGGTGATCGGCGACGGCGGTGAGCTCGTCGACCCCGATGACGTGGACGGCTGGATCGCAGCGATCGACCTGATCCTCACCGATGCCCAGCGCCGCGAGGCGCTCATCACCGCGGGACGGTCACGGGCCGCTCACTTCAGTGCCGAGCGGGCAGCGCTCGCGTTGCTGGCCGCCTACCGTCTGTCGGCGGAGGTGAGTCACAGGTGAAGCTCGTCGTGGTGACCCCGCACTTCGCGCCCGATGTCGCACCCACGGGTGAGGTGATCACCAAGATCGTCGAGCAGCTCGCGGCTCGCGGCCATCGCATCGACGTCATCACGTCGCTGCCCTGGTACGAGCATCACGCCGTCGAGCCGGAGTTCCGCGGCAAGTCGATCCGGTCAGAGGCGATGTCGTGGGGGAAGGTCACGCGGGTCCACCCGTTCCCGACCGACAAGCGCGACATCCCACGGCGAGCGCTCGCCTTCGGCGGGTTCAGCGCGCTCGTGGGTGGGGTCGGCCTCGTCGGCGGAAAGGTCGACGGGGTCCTCGCGATGTCGCCGCCGCTCACCCTCGGGCTGACCGGGTGGGGCATCGCGATCGCGCGACGCGCGCCGCTCGTGTTCAACATCCAGGACGTGTTCCCGGACGTGGCGGTCGAGCTCGGTGTGCTCAAGGGTGAGCGGGTGATCGCGGCGGCGAAGTGGCTCGAGCGAGTGAGCTACGCACGCGCCGATGCGGTGACGGTGCTCTCCGAGGACATGCGCGAGAACGTGGCCGCGAAGGTCGGCCGCCCGGCGCAGGCGAGCAAGGTCCGGGTGATCCCGAACTTCGTCGACACCGCGTGGATCACGCCCCAGCCGCGAGAGAACGCCTACCGGCGCGAGCTCGGGCTCGACGGCAAGACGGTCGTGATGTACGCCGGGAACATCGGGATGTCGCAGTCGCTCGAGCTCGTGCTCGCCGCCGCGACAGCGCTCGCGCGACGATCCCGAGGTCGCGTTCGTGATCAACGGCGGTGGCGCGGCGCGCCCGGGGCTCGAGGCGCCGCCCGGGGGCTGCCAACGTGCGGTTCGTCGACATGCAACCCCGCGGCCGGCTGCCCGAGGTGCTGGCCGCGGCCGACATCCACGTCGTGCCGCTGAAGCGCGGGCTCGGCCGCTCGAGCGTGCCGTCGAAGATGTACTCGATCCTGGCCGCCGGCCGAGCCGTGGTGGCGAGCGTCGACCGCGGCACCGAGGTCGCGCGCATCGTCGAGCGGTCCGGCGCGGGCGTGTCGGTGCCTCCCGACGACCCCGAGGCGTTCACGAAGGCGCTCACGCCGGCTCGTCGCCGCGCCGGATGAGCTCGCTGCGCATGGGCGCCGCGGGCCGCCGGTTCGTCGAGGGCTGGGCGTCGCCGGCGGCGGTGGCCGAGCGTACGAGCAGCTGTTCACCGAGCTTCGCGAGCATCGTCGCTGAGCTCGTCGCGGCCCGCCGGTGACTTCGGGTCGGCGGGCCGCACGGCTAGCGTTCGATCCCTATGGGCAAAGCCTCGTCGGCCAAGAAGGTCGCACGCGCGAGCCGTGCCGGCGGCCACGGCAAGGTCTCGCAACCAGCGCAGTCTCACCTTCCCGGTCACCATCGCCGCGGTCTTCGTGCTCGGCCTCGCGCTGGTGCTCTTCGCGAGCCGCAACAACAAGGCCACCGCTGACGACACCGCGCCGTCGCGAACGTCGACCACTGGCACACCGCCTACGGCATCTACGTCTGCGACGCGTTCCTCGACCCGCTCCAGGTGCAGACCGACCCCGAGGGCATCCACACCCACGCCGACGGCATGATCCACATCCACCCGTACCTCTCGCAGCTCCGCCGGCAAGAACGCCACGCTGCAGGTCTTCGCGGACGCGACCGGGCTGAAGCTGAGCGACACGAAGATCAACGTGCCCGGGCGTCGGCTCGTACAAGAACGGCTGACGACTGCAACGGCAAGCCGGCGACGTGGAAGGTCGCGGTGTGGCAGACCGAGAGACGCCGACGACGCCGACGATCGTGACGCAGGACTTCGGCAACATCCACTTCGACAACGACCGCATGCTGATCACGCTCGCGTTCGTGCCCGACGGCACCGAGATCCCGAAGCCGCCGAGCGTCGGCCAGCTCGACAAGCTGACCGACGTCGCCCAGCCTGCGGGCACACCGCTGGTCAACTCGACCGCGGTGCCTCCGGCTTCGTCGCCGGCCACCACCGCGGCGGGCGGCACCGCGCCGGCCACCTCCGCGCCGGCCACGTCAGCGAGCAACGCCGCGGCGACCACCGGTTCGTGAGGGCGGTCGTCCTCGTCGGCGGCTTCGGCACCCGCCTGCGGCCGCTGACCGCTCACCACCCCGAAGCAGATGCTGCCGATCGTCGATCGGCCGATGATCGAGCGGGTCGTCGGCCACCTCGGCCGGCACGGCGTCGACGACGCGGTGCTGTCGCTCGGGTACCGGCCCGACGCGTTCATCGAGGCGTACCCCGACGAGATGTGCGCCGGGGTGCGGCTGCACTACGCGGTCGAGCCCGAGCCGCTCGACACCGCCGGCGCGATCCGCTTCGCCGCGCTCGACGCCGGCATCGACGACACGTTCCTCGTGGTCAACGGCGACGTGCTCACCGACCTCGACGTCGACGCGCTCGTGGAAGTTCCACCGCGACTCGGGTGCCGAGGGCACGATCGACCTCACGCCGGTCGAGGACCCGTCGATGTTCGGCGTCGTGCCCACCGACGACGAGGGCCGGGTCGAGGCGTTCATCGAGAAGCCGCCGCGCGACGAGGCGCCCACGAACCGGATCAACGCCGGCACCTACGTGCTCGAGCCCTCGGTGCTCGACCGCATCGCCGGTGACCGGAAGGTGTCGATCGAGCGCGAGGTCGTTCCCCGCGATGGTGGCCGAGGGCCGGCTCTACGCGATGTCGACCGACGACTACTGGCTCGACGCCGGCACGCCCGAGCAGTACCTGCAGGCCAACCTCGACCTGCTCGACGGCCGCGTCGCACCAGGTCGAGCGGCATCGCTCCCGGCGCCGAGATCGACGCGTCAGCGGTGGTCGAGCGCTCGCTCGTCGGGGCCGGATCGCCGTGTCGCGGCCGGCGCTGAGGTGCATGATTCGGTGCTCATGGCGGGCGCGCGCGATCGAGGACGGGGCACGCATCGTGCGGTCGGTGTTGGGTCGGGGCGCGGCGGTGGGCGCTGGCGCGACGCTGGAGGCGTCGTCGTCGGCGACGAGCAGGTCATCGAGGCCGGGCTCGAGTCTTCTGGACGTGCGCGTCCCGGAGCCCGTCTGATGCAGGCGCTGGTCACCGGCGGCGCCGGCTTCATCGGCTCGAACCTCGTCGACCGCCTGCTGGCCGAGGGCCACGCCGTCGACGTCGTCGACAACCTGTCGACCGGATCGCTCGCCAACCTGGCCGAGGCGCGGCGCCGGCCGGTCACACGCTCACGCTTCCACCAGCTCGACATCCGCGAGCCGAGCTGGTCGGCGACCTGATCGCCCGGCGCAGAAGCCCGAGGTCGTGTTCCACCTCGCCGCCCAGGCCGACGTGCGGGTGTCGGTCGCCCGGCCGGTGTTCGACGCCGAGGTCAACGTGGTCGGCAGCCTCAACGTGCTCGAGGGCGGCCCGGGCGGCGGGCAGCCGCAAGGTCGTCTTCGCGTCGAGCGGCGGCACGATCTACGGCGACGTCCGACCCGGCGCGACCTGCCGGTCAACGAGCCGCAGCCGCAGCGGCCGATCTCGCCCTACGGCGTGGCCAAGAAGGTCGGTCGGCGACTACCTGTACGCCTACCGCGAGCTGCACGCGCTCGAGTTCACCGCGCTGGCCCTGGCCAACGTGTACGGCCCCCGCCAGGACCCGCACGGCGAGGCCGGCGTGGTCGGCGATCTTCGCCGGGCGGCTGCTGGCCGGCGAGCCGTGCACGATCTTCGGCGACGGCGACGCAGACCCGCGACTTCGTGTTCGTCGACGACGTCGTCGACGCGTTCGTGCGGGCCGCGCGACAAGGGCAGCGGCCTGCTGGCCAACATCGGCACCGGCGTCGAGACGTCGGTCAACGAGCTCTACGAGACCATGGCCCGCGCCGCCGGCGTCGAGCGATCCGCCGGTGCATGCGCCGGCGCGGCCCGGCGAGCTCGACCGCTCGTGCCTCGACCCGGGCCGGGCCGAGCTCCACCTCGGCTGGAAGCCCTGGACCACCCTCGAGCAGGGCACCGCCGCGGTCCTCGACTGGCTCCGCGGCTGACCGAGCTGGGCGGCGCAGTGCGCCGCCAGGGTGCGCGAAGCACCGATTGCGGAGCGAAGCGACCCGAGCCGGCCGAAGCTTGTGGAGGCCGGCGAGGAAGACTCAGCGGAAGAGGTCTTCCTGGGGGCTGCGCACGATCTCGTCGCGGACCGAGCTCTCCCTGAGCCACGTCGGGTCGACGCCACGAACGACGGCGACGGGGATGCCGGTCGACTTGCCCATCACCAGCTCGGCCGCGCCCGCGAGCTCGTCGACGACGCACACCTCGGTGACCTGCATCTCTCGGCCGAGAGCGTCGGGCGTGCCGCGGAGGTCGAGCACGCCGGCGATGCCCGCGCAGCCGATGGCGACGTCGGTGAGACCTCGCCGCCAGGTGCGGCCGAACGTGTCGGAGACGATGACGCCGACCGTGCATCCCGTGCGGGCGCGCAGGCCGTCGCGGATCCGCCGAGCCGAGCGGTCGGAGTCGAGCGGCAAGAGCGCGGCCTATCCCCGTTCCACGTTCGACAGGTCGATGCCGGCGTTGGCGCACACGAAGCCGTGCTTGGTCTCGCTGATGATGAGATCGCCGCGGCGCCGCAGGACCCGCACCGCTTCCTCCTCGACGAGCGGCTTGTGCGACAGCGGATCGTCGGGGTCGATGGCGACGACCCGGCCCTCGGCCTTCGACACGATCTTCTGCGTGACGACGAGCACGTCGCCGTCTCGCACGGCGGTGGACGGATCGCTCGCAGCCATCGCGGAGATCGCGTCGGTGATGAGGTCGGCGAGCACGTCACCGGGATGCACCTCGCCGATGCCCTCGACGCCCCACATCTCCATTCGTGACACGCGGCCTCCTCAGGCTCCGGCTGCGACCACGGTCTCGGCGAGCGCACCGGCGATCGCTGGGGAGCTCATCACGGTCTCGGCGACGACGCACCGCACGCCTTCGGCCTCGACCGCTTCGGCGAGCTCGCGGTCGGCGTCGTCGATGACCAGCGTGCCCGCGATGTCGGCGTAGAGGCGGGCGACGCCGGCCACCGACGACTCGTGGCCGAGCTCGGTGAGCATGCGGTCGGCAGGTCCCTTCAACGCGGCGCCGGCGACGATCGGGGAGACGGCGACGACGTGCTCACGACGCGCCGCGACCGCGTCACGCACGCCGGGCACCGCGAGGATCGGGCCGATCGACACGATCGGGTTCGACGGCGCGATCACGACCGTCGTGGCCGACCCCAACGCGTCGAGGACGCCCGGTGCGGGCTTCGCTCGCTCGATGCCGTCGAGGCGGACGGCCTCGACAGCGACGCTGTGCTGGCGTCCGACGAAGTACTCCTGGAATCCGACCTCGCCCTCGCCCGCGACGACGACGCGCGTCTCGACCCGGTCGTCGCTCATCGGAAGGATGCGCAACCCGAGCCCCCATGCCGACGCGATCTCGGCCGTCACCCCCGACAGCGATGCTCCCTCGTCGAGCCGATGGGTGCGGTACAGGTGCGTCGCAAGGTCGCGGTCACCGAGGCGGAACCATGTCGCGCCGGCGCTCGAGGCGAGCGGCCGCACGTCGCCGTAGCGCTGCAGTGCGTCCATCGCCTGCCAGCTCTCGCCGGCGAGCCCCCAACCCGTCTCGGGGTTGATCGCCCCGGCGAGCGTGTAGGTCACGGTGTCGAGGTCGGGGCTGATGTGGAGGCCGTGCAGCACGACGTCGTCGCCGGTGTTCACGATCGCGGTGATCTCGGCCGGCGGTGTCACCTGGACGAGGCCCGACAGGAAGCGCGCGGCGCCGACGCCGCCGGCCAGCACGGTGATCATCGCGGCTTGTCTTCCATGGCTCGGCGGTAGATCGCGGCGATGCCCTCGGCGGTTGCCTCCCAGGAGAACGTCGCGAGGCGCGCGCGTCCGTGGTCGACGAGCGCGGCGCGCGCAGCCTCGTCGTCGAGCGCTCGTTCGAGCGCGCCCGCCAGTGCGTCGACGTCGATTGGATCGACGAGCAGCGCGGCGTCGCCGGCGACCTCGGGCAGTGCGCCCGCGCGCGCGGCGACGACGGGCACGTCGCATTGCCACGCCTCGAGCATCGGGAACCCGAAGCCCTCGTCGAGGGACGGATACGCGAGCACACTCGCTTCCGCGAGCAGCCGGTCGCGTTCGTCGTCGTCGATCCACCCGGTGACCCGTACTCGCGCTCGCACCTTCGGGTCGAGCGACGCGATCGCGCTGCGCACGTGCTCGGAGTCGGGACCGTCGGCGCCGGCGATCGTCAGCGTCACCTCGGGATCATGAGCCGCGACCGCCTTGAACGCGTGCACCAGCCTCGGGAAGTTCTTGCGCGGCTCGAGCGTGCCGATCGCGACGACCGACCGCGCTCGTTGGACGCTGGCGTTCCCGGCTGGAGGGGGAGGGGGCGGCCCGAGTGGCACCGCGACGACCCGGTCGGTCTCGAAGAGCGCTCGGGCTTGCACCGCGACGTGCTCGGAGATCGCGTGGATCCACCCGCCGCTCGCGGCGACACGCCGCACCACGGGACCGAACGAGACGATGGTCGGCGAGCAGAGCTCGCGCGCGGTCACGAACGAGCAATCGTTGACCGTGACGACCGTGTGTGCAGTTGGCGGTGCGATCTGGTTCGTGCCGTGGATCACGTCGGCGCTCGGGAACAGCTGCGCGAGCGACGGCCCACCCCGGCCCCACGATCGCAGCGCCAAGGCCGCGGGCACGATGACCCGCTTCGTGCCCGCTGGGAGGTCTCGGGCCGTGCGGCTCAGCACGTACGGCCTGACGTCCACGTCGCCGCGCGCCGCGAGCGCGGGGAGCAGTGCCTCGACGAAGCGCCCTATGCCGGTGCGGGGCCCGACGAGGGGGGTGGCGTCGACGGCAACCCGCATCGATGCGACGCTACCTGGGCGGACGTGCCATCAGACCAGGACCGGCGAAGGCTGCCGGGTAGCCTTGAAGCGCTCATGTCCGCCGATGCCGCACTGCTCGAGGTCACCCCGCGCCGCCGCGTCGGCGAGCACTTCCGCGACATCTGGCGGTACCGCGAGCTGCAGGTCGGGCTGGTGCGCCGAGAGCTCAAGGTCCGGTACAAGGGCAGCATCCTCGGGTTCGTGTGGTCGCTTCTCAACCCGCTGCTCTATCTCGTCGTCTTCTACTTCGTCTTCCAGGTGTTCCTCGGCAGCGGCATCCCGTCGTTCCCGATCTTCCTGCTGTCGGGCCTGCTCGTGTGGAACCTGTTCGTCGGGTCGCTTCCCGCGGCGACGGGCTCGATCATCGACAACGGGTCGCTGGTCAAGAAGGTGTGGTTCCCACGCGAGATCCTTCCGCTCGCGTCGGTGGGCGCGGCGCTGGTCCACTTCTTCCTGCAGTCCCTCGTGCTGTTCGCGGCGATCGCGATCGTGCGCTACCCGCTTCCCTGGGGCTACGTCTGGCTGATCGTGCCTGGCCTGGTCACGCTGCTCGTGCTCACGGCCGCTCTCGGCGTGTTGCTCAGCGCGGTCAGCGTCTACGCCCGCGACATTCGCCACCTGCTCGAGCTGGTCTTGCTCGCGTGGTTCTGGATGACGCCGATCGTCTACCCGTACGAGCTCGTGGCGGGGAAGCTGGGTTCGAACAGCTGGATCGCGTTGTTGAACCCGATGACGCCGGTCGTGCTGTGCTTCCAGCGCGGCATCTACGGCAAGGTCTACGGACCGGTGCAATCCGACGGGACGCGTCAGGCCATCCTTCCGGACATGTCGCAGTGGTGGTACCTGCGCAATGTGCTGATCGTGCTCGTCGTCGCATCCGTCCTGCTGGTGGTCGCGGTCCGCGTGTTCGACCGCCTCGAGGGGTCGTTCGCGGAGGAGATCTGATGGCGTCGGTTGCCGTCAGCATCGACTCTGTCTCGAAGCGGTTCCGGCTCAGCAGCGGCAAGCCGCGCTCGGTGAAGGAGCGCGTGATCCACCCCGGCCGTCAGAAGGTCGAGGACTTCTGGGCCCTCCGCGACATCTCGTTCGACATCGACGAGGGCGAGACGATCGGCCTCCTCGGCCACAACGGGTCGGGCAAGTCGACGCTGCTGAAGCTCGTCGGAGGCATCATGAAGCCGACGACGGGGATGATCCGGGTGCGGGGCCGCTTGGCGTCGCTGCTCGAGCTCGGCGCGGGCTTCCATCCCGAGCTCACCGGTCGCGAGAACGTGTACATGAACGCCGCGGTGCTCGGGCTCAAGCGCACCGACATCGACGCGCGGTTCGACGACATCGTCGAGTTCGCCGAGCTCGAGCGGTTCATCGACCAGCAGGTGAAGCACTACTCGTCGGGCATGTACGTGCGCCTCGGCTTCGCAGTCGCCGTGAACGTCGATCCCGACGTGCTGCTCGTCGACGAGGTGCTCGCCGTCGGCGACGAGACGTTCCAACGCAAGTGCCTCGACCGCGTGCACCAGTTCCAGGACGAGGGACGCACCATCGTCGTCGTCTCCCACTCTGCCGACCTGATGCGGCGCATCTGCACGCGCGTCGGGGTGCTCGACCACGGCGACCTCGTCGCGCTCGGCCCGGCGGGCGAGGCCATCCGCACGTTCCGCGAGCGGCTCCACGCGGAGGAGGTCGAGCGCAGAGAGCGGCTCGAGAACCGTGGCCTTGCCGGGGACGACCACACGGCCCACGGCTTCACGCAGGAGGAGCGCCGCAGCCTGGAGATCCGCATCACGTCGGTCGAGATCGATCATCCTGGCCGCGCCGTCCGCCCCTATCTGCTGCCCGGCGAGCCGCTGTCGGTGCGGGTCAGCTACGAGTCCCAGAAGCGCATCGAAGACGTCGTGTTCGGCATCGCCGTCTACGACCTCGCCGACGGCCGCCATCTCTACGGCGCGAACACCGAGATGCTCGGAGCGCCGATCCCGTTCGTCGACGGCGCGGGAGAGGTCGTGTTCGACATCGCCTCGGTGCCACTGCTCGACGGCACGTATCCGATCACGCTCGGCATCCACAGCCACGACGACGGCATCGTCTACGACTGGAGCGAGCAGCGGCACTGGTTCGAGGTCATGAACCCGGAGAAGACGACGGGCACGGTCGCGCTGCCGGTGAAGGTCAAGGTGACCGGTTGAGCGACCCGGACGCGGCGCACGGGGTCGATCTCGACGTCGTGATCGCCGAGATCTACGACGCCGTCGCGCAGCGCCGCGCGAAGTGGTGAGCTGCCCGCCGACCTCGAGGCCGAGCTCGACGCCGAGTTCGCCAACTACGCGCCGAGCGCCGTCACAGGCGACTCGCTCTCCGGAGTGCTGAGCCAGGCCGACAAGGCGGTGACGATCGACGTCGACGCGCCCACCGCCGGCAAGTTCCCGGCCGGTCAGGTGAAGAAGGGCGTTCGCAAGCTCACCTTCTGGTACATGCAGTACCTGGCGAACCAGGTGAGCTCGTTCGGCAGCGCGACGGTACGCGCGCGCTGCGGATGCTCGATCGTCGCGTCTCGATCGTCGAGCAGGCGACGCCTGGTGCCAGCCGCGCCGTTGCGAACGCGCTCGAGGCGATGGACCCGACGCCAATGCCCGCGTCGACCGCCGAGGTCGTAGCCGACCACCTCAAGGGCGTGAAGGGCCGTGTGCTGCACACCGAGTGCGGCGCGGGCGAGCTCGTCGGCGCGCTGTCCCGCGCGGGCCTCGACGTGTACGGCGCGGAGCCTCGTCGCCGGCTGCTCGCGCCAGCGCTGCGCGAGGGCCTCGAGATCCGGCCCGACAGCGCGACCGACCACCTCACCTCGATCGCTCCTGCAGCGCTCGGCGCGCTCGTGCTGTCGGGACTCGACACGAAGCCCACGGGCGCGCAGGTGCATCTCGCCGACCTCGCCGCGCGCGCGATCGAGCCGGGCGGAAGCCTCGTCGTCCTCGGCAGCCAGCCCGAGGCGTGGGCCGCCGCGGTGCCCGTCGTGATCGCCGACCTCGCGCCCGGCCGACCGCTGCACGCCGAGACGTGGGCCTCGGTGCTCGGAGGCAAGGGCTTCGAGGTGACCGCAGTCGTCGAGGTCGCGGCCGCGCCCGAGGTGCCCGGCTACGCAGTCGTCGCTCGTCGACGCTGAGCTCGCCCGTGCCCCGCGCCGCACTCGCCGTGCATCAGGTCGTCCCGACGTTTGCTCGTCGCGACGCGATCGGCAACCACGCCCTGGTCGCACAACGACTGCTGCGGTCGATGGGCTTCGACTCGCACATCTACACCGCGTCCGCGCCGCGGCGCCTGCGTCATCTCGTGCGCGACGTGCGAGTCGTTGCCCGGCGGCGCCGATGCCTGGGTGCTCTACCAGTGCTCGACCGGCGCGCCGATCGCCGACGTGCTCGCCGATCGGGATGGCCCGCTGCTCGTCGACTACCACAACATCACGCCGGCTCGACTCTTCGAGGCCTGGGAGCCGCGCATCGCGCGCGAGCTCGACGAGGGAAGAGCGCAAGTCGCGCGGCTCGGCGAGCGTGCGGTGCTCGGCATCGCGGACTCGGCGTTCAACCAGGCCGAGCTCGACCGGATGGGCTACCAGGCGACCGCGGTCGCTCCCGTGCTCGTCGACGTGCAGGCCTTCGACCGCAAGGTGGATCGCCGAGCCCTCGACGCCCTCACCGCACAGAAGCGGGGGAGCGAGTGGCTGTTCGTCGGGCGCGTCGCCCCGAACAAGGCTCAGCACGACGTGCTGCGCGCGTTCGCGCTCTATCGCCGTTGCTACGACCCGCACGCGACGCTGTCGCTCGTCGGAGGGTCGTCGTCGCTGCGCTACTCGCGTGCCCTTGGCGAGACCGTCGATGCGTTGGGCCTGCGCGACGCCGTGAGGATGCCGGGCTCGGTCTCCGACTCCGTGCTGGCCGCGCACTACCGGGCGGCCGACGTGTTCGTCTGCCTCTCGGACCACGAAGGGTTCTGCGTGCCCCTCCTCGAGGCGATGCACCACCGGGTGCCGATCGTCGCGTTCGCGTCGTCAGCGGTGCCCGAGACGCTCGGTGCCGCCGGGCTCTGCCTCCCCGACAAGGCACCGGCCGCCGTTGCCGAGGCGGTCTCGGTCGTGCTCACCGACCCGGCGTTGCGCGCGACAGCTCAGCTCGCGCCGCGGAGGCTCGCCTCCGCGACTTCGACCTCGTCCGCACGAGCGCGACCTTCACGCAGACGATCGCCTCCGTCGTGGGTGTCGCCGCATGAGAGCGATCCACCAGTTCCTTCCGACGCTCGACCCCGGTGACGCGGTAGGGAACCACACGCTCGAGGCGCAGCGCTTGTTGCGCGGACTCGGCCTCGAGAGCGAGGTGTACACCCAGACCGTGCACCACTCCATGGTCAGCCGCGGCGCAGTCGTTCCAGAAGTTCACCGGTGGCCCCGAGGTCGCGGTGCTCTACCACCTCGCGGTGGGGTCCGTGCTCGCCGACCTGTTGCTCTCGCGACCCGAGCCGCTCGTCGTCGATTACCACAACATCACGCCCGCGAAGTTCTTCGACGAGTGGGACCCGCCGATCCTGCATGCGGTCGAGTGGGGCCGAGCGCAGATGGCGTCTCTCTCGACGCGATGCCGCCTCGGCATCGCTGACTCCGAGTTCAATCGAGCTGAGCTCGCTGCGAACGGCTATCGCCCGACGGCCGTCGCGCCGATCCTCCTCGACCTCGAGTCGTTCGACCGCGAGGTGGACGAAGTCGAGCTCGACCGCCTGCAGCGGGCGAAGGACGAAGGCGGAGCGGACTGGCTCTTCGTCGGGCGCGTCACTCCGAACAAGTGCCAGCACGACGTGGTGAAGGCGTTCGCCGCGCATCGGCGGTTCCACGACCCCAAGGCCCGACTGCACATCGTCGGTGGCGTGGCGTCCGAGCCCTATGCGGCCGCGCTGCGGGCGTTCGTGCGCAAGCTCGGCCTCAACGAGTGCGTGTCGATGACCGGACCCGTTTCGCCCGGAGCGCTCGCCGCCCACTACCGGGCCGCGGACGTGTACGTGTGCCTCTCCGAGCACGAGGGCTTCTGCGTGCCCCTGCTCGAGTGCATGCACTTCGGCGTGCCGATCGTCGCTTTCGGTGTCACCGCGGTGCCCGAGACCCTCGCCGACGCAGGCGTCTGCCTGCCCGACAAGTCTCCGGCGCTCGTCGCCGCGGCGGTCGATCGGGTGCTCACTGACTCGGCGCTTCGCTCGCAGCTGCTCGCCGCAGGCACCCGCCGCCTGCAGGACTTCACGCTCGAGCGCACCCGCGCCCGCTTCCTCGAGGCGATGGCCCCGGTGCTGTCGTGAAGCTCGCGTTCGTGACCCCGCGTTATGGCTCCGACGTCTTCGGCGGCGCCGAGATGGGAGCGCGGATGCTTGCCGAGCACCTCGCGGCCCTCGACGGTTGGTCGGTCGAGGCGCTCACCACGTGTGCGCGTGACGCGTGGACGTGGGCGAACGAGTACGAGCCCGGCACGACCGTGGAGAACGGCGTGACGGTGCATCGCTTCGCCACCGCCAAGGTGCGCGACGCCGACTTCCGTCGCCTCACGCTGCACTTGCTCGCGCGACCGGAGAAGGTCAGCGAGGCTGACGGCTACGACTGGATCGACAAGCAGGGCCCGATCGCGCCCGACCTCATCGACGCGATCCGTGCGAGCGACCACGACCTGCTCGCCTTCACGCCGTACTTGTACCACCCGACCGTCGTTGGCTTGCCACTCGTGCGCGACCGTGCGGTGTTGCATCCCGCCGCGCACGACGAGCCCGCCATCCGACTCCCGCTCTTCGACGATGTCTTCGAGGCGGCGCGTGGCCTTGCCTTCTACACGGAGGGGGAGCGCGCGATCGCCGAGGAGCGCTTCCCGTCCACGGTCGCCAAGCCGCAAGTGGTCGTGGGCCTCGGCATCGACGCGGCACCAGCGACGACCGCGCCGCACGGCGTGCGCGGCGCTCGAGTCGCGGCCCTACCTCCTCTGCCTCGGTCGTGTCGACCACAGCAAGGGGACGCATCTGCTCGCCTCGCTCTTCGCTCGCTACAAGGAGCGCAACCCCGGACCGCTCGCGCTCGCCGTGGTCGGGCCGGTGCAACGTCCGGTTCCTGTGCATCCCGACATCGTCGAGGTCGGCGAGGTCGACGACGCGACGAAATGGGCTCTGCTGCGCGGTGCGTCGCTGCTCGTCTCGCCGTCTGCCTTCGAGTCGTTCTCGCTCGTGCTCTTCGAGTCGTGGGAGGCGGGGGTGCCCGTGCTCGTGAACGCAAGGTGCAGCGCGACGGTCGAGCACGTCATGCGCTCGGGCGGAGGGCTCGCGTTCGACAGCTACGCGGTGTTCGAGGCCGAGCTCGACCGGCTGCTCGTCGACGATCGGCTGCGCCAGACGCTGGCCGCGGCGGGCGCCCGATACTCCGAGCAGTACCGATGGCCCGCAGTCATCGACCGCTACCGCGGGTTCGCCGAGCGACTCGCATCTACGCTGCCCGCCGATGTCTGACGTCGAGCCTGGTGACGGCGATCTGGAGCGCGATCTCGCCGAGCAGTGGCAGCGCGTCCAGCAGCGAGGCAGCTACTCGGCCGCGCTCTCGCGCGCCCCTCGACGCTGTCGCGGAGCGCGCCCACTTCCACATCCCCGAAGTGCCCGCGTCGTCGAAGGTGCCGGGCGGCGGCACGATCCACACGGTCGTCGGCAAGACCGTCACCCGCCACCTCACCGACCTGTGCGCGCAGCTCGACGACTTCGCCCGGTCGGTCCATCGTGCTCTGGTGGCGATCGTCGACGCGCTCGACGACCCTGCCCCGCCCGAGGTGCAGAGCCGCCTCGACGACGTCGCCGACCAGCTCGCGTCGCTGCAGCGCGAGCTCAACGGGCTGCGCGAGTCGGAGTGACCGAGCAGCGAGAACGAGTGCCGCTCGTCTGGATCGGGTCGCTCGGGCCGGGCGGTGGTGCCGAGCGAGTGATCGCAGCGTTCGACCTCGTGTGCACCTACGACGACCCTTCGGCCGAGCTCGTGATGGCCGGCCCCGCACCTGACCCTCGCCATCTCGCGAAGCTCGTGCGCTACCGCGACGAGCTGAAGCTCTTCGGTCTGCGGTTCCATCCCGACCCGTCGCCGGCCGAGCGTGCTGCCCTCCGCGACCTCGGTCCTGCGTGGCCCGCGGACTGACGATGCGCGTCGTCTACGTCGTCCCTCGGTACGGCCCGCAGGCTGCGGGAGGAGCCGAGGGCGCGTGCCGCTCGTTCGCGACGCGCATGGCGGCGAGTGGGCACGAGGTCGAGGTCGTCACGTCGTGCGCGGTCAGCTACCTCGAGTGGGACAACGCCTTGCCCGCGGGCACGGCCACCGAGGACGGCGTCACGGTGCATCGGCTGCCGGTCGTCGCGCCTCGCGACCTCGAGCGGTTCTCGGCGATCTCGATGCGCGCGCTCACCGGCCGTCTCGTCGCGCCGTCGCACGTGCAGCACGCCTGGCTCGACGAGCAGGGTCCTCGCCTCGACGGCCTGGCGGACGTGCTCCGCGACCGCGCGAAGTCAGCCGATGTCGCCGTCGTGCTGCCCTACCTGTACCTGCCCGCGTTCACCGCGATCACGACCCTCGCCGGACGGGTGCCGATCGTGTTCCACCCGTGTGCGCACGACGAGCCGCCTCTCCGCCTCCCGGTGTACGAGCGGCTCTTCCGCCTCTCCGACGCGCTCGGCTTCTTCACCGAGGAAGAGGCCGAGCTCGTGCGGCGCCGGTTCCGCATCGACCGACCGTCAGCGGTCACGGGCATCGGCGTCGACGTCGACATCCCGCACGCGCCACCGCCGCACATCGACGGTGTCGGCGAGCGTCCGTACCTCGTGTGCGTCGGGCGCATCGACCCCGGCAAGGGCACGCTCGAGCTCGTCGAGTGGTTCGGTCGCTACAAGGACGCGCATCCCGGGCCGCTCGCCCTCGTGCTCGTCGGCGACCCGCGCGAACGAGGTCGCGCCTCATCCCGACGTGTTCCTCACCGGCATCGTGGACGAGGCGACGAAGCAGGCGATCATCGAGCACTCGCTCGCGTTCGTGCAGCCGTCGCACTACGAGAGCTTCTCGATCGTGCTGATGGAGGCGTGGGCCGCGGGCAAGGCGGCGGCGGTGCAGGCACTCAGCGCCGTGCTCGCCGGACACGCGCGGCGCAGCGGTGGTGCGTTGCCCTATCGCAACGAGGAGGAGCTCGGCGAGGTGCTCGATCTCCTCGTCTCGCAACCCACCTTGCGACAGCGTCTCGGTGAGGCGGGCCGTGCGTACGTGCAGGCTCACTTTCAGTGGCCGGACGTGCTCGCCCGTCACGAGTCGCTGCTGGACCAGGCGGTAGTCTCCTTCGGGTCCCCCCACGCACAGAGGTAGTCGATGCCCCGCGCCCTGATCACTGGCATCACCGGCCAGGACGGCCAGCACCTGGCCGAATTCCTTCACTCGAAGGGATACGAGGTCTTCGGACTCGTCAAGGGTCAGAACAACCCGAAGGCCGAGCTCGTCAGCCAGGAGTTCCCGTACGTCGAGCTCGTGAGCGGCGACCTCGCCGACCTTCCTTCACTCGTCGCGACGCTCGAGTACACGCAGCCTCATGAGGTCTACAACCTCGCTGCGATCTCGTTCGTGGCGTTGTCGTTCAAGCAGGCCGAGCTCACCGCGAACATCACCGGCCTCGGCGTGCTCCGCATGCTCGAGGCGATCCGGATGATCGGCGGCTCCGAGAACAACCCGATCCGCTTCTATCAGGCGTCGTCGTCCGAGATGTTCGGCAAGGTCCGCGAGACGCCGCAGAACGAGAAGACGCCGTTCTACCCGCGGTCGCCGTACGGCTGTGCGAAGGTCTTCGGCCACGACATCATGGTCAACTACCGCGACTCCTACGGCTTGTTCGCGTGCAGCGGCATCCTCTTCAACCACGAGGGCGAGCGTCGCGGCATCGAGTTCGTCAGCCGCAAGATCACGAACGCTGTGGCGCGCATCAAGCTCGGGTTGCAGGAAGACCTCGTGCTCGGCGACCTCGAGCCCAAGCGCGACTGGGGCTATGCCGGCGACTACGTCAAGGCGATGTGGCTCATGCTGCAGCAGGACGAGCCCGACGACTTCGTCGTCGCCACCGGCCAGACCCACAAGGTCCGCGAGTTCGTCGAGGCGGCGTTCGAAGAGGCCGGGCTCGACGACTGGCAGAAGTACGTGAAGCAAGATCCGCGCTTCTTCCGTCCGGCCGAGGTCGATCTGCTCGTCGGCGACGCGACGAAGGCGCACGAGAAGCTCGGCTGGCACCCGGAGGTCGACTTCCGCGGCCTCGTGCAGCGCATGCTCGCCCACGACCTCGCGGTCGAGACCCGCAAGGCCGAACGCCGCTAGGCGGACCGCCCTCATCGGGCGGCCCGGCACTGCAGTGCCTCGCTGCGCGAGGCCGGCGTGAGCGACCGTGCTGCGGCCGTGGCCAAGGCGCGCGACGCCGGCCTCGGAGGCGGCTGACTGTCCCGCGACTGTGGCGTGTGGCGACGCCTTGGGCGCCGAAACGCCACAGTTCCCCGGCGACGGCGGCCTCGGCCCCCACCGCAATCCTGAGCCCCGTTTCTCGACTGCCGCCTCGGCACCGATTCGATATCGATTCGTTGCCGATGTGGCAGTGGAAGGAATTCTCTGTCGTGAGGGGCGGGGTCTCGGGCGACCTACGGCTCGAGCGGAAGATCTTGGAACGCTTCGGTGAGCGACTCTTCGTCGGGTGCGGCGCCGCGCCGCAAGAGCGGCCGTAGCAGCAACCACAGTGCGAGCACCGCCATCGCCGACCCGGCGACGAGTCCGGTCTCGACTCTGAGCAACAAGTCGTGGCCGGCGGCGGTCACGAGGAGGAACGTGATGACACCGACGAGCCACCCGATCGCCACGCGGGCGTGACCGTGCAGGGCGATGATCGCCTGGGACGTCGTGATCGCCAGCATGTAGAGCGCGCTCGATGCGGCGAGCATCGTGAGGTTGCGGCGCCCGAGGTCGTAGTCCGGGCCGAACAGGATGCGCACGACGAGTGGTCCGAACAGGAACGCGCCGACGATCGCAACGACGCCGAGCCCCGCAACCGCCGTGAGCAGCTTGCGGAAGCCGGCGCGGAAGTCATGGAAGCGACCGGCGCCGACAAGCAACGCGAGCTTGGGTAGCAGTGACGCCTGCACCGCTTGGAAGAGGAACAGCGGCACACGGGCGATGACCGTGCTCGTCGTGAACTTGCCCGCGAGCGACTTCTCCGAGGGTGTCGCCAGCAGCGTCACCGCGATCGGCCCGGCGTTGATGAGGAAGGCAGCGAGCACCGAGCCGCCGAGCAGCCAGCCGAGGTTCGACGAGACCTCGCTGAACCGCGCTTCCGGTCCGGGCTCGATGAGGTTGCGCTCCCGGCGCACCGCGATCGAGACGGCGATCAGGGGCGGGATGCCGACGGCGAGGCCATAGAGCCCGACGGTCTTCACCCCGACCGCGGCGAGCGCGACGCACAACGCCATGCGGATGACGCCCTCACCCCCCATGTAGAGGCCGTAGCGCGCCGAAGCGTCCCATGCCCGAGAACGTCCCCCGGCCGAGATGCCCTGCGTAGTACCCGACGAGGCCGAGGAGGAACCCGACCAGCAGCAACCAGTAGCCGTCGAAGAGGTGCGAGACCATCCACGGGCTGACGATCAACGTGATGACCACGAGGATCGCCGCGAGGATGCCGCCGAGCTGTGCCGCTCGGACGATGACGGGACCCCCGCCCATTCCCTCGGCGCGCCGGTGGGCGAGGGCACGGGTCACCTCTTGCTCGACGGGGAGGAAGAACCCGGGGCCAGCGAGGAACGTGATGACCCACATGACCGACAACGGGGCGAACGCATCCGGACCGAGGGCGCGGGCGGAGATGGCGAGGAAGAGGTACGACGCGATGCCGGCGATGACGAGGCCCGTGCCGACGGTGATGGTTCCCTCGGGCAGCGGGTTGGCTCGCAATGCGGCAAGCCGGCTCGGCGGGCGGCGAGCTGAGATGGTGCGCTCCTGGGTCTTTGGGCCGGCGTGAAGCATACGAGCCACGCCCGTTTCCGTCGGCATCTCTTGGCATGACGTGAGAACTCCGTCTGCGACACTGAGGCCGTGACCGAGTCGTACGACGCCGTGATCGTGGTGTCGTTCGGTGGGCCAGAGGGCCCCGACGACGTCCTCCCCTTCCTCGAGAACGTGACCCGTGGGCGCAACGTGCCGCCCGAGCGACTGCAGGTGGTGGCCAAGCAGTACGAGCGGTTCGGGGGAGTGAGCCCGATCAACTCGCAGAACCGCGCCCTCGTCGCCGCCCTCGACGCCGAGCTCGCGCGGGCCGGCCACTCGCTGCCCGTCTACTGGGGCAATCGCAACTGGCACCCCTATCTGGCCGACACGGTGCGCCAGATGCGAGACGACGGCGTCGAGCGCGCGCTCGCATTCGTCACGTCCGGATACAGCTCGTACTCGTCGTGTCGCCAGTACCTCGAGAACATCGAAGCCGCGCGCGAAGCCGTCGGTCCCGGTGCGCCCGTCATCGACAAGCTCCGCCAGTTCTACGACCACCCCGGCTACGTCGGACCGTTCGCCGCGCAACCTCGCGGTCGCCCTCGATGCGCTCCCGGCCGATGTGCGTGCGGGCGCGCACGTCGCATTCACCGCGCACAGCATCCCGATCGAGATGGCCGAGACGTCCGACTACGTCGCGCAGCTGCAGGAGACCGCACGCCTCGTCGCCGAGCGTGGCGCGCCCGCCCACCCGCACGCCGTCGTGTACCAGAGCCGCAGCGGCGCGCCGACGCAGCCGTGGCTCGAACCCGACATCGGCGCCCACATCGAGACCCTCGCGGCCCAGCACGTGCCCGCGGTGGTCGTCGTGCCGATCGGCTTCATCTCCGACCACATGGAGGTCGTCTACGACCTCGACGTGCTCGCGGCGGAGCGGGCAGCGAATGCGGGCGTCGCGTTCTCCCGGGCCGCGACACCGGGTACCGATCCCGAGTTCGTGTCGATGATCCGCGAGCTGATCGAGGAGCGTCTCGACCCCTCGGCGCCGCGCTAGGACAGCGCCGCGTCGCCGAGACCCAGGCGAAGCAGCTCGAGGTCCGCGCTCGACGCGTGTCGCTGGTCGAGCGCCCACGCTCGCTCACGCGCGGCGAACACCTCGGGGTCGCGGAGGTCGATCGGCGGCAGTCGCGCGCCGGGAAGGCGGAACACGTAGAGGCACCACGCCGTCGTGAGACCGAACCGGGCGATGTGCGGGTGCAGGCGTCGCTCGACCGCCTCGCATCGCACGAACCCGGCGGCTTCGAACTGCCCGGTCCACCACCGGTACGACGCGATGGTCACGTGCCCCTCGACCAGCTCGCCGCGAGCGTCGCGCTCGAGGTCGTCTTCGTCGATCGGCCCGTCGAAGTCGGGACCGAGCGCGTAGAGCTCGGCCACGCGGTGCTCGCGCACCTTGCCCTCGAGCCATCCGGGTGGACCGCCCGAGTTCGGACCGAACGACGGGATCGTCGCCACGACCCAACCTCGGCACACCCTCCTCAGGTTCTCGAGTGCCCGCGGCACGAGCGCGACCGGCACGTGCTCGAGCGTCTCGAGCACGGTCACCACGTCGAACGACTCGCTCGGGAACGGCAGCCGCTTCGTCAGGTCGGCCCGGCGCACATAGGGCACGGCTGCACGCGGCGCATGTGCGACCGCCCATCGACTCGCGTCCACGCCCTCCGCGTCGACATCGAGCTCGCGCAGCGCTTCGACCACGAACCCGCGCGCGCATCCGGCGTCGAGCACTCGGCTCGCGGGGAAGAAGCGCCACAGCAGATATGCGGCGACATCAGCGTTCGACGTCGCACGCGTGTACTGCTCGTAGCCCGACAGGCCGCCACGTGACGAAGGGTCACGACCGCGCCCGTAGTAGCTCGCGCCGTATGCGCGCCGCCGCAGCACGACTACAAGGCTACGAGCGCACTTCCTGCTCAACGGGGATGCACCGTCGTCGCGAGCGTCGCCAGTACCGTCGATGCGATCACACGCTCTATTCGCGCCTGCTTCGTCGCGGCGTCGTTCGCCGCAGCTCTCGCGTTGCTGACTCCGATGGCAGACGTGAGCGCGCAGCCTGCGCCGCCCTCGCCCGTCACCTTCCTCGTGCAAGGCAAGGGATGGGGCCACGGCCGTGGCATGGGCCAGTGGGGCGCGCTCGGCTACGCGCTCCAGGGATGGACCAGCAGCCAGATCCTCGATCACTACTACGGCGGCACGACGATGGGCACGATCGACCCGAACGGCGAGCTGCGGGTGCGGCTGCTGCGTGAGGACGACGTCGACGTGATCGTCGTGTCCGAGCACAACGCGCTCACGACGCAGCGTCGTGCCGGGCGCATTCACCGCGCTCCGCGCCCAACCACAACCCGACGGCACGTACCTCGTCCAGTCGGGACCGGGATGCGCTGGCCCATGGACGCCGCTCACCACCGCACCCTCGGTCGACTTCCGTGGCGATCCGTCATCGATCACGACGACTGACGCAACGGCGTTGCTCGCGGTGTGCGAGGCCGGCGGCACGATGCGCTACTACCGAGGAAGCCTCCTCGCCGTCCGCGACGCGAACGGCGCATCACGCGCGGTCAACGTCGTGCCGCTCGACACCTACGTGCGAGGCGTGGTCCCTCGCGAGGTCTCGGCGGCCTGGGGCGACCAAGGCGCGGGAGCGGGCTTCCAGGCGTTGAAGGCGCAAGCGGTCGCGGCACGCTCGTACGCGTCGGCCGAGGCTCGCTACTCCTACGCGAAGACGTGCGACGGATCGCCGTGTCAGGTGTACAGCGGCGCCGACGGTTCGCAACCCGGGCGGTGTGCTGTCGTCGCTCGAGGACCCGCGCACCGATCGTGCCGTCACCGAGACTTCAGGACAGGTGCGCCTCGACAGCAAAGGCGTGGTTGCCCGCACTGAGTTCTCGTCGTCGACCGGCGGCTACACCGCGGGCGGCGTGTTTCCCGCGGTGCCCGACGACGGCGACTCGATCGCGTCGAACCCGAACGCGAACTGGGTCGCGTCGGTCGGCGGCGACGCCGTCTCGAAGGCCTACCCGCAGCTCGGCAGCCTCGTCAGCATCAGCGTGGTCGCGCGCAACGGTTTCGGGCCCTTCGGCGGGCGCGTCACCAAGATCGCGCTCACGGGCACCACGTCGACGGTCACGCTGAGCGGGAACGACTTCCGCGCCGCGTTCGGCCTGAAGTCCGACCTCTTCCAGGTCGCGGACTTCGCGAAGTCACCCGCAGTCGCGGTCGCGAACGGCACGGACGACGACTACTGGCTCGCCACGGGCGAAGGTGCGGTGTTCGCGCTGCAAGGCGCGCCCGACCGCGGCTCGATGTTCGGCACGAAGCTCAACGCGCCAGTGGTCGCGATCACGGCGACGGCCGACGGGCAGGGCTACTGGCTGCTCGCGAAGGACGGCGGCGTGTTCGCGTTCAACGCGCCCTTCTACGGCTCGACCGGGAACATGAAGCTCAACAAGCCGGTCGTCGGCCTCGCGGTGCGTCCGCAGGGTGACGGGTATTGGTTCGTCGCGGCCGACGGCGGCATCTTCAGCTTCGGTGCCGCGCCGTTCTTCGGGTCGACCGGCAACCGCAAGGTGCCCGCCCCCGTGATCTCGATGGCACCGACGCCGACGGGCGGCGGCTACTACGTGCTCGGCGTGGACGGCTCGGTGTACCCGTTCGGCGACGCGGTCGACCTCGGTGGGGTCAAGGGGTCGCCGTCACCGATCGTCGGGATGGCGGTGCGCCCGCAGGGCGACGGCTACTGGGTCGTCGCGGCGGACGGCACGGTCACGGGGTTCGGGGCCGCGGCTTCGATCGGAGGGGGAGCGCCGGTGACCCCCGCTGCCGCCGCGGTGGTTGGGATCTCCGCGACGGCGAGCGGTGGGGGGTACCGGTTGGTGCGTGCCGACGGGTCGACCGTCGACGCAGGCGACGCTTCGTAGCGTCGCTCGGAGCTCAGGCTGCGGCGCTCTGCGTGCCGCGGTTGACGAAGTCCTTGAGCTGCTCGCGGGCGGTCTTCGCCGCGTCGCGGGCTTGCTTCATGAGCTCGGCGGCCTGCTCGGGCAGCTTGTCCTGCACGTTCTCGAGCAGCGCGCCGACGCGCTCTTCGATCTGCGTCGCCTGGGTCTCGAACTGCGCCTTGCCGTCGGCAACCTGGTTCTCGAACCAGCCGCACAGCTCGCCTCGGTTCGACTTCAGCTGCTCGTAGGCCTTCACGCCGAGACCGACGGTCACGTAGAACACTTCCTTGGCCGGCTTGACGACAGCCTCGAACGACGGGGTCTTCGGGGCAGTGGTGGTGTCCATCTCTGGGTCCTCCTCGTGCCGTTGGGGGGAACGGCTGTGCTTGCCACACTACCGCGTAGCGTTAAACAGTTGCAAGCACTCGTGAACGATGGCACATGGGGCGAGTGCCCCGGTCGGAGAGGACCCGGCCGCTAGCCTCGGGCCATTGTGGAGGTCCAACCGCAGGCGGCGCCACCGGTCGTCGCGGTGGTGGTGGCGCAGCAGCCGGGGCCCTATTTCGACGAGCTCCTGACCTCTCTCGCGGGCCAGGACTACCCGAACCTGTCGGTCCTGGTGATCGACGTCGCCACCGACGAGAACCTGGCCGCCAGGGTCGCGGCCCACCTCCCGGCCGCCTATGTCCGCCGGCTCGAGACCGACCCTGGCTTCGGCCCGGCTGCGAACGAGGCGCTGCGGTTGGTCGAGGGTGCCGGCTTCTTCTGCTTCCTCCACGACGACGTGGCGCTCGAGCCGACGACGATCCGCGCGCTCGTCGAGGAGGCGTTCCGATCGAACGCCGGCATCGTCGGGCCGAAGCTGGTCGAGTGGGACGACCCCCGCCGCCTCCTGGCGGTCGGAATGGGCGCCGACAAGGCCGGCGTGCTCGTCTCGCTCGTCGAGCCGGGCGAGCTCGATCAAGAGCAGCACGACGCGGTACGCGACGTCTTCGTCGTGCCGTCGGCATGCATGCTCGTGCGCGTCGACTTGTTCGATGCCCTCGACGGCTTCGATCCCGACATCCCGAAGTACGGCCACGCGCTCGACCTGTGCTGGCGCGCGCACGTCGTCGGTGCGCGCGTCATGGTCAACCCCGACACGCGCGTGCGCCACGCGGAGACCGAAGAGCAGGGCGTGCGCGACGACGACCGAGCGCGACTGCTCGCCCGCCATCGACTGCGCACCGTGCTCACCTGCTACGGGGTTCTCAACCTGATCCGCGTCCTCCCGCAGATCGCGATCCTCACGATGGCGACGACGATCTCGTCGCTCCTCACCGGACATCCCGGGTCGCGCGAAGAGCGCGCTCGGCGCGTGGTCGTGGAACTTCGCGCACTACAGCAGCATCCGGCGGCGCAGCCGGTACCTCGATCGCATCCGGCTCGTGCCCGACAACGAGGTCCGCAACCTGCAGACGCGGGGGAGCGCGCAGGTGCGAGCCGCGATGCGACGCCCGGCCTCCGAAGAGCGGTTCGCGGCCGCGGCGGCAGTGGGGCGCAGCGTCGCGGACACGCTCGCGCCCGGGCCGCGCCGCACCGCCCTCATGGCCTGGGTCGTCAGCGGTCGCGTTCCTGCTGATCGGCAGTCGCCAGCTGCTCGCACACGGCGTGCCCGCGATCGGGCAGCTCGCGCCGTTGCCGTCCTCGGCGTCCGACCTCATGCGGACGTTCGGCTCGGGTTGGCGCATGGTCGGGATGGGCACAACGGCGGCAGCCCCCACCGCGTTCGCGCTGATCTCTCTCGGCGCCATCCCGGCGCTCGGCCACATGGCGCTGCTGCACACGCTGCTCGCCCTGCTGCCCCTCCTCATCGGGCTGATCGGCATGTGGCGGCTCACCCAGCCGCTCGCTTCGGTGCGGCCGCGCATCGCTTCGCTCGTCGCGTACGCGGCGATCCCGCTGCCATACAACGCGCTGAGCAACGGGCGCCTCGACGGCCTCGTGGCCTACGCCGTCATGCCGTGGGTGGTCGGCAGGTTGGCGCGCGCGAGCGGGCTGGCTCCGTTCGCTCGCTCTGAACGGGCCGGCTGGAAGGGCGAGGTGCTCGGGCTGGGCCTCGTGCTCGCGATCGCGATGGCGTTCACACCGTTCGTCGCCGCGCTCGTGCTCGGCGTCGCGCTCTGCATCGTGCTCGCGAGCATCCTCGCCGGCGGCGTCCGCGGGTCGTTCCGGGCGCTCAGCGTCGCCGTCGGTGGTGTGGCCGTCGCGTTCGTGCTCAACGTGCCGTGGGCACTCGGCGTGGTCCGCCCTGGTGCGGACTGGTCGGGGTTCGCGGGCATCGCCCCCGCCGGGCCGGGCACGCTTTCGTTCGGGCAGATCCTGCGCTTCGAGACCGGATCGATCGGCGCGGCACCGCTCGGCTGGGCCTTCCTCGTCGTCGGCGCGCTCGCGCTCGTCATCGGCCGGGGATGGCGCTTGGGATGGGCAGCACGCGCGTGGACGATCGCCGCGGTGCCCTTCGCGCTGACATGGGTCGCGGCGCGCGGCTGGATCGATGTCGGCCTGCCCTCGGCCGACGCGCTGCTCGCGCCGGCCGCAGTCGGCCTCGCCCTCGCGGCCGGTCTGGGCATCGCGGCCTTCGAGATCGACCTCCGCGGCTACCGATTCGGATGGCGCCAGCTCGCATCGCTCATCGCCGCCGCGGCGCTCGCCGTCGGTGTCGTCCCCGCGCTGATCGCCGCGTCCGGGGGTCGGTGGCGGGCGCCGCACAGCGACTTCGCGGCATCGCTGAAGTTCATGGAGAAGGACCCGCAGGCCGGCGCGTTCCGCGTCCTGTGGCTCGGACAGCCCAGCGTCGTCCCACTCTCGGCGTGGCAGCTCGCGGAAGGCGTCGGCTACGGCACCTCCGACAACGGGCCGCCGGACATCACCGACCTCTGGGCCGGCACGGCTCCGACATCGACGCAGCGAATCGCCGAGAGCGTCTCCCTCGCGGCGGATGGCCGCACCGACCGGCTCGGCTCGCTGCTCGGCCCCATGGGCATCCGCTACATCGTCGTGCCTGAACGCCTCGCGCCGAGCCTGAACAACACGCCACTCGTGCCCGCCCCGGCTGCGCTCACGACCGCGCTCGACTCACAGCTCGACCTCCGCCAGCTCGACGTCGACGACGCACTCCACGTGTACGAGAACACGCTGTGGACGCCGGTCCGCGCGAGCTTCTCGGGTGACGGCCCCGGGCAGCCGGCCCTGCTCGATCAGAGCGGGGTGTTCACGTTCGAGGGCAACCTCGGAGTCGGTGCGTTCAGGGTGGCCGAGGCGCCGAACGACGCGTGGAACCTCACGGTCGGCGGCGAGAGCGTGCCCCGCACCGGCCAGGACGACATCTCGAGCTCGTACAAGGTCGACACGGCCGGGTCGGCGTCGCTCTCGTTCGACACGTCGTGGACGCGCACCGCCGCGATCGCAGGCCAAGGCGTCCTCTGGATCCTCACGATCCTCCTGCTCCTGCGCTGGCGCACGTCGACGCCCTGGCGACGTCCGAGGCGACGTCCCGCGGTGACGGTCATGCCCGTCGATGGCAACGGCGACGGGCCGGTGCACGTGTCGGCCGAGCTCGAGACCTCAGGAGCAGCGAGCGCATGACCCGCCGCGTCCCGATCCTTCTCATCTTCGGTGGGCTGCTCGCGGCCGGGCTCGTCGTCGACCGCAGCCGCCCCGCGCCCGCAGAGGTCACGTTCGGCACCGCGACAGCGCCCGTGCAACCCGTCGCCAGCCCACCGTCCGCCGAGACGACGACATGGTTCTGCCCCGGCATGCCGGCGCCGCCGGACGGCTCCATGGCCGGCTTCGTGACGATGTCCAACCCGACCGACAAGGACGTCACCGCGACGCTCACCGTGGTGCCGAGCGAAGGCAACCCCGCGAAGCGCGATGTCGACGCTCGCTGCGCACACGACGACGTCGGTGAACGTCGCTGAGGTCGTCTCTGCGCCCTTCGCAGCCGCGCAGGTCGATGTGCAGGGCGGCGGGGTGGTCGTCGAGCAGAGCGTCGCGAAGGGCGAGCTCCGAGACCCGAGCGCGTGCGCGACGGCGACCGCGTCGACGTGGTACGTCGCCAACGGGGTGACCACGCGCGACGCCACGCTCACGTACTTCGTCTACAACCCCTATCCGGACGACGCGATCGTCGACATGGACTTCGCGACGAACGAAGGCCGGTTCGCCCCGCAGCCGTTGCAAGGCCTCGTCGTGCGAGGCGGGACCGTGAAGGTCATCAATGTCACCGATCAGGTCCGCAGGCGGACCGAGGTCGCGGGCACGGTCACCGCTCGTTCGGGACGAGTCGTGCTCGGCCGGCTGCAGACCTACGACGGGTCCGGCGGGCCGAACGGGTTCACCTCCGGGGTCGCGGCGCCCAGCCCGCAGAAGGTGTGGTGGTTCCCCGACGGCCGCCGCGTGCCCAACGTCTCCGAGCGCGTGGTCGTCTACAACCCCGGTCCGAGCTCCGCCGAGGTCGACATCGAGGTGCGGCCGCCCAACAGCTCGAACGACGACAACCCCGACCTCGCGACGCTGCAGTCGCTCAGCCTCTCGCCCTTCTCGGCGACCGCCTACGACGTCACGGGTGACGCGACGGTCGCCGACGGCGTGCACAGCATCGTGGTGTCGTCCGCGAACGACACGCCGATCGTCGTCGAACGAGTGACCAACCTCGTCGCGAAGTCCGGCACCCGGGGCGTCAGCTCGATGCTCGGCTCCCGCGATCACCGCGAACCGCTGGTTGCTCGCCGCAGGGGGCACCTCCGACACCGTCGTCGAAGAGATCACGATCCTGAACGACAACGACGCCGACGCGACGGTGAAGCTCTCGACCCTCGAGCCTGACGGCACCAAGGCTCTCGGCGAGCCCCTCACCGTGCCAGCGCGGCAGCTTCGTGCAGGTGAGGGTCAACGACCTCATCGACCGAACGCCGCTCACGATCCTCGCCGAGAGTGACAAGCCGGTCGTCGTCGAACGCGGTCTCGTGTTCAAGGGCGAGGTCGGCACGTCGCGTCAGCTCGGCGTGCCGCTCTCGTGACCAACGTCCTGATCGCAGTCGTCCTCGGAGCGGTCGCCCTCGGCGCGGCATGGATCATCAACCGCAAGAAGCCGCGAACGAGCGCCGTCGTCGATCATCACGTTCCCACCCACGTCGACCGGGCCGACTTCGCGCGGCCAGAGGCGCCTGTGCTCGTCGCGGTCTTCACGTCGGCGACGTGCGCCACCTGCGCGGCGATGCTGTCGACGGCGCGCCACGCCGCGAGTGACGCGGTCGTCGTCGAAGAAGCCGAAGCAACGGCTCGGGCCGACGTGCACGACCGGTACCAGATCGACGCGGTGCCGATCGCGGTCGTCGTCGACCGCGATGGTGTGGTCCGAGCGTCGTTCGCGGGATCGATGAGTGCCGACGACCTCGGCGCCGCGATCGATCAGGTGTCGACCCGGTAGATGTCGATGCCGTCGACGCGCTCGAACAGCGTGTAGTCGGCTTCCAGCACCTTCTCGACCGTGCCCGACGGGTTGCACTCGGTCCGCGGCCTCGTAGACGGCGACGTAGGTCGGCCGTTGGGGAGACGTGAAGAGCGCGTCGAGCCGATCCTGCGCGCCGCGCACTTGCAGCACGTTGTCGTACCAGAGGTAGGGATAGGGGGATCGACGTGCGCGTCCGCGTAGAAGCCCACGCTGGCACACAGCACGTACATCGAGTCCCCGGGCGCCCGCACGTCGCGATACCAGCGGGCGACCGCCTCGTCGCGGGTGAGCCGGGCGTCCGCGTCCAAGCGGACGGCGACCTGGTCGCGTGAGAGCCGAGCGTCGCGGACGGCGTGCACGAGCGGCACCGCGACGACGAGCGAGGCGACGCTGAGCTGCACCCACTTCCGCGGCTGGAGGGAGATCGCGGCCGCCGCGACCGTGCCGAGCGGGAAGGCCAGGATCACCCAGTAGTGACGGTGGAACTGCCCACCGGCCGCGAACGCGACAGTGGCGAACGCGGTCCACACGACGAGCGTGAGCACACGAGCCGAAAGCGCACCTCGCCAGGTCGCCATCAAGCAGGCGATGGTCGCGGCGATCGCGGGGACGATGATCGGCGCGGCGATCGTCCACGTCATCCCGAAACGGTCGAAGTTCGCGTTGGTCGCGATGCTCCGCTCTGCGAGGCGGTAGCCGACGAACGCGTACCAGAAGCGGTCCCAGCTGGTGAGGGCGCCGTAGACCGCCATCGCGCCGAGCACGGTCACGATGCCGGCGAGGATCGCGGCGAGCCCCCGAAGGCTGTCGCGTCGGAGCACTGCCGTCGCGGCGACCACGACGACCGCGGTGAGGATCGCGTCGAAGCCGCTCTGCTTGAGCGAGATCGCGATCCCGCCGATCAGGCCTGCGACGTAGAGCCGCCTCGGGTTCATCGGCGTGATCGCGGTCAGCGCGACCGCGAGGCCCGCGGCACCGACGGCGCCGCTCAGGAGCTCGCCGTCGGCGATGAACCCCTCGTAGTCCGGCGCGCTCGAGAGGACGGCGACGAACAGCGCGGCGAGCACCGCGGCAGTCGGACCGAACAGCGTCTTCGCGATCGACGCGCAGGCCACGACACCGACCACTCCCGCGACGATCGCGAGGAAGCGGATCCCCGCGGGTGTGCCGAGGCCGAGGTTGTCCCACACGCGGTTCAGGACGATCAGGCCCTGTGGCCGGTCGACCCACACGTCGCGGTACAGCGCGGCTCCGTGGCGCCACGCTCTCGCGATCGCGAGGTAGCCGCCCTCGTCGGAGGTGATCGGGGTCCAGACGAAGCGCAGCCTCAGAAGGACGGAGAGCACAGCGGCGGCGGCGACGCCCCAACGCCAGCTCGTGCTCGCGCCGCGCTCAGTCGGTGTGCCTGCAACCCCTTGCAGGACGCTGCGCCTCGCACCCACGGGCACTGCCGAGACCGTAACCGGCGGCGGCAGGTTTCGTCAGGCGGGCAGCGTCAGTCGGACGAGACGGTTGTCGGTGCGGGCTCGGACGGGTCGGGCGTCGCGCCGTGCACCTCTTCGAGGCCCTGCTGCACGAGGCGCGACACCTCTGCGCCTTCGATCGTCTCGCGCTCGAGCAGCGCCTGCGCGACCAGATCGAGGCCCCGACGGTGCTTGGTCAGCAGCTCGCGAGCGCGGTCCTCCTGCACCCGCAAGATGCGCTCGACCTCTTCGTCGATGACCCGTGCGGTCTCGTCTGAGTAGTCACGTGTGTGCATGAGGTCGTCGCCCAGGAACACCTGTCCCTGCGAGCCCCATGCCATCGGGCCGATGCGGTCGCTCATGCCCCACTCGCGGACCATGCGGCGCGCGAGCTCGGTGTTGACGACGAGGTCGTTCTGCGCACCGGTCGAGACCATCCCGAAGACGAGGTCCTCGGACATGCGCCCACCGAGGCGCATGCACAGCGAGTCCTCGATGTAGGCCTGGCTGTGCAGGTGGCGTTCCTCGGGCATCTGCTGGGTGACGCCGAGCGCCATGCCGGTCGGGAGGATCGTGACCTTGTGGAGGGGATCGGCGTTCGGGAGCACCGCTGCGAGCACCGCGTGTCCGCCCTCGTGGTACGCGACCGCCCTCTTCTCCTCGAGCGAGAGCACCATCGACTCGCGACGGGCGCCCATCATCACCCGGTCACGCGCCGACTCGAAGTCGAGCCGCTCGATCACCTTCGCCCCGCGGCGCACCGCGAAGAGGGCCGCCTCGTTCACGAGGTTGGCGAGATCGGCGCCGCTCATGCCGGGCGTGCCACGGGCCATGACCTCGAGGTCGACGTCCGGACCGAGCTTCTTGTCGCGTGCGTGCACCTTCAAGATCGCGAGGCGCTCCTCGAACTCGGGGAGCGGCACGACGACCTGACGGTCGAAGCGGCCCGGGCGCAGCAGCGCCGGGTCGAGGATGTCGGGGCGGTTCGTCGCCGCCATCATCACGATGCCCTCGGTCGCCTCGAAGCCGTCCATCTCGGAGAGCATCTGGTTGAGGGTCTGCTCCCGCTCGTCGTGGCCACCGCCGAGGCCGGCGCCGCGCTTGCGGCCGATCGAGTCGATCTCGTCGACGAAGATGATCGCCCGGCCCAGCTTCCGCGCGTTCTGGAAGAGGTCGCGCACCCGCGATGCGCCGACGCCGACGAACATCTCCATGAAGTCGGAGCCCGTGACCGACAGGAACGGCACGCCTGCCTCGCCGGCCACGGCCCTCGCGATCAGCGTCTTGCCGGTGCCCGGGGGCCCGACGAGCAGCACGCCCTTGGGGATGCGCGCGCCGATGTCGCGGAACCGCTCGGGCATCTTCAGGAAGTCGACGACCTCTCGGATCTCCTGCTTCACGCCCTCGTAGCCGGCGACGTCGGCGAACGTCGTGCTGGGCTTGTCGGCGGAGTAGGTCTTCGCCCGCGATCGCCCGATCTGCATCACGTTGCCCATCGCGCCGCTGGCGCGGCGCTGCATCCAGACGAAGAACCCGATGATGAGGAGCACGGGCAGCAGCAACGGGATGAGGCCTGCGAGGAAGCTGCTCTGCGGCGACTTGAACTGGACGTCGACGTTCTTCTGGTTCAGCAGCGCGAGGTCGGCGTCGGGCAACGGCATCTGGCCGGTGGTGTGGAACGTCTTGCCGCTGTTGAGCGTGCCGCTGATGCCGCCGGTGTTGTTGTTGACGGTGATCGAGTCGACGTTGCCGTTCTGCACCTCGGTGCGGAACTGCGAGTACGTGATGTCCTCGCCGCCCTTCTTCGACAGCAGCATGGGGATGAGAAGGGCGCCTGCGAGGAGCCCGAGGAAGACCCAGATCGCCCACTTCGGGATGCCCGAGCCCTTGGTCGGGCGCCCGCCAGGGCCGTTGCCAGGGCCGTCGCCGGGGCGGCGATCGCCATTGCCGCGACCATTGGTCGACGGCGGAGGCGGGGGGAGCTGGCTCATGCGACCATGCTAGGGCCCGAGGCGTCCGCAAGGACGCCGGCGAGCACAGCGTCCGCAAGGACGCCGGCGAGCACAGCGTCCTCGGTGCAGCCCGCCGGGGCAACTATCGTCGCCCCGATGCGACGCCAGTGCTGCCGGCCGGCATGTGCTGAACCAGCGGTGGCGACGGTCACGTACCACTACGGCACGCAGGCGGCGTGGGTCGATCCGCTGAGCGCCGAGCGCGACCCGCACTGCCTACGACATGTGCGCTCGTCACGCCGAGCGGCTGCGGCCGCCCCAGGGCTGGGCACTCGACGATCGCCGAGTGCGCGCCATCGCCGTCGCAGTCTGAATCGCAGGCCGGCATGGCCGACGAAACCGTCACCGCGCCCGGCGTCCGAGACGCCCTGATCACGTGGTTCCTCGCGTTCGTGGTCAGCAACATCGTGGGTGGCATCGTGCTCGGTGCCACGGGCCATCTCGGGCCGCACGACCCGGATCCGCCGCTCTGGCTGACCGCCTCCCTCGCAGGTGCCGTTCTGGGCCGTCCTCGTCGGCGGCACGGTGTTCTTCTCACGGCGCAAGGGCACAGGTGACCTCGCGGTGGACATGAGGTTGCGCGTCGAGCCCCGCGACGCCGTCGTCGGCATCCCGACCGGCGTGTTCACGCAGCTCGTGCTCGTGCCACTGCTCTACCTGCCGATCTTCTGGATCTTCGGCCACCGCGACCTCTCGCAGGACGCGAAGGACCTCACCAACAAGGCCAACGGTGCCGGGGTGGTGCTGCTGATCCTGCTGGTCGTGATCGGGGCCCCGATCGTGGAGGAGCTGTTCTTCCGCGGGTTTCTCATGGGGGCGCTCGAGCGCACGAGCGGCAAGGCGTGGGCGCTCTGGATCTCGGCCCTGCTGTTCGGAGCCGGCCACTTCGAGCCACTCCAGACCGTCGCCCTCGTGCTGTTCGGGCTCGTCGCGGGGTATCTCGTGCAGCGCTACGACCGGCTCGGGCCCTCGATCTTCGCCCACATGGGGTTCAACGCCGTGACGATCGCGGTGTTGCTCGCGCAGCGGTGAGAGGGAGTTGACTCCAGCGGTGACTGCTCGCAGCCGATGGTGGGATGAAAGCATGTCAGGACACCCATGACCGACGTCCTCGAGCAGACCCCTCCTGAGCCAGCGCGCGCCCCTGAAGGCCCGCGCCCCGGCACGCCCGACGACGAGTCCCCCGGCTGGATCGACAAGCTCGCGGGCCGTCTGAGCTCGGTCTCGATCGAGGGCTGGATCACGTTCGTGATCGTCGTCGGGTCGGTGGTCTTCACCCTCGCCCAGCTGCACCCCAACCTGCTGTTCTCGAACACCACTCCCACCGGCGGCGACATGGGGGCGCACGTCTGGGGCCCGGCCTACCTGCGCGACCACATCCTCCCGCACTGGCGGCTCTCGGGATGGGCGCCCGATTGGTACGCCGGCTTCCCGATGTACCAGTTCTACATGGTCATCCCCGCGCTGGCCGTGGTGCTGGTGAACATCCTGCTGCCCTACGGGCTCGCCCTGAAGCTGGTCTCGATCTCCGGCGTGCTCTCGCTCCCGATCGCAGTGTGGGCGTTCGGCAAGCTGAGCGGCCTTCGCTTCCCGCTGCCGGCGATGTTCTCGGCGATGTCGGTGATCTTCCTCTTCGACGAGAGCTTCACGATCTACGGCGGCAACATCGCATCGACGATGGCGGGCGAGTTCTCGTTCTCGATCGCGCTGTCGCTCGCGTTCGTCTACTTCGGAGTGCTCGCCAGCGGGCTGCGCACGGGAAAGCACCGCGCGCTCGCGGCCGTGCTGCTGGCGCTGTGCGTGCTCTGCCACCTGATCGTGGCGATCTTCGCGGCGACGGGCACCGTCGTCTGGTTCCTGCTCTACCTCGACCGTCGCCGCTTCAAGTGGCTCGCGACGATGGTGCCAGTGGGCGCGTTGCTCACGGCGTTCTGGGTCGTGCCGTTCTTCATGCGCCGCCACTACCTCACCGACATGGGGTACGAACGGCGCACCGACTACGTGAACATGCTGTTCCCGTTCACGTGGAAGTGGGACGCCGCGCTGTTCGCGCTCGGCGCGCTCGGCTTGATCGTGTCGATCATGAAGCGGCGCCGCACCGGCGTGTGGCTCGGTCTCATGACGCTCATCTACGGCGTCTGGATCATCGTGTGGCCGCAGAGCATGTTCTGGAACGCGCGGCTCACGCCCTTCTATTACATCTGCCGCTACCTGCTCGCCGCGATCGGCGCCGCCGAGATCGGGCTCTGGTTGGCCTCCACATGCGCGAGCGCCTTCACCCCACGGGCCAAGCGGTTCGTCACTGCGCTCACACCCGTCATAGGCGCGGCGATCTGCATCGTGATCCTCGGCATGAGCCTGCGCATCCTCCCGGGCGGCCGCATCGTCCAGAAGCAGACCTCGACGGGCAGCGTCGCCGCGTACAGCTGGCTCGGGCTCACGAGCACGCACGCCGCGTTCGTCGACGACTGGGCCAAGTGGAACTACTCGGGGTACGAGGGCAAGCCCGCGTACGGCGAGTACCGCGGGGTCATGGAGACGATGCAGAACATCGGCGACACGCGTGGATGCGGCCGGGCTGAGTGGGAGTACGACGCGCAGCTCAACCAGTACGGCACACCGATGGCGATGATGCTGCTCCCGTTCTGGACCGACGGCTGCATCGACTCGATGGAGGGCTTGTTCTTCGAGTCGTCGGCGACGACGCCGTACCACTTCCTCGCCAGCTCGGCGCTCTCGGCCGCACCGTCACGTCCAGTGCGCAACCTGCGGTACGACCCGCTGGACGTCGAGAAGGGCACGCAGTACATGCAGCTCCTCGGCGTGAAGTACTACATGGCGTTCTCGCCCGCGGCGGTGAAGGAAGCGCGCCAGCAGAAGGACCTCACCGAGATCGCGACCTCGGGGCCGTGGGTGATCTTCCAGGTCGCCGACTCCGACATCGTCACGCCGCTCACGAACGAGCCCGTCGTCGTGAAGGGCGCCGACAAAGACGCGAAGTCATGGCTGCACATGTCCGAGGACTTCTTCCTCGACCCGTCGCAGTGGAACGTCGAGCTCGCCGCGAGCGGCCCGAAGGACTGGGCGCGGGTCGAGACGGGCGAGACGCCTCCGCAGACCGCGGTGCCCCCCGTCGCGGTGTCGAACATCACCACGGGCGACGACCGGATCAGCTTCGACGTCGACAAGGTCGGCGTGCCCGTGCTCGTGAAGGCGTCGTACTTCCCGAACTGGCAGGTGTCCGGCGCGCAAGGGCCATTTCGAGTCGCACCGAACCTGATGGTCGTCATCCCGACGAGCACGCACGTCTCACTGCACTACGGCCGCACGCCGGTCGACCTCATCGCGATGTTCCTCACGTTGCTCGGCATCGCCGGCGTCGTGTGGCTCGCTCGCCGTCCGCCGCTCGTCTTCCCGGCCCCCCCGCAGCCGGAGGAGCCGCTCGACGCCGACGAGCGCTCGGCCGGTCGAGTGGGACACCTGGGAGGAGTGGAACGGCTCCGACGGATGGGAGCCCGACACGCCAACCGAGGAGGAGTGGAGCTACGAGCCGCAATCGGCGGCCGGGCCCGCGGCGCCTTCGTTCGGGCGAGACTCGTCCTGGGTCGACGACGAGACGGCGCCGTGGCGCGCGTCGGGCATGCGCGATCCTCGTAACCGGTGATGACGCCCGAGCAGCTCGACACGATCTTCAAGGCCTACGACATCAGGGGCACGGTTCCTGACCAGCTCGACGCCACGATCGTCCGAGCGATCGGCACCGCGTTCGCTCGCTTCGCCGCGGCGCCCCGTGTGCTGATCGCGCACGACATGCGCGAGTCGGGCCCCGAGCTCGCGGCTGCGTTCTCCGAAGGTGTGCGTCGCGAGGGCGTCGACGCAGTCCTCCTCGGGCTCGCGTCGACCGACATGATCTACTTCGCCGCCGGCAAGCTCGATGCGCCGGGAGCGATGCTCACCGCGTCGCACAACCCCGCGGCGTACAACGGCATCAAGCTCTGCCTCTCGGGAGCGCGGCCGGTCGGCGTCGAGAGTGGCCTCGACGAGATCAAGCAGACGACCGCAGCGCTGCTGCGCGACGGCGACACGCGGCCCGCGCGTGGCGCCGAGTCGACCGTCGACCTGCTCGACGAGTTCGTCGCCCATGTGCACTCGTTCATCGATGTGAGCGCGCTGCGTCCGATGAAGGTCGTGGCCGACACCGCGAACGGGATGGGCGGCCTGATCGTGCCCCGGGTGTTCGACAAGCTGCCGATCGAGCTCGACGTGCTCTTCCCCGAGCTCGACGGCACGTTCCCGAACCACCCCGCCGACCCGATCCAGCCCGCGAACCAGACCGACCTGCGCAAGCGCGTCCGCGGAGCTCGGCGCCGACGTCGGCCTGGCGTTCGACGGCGACGCGGACCGCGTGTTCCTCGTCGACGAGCAGAGCCGCGGGCTGTCGGGCTCCACCACCACCGCGCTGCTCGCGGTGGGCATCCTCGCGAAGCACCCTGGGGCGAAGATCATCTACAACCTGATCTGCTCGAAGGCCGTGCCCGAGGTGATCCGTGAGCACGGCGGCGAGCCGATCCGCATCGCGCGTAGGGCACTCGTTCATCAAGCAGGTCATGGCCGAGACCGGCGCCATCTTCGGAGGCGAGCACTCGGCGCACTACTACTTCCGAGACAACTACCGAGCCGACTCGGGGATCATCGCCTCCATGTTCGTGCTCGAGCAGATGTCGCTCCTGGGGAAGCCGCTCTCAGAGATCCGGGTGCCATTCGAACGGTACGCAGACTCCGGCGAGATCAACACCGAGGTGCCCGACGCGCACGCGACGATCGAGCGCGTCGCCGCCCACTACCAGGGTGCCCAACAGGATCGGCTCGACGGCCTCACCGTCGACTTCGGCGAGTGGTGGTTCAACCTCCGCCCCTCGAACACAGAGCCGCTACTGCGCCTGAACCTCGAGGCCGCGACCCGAGACGAGTGCGACACCCACGTCGCCGAAGTGTTGGCGCTCATCACAGACGGCTGACACACTGCTGGCCATGGCCCTCGATCCGCTGCTGCTCGAGATCCTCGCCTGCCCCGAAGACAAGGGCCCGCTCTACTACTTCGAGGACGAGGACTCGCTGTACAACCCGCGCCTCAAGCGCCGGTACTCGGTGCGCGAAGACATCCCGATCATGCTCATCGACGAGGCCGAGACCGTCACCGACGCCGAGCACGATCGACTGATGGCCAAGGTCTCCTCCGAGGGTCTCCAGGCGACGTTCGCTTCGTGATGCTCGACTCGCTCGGGATGTGGGACGCGGCACTCGCGCTCCCAGAGCAGGTGGCCCGGGCGGCCGAGACCTTCGAGCAGGGCATCGACGGGCTTCCCGAGCGCGAGCCGCGTCAGCAACATCCTGGCGATCGGCATGGGAGGCAGCGGCATCGCCGGCGACGTGCTGTCGGTCGTCGCGGGCCCGTTCGTCCCGGTGCCGATCACGGTCTCGAAGGACTATGAGCTCCCCGGGTTCGTGGGGGAGCGCACGCTGGTCTTCGCGCTCTCGTTCTCGGGCAACTCCGAGGAGGTCGTCGAGGGCGTCACGGAAGCGGCCGCGCTCGGCGCGCACGTCGTGATGGTCTGCGAAGGCGGCGAGCTCGCGCGGCTGGCGGCGGACTGGGGTCGACCGGTGCTGCCGATCCCGCCCGGCATCCCGATGCCGCGTGCGGGCCTCGGCGCGCTCGCTGTCCCACCCCTCCTCGCGCTCGAGCACATCGGGCTGTTCCCGGGCGCACGCGGGTGGGTGCAGGCCGCGATCGAGCAGCTCTCGCGTCGACGCGATCAGCTCGCAGCCGCGGGCAACCCCGCGGACGCGCTGGCGCGTCGCATCGGACGCACGATCCCGCTCGTCTACGGCGCCGGCCCCATCGGCGGCGTGGCCGCGATGCGGTGGAAGTACGACGTCAACGAGAACGCCAAGGCACCCGCGTTCTACAACCGGGTGCCCGAGCTGTGCCACAACGAGATCGCGGGGTGGGGCCAGCACGGCGACGTGACGCGGCAGGTGCTCACGATCGTCAACCTCCGCCACGACCACGAGCACCCCCACCTGGCCCGTCGGTTCGAGCTCATGAGCTCGTTGGAGGACGAAGTGGTGGCCTCCATCGAAGAGGTGCACGCCGAAGGCGAGGGGCCGCTCGCGCAGCTCTTCGACCTCATCCTCTTCGGCGACGTGATGTCGCTTGCGATGGCCGACCACGCCGGCGTCGACCCTGGTCCGATCGCTGCGCTCGACTTCATCAAGCAATCGCTCGCGCGCCCGTAGACTCCGGCGCCGTGACCACCACTGACGCTCCCCCCGCGCGGCGCGACTTCCGCGTCGCGGACGTCTCACTCGCGCCGTTCGGCCGCAAGGAGATCCACCTGGCCGAGCACGAGATGCCCGGCCTCCGTGCCCTTCGGGCCGAGTTCGGCCCGAGCAAGCCGCTCGCCGGCGCTCGCATCTCCGGCTCGCTCCACATGACCATCCAGACCGCGGTGCTCATCGAGACGCTCGTCGAGCTCGGGGCCGAGGTGCGGTGGGCGTCGTGCAACATCTTCTCGACCCAAGACCACGCCGCTGCCGCGGTGGCGATCGGGCCGAACGGCACCGCGGACGACCCCCAGGGCGTCCCCGTCTTCGCCTGGAAGGGCGAGTCGCTCGAGGAGTACTGGTGGTGCACCGAGCAGATGCTCTCGTGGCCCGGCGGTGACGGCCCGAACATGATCCTCGACGACGGCGGCGACGCCACGATGGCCGTGCACAAGGGCGCCGAGTTCGAGAGGCTCGGTGAGGTGCCCGAGCCCGAGCACGCAGGATCGGTCGAGTTCGGCGTCGTGCTCTCGCTGCTGCGCAAGACGCTGCGAGAAGACCCGACGAAGTGGACGCGCATGGCCGCCGGCATCCGCGGCGTCACCGAAGAGACCACGACCGGCGTGCACCGCCTCTACCAGATGCACCAGCAGGGCTCGCTTCTCTGGCCAGCGATCAACGTCAACGACTCCGTGACGAAGTCGAAGTTCGACAACCTCTACGGCTGCCGCCACTCGCTGATCGACGGCATCGCCCGCGCCACCGACGTGATGATCGGCGGCAAGACCGCCGTCGTCTGCGGGTTCGGCGACGTCGGCAAGGGGTGCGCGCAGTCACTTCGCGGGTCAAGGTGCGCGCGTCATCATCACCGAGATCGATCCGATCAACGCGTTGCAGGCCGCGATGGAGGGGTACCAGGTCACCGTCCTCGACGATGTCGTGTCGACCGCGGACATCTTCGTCACCGCGACCGGAAACGTCGACGTCATCCACGTCGATCACATGGCACTGATGAAGCACAACGCGATCGTGTGCAACATCGGCCACTTCGACAACGAGATCGACATGGCCGGCCTCGCGCGCTTCCCCGGAGTCGACCGGATGGAGATCAAGCCTCAGGTCGACCTCTGGACGTTCCCCGACGGTCACTCGATCATCGTCCTCGCGGAAGGTCGTCTCGTGAACCTCGGCTGCGCGACCGGGCACCCGAGCTTCGTGATGTCGTGCTCGTTCTCGAACCAGGTGCTCGCCCAGATCGAGCTGTACAACCACACCGAGAGCTATCCGGTCGGGGTGTACGTGCTGCCGAAGCAGCTCGACGAGAAGGTCGCTCGGCTCCATCTCGATGCGCTCGGCGTGCGGCTCACCAAGCTCGACGACGAGCAGGCCGAGTACCTGGGCGTGCCGCCGGGGGCCCGTACAAGGCCGAGCAGTACCGCTACTAGGAGCGCGCATGCGAGAGCTCTCGGCCAAGGTCGCGGTCGTGACGGGCGGCGCGAGCGGCATCGGCAAGGCCCTCGCGACTCGATTCCGCGATGCGGGCATGCACGTCGTGATCGCGGACGTCGAGGCGGGCGCGCTCCGAGCGACTGCGGACGAGCTCGGCGTCGTGGGGGTGCGCACCGATGTCAGCGACCGTGCCTCGGTGCAGGCGCTTGCGGACGAGGTGCGTGAGCGGTTCGGCACCGCGCATCTGCTCTGCAACAACGCCGGTGTCGGCGGCGGTGGCCTGATCGCGGACCAGACCCTTGCGGACTGGGAGTGGGTGCTCGGCGTGAACCTGTGGGGCGTGATCTACGGCCTGCACTCCTTTCTGCCGATGCTGCTGGCGAACTCCGACGGCGGTCACGTCGTGAACACGGCCTCGGTCGCCGGCCTCCTCGCGGGCGCGGGCATCGGGCCCTACAACGCGAGCAAGTCAGCGGTCGTCGCGATCAGCGAGACGCTTCGCAAGGAGCTCGACATGTCGGGTGCCGGCGTTGGGGTGTCGGTGCTCTGCCCCGGATACGTGCGCACGAACATCTTCGAGAGCCAGCGCAACCGGCCCGAGACCCTCCGCAACCCGGCTCGTGCGGCTGGTGACGCGCGCGTTCGCAACGACGCGCTCAAGCGCGTGCTCGACATCGCGATGGACCCCGCCGAGGTCGCAGGGATGGTGCACGACGCCGTGGTCGAAGATCGGTTCTGGGTGATCACGCATCCCGAGTTCCTCAAGCCGATCTCTGAGCGTGCCGATGACATCGTCGCCGGCACCAACCCTCGGCCGGGCCGATTCGGCGAATGACACAGAATCGACAACTGCGACAAGTAGCGTCGGACCTCATGCTTCGGAAGCCTCTTTCCCTCCTGTTCGCCGCTGCCATCGTGCTTCGCCCTCGCCGCCTGTGGCGACGACAGCGGCAGCGCAACCGCCACAACCTCCGGGAGCTCCGGCTCCGAGGCGCCCGCCGCGAGCTCCGGCGCCCCCGACACCGGCTCGGGTTCGGCCGGCACCACGGCCGCGCCCAACTTCTCGGGCTCGGGCAGTGAGAAGTTCTGCGCTCAGGCGAAGGGCTTCGATCAGACGCTCGGCGCCAGCGACTTCGGTCAGAGCAGCGATCCGGCGCAGCTGAAGGACAACTTCGCGAAGGCGCAGGATGCGCTGAAGCAGCTCGAGTCGAGCGCTCCCGACGAGATCAAGGCCGACGTCAAGACCGTGTCTGAGGCGTTCACCTCGCTCATCGCGGTGTTCGAGTCGGCGAACTACGACTTCACCAAGCTTGCGCAGGATCCCGCGGCGCTCGCGAAGCTCGAGAGCTTCAGCGGCCAAGAGGTCCAGGACGCGAGCACGCGCATCGAGGCGTACTTCTCGCAGGTGTGCGGCATCAACACCACCGACACCACTCCCTGATCGCAGCCTGACGTCACGGCGGCCCGTTAAGGGCCGCGCGTGCTGTTGACTGCTCGTTGCCCTGTGTGCAGACGCCCCGATCGGGGCGTCTGTGCGCGTTGTGCCGCCGATCTCGTGCCGCCGACGCGTCCGCTTCGGGTGCCAGCACGGCGTCGACAGCCTCGAAGCCGTGCTGTCGTACGAGGGGGGAGCACGCGCGATCGTCGCGGGCCTGAAGTACCGCAACGCTCGCGGCGGGCTCAGGTCGCTCGCGGCCGCGATGGCCGCGCTCGCGGTGGCATCGGCTCCTGATGTCGATGTCGTCACCTGGGTGCCGACGAGCGTGGGCCGGGCACGCGAGCGTGGGTTCGATCAGGCGGCGTTGCTCGCCCGCGAGGTCGCGGCTCGGCTCGGCCTGCCCTGCCGCCGGCTCCTCCGCCGTGAGGGCGGGCCGCCGCAGACCGGCCGCTCGTTGACCGAGCGCCAGGTGGGGCCGCTGCTCAGCGCCGTCATGCCCATCCGCGCCAGCGATGTCTTGCTCGTCGATGACGTGGTGACGACCGGCTCGACGATGTCGGTCGCGGGTCGCGCGCTGCGCGGTGCCGGCGCCGCCCGGGTGTTCGGAGTCGCGGCCGCGGCCACTCCACGTACACTCGGCCTCTCCCCGGCAGCGAGGAGCGGCCCGTGGACATCACCGTGAGCAGCCGTCACGCCGACGTCTCACCCGCGCTGCGGCAGGCGGTCACCGAGAAGATCGGTCGTCTCGACCGGTTCCTCGACGGGATGGAGCACGCGGACGTGCACTTCAGCGAGGAGCGCAACCCCCGCATCTCCGCGCGCGAGGTGTGCGAGGTGACCCTCGAGGGCCACGGCCACCACGTCCGAGCCAAGGTCGCGGCTCCTGATCAATTCGCCGCGGTCGATCTCGCCGTCGCGAAGCTCGAGCACCAGCTGTCACGGCTGAAGACGAAGCTCGTGCGGCGCAGCCATGGCACCCGTCCGGGTGTCAATGGCAAGGGACCGGTCGACTCGGACGCGTCCGACTCGCAGGGTGATGTCAGCATCGTGAAGGTGAAGAGGTTCGCGATGAAGCCGATGCCTCCCGACGAGGCGGTGTTGCAGATGGAGCTGCTCGGCCACTCCTTCTTCTTCTTCTCGAACGCTCAGACCGGCAAGGCCGCCGTGGTGTACCGGCGGAGCGACGGTGACGTCGGATTGATCGACGAGGCGTAGGACTCGGTCAGGGAAGGCGGCCGACCGCGAGCGGCGCGAGCGTGCGCACGGTGGTCGCATCCGCGTCGGTCGTGCCGAACGGAACGGTGACCGACAGGTAGACGTCGCCCTTCACGACCGACACCTGCATGCCTGCGACCGCACCGAAGAACGCGTCGTCGCCGAGGCCGGTGATCGGCTCGACCCCTTCGGCCAGGGGCTTTGTGTCCTCGAAGAGCTTGCGGGCCGTGTATTCGCCTCCCGACGCACCGCCGAGAGAAGCGCTCTGCGTCGTGACGACCGAGACGGCCACCGATCGCGGCGGCGACTCGGCTGTCGACCACGTGCACGTGCGCTGGCCGAGCGGGTTCGGGAGGTTGCCCTGCGGGCCTGGTGTCGGGTCGCCGACCGGCACCTGCAACGCGCTGCTCACTTCGGCCGCGGTGAGCAACGCGCACGGATCGATCGGGTTGCCCTTCACCGGGTCGACCGCTGCCGTGCTGGCCGCACCGTCGGTCGCCGGGACGACGCTCGTCCCTGCGGACCCGCTGGCCGCGGTCGTGCTCGCTGCGGGCGCGGTGTCTCCGCCGATGCTCGACGAGACCGTGACCGCCGCGTCGTCGCTGCACGAAGCGAAGAAGATCGTCGCTGCCCCGACCGCGCCGAGCACGAACCACCGCCGCATCATCAGAGCGACCCTATTGCCGCGTAGCCTTCAGCGGATGTCACCCATGCACGAGCTCGGCGCCCGCGCGAAGGCGGCGGCACGGGTGCTCGCAGGCATGTCGAGCGCGGCAAAGGATGCCGGCCTCCACGCGGCGGCCGACCTCCTCGTCGAGCGGGCCGACGAGCTGCTCGACGCGAACCAGGTGGATGTCTCGCGCGCCGAGGCCGCGGGCTCGTCTGCGGCGATCGTCGACCGGCTTCGGCTCACGCCTGCACGCGTCGACGCGATGGCCGCTGGCCTCCGCAAGGTCGCGTCGTTGCCCGACCCCGTGGGCGAGGTCGCCGACGGATGGGTCCGCCCGAACGGCTTGCGGGTGCGACGGGTGCGCGTGCCGCTCGGCGTCGTGGCGATCGTGTACGAGAACAGGCCGAACGTGACGAGCGACGCGGCGGGCCTCTGCGTGAAGTCCGGCAACGCGGCATTCCTGCGAGGCTCATCGGGAGCGATCTCCTCGAACATCGCGGTCGCGGGGGCGTTGCGAGACGGATTCGTGAAGGCAGGGTTGCCATCCGACAGCGTCGTCCTCGTCGAGGACACCAGCTATGAGGCCGCGGTCGAGTTCATGCGGTTGCGCGGCGTCATCGACTGCTTGATCCCGCGTGGAGGGCCGTCGCTCATCGCCAGCGTGCTCGAGCACGCGACCGTCCCCTACGTGATCGACGGCGACGGCAACTGCCATGTCTATGTCGACGCCACTGCGAACCTCCCGAAGGCTGCCGAGGTCGTCATCAACGCGAAGGTCCAGCGGCCGTCCGTGTGCAACGCGGCCGAGTCGTTGCTCGTGCATCGCGCGATCGCGGCGCCGTTCCTCAAGCGTGTCTCGCGAGGGCCTCGACGATGTCGAGCTGGTCGGCGACGACGAGACCCGTGCGATCCTCGGCGCCGACCGCGTCGGCGTCGCGACCGATGAGGACTACGCGACCGAGTTCCTCGCGCTGAAGCTCGCGGTGAAGGTGGTCGACTCGCTCGACGAGGCGATCGAGCACATCACGCGGTTCGGCTCGGGACATTCCGAAGCGATCCTCACCGGGTCGGTCGACGCCGCGACGCGGTTCACCCGCGAGGTCGACGCCGCCGCGGTGCTCGTGAACGCGTCGACCCGGTTCGTCGATGGCGAGGAGCTCGGCTTCGGCGCCGAGATCGGCATCTCGACCCAAAAGCTGCACGCTCGCGGTCCGATGGGCCTGCGCGAGCTGACGACCTTGAAATGGGTCATCGAGGGCGACGGGCACGTTCGCGGCTGAACGCTGGGCCGGGCGTGGCGCGTCACGCCCGGGTCGGTGCGGCGTCCGTCGCCGCGGCCACGTTGTGCTGCAGCAGCACCCGGCTGAAGAAGACGACGACGGTGCCTGCGATCACGACGCCGAGGAGCCCGACGCGCAGGCTGACCGCGTCGGCCGTGAGCCCGACGAGCGGAGGCGACGCGAGGAACCCCACCCGCAGCAGCACGCTCACGACTGTCAGCCCCACGCCCGCTGGCAACCCCGGCAGCTCGTCGCCGGTGTGCATCGCCGCCGGCACGAGCGTGGCCACGCCCAGGCCGGCGAGCGCGAAGCCGACCAGCGCCGACGCGGGCGATGGGATCGCCAGCGCGCATCCCATGCCCACGGCGGTCACGACTCCTCCGACGCGCACGACGGTGCGCTGGCCGAAGCGATCGACGACCCGGTCGCCGGTGAGGCGACCGACTGTCATCGCGGTCTGCAAGGCGACGAATGCGAGACCGGCAACCGCGGCGGCCGTCCCGAGGTCGTCCTTCAGGTAGATCGCGCCCCATGACGCGCGCCGGCGTCTTCGACGACCGCACCACACGCGGCGAGCACACCGAGTGCGGCGAGCGCGCGCAAGGTCGACCGAGACACCTTCGACCGAACGTGCTGGGCGCGCTCGGTGTCGTCCGGACCTCGGAGGAGGAAGTGGTAGCTCACGATCGCGACGACTGCGAAGAAGAGCGATGCCGCGACGAGCGCGACCTCGAGCGACACGCCGAGTGCGATCGTCGCCGCGCCCATCAGGCCACCGAAGACCGCGCCGATGCTCCAGATCCCGTGGAACGAGTTGACGATCGAGCGTCCGTAGGCGCGCTGCACGCGCAACCCGTGCGCGTTCTGCCCGACGTCGGTGACCGCGTCGATCCCGCCCGCGACGAACAGGATCGCCGCGAGCACAGCCCAGCTCGGGGCGAGGCCGACGAGCACGAGCGCGCCGGCCAGGCCGACGATCCCGACGGTCGCGACCCTCGCCGAGCCGAACCGCTGGATGAGGGCCGCCGCGAACACACCCGCCACGAGCGCACCCAGGGGGAAGGCCGCGAGCGCCGACCCGAGCCCCGCGTTGCTGAGCCCGAGGTCGTTGCGGATCTCGGGATACCGAGGGATGACGTTCGCGAAGAGCGCCCCGTTCGCGAAGAACACCGCAGCGACCGCGAAGCGCGCAGCCTGGGGCTGGCGGCGGCCTGTGGGCGCGGTCATGCCTGATCAGAGCATGGTGATTGACCCTGCGGTCAAGCGGCCCGGTACGCTTCCCGGAATGTCTTCCGGTTCTGACTATCGCTTCGACTCGGTCCCTGACGTGCGTCAAGGCCTTCGCGACGTGCACTACCTGGCCGACGATGGCATTGCCGGCGTCGTGTACCTCGCCGATCGCCTGCAGAAGCCCGTCCTGATCGAGGGGCCCGCCGGCACCGGCAAGACCCAGCTCGCCAAGTCGGTCGCCGAGTTCACCGGCGCTCGCCTGATCCGCCTGCAGTGCTACGAGGGCCTCGACGAGAGCAAGGCGCTCTACGAGTGGAACTACAAGAAGCAGCTGCTCCGCATCCAGGCCGACCGGCAATCAGACGGATGGAACGACCTCCACGACGACATCTTCAGCGAGGAGTTCCTGCTCACTCGGCCCCTCCTCGAGGCGATCCGCGCGAGCGAGCCGGTGGTGCTGCTCGTCGACGAGGTCGACCGCGTCGAGATCGAGACCGAAGCGCTCCTGCTCGAGATCCTCTCCGACTACCAGGTCTCGATCCCCGAGCTCGGCACGGTGAGCGCCACGCAGATCCCTCTCGTGTTCCTCACCTCGAACAACACCCGTGAGCTGTCCGAAGCGCTGAAGCGGCGCTGCCTGTACCTGCATGTCGACTACCCCGACCTCGAGCGCGAGAAAGAGATCGTGCTCACGAAGGTGCCAGACATCAGCGAGAACCTGGCCGACCAGGTCGCCCGCATCGTGCGGTCGATCCGCCAGCTCGAGCTGAAGAAGGCCCCGTCCGTCTCGGAGACCTTGGATTGGGCTCGCACCCTCGTGCTGCTCGGCATCGACTCGATCGACGCTCAGCAAGCGAAGGAGACGTTGCACATCTTGCTCAAGTACCAGACAGACATCGCAAAGGCGGCAAAGGAGCTCTCGGTCGATGCGGGCAAGAGCTGAACGGCCGGTGAGGCACAGCACCCGGCTGCGTCTCGGCCTCCTCGCGCTGCTCGTCGGCGTCGCCCTCTTCGTCAGTGCGTGCCTGCCGCCTCCGGGCATCCGGCCCGACGCAAACGGCGCGTGGCACCCCGACTACCTCCCGTACCAGGGCGTGGGCACCTGGGTTGACGCGTACGACTACGTCGACGGCTACCAGACGACAGGCAAGCCCGCACCGCTGCACGCCGACGTGCTGACGAGCATGGCGCCAGCAGGGCGTGAAGACGATCTACCTGCAGGCGGCGAAGGAGGATCCCCGCTCACCCGGCGACCTCATCGACCCGAACCTGCTCGGCCAGTGGGTCACGACCGCGCACAGCCTCGGCATGAGCGTCGTCGGCTGGTACCTGCCCACGCTGACGAACCCCGACCGTGACCTCCAGCACCTCATGGCCATGTTCAACTTCCAGGTGAACGGCCAGACGCTCGACGGCATCGGCGTCGACATCGAGTCGCGCGTCGTCGCCGACGTGAACGATCGCAACAACCGGCTCGTCAGCCTCTCGCAGCGACTTCGGGCGCAGACCGGCACTTCGGTGCTGTCCGCGATCGTGGTGCCGCCCGTGGTGATGGACGTCATCAACGCGAAGTTCTGGCCCGGCTTCCCGTGGGCGAGCCTCGCGCCTTACTACAACGTGTGGATGCCGATGAACTACTGGACCGGCCGCACGCAAGCGTCGGGCTATCACGACGGGTATCGCTACACCGTCGACAACATCACGCTGCTTCGCCAGCACATCAACAACCCCAGCGCGATCGTGCATCCGATCGGCGGCATCGCCGACACCGCGACCGACGACGAGATCAGGGGAATGGTGCAGGGCGCACAGGAGCAAGGCGCGATCGGTTGGTCGATGTATGACTGGAACACGACGCGCCTGACGTCGATGCCGGTCATCCGCGGTCAAGGCTGAGTCGCGCGGTGCTCGAGCTGCTCGGCGGGTTCATCCAAGAGCTGCGGGCGGCGGGACTGCCCGTCTCGCTCACCGAGAACCTCGACGCCATGGAGGCCGTGAAGCACATCCCGATCGAGGATCGCGACGCGTTCAAGTACGCGCTCGCCGCCACGCTCGTGAAGAACAACGCGCACTGGCGCGCGTTCGAGACCGTCTTCGAGGTGTACTTCTCGCTGCGCGGGCCGGAGTTCGCCGTCGACGGCGAGGGCGACGGCGACCAGTGGGGCGAGATGCAGCCGGGCAAGCAGCAGCAGGGCGGGCCAGGCGGCGCCATGGAGCAGCTCACCCCCGAGCAGCTCGCCGAGATGCTCTACCGGGCGTTGCTGAACGCGGACGAGGCGATGATGCGGGCGCTCGCCCGGCAGGCCGTGAGCCGGTACGCGGGGATGGAGCCCGGGCGTCCAGTCGGGGGCACCTACTACCTCTACCGCACGCTTCGGAACCTCGACCTCGACGGCATGCTCGAGAAGCTGATGGAGTCGGCTCGCCAAGAGGTCGGCGGCGACATGACAGCCCTCGAGGAGCGCCTCGAGCGCGACGAGTTCGAGACGCGCATCGAGCAGCTGAAGAAGGAGATCGAAGCCGAGATCCGCGACGGCTCGTGGCCGACCGCGGTGTCGAGGCGATGGCCAAGACGCTGCGCAAGCCGTTGCCCGAGGACGTCGACTTCATGCATGCCTCGCGCGACGAGATGGCCGCGCTCCGCCGTGCGCTCTACCCGCTCACTCGCAAGCTCGCCGTGCGCCTCGCCCGCAAGCGTCGCCATGGGCGCAAGGGCCCGCTCGACTTCCGCAACACGGTCCGCCACTCGCTGTCTTACGGCGGTGTGCCGGCCGAGCCGAAGTTCCGCTACCCGCGTCCCGCGAAGCCCGAGATCATGGTCGTCGCGGACATCTCCGGTTCGGTCGCGGCGTTCGCCCGCTTCACCCTCCACCTCGTCTATGCGATCAGCGGCCAGTTCTCGAAGGTGCGCGCGTTCGTGTTCATCGACGGCATCGACGAGGTCACGAGCTACTTCGAAGGCGTCGAGGACATCACCGAAGCCGTGCATCGTGTGAACACCGAGGCCGACGTCGTGTGGGTCGACGGTCACAGCGACTACGGCCACGCGCTCGAGGTCTTCTGGGAGAAGTGGGGTCGCGAGGTCGGGCCCAAGACGACGGTGATCCTCCTCGGCGACGCGCGGAACAACTACCACGCCGCGCAGTCCTGGGTGCTCAAGGAGATGCGTCACCGCGCTCGCCACGTGTACTGGCTCAACCCTGAGCCCCGCTCGTACTGGGACACCGGCGACTCGATCATCGGTGAGTACGGCGTCCACACCGACGGCGTCTTCGAGTGCCGCAACCTTCGGCAGCTCGAGCGGTTCGTCGAGAACCTCGCCTGAGCATCCGCGCGTGACCCGCCTCGTCCTGATCCGCCACGGCGAGTCTCAGGTGTACGTCGACGGCCTCGTGGGCGGCCTGGCGACGTGCAATGGCCTCTCCGATCTCGGCCGCCGCCAAGCGGCCGCGCTCCGAGACCGGCTGGCCTCGACCCACGAGCTCGACCGGGTCGACGTGCTGATCGCGAGCACGTTGCCGCGCGCCCGCGAGACCGCGGAGATCATCTCGCCTGCCATCGGGAACCTGCCGGTCATCGAGGACGAGGAGGTGTGCGAGATCCACCCTGGCGAGGCCGACGGCCTGGCCTACGACGACTACATCGCGAAGTACGGCTGGCGCGACATGGAGGCCGATCCCGACCTCGAGCTGTCGCCGGGCGGGGAGAGCATCGCGGCGTTTCATGGGCGTGTCGGCGCTGCGTTGACCCGCATCGCGGAAGCGCACACTGAGCGGACCGTCGTGATCGCCTGCCACGGCGGGGTCGTCGACGTCGGCCTGCGCACGTTGCTCGGCCTCGGCATGGTCGGCGGGTTCGACCTCTACACCGAGAACACGTCGCTGACCGAGTTCGTGCTCGTCCCTGCGACCGAACGTCGACCCCTGCGGCGGTGGCGGCTCGTTCGCTACAACGACGCCGCGCATCTCGCCGGCATCCGCTGAACCGTCAGGTCAGCTCAGCCCTTCGATCATCAAGTCGTAGAGGTGGAAGAGCGCGGGGCGATCGTGCGCTTCCCGCACCATGAGCGCGAGGCGCCGGCTGCGCTGCACGAGGTCACGCGCGCCGCGTCCCGGCCAGGGCCGTGGCAGCAGCTCGGGGGGCAGGAACGGGTCGTTGCGCGTGCACTCGGACATCGCGACGGCCATCACGAACGCGAACGGCAAGAAGTGGTCGTCGTTGAACCGCTCCTTGCGGCGACGCATGTCCTCGAGCTGCTCAGGCACGTGCTTGTGCTGCTCGATGAACTTCTCGTAGGCGGCCGCGACGTCGTCGAGCGGCCACAACATCCGGGCGAGCTGGCGCGGGTCACGCACGCCGCCGACCTCGAGCTCGTCGGTCGTCGCGAGCCACAGGTGCTCTTCGACGCCGAGGCGCTTCGCTTCCTGCCTCACCGCGTCGTGCCACGGATGGGGTGACACGTAGACGCCTCCCTGCAACGCCGCGCCCCCGAGGGCGACGATGCGATCACGCAGCTGATCGCGCGCGGCTCTGCGGTCTTCGGGCACGGCGAAGGCGACGAGATGCCACATGCGGTCCCAGCCTCGGCCCGCGGCGTCCTGCTGATAGGCGGTGCGCGTGCGCGCCCAGCCGGTCTCGAGCTGCGCCATGCCCGCCTCGGTCGCCTCGTAGCGAGCGCTGCGACCCTTGCCGTGCTGGATGTAGAGGCCTTCCTTCACCAGCCGCCTCAGGCACGACCGCACCTGCTCAGAGGACTGCCCGCACGCCTCGGCGACCGCGTACAGCTCTGACGCGACGATCTCACCGTCGTCGTGGCGCATGCCGGTGACCAGGACTCTGGTCGGGATCGGAACGGTCGTCCTCGCCACGACCGAACTGTACCCGGCCGGACTGCTGCGCTCAGAGGCCTCGCCGGGCCTGCCAGCCGTACCAGAGCAGCGCCGCGAGCACGATCACGAAGAACGCGAGGACGAGCATCGACGAGTTGTTGCTCACCGTCGATGCCAGCACGACGTCGAGCTGCGTCGTGATCACGGGACCGCAGTGCGCGACGACCTCGAGCCGGCCCGGATCGACATCGGGCACGTCGATCGGGGTCGAGAAGGTGCCGTCGGACTTCGCGGTCGTCTCACCGACCTGCTTGCCGTCGATCTCGAGGGTGACGGTCGCTCCGGGGTCGCAGCCCTTGCCGGTCGCGGTGACGTCGCCCCCTGGCGTCACCGACGGCTTGTCGAGCACGAGGTCGCGCACCTCGGCCACCGTCGTCGTCGGCGCCGTCGTGCTCGGCGGGAGTGTCGTCGTCGTCGTGGTCGCCGCGGTCGTGGTCGTGGCGATCGTCGTGGTCGTCGTCGCCTTGGCGGTGGTCGTCGTGCCCTTGGCGGTCGTCGTGGTGGCCTTCGCCGTCGTGGTCGTCGGCTTCACCGTGGTCGTGGTCGTCGGCGGCGCGGTCGTCGTGGTGGCGATCGTGGTGGTGGTCGTCGACGTCGTCGTGGTGGTCGTGGTGGTCGTCGGCGGCACGACACAGGAACGTAGCGCCGCCGACCGGAGCGCGTCGCACCGTCGACGTTCGTGCAGTACGAGATGACGCTGTGGGAGCCCGGCGCCGCGTCGGGCGGGATCTGCAGCGTGCACGCTCCGCGTCGGCTTCGTGAGTTGCCGTCGTGGGCCGACTCGAGGCGCCGCCGTCGAGAGGTGACGAACCAGTCGAGGCAGTTCGACCGTGGCGGAGATCGAGCGGGACGTCCTGCGATGCGGTGAAGGACGTCCCCCGCGGGCCTTGCGAGCGGGTTCGACGGACAACGGTCCCGGCGGCGGGATGTATGGACGCCGCGAGGGCGGGGGCGGCGCGAGAGCGCCACGACCATCACGGCGGCGACTGCCGCGACCGCGCGCTTCATGCGCATGGGAGCAGTCTTCGACTCATAGCTCCGCGCGTGGCAGGCTCCGGGCATGCCCTCCAACGAGGTCGTTCTCGTTCGCCATGGTGAGACCGAGTGGGCCAAGCTCGGTCGCCACACCGGCCGCACCGACATCCCACTCACCGAAGAGGGCCGCGCCCAGGCCGAGCTCGCCGGTCGCCGCCTGGTCGGCCGCGAGTTCGCTCTCGTGCTCACCAGCCCGCTTGTCGCGCGCAGCCGAGACCTGCCGGCTCGCCGGGTTCGGCGAGCAGTCCGAGACCACCGACGACCTCCTCGAGTGGGACTACGGGGACTACGAGGGCAGGCGCACCGTCGACATCAGGGTCGACCGTCCGGGATGGACGCTCTGGGACGACGGTGTGCCCGGGGGGCGAGACCGCCAGCCAGGTCGGGGCGCGCGTCGACGAGGTGATCGCGCGCGCGTTGGCCGCACCTGGGGACGTCTTGCTCTTCGCCCATGGGCATCTCCTCAGAGTCCTCGGCGCAAGGTGGCTCGACCTTGAGCCCACGGCGGGCAGACTCTTCGCCTTGTCGCCCGCGACGCTCTCCGTGCTCGGGTTCGAGCGGGAGACCCGGGTGTTCCAACGGTGGAACGACATCTGCGACTCGGTCGCGGGTGCGCTCCCCTCGATGGGAGATGGTGAGTGATGGATGTCGAGACGTTCTCCCCGAAGGAGCTGCCCGGGGCGTCGGCGGGCTGGATCGCGGCGCGGGCCGAGCCCGCGATCGCCGAGCGCGGGCGTTTCACGCTCGCGGTCAGTGGCGGATCGACGCCGGCCGCGATGTTCGCGGCGCTCGCCGAGCTCGATCTGCCCTGGGGTCAGATCCACGTGTTCCAGGTCGACGAACGGGTAGCGCCCGATGGCGATCCCGATCGCAACCTCGGCGATCTGAAGGCGAACCTCCTCGACCTCGTGCCCGTCGTGCCCCATCTCATGGAGGTGACCGCGAGCGACCTCGCCGCGGCGAGCCTGCGCTATGCGGAGGAGATCGAGAAGGTCACTGGTGACGGCGTGCTCGACGTCGTGCACCTCGGTCTGGGCGACGACGGGCACACCGCGTCGTGGCCGCCGGGCGATCCCGTCATCCACGTGCGCGACCTCGACGTCTCGATCACGCAGCCCTACCGCGGCCGTGTGCGGATGACGCTCACCGTCCCCGCGGTGAACCGGGCCCGCGACGTGATGTTCCTCGCCGCCGGAGACGGCAAGCGCGAGATGGTGAAGCGCCTCGTCGCAGCGCGATCCGAGCATCCCTGCGTCGCATGTCCGCGACGATGCGACCCTGTTGATCGACGAGCTCGCCGCCAGAGACCTATGACCTCGTTCGGTCTCGAGACCGACGTCGTCGATCGCGCCGCCCGCGATCGTGCGGTCGAGCGATTTCGATCTGCGGGCATCGCCCTCCCGACGTTCGCGCAGCTGGCCGACCCGAGCGCAGTGCCGGCGTCGGTGGCCACCCGGCTCGCAGGCGGTCGGTCCGGACGATCCCGACGCCGCGAACCTCTTCCGCGTCCACTGGTTCAACGGGATCGATCGCACCTCGCGTGCCGAGGTCCCGGGCCATCTGGTCGATGCCGTCGGCCCTCACGGGTGTCGACGCGACGATCGTGCTCGCGTTCGGCGACCGGTTCCCGATGATCGGCGCGCACAAGGTGCAGGCTGCGTACGCCTGCCTCGCGCCGCGCGTCGTCACGGGCCAGTTCGACCCGACCGCGCATCGCGCCATCTGGCCGTCGACCGGAAACTACGCACGCGGGGGAGTCGCGATCTCCCGCATCATGGGTTGCCGGGGCGTGGCGGTGCTTCCCGAGAACATGAGCCGTGAACGGTTCGAGTGGCTCGACGCCTGGGTGACCGATCCGGCCGACATCATCCGCACGCCTGGGTCCGAGAGCAACGTCAAGGAGATCTACGACGCGTGCGCTGAGCTCGCTCGTGACCCGGCCAACGTGGTCCTCAACCAGTTCTGCGAATTCGGCAACCACCTCGCACACCGTCTGGCGACAGGTCGTGCGATGGAGGCGATCGCGCGCCGCACATCCCGAGCTGCGCGTGCGCGCCTTCGTCTCCGCTTCGGGATCGGCAGGCACGCTCGCCGCCGGCGACACCCTGAAGGAGCAGCACGGCTCGCTGACCGTCGCCGTCGAGGCGCTCGAGTGCCCCACGCTCCTGCGCAACGGCTTCGGCGAGCACAACATCCAAGGCATCGGCGACAAGCACATCCCCTACATCCACAACGTCATGTCGACCGACATCGTCACGGCGGTCTCTGATCGCTCGACCGACGCGCTCGATGTGCTGTTCAACACCGACGAAGGCCGGCTCGAGCTCGCTCGCCGCGGTGTCGCCGACGACGTGGTCGACTCGCTTCGACACCTCGGCCTCTCGTCGATCTGCAACCTCGTGGCCTCCATCAAGGTCGCGAAGCGGCTGGGGCTGGGTGAGGGCGACCTGGTGCTCGTCGGTCGCGACCGACGGCGCGGCCCTCTACGGATCAGAGCGAGCGAAGACGACGGCTCGGCTGTGGCCGGACGGCTTCGACGCGCGCGCCGCGGCGGCGGTGTTCGCCGAGCACCTCGCGGGCATCTCCGACGACCACCTGCTCGAGTGCGCCACCGAGGACCGCAACCGCATCTTCAACCTCGGCTACTTCACTTGGGTCGAGCAGCAGGGCGTCGCCCTCGACGACTTCGAGGCCCGGCGGTCGCAGGCGTTCTGGACCGACCTGCTCGCCCTCGTGCCGAAGTGGGACGCCGCGATCGACGAGTTCAACGACCGGACGGGCGTGCTCGCATCTTGGTAACAGCGTGGTGATCTCGTGCGCGCGGCTGTGGCTGGCCCGCATCGCCTCGCTCGGACACGCCGTTTCGCTGCCCCCGCTCGCGGCCGCCCCGGTGACGACGTCGATCACGTCCTCGTCCGCCGACTCCCCGCCGGAGCGCGGTGGCCGGCGAGCGGCGAGCGCAATCCCTTCCTGCGATACCGCACCCTGCTCTCCGCGCACGACCGAGCGGTCGACGACGCCCAGCTCGTCGACGTCGTCGAGCGGCTCGATGACGCAGTCGCGGGCGTCGTCGGCCGCGGCTTCGTGATCACTCCGTTCGACCGCAACGACGATCTCGGCGCGTGGGTGAAGGACGAGACCGGCAACTCCAGGCGGCTCGCACAAGGGACGCCACCTCATGGGCATCGCGATCTGGCTCGAGGTCGTCGGGATCGAGCGGTCGCGTGAGCTCGCCATCGCGAGCTGCGGCAACGCCGCGCTGGCCGCCGCGGTCATCGCACGCGCGTCGAACCGCCCGCTGCGCGTGTTCGTGCCGACCTGGGCAGATGACTCGGTCATCGCGCGTCTGCGCGAGCTCGACGCACAGATCGAGGTGTGCCCTCGCGGCGACGACGACCCGCCGGGCGACCCCTGCGTGCTCCGGCTGCGCGAGGCCGTAGCCGCGGGCGCGATCCCGTTCTCCTGCCAAGGTCCCGACAACGGCCTCACCATCGACGGCGGGCGCACGCTCGGCTACGAGCTCGCCGAGGCGCGGGTCGCCGTGGACCACCTCGTCGTGCAGGTCGGCGGAGGCGCGCTCGCGTCGAGCGTCGCGCAAGGGCTGGCCGACGCGGTCGCGCTCGGCGCCATCGCATCGATGCCGACCATCCACGTCGTGCAAGCCGAGGTGCACGCGCCGATGGTGCGGGCGTGGCAGCACCGGCGTCCCGATGCTCGACACCACCGACGCGACGTGATGTGGCCGTGGGAGCCGCCGGGAACCAGCGTCGCGACCGGCATCCTCGACGACGAGGCCTACGACTGGGCTGCGGTCCTCGACGCGCTCGAGCGCACGGGTGGCACAGCGATCACCGTCACCGAGGACGAGCTGCGTGCCGCGAACGAACGGGGTCGCGCGGCGACCGGCATCGAGGCCAGCACGACAGGGACGGCGGGGCTCGCCGGGCTCGAGGCCTTGCGGCGCGCGGGCGCCATCAACCCCGACGACACCGCAGCCGTACTGTTCACCGGATGACGGAACCGCAGATCCTGTTCGAGGGCTTGTCGTTCGGCGAAGGCCCGCGCTGGCACGAGGGACGCCTCTGGGTGTCCGACTTCCACACCCACCGCGTGCTCGCGATCGACGACGCCGGCGAGGATGAGACGATCGTCGAGGTGCCCAATCGGCCATCGGGCCTCGGGTGGCTTCCCGACGGCCGGCTGCTCGTCGTGTCGATGACCGACCGCAAGCTGATGCGACTCGATTCGAGTGGTCTCGTGGTGCACGCCGATCTCGGCGGCATCGCGACCGGAGACTGCAACGACATGGTCGTCGACAAGCACGGCCGCGCCTACGTGGGCAACTTCGGCTACGACTTCGCCGGTGGCGCTGCGCTCCAGCTCGCCAAGCTCGCGCTCGTGAGCCCCGACGGCGCCGTGACATCCGCGGCCGACGAGCTCGCGTTTCCGAACGGCACCGTCATCACGCCCGATGACTCGACGCTGATCCTCGGCGAGACGATGGGTCGCCGGCTCACCGCGTTCGACGTCGCTTCCGACGGCACGCTCTCGAACCGCCGCGTGTGGGCCGAGCTCGGCGACGTGACGCCCGATGGCATCTGCCTCGACGAGGCCGGCGGCATCTGGGTCGCGGATCCCACGAACTCGCAGTGCGTCCGCGTGGTCGAAGGGGGAGAGGTCACCGATCGCATCCCGACCTCGCAGGGTTGCTTCGCGTGCATGCTCGGCGGCGCCGATGGACGCACGTTGCATCTCATCACCGGTCAGCTCACCGGCAACGTCGATCGTCTCGTTGCGGAGCGGCCCGGGCGAGTCGAGACGGTGCGCGTCGACGTCCGGGGCGCGGGTCGACCGTGAGCACCTACGCTGCGGCGATGGACAACGAAGTCAAGCTCGGCATCGACATCGGCGGCACGGGCATCAAGGGTGCCCCGGTGAGCAGTCGAGACAGGCGAGCTCACGGCCGACCGTTTCCGGCTGCTCACTCCCAAGCCGGCGACTCCGAAGGCCGTCGCAGACATCGTCGCAGAGGTCGTCAAGCACTTCGACTACAAGGGCACCGTCGGCTGCACGTTCCCCGCGGTCGTGAAGCACGGGGTCATCGAGACCGCGTCGAACGTCGACAAGTCGTGGATCGGCACCAATGCCACGCTCGATCTTCGAAGACGCGACCGGGTGCACGTTCACGGTCACGAACGACGCCGACTGCGCGGGTGTCGCCGAGATGAGGTTCGGCGCTGGCGCGGGCCGGCAAGGCGTCGTGATCATCGTGACGCTCGGCACCGGCATCGGCACCGCGGTGTTCCACAACGGCGTGCTGCTGCCCAACACCGAGCTCGGTCACATGGAAGTCCGAGGCAAAGATGCCGAGCGCCGGGCGGCCGACAGCGTCCGCGAGGCCAAGCACCTCGACTGGAAGCAGTTCGCGAAGCGCGTCGACGAGTACCTCGATCACCTCGAGGCCGTGCTGTGGCCCGACCTGATCATCATCGGAGGCGGCGTGAGCAAGAAGGGCGAGAAGTTCATCCCGCTGCTCACCCCACGTTGCGAGGTCGTCGCCGCGAAGCTTCAGAACGAGGCGGGCATCGTCGGCGCGGCGCTCACCGCTATCGCCTGAGCGCGCGCCGAGCTCGCAGCAGCTCGGCCACCGACCACGCCTGGAACGGGCATCCCGTCGCGCCGTATGGCGCGTCGCCGTCGGCGGTCTCGGAGACCGAGCCGAGGCCCCACTCGCCCAGGTGGGCGACGAGTCCGTCGATCGACGGGGACGCGTCGCCCGTCGCGATCGCGGCGTCGACGAACGGGCCGATCAGCCACGGCCAGACCGTTCCCTCGTGGTAGGCGTGGTCGCGTTCCGCCGGGCCACCGCGGTGCTGCCCGGTGTACGCGGGGTCGTTCGGAGACAGCGAGCGGAGGCCGAGTGACGTGACGAGCTCGGTGCGGCACCGGCGCACGACGGCTTCGGCGACCTGGTTCTCGGCCGTGACCGTCGAGTTGAACGGCCCATAGGGCAGCGAGATCGCGAGCAGCTGGTTGGGCCGGATCGCGCCGTCATCGGGGCCGGTCGTGCCAACGACATCGAGCAGGTGGTCACCACGAGCGAAGCGCTTGACGAAGGACCCGCGGGCGAAGTCGTAGAGCGACTGCCAGCGGCCCGTGTGGCGGCCGAGCCGCCGACCCAGATCGGTGATCGTGCCCAACACGTTGATCCAGAGCGCGTTGATCTCGACGGCCTTGCCGGCGCGTTGCGTGACGGGTTGCCCGTCGACCCGCGCGTCCATCCACGTGAGCGCCCATCCAGGCGCGCCTTGCTGGAGCAGGCCATCGCTCGGGTCGACCTTGATGCCGAACCGCGTGCCGTGCGAGTGCGCGTCGATGATCCCGTCGAGCGAGCCGTTCAGCTTCGCGAGGATGTCGAGGTCGCCGGTGATCGCCACGTGCCGTCCGACCGCGTGGATGAACCAGAGCGTGCCGTCCGCGGTGTTGTATTCGAGGCCACCCGCATCGGCCGTGTTCGCGAGCATGCCTTCCGACAGCGTCGCCGCCGACCGCAGCAGCAGGTCGCGGCCTTCTTCATGACGGCCCGTCGCGAGGAACAGCCCCTCGTACGAGGTCATCGTGTCGCGCGACCACTCGCCGAACCACGGGTAGCCGGCGACGACCGAGGGGCCGGTTGCCGTCGAGACGATGAACTGATCCGCGGCGCGAGCGAGGATCGCGTCGACGTCATCGCTTGCCGCGCGGTCGCGTCGATGCGGCCAGCGCGTGCTCGCGTGCTCGCGACGATCTCCGCGGCACCCGGTGGCGCCTGGTTGAGGTCGCCCGCCCAGGCGACCACGTCGGCGGAGCCTCCGGGTGAGAGCGTCGCCACGAACGTCCCCGCCGCCCACAGGTCTTCCGTGTCGGAGAGGCCGCGCTCGGCTTCTGCTCGCGCGCGCACACCCCGGTACCACGATCCGCCGGGTGCCCACTCGGGACCGCGCACACGATATGCGTGCTCGAAGACGAAGCCATCCGACGTCGTCTCGACCGTGGGATCGGCTCCGGCACGGCGGTCGCTGTGTCCGTCGCGCCAAGTGCACAGCGGCGTGATCTCGATGCGCACGGGCGACGACGCACGCACGAGTCGATGCCGCACCGCGACCGCGGGTCGACCGTGCACCATCGCGATCTCGCGCTCGAGCACGACGTCGCCGATCACCCAACGCCAGCGCGGCACGCCATCAGCGAGCGAGAACGACTCGATGTCGCGGTAGCCGACCGGGTCGACAACGCCACCGGCCCATTCGTCGGTGGCGAGGCGGATGCGTCGGTCGCCGACGACGAGCGTCGCGTCGAGCGCGGCGAGCCCGAGCATGCGGCGGCTCACTCCTGCATCGGCGGTGCCGTTGGCGGCACTGCCGGCGACCATGAGCAGCCCGTGGTAGCGGCGCGTCCGGAGCCCCGCGACCGTGCCCATCGCGTAACCGCCGAGCCCGTCGGTGACCAACCACTCGCGGCTCGCGGCCTCGTCGAGGGAGCCACAGACCTGTCGGCCGAACTCGATGATCACCGGGCGTCCTCCTCGTGCCATCATCGCCCGCCGGGGCGCCGAAGGGAAAGCGCCGTCCAGGAAGCAGAGCCATGGCATCGGACGGTTCGACGGGCGGCGCCGAGCGGCTTCGTCTGCAAGAAGCCGAGCACGGCCTCGTGCCGTGGAAGCGCTGGGGTCCCTACCTCGCCGAGCGGGCGTGGGGCACCGTGAGGGAGGACTACAGCCCGTACGGCACTGCCTGGGAGTTCTTCCCTCACGATCATGCTCGGTCCCGCGCGTACCGCTGGAACGAGGACGGCCTGGCCGGCTGGTGCGACGACCGTCAGACGCTCTGCCTCGCGCTCGCGTTCTGGAATGGGCGAGACGCGATCTTGAAGGAGCGCATCTTCGGGCTCACGGGGACCGAGGGGAACCACTCCGAGGACGCGAAGGAGTACTGGTGGTTCGTCGACTCCACCCCGACGCACTCGTACCTGCGCTGGAGGTACCACTACCCGCAGGCGGAGTTCCCGTATGGCGACCTCGTCGCGGAGAACGGACGACGCACCAAGCTCGACCCGGAGTACGAGCTGATCGACACAGGCGTGTTCGCCGACGACCGCTACTGGGCGATCGAGGCCGAGTTTGCCAAGGCCACGACCGACGACGTGTACGTGAAGGTGACGCTCACGAACGCCGGGCCCGATCCGGCGACGATCGACGTGCTGCCCACCCTGTGGTTCCGCAACACCTGGGCGTGGGGGATCGACCCCCGCAAGCCGTCGATCGCTGTCGAGGCCGGGTACGTCATCGCCGAGCACCACGAGCTGGGTCGGTACGTCCTCGAGCTCGAAGGCGATCCGGACCTCCTCTTCTGCGACAACGAGACGAACGCGCAGCGACTGTTCGGCATCCCGTCGCCACCATTCCCGAAGGATGGCGTCAACGACCACATCATCCACGGCACCGCGACCGTCAACCCCGACCGCGTCGGCACGAAGATGGCAGCTCGCTATCGGTTCACCGTCGAAGCCGGCGCCAGCGCGGAGGTGCGCTTCCAGCTCGGGCCCGCGTCCGAACCGCGAAGAGGACACGTTCGACGAGATCATGACGGCTCGGCACGCCGAAGCTGACGCGTTCTACGCGCGCATCACGCCGGCGGGAGCGACCGAGGACGAAGCACGGGTGCTCCGGCAAGCCTTCGCGGGGATGCTCTGGTCGAAGCAGTTCTACCACTACGACGTCGAGCGCTGGCTCGACGGAGACCCGTCGATGCCGCAGCCGCCACGCGAACGGCTCAACGGGCGCAACAAGGATTGGCGCCACCTCGACAGCCTCGACGTGCTCTCGATGCCCGACACATGGGAGTACCCGTGGTTCGCGTCGTGGGACCTCGCGTTCCATTGCGTCGCGCTCGCGCATGTCGATGCCGACTTCGCCAAGCGACAGCTGCTCCTCCTTCTGCGCGAGTGGTACCAACACCCGAACGGCGAGCTGCCGGCGTATGAGTGGGCGTTCGGCGATGCCAATCCGCCGGTGCACGCCTGGGCCGCGTTCCAGCTGTTCCGCATCGATGGGCAGCGCGACTTCGGCTTCCTGAAGCGGGTGTTCCACAAGCTGCTCATCAACTTCACCTGGTGGGTCAACAAGCAGGACGAAGCCGGCAACAACGTCTTCGAGGGCGGGTTCCTCGGTCTCGACAACGTCGGTCCGATAGACCGGTCCGCCGCTCTGCCGCCGGGCCAGATCCTCGAACAGAGCGACGGCTCGGCCTGGATGGCGCGCTACTGCCTCGATCTGCTCGAGATCGCCGTCACTCTCGCGATGCACGACCGCGCCTACGAGGACGTCGCGACAAAGTTCTTCGAGCACTTCACCTACATCGCGACCGCGATGAACGACCAGGGCCTGTGGGACGAGAAGGACGGCTTCTACTACGACGTGCTCCGCGCCCCGGACGGCACCTCGTTGCCGCTCAAGTGCCGCTCGATGGTCGGCCTGATCCCGATCACTGCGGCGATGGTCCTCGAGGACGAGGTTCACTCGAGGCTTCCCGACTTCGCGTTCCGGATGTCGTGGTTCGAGCGCAACAAGCCCGAGTACGCCGAGGTCGTCGCCCACACCCAGGTCGCGGGCAGCGAGTCGCGCCGTCTGCTGTCGATCGTCGGGCCGACCCGACTCCGGCGCATCCTCGAAGCCATGCTCGACGAGCACGAGTTCTTGTCGCCCCACGGCATCCGGAGCCTCAGCCGCTTCCATCTCGAGCATCCCCTCGAGGTGACCATCGGGGGGGTCGAGGCACGGGTCGACTACGAGCCAGCGGAGTCGCAATCGGGGTCGTTCGGCGGCAACTCGAACTGGCGCGGGCCGGTCTGGATGCCGGTGAACTACATGCTCGTCGACTGCTTGCGCCGCTATCAGCGGTACCTCGGCGACGACTTCACGATCGAGGTGCCGACCGGCTCGGGGAACCGTCTCACCCTCGGCGAGGTCGCGGACGAGCTGGCAGATCGGCTTGTCTCGATCTTCTTGATCGACGAGCACGGCCGCCGACCTTGTTATGGCGAATCCACACGTTTCCAGAACGATCCTTCATGGCGTGATCATCTGATGTTCCACGAGTACTTCCATGGCGACACCGGCGCAGGACTCGGCGCCTCGCATCAAACCGGCTGGACCGCGCTCGTCGCGAACCTGATTCTTCGGCGGCGCGAGTCAACGGGTAGGTTCCTGACGTGGGCTATCCCCGCAAGTGGCTGACGAGCTCGATCGCCGGCGGCGTCGCGCTCGGACTCGTGGTCGGCTTCTCGGTGAAGGCGGCCAGCGGGGGTGACGACAACAAGACCAACGTCGACACCGGCACGACGGTCGTAGCGCCCGAGACATCGGCCGCGAACGGCGAGACAACGGTGACTGTGCCCGCCTCTGGCGGTGACACGACGGCCGCGACGACAGCGCCGACGACGCCGGGGGTCGTGGACACGACGCCGGTGCCTGCGCAGCTTCCGGTTCAGACCACCGCCGCGGCGCCTGCCCCGACGCGCCGCCGGCCAAGGCCGACGACGACTGTGCCCCCGCCGCCGCCCCCGCCTCCGCCTCCCTCGACGACGCCGTTCGTGACGCCGCCGCCGATCCAGATCGGCTCGTGACCCTCGTCGCCGTCGTGCGCTTCGCTTCCGCCGGCTCCTGCTTGCTCCGCTCGACAATCGGTGCTTCGCGCAGCCGGGCGGCGCACTGCGCCGGCCCGCTCCCTCTACCGCCTGAGCATCTCCGCGATGCGGTAGGCGAGATCGAGTGACTGGCGAGCGTTGAGGCGCGGGTCGCACATCGTCTCGTAGCGGTCGTCGAGCTGGTGATCGAAGATCTCCTCGGCGCCGCCCAGGCACTCGGTGACGTCGTCGCCGGTCAGCTCGACGTGCACGCCGCCCGGCCACGTGCCCTCCGCTGCGTGCGCCCGGAAGAAGGCGCTGATCTCCGCGAGCACGTCGTCGAAGTGCCGGGTCTTGCGGCCGGACGAGCTCGTGAACGTGTTGCCATGCATCGGGTCGCAGGTCCACACGACCGGATGCTCGGCGTCGGTGACCGCGCGCAGCAACGGCCGCAGCTGCTCTTCGGCGTTCGTGGCACCCATCCGAGTGATCAAGCGTGAGGCGCCCGGGCACGCGGTCGGGGTTCAGCCGGTCGCAGAGCGCGAGCACCTCGCTCGGTGTCGCGCTCGGCCCGACCTTGCAGCCGATCGGGTTGCCGACGCCGCTGAGGAACTCGACGTGCGCGCCGTCGAGCCGCCGAGTGCGCTCGCCGATCCAGAGCATGTGCGCCGAGCAGTCGTACCACTCGCCCGTGAGCGAGTCGGTGCGAGTCAGTGCCTCTTCGTAGCCGAGGATCAGCGCCTCGTGGCTCGTGTAGAAGTCGACCTCGTGGAGCTGCGGGCTGCGGGCGAGGTCGATGCCACACGCGGCCATGAACCGCAGCGCGCGTTCGATCTCTGACGCGATCGACTGGTACCGCTGGCCTTCACGGCTCGACGCGACGAACTCCTGGTTCCACGCTGCGACCCGAGAGAGGTCGGCAAACCCGCCCTTGGTGAACGCGCGTACGAGGTTCAGCGTCGACGCCGACTGGTGGTAGGCCTGCACGAGCCGCTCTGCGTCGGGGGTGCGCGCCGCGGCCGTGGGCGCGATGTCGTTGACCATGTGCCCGCGGAACGACGGCAGGTCGACGTCGTCGATGCGCTCGGTGGGCGCCGACCTCGGCTTGGCGAACTGGCCCGCGATGCGGCCCACCTTCACGACCGGGACCCCCGAGGAGTAGGTCAGCACGACCGCCATCTGGAGGACGACGCGCAGCTTCTCCCGGATGCTCACTGCCGAGAAGTCGTCGAACGACTCGGCGCAGTCACCGGCTTGGAGCAGGAAGGCCCGGCCCGCCGAGACGTCGCCGAGGGCCTCGGTGAGGCCCCGCGCCTCGCCCGCGAACACGAGAGGAGGAAACCCGTGGATCTGCTTCAGCGCTCGGTCGAGCGCCCCCTCGTCGGGCCAGTCGGGCTGTTGGTCGGCCGGGAGCCCGCGCCAGGACGACGGCGACCAGCGCTCAGAGTGCACGCAGCAAGGGTGGCCGCTCAGGGTGGTGCTGCGCAACGCAGTATCGGCGAGCTTGTGGCGGCGCAATGCGCCGCCGGGCGCGAGATGGCCCGCCGTCCGAGCGTGTGGGGGTCTGCGCTCGGAGGCGGGCCATGACGCCAGCCTGACGGGGGAATCAGGCGGCGAGGATGCGAGCAGCGTCGTCGCGGAGACCCGTGACTGCTCGCTTGACGAGGCGGCGGGCGGCTTCGGCGGTGACGCCGAGCTCTTCGCCGACCTCGCGATAGCTGCACTTCTTGCCGTCGACGAGCCCGAAGCGCCGCTCGACCGCGTAGCGGGCGCGGGTGTCGAGGGTGCCGAGCAGCTCGTCGAGCATGGCTCCCTCGGCCTCGGCGATCACGGCCTGCTCGGGGCCGATCGTGTCGCTCGGGACGAGGTCGCCGAGTGTGCTGTCGCCGTCGTCGCCGATCGAACGGTCGAGCGACACCGGCGTCGAAAGACGGTGGAGGCGGGCGTTCTCGTCGTCGAGCTCGTCGCCGTCGCCGGACACCTGCCGGAGCGCGGCTCGGAGGCTCGCCGAACGGTCACCGGGCAGGCGGACGAGGCTGGCCTTCTGGTCGAGGGCCCGACCGATCGCCTGGCGGATCCAGAACGTCGCATAGGTGGAGAACTTGAAGCCCCGGCGCCAGTCGAACTTGTCGACCGCGTGCTCGAGGCCCAAGTTGCCCTCTTGCACGAGGTCGAGCAGATCCATGCCCGGGGGGAGGGGGTAGCGGCGGGCGATGCTCACGACCAGACGGAGGTTCGCCCGGATGAACCGATCCTTCGCGGCGTGGGCCACCCGTACGAGCTCCTCGAGCTCGGGGTCGTTGTCGCCGGCGTCGATTCGCTCTTGTGCGGCGCGACCGGCCTCGATCGCGCGGGAAAGCTCCCGCTCCTCTTCTGCGTTGAGGAGAGAGACTTGACCAATCTCATTGAGGTACAGACCAACAGCGTCACTCATGGCGAAATCTGCAACGTGAATTACCCGCTTGTCATTCCCTTTCCACTACGCGCAAGGCGTGTCACATGCCACACGCCCCACTTTCACCGTCATCGGCCACCCGCCGCTGGACATTTACCCCGTTGGAGCGGCCGGTAGCCTGCGCCTCCGTGCGACTGGGCGTGTTCGGTGGGACCTTCGATCCGCCTCACGTCGGCCACTTGGTGACCGCGGTCAACGTCCGCCACGCCCTCGCGCTCGACCGCATCCTCCTCGTAGTGGCGAATGTGCCCTGGCAGAAGGTTGGTGAACGGACCGTCAGCCCGGCCGAGGACCGGCTCGCGATGGTCGAGGCGGCCGCCCGGGGGGTCGCCGGGCTCGAGGTGAGCCGGCTCGAGATCGACCGGGGCGGGCCTTCGTACACCGCTGACACCCTCGGGGAGCTTCGTCGAGCCCACCCCGGAGCCGAGCTCTTCCTCATCGTGGGCAGCGACGCGGCGGGTGGGTTGACCACGTGGGAGCGCGTCGACGAGGTGCGCGAGATGTGCACCGTCGTCGTGGTCGACCGCCCCGGTGCCGAGGGTGAGCAGCCACCACCCGGGTGGCGGTGGGAGCGTGTAGAGGTGCCACGCCTCGACGTGTCCAGCACTGATCTCCGGGCACGCGTCGCCGACGGCCGGCCGCTCGACTTCCTCCTGCCACCCGACGTCATCGCGTGCATTCGCACGCGGGGGCTCTACGCGACCGTGATGCAGTCGTGATCGACGATCCGGAGGCCGCGACGACAACCGTCGCCGAGGTCACCGTCGTTCCCGACGACACTGAGGCACCCGACGCCGACTCCGACGCCACAGAGACCAGTGCGCGCGACACGATCCGCAACACGTCGCCGGGGATGCCTCCTGTCGCGCCCCCGCCAGTCGCGATCGAGACGCCCTCGTCGCCACCGCCGCGCGGCCCGCGGCGCAAGCTGCACCGCGTCCACACGCGACCGTGGCGCACAGCGGCGATCTGGATGGTGATGCTGCTCATCGCGGTTGCGATCCCCGTGTTGGGCGGCGTCGCGGCGAAGACCATCGTCGACAGCCGCGAGGGTCGCCTCGTGAAGAGGGAAGGTCGCGCTGCGGACATCGTGCTTCCACCGACTCCTGCGCAGCTGCTGGTGAGCCTCGATGCGACGGGCGCGCCTCAGTCGATCGCTGTCGCGTCGCTGAGCCCCGGCGGGCGCGGCGGCTTCCTCGTCCTCATGCCGACGCTTCTTGCACGTGAACGTGCCCGGAGTCGGCGACGCCCCGCTCGGCAGCGCGTTCGCGACGGGCGGCGCGCCGTTGCTGCGTCAGACCGTCGAGAGCCTGCTCGACGTGCGGCTCGAGCAGGTCTCGGTGCTCGACGCGTCGACGTGGCCGAAGGTGGTCACAGGCAACGTGACAGTGTCGTTCGACGACCCCGTCGGCACACCTGGTCCTGACGGGCGGCTCGACGTGCTGTTCCCCGCGGGGCCGGCGACATTGACCGCGGCTGACTTGCCGACAGCGTTCGGCGCGCACGCCGCCGACGAGACCGAGGCCGCCCGCTTGGTGCGCTACCAGAGCCTGTGGGACGGAGTGATCACCTCGATCGAGGCGGCGAGCCCACCTCCCCCGGCCACCACGACCACCGTGCCGACCGGTGACGCGCAGGTCGCGCCGCCGCCCTTGCCGGTCGAGCAGTTCATGGCGTCGCTGGCCGCCGGCGCGTACCAGGTGCAGGTGCTGCCCGTGAACGCCCTGCCGGGCGAGCCCGAGGCGTACACGCCCGACGAGGGCCCGATGCGCCTGCTCGTCGCCGAGGCGATGCCCGGCGCGGTGTCTCCGCCGACGAACAGTGCCCGCATTCGCCTCGTGAACACCACCGGCGACCCGGCGGCGATGCTCACCGCAGCCGACCTGATCCTGCTGCTCCAGGCGAACCTCGTCATCGCGAGCGACGACAGCCTGGTGTCGGGCACCCAGGTGCTCTACGCGACGCCCGGATTCAAGGGAGCTGCCGAATTCGTCGCGAAGTCGCTCGGCGTGGGAACGGTCGCCCAGGACGCTACGGTCGTCGACGGCATCGACCTCACGGTGGTGCTGGGCAAGGACTTCGAGGCCCAGGTCGCAAAGCACGAGGCCGCGACGCCCGTGACATCGACGACCGTGACGTCGACGACGACTCAGGAGACGAGCACCACTGGCTGAGAAGGTGACCGAGAGCACCGTCGAGGAATGGGCCAAGCGCGCGGCCCGTGCCGCGGTGGACAAGAAGGCCGACGATCCGGTGGTGCTCTTCGTGGGTGGCGTCCTCGCGATCACCGACTACTTCGTCATCGTCAGCGGCGCGAACAGCCGGCAGGTGCGCACGATCGCAGACGCGGTCGAGGAGGAGCTCGGGCGTGACGGCGGGCCCAAGCCGCTGCGCGTCGAGGGCCTCAACGACCTCACGTGGGTGCTCATCGACTACGGCGACCTCGTCGTGCACGTCTTCCTCGACGAGACGCGTCACTACTACGAGCTCGAGCGCCTGTGGAGTGACGTGCCGCGCGTCGCCTGGGCCGACTCGCTCTCCGTTCGCTGACCCGCGAACGGAGGGGGCGGCTACTCGCCGGCGGCGGCCTTTGCTTTGGCCTTCTCGCGAGCGAGCCGGCTGCGCTCGAGCAGCGCGGCAGGCACCTTCTTCGCGGCCTCCGACATCGCGTCGTCCGCAGCGGCACCGCCGCTCGACGCGGCAGGCGTGGCAGCCGCAGGCTCGTCCGCCGCGACGTCCTCGAACGACGGCGGGACCATCCCGGGCTGCCAGTAGGTGTAGAGGCCCTCGATGACCTCTTTGAGGCCGTCGGGCTCGAAGCCCTTCTTCACGTCGACCGTGATCATGTTCATGTAGACGTGCACGCCGTCGACCTTGCCGGTGTCGAGCAGCCGGCGTGCGAGCTCGTCAGTCGGACGATGCCCGGTGATGCCGGCGAGTGAAGCGAAGTGCTCGTGCCCCATGCCGGTGAAGCTGCGATTCGTCTCGAAGCGGACGATGCCGGGCTTGCTCGACGGCTTCTCGGTGACGGCGATCGGCTGACCCACGGCGGTGAGGGTAGTGGAGCTCGTGATCGGCGGCGCCCGCGTCAGACTGCGAGCCGTGGCGCCATGCACCGAAAGCAGACCTCCATCGCTACCTGCAGATTGCGCGGGAAGCGCTCGTCTGGAAGCTGGAAGGGCTGTCCGAGTACGACATCCGTCGGCCGATGACCCCGACGGGCACGAACCTGTTGGGACTCGTCAAGCACGTCGCAGGAGTCGAGATCGGCTACTTCGGTGAGGTCTTCGGAAGGCCGAGCGCACGAACCGATGGCCGTGGCTCGACGAGGGCGCGGAGCCCAACGCCGACATGTGGGCGACTCCCGAGGAGTCGCGCGACGACATCGTCGGGTTGTACCGCCGGGTCGTGGACGCACGCCGACGCGACCATCGACGCGCTGCCTCTCGACGCGGTCGGGTCGGTCTCGTGGTGGCCCGAGGAGAGACGCGAGGTCACGTTGCACCGGATCCTGGTGCACGTCATCGCGGACATCGACCGCCACGCAGGGCACGCCGACATCATCCGCGAGCTGATCGACGGCGCGGCAGGCCTTTCGGCCGGCAACAGCAACCTTCCGCCGGCTGAGCAGGAATGGTGGGCCGGCTATCGCGACCAGCTCGAGCATGCGGCCGGGGAGGCACACCGTCTGTGG
>CAVSCP010000003.1:0-354261 GCA_963726495.1 uncultured Acidimicrobiales bacterium
GAGCCGGGCTGAGCTCGACGCGAGCACGGCGCCGGTGTCGCCGGTCGTGGGGGCCAGGCTCATCGGTGGCCTCATCCCGTGCAACGTCATGGCCGACGAGATCCTCACCGACCACCCGAATCGCTATCGAGCCATGATCGTGGAGTCGGGCAATCCGTTGCACTCAGTCGCCGACAGTCAGCGGATGCGGAGGCGATGCGGATGCTGGACGTGAGCGTCTGCATCGACGTATTCATGACCGAAACGGCGAGGGAGTCGGACTACCTGCTGCCGGCCACCTCGCAGTACGAGAAGTTCGAGGCGACGTTCTTCAACTTCGACTTCCCCAAGAACGTGTTCCACCTCCGCCGGCCGGTGCTGGAACCGCCCATCGGGCCGCTGCCCGAACCGGAGATCCATGCACGACTCGTCGACGCCCTGGGCTTCCTCGACAAAGAAATCGTCGAGCAGCTGCGTGCGGCCCGACCCGAGCCGCGACGAGTTCGCCACCGAGTTCGCGGAGGCGATGACAAGCGACCCGAAGCTGGCCGCTGTCGCGCCGGTCGTGCTGTACCGCACGCTCGGGGAAATCCTCCCGCACGGCGCCGCGGCGGCAGCTGCGCTATGGCCGATGGCGATCCGCTGCTCGCCGCGCAACCCCGACGGCGTCGCCAGCCGGCTTCGTCGGGCCCGATGCCGGCGACCGGCTCTTCGATGCCATCGTCGACCATCCGTCCGGGTGTCGTGTTCACCGAGGACACGTGGGAGGCGACCTGGCAACGCATCAAACCGACGACGGCCTGCCACGTCGGCATCCCCGAGTCCTCGACGAGCTGCCGAACTCGCCGCGAAGCACCGCCCGGCGACGACTCCGAGTGGCCGCTCCTTCTTTCGGCGGGTGAACGGCGCTCGTTCACCGCGAACACGATCCTCGCGAACCGGCGTGGCGGAAGAAGGACGCCGAGGGTTCGCTGCGCGTTTCGCCGGCCGATGCCGAGGGGCTCGGTCTCGTAGACGGCGGCGCGGCCACGCTGACCACGAAGCGAGCGAGCGTCGTGGTCACGGTCGCGGTCGACGACACCGTGCAGCCCGGCCACGTCTCGCTCCCCAACGGGCTCGGCCTGGATCACGTGGAGGCGGCGGCGCGGCGCCAGACCGGCGTGGCGCCCAACGAGCTCACGGCCAGCGAGGACCGCGATCCGTGGGCCGGGACGCCGTGGCACAAGACCGTGCCCGCCCGACTCGAGCGAGTGCCCGCATGACCTTCGACGTCGCGCAGATCGACGAGGTGCTCGCCACGACACGAGCGGTCCGCCGACGGCTCGACCTCGAGCGCCCGGTCGACAACCAGCTGCTGCTCGACTGCATCGACCTCGCCGAACAGGCACCGACCGGCGGCAACCTCGGGAGCCGGCGATGGATCATCGTGCGCGAGCAGCGGGTCAAGGACCAGCTCGGCGAGCTCTATCGCGAGACCGCACTGCCGTTCATGTCCGCCGCCGCCGAACGGCTGCACGGCACCGGCCACCCCAGCGAGAAGGTGATGGCATCGGCGCGTACCTCGCCGAACATCTCGCCGAGGTCCCCGCCATCGTCATCCCGACCGTCATCGGCCGCCACGACGGCAGCGGGCGGCCCGGCCTGTTCGACTCCGTCATCCAGGCGGCGTGGAGCTTCTGCCTCGCGCTGCGCGCCCGCGGGCTCGGCACCACATGGGTGACCGCCGCGCTGCAGGACACCGCGAAGGTCAAGGAGATCCTCCGCATCCCCGAAGACATGACCGAGATCGTCCTGCTCCCGGTCGCCTACACCACGGGCACCGACTTCAAGCGCGCCGCCGCGCCACCCCGCCCGGTCGATCACCTACTTCGACCGCTTTGGCCTCACCACCGAACGCGGCCCCAGCGACGAACTTCGCTTCGACGACGGTCCCGGCGCCATCGCCGAAGTCGACATCGCCGCCTCGCCCGCCACGGTGTGGTCACTGGTGTCGGACATCAACCTCCCAGCACGGTTCTCCACCGAGTTCGCCGGCGCCGAGTGGGCCAGCGACAACCGTGGTGTCGGCGCGATGTTCCACGGGCGCAACCAACACGCCGCGCTCGGGGAGTGGACGATCCCGTGCTTCATCGACACCTACGACCGCCCTCGCGCGTTCGGCTGGCGCACCTCCGACCCCGACAACCCCGGGGCTCGGTGGCGGTTCGACCTCGAACCACGAGAAGGCGGCACCCGCCTGCGGTTCTCCTACGTCATGGGACCCGGACCGTCGGGCACCACCATGGCGATCACCAACAACCCCGGCAAGGAAGTACGCGTGCTGCGCCGGCGCATCGGCGAGGTCCAGGCCAATATGCAGCAGACCGTCGAAGGCGTGAAGCAGCTCGCCGAAGCGTCGCGATGACCATGCGCGTCGGAATCGGCGCAGCGCCGTTCCGACCCGACGCGGTGGAGTTCGTGCGGCAAGCCGAACGGCTCGGTGTCGACTCAGCGTGGTGTGCGGAGTTCTGGGCCGGCGACGCGTTCACGCCGCTCGCGTACCTCGCCGCCTGCACGTCCACGATCAAGCTGGGTTCGGGCATCGCGCAGCTCGGCGCGCGCACACCGGCGATGCTCGCGATGACAGCGCAATCGCTGCACGCGCTATCCGGCGGACGGTGCATACTCGGCATCGGAACCAGCGGCCCGCAGGTCATGGAAGGCTGGCACGGCGTCGCGTTCGACAAGCCCGTGCGCCGCACCCGCGAAACGATCGAGATCATCCGAGCCATCACCGCGGGCGAGCGGCTCGACTACCGCGGTGAGATCTACGAGTTGCCCATCCCCGGCAGCGAAGGCCGCGCCATCCGGTCACTCATGCCCCCCCTGCATCTGCCGATCTACATCGCGTCGCTCGGCCCGGCCAACCTCCGCCTGACCGGCGAACTCGCCGACGGATGGATCGGCACCGCCTTCTTCCCCGAGACCGCGGACGTGTTTCTCGATCCCTTCGCGAAGGCGCAGCGCGAGCAGGGCGCGAACATCGCCGACCTCGACCTCACGGCCGCGGTCGGAGTCGAGTTCACCGACGACGTCGAGGCTGCCGGTCGCCGCCATGCCGAGGGGTATGCGTTCACCATCGGCGCCATGGGCTCGGCCGGCACGAACTTCTACAACCACGCGTTCGAACGGCAGGGCTACGGCGACGACATCCGCGAGGTCCAACGACTCTGGCTGGCAGGCGACAAAGACGCCGCCCGGCGACGTGTGCCCAACCGCGATCGGGCTCGGCACCAACCTCATCGGCACCGACGACCTCGTACGCCACCGACTGCGTCTCTACCGCGACGCCGGCATCACCACCTTGCGCGCCAACCTCCACGGCCCCGACGCTGACCTCGACCGTCAGCTCGGTGACCTCGAACGGCTGCTCGACCTGGTGCGCCAGGTCAATGACGAGGCGGCCGGAAGACAGAATCGGACGACCCAACCGCGCCGCGACGCTCGACCCGTCGAGCGGATGGCGACCGCGTACGTGCCAGATGAGCACGACTCCTAGCGATCCAAGCGTCGCCGGGACCCCAAAGCCTCGGCTCGGACATCGCCGCACGTGGGGGGTTGCTAAAGCCAAGCGAGGCCTTTGAGCCGGCGGAAGCTGCCACGCTGTGGAGCGACAACGGATAACTCGCGTCCTGTCGCTCGTGAGTGACCAGCGATCTTCCTGTTGAGACAGCGCTCAGTGCTGTAGGCCTTCTAGTCCGAAGGCCGGAGGTTCGAAATCCTCCCAGGGGCGCTGACCTGGAATCCCGCGCCGCCATGAGCGCAGCGGAACCCGGTCTTTCGCCGGGCTAGAAGGTGATGTCGAGAGGCGGCATGCCGGCTTGACTGCGAATGTCACGCTGTGCGCGCACCGCATCCGCGGCGATCGCCGCGATATCGACGCCGACAAGCTGTCCACCGCGCTTCAAGATGCGGCCATCGACCATCACGGTGTCGACGTTCACAGGCTGGCCGTGTTGGACGAGCTGGAAGGTCGGGTTCGTGTTCGGGGCGGCGAGCATGTTGAGATCGTCGGTGCGGACCGTGATGACATCGGCTCGCTTCCCAGGCGTCAGCGACCCGATGTTCTCGTCGAGGCCTAGTACGCGGGCACCATTGATGGTCGCGAGCTGAAGGACGCTCCTCGGCATCATCAGGCCGTTCGTCGCGTCGTGCGGGTCGCCTGGCGAGAAGATGATTTCGTTGAATGAAGCGCCCTTCTTCTGCGCGATCCGGGCGGACTGCATGATCGTGCGCATCGCAGCGAACGGGTCTACGCCGGTCTGGCACGACACATCAACGGAGAATCCAATGTCCTCGAAGGAGACGCCGTTGCTGAGGAATTGCACGAGCGGCGGCAGACCGGCGCCGATCAGCGGATCGGTCATCGGACACAGCCCAATCTTGACCCTCCTCTGGGCGAGCAGAGCCATGAAGCCATCGGGGACACCCGGGCCATGGGTGAAGATCATGTCTGGGCCGAGCAGATCGAGATCGCCCGACAGGTCGACGTGCGGCGCGATCGACTTCAGGCCGAGCGATCGGGCGAGGTTCACCTCGGCCGCGAACGTTGGCTGGGCATGACAGACGACCCCGAGGTCCATCCGCCCCTCGGCGTGCCGGTCGATCCACGCCTGCAGGGACACCAGGTCTTCCGCGACCAGGCCCGGCCGCGACGGCGACGTCAGATTGCCGTAGCCGAACCGGGCCCGGATGCCGCTGTCGACAAGCGCCTGCGCTTCGGCTTCAGCATCAACGCGGTCCCGCAGTCCGTTGGCCCAGTCGTGACAGGTTGTTATCCCCGCGCTGACGGCCTCGCTGGCGGCGTAACGGACAGCTGCGTAGTGATCGGCGGGCGTGAAGAACTCGGCCAGCCGGTGCAGCGCAAAGTAGCTCGGGGCGTCGTGCGACAGGCCACGCCAGATCGAGTTCCACATGTGCCAATGGACCTCGACGAACCCCGGCAGCACGACCATCCGGCTCGCATCGATGACTTCCGCATCACCCGCGTCCAGATCCTCCCCGACCGCGACAATGACGCCGTCGCGGACCAACACATCGCCGCGCGGATAATCGCCGACGCCACCGTCCATGCTCAGGACATGACCGCCATGAATCAGGTAGGTAGGCATGACGGTCCTGCCCTCCACGCTTGTCGAGATCGAACATCATCGTCGATGCGAGTGGGAGCGACGGCGACAACTGGCCGTCACCTGCCGACCACTCGAGACAACGGATAACTCGCGCCGTGTCGCTCACGAGCGACGTGGGAAGTTGGTGTTGAGCACAGCGCTCAGTGCTGTAGGCCTTCTAATCCGCTGGTCGCAGGTTCGAATCCTGCCGGGGGCGCTGAACTGCGATCTTGCTCAATCAACATGCCGGCCTGAGTGCGCACAGCGCTCGGACAGCGGATTACTTCGTTGCTTGCTTGGACGAGCTTCAGCGAGGGCTGTCAGCGCTCTCTTCGACGTTCGTGTCGAGCTCACCGCCGAGCGTCAGATAGCGCGCGTCGAGCTCTGCAGACGCCGCGGCTTCGTCATCGCGCGAGAACACCACGCGCCGACGACACCGACTCTTCGTCTTCCGCGAGTTCGACGACAGCGAGGGAATCGATCTCGATCTCCACGTCCGCGTAGATGAACCAGATGAGGGCGAGTCGGGCCCCACGTGTCGCGGCGCGACAGCCTCCACGCAGGTCGCCTACCGGGCAGAAGTGCCGCGCTCCGCGTAGGGTCGCTGGATGGAGTCTTCCGCGAAGACGGTGACCGCGAACGGCCTGGACTTCCGCGTGATCGACGAAGGCCAGGGCCATCCCGTGGTTCTGCTTCACGGGTTTCCTGACACTGCAGACATGTGGCGAAACCAGGTTCGGGCGCTCGCCGATGCGGGCTATCGCGTCATCGCACCGGACCTTCGGGGATGTGGTCAGTCGGATCGGCCTGAGGGTCTCGAAAGCTACGACTATGGGTCGCTGATCGGCGACGTGGTCGGCATCGCCGACGCGCTGGAATCGAACGCTTCAGTGTCATCGGGCACGACTGGGGGGCGATACTCGCCTGGGCGCTCGGCAGCTTCATGCCCGACCGGGTCGACCGCATGGCGGCGCTGGCCGCGCCGCACCCCGAGGCGCTGTTCCCGATCGCGTCGGTCGAGCAGGCCCGAAAGTCGTACTACCTCCTGCAGTTCCAGCACCCGGGCGTGGCTGAACAGTGGCTCCGGGTTGACGACTGGAAGAACTTCCGGGAGGCCTGGGCTGGAGGAGACACCGACGCCCAGATCGCAGACCTATCGGAGCCCGGCAAGCTCGAAGCTCGCATCGACTGGTACCGGGCGAACGCCACCCCCGAAACGATGTTCGCTCCTCAACCCGAGACCATGCCGCCAGTCTCGATCCCGGTGTTGCTCGTCTACGGCGAGCGCGACCAGTTCCTCAGCGAGGACGCCTTTCTCCGATCCGAAGCACGCTGTACCGGTCCGTTTCGCTACGAGCGGCTCGACACGGGCCACTGGATGCCCACCGAACAGCCAGATGACGTGACCAAGCTGCTTCTGGAGTTGCTCGGCTGAGCCGCGGCGGGCATAACTGCCGGTGAGACTCTGCCGGAGGGCGCCCCTATCGCCGGCTGAGTGGCCGCGCCTCGGCACCCCCATGTACCGATCGCTGCTGGTTGCCGTGAGCACGACAGATCGACGGTTCTCGCGCTCAATGCCCCAGGCCGAGGTGATGAGCGGACGCCCCGAGACGGTCGCGCGGCGCTCTGCCGTTCTGCACGCTCAGTCGTGGCGCGTCGGCGCTGAGCGCAACACCTAACGGGACGCAACTAGAACCCAAGGCTGACCTGGAGAAACGTTGTCGAAACGACAACGCCAGTGGAGCTAAGGGGATTCGAACCCCTGACCTCTTGCATGCCATGCAAGCGCTCTACCAACTGAGCTATAGCCCCGCGGCCTTTCGCCAATCGGTCATTGGACGGTACCAGTCAGGTCACCACGTTCACCATGCGACCGGGGACGACCACGACCCGCTTCACCGAGGCGTCGCCGATCGCTTTCACGACGTTGGGATCGGCCAGCGCCAGCGCCTCGATCGCAGCGGCGTCGGCCGTCGGCGGCGACCGTCAAGTGGGCGCGCACCTTGCCCTTCACCTGCACCGGGATCTCGACGGTGTCTTCGACCAGCAGCGCGGCGTCGGCCTCGGGGAACGGCGCGTAGACGACCGAGTCGGAGTGGCCCAAGCGGTGCCACAGCTCCTCGGCGATGTGTGGCGCGAGCGGTGCGACCATCAGCGCCAAAGGCTCGGCGACTTCGCGCGGCGTCGTCGCGGCGCCCTTCGCAGTCACGTGGTTGTTCAGCTCGGTCAGCTTCGCGATCGCGGTGTTGAACCGCAGGTTCGCCATGTCGGTGCGCACCGAGTCGATGGTGCGGTGGAGCACGCGGCGCGTCTCGTCGTCCGCGGGCACGTCGTCGACGCGCAGCACCCCGGTCTCTTCGTCGATGATCAAACGCCAGAGCCGCTGGAGGAAGCGGTGGACTCCGACGATCGCGCGCGTCTCCCACGGTCGCTCCTGATCGAGCGGACCGGTGAACATCTCGTACAGCCGCAGCGTGTCCGCGCCGTAGGTCGTGTAGTAGTCGTCGGGCGAGATGCCGTTCTTCAGGCTCTTGCCCATCTTCCCCATCTCGCGCCGCACCTCGACGTCGCCGAGGAAGTAGTGGCCGTCGCGCTCCTCGACCGCGAATGCGTCGACGTACATGCCACGCGGGTCCTGATAGGCCGCGGCGAGGATGTAGCCCTGGTTGTACAGGCGGCGGTACGGCTCGAACGACGACGTGTGCCCGAGGTCGAACAGGACCTTGTGCCAGAACCGCGCGTAGAGCAGGTGCAGCACCGCGTGCTCGACACCTCCGACGTAGAGGTCGACGCCTCCGGGATCGCCGGGCGCTTTCGGGCCCATCCAGTAACGCTCGACTTCGGGGTCGACGAACGCGTTCTCGTTCGTCGGGTCGAGGTAGCGCAGCTCGTACCAACACGAGCCCGCCCACTGCGGCATCGTGTTCGTCTCGCGCCAGTAGGTGCGGGCCGCCATCACCGAGATCGAGCGTGACCTCGACCCAGTCGTGTGCGCGTGCCAGCGGCGGTTCAGGCATCGAAGTCTCGTCGTCGTCGGCGAACGTGCGCGGGCTGAAGTCGTCGATCTCAGGGAGCAGCACGGGCAGCATCGACTCGGGGACGGCGATCGGCAGACCGGTGTCGTCGTAGATGATCGGGAACGGCTCGCCCCAGTAGCGCTGCCGGCTGAACAGCCAGTCGCGGAGCCGGTACGTGACCGTGCCCTCGCCTGAGCCGTTCTGCTCGAGCCACTCGATGATCTTGTGCTTCGCGTCCGCGACGCCGAGCCCGTCGAGGAAGCCACTGTTGATCGCGGGGCCCTCGCCCACGAAGGCTTCGCCCTCCCAGCCGTCGGGGGGCTGCACGGTGCGCACGATCGGCAGGTCGAACACCTCGGCGAACTCCCAGTCGCGCTCGTCCTGACCGGGCACCGCCATGATCGCCCCGGTGCCGTAGCCCATCAGCACGTAGTCGGCGACGAACACCGGGATCGACGCGCCAGTCGCAGGATTCGTCGCGTACGCGCCGGTGAAGACGCCGGTCTTCTGGCGCGACTCGACCTGACGCTCGACGTCCGTCAGCGACCCCGCGGTGCGGAGGTAGTCCGCGACTGCGTCGAACGGCGTGGCGGCGCCGCCGCCTGTCCACTTCGGGGGCGTGCCCTCGGGCCATGTCGACGGCGCGAGCTCGTCGACGAGCGGATGCTCGGGAGCAAGGACCATGTAGGTCGCGCCGAACATGGTGTCTGGGCGCGTGGTGAACACGGTGATCGGCTCGCCGATGGACGGCGCGGGGAAGTGGATCAGCGCGCCGTCGCTGCGACCGATCCAGTTGCGCTGTATCAGCTTGATCGGCTCGGGCCAGTCCAAGACGTCGAGGTCGTCGATCAAACGGTCGGCGTACGCGGTGATCCGCATCTTCCACTGCTTCAGCGGGCGCTTGAAGACAGGGAAGTTGCCGCGATCGCTGCGTCCTTCTGACGTCACCTCTTCGTTGGCCAGCACTGTGCCCAATCCGGGGCACCAATTCACCGGCGCTTCGTCGAGGTACGCAAGACGGAAGGAGTCGACGACCTCTCGTCGCTGCACGGAGTCGAGCTTCTCCCAGTCGCGTCCATCGGGAACGGCGCGCGCGCCGGACTCGAAGCTCGCCACGAGCTCGTCGATCGGGCGCGCCTTCTTCGCCTCGGCGTCGTACCAGCTGTTGAAGATCTTCAGGAAGATCCACTGCGTCCAGCGGTAGTAGGTGACGTCGGTCGTCGAGATGGAGCGGCGGGGGTCGTGGCCCAGGCCCAGGCGGTGGAGCTGACGCCGGTAGTTCGCGACGTTCGCCTCGGTGGTGATGCGCGGGTGCTGGCCGGTCTGCACCGCGTACTGCTCGGCAGGGAGGCCGAACGCATCGAACCCCATGGTGTGCAGCACGTTGTGACCGGTCATGCGCAAGTAGCGGGCGTACACGTCGGTGCCGATGAAGCCCAGCGGGTGCCCGACGTGCAGCCCGTCGCCGCTCGGGTAGGGGAACATGTCGAGCACGAAGGTCTTCGGCTTGCCTCGCATCGCCTCGAAGCCGTCGGCCAGGGGGCCGGTCGGGTTCGGGGCGTAGTAGGTGCCGTCGGCGTCCCACTTGGCCTGCCAGCGGGTCTCGATCTCGTCCGCGACGCGGCCGTCGTACCTGTGCGCAGGGACATCAGGACGGACGTCGGGACGGGCGGACATGAAGGCCGAGGATACTGGCCGACCCCTGCTGGCCAGGGGAGTGATTCGTAACCGGCCTTGCCGTGCGCAAGTCTTATGACCGTGGCGCCCACTCCTCTGATCGCTCGTATCGAGCGCGCCGCCGATCGGGGTCACGGAGCGACGTTCATCTCGAAGGACGATCGCGTCCTCGTGCCGTGGTCGCAGCTGCACGACGACGCGCGCGTCGTCGGCGCCGGCATGCAGGCGCGTGGCATCCAACCCGGCGACCACGTCGCGATCCTCGGCCCGACCAGCCGTCCGCTCGTCACTGCGATCCAGGCGTGCTGGATCTCGGGCGCGTGCGCCGTGGTGCTCCCGCTGCCGATGCGGATGGGATCGCTCGAGGAGTTCGTGGACCAGACGCGCTCGCGCATCCGCAACGCCGACGCGGCTCTCCTCCTGATCGATCCCGATCTCGCTCCGTTCTACGAGCCGGTAGAAGGCGACCCGCCGTCCGTGCTGCTGCCCGACCTCATGCCGGGGCGCGGGCGTCCGAAGTCCGATGCGTTCGAGCGTGTCGAAGACGACCTCGAGCGGCTCGCGATCTTGCAGTTCACCAGCGGATCGACGAGCGAGCCGAAGGGCGTGATGCTCCCGCAGCGCGTGCTGTGCTCGAACCTCGACGCGATCGAGATTGCGACGTCACTGCACGTCGACGAGGACGTGCTCGTGTCGTGGCTCCCGCTGTACCACGACATGGGTCTCGTCGGCTGCATGACGACGCCGATGACGACCGGCGCGGGGCTCGTGCTCGCGTCACCGCAGGACTTCCTCGCCCATCCGGGCGCGTGGATGGAGTGGATCTCGACCTACCGCGGCACGGCGACGGCGGGGCCGAACTTCTCGTGGGTGCTCGCGACGCGTGCGCTGAAGCGGATGAGTGGGCTCGACCTCTCGTCGATGCGCATCGCGCTGAACGGCGCCGAGCCCATCGATCCCGATGCGGTCGAAGCGTTCGTCGCCGCGGCCGCGCCACACGGGTTCAGGCCGGGCGCGGAGTTCTGCGCGTTCGGGATGGCCGAGGTGGCGATCGCGGGCACGTTCCCGCCGCCGATGCGGGGGATGGTCTGCGACGTCGTCGACCGTCGCGGGCTCGAGACCGAGCACATGGCGAAGCCCGTCGACCCGGAGGACGAGGGTGCGCGGCGGCTGCCACTGCTCGGCAAGCCCGTTCCCGGCCTCGAGATCCGCATCTGCGATCAGAAGACGGGAGCGGTGCTCCGCGAGCGCGAGGTGGGCGAGCTCGAGATCTCGGGCACGTCAGTCACTCCCGGCTACTACAAGCGCCCCGACGCGACGGCCGAGCTCTTCCGCGACGGGTGGCTGCGCACCGGCGACCTCGCGTACATGCTCGACGGCGAGCTGGTGCTGTGTGGCCGCATCAAGGACGTGATCATCATCGGCGGCCGCAACCTCTTCCCCGAAGACATCGAGCGGGCGATCGGCACGATGGACGGTGTGCGCGCCGGCAACGTGATCGCCTTCGGCGTCGACGGCTACAAGGGCAAGGAGTCGGTGGTGGTCGTCGCCGAGACGCGTGCCGACGACGTCGAAGCCGTGCGCAAGGCGGTGCACCAGCGCGTGCTCGAGGTCGCGGGCGTGCCGCCGCGCGACGTGATGCTCGTGGTGGCCGGCACGATGCCGAAGACGTCGTCCGGCAAGCTGCAGCGCAGCCTGTGCAAGCAGCGCTATCTGGACGAAGACCTGCAGCTCGCCTGACTCACGCCGCTCGCTCGACGCGGGCGCATGAGGTGGAGCAGCCCCGCGTAGAGGGCGAGCACCCCGAGGGTGATGAGCGACAGGATCGTGATCATGAAGATCGCCCAGCCGCGCTCCTCGCCCATCACCACGAGCGCGAACATCAGGAACCCCGCCGCGAGCCCGGCTGACTCCGCCCGAACCCGGCCGGGAACTCGCTCGGGCCGGTGGCCGAAGCGGACGCCGACCTCGTGGCACGCGTTGAGCACGAGAGCGATCACGAGCATCGGTCCGCCGATGATCGCGGGACCGACGGCGAGCGGCCACCACGAGCCGTCACCCGCCCCGAGCGCGTCGGCGGTGATGCCGACGAGCAAGAGCACGCCGCCGGCGATCGGAAGGCCGAGCCACAGCGCCCGCGAGTGCTTGGCACCGTCGAGATCGTCGGCGTGTCGTGCCATGTAGACGACCAGCGCGACGAGCGCCGGGAGCGCGAGCAGCGGCCCGATGTGCGACGAGGCCGACGAGCGCGGCGGCGACGAGGATCGTCACGACGGCGCGGGTGCGTCCGGGATGTGTGGCCATGCCTTCCTCCACTCGGAGTCGGGGAGCGGAACGAATGAGATCGCGCGTTGTTGCCAAGAACAGCCGCGGTCCGCGCAAGCCGCCGTGCACGCGCAGGTCGCGGTGCACCTGTTCCATCGCGTCGCCGAAGTCGGCGCGCACCGACTTCGGGTAGAGGCGCAGGAGATGGCGGTAGACGCCCATCAGGCTCGCTTCGGCGCGGGAGCGAACGCAGCGCGTCCGCGCTTCACCAACGACGCGAGGCGATCGAGCTCGGCCGTCGCCGCAGCCGCGCCCGCGGGCGTGAGCCGGTAGTAGCGGCGACGTTCGTCGTCGAGCGCGGGATCGGGACGCTCCTCCGCCTCCTCGATGAGGCCGTCGCCCAGCAGCCGCTTGATGGTGCCGTAGAGCGTGCCGGGGCCCAGCCGAATCGCGCCCTCGCTGAGGGCGTCGACGTCGCCGATGAGCGCGTAGCCGTGGCGCTCACCCCGCCCGAGGGCGAGGAGGATGTGCAGCGCGGCGGGCTGAAGGGGTCGCGAGCTCTCTGACTCAGTCGGCATCCGATATATCAGGACACGACTGAGTCGATCTGTCAAGCCAGTGTTCTCAACCGAGGGGCTATGCGGCCTTGAGCGCCTCGAGCACGCCCCGCCAGCGGTCGGGGTCGGTGCGGTACGGCGCGTAGAACGAGATGCGGTTCACGACGTCGCCGTAGCGCTTGTGCAGCTCGGGAGCGATCTGCTCGGGCTCGCCGACGACCGCGAACGTGTTGAGGATCTCGTCGTCGATGAGCGTGCCCATCTTCACCCACTCGCCCTGCTTCGAGAGCGCGTTGAGCTCGTCTTGCAGGTCGCCCCAGCCGTGCAGCTCGAGCACAGTGCGGTACGCCGGCGTGGATCCGTAGAACGCGATCTGCTGGCGCGTGCCCGCGCCGCGGCCTCGAGCTCCTTCTCGTTCGTGCCGGTGACGACGAACGACGGCCCCGAGATCTCGAAGCCCTCCATCGTCTTGCCCGCCTTCGCACGGCCGCGCTCGAGCGCGGGAAGCGTGACCTCGCGGAAGTAGCGCTCGGTCGTGAAGCCATGGCAGATGAACCCGTCGCAGACCTCGCCCGCGACCTCGGTCATGAGCGCGCCGACGCCGGCGAGGAAGATGCGTGCGTCGCCATGCGGGTTCGGGCCTGGGTTGAAGAACGGCGTCATCAGCGTGTGGCTGTAGAAGTCGCCGCGGAAGTCGAGCTTCGTGCCGTTCTTCCAGCAGTCCCAGATCGCCCGGATCGCGAGGACCATCTCGCGCATGCGTGCGGCCGGGATGGCTCCACGGCATCGAGAACCGCTTCTCGATGTGCGGCTTGATCTGGCTGCCGAGCCCGAGGATGAACCGACCCTCGGACGCGGCCTGCAGGTCGTACGCGATGTTGGCGAGCAGCATCGGGTTCCGCGCGAACGCGACGGCGATGCCGGTGCCGAGCTCGATGTCCTTCGTGTGCTGCGCCGCGACGAGCAGCGGGAAGAACGGATCGTGGCTGGTCTCCGCGGACCAGATGCCGCTGTAGCCGGCCTCTTCGGCCTCCTTCGCGGCGCTTGCGGCCTTGCTGAGATCGAACCCGATGCCTCCGTCAACCTTCATGGCCGCGGACGATAGCCCGCTGCGAGTGATCCGACCGAAGCCGAGCCGGCGAATGAAGGGCCATGAGCGATCCCAAGATCCAGACCGTCCAGAAGATCTACGAGGCGTTCGGTCGCGGCGATGTCGCAGCGATCGTCGAGCAGCTGACCGATGACGTCGACTGGGCCTCCGAGGCCAGCTCGACGGCAGCACCGTGGTACGGCGTGCACAAGGGCAAGGGCGAGGTGCCCGACTTCTTCACCGCGCTCGGCGCATCCGTCGACGTGCTCGAGTTCACGCCCCTCTCCATCGCGGCGAACGACACGGACGTGATGGTCACGATCCGGTTCGGGATGAAGTCGAAGGCGACGGGGAAGTCGGGCGAGATGGAGCTGCACCACTGGTGGCAGTTCCGCGACGGCAAGGTCTGCCGCTACCGCGGCTCCGAAGACACCGCGCTCACCGCGGACTTGCTCACCGCCTGACTCTCAACCCTGTTCGCGGAGGTACCGCTCGAGCTCGGCCGCCAGGTCGTCGCCGGTCGGGAGATCACTCGGGTTGATCGGCGCCAACGCGGCGTTGCCCGCGTTCTGCGCGGTCTCCGCGTCGGCCTGGGCCTCGAGCTGATGGAGCATCTCGCGGTGCTCGTCGCTCTGCGACACGAGCTCGTCGAGCCGCACGACGTGCTCGCTCGCCGCCTGGCGCAGCGAGCCGGCCCGCAACGAGAGCCCGGCGGCCTGCCCGAGCCCGTCGATCAACGCGATCGAGGCCGGGGGATAGGGCATCGAGGCTGCGTAGTGCGGCACCTGGGCCCACAGGCCGACCGCAGGGAGACCGATCTCCGCACACCGCCGCTCGATCGCGGCTTCGACGCCCGCCGGCACGTCGACCGAGTTGCGGAGGAAGCCGAGCCGCTCGGCGAGCTCCGTCGAGTTCGCGGTCGTCGAGAGACGTGAAGGCCGCGTGTGTGGAGCCGCGAACGGATACGCGCCCAGCCCGACGACGAGTCGCGTGCCGAACTCGACTGCAAGGGCGACGACTTGTTCGGTGAACTGCTTCCAGAGCGAGTCGGGCTCGTGCCCGAGGAGCAGCAGCACGTCGCGGCCCGAGTGGTCCTTCGCCGCGTAGAGCTCGATGCCGGGCCACGTGAGCGCGGTGTTCACGCCGTCGCGCAGGTGCATGACCGGACGGCGAGCTCGATAGTCGAGGAGCCGATCGGAGTCGAACGTCGCGATCGACGTCGGGCGCAGGTCGGCGACGAGCGCCTGGGCCGCCGCGGCGGCGCCGAGGCCGGCATCGATCCAGCCTTCGAGCGCGACGACGAGGACAGGCGAGTCGAGGTCGGGACGTTCGTGCAGGGTGTAGAGCAGGGCCGGATCGGGGTCGCTCACGACACCCGCTGCGCGATCTCAGCCGCCGTCGCGGCGGAGCGCTCGACCTGCACCTTGAACATCTCGAAGCCCCCTCGGCCGGAGCCCATCGCGCCGGCCAGGTACCGGGCGTACACGCCCTCGACGATGCACGCGAGCTTCCAGAACGCGAACGAGGTGTAGAAGTCGATGTCGCTCGCGTCGCGGCCCGAGGTCTTCGTGTAGCGCTCGAGCAGGTCGGCCCGGTTCGGGAAGCCCTCGACCGCGGTGGCCGACGTCGCGAGGCCGCCCTCCCAGTCGTCGGGGCCCGTCCAATAGACCATCAGCAGGCCGAGGTCGGCGAGGGGGTCGCCGAGGGTGCAGATCTCCCAGTCGAGCACCGCCGCGATGCGGCCCTCGCCCGACACCATGCAGTTGTCGAGTCGGTAGTCGCCGTGGACGATGGAGGCGCCCTGCTGAGGCGGGATGTGCGCCATGAGGTGCTGGTACACCTCGTCGATGTGGGGGAGCTCGCGGGTCTTCGACTTCTCCCACTGCGAGTACCACCGCTTCATCTGCCGCTCGATGTAGCCCTCTTTGCGGCCGAGCTCGCCGAGGCCCACGGCGTCAGGGTCGACGTCGTGGATCATCGCGAGCACGTCGACGAGGTCTTCCCCCGCGCGGCGGCGCGCGTCGGCGTCGAGCGCGTCGCGCACGGTGTTCGCGTCGCGAAGGATGTACCCGTCGACGAACCCCATCACGTAGAACGGCGCGCCGTTCACGTCGACGTCGTCACAGAAGCCGAGCGCGGGAGCGACAGGCACGTCGGTCGGCCCGAGCGCCGCGATGATGCGGTGCTCGCGGCCCATGTCGTGCGCGGTCGCCAGCACATGACCGAGAGGCGGCCGTCTGAGCACACGGCGCGTGCCCTGCGCGTCGGTGACTCGAAACGTGAGGTTCGAGTGGCCACCCGCGATCAGGTCGTAGGTGAACGGTGGCTCGGCACCGTCGACGTTGTCGACCAGCCACTTGCCGACGCGTTCGCTGTCTATGCCCTCGGGTCCGTCGCCGTGCACGCCGACACCGTAGTGCGCGGTCTCACCGCGGCGGCCCTGCCGCGCACTTTGCCCGAAGCTCGTCGTACCACCCGTTCGGATGCGGCCAGATGCTCTCGATGACCCAGGTGGCACCGGCCTCGGCGTACTCCGACGCGTCGACTCCCTCTGACGCGGTCACGACGACATCGAACCCTTCGAGCGACCGCAGCTCCGCGATCACGCCGACGACCTGTTGCACGATCTCGGGAGTCAACGGCTCGCCCGTCGGGTTCAGCGGCACGACGCCGTCCCAGCGCGCGGCGCGGCGCAACGGACGGCGATTCGGCCAGAGGGCAGCGACCCACACCGGCGGCCGGGGCTGCTGCACGGGTCGGGGGAGGAAGTGCGCGCTGTCGACGCGGTAGTGCTCTCCGGCAAAGCTGCGCGGCTCGCCCGACCAGAGACAGCTGACCACCTCGAGCGCCTCGTCGAGCATCGCCGCGTGCACCTTCGGGTCTGTCGGCTCGCCGAACGCTCCGTACTCCTCCTCGGCGGGCACGCCGAGCCCGACACCGAGGATCGCCTTGCCGCCGGTCATGTGATCGAGCGTCGTCACCTGCTTCGCGACGACGTGGGGACGGCGCCGCGCGAGTGGCGTGACGAGCGTGCCCAGGTGCAGCGACGTCGTGCGTGCCGCGCACCCTCCGAGCACCACCCACGGGTCGTCGACGTCGAGGTGGAGATCGCGTCGGAGATGCAGGTGATCCCACAAGAAGAAGCCGTGCCAGCCGCTCGACTCGGAGAGCTCGGCCAGCTCGATGAGGGCACCGGGCTCGCCCACGTTCGGGGCGCTGATCGCGAATCGCATCCGACCGTCTGTACACCATCTGGGTTCGAGCGACCGCCGATAGCCTGAGCGTCCATGTACGTCGACGTCACCGATGCCACCTTCCAGACCGAAGTCGTCGAGCGCTCGTCGAGCGTCCCCGTCGTCATCGACCTGTGGGCGCCGTGGTGCGGTCCCTGCCGCACGCTCGGGCCGATCATCGAGCAGGTCATCGACGAGACCGATGGCGAGGTCGTGCTGGTCAAGGTGAACGTCGACGAGAACCCGGAGATCTCGCGGGCCTTCCAGGTGCAGTCGATCCCGTTGGTCGTCGCGGTGAAGGACGGGCAACCAGTCGATGGGTTCCTCGGCGCGCAACCCGAGGCCGCAGTGCGTGACTTCGTGCTGGGGCTGCTCCCGAGCGAGCAGGAGACCGCGATCGAGGCGCTGATCGCCGCGGGTGACGAATCGTCTCTTCGTGAGGCCCTCGAGCTCGAGCCCGGCCACGAGGGCGCGGTCATCGCGCTGGCCGAGCTGATGGTCGAGAAGGGGGAGCCTGACGAGGCGCTCAGCCTGCTCGCCCGCATCCCCGAGAACGCGGAGACGCGGCGAGTCGCCGCGCTCGCCCGGTTGGGTGACGACGCGCCCGCCACCGACGATCTCGACGAGAAGCTGCAAGCGCTGCTCGAGCGCGTGAAGGACGACGACGCCGCACGGCAGGAGTACGTCGACCTGCTCGAGGTGATGGGCGCCGACGACCCTCGGACCGCGGGCTACCGCAAGGCGCTCACCGCTCGCCTCTTCTGACGCGTGCCGATCGAGCGGCGGTCCGGGTATCGCCTCTGGATCGGGGGGCCGGTGCCCCGCGGTGCCGAAGGCATCACGATCGGGTCGACCGTGTGCGTCCGCGCGCGCTCTGCTGATCGGCCCCGCCTCGTCCGCCACGAGGTCGTCCACGTCGTGCAGTGGAGCGACCTCGGCTACCTCGGCTTCGCGCGTCGGTACGTCGGCTCGTACCTCCGCGGGCGTTTGCGTGGCTATCCGCACAAGGCGGCCTACCGGCGCATCCCGTTCGAGGTCGAGGCCGACTGGGTGGCCCGCCGCTTGGAGGTAGCGTCGAGCTGAGCTTCCCCCGCAGCCGGTGTCGTGCCGTCCGGAGAAGCCATGCCCGACCTCTTGCCCGTTCCGCCGCCTCTCGGTTGGCGCGCCCGCGTCGAGGCGCTGCTCGGCCGAGGCCCGCTGCGCACTGCACACCTCGTCTCGCTCGCCGTCGCCGGCGCTCGTCGTCCTGGGCGTCGGCACCGCGGGCGTGGTGTGGGTCATGCGCACGCCGCCCGCGACCGAGTCGGTCATCCCGCAGGCGACCGCGGCCTCGAGCGTGCCCGCCGCCTCCGCCGACGACGGCGAGTCGATGTTGGTGCAGGCCGCCGGCGCGGTCGTGAGCCCTGGCGTCTACCGGCTCAGCGGCGACCCCCGAGTCGTCGATGTGATCGACGCCGCGGGAGGACTCGCCCCCGGCGCCGACCCGAACCGCTTGTCGCTCGCCGCGAAGGTGAGTGACGGCGAGCGCGTGTACGTGCCAGTGGTCGGCGAGGCGCTGCCGGCCGCACCGTCGGGTGCCGCCACGGACTCGGGGCCGATCGATCTCAACAGTGCCGACGAAGCCGCGCTCGACGCGCTTCCCGGCATCGGGCCCGCGACAGCGAAGGCGATCGTCGCGTACCGCGAGAGCCACGGGCCCTTCACGTCCGTCGATCAGCTGCTCGAGGTGCGCGGCATCGGCCCCGCGAAGCTCGATCAGCTCGCCGACCTGGTGCGGGTCTGACCCTCGCGACGCGGTGGTCAGCTGGCGAGGTGCAGGAGGACGCCGACGCCGGTGAGCACGCCGGCCCAGAGGCACACCGCCACCCATCCGAACTCGACGGCCCACTCGCGCCATCCGCCGACGACCTGCTGCGAGACGCGCCGTCCTGCCCACCACCCGAGCAGCGCCCACATCAACAGGCTCGTGACGACCGCGAGCACCGCGCGGACCGGGCCGACCTCGACCGGGATGCCGAAGGCGACCGCTGTCGGCACTGCGCAGAGCGCGAGCAGCGAGCCCGTGATGCCGAGGATGTTCGAGATGTGTCCGGTCGACGGGATCTGGAGCACGATCGCCGCGAGCGCGATCACGATGACCGGGACCAGCAGACCGGCGAGCCAACCGCGTCGCCGCACGCGCTCACGGGTCGCGGCGAGCCCGTCCGGCAACGGCTCGGGACGAGGCTTCGGCGCGGGTGGGGCGCTCACGACCGTGGTGGCGCGGGGCGGTGCCTTGGGGGGAGAGACCGCCATCACCTAGGCCTTGGTCATCCGGACGCTCACGGCGTCGCCGTCGATGTCGATTGAGTGCACCTCGGGGCCGGTGCCGGTGTCGCCGAGGTTCAGTGACACCGCGAGCACCTCGGTCGCGATCCAGGCCTGATGCCGGCCCACGGCCTCGGTCACGACATCGGCGCCGCCGAGCACGAGGTCGATGCGATCGGAGAGCTCGAGGCCCACCGCCTTGCGCAGGTCGTTCACCGCGCGCACGACCTCGCGGGCGGTGCCCTCCTGCCGCAGGTCGTCGTCGAGCTCGAGATCGAGGGCGACCGCCCACGAGCCGTCCTCGCGCGAGCGCGAAGTCCTGATGGCGGTCGGCGCGCACCTCGACCTCGTCCGCGGTGAGGCGCTCGCCGGCGATCTCGACGAAGCCGTCGCGCTCGAGCGCGGCTTGCAGCTCGCCGCCGTCGGCTGCGGCGAGCGCGGCCTTCACCTCGTTGACCTTCGCTCCGAGGCGAGGGCCGAGCGCGCGGAAGTTCGGCACCACCGTCCAGCTCACGAGGCCCGAGAGGGTGTCGATGTCGTCGAGGGCCTTCACGTTCAGCTCGTCGGCGATCTCGGCGCGCCCCGCTGCGGAGAGCTCGACGCCGGGGTGGAGGAGCAACGCGCGCCGCAGCGGCTGGCGGACCTTTGCCTTCGCCTCGGCGCGGGCGGCGCGACCGACGGTGACGAGGCGGCGCACGGCCTGCATCTCGGCGGCGAGGGCGGGGTCGCTGGCGGCCCGCGCTCGGCCAGTCGGAGGTGTGGACCGAGAGCTCGCCCGTGAGCGCGATGTAGATCTCGTCGGCGAGGAACGGGCAGAACGGCGCGAGCAGCTGCGCGCTCGTGACGAGGCATCGGTGCAGAGTGGCGTGGGCTTGCGGGTCGGAGCTCTTCCAGAAGCGGGGCCGGCTGCGGCGCACGTACCAGTTCGAGAGGTCGTCGACGAACGTGGCGAGGCGCGTCGCAGCGGCGAGCGCGTCGAACTAGTCGAGCGCGTCGGTGACGACCTGCACCGTGTCGTCGAGCTCGCCGAGGATCCACCGGTCGAGCACGTGCGCGGCGCGGCTCGTCGTCGGTCGGTGTCGCGGTCCAGCCGTCGAGGTCGGCGTAGGTGGCGAAGAACGAGAAGACGTTCCAGAGCGTGAGCAGCGTCTTGCGGGTCGCCTCGCGGATGCCCTCGTCGGACACGCGGCGCGTCGTCCACGGCTGGCCCGGCGGAGAAGAAGTACCAGCGCAGCGCGTCGGCGCCGTGGGTCGTCGAAGATCATCCACGGGTCGATGACGTTGCCCTTGGACTTCGACATCTTCTGGCCGTCCTCGTCGACGAGCAGGCCGAGGCACACGACGTTCCTGTAGGGCGTCGAGTCGAACACCAGCGTGTTGACGGCGAGCAGCGAGTAGAACCAGCCGCGGGTCTGGTCGATCGCCTCGCAGATGAAGTCGGCCGGGAACGAGCTGCTCGAACTGCTCGCGGTCCTCGAACGGGTAGTGGTGCTGGGCCGAGGGCATCGAGCCCGAGTCGAACCAGGCGTCGATCACGGGGAGCAGCCGGCGGGCCGTCTTGTCGCACCCGTCGACCGGACACGGGAACGTGACGTCGTCGACGTAGGGCCGGTGGAGGTCGAGGTCGGCGAGGTCGCGGCCCGCGAGCTCGCGACAGCTCGGCGACGCCGACCGATGCAGGTGTCGTGCCGCGTCGGCGCAGCGCCAGACGGGCAGCGGCGTGCCCCAGTAGCGGTCGCGCGAGAGCGCCCAGTCGACGTTGCTCTCGAGCCACTTGCCGAAGCGGCCGTGCTTGATGTGCTCGGGGTGCCAGCTGACGCGTCTCGTTCTCGCGCAGCAGCGCGTCGCGCTGCTCGGAGGTGCGCACGAACCACGACGTCTTGGCCCAGTAGATGAGCGGCGTGCCGCAGCGCCAGCAGTGGGGGTAGCTGTGCTCGTAGGGCTGCTCGCGCACGAGCAGCCCGCGTGCCGCGAGGTCGTCGATGATGCGTGCGGTCGGCGTCCTTCACGAAGACGCCGGTGCAGTGGCGGCACCGTGTGGTCGAACGCGCCGTCGGCGTCGACCGGGTTGAGCACGGGAAGGCCCTCGGCGCGCCCGACGTTGGCGTCGTCCTCGCCGAAGGCGGGGGCGAGTGTGCACGATGCCGGTGCCGTCGTCGGTGGTCACGAAGTCGGCGACGACGACCCGCCGCCGCGGCTTCGTCGAGCGGCGAGGATCGGTGAACGGCCGCTGGTAGTGCCACCCGACCAGCTCGCGGCCGGTGAAGCGGGCGACGACCTCGCCCGCGCCCTCGCCGAAGCGGCGGTCGACGGCCGCTCCGCGAGCACGAGGTCGCGCCGCCGGCGCCGCGCCGCGACCCGCACGTAGTCGATGTCGGGGCCGACGGCGGCGGCGACGTTGGAGATGAGCGTCCACGGCGTGGTGGTCCACACGAGGAGGTCGGCGTCGGTCGGGCCGCCCGTCGGTGAGCGGGAAGCGCACGTACGACCGAGGGGTCGACGACGTCGCGGTAGACGTCGGGCTGGCCGAGCTCGTGGCACGACGAGCGCGGTGCCGCAGCGCGGCGCAGTAGGGCGTGACCCGGTGGCCCTCGTAGAGCAGGCCCTTGTCCCACATCTGGCGGAGGAGCCACCAGACCGACTCGATGTAGTCGTTGGACAGCGTCCAGTAGGCGTCCGCGGTGTCGATCCAGATGCCCGATCGCGTCGGTGAGCGCCGACCAGTCCTCGACGTAGCGCTGCACCGAGTCGCGGCAGCGCTGGTTGAACTCGGCGACGCCGAAGGCCTCGATCTCGTGCTTGTTGAGTGAGCCCGAGCTCCTTCTCGACCTCGAGCTCGACCGGCAGCCCGTGGCAGTCCCAGCCGCCCTTGCGGGGCACGTTGTGGCCCCGCATCGTCTGGAAGCGGGGGTAGAGGTCCTTGAAGACCCGGGCCCACACGTGGTGCAGGCCGGGCCGGCCGTTGGCGGTCGGCGGGCCCTCGTAGAAGATCCACGGCTCGGCGTCCTTGCGCAGCCGCTGGGCCTCGGCGACGACGTCGCGCTCCCGCCAGCGCGCCAGCACTCGTTCCTCGAGCGCGACGAGGTCGAGATCGGGGTCGACGGGGCCGAACGGCATGGAGCCATGGTAGGGGAGCCCCTGCATCGTTCCTGGGCCAGTTGCGCCGTACGGTATGGGCTCCATGCACCCTGACCTCTATGACAGCGCCGGTGAGGACGCCATCGTCCTGAGGGTGCATGCGCAGCCCGGCGCGGGACGATCGGCGATCGTCGGGCGCTACGGCGACGCGCTGAAGGTCAAGGTCGCCGCTCCACCGCAGGGCGGCCGGGCGAACGGGGCGCTGGTCACGCTCCTCGCGCACGAGTTCGGTGTGAAGGACGCGGAGGTGAGCCTGGTGGGCGGTGAGTCGAGCCGCGCGAAGCGGTTCCGCATCGAGGGTCTCGAGCTCGAACGCGTCGACTCGTTGCTCGATCGCATCCTGGCCGCCGCGGGTGACGGGGTCGACCGTCGTCCCGGCCGCGCCGGTTGAGTCACGCGACGGCGCGGCGTACAGTTCCGGACCCCTTCGGGGCAGGAGAGGACCACACGCATGGCGAAGGCAACACCGAAGAAGGCGGCCCCGGCCGCGAAGTCGACGGCGCGAGCGAAGGCCGCGCCGCCGCGAAGTCGACGGGCAAGAAGGCCGCACCGGCGAAGAAGGCACCCGCAAAGGCTCCGGCCAAGAAGGCCGCTCCCGCGGCGAAGAAGGCTGCGCCCGCCGCGAAGTCCACGGGCAAGAAGGCTGCACCAGCGAAGAAGGCAGCCGGTGAAGAAGGCGGCGCCCGCGGCGAAGAAGGCTGCGCCGGCTGCCAAGAAGGAAGCTCCGGCCAAGAAGGCCGCGCCTGCGAAGGCCGAGGCTCCCGTCGCGAAGAAGGCTGCTCCCGCGAAGCCCACGCCGCCCCCGAAGCCCGTGAAGCTCGTCAGCCCGTACGACGCGAAGTTCCTCGAAGCGCAGCGCGAGCTGCTCCTCGAAGAGCGCGCTCGCTACACGCGCTCTGCCAACCGCCTCGCGTCCGAGGCGGCGGCGCTCGTCGAGGACATGGAGCCCGGCGACGTCCAGTTCGACGAGGAGTCGGGTGAGGGCGACACGATCGTGGTCGAGCGTGAGCGCGACCTCGCGATGAGCGCGCAGGCCCTGCAGGCGGTCGCCGACATCGACGCCGCCCTGGGCCGCATCGCCGACGGCGTGTACGGGCTCTCGATCATCTCAGGTCAGCCGATCCCCAAGGAGCGCCTGCGGGCGATCCCGTGGGCGGCCGAGCGTGTGGAGGAGAAGGTGGGCGGGCTGGGCACCACCTCGCGGTGACGTGACGAGCGCTGACGTGACGAGCCGGCGCAGCGCGCTGACCATCGCGCTCTGCGTCGCGGCGCTCGTCATCGTCATCGACCAGCTCACGAAGACGTGGGCGGTCAACCACCTCCAAGATCGCAACATCCACCTGTTCTGGACGTTGCAGCTCAACCTCACGTTCAACAGCGGCATGGCGTTCGGACGAGGGCGGGGCTTCGGCCCGGTCATCGCAGTCGTCGGCATCTGCCTCGTCGGGGTCCTCGTGCTCGGCACCTCGCGCGCGCCGACCAAGGTCGCAGCGGTCGCCGGCGGCCTCGTGGTCGGCGGCGCGATCAGCAACCTGCTCGACCGCATCTTCCGTGAGGGCAGCGGGTTCCTCGGTGGAAGCGTCGTCGACTTCATCGACCCGCAGTGGTACCCGGTCTTCAACTTCGCCGACGCGTGCGTGGTGATCGGTGGCATCCTCCTCGTGGTGGTCGGGCTCTGGAGCGCGCCGCAGACTGCGACATCGGGCCCGGCGTGAAGAAGATCAGGTGAGTGAGGTCGTCGAAGTCCCCGCCGCGCTCGCCGGAGAGCGCCTCGATCGCGTCGTCGCAATGGTCACCGGGGTGAGCCGCGCCGTCGCCGCGTCCCTCGTCAGCAGTGGCGCGGTCGAGCTCGACGGGCAGGTCGAGCGGTCCGTCAAGGTCCGCGTCGTAGAGGGCGCCGAGCTGTGCGTGGAGCTCCCCGCCGACGAGTCGCACGGAGTCGAGGCAGATGCAAGCGTCGCGGTCACGGTCGTCTACGCCGACGACGACGTCGTCGTGATCGACAAGCCAGCGGGGCTCGTCGTGCACCCGGGCGCGGGCAACCAGACGAACACGCTCGTCAACGGGCTCCTCGCTCGCTTCCCCGAGATGGCCGACGTCGGTGATCCCGCGCGGCCCGGCATCGTCCATCGGCTCGACAAGGGCACCTCAGGGCTGCTCGTCGTCGCCCGGTCGCCCGAGGCCTACGAGTCCCTCGTCGAGCAGCTCTCAGCCCGCACAGTGGGACGCAGCTACGTCACGCTGGTGTGGGGTCGCCCCGAGCCGGCCGTCGGGGTCATCGACGCGCCGGTCGGCCGGTCCAGCCGCGACCGCACACGGATGACCGTGAGCGCACGGGGTCGTGACGCGCGCACGCACTACCGCGTCCAGACGACGTATCGCGAGCCCGCGGTCGTCAGCCTGGTCGAGTGCCAGCTCGAGACCGGCCGCACTCACCAGGTGCGCGTGCACCTCGCCGCCATCCATCATCCGGTCGTCGGCGACACCCAGTACCGCGGCGCTCGCGAGGGCATCCGCGCACCGCGGCCGCTGCTGCACGCGCGAGCGCTGGCCTTCCGGCACCCGGTGACCGGCGAGCGAATCGAGCTCGAGTCACCGTTGCCTGCTGACTTCGAAGCCGTGTTGGCGGGGCTGACCGAGTGAACGCGCTATCCGACGTCCGCGGTCGGCCACGGCCGCTCGCCGCGGGCCTGCGCCGCGATGTCGGCCAAGGTGTACGAGTCGAGCTCAGTGCGCATCTGGTCGCCGACCACGCTCCAGATCGCGAGCAGCACGCATTGGCCCTCGTGGTCGCAGGCGCCGTCGGTGTGCGGCTGCCCGAAGTCCCCGAGGACGATGGGCCCGTCGACCGCGCTGACGATCTCGGACAGCGAGATCTCGGAGGGCGGCCGTGCCAGGACATAGCCACCACCCACGCCGCGCTTCGATCGCACGAGGCCGGCGCCCTTCAGTGCCAGGAGGATCTGCTCCAGGTAGGGCTGGGGGAGGCCCGTGCGCTCGGCGATGTCTCTGACCGACGTGGGCCCCGACTCGTCGGCGTGGAGCGCGAGAGACAAGAGCGCTCTGCTCGCATAGTCACCACGAGTGGACACCCGCACGACCTCACTGTAGGACCTGAGGTCTGCTTCTCTATGGCCCTCTGTGACGAACGCGCCCTGTGACGATCCCCGTGGCTGACGGACCGGTCCTGCCGGACTACGCCGGCGCCTGCCTCACGAACATCGTCCCCACGCTCCTGGGCCCCCGTCGCGACGAACCGCCGGGATGGTTCCCGTCGGTGGCGCTCGAGGCCCCGCAGGTGCTCCTGCTCGTGCTCGACGGCTTGGGCTGGCAGCAGCTCGAGCGCAACCGTGCGCTCATGCCGCTCGTGGCGAGCATGCAGGGCGGGCCGATCACCTCGGTCTTCCCGTCGACGACCGCGACCGCGCTCACGTCGATCACGACGGGCTTGTCGCCCGGTGAGCACGGAGTGGTCGGCTACCGCATCGACGTGCATGGCGACGTGTTGAACGTGCTGCGGTGGTCCACCCAGCGAGGCGACGCCGCGCAGGGCGATCCCACCCGAGTCGATGCAGCCGTTCGAGCCCTTCCTCGGGCGCCGACCTCCTGTCGTCACGAAGGCCGAGTTCCTCGGCTCGGGGTTCTCGTCCGCGCACCTGCGGGATGTGCAGTGGCGCGGCTGGCGCGTGCCCTCCACGTTGATCACCGAGGTGCGGTCGCTGCTCGGCGCCGGTGAGCCGTTCGTGTACGCGTACTACGACGGCATCGACAAGGTCGCGCACGAGTACGGGCTGAGCGCGCACTACGAGGCCGAGCTCGTGTGGGTCGACCGGCTCGTCGGCGACCTCCTCGAGGTGATGCCTCCTGGAGCGGTGCTGCTCATCACCGCGGACCATGGCCAGGTCGACGTCGGCGACAACGTGTGGCCTCTCGATCCTCTTCTTGTCCCGTTCCTCGACAGCCAGTCCGGCGAGGCGCGGGCACGCTGGCTCCACGCGAGGCCCGGGAGCGCTGACGATCTGCTCGCCGCCGCGAAGGCCAGCTACGGCGGCGACGCGTGGGTCGCCAGCCGTGACCAGATCCTCGACGAGGGATGGCTCGGCCCTCGGGTCTCCGCGGCCTCGATCGACCGACTGGGCGACGTCGTGCTCGCGGCACGGGGCGACGTCGCGTTCGACGATCCGGCCGACAGCGGTCCCTTCAAGCTCATCGCGCGCCACGGCTCGCTGACCGCGGAGGAGATGCTCGTGCCGCTCGTGGCGTCAGCGCGGTGAGGCGGCCCTAGTGTGCCGAGCATGAGCGATGAGACGCTCCATCCGACCGAGGTGATCACGCCCGACGTCCCGGGCGGGCCCGACGCAGCCCAGGTCGACACCGAGACGATCGAGCAGCCCGCGAAGGTGATGCGGATCGGCTCGATGATCAAGCAGCTGCTCGACGAGGTGCGCGCGGCCCCCCTCGACGAGCCCAGCCGCGAGCGGCTCCGTGACATCTACGAGACGTCGGTGCACGAGCTGGCGGCGGCGCTGTCGCCCGACCTCCGCGAAGAGCTCGCACGGCTGGCCCCGCCCTTCTCGAGCGACACCCCGAGCGAGGCCGAGCTCCGAGTGGCCAAGGCGCAGCTCGTGGGCTGGCTCGAAGGCCTCTTCCACGGCATCCAGGCGACGCTCTTCGCGCAGCAGATGGCCGCCCGGCAGCAGCTCGACCAGATCCGCGGCCAGCTGCCGCCCGGGCAGGGCCAGGGCCCGCCGCCAGGCCCCGAGCGGCCCGGTACGTACCTCTAGCAGTCCTGCTACCGTGCAAATCACACGCGTGTAAGTCTGTCCCCAGGCGGCCGGAACGGGCCGGAGCGGGACGAGAAGGGGAACGGCCTTGGGGGACTCGTTCGTCCACCTCCACCTGCACACCGAGTTCTCGATGCTCGACGGTGCGGCCCGCGTCGACGACGTGATCGAAGCCGCGGTCGCTGACGAGCAACCCGCGGTCGGCATCACCGACCACGGCAACATGTACGGAGTCCTCGACTTCTACAAGGCCTCTCGCGAGCGCGGCGTGAAGCCGATCATCGGCATGGAGGCCTACATGGCCGGCGAGTCTCGCTTCGAGCGACCGCCGCGCCGAGGCCGCATGGACGACTCGGGCGGTGAGACCGAGGGCGGCAAGAAGCTCTACTACCACCTGACCCTGCTCGCCGAGAACCAGACCGGCTACAAGAACCTCATCAAGCTCGCGAGCCTCGCGTACCTCGAGGGCTACTACTACCAGCCCCGCGTCGATTGGGAGCTGCTCGAGCGCCATCACGAAGGCCTCATCGCGACGACCGGCTGCCTGGGCGGACACGTGCTGCAGTCGATGCTCGCGGGCGACGGCGACGGCGCGCTGCGCTCTGCGGCGCGGCTGCGCGACATCTTCGGGCCCGACCATCTCTTCGTCGAGCTGCAAGACCATGGCATCCCCGCGCAGCGACAGACGATGAGCGGGCTGCTCGACATCGCGACGAAGCTCGGCTCGCCGGTCCTCGCGACCAACGACAGCCACTACGTGCATCGCGACGACTCGATGGCGCACGACGCTCTGCTCTGCGTGCAGACCGGCACGACCATCGACGACCCGAAGCGCTTCAAGTTCGAGGGCCAAGAGCACTACCTGAAGACGGCGGCCGAGATGCGCTCTCTCTTCCGCGAGCGTCCCGATGCGTGCGACAACACGCTCTGGGTCGCCGAGCGCGCGGATGTGCAGATCGAGTTCGGCAAGCCCCAGCTTCCCGCGTTCCCCATCCCCGAAGGGTTCGCCGACGACGCCGACTACCTCCGCCACCTCGCGATGGAGGGAGCCCACCAGCGGTGGGGCGAGCACCTCCATCCGACGATCGCCGAGCGCATCGCCTACGAGCTGCAGGTCATCTCCGACATGGGGTTCGCGGCCTACTTCCTCATCGTGCTGGGACCTCATCCGCTACGCGCGCGAGCACGGCATCCGGGTCGGTCCTGGGCGGGGCAGCGCCGCGGGTTGCGCGGTGGCGTACTGCCTGCGCATCACCGACCTCGACCCGATCAAGTACGACCTGCTGTTCGAGCGCTTCCTCAACCCCGGTCGCATCCAGATGCCCGACATCGACATGGACTTCGACGACCGGTACCGCGACGAGATGATCCGTTACGCGTCCGAGCGCTACGGCCGCGACCACGTCGCGCAGATCGTCACGTTCTCGAAGATCAAGGCTCGGGCCGCGGTCCGCGACGCCGCCCGGGTGCTCGGCTACCCCTACGCGGTCGGCGACAAGGTCGCCAAGGCGATGCCGCCGCTGATGATGGGGCGCGACACCCCGTTGCACGCGTGCTTCGCGCTCGACCCCAAGCACGAAGACGGCTTCAAGGCCGCGGCCGAGCTGCGCGAGATGTACGCGGCCGATCCAGACGTGAAGAAGGTCGTCGACGTCGCCCGGGGGCTCGAAGGGCCTGCGCCGCCAGGCCGGCATCCATGCGTCCGCGGTGGTCATCACCCGCGACGAGCTCACCGAGTACCTCCCGCTGCAGCGACGGCCGGAGAACGGGCAAGACGCCCGAGCACGCGCCGATCGTCACGCAGTACGAGATGCACGGCGTCGAGGACCTCGGCCTGCTCAAGATGGACTTCCTCGGGCTGCGGAACCTTCGGTCATCGAGGAGACCGTCGAGCTGATCCAGCGAGCGCACCGGCGTGCACGTCGACATCGACAACGTGCCGCTTGACGACGACGAGACGTTCGCGATGTTGCAGCGAGGCGACTCGATCGGGGTGTTCCAGCTCGAAGGTGGCCCGATGCGCTCGCTGATGCGTGCGCTCGCGCCGACCTGCTTCGACGACGTCGTGCGCACTCATCGCGCTGTATCGGCCGGGGCCGATGGCGGCGAACATGCACACCGACTTCGCCGACCGTAAGAACGGCCGCAAGCCGATCAGCTACATCCATCCCGACATGGAGGAGGTGCTCCCCGAAACCTACGGGCTGATGGTCTACCAAGAGTCGATCCTGCGCGTCGCGCAGCGCTTCGGTGGCTACTCGCTCACCGACGCCGACAACCTCCGCAAGGCATGCGGCAAGAAGATCCGCGAGCTGATGGCGGTCGAACGCGAGAAGTTCGTCGCGGGCTGCGTCGCGACCGGGTACGGAGAGAAGGTCGGCACGCAGCTGTTCGACCTCATCGAGCCGTTCGCCGACTACGCGTTCGGCAAGAGCCACTCCTATGGCTATGGCCTCGTCGCGTACCAGACCGCGTGGCTGAAGGCTCACCATCCGGTCGAGTACCTCGCCGCGCTCCTCACGAGCGTGAAGGCGAGCCAGGACAAGGCCGCCGTCTACCTCGCCGAGTGCCGCCAGATGGGCATCAAGGTGCTCGTGCCCGACGTCAACGTCTCGTCGCTCGACTTCACTGCGCTCGCGGTCGAAGAGGCCTCTCCGGGCACGACCGTCGCTGCCGGGAGCGATCGGGCTCATCCCGTTCGGGCTCTCTGCGGTCCGCAACGTCGGCGAGAACCTCGTCCGCCAGATCCTCGAGGAGCGAGAGAAGAACGGGTCGTTCGTCGACTTCTACGACTTCTGCGAGCGCGTCGACCCGTCGGTGCTGAACAAGCGGGCCATCGAGTCGCTGATCAAGGCCGGCGCGTTCGACTCGCTCGGTCACCCGCGCCGAGGGCTGCTCTCGGTGTACGAGCAGATCGTCGACATCACGCTCGCCCGCCGCCGCGAGCGCGACCAGGGCGTCATGAGCCTGTTCGGAGACGGCGGCCCAGGCGCCGAGGCCTACTCCGAGAAGGTCTCGATCCCAGACCTCGAGTTCGACAAGGCCCAGCGCCTCAAGTTCGAGAAGGAGATGCTCGGCCTCTATGTGAGCGACCACCCCCTCATGGGCGCCGAGGGCATGCTGAGGCGTCGCAGCGACTGCAGCGTCGCGGACGTCGCCGAGCGACAGGACGGCGAGTCGCTGACCGTCGGTGGCGTCATCACGAACCTCGCCCGGAAGTACACGAAGAAGGGCGACCTGATGGCCGTGTTCAACCTCGAGGACCTCGGAGGGGCGATCGAGGTCATGGTCTTCCCGAAGGTCATGAGCGAGCAGGGGTTCAAGCTCGCGGACGACGCTCTGGTGCTCGTTCGAGGCCGCGTCGACGGCCGCGAGGACGTCGCGAAGCTGATGTGCCTCGACGTCACCGTCATCGAGGCGGTCAGCGACGCGTCCGCTCCATTACGGATCAGGGTCAATCCCACGAGCGCGAGCGAGCAGGTCATCGAGCACCTGAAGCGGATCCTCACCGAGCACCCGGGCGACACGCCGGTGATGCTGCATCTCGGCGAACGTCAGGTGCTTCGGCTGCCCGCACACTTCTCCGTCGACGCCGGAAACGGGCTCGCGGGGGAGATCAGGGTGCTGCTCGGGCCCGGCGCCATCGTCGCCTGACCGGCGTCCGAGGTCCCCGCACGGCGCCGTCGATGGGCGCGTCGGGGCGTCGGGATGGCAGAATGGAACCTGCACCAGCGACGATCAGGGGCAGGCTGACCAATGGCGATCGATGTCGAGACGAAGGACTGCACGGCACTGAGCGATGCCGAGCTCGGTGAGATGGGTGACATCTGCACGGGTGGGTCCGCTGGTTTCGACTTCGGGCTGCTCTCCAAGCAGCGGGAGGAGTGGGTGTTGATCACCCTCGCCCGCTCCGAGGGCAAGCTCCACGGTTTCTCGTTCTGCACGCTCGAGCGCATCGGCGGCACGCCGAGCGTCCTCATCGGGCTCGCGTCGGTGAAGCGCACGTCCAAGCGCGACGCCGTGCTCAAGGCGGTCATGCACGACCAGTTCCGCCGCGCCGTGCTGGCGTTCCCCGACGAGGACGTCCTCGTCGGCACCCGCTTCGCGTCGCCTTCGGGCTTCGAGGCGTTCAAGACGATGAAGGACATCAACCCTCGTCCCGGCCACAAGGCCAACGGCGAGGAGCGGGCGTGGGGTCGGCGTCTCGCGAAGCGCTTCGCGGTCGAGGGCACCTACGACGAGCACGGGTTCGCGGTGAAGGGCAACGGAGCGGTCGCCCGGGTGCTCGACCACGAGTCGCTGAAGCCTGAGGCCATCCCGGCTGACGTCGCCGCCTTCTTCAAGGGCTTCAAGGCGAACCGAGGCGACTGCCTCGTGGCCTTCGGCTGGGTCATGGCCGAAGATCTCGCCAAGCTCGCCTAAGACGCCGTCGGCGCCCAGTCCGCCGGCTTCGGGTACCAGACCGCGGCCCAGGGCGCGGGCTTGAACGGCCGCCATCGCCCTTCGGGCTGGGCCAGTCGGTCTGCGATGACCGCGAGCACCGTTGGGTTGACCCCGAGGCCACTGTGGCTGCCCCGCACCTCGACGTTCTCGTGGCGCGGCGAGACGGTGTCGATGCACGTGTGCCAGCGCACGATGCCGTCGGTGCGCGAGTAGATCGCCGTGGTCGGCACCGGGACGGGCTCGCGGTCCTCCTCCTTCGCTGCGATGCGCAGCAGCTCCGCGCGATGCGCGGGCGCGAGTGACTCGTACGCACCCGATGCCCAGCTCCGGTCTCCGTCGACCATGCGGAAGGGACTCCCCAAGGTGATGACCTGACGCACGATCGAGGGGTTGCGCCGCGCGAGCTCGCGGGCGTAGATGCCGCCGAGGCTCCACCCGACGATCGACACCGCGTGGCCGTGCAGCCCGTGGAGCTCGTCGAGCCGCTCTTGGATGCCGTTCACGACGCGGCGAGTCGGACCGAAGTTCGGACCGAGATGCCATCCGTGCGCCCACCAACCCTGGCTGCGCAGGAACCAGCGCAACGGTGCGGTCGAGCGGTCGCCGGCCGTGAACCCGGGCAGCACGAGCACCGGATGACGGTCGCCACGACCCGCCATGCGCAGCAGCGGCGACGCCGCGAAGAAGGCGCCGAGCTCGAGGACCGCGCGCTGCTCGGCAGCGAGGAGGAGGGCCGAGGGCGCGCGGACTGCGCCGTGTGTGTCGTGTGCAGAGCCCTGGGTACGCTCCGCCGCGTCCATGATCTGAACGTACCGTGACAATGGGGGGAACGAGCGGGATGCAGCTCGACGAGGTCGTTCGCCGCCGACGCATGGTGCGCCGGTTTCTTCCCGATCCGATCGACGAGCACGTGGTCTACGCCATGCTCGACCTCGCGAGGCGAGGTCCGAGCGCGGGCAACAGCCAGGGCGTCGACTTCGTCGTGCTCATCGGCGCCGACGAGACCGAGCGCTTCTGGGGCGCCCGTGGCGCGCGTGAGCACTGGGAGCGCCGCTTCCCGACGGTCGTCGATGCGCCCGTCGTGGTGATCCCCCTCGCCGATGCCGGCACCTACCTCCGCCGGTACTCCGAACCCGACAAGGCCGACGCGGGGTTGCAGGCGGCCGCGGCGTGGCCGGTGCCCTACTGGCTCACCGACACCGCGATGGCGACGATGACGTTGCTGCTCGCCGCCGTCGACGCGGGGCTCGGCGCACTGTTCTTCGGGCTGCATCCCTCGACGCAAGCCGATGTCCTCGATCGCCTCTCGATCCCTGCTGCACACGAGCCGATCGGCGTCGTCGTCATCGGACATCCCGCGGATCTGCTTCCGACGGGCTCAGCCACGACCGCGCCAACGCCGTCCCTTCGAAGAGGTCATTCACCGGGGCGGCTGGTGATGTCACCATGGTGTGGTGAGTACGGCGGTCAAGAAGGCGGACAAGAAGGCCGATGCGCGCAAGCGCGACGTCCACAAGGCGGCGTCGCGCTGGCCGGTCACCGTGGCCGCGGTGCTCGCGATCCTCGCGGTGATCCTCGCCGTGTTCCTCGTCCTGCGCCGGCATGAGAACGACGTCGTGTCCTTCCAGGGGTCGCCCACCGAGGTCGTCATCGACAGCTCCGCGGGGCTCGTCATCGTCGTGCCCGCGGACGGCAACCAGGTGCAGGTGAGCCGGCGAGCGAAGTGGACGCTCTTCAAGCCCGACATGAGCGTCGGGGTCGAAGGCGGATCGCTCGTCGTGAAAGCCGACTGCGTCGGCCCGTCGTTCATCTGCGACGTGCAGTACCGCGTGTCGGTGCCGAGCACGGTGTCGGTGCGCGTCGTCGGCGGATCGGGGAACGTGCAGATCGACGGCATCGGCGGCAAGGTCGACGTGCAGACCTCGAGCGGTGACGTCGCGCTGACGAACCTCGCTTCCGACGTCAAGGTGCGCACCACCTCCGGTGATGTCTCCTTGGCGTCGATGGCAGGCACGCTCGACCTCGCCACCGACAGCGGCGCGATCACGGGGTCGTCGATCACGAGCGCCGCCATCCAGACCGGCACCTCGAGCGGCGACACGTCGCTGAACGTCACTGGTTCGGCCGACCGGATCGGTTCCGGATCGAGCTCGGGTGACATCACGCTCGTCGTCCCCGACCTCGCGTATCAGGTCGACGCGAAGTCCGCGTCGGGCGATGCCCAGGTCGACGTCACCCAGAGCGCCGACGCGAGCCGCACGATCACCGCGACGACAGGCTCGGGGGAGATCTCCATCACCCGGGGGTAGCGTTCCGCCCCAGTGCGTGGCGACGCGCATCCTGAAGGAGGCGGCCACCTAGGCCGGTGATCGGGTGACGAGCGAGGCGGCGGGAGGACACGGGCTTCGGCCCGCGCGCTTCGCGCTCCTGTACGCCCTCGGTGCGACCCTCGCTCTTGCCGCCTTGTACCTCGCGATCGTCGGGACCGACAGCATCCACTGGAGCGCGCTCGCCGGGCTCGCGGTGTTCGTCGTCGTCTCGAGCGGCCTGCTGTACCTCGTGCTCCGGAGGTACGTGGCGCGTCTCGCCGCGTCCCAAGTCGAGCTGCTCGCGTCGCTCAGCCGCTACCGCGAGCTCTTCGAGGCGTCGCCCGATCCGATGTGGGTCTACGACTTCGACACGCTCTCGTTCCTCGCAGTGAACGACGAGGCGGTCACGAAGTACGGATGGTCGGAGGCCGAGTTCCGCACGATGAGCGTCGCCGACCTTCTCGACCCGGCCGATGTGCCGGTGCTGCTCGCGCGGTTCCGTCGCCCCGGGCCGGGGCCGTCGTTGCCGGGGGAGTGGCTCCATCGCACCAAGCGCGGCGCGCAGCTGTGGGTCGAGGTGTCGGCGCAGTCGATCGAGTTCGAAGGGCGGAGGGCAGGACTCGCGGTCGCTCGTGACGTCACCGATCGCCACGCCGCGGAGGAGGCGCTCGTCGAGAGCGAGCACCAGCTGCGCATGGGCTTCGAGCTGAGCCCCGTGGGCATGGCGATCATCGCTCGCGACGGTCGCATCACTCGAGCGAACGCGGCACTCGGTGATCTGGTCGCGCGTGGGCCACGAGCGTTGGTCGGCCTCCCGTTCGACGCGTTGCTGCATCCCGACGACCTCCCGACCTTCCAGACCGACGCCGACGGCATGCTCGACGGGGCGGGTCCCGTGCGCGCCCGCCGCGCTCCGCCTCGTGCGTCCCGACGGCACGACCACCCACGTCGCCGCCGACATGGTGCTCGTCGCGGAGACCGCCGACGAGCCGCAGTTCTTCTCGTTGCAGCTCCGCGACACGACTCACGAGGCGCGTCGCGAGGGCCTCGAGAAGGGGCGCGTCGCCATCCGCGATCGCATCGATCAGGGCCAGCCGTTGAAGGGCACCCTCGAGGAGGTGTGCCGCCTCGTCGAGAGCCAGCTCGACTGGGCCCTCGGCGTCGTCATGCGCGTGCGCGGCCGGGGTGCTCGAGCTCGCGGCCGGCGACCGCGTGCCGCCCCTGCTCGCGGGCACGCTGCGATCCGTGCCCGTTGATCCCTCGGGCGCGCCGTGCTCGCGCTGCCGCGGCGCGCAACGAGCCCGTGGTGCTGGCCGACGTCAGCGCGTCACCCGCGCCCGCGCGCCTGCCCGGCCTCGCGGCGGCAGGAGTGCGGGCGTGGTGCTCGTGGCCCGTCGTCGACGCCGGTGGCTACGTCGTCGCGACGGTCGACGCGCTGCGCACGCGCCCACTCCCGCTGCTCCCGAGCGAGGAGGAGGCGATGGCGGCGGCGGCCGAGCTCGTCGCGGCCGCGCTCGAGGCGAGCCGCGCACCGGCGGTCGAGACGCCGCAGGATCGTCCGGCGGTCACCGTCCGCCGTGTCATCGACCTGCGCGAGGCCCGCCAGCGTCAGCGAGACACGGGCACTGGCGGCACGCCCGAGGTGCCCCCTCAGACCTGAGGCTCAGCCACAGAGGCGAGCTGGCCGACCAGCGCATCGACGGTGTCGACGGGCGCGAGGCACGCGTAGTCGCGACAGACGTACGCGAAGCCGTCACGGCGCGACTCCCAGAGCGGCGAGTCGTAGGGCTCACCCCACGCCACCACGGCGTTCGGCAGGTAGCGCGAGTGCACCGCTTCGACGAGGTCGCCGCGGTCACCGACGATCGCGATCTCGGTCGCACCCGATCGGTGGAAGTCGACGGCGCTGAGCAGCTCGGGAAACGCGAGCGGATGTGTCGCCGCGAGCGAGCCGACCAGACGCGAGGATCTGCTCGGCGTGGTGCAGGTAGCGCCGCTCGCCGGTGAGGGCGGCGAGCCTGAGCAGGCCGAGTGCGGCGAGGCTGTTCGCAGAGGGCGTCGCGTTGTCGAGCAGGTCCTTGGGTCGGGTGACGAGTGCCTCGCCGTCGAACCCGGTGGTGAACACGCCGCCGGCTTCTGGGTCCCAGAAGAGGTCGAGCAACCCGTCGGCGGTCGCGATCGCCTCGTCGATCCACCGCCGCTGCCCTGTGGCCTCGGCGAGCGACACGAACGCCTGCACGAGGGCTGCGTGGTCGGCCGCGAACGCGAGGTGGCGCGCGCCGCCGTCGCGCTGCCACGATCGCAGCCAGCGGCCGTCGTCTCTGCGGACGTTCGCGAGGAGGAAGTCGGCGTTGGCGATCGCGGCATCGAGCCAATCGGTTCGGCCAGTCGCGGCCGCGGCTCGGGCGAGCGCGTCGAGCATCAAGCCGTTCCACTCGGTCAGCACCTTGTCGTCGAGGCCGGGCCGGACGCGCTGCTCGCGCGCCTCGAACAGGCGCCGCCGCGCCTCCTCGATCTCGGGAGGCCGCTCGAGATCGCCACGCACCGGACGGTGGAGGATGTTCGAGCCCTCGAAGTTGCCCGACTTCGTGACGCCGTACCACTCGATCGCCGCTGGCCGCGAGGTCGGAGCCGAGCACCTCCTCGATCTCCTCGACTCGCCAGACGTAGAAGCGCCCCTCCTCGCCCTCGGAGTCGGCGTCCTCGGCCGACGAGAAGCCGCCCTCGGGCTGGCGCAGGTCGCGCAGCACGTAGGTGATCGTCTCGTCGAGCACCTGCCTCCAGCGCGCCTCGCCGACCTGCTGCCACGCGTGCAGGTAGGTGCGGGCGAGCAGCGCCTGGTCGTAGAGCATCTTCTCGAAGTGGGGCACCATCCAGAACGCGTCGACCGAGTAGCGGGCGAACCCGCCGCCGAGGTGGTCGTACATGCCGCCCGACGCCATCGCGTCGAGCGAGGTGGTCACGACGGTGCGAGCCCCGTCGCCCCCGTTGTGCGCGTGGGCGCGCAGGCAGAGCTCGAGGCGTCATCGCCTGCGGGAACTTCGGTGCCTTGCCGAACCCGCCCCACTCGGGGTCGAACTGCGCGCCGATCTGCTGCAGCGCGTTGTTGAGCACGTCGGTGCCCGGCAGGGTCTGGCCCTCGGGCGTCGTCATGGTCGCCATGCGGTTGAGCGACTGCGTGATCTGCCCGGCCTGCTCGAGCAGCTCGGCGCGCCGCTCCCGCCACGCGTCGGTCGATCGCCGAGAGCAGGTGGAGGAACTGGTCGGCTTCGGGTAGTACGTGCCGCCGAAGAACGGCTGGCCGTCTGGGGTCATGAACACCGTCATCGGCCAGCCGCCGTGGCCTGAGATCGCTTGGACAGCCTCCATGTAGATCGCGTCGACGTCGGGACGCTCCTCGCGGTCGACCTTGATGCAGACGAAGCCGTCGTTCATCACTGCGGCCACTTCGTCGTCCTCGAACGACTCGTGCGCCATCACGTGGCACCAGTGGCACGCCGAGTAGCCGACCGAGAGCAGGATCGGCTTGTCGCCGTCTGCCGCGGCCTGCAACGCCTCGGGACCCCACGCGCTACCAGTCGACCGGGTTGTCGCGATGCTGGCGGAGGTACGGCGACGTCTCGTCGGCGAGCCGGTTCACGCGGGCAGGCTAAGTCCTCGTCGCCGGCCTCCGCTGCGCTTCGGCGGCTCCTGCTCGCTGACGCTCGGACAATCGGTGCTTCGCGCACCCGGCGGCGCATTGCGCCGACCGTCGACGATTGTCGTCGATATTCTCCTCAGCCATGCAGGTCAGTCTCGAAGGCAAGGTCGCACTCGTCACCGGCGCATCGAAGGGCATCGGCTTCGCGATCGCGAAGAGCTTCGCCGAGTCGGGTGCGAAGGTGATGCTGTCCTCGCGCAAGCTCGACCAGCTCGTCGCCGCCGCCTCGAACATCGAGGGCGACACGCATGTGTTCGTCGCGAACGTCGGCGACGTCGAGGCAGCCGAGCAGTGCGTCGACGCGACGATCGAGCGGTTCGGTCGGCTCGACATCCTCGTCAACAACGCCGCGACGAACCCCTACGCGGGCCCGATCATGGAGGTCGACGAGGGCCGCTACGACAAGACGTTCCAGGTCAACGTGAAGGGCCCGATCTTCTGGTCGCAGGCCGCCTGGCGGAAGTGGATGAAGGACAACGGCGGCGTCATCATGAACATCGCCTCGGTCGGCGGGCTGCGATCCGAAGGGCTGCTCGGCATCTACAACCTCACGAAGGCCGCGCTCATCCACCTCACCCGGCAGCTCGGCGGCGAGCTCGGTCCGAAGGTGCGGGTCGTCGGCATCGCGCCCGGGCTCGTGAAGACCGACTTCGCGCAGATGCTGGTCGACAACTTCGGCGAGACGCTCGCCCGCTCGATGCCGACCCGACGGCTCGGCGAGCCCGAGGACATCGCGCACCTCGCGACGTTCCTCGCCAGCGACCTCGCGTCGTGGATCACCGGCGAGACCTACGTGATCGACGGCGGCGCCGGCGTGGCGCACAACCGCAACGCGCCGCCTCGCGCCGACTGACGTCAGCTCTCGGCCGACAGGATCTTCGCGAGCTCGGGGTAGCGCTTCGTGTGCGCGCCCCCGTCGACGCGCAGCAGGTCGCCCGTGATCAAGGAGGCATCGTCTGATGCGAGGAAGAGGGCGACACCGGCGACGTCGTCGGGCGTGCCGGTGCGACCGAGCGGCGCGTTCTCGACGAACGACGCCTTGATCGCCGGCGTCTGGTTCAGGAGCGCGGCGAGCGGCGTGTCGACGAGCCCAGGGCCGATCGAGTTGACCCTGATGCCGTGCGGTCCCAGCTCCATCGCCGCGCACTTCGTGTACATGTCGACCGCGGCCTTGGTCGCGCAGTAGAGGCCCATGCCTTCGGCCGGCTGGATCGCGTTGAGCGACGCGAGGTTGATGATCGAGCCGCCGTTCCCCGCGGCGACCATCGCTCGGGCTTCGTGCTTCATCGACAGCATCACGCCGCGGAGGTTCACCCCCATCACGATGTCCCACGTCACGGTGTCTTGATCGACGACAGGGGAGTAGCGCGCCGAGACCGGCCGCGTTCACGCCGATGTCGAGCCGTCCGTGGGTTCGACGGCGTGCGCGCACAGCGCGGCGATGCTCGTCCTCGTCCATGACGTCGGCGTGCAAGCGACGAGCACGCGTCGCCGAGCTCGCTTCGTCGCCATCTCGAGACCCGCGTCGTTGACGTCGCCGAGCACGACCGAGCCACCCTCGGCGACGAAGCGCCGCGCGATGCCGAGCCCGATGCCCGACGCGCCTCCGGTGATGACTGCGACCTTCCCTGCGATGCGACCTGTCATGGCGCCGGAGGCTACACGAGGCTGCAGGGGAGTGCGCCGCGGCGCACCTTGCCGAGCGCGGTGCGCGGGATCTCGTCGACGAGCACGAGCTCGCGGGGCGCGGCGTGCGCGGCGAGCGCGGCCTTCACGGCGGCGCGGAGGCGCTCGAGGGTCGGCGGGCCGTCGGCGGTCGGCCACGACGAACGCGACGACCCGCTGGCCCCACTCGTCGTCGTCGCCGACCGGCGATCGCGACGTCGGCGACGCCGCTGACGGTGCGCGAGCACCTGCTCGACGGGGTCGGGCCAGACGTTCTCGCCGCCGGTGATGATCAGGTCGCCGCGGCGACCGTGCACGACGAGCCGGCCGTCGACGTCGAGCTCGCCGACGTCGCCGGTGGTGAGCCAGCCGCCCGCGTGCTTGGGGTCGGTGCCATCGCGGTAGCACCGCAGCAGCATCGGCCCGCGCAGCATGATGCTGCCGTCGTCCTCGTCGACCGCGACCTCGACGCCGTCGAGCGGCACGCCGTCGTAGACGACGCCGCTGCCCGTCTCGGTCATCCCGTAGGTCGTCACGACGTTCGGCGGGAGGGCCTCGGGCGGTGCCGCGCCGCCGAGCACGATCACCCGGAACAGGCGACGGGTCGATGCGGCGCAGCGCGGTGGGCACGAGCGACACGAGCGTGCACCCCGTGGCGAGCGAGTCGCGCGACGACCGTCCGCGTCGAAGCCGGGAGCGACCTCGAGCGGCGTGCTCGGTGACGAGCGCCCGGGTGACCACCGACAGGCCGCCGACGTGAGCCAGCGGCAGGCACGCGAGCCAGCGGTCGGTCCGGCGATCGACGCCGAGCCGGTCGCTCGTCGCGATCGGCCGAAGCGCGCACGGCGTCGTGGGTGAGCACGACGCCTCTCGGCGCGCCGGTCGTGCCGCTCGTCGCGACCACCAGGGCGTCGCCCGTCTTCGACCGGCCGGCCGTCCGTCGAGCCGCTGTCGCTCCCCGTGCTCGTCGCAGAGCCACCGCGGGCGCCATCGCCCGCAGCACCGCCTCACGGGCGGGAGCGGCAAGGCGGAGGTCGAGCGGGAACACCGCGTCGCCGTCGTCCCACACGCGCCGCAGGTCCTCGACGAAGCGGGCGCTCGGCACGGGCAGCGCGACGAGCTCGGGCATGCGCTCGAACCTATCGGGCTGCCATGCTGAGGCCTCGATGACCAGCACCCGCGACACGACCGACGACGCGCTCTACGCACCCATCGAGTGGAAGCGCTCCGGCGACTACCGCGACATCTCGTACGACACTGCCGAGGGCATCGCGAAGATCACGATCTGCCGACCCGAAGTGCGCAACGCGTTCCGTCCCCAGACCCTGTTCGAGCTGTCGCACGCGTTCAACGAAGGCGCGCGACGATCCCGAGGTCGGCGTGATCGTGCTCACCGGCCAGGGCGACATGGCCTTCTGCTCGGGCGGCGACCAGCGCATCCGCGGCGACGACGGCTACATCGGCGACGACGACGTGGCCAAGCACGGCATCGGCCGCCTGAACGTCCTCGACCTGCAGATCCAGATCCGGCGCACGCCGAAGCCGGTCGTCGCGATGGTCGCCGGCTACGCGATCGGCGGCGGCCACGTGCTCCACGTCGTGTGCGACCTCACGATCGCCGCCGACAACGCGCGCTTCGGTCAGACCGGGCCGAAGGTCGGGTCGTTCGACGGCGGCTACGGCTCCGGCCTCCTTGCGCGCATCGTCGGCCAGAAGAAGGCCCGCGAGATCTGGTTCCTGTGCGATCAGTACGACGCGCAGCAGGCGCTCGACATGGGTCTGGTGAACACCGTCGTGCCGCTCGCGGATCTCGAACGCGAGACCGTCGCGTGGTGCCGCAAGATGCTGAAGCTCTCGCCGATCGCCCTGCGGATGATCAAGGCGTCGATGAACGCCGCCGACGACGGGCTCGCCGGCATCCAGCAGCTCGCCGGTGACGCGACGATGCTCTTCTACATGAGCGACGAGGCCCAGGAGGGCCGCGACGCCTACGTCGAGAAGCGCCAGCCCGACTTCTCGAAGTTCCCACGCCGGCCGTGACGGCTGGACACGTGAACAAGTGGGTCATCGGGGCCCGGCCGCGCACGCTGCCCGCCTCGGTCGTGCCCGTTGCCGTCGGCACTGCCTGCGCCGTCGGCGAGGGCGGGGTCATCGTGTGGCGAGCGGTCGCGGCGATGGTCGTCGCCCTCGCGATCCAGGTCGGCACGAACTATCAGAACGACTACGCGGACGGCGTCCGCGGCACCGACACGCAGCGGGTCGGACCCGTCCGCCTCGTCGCGTCCGGCCTGGCGACGGCGTCCGCGGTGCGCAAGGCCGCGCTGGTGTCGATGCTGGTCGCCGCGGCTGCCGGGCTCGCGCTGGCGATCGCAGTGAGCCCGTGGCTGCTGCTCGTCGGCGCGCTCTCGTTCCTCGCGGGGTACTTCTACACGGGCGGGCCGAAGCCCTACGGCTACCTCGGGCTCGGCGAGGTCTTCGTGTTCGTGTTCTTCGGGCTCGTCGCCACGATCGGGTCTGCGTACGTGCAGATCGAGAAGATCACCGCGGTCGCGGTCGTCGCGGCGATCCCCGTCGGCTTGCTGATCACCGCGTTGCTCGTCGTCAACAACCTCCGCGACATCCCGACCGACGGCCCCGCGGGGAAGCGCACACTGGCGGTGCGGCTCGGCGATCACCGCACGCGGTGGCTGTACTGCCTGCTGATCCTGATCTCGTTCCTGGTGCTGCCGGTCTTCGGTGCGCTGGGCCGCCCCCTCGCCGCGCTGGCGTTCATCGGAGTCGTCGTCGCGCGACGCCCGGTGCAGATCGTGCTCGAGGGCGCGAAGGGGCCCGCGCTGATCCCTGTGCTCGGTGCCACCGGTCGGTTGATCATCGTCTTCGGGGTGCTGCTCGCGATCGGGCTCTGCTACGTGCCCTGAGCCAGCCAGTCGAGCACGATCGTCGAGAACTCGGGCTCGCGCTCGCGGTGGCACGCGTGGCCCGCGTCGGGCATCACATGCAGCGTCGCGTTCGGGCCGATCGAGTCGTGCATCCGCTGTGCCGTGGCCGTGAACCGTTCGTCGCGCGCGCCGGCGACGAGGAGCACCGGCATGTCGAGGTCGGGCAAGCGGTCCCACAGCGAGTCCTGCGTGCCAGTGCCGGCGAGCCGCAGGCTCGACGCGAGCCCTTCGACTGTGTTCTCGCGCCGCTCGTCGTCGTCCCGCGCGGTTGCAGGGAGGGTCGCGAAGAGAGGCTGCGCGAGCCAGCGTTCGAGGAACACGTCGAGGCCGTCGCGCTCGAGCGAACGCGCGAGCTCCTCGTCCCGCTCGACGCGTGCCGCGCGCTCGGCCTCGTCCTCGATGCCGGCAGTGCCACTGACGAGGACCAGTCGCTCGACCCGATCGGGGTGCGCGAGGGCGACATGGAGGACCATCCGGGCGCCCATCGAGTAGCCGACGTACGTGCCCGCGGCGGTGTCCGCCAGCAGGTCGGCGGTCTCCCAGAGGTCGGCGCGCACGGCTGACGCGGTGCCGTGGCCGGGCGCGTCGACGGCGATCACCTCGTGCCCCGTGGCGAGCGTGGCGGCGATCGATCCCCAGCACTTCCGGTTCTGCGTGAAGCCGTGGACGAGGACGAGGGGCGCCACCAGGGCAGGATAGGAGCGCATGGCGATCACGACTGCGGCCACGTTCTGCGCGACCCTCGTCGACGAGTGGGCGCGCGCGGGTGTCACCGATGCGGTCGTGTGCCCAGGATCGAGGTCGACTCCGCTCGCGGTCGCGCTGGCATCCGACCCTCGCATCGCCGTCCACGTGCACCACGACGAGCGCAGCGGCGCGTTCATGGCGCTCGGGATCGGGCTGGCGACCGGTCGAGCCGCAGTCGTCCTCACGAGCAGCGGCACCGCGGCCGTCGAGCTCCATCCCGCGATCGTCGAGGCGCACCAGAGCGCGGTCCCGCTCATCGCGGCGACCGCCGATCGTCCCCCCGAGCTGCAGGGCGTCGCCGCGCCGCAGACGATCGATCAGCAGCGCCTCTACGGCGGATCGGTTCGGTGGTTCGTCGATGCGGGGGTGCCGTCGGAAGAGACCCGAGGCGCGTGGCGGTCGCTCGCGGCGCGCGCAGTGGCCGAGGCGCTCGGCGCGGGAGGACGCGGACCGGGGCCGGTGCACGTGAACCTGCCGTTCCGCGATCCGCTCGTCGGCGAGCCGGGACCGCTGCCGGATGGCCGACCCGATGGCCGTCCTTGGCACACGGTGGTCGACGAGCGAACCGAGCTCGACGACGCTGCCGTCGACGCGCTTGCAACGGCGCTCGACGCCGTCCGCGGCGTCGTCATCGCGGGCCGGGGCACGGGCGGCACTGCGGTCCATGGCCTCGCGGAACGGCTCGGATGGCCCGTGCTCGCCGACCCACGGTCCGGTGCGCGCGTGCCGGCACGCACGACGGTCGCCGCGTTCGACTCGATGCTTCGCCACGAGCGGTTCGCGGCGAGATCATCGGCCGGAGGTGGTGCTCCGTCTCGGCGAGCAACCTGCGTCGAAGGTGCTGGCGCAGTGGTTGGCGGCGTCAGGTGCGCGCGAGGTCGTGGTGCATCGGCGGGGTGCGTGGATCGATCCCGATCGCACCGCGGACCTCGTCGTCGCCGTGGATCCGCCGTCGGTGATCGCGGCGCTCGCGAAGCGGCTCGCGGGATCGGGCGCGTCGGCGACGCCGTGGCTCGCGCGGTGGGCACACGCTGAAGAGGTGGCGCAGCGCGCCATCGACGCCGCGCTCGGCGAGTCGAGCGGCCCGACCGAGCCGGGTGTGGCCCGTGACGTCATGGCTGCGCTGCCCGAAGGCTCGAGCCTCGTGCTCTCCTCGTCGATGCCCGTGCGTGACGTCGAGTGGTTCGCCGCGCCGCGTGCGGGCGTCGAGGTGTACTCGAATCGCGGCGCGAACGGCATCGACGGCGTCGTGTCGACGGCAGTGGGCGTCGCCCTCGCCACTCGGCGTCCGACTGCGCTGCTCATCGGAGATGTCGCGGTGCTGCACGACACGAACGGCATGCTCATGGCGTCCTCACGCGACATCGACCTCACGATCGTCGTCGTCGACAATGACGGAGGCGGCATCTTCTCGTTCCTGCCGCAGGCCACCTCCCTGCCCCCCGACACGTTCGAGCGGCTCTTCGGCACTCCCCACGGCGTCGACCTCATCGCGCTCGCTGCGGTGCACGGCATCCCCGAGGTCACGTCGCTCGGCGAAGGAAGTGGCGTGCGGATGGTGCGGGTGCCCACGGACCGGTCGGCCAACGTCGCCGAGCACGACCGGATCAACCGAGCGGTGGTCGAGGCCCTGGGCTAGAACTCGTGCTGGTGGGTGCTGACACCGCGGCGCTGCGCGTGGCGACGATGGCCGACGCTGACGCGATGACGGTCGTCATGCGTGCGTCGGTGCTCGATCTCTTCTCGGCCTTCTACACGCCGCAGCAGGTCGCGAGCGCGTCGGTGCACATCGCCCACGTCGATCCCACGCTTGTCGGCGACGGCACGTACTTCGTGCTCGAGGCGGGCCGCGAGGTCGTCGCGTGCGGAGGCTGGAGCCGACGCGGCCGCCTCTACACGGGTTCTGGAGACCAGGCCGACGACGGGCGGCTCCTCGACCCCGTCACCGAACCAGCGCACATCCGAGCCATGTTCGTCCGTCCCGACTGGACGAGACGCGGCCTCGGCCGGTCCATCCTCGAAGCAGGACGCGACGCGGCGAGGGCCGAGGGCTTCCGGCGTCTCGACCTCATGGCGACGCTCGCGGGCGTGCCCCTGTACCGGTCGTTCGGGTTCGTCGAGGGTGAGCACGCGATCCTGACGATGCCTGACGGCGTGACGATCGAGGCCGTCGCGATGGAGCGACCGATCGACCTTCCGGATTGACGTCAGGGGCGCAGGAGCGCGCCGAGCATCGCGGCGAGCTTCGCCTGCGTCTCCGCGAGCTCCGCATCGACATCGGACTCACGGACGACACCGACTCCCGCGTAGAGCCGCGCCGTCGCGCCGTCGAGCTCCGCACACCGCAGCGCGACTGCCCACCGGCCGTTGCCCTCGGCGTCCATCCACCCGACCGGCCCGGCGTACCTCGCCCGGTCAAGGCCTTCGAGCTCGTCGATCATCTCGAGCGCGGTCGCGCGAGGGTGCCCCCCACCGCGGGAGTCGGGTGCAACGCGCGCACGAGGTCGAGCACTGAAGGCAGCGGCTTCGACAGGCGTCCTTCGACCAGCGTGCCGAGGTGCTGCACGTTGGCAACCGCGACGATCGACGGCTCAGCCTCCTCGTCGAGATACGAGCACCACGGCAGCAGCGTGTCGTGCACCATGTCGATCGTGAGGCGGTGCTCCAGCTGATCCTTCGTCGACGCGACGAGCGCGCTCGCGATGCGAGCGTCGACCGCAGGGTCGCCGCTGCGGGGCGCCGTTCCGGCGAGCGGATGTGACCGCACGACATCACCGGTGCGCGACACGAGGAGCTCGGGGCTCGCGCCGATGAGCCCGTCCACCGAGTACACGAAGCTCGACGGGAACGACCCGCGCAAGCGAGCGAGCACGCCGACCACGTCGATCTGCTCGCTCATCTCGACCACGAGCTCGCGTGCGAGCACGACCTTGTCGAGCGACGCCGGCGCGGATCCGGTCGCGTGCTGTGGCCACCGCGTGCTGCCACTCCGCCGGCGGTCGGCTCGACGTGATCCGCAGGTCGGCTGCCCAACCGGCGCGTGGCGTGGGAGCCGTCGTCTCGATCGGCGGTGTGGGCGCGCCGAGCGGACCGACGGTGGTGACCCACCGCGCGCCCTCGGCAGTGCGGCCCACGACGAGGGAGGGCACGACGACCTCGCCGGGCTTCGCGCGCGAGAAGGGCAGCGCGCCGAACGCGACCGGTCCGCAGCCCGGGAGGCCGACCTCGTCCTCGGAACGGATCGCCGCGAGCACCTCGGGCGCTTCTTCGAGCGAGAGGCGTGCCGCGACGCCTCGCCCGGCGAGGCCGGCGCCGTGCTGTTCGAAGAGGAAGCCGTCGGCACCGGCGACCGCGAGGAGGTCGACGTCGGCGTCGAGCCTGACGGTGCGGGCGATCATCGCCGTGTGCCGGTGAGGAGCTGGGCGATGCCGCCGGAGAGCAGCGTGCGCTGCGCGTCGGGGAAGCCCGCGGCTCGGAACATCGCGACGAGCTCGTCGGGCTCCGGGAGATAGGCCACCGAGCGCGGAAGGTAGCGATACGCGTCGCCGTCAGACAGCAGGCCGCCGATGACCGGCACGACCTTCCCGAAGTAGATGCCGTGGCCCCAGCGCATGAGCGCGTTGTCGGGCGTGGCGACCTCGAGGAGCGCCACCCGGCCGCCGACCCGCACCACTCGCGCGAGCTCAGCGAAGAACGCCGGGAGCTCGCGCAGGTTCCGAAGGGCGAACCCACAGGTCGCGCCGTCCACATCGCCGTCGCGGAGAGGGAGGCAGAGCACGTCGGCGAGCACGCGGGGCTCGCCGCTTCGATCTGCCCGCAGCATGCCCTCGGACAGGTCGACGCTGATCGGCTCGATGTCGCGACCGCGCAGCTCACGGGAGAGGTCTCCGGTGCCCGACGCGAGGTCGAGCACGATGGCGCCGGCCGGCAGGGCGAGGTCGGTGACGGTGCGCTTACGCCAGCCGACGTCCATCCGAAACGTCATGATGCGGTTGACGAGGTCGTAACGAGGCGCGATCGCGTCGAACATCGCGCGCACCGCGCGGGTCTTCTCCTCGCCCTCGGGTAGGCCTTCGGGAAGCGTCGCGTTCACGGCTCGGCCCGTACCGCTCCGCAGTGCTTGCACCGCGGGTAGGCCCGCGACGTCGGTCGGCCGCACTCCTGGCATCGCACGACCGTGATCTGCCCGCGGCGCAGCCGCAGCACGGCGGACACGAGCATCCCGATGACCGCGACGAGGATCGCGACCTCGAGCAGGTCGCGCACCAGGTGATCCACGCCGTCAGTTCTGGCCGCCAACCGCCTCGGGACTGACGATTGGAGGCACGGAGATCGCCCTCCGATCATCAATCTCAGGGCGAGGCGGTGGTGCGGGCCCAGCGGTAGTCGGCCTTGCCCGACGGGGAGCGCACGACCTCGTCGACGAAGACGAACGCCTTCGGCAGCTTGTAGCGGGCGATGTGCTTCTCGCTCTCGTCGAGGAGCTCGGCCTCGAGTCGTCGGACGCGTCGAAGCCGTCGCGAAGGCGGACGATGGCGACGACCTCCTGGCCCCAGCGGTCAGTCGGTCGACGGCGCGACCACGACGTCGTACACCGCGGGATGGTGACGGAGCGCGTGCTCGACCTCCTCGGCGAAGATCTTCTCGCCGCCCGGAGTTGATCGTCACCGAGTCGCGGCCGTGCAGCTCGACGATCATGCCGTCGGCCGCGCAGCGCGCCCGGTCGCCGGGCACCGAGTAGCGCACGCCGTCGACGGTCGGGAAGGTGCGGGCGGTCTTGTCCGCGTCGCCGAGGTAGCCGAGCGGCGAGCCGTCCCGACTTGCGCGAGCCAGCCGATCTCGTCGTCGTCCTCGGCCGAGCTCGCGCGTGAGGTCGGCGGACAGCACGATGCGTTGCCCGGGCCGAGAGCATGAACGTGCCGGTCGACGCCGCGCCGCCCGCGGACACGTGCTGCATCTGGCCGCCCGCTTCCGACGAGCCGAGGCCGTCGACGACGATGAGCGCCGGCAGATGGGCGAGGAACTCCTGCTTCAGCGGCGCCGAGAGCGGCGCGCCGCCCGAGAGCAGCACGGTGAGCGAGGAGAGGTCGTAGGTGTTGCGGTCGAGCTCGTCGAGCAGCGGTCGCGCGAAGGCGTCGCCGACGATCAACAGGAACGTCGACCTTCTCGCGCTCGATGAGCGACCAGATGTCGACGGGATCGAGGCGCTCGGGATGGCTCTGGATGACGACGGTGCCGCCGCGGTGGAAGGTGAGGAAGCTCATCCAGTGGCCGGCGCCGTGCATGAACGGCGGCGCGGGCACCGCGCGCAGCCCGCCGCTCCGCGCCGCGACGCACCGGCGACCAACGTCTCGTAGTCCTCGAACGGGGCGCCGTCGTTGCGCCGGCCGCCGAGGGCCGCGACGAAGATGTCGGCCTGCCGCCAGAGCACGCCCTTCGGCATGCCGGTCGTGCCGCCCGTGTAGAGGATGTAGAGGTCGTCGGGCGACGGGGTGACCGGCGGCGCTTCCGCCGAGGCCGCAGCGAGCGCGTCCTCGTACCACTCGGCTCCGGGGAGCAGGTCGTTGCCCGAGTCGTCCGCGACCTGGAGCAGGACGCTCAGCGTGGGCAGCGAGTCGCGCACCTCGGCGAGCGTCGGCGCGAACGCGGAGTGGTAGACGATCGCCTTCGCTCCGCGAGTCGGCGAGCAGGTACAGCAGCTCCTCCGCGACGTAGCGGTAGTTGACGTTGAACGGCGCGACCCGCGCCTTGAACGCGCCGAGCATGCGCCTCGAGGTACTCGTTGCCGTTGTAGAGGTAGATGCGCGAGGTGGTCCTGGCCCGACTCGTGGCCGGCGAGCCCCTCGCGCTCGACCACGGCTCCGAGGCCGCGTGCCAACAACGCGTTCGCGAGCCGGCGGGTGCGATCGGTGACCTCGGCCCACGTGAACCGCTTGTCGCGGAACACGATGCACTCGCGATCGGGAATCGCGGCAGCGATCGCTTCGTGGGCCGTCGCCAGGTTCAGGTCCATCGCTGCGAACCTAAACGGCTCCCCCCGGCGGCACGAATCGAGCAGTACGGTGCGCCGCCATGGGGGCAACGATTCCGACTTCGCTCGATCACTTCACTCCTGACTGGCTCAGCGAGGCGCTCGGCGAGCGGGTGACCGCCGTCGAGATCGAACCGGTCGGCCAGGGGGTCGGCATCCTCGGGCTGCTGGCTCGCTTGCATCTGACCTACGCGGACGCGAGCACCGACGCGCCTTCGACGGTCGTCGCCAAGATCGCGTCGTCGAACCCCGAGACCGTGATGGTGGCTGTGCACTACGGCTTCTACCTGAACGAGATCTCGTTCTACCGGGACTGCGCGTCGACGCCCGGGCTGCGCACGCCGGGCGTGCACTACAGCGACATCGACGACACCGAGAGCACGTTCGTCCTGCTGCTCGAGGATCTCGCGTCGTCCCGGCTCGCCGACCAGATCGCCGGTTGCCCGCCCGAGGATGCAGCGCACGTCATCGACGCCGCCGCCGCCCTCCACTCCTTCTGGTGGAACAGCCCCAAGCTCGACGACCTGACCTGGCTTCGCCCCGTGAACAACGACGCGTACAAGTCCGCCCAGGAGCAGTACACCGCGGTGTGGCCGGGGTTCGTCGAGCGCTTCGGCGCCGTGCTTCCCGCGAGGGCGCTCGCCGTCGGCGAGGCCTACCAGACCCGCATCGCCGACACGTTCGACTGGACCGTCGAGACGCGCCCGCTCACCATCGCGCACACCGACTTCCGGCTCGACAACCTCTTCTTCGACAATCCTGACGGCTCGCCGTTGACGGTCATCGACTGGCAGCTCGCGGTCCGGAGCATGGGTCCGCTCGACGTGAGCTACTTCATGGCCGAGAGCATGGCGCCCGACGATCGCCGCGCACACGAGCGGCCGTTGCTCGAGCGCTACCACGCGGGCCTCGTCGCCGGCGGCGTCACCGACTACTCGTTCGACGAGCTGTACGACGACTACCGCATCGCGTTGGTCACGCAGCTGACGATCCCGGTGATCGGTCAGAGCATGGACCCCGGCAACGACCGGGGGCGCAAGCTGATGGACGCGATGGTCGAGCGCACGTTCATCGCGATCGAAGACCACGACGCAGGTCGGTTCTTGCCTGTCTGAGGCTCGCTGCGCTCCCGGCGTATGGTGCGCCCATGAGCGACGACATGATCTTCGGTGCGTTCCTTCCGCAGGGCTGGAAGATGGAGCTGTCTTCGATCGACGGCGCGGAAGCGAAGTGGGCGAAGGCGGTCGAGATCGCAGTGCTCGCCGAGGAGCTCGGCTACGACTCGATCTGGGTCTACGACCACTTCCACAACGTGCCGCGGCCCGCGCACGAGGCCGTGTTCGAGTGCTGGACGACCCTGGCCGCGATCAGTCAGCGCACGAGTCGCATCCGCCTCGGGCAGATGGTCGGCTGCAACTCGTACCGGCAGCCGAGCGTGCTCGCGAAGATCACCTCGACGATCGACGTGATCAGCGGTGGTCGCCTCGATTGGGGCATCGGTGCCGGCTGGTACGAGAACGAGTACAAGGGCTACGGCTTCGAGTTCCCCGAGCCGAAGGTGCGCATCGGGATGCTGCGCGAGTGCGTCGAGATCGTGAAGTCGATGTGGTCAGAGCCCGAGACGAGCTACGACGGGAAGTACTACTCGTTGTCACGCGCGCAGTGCGATCCGAAGCCGGTGCAGCAGCCGCACCCTCCGATCTGGATCGGGGGCGGCGGGCCCAAGCTCACGCTGCGCGTCGTCGCGCGTCACGCCGACCGCGCGAACTTCGGTGGCAAGCCCGACGAGTTCGCGGCGAAGTGCGAGCTGCTGAAGGGCCACTGCAAGGACGTCGGGCGCGACTACGACGAGATCCGCAAGACGTGGTCACCCGAGGTGTTCATCCGCGAGACCGAAGCCGAGGTGAAGGCGGCGGGCTCGCGGTCGTTCTGGGGTGAGCCGGTCGAGTCGTGGACCGCCGGCAACCTCGTCGGCACGCCCGACCAAGTCGCGGAGCGCATCAACGTCTATCGCGAGCTCGGCTGCTCGGGCTTCGTGCCGTGGTGCTCCGACTATCCCGACACCGAGACGCTCACCCTGCTCGCTCAGAAGGTCATCCCGCAGTTCCGCTGAGCGTGCAGTGCACCCCGGCTCAGGAGTAGTAGCGGAACACGACCTCGGCCACGCACGACGGCTTCGGCGCGCCCTCGATCTCGAACGTGAACTCCATCGTCACTTGCGCGCCGCCGGCGACGTCTTCGACCTGGAGCAGCTTCGCTCCGAGGCGGAGCTTCGAGCCGACTGGGACGGGCGACGGGAAGCGCACCTTGTTGCACCCGTAGTTCACGCCCATCGCGACGCCGGTCACCGCCATGATCTGAGGCGAGAGCGCGGGGCCGAGCGAGAGCGTCAGGTACCCGTGCGCGATGGGACCTCCGAACGGTCCGGCCTTGGCGCGTTCGACGTCGATGTGGATCCACTGGTGGTCACCGGTCGCGTCGGCGAACTGGTTGACCTGTTCCTGCGTGATCTCGACGTACTCGCTGTAGCCGAGGTGCTCTCCGACCTTGGCCTTCAGCCCGTCGATGCCATCGATGATCGTCGTCATGGCCGGATCATTGCCGACCGACGGGGCTCGGGGCTACTTGAACCAGATGCGTTCGTAGTCGCGGCTCATCGGATGGAGGAGCAGCGCGACGAGCGCGACCTCGAACATCAAGTTGATGATGTTCACGCCGAACACATGGCTCGGCCCGAGGAACAGCCAGCGCAGCAGGAAGGGGGAGAACGCGGCGGCGAGCCCGAGGCCGTAGCCCCACTTCTGCTCGTTCGCGATCCCGAAGCCACCACCGACCATGCAGACGAGGAGGACGAGGCCCCAGGGGATCCACCCGAGGAAGCCTCCGATGACGCTGAAGAACGCATTGATGTACAGCAGGAACACGGCGATCTGAAGAGTCTGTGGCTGCGACGGATTCACCCAGCGGCGCGTCTCCATGCCTGACAGTTTGGCAGGGATTGTCCTCGCTGCGGGTGGCGGCACCCGACTTTCTCCGCTCACGCGGCTGCGTCCGAAGGCCCTCTGCCCGGTCGGGGGGATCGCCCTCGTCGACCGGGCGATCGACGCGATCGGAACCGTCGCTGCGGACACCGCGGTGAACGTCCACCACGGCCGGGAGCAGCTGGAGGACCACCTCGCTGGTCGCGTGCACGTGTCGGTCGAGGACCTCCTCCTCGGCACGGCGGGCGCGCTCGGCCGCCTCCGGGGCTGGCTCGACGGGCGCGACGCCGTCGTGGTCAACGCCGACCTGGTCACCGACGCTGCGTTCGGCGCCGCCGTGGCCTCGTGGGACCGTGAGCGCGTGCGCCTGCTGGCCGCGGGCAGCGCGACGCTCGACCCCGCGATGCGGCTCTGTGGCGCGCTCATGCCGTGGGCCGCGATCCGAGCGTTGGACGACACGCCGAGCGGCCTCTACCGCACGTCGTGGCAGCCGGCCGCCGCATCGGGCGAGCTCGAGGTCGTCGATCTCGGCGCCGTCGCATGGTTCGACTGCGGGACGGCCCGCTCCTACCTCGCCGCGAACCTGTGGGTCAGCGGGGGAGCGTCTGTGATCGGTGCCGGCGCGACGGTCGACGGCACCGTCGAGCGCAGCGTCCTCTGGCCCGGCACGACGGTCGCCGCCGGCCAGCGCCTCGTCTCGGCGATCCGCGCGACCGACGCGTGACCGTCCTCGTCCGCTAGGACGTGGTCGCACTTGCAGCCTGGACGCCGAACAGCGGACCCAGGCTGCGAGTCGGCGCTAGCCGTCACTGGCGGGCACTTGGGCTCGCGCCCGGAAGAGCGGCCGTGGCTGCAAGTGCTCGGGGTCGAGCGCCGTTGACGGCGGGGCAGGCGAGTTCTGACAGACTGCGCGGCCATGCCCGACTTCCTCAGCCTCTACGCACAAGCCACTCCCGACAAGCTCGCCGTCGTCGACGACCGGCCCGACGGGACGATCCTGAAGTGGACGTTCGCGGAGCTCGAGGCGCGGGCCAACCAGCTCGGGAACGTGCTCGTCGGGTTGGGCGCCGGCCCGGGCCGCAAGGTGGTCTGGTGCGGGCAGAACTCGCCCGGCATCGTCGTCATGGTGAACGCGGCCCGCAAGGTCGGCGCGACCGCGGTGCCGCTGAACTACCGGCTGTCACCCGAGGAGGCGGCGTACGTCACCGACCACTGCGACGCGACGATCGTGTACGTCGATGCGGAGTTCGCGCCGCTCTTCGAGCAGATCCGCTCGGAGATCCCGAAGGTCCAGCACGTCCTGGTGTTCGACGGTCCCGCGCTCGACGGCATGACCGCGGTCGATCCGCTGATCGACGCCGCGTCGACCGACTGATCCGGTCCCGCCCGACACCGGCGAGCCGGGCGCGACGATGATCTACACGTCGGGGACGACGGGCAAGCCGAAGGGGGCGTTGCGCACCAGCGCGGGCGACCCGCAGCAGGGCGCCGCGCTGCTCGGGCTCATCGGCTACCGCCCGGACGACGTGTACCTCACGACGGGGCCGCTGTACCACTCGGGTCCCGGCGGCTTCATGGGGGTCGCGCAGACGCTCGGGAACACCGTGGTCGTCCAGCGCAAGTTCGATCCGGACGACTGGCTGCGCCTCGTCGACACCTACAAGGTCACGTCGACCTTCTCCGCGCCGACGCCGATCCGGATGATCTGCAGCCTGCCCGCCGACGTGAAGGCGAAGTACGACCACAGCTCGATGCGCGTCATGATCGCCAACGCGGCGCCGTGGTCGTTCGCGCTGAAGCAGATGTACCTCGAGGACTTCCCGTCCGACTCGCTGTTCGAGGTCTACGGATCGACCGAGCTCGGCGTGAACACCGTGCTCGAGCCGAAGGACCAGCTGCGCAAGCCGGGCTCGTGCGGCAAGGCCGCGCCGGGCGTCGAGATCGTGCTCTTCGACGACGACGGCAACCCGGTCACGGGCACCGGCCCTGACCATCCCGGCGAGCTCTACCTGCGGTCGGCCGCCGTGTTCGCCGACTACTACAAGCAGCACGACAAGTATCGAGGACGACATGCGGGGCGAGTACCACACGGTCGGCGACGTCGCGTACCGCGACGACGAGGGCTACTTCTACATCTGCGACCGCAAGAAGGACATGATCATCTCGGGCGGGATGAACATCTATCCGGCCGAGATCGAAGCGGCGCTCGAGCAGCATCCGAACATCTACGACGCGGCGGTCTTCGGCGTCCCCTCCGAAGAGTGGGGCGAGTCGGTGCACGCCGTCGTCGTGGTGCACCCGGCCGGACTCGCTGAGCGACGCAGACGTGATGGCGCATCGCGCGTGAGCACCTCGCCAGCTACAAGGTGCCGCGCAGCGTGTCGTTCATGGACGAGCTGCCCCGCACGGGCTCCGGCAAGATCCTCAAGCGCGAGCTGCGCGCGCCGTACTGGGCCGGACGAACGTCACAGGTCGGCTGAGCCCCGACGCCGACGCGGCGAGCTGACCGCACGCGGCGTCGATGTCGGTGCCGCGGTTGGCGCGCACGGTGGCGTTCACGCCGAGCGCCTTCAGCTGATCGCGGAACGCGACGCACCTTCGCCCTCGGCGTGCCGCGGGTCGGCCAGCCCGGCGTCGGGTTCAGCGGGATCAGGTTCACGTGCGCGCGGAGCGGGCGCGCGAGCAGCGCGAGCTCGCTTGCGTCGCGCGTGCGGTCGTTCACCCCGTCGATCAGCGCCCACTCGAACGACAGGCGGCGGTTGTTCGCCGCGATCTACACTCGGCACGCGGCGACCACTTCGTCGAGGGGATAGCGGCGGTTGATCGGGCACGAGCTCGTTGCGCAGCTCGTCGTTCGCGGCGTGGAGCGACACGGCCAGGTTCACCGGCAGCCGTTCGCCGGCGAGGCGGCGGATGCCCGGCATGATGCCCGACGGTCGAGACCGTGAGGTGGCGGGCCGAGAGGCCGAGGTCGTCGTGCATGCGTTCGACGGACTGCCAGGTGCGGTCGTAGTTGGCGAGCGGCTCGCCCATCCCCATGAACACGACGTTCGAGACCCGGCGACCGGTCGCCCGCGCCCGCTGCGTCGCCCGCACGACCTGCTCGACGATCTCGCCGGTCGTGAGGTGCCGTTCGAACCCGGCTTGCCCGGTGGCGCAGAAGCCGCACCCCATCGCGCAGCCCGCCTGGCTCGACACGCAGACCGTGGCGCGGTCGGGGTAGAGCATCAGCACGGTCTCGACGCGCGCGCCGCCCTCGAGCCCCCACAGCCACTTGATGGTCGTGCCCTTGTCGCTCACCGACTCGGCGAGGAGCTCGAGCGCGGAGGGCAGCTCGCGGTCGAGCCGTGCGCGCAGCGCCTTGGGCAACGTCGTCATCTCGACCGGATCCGACCATCTGGTCGTAGAGGCCCGCCCACACCTGATCGACGCGATACCGCGGCTCGCCCTCCAGCTGGGTGGCGAGCGCGGACCGCGTGACGTCGTAGCGACTGGGCACGTCCCAGAGGCTACGGGGGTACGGTCGCTCCGTGACTGACGTGCCGAGTCCAGAGGTGCCGGCGCCGTCGGAGCTGGCGCCTCCCGTCGAGCACGACCATCGCAGCGTCACCGGCGGGGTCGCGCGGGCCACCGTGTTCGGCGTCAGCGACGGCCTCGTGTCCAACGTGTCGCTCATCCTCGGCGTCGCCGGAGCGGGCACGTCGGCGGCGATCGTGCGGACCGCAGGGGTCGCCGGTCTCGTCGCCGGGTGCGTTCTCGATGGCGGCAGGTGAGTACGTGTCGATGAAGGCGCAGCGCGAGCTGCTCGAGCGCGAGCTCGCCATCGAGCGCCGTGAGCTCGCACGCCACCCGCACGCCGAGACCGTCGAGCTCGCGCACATCTACATGGCGCGCGGCGTCGATCCCGACACCGCGCGCGAGGTCGCCGCGGAGATGATGAAGGATCCGGAGACGCGCGCTCGAGGCCCACGCTCGTGACGAGCTCGGCATCGACCCCGGCTCGCTCGGGTCGCCGTGGGCTGCGGCGGGGTCGTCGTTCCTGGCCTTCTGTCTCGGCGCGTTCATCCCGCTCGTGCCCTGGCTCTTCGGGTCGGGGACGCACGCGAAGATCGCCTCGGTCGTCCTTGCCGGCCATCGCGGCCGCGATCGTCGGCGGGCTCCTCGCCCGGTTCACCGGCCGATCGGTCCTCTTCTCGGCCACGCGGCAGGTGGTGATCGCGACCGTCGCGGCGAGCGTCACCTACGGCGTCGGCGTGTTGCTCGGGACCTGACGGGCTCAGGGAGCGGGGTCGAGCACGAAGGCGCGCTGCACGTGGTGCAGGGTGAACCCGAGGTCGTAGTACAGGCTCACCGCGGCCACGTTCGCAGCGTCGACGTACAGCATCCCGACGCTCGATCCCACGCTGGTGGAGCGACTGGAGGCCCGCCACGGTCATGGCCCGGCCGAGGCCTCGGCCGTGGAACGCCGGGTCGACGGCGATCACGAAGATCTCGCCCATCGGAGGGGACGTGGTCGGGGTGCACCTTGGTCCAGCAGAACGCCGCGAGCGCCCCGTCGAGGTCGTGGAGCAGGAAGCCCTTCGGGTCGAACCAGGGCTCGGCCTCGCGTTCGGCGATGTCGTCCCGGGTCCACGCACCTTGCTCAGGGTGGGTGGCGAACGCCCGGTTGTTCACGCGAAGCCACTCGTCCTCGTCTTGGCCGACGACGAATGTCCGCAGCGCGAGCCCGTCGGCGGCGACCGCGAGCTCAGGCTCGACCGGGAGCGGACGACGCATCTGGAACAGCTGGCGCTCCTCGCGCAGGCCGTGTTCGGCGGCGACCGCACGCTCGGCCGCGCCGGCATCGTCCGACCACCAGTGGACCGCGCCACCGCCGTGCGACTCGGTCATGTCGAGAGCAGCCGCGACCACAGTCGAAAGGACCGCTCGGCGGTCGTGCACCCCGGGCTCGACATCGACCCTCACGCTCCACGTGTCGTTGCCTCGCTCCGCGTGCGCCTTCGCGAGGAGGTTGCCGACGTCGTCTCGCGCGCACACGACCAACGCGTCTTCGCCATCGACACGCCGCTCGATGTCGATCGACCTCACGGTCCGAGGCTATGGGGTCGATACCCTCGTCCGCGATGGGCCGGCCCCGAACTCCGAAGGGAAGAGCGCTCGAGACCGAGCGGCGCCTCGCCGAGGAGTATCCCGACGCGGTGTGTGCGCTCGACTTCGAGAGTCCCTTCGAGCTCCTCGCGGCGACGATCCTGTCCGCGCAATGCACCGACCAACGGGTGAACATGGTCACGCCCGGCCTCTTCCGCCGCTACCCGACGCCCGAGGCGCTCGCGGTCGCCGACCCCGCCGAGCTCGAGGAGATCATCCGACCGACCGGCTTCTTCCACAACAAGGCCAAGAGCCTCATGGGGATGGCGTCGGCCCTCGTCGAGCGTTTCGACAGCGAGGTGCCAGGAGCGATGGAGGACCTCGTGACGGTCCCCGGTGTCGGCCGCAAGACCGCGAACGTCGTGCGAAGCGTGGCGCTCGACTTGCCGGGCCTCCCCGTCGACACGCATGTGCTCCGTCTGTCCCGCCGGCTCGGCCTCACCACCCAGACCGATCCGGTCAAGGTCGAGCGCGAGCTCAACGCGATGATCCCGCCGGCGAAGCGAGGGACGTTCAGCCTCCGACTGATCCTCCACGGCCGGGCGGTGTGCATCGCGCGCAACCCCCGATGTGCCGATTGTGTGCTCAACGACTTCTGCCCCGCCTCCTCAGTGAAAGTGTCCCGCTGAGCAGCACAGATGCCGGTCGCGTCACTGCGCGCGTCCACGGGGAGGGGTTGCGGGATCGGGGCAATCCAGTAGTGTCAAAGTCTCAACCAGGTTCCCGCCACCTGGTTAGTGGCGATGCCGGGATCCGCCGCCTGGCGTCGCTGCGTGAGACGGCCCCTTCGGGGGCCGTCTCCGCATTTTGGGCCAAGTGTGCTCAGCGCTTGAGCGCGCGGGTCGCGACGTCGAGCCTCCGAGACGCTTGGACCAGCGCGCGCTCGGCGCCTTCGAGCGCGGCGAGCACGTCGTCGCGCGCGCCGCCGGAGTACCGGTCGATGATCAGCGTGATGCGCTTGGTCAGCTCTTCGACAGCGGTCGTGAGGGCAGAGAGCTCGGCACGATCCGCGCTCGCGTCGGCAGGCACGTGCTCAGTCTCGCGGAACTCCGCACCGAATCTCCTCTCGGGACGTCGAGAGGCCGCCAGTACGCTGTGAGCAGCCATGCTCTCCGTTCTCGACCTCCGCGGCTTCACCGGCGACCTTCGCGCGCGGCTGCCGCGGCCGACGATCGCCGGTGACCCACCGGTCGACGCGGTGCGCGCGATCCTCAGGGACGTAAAGGCTCGCGGTGACGTTGCGTTGCGAGAGCTCACCGAGCGATTCGACGGGGTCGTGCTCGACGACCTGCGGGTGCCGAGCGATGAGCTGCGCGCTGCGCGCGAAGGTGTGCCCGCGCCGTTGCGAGACGCGCTCGAGCGCGCGGCCGAGGGCATCGCGGACTTCCACGCGAGCGAGCTCCGCAGCGAAGCGATCTACGAGCGCGATGGCATCGTCGTGCGCACGATCCCGGTGCCGGTCGACCGCGCAGGTTGCTACGTGCCAGGCGGGCGCGCGATCTATCCGTCGACGGTGCTGATGACAGCGATCCCCGCTCGCGTCGCGGGAGTGCAGTCCATCGCGTTGTGCGTGCCACCCGATCGCGCGACCGGCAAGGTGCCCCAGGCGACGCTCGCCGCGGCGGCGATCGCGGAAGTCGACGAGGTCTACGCGATCGGTGGCGCGCAAGCAGTCGCCGCGATGGCGTACGGCACCGAGACGATCGTGCCGGTCGACGTCATCGTCGGGCCGGGGAACATCTACGTCGCGGTCGCGAAGCGCGAGCTCGCGGGGGAGGGTCTCGTCGGCATCCCCTCAGCGTTCGCCGGACCGTCAGAAGTCGTGGTCGTGGCGGACGACACCACCCCGGTCGAGAGCGCCGCGATCGACGTCGTGGTGCAGGCCGAGCACGGTCCTCACGGGCTCGCATGGCTCGTCACCTGGTCAGATGCGGCCGCACACGCCATCAATGCGGCGATCGACCGCCTCGTCGAGCGTGCGCCCCGCCGCGACGACATCGAGGCGACGCTCGCGGAAGGCGGCTACGTCGTGCTCGTCGACGGCCCCGAGCAGGCGATGGCGGTCGCGAACGCGATCGCACCCGAGCACCTCGAGCTCATGTGCGCCGACCCCGACGCGCTCGTGCCGTGGGTGCGCCACGCGGGTGCGGTGTTCTGCGGACCCTGGGCTCCTGCTTCGGTCGGTGACTACATCGCCGGCCCCAGCCACGTGCTGCCCACGTTCGGCTCCGCGCGGTTCGGTCAGGCGCTGACAGTCGCGGACTTCACCAAGCAGGTGCATGTCGTCTCGCTCGACGAGGCTGCGCTCGGCAAGGTCGCGCCCCACGTCGCCGCTCTCGCCGAAGCCGAGGGCCTCGCTGCGCACGCGGCGTCGGTGCGCATCCGCACGACCGAGGCGCCGAGATGACGGTGCCGCGATGAGCCGTGCCCCGCGTGAGAGACGACCTCCGCGCGCTCGAGGGATACCACTCGCCCCAAGTCGACGTGGAGGTGCGCCTCAACACGAACGAGTCGCCCGAACCGCCGCCTGCCGCGTGGAGAGACGCGTTCGCGGCCGAGCTCAGCCGCGTCGACTGGCATCGCTACCCCGACCGCGCCGCCAGCCGCGCTGCGGGGTGCCATCGCCGACCTTCACTCGGTTGCCCCCGATCAGGTCTTCGCGGCCAACGGGTCGAACGAGGTGTTGCAGACCCTGCTCCTCGCGTACGGCGGGCCGGGGCGAGCGGTGCTCACGTTCGAGCCCACCTACCAGCTGCACTCGCACATCGCGCGCCTGACTGCGACAGAGGTCGTCGAGTCCGAGCGCACTTCCGAGTTCGAGCTCGATCTCGATGTCGCGGAACAGGCGATCGCGCACGCGGGCCCGGCGATCACGTTCCTGTGCTCCCCGAACAACCCGACCGGGATGGTCGAGACCGAAGCGACAGTGCGCGCCGTCGCGTCGTGGGCGCCCGGGCTGGTCGTGGTGGACGAGGCGTACGGTCAGTTCGCGCCGTGGTCCGCGTTGACGCTCGTGGACGAGGACATCCCGCTCGTCGTCACCCGCACGTTCTCGAAGACGTGGTCGATGGCGGCCGCTCGGCTCGGCTACCTCGTCGGGCCGTCCTGGCTCGTCGCCGAGCTCGAGAAGGTCGTGCTGCCGTACCACCTCGACACGGCGAAGCAGATCGCCGGCGTGCTCGCACTGACGTTCGTGGACGAGATGGAGGATCGCATCGCCCGCGTCGTTGCCGAGCGCGAGCGCATCGTCGAAGGGCTGTGTGATCTCGGCGCGCACGTGTGGCCGTCAGGCGCGAACTTCGTCCTCTTCCGGTTCGAGCGCCTCGGCGAGGCGCGCTCGGGCGACGCGATCTGGCAAGGGCTGCTCGACCGGTCGGTGCTCATCCGCAACTGCGCGTCGTGGCCCCGTCTCGACGACTGCCTCCGGGTCACGATCGGCACCGCGGACGAGAACGATCGCTTCCTGAAGGCGCTCGCGGAGGTGGTGGCGTGACGACGGCGCGCACTCGACAGGCCGCACGCTCGCGCCAGACGCGCGAGACGTCGATCGCGGTCGAGCTCGACGTCGACGGCACTGGCCGCACCGAGGTGAGCACGGGGCTCCCGTTCTTCGACCACATGCTCGATCAGCTCGGTCGCCACGGCGGCTTCGACCTCACGGTGCAGGCGACCGGTGACCTCGAGGTCGACAGCCATCACACGGTCGAGGACGTCGCCATCACGATCGGCGAGGCCCTGCGCGACGCGCTGGGCGACAAGGTCGGGGTGCGCCGGTTCGCGAGTGGCCTGTATCCGCTCGACGAGGCGCTCGTCGAGGTCGCGCTCGATCTGTCGGGCCGGCCGTTCGTCGTGTACGACGTTCCGTTCGGTGAGGTGCTTCCACTCGGAGACCCGCCGTTCAACCCCGAGCTCGCCGAGCACTTCTTCCAGTCGTTTGCGACTGCGGCCGCCATCACGCTGCACGTGCAGAAGAGAGCGGGTCGCAACACCCACCACGTCGTCGAAGCGACGTTCAAAGGCGTGGCTCGTTGCCTGCGCGACGCGGTGCGGGTCGAGGGCGATGCGATCCCGTCGACAAAGGGCGCCCTGTGACGGCGCCCGACCGGCCGTTGATCGCCGTCCTCGACTACGGCATCGGCAACCTCCGATCCGCGCAGAAGGGCCTCGAGCGCGTCGGTGCCGACGCGCGGCTCACGGACGATCGAGCGCTGATCGACAGGGCCGACGCCGTCGTGCTCCCGGGCGTCGGCGCGTTCGGTCGCTGCATGGAGGCGCTGCGGAGCTCGAAGCTCGAGCCCGCGGCGCTCGATGCCGCCGCCTCGGGCCGGCCGTTCCTCGGGATCTGCGTCGGGATGCAGCTGCTGTTCGACCGCTCGGACGAAGACCCCGCCGCGCGCGGCCTCGGCATCGTGCCCGGTGCGATCCACGCGCTGCCAGACGGGGTCAAGCATCCGCAGATGCAGTGGAACGTGCTCGACGTCGTGCGCCAGACCCCGATGCTCGCGGGCCTCGAAGACAAGGCGTGGGTGTACTTCGTGCACTCGTACGTGCCGACGCCTGACGATCCCGAAGCGGTCGTCGCCACGTGCGACTACGGCGGCGCCGTCGTCGCTGCCGTCGAATCTCGGAACGTCTTCGCGACCCAGTTCCACCCCGAGAAGTCGAGCACCGCGGGCCTCCGCCTCCTCTCGAACTTCGTCGAGCGGGCGCGCGGGTAGGCGACGCGATGGACCTCTATCCGTCCATCGATCTGCGGGCGGGCCAGGTGGTGCGGCTCTACCAGGGTGACTACGCGCGCGAGACCGTGTACGAGGTCGACGCGGTCACCGCGGCGACCGCGTTCGCCGACGCGGGCGCCCGCTGGATCCACGTCGTCGACCTCGATGCGGCCCGCAGCGGCGAGCCAGTGAATCGTCCCGTGGTCGGCACGATCGCCGAGGCCGTTTCGGGGCGGGCGCGGGTCCAGGCCAGCGGCGGAGTGCGCACCGACGACGCGGCGGCAGCGCTCGCGGACGCGGGTGTCGCTCGTGTCGTCATCGGCACCGCCGCGCTCGAGGACCCTGCGCTCGTGGCGCGGGTCGCGGCGCGCCAACCCGTCGCGGTGGGACTCGACGCGTGGCAGGGCGAGGTGGCGCTGCGGGGGTGGCTCGAAGGCTCGGGCGAAGGGTTGCTCGACGTGCTCCCGCGGTTCGCCGATGTGGGCGTCGAAGCGGTCATCGTCACCGACATCTCTCGTGACGGCACGTTCGCGGGCCCCGATCTCGAGGGGCTCGCACAGGTGCTCGACCGGACCACGCTGGCCGTGATCGCGTCGGGAGGGGTCGGCGAGGCCGCTGAGCTCGCCGCGCTCGCGCGCCTCGAGGTCAACGGGCGACGGCTCGCGGGCGCGATCGTCGGCCGCGCGCTCTACGAGGGTCGAATCGCCTTGGGTGACGCCTTGGCGGCCGCGGCCGGCCTGTAGGTTCACTCGCCGATGCGGACGACCAGGGTGATCCCGTGCCTCGACGTCGACGCCGGCCGCGTGGTGAAGGGCGTGAACTTCGTGGGCTTGCGCGACGCCGGTGATCCCGTCGAGCTCGCTGCTCGATACGACCGAGAAGGCGCGGACGAGGTCATCTTCCTCGACATCACTGCTTCGTCCGATGGGCGCGAGACGATGGTCGAGGTCGCTCGGCGCACCGCCGAGACTGTGTTCATCCCCTTCACCGTCGGTGGCGGCGTGCGGTCGGTAGACGACGCTCGGAGGCTCCTGCGAGCGGGCGCCGACAAGGTGTCGGTGAACACTGCGGCGGTCGAGCAGCCCGACCTGATCACCGCGATCGCGACCGAGTTCGGCGCGCAGTGCGTCGTGTGTGCGGTCGACGCCAGGGCGCGTGAAGGCCAGCAAGGCTCGTGGGAGGTCTACGTGCACGGCGGTCGCACTCCGACGGGCCTCGACGCCGTCGCATGGGTCGAAGAAGTGGTGCGCCGAGGCGCCGGTGAGATCATGCTCACGTCGATGGATCGAGACGGCACCCGCGAGGGCTTCGACCTCGCGCTCACGCGCGCGGTGACCGACGCAGTGAACGTTCCGGTCATCGCGAGCGGTGGGGTCGGCACCCTCGACCACCTCGTCGACGGTGTGCTCGAGGGCGGCGCCGACGCGGTGCTCGCGGCGTCGATCTTCCACTTCGGCGAGCACACGATCGCGGAGGCCAAGCAGGTGCTCGCGTCGCGGGGAATCACGGTGCGGCCGGTGGCGGCATGAGCGGGCTGCGACGGGTGGCGCTGCTCGGCGTCGTCGCCGCGTTGGCACTGACCGCTGCTGCGTGCGGCGGGGACGACTCGAGCAACGCGGCGCCGGCCCCCAACGGAGGCCCGGCCGTCGGCCAAGCTGCCGGGAGACCTCACCTGCCCGCCGCCGAACATCGCGACGATCGACCCTTCGTCGCTGAAGGTCGACGCCGAGCCCGTCGGTTCGCTCGTGTCGGGCAAGCCCGCGACCTTCAAGATCACCATCACCAATGTCACCGAAGGCCCCGTGCCGCTGGTCTTCGCCTCGAGCCAGCAGGCGGACGTCTTGCTGAGCCAGGGTGACAAGCAGGTCTACGACTGGCAGGCGAGCCGTGCGTTCAGCCAGGTGCTCCGGTGCCAGACGCTCAACGCCGGCGAGGCGTTCACGATCCAGCTCGCGGAGACCAATCCGTTGACGGTCCCGCCGGGTGACTACACGCTGACCGCACGCACCGTGACTGCGCCGTATCCGCCGGACTTCACGACGCAGGTCACCGTCAGCTGAGATGGGCGGCGCAGTGCGGCGCCCGGGTGTGCGAAGCACCGATGTGTCGAGCGAAGCGAGAAGGAGCCGCCCGAAGCGAAGCGGAGGCCGGCGACGGGATCTCAGCTGAGGGCCCGCACGAACTCGACGCAGCCCTCGGCGACGAGCGCGAGCCGCCCGCTGAGGAAGTGATCGCCGCCCGGGATGACCGTGAGCTCGGTGTTGCGCCAGCCCGCTGTCGTGGCTCGCGCGCTGTCCGGTGGGTTGAACTGATCGTGCTCCGCGACCGCGAGGCGCTTCGGTCGGGGGTCGTTCGCAGCGACGAAGTCGCGGACGTCCACGGTGCGCAGCGGCGGCGCGACCGCGTACCAGCCGGCGAGGCGCGTGTCGGCGACGCACAGCGAGACGTCGGCACCGAACGAGTAGCCCGCGAGGACGATCGGCTCGTCCACGAACATCGCGAGCAGCTCGATCGCGGCGACGATGTCGAGCCGCTCGCCCAGGCCGTCGTCGTGCTCGCCGCCTGAGGCGCCGACGCCTCGAAAGTTGAACCGCACCGTCGCGATGCCGTGCCTCGGCAACGCGTCGAACAGCGCGTCGGTGACGGTCGCATGCATGTTGCCGCCGAAGGTCGGGTGGGGATGCGCCAGCACGACGCCGGCCCAGCGATCGAGGGGCACGTCGATCTCCGCTTCGAGCGTGATCGCGTCCGCGGTGTCGAGCATCGTCGTTTCGCGGGCCATGACGCGAGACGGTACCGTCCTCGTGATGACTGCGGTCCCGGGTGACGCGAAGCTCCCGATCAAGATGCTGAACGACCGCGTGCTGGTGAAGATCCCCACCGAGGAAGGTGAGCGTCGCAGCTCGGGTGGCATCCTCATCCCTGCGACCGCGCAGGTCGCGAAGCGGCTCGTCTGGGCCGAAGTGGTGGCTGCCGGCGCGAACGTGCGCACGATCGAGATCGGCGACCAGGTGCTCTTCAGTCCCGAGGATCGCTACGAGGTCGAGGTGCGCGGTGACGACTACTTGATCCTGCGCGAGCGAGACATCCACGCGGTCGCGGCTTCACGGCTCGATATCAGCAGCACGGGTCTCTATCTGTGACGTCTCACTTCGTGTGACCCCTACGATGTGGGCATGCCCACCGGCACCCGCATCGACCCCACTGACGAGCAGCTCGCGACGGTCCGGTACAACGCCGACGGCCTCGTGCCCGCGATCATCCAAGACGCGGCGTCGCATCAGGTGCTGATGATGGGGTGGATGAACGCAGAGACCGTGCACGAGACGCTCGAATCGGGTCGAACGGTGTTCTACAGCCGCTCGCGGCAAGAGCGCTGGCGCAAGGGCGACACGTCCGGCGACCGCCAGTGGGTGCGCGAGGCGTACTACGACTGCGACGGCGACACGCTGCTCTTCGTGGTCGAGCAGGAGGGCGCGGGCGCGTGTCACACCGGTGAACGCTCCTGCTTCTACCGCTCGTTCGGGTGAACATCCGTCCCGACCGCGCCGAGTTCCACCGGCTCGCGCGCGACTACACGGTCGTCCCGGTCTGGACCGAGCTGCTCGCCGACCTCGAGACGCCGGTCGCCGCGTTCGCGAAGCTCGTCGGCGACGGCCCGGGCTTCGTGCTCGAGTCGGTCGAGCATGCCGAGCGCTGGAGCCGGTTCTCGTTCGTCGGCAGGCGACCGACGGCGACGCTCGTCGCACGAGATGGCCACATCGAGGTGACGGGCGAGCTCGCTGCTGAAGTGCCTCGCGACGAGGGCGTGCTCCGCGCGATCGAGGGAGTGCTCGCCGCCTACCGGTCGCCCCGGATGCCCGATCTGCCACCGTTGCACGGCGGGCTCGTCGGCTACCTCGGGTACGACGTCGTACGAGAGGTCGAGCACCTGCCCTGCGTGCCGCGTGACGACCTCGGCCATCCCGATGCGGTGCTGTCGGTGATCGGCAGCCTGGCCGCGTTCGACCACTGGCGACAGCGCGTCTCGTTGGTCGAGAGCGTGCCGGTGGGCGGGTCGAAGTCGTCCGCCGAGATCGACGCCGCGTACGACGCCGCGATCGCACGCATCCACGAAGCGGCGCGCGACCTCGGATCGCCGCTCGCGTACACGCCTGTGCCACCTCCCGATCCGTCCGACCCTCTGCCGACGGTGACGTCGACGATGGGTCACGACAGCTACCAGCGCGCGGTCGAGGTCGCGAAGGAGCACATCCTCGCGGGGGACATCTTCCAAGTGGTCCTCGCGCAGCGCTTCGACCTCGACCTGCAGGCCGACCCGTTCGACGTCTACCGCGTGCTCAGGCAGGTGAACCCGAGCCCGTACATGTACTTCGTGCGCCATCCCGAAGTGACGATCGTCGGGTCATCGCCCGAGCCGATGGTGCAGCTCCTCGGCGGCCGTGTCATCTCGCGGCCGATCGCGGGCACGCGGCGCCGCGGCGAGACCGACGACGACGATCGGCGGCTCGGGGCCGAGCTCCGCGAGCACCCGAAGGAGATCGCGGAGCACGTGATGCTCGTCGACCTCGCTCGCAACGACGTGGGCCGCGTGGTGCGGTTCGGCACCGAGCAGGTGGACGAGATGATGGTGCTCGAGCGCTACAGCCACGTGATGCACCTCACCTCGCAGGTGTCGGGCGAGCTGCGTGACGGCCTCGGGCCCGTCGACGTGCTGCGGGCGACGCTCCCCGCGGGCACTGTCTCGGGCGCGCCGAAGGTGAGGGCCATGGAGATCATCGACGAGCTCGAGCCCAGCAAGCGCTGTGGCTATGCGGGCGTGATCGGCTACCTCGACTTCTCGGGCAACCTCGACACCGCGATCGCGATCCGCACGATGTTCGTCGGCCCGAACGGCGCATCGGTGCAGGCGGGCGCCGGCATCGTGGCCGACAGCGATCCCGCGGCCGAGGACGAGGAGTGCTGGAACAAGGCGAAGGCGCTCCTCGCGGCCGTGCCGGCCGCCCGGCGGATGAGCCACGGCGATGGCTGACCTGTTCTGGGTGCGCGTGCCGCGTGACTTCGTCCGGGTCTCGGGGCCGGATGCAGCGACGTTCCTGCAGGGCCAGATCAGCCAGGACATCGAGGCCGTGCGCACCCGAGGTTCCGCATGGTCGTTCCTCCTGCAACCACAGGGCAAGGTCGATGCGTGGGTGCGCGTGTCGACGCACGGCGACGATGAGTACGTGCTCGACGTCGAAAGTGGCTTCGGCGAGGCCGTGATCGCGCGGCTCAACCGCTTCAAGCTGAGAGTGAAGGTCGACATCGCCCCGCTCGAGTGGCAGTGCGTGGCTGTCCGCGGTGACGGCGCGGCTGCCGTCGACGGCCTCGCTGCGGAGTGGCCGGGCATCGAAGCGGTCGACGTCGTCGGCCCCGACCCCGCGGTCGACTTCGGACGCGCGGGCTCGCTCGATGACTACGAGCGGGCGCGAATCAGGGCCGGCGTGCCCGCGATGGGCAGCGAGATCACCACCTCCACGATCCCGGGCGAGCTCGGCGTGAACGATCGCTCGGTGAGCTTCACGAAGGGTTGCTACACCGGCCAGGAGCTCGTGGCGAGAATCGACTCGCGGGGTGGCAACGTCCCCCGACATCTCCGGCTGGTGCAGGTCGACGGCGACGCGCCCGTCGGGGCGCCGGTCGAGCACGACGGCCGCGAGGTCGGGTCGCTCACGAGCGTGGTGACCGACGACGGCGGCACGATCGCGCTCGCGATCCTCGCCCGGTCGGTCGAGCCTCCGGCCGCCGTCGTCGTGCGGGCAGACCACGCCGAGCTCGTCGCCCACGTGACCGCCGCCGCCGGGCTAGTCCCGCCCTGCCTGCGAACGGGAGTCGGGGGTCAGACGGTCGGCAACCGCACGAGCATGCGGGCGCCGCCGCTCGGCGCGCGCTCGCGCGGCGACCGAGCCGCCCATCGCCTCGACGAGCTCACGGACGATCGCGAGGCCGAGCCCCGATCCGGTCTCCCTGCGCACGGGTTCGTGGCGCGACACGTAGAGCCGCTCGAAGACGTGGGGGAGATCCTCCGTCGCGATGCCCGGGCCGTCGTCGTCGACGACAAGCAGCGCGTCGCTGCCCGATCGCGAAGCCCCGACGACCACGGAGGTGCGGGCGAACTTGAGCGCGTTGTCGACGAGGTTCGCGACGACCTGCGCGAGCCGATCGGGGTCGGCCTGCACGAGGATGGCCTCGGTGCGTGCCCGACACAGTGAGCGCGAGGTGGTTCGTCTCAGCGTCGGGCCGAAAGCCATCGACCGTGGCGGTGGCGACGTCCACGAGGTCGACGGGCCGCTGATCGAGCGTGAACTGCCTCGACTCGAGCCGGGCGAGGTCGAGAAGGTCACGGACCAGGCGTTCGAGCCGGCGCGACTCAGCGAGGATCACCTCGCCCGCGGCCGCCGGGTCGCGCGTCGTGCCGTCGGCGATCGCCTCTGCGTAGCCGCGGATCGAGGTGAGCGGCGTGCGCAGGTCGTGCGAGACGGACAGCAGGAACTGCTGCTCGAGGCCCTTCGAACGTTCGAGCGCGCCCGCCATCGAGTTGATCGAGCGGGCGAGGTCGGCGACCTCGTCGTCCCCCTGGGGCACCGGCACGCGTGCGCTCAGGTCGCCCGAAGCGATCCGCTGCGTGGCGACGTCCGCCTCTCGCAGTGGCTGTGTCAGCCGCTTGCTCAATCGGGCGGCGACCAACGCGCCGAGCAGGACCGTGGCCGCCGACGCGAGCAGGAACCAGCGCACGGTGGGCCCGAGGTCGAGGCTCGAGCTCTCCGTGAGCACCAGCACCGCCGAGCCCCGCCGTGCGTCGACGACCGAGGTCGCTGCGTACACGAGCGATCCGTGGTTGCCGCTCACGACGAGGCCGGGTTCGTCTCGCAGTCGAGCGAGGTCGAGATCGGCGGTCGACACGCCAGCCGGCGGTGCATCGGTCGTGTTGCCGCCGGGGCCGAACACCATCAGCGCGGCTCCCTCGAGGCGCAGGGTGCGCCGGAGGGCGCGGAGCACCGCTTGCTGCCGCGCGGCTGCGAGCACGGGACCGGCGTTGTCGCTTGCCGGCGACGAGAGCTCGCGGAGCCCGTCCGCCACGTCGGTCACTTGCCCGCGCAGGTCGCGCTCGGTCGAACGGCGCGCCTCGAACGCCGCGAAGGCGAGCGTCATGAGGCCCGCGAGGACGAGCGTGACGACGACGGTGCCGATGATCGCGAACGTGAGGCGGCGCTTCAACGAAGGTCGATCAGCCGAGCCGGTACCCGACGCCCCACACTGTCGCCAGCGGCAGCGCGTCACCGAGCTTCTTGCGCAGCTGGCGAACGTGCACGTCGACAGTGCGCTCGTCGCCGTACCAGCCGTGGCCCCACACGTTGTCGAGCAGCTGCTGGCGTGAGAGCACGAGCCCTTCGTTCTCGGCCATGAACGCGAGGAGATCGAACTCACGGGTGGCGAGCGCGACGACGGCGCCGTCGACACGGGCTTCGCGTCGTCCGAGGTCGACGTCGACGCCGCCGCTGTGGAGGACCGTGGCAACGGGCTTGCCGCGGTCCTCGACGCGCCGGAGGATCGCGCGCACGCGAGCGACGAGCTCGCGAGGGGAGAACGGCTTCGTGACGTAGTCGTCGGCGCCGAGCTCGAGGCCCAGCACGCGGTCGATCTCGCCCGCCCGCGCCGTGAGGATGAGGACGGGGAGGTCGGGGTTGGGGCCGCTCCGAACCCGGCGGCACACCTCCATGCCGTCGATCGCACCGGGCAGACCGACGTCGAGGATCGCGAGCATGGGTTGCTGGTCGCGGATGAGCTCGAGTCCTCGCTCGCCGTCGGCAGCCTGGATCACACGGAATCCGGCGTCACGGAGATAGAGATCGAGCAGATCGGCGATGTGCGGATCGTCTTCGACGACGACGATCGTCTGATCTCGTGTCATCCGCCGAAGGACGTTATCGTCCGCCGTCTCCGGTTCTTCTGATGCTCTCGGGCAGGGGGTCCCATGTCGAAGGTCAGTGCGATCGTGAAGCTCACCGCGCAGCCTGGAAAGCGCGACGAGCTCTCGGCGGCGTTCAAGACGATGCTCGACCATGTCGAGTCCGAAGCGGGAACGCTCATCTACATCCTCCACAGCGACAATGGTGAGGAGGATGTGTTGTGGTTCTATGAGCTGTACACCGACAACGACGCGTTGGGTGCGCACAGCGGGAGCGACACGATGAAGTCGTTGGGCCCCTCGCTCGCGGGGCTGCTCGCGGCGAGGCCGGAGATGCACCTCGTGACTCCCATCGGCGGGAAGGGCGCCTAGCTCAGGTCGGCTGCACGGGCTGGCGCCCGAGGCGGGTGGTCGCCCCTTCGAGGGCACGGGCCCACGCCGCCGGCGACGACGACAACGCGTCGAGGAACGCCGCGCCGGGCACCCGAGCGAGCCGCGCGGCCGTGACGGTCGACACCGTCGCGGTGCGGGGCACCGAGTGGATGAGGCCGATCTCGCCGAAGTAGCCCCCGGGACCGACGGTCGCGACCGTCTCCCGGGCGCCGTCGGGCGCCACCTTCTCGACCTCGAGATCACCCGAGAAGACCGCGTAGAGGTCATCGGCGGGGTCTCCCTGCGCGATCACGACCCGCCCCGCGTCCACCTCTTCGATGACCGCCGCTTGGGCGAGCTGCTCGATGGCCGGCCGGGTCGCGAGCTCGAGGATCGGGAGGCGCGCGAGGAGCTCGACGATCGGAGCGACGGCGTCGAGCTCGGCCGCGCCGGCGCGGTCGAGGACAAGCGTGCGGCGGACGCCGAGCAACGCGAGGGCAGTCACGCCGACGCCGAGCGCGATCAACATGCCCGAGAGCCCGATGAGGTCGACGAGCGGCGGGACGAGCACCGAGCCGGCAAGGATGGCGAGGACGATCGCCGAGTCGAGCAGCCCGAACACACGCCCTCGGAGGTCGTCGGGCAGCGACCGTTGGAGCAACGTGATCGTGAGGACGTCGACCACGCATGCGCCCGCGCCCGACACGACCATGAGGGCGACGGCGACGACGAGTGTGTGAACGACGCACAGCACGGCCATCGGGCAGAGCAGACGAGCGCGAGACCCGTGAGCAACGTGGGCGCGAGGCGCCGGCCCGACGCGAGGCGGTTGACCAGCGGCGCGGCGATGACGCCGCCCGCTCCGAGCGCACCGAGGAGGTAGCCGTAGCCGCGAGCGCCGGTGCCGAGGCGCTCGTCGGACACGAGCACGAGGGCGACCGTCTGCGCGCCGTAGACGAACGCGACGCCGAGGAGGAAGCCCGCGAGGACCGCGCGCCCCGGCGGAGTGCGCGACCTCCCGCACGCCGGCGAGGAAGTGGGAGGCCAGTGCGCCCGTTTCGCTGGCGCCGTCTCGTCGTCGCCGTCGGGACTGAGTCGCCTGAGGCCGAACGTGAGCAGCAGGGCCGGGCGCGAGGAACGTGAGGGCGTTCACGGAGAACGCGAAGACGGGCGAGGTCACCGCGAGCAGGGCGGCGCCGATCGCCGGTCCGATCACGATCGTGAGGTTGTCGACGAGGGTGTTCAGCGCGTTCGGCGGCCGCGAGGTCGTCTTCGCCGACCAAGCTCGGGGTGACGGCCATCATCGCCGGGCCGTATGCCGTGCCGAACGCGGTGGTCGCGAACGCGAGCAGGGTCACGGCGAGGACCGGGCCGTCTGCCGCTGCCGTCGCCGCCAACGCGCCCATCGCGGCAGCCCGGAGCAGATCGGACCAGATCAGGACCCTTCGGCGATCGAACCGGTCGGCGATCAAGCCCCCGATCGGAGCGAGGAGCACATAGGGGACGAGGCGCAGCACCGTCGCCGCGGCGACCCATCCCGCGGACCCCGTGCGGTCGAAGACGTACACCGCGAGCGCCACGTTGTAGAGCCAGTCGCCGCTCGAGGAGATCGTCGACCCGGTCAGCAGGATGCGGTAGCGGCCGGTGGCGAAGCGGAGCCCGCAGCGACGCGCTCGTTTCGATGGTGTGCCCCATGGCACACGAAGCGTGTCACGCTGTCTACAGAGGCGGAGGCACCATCCGGTGCATCGTCTTCATCGAGGGGAACGTGCGGCGCATCGGCCGCCACCGACACAGGGAGGGGCCAGATGGCCGAGGTTGGCAAGAAGACCGAGCAGCACGAAGGACAGAGCGCCAGCAAGAAGAGCCAGGGCCACAAGAAGGGCGACCAGCCCGACGTCGACGGGCCACGGCCACGAAGAAGGGCCGGGGCCACAAGAAGAACGTCAGGGCCACAAGAAGGGCGAGCAGGCCGACGTCGCAGGGCCACATCGTCGCCCGCAACACCCATGCAAGGGCGCCGACCCCAGCAACCACGCTCGGTAGCCGCAGTTCCCCGGCATGTCCGGCACCTCCTCGGCCCCCGGAGGGGCGGGCCGAGGAGGTGTCACTTGCCGTCAGCCGGCTCGGAGTGATGCGATGCTGGCCTTGTGACCAAGCCGCGCGACGTCTTGAAGGGTCTCGGCCGACTGGGCTCTGACCTCGGCGTCGCGCTCTCACCCATCGACCACGCCGACGTCCTCGAAGCCATCTGCGAAGCAGCGCAAGTGGCGTTTGGGGCCCGGGCGTGCTCGATCGCAGTGTTCGATCCCGAATCTGCCGAGCTCGTGTTCGAAGCGGCCACCGGTACGGCAGGGGCGAGCGTCGTCGGGATGCGACTGTCCGTGAAGCGGGGCATCGCGGGCTACGTCGTGGCGTCCGGTCAGGCGATCGCCGTGCACGACGTCGAGCGCGATCCGAGGTTCGATCGGGAGACGGCCGAAGCAACCGGCTATCTGCCCAAGTCGATCCTCGCGGTCCCCATCGAGACCGCCGACGAGGTGTCGGGTGTGATGGAAGTCCTCGACTGGAGCGACGAGCGAGTCGGCGAAGAAGGACTCGAGCTCGCCGCGAAGTTCGCCCGGCAGGCGGGCCTCGCGCTTCAGCAGGCGGAGCTGTTCTCGAACATGGGCCGGATGGTCCTCCTCGCAGCGGGGCAGGCGTCGAAGTCGGAAGATCCCGACATCGCCCGGTCGTTGCGCCTCGCCGCCGATCGTGTCGATGGTCCCACCGCGGAGCTCGCCGACATCGCCGCGTGCTTCAGGGAGATCTCCGAGCTCGGGTCGGTCGAGCGCCGCGCGGCGCTCGCGATCCTCGAGGAGTTCGCGGCGTACGCGCGCCGACAAGCGCGCAGGCGATGAGACCCGCGTGGGCCGCGGCCTTCGATCGAGGGCGGTTGGGCGACGCGCATCCGCTGCGAACCGAAGGCGCCATCACACGGGAGTGGGCGTTCGGCGACGGGCTCGGCGCGGGTGTGAAGGTGGGGATCGTCGACTCTGGCATCGAGGACGGCCATCCGATGGTCGGCAAGATCGCGGGCGCGGTCGCGATCGAGCTCGACCCAGATGACGTCGACGGTGACGGCCTCAAGTTCGTCGAAGGTCCGCACGAGGACCTGTATGGCCACGGCACCGCGTGCGCCGGGATCGTCCGCACCATCGCGCCCGAGGCCGAGCTGTACAGCGTGCGAGTGCTCGGAGCCGAGCTCACGGGTCGCGCGAGCGTGTTCGCGGCGGGTCTGCGATGGGCGATCGAGCACGACATGGACGTCGTGAACCTCTCGCTGTCCACGTCACGGGGCGAGTGGTACGGCACGTTCCACGAGCTGGTCGACCTCGCGTACTTCAGGCGCTGCGTCGTCGTGTCGGCGATGAACAACCTGCGGATGCCGACGTTCCCGTCGGAGTTCGCCTCGGTCGTGTCGGTCGCCGCGCACTCGGGCACGAACTCCGAGCGGTTCGAGTACAACCCGGACGGCCCGGCCGAGTTCGGCGCGCCCGGCATCGATGTGGAAGTCGCGTGGTCGGGCGGCGGCACGCTCGAGGTGACCGGCAACAGCTTCGCCGCGCCGCACATCGCCGGGATGGTGGCTCGCATCATGGGGCAGCACCCCGACTCGACCCCGTTCCAGGTCAAGACGATCCTCCACGCCTTGGCCGACAACACCCGTCGGTAGTGTGCGGCCATGGCCGCGCGGGCGACGTACCTCGACGACATCCTCGCCCGGCACCGCGGCGAAGCGGCTCGCGACGATCGAGACCTTGCCTCGCTCGTCGAGACCGCCCGCGCCTGTGGGCCGGCACGCGGGTTCGCCGCGAGCGCTCCGAGCGCCGGGCCTGTCGGTCATCGCGGAGGTGAAGCGGCGGTCCCCGTCGAAGGGAGCGCTCGCGCGACCGACCTCGATCCGGCGCTTCTCGCGAAGGCCTACGCAGAGGGCGGCGCCGCTTGCCTCTCAGTGCTCACCGACGGGAAGTCATTCGGCGGGTCGCCAGACGACCTCGTCAGGGCTCGCGCCGCGACGGACCTGCCGGTGCTGCGCAAGGACTTCACGGTCGACGCTCGCGATGTCTGCGACGCGCGCTCGATGGGCGCTGACGCGGTGCTGCTCATCGCGGCCGCCCTCTCCGACTCCGAGCTCGCGCGCTTCCACGCGCTCGCGCACGAGGTCGGTCTCGACGCGCTCGTCGAGGTGCACGACGAGCCCGAGCTCGAGCGGGCCCTCGCGGTCGGCGCGACGTTGGTAGGGGTGAACCAACGAGACCTGGTCACGTTCGAGGTCGACCATGCACGCGCCGTGCGCATGGCCGCGGCGATCCCCGCGGACGTGGTGAAGGTCGCCGAGTCCGGGGTGAGGGGGAGCGACGACGCTCGCTCGCTCGCCGAGGCCGGCTACGACGCGGTGCTCGTCGGCGAGCACCTCGTGACTTCAACCGATCCATCTGCGGCGATCCGGCTCCTGCGAGGAGAGTGAGGGGACGATGCGATTCCACCTGCCCGCCGACAAGATGCCGACCGCCTGGTTCAACGTCATGCCGCGGCTCGACGAGCCGGTGCCCCCGCCCCTGCATCCCGGCACGCGAGAGCCGGTCGGCCCCGACGACCTCGCGCCCCTGTTCCCGATGGCGTTGATCGGCCAAGAGGTCTCCGGTGAGCCGTGGATCGACATCCCCGGTGAGGTGCTCGACATCCTCCGGCTGTGGCGGCCGACGCCCCTCGTGCGCGCCGAGCGGCTCGAGCGCGAGCTCGGCACGCCTGCGCGCATCTACTTCAAGGACGAGTCGGTCTCGCCGGCGGGCTCGCACAAGCCGAACACCGCAGTGCCGCAGGCGTTCTTCAACAAGGCCGAGGGCATCGCACGACTCACCACCGAGACCGGCGCAGGGCAGTGGGGCACGGCGCTCGCGTTCGCGTGCAGCCAGTACGACCTCGAGTGCAAGGTGTACATGGTCCGCGCGTCGTACAACCAGAAGCCGTACCGCAAGATCATGATGGAGACGTGGGGGCGGAGTGCGTGCCCTCACCGGTCGACGACCCCGACTCGCCCGGCTCGCTCGGGCTCGCGATCTCCGACGCGGTCCGCGACGCGGCGAGCCGCGCCGACAGCCACTACTCGCTCGGCTCGGTGCTCAACCACGTGCTGTTGCATCAGACGGTCATCGGCCTCGAGGCCAAGGAGCAGCTCGCCCTCGCCGGCGAGACGCGGCCCGACGTCGTCATCGCGCCGTGCGGAGGCGGATCGAACCTCGGCGGCCTCTCGCTGCCCTTCGTCGAGGACCGCTCGGTGCGCTTGGTCGCGGTCGAGCCGGCGTCGTGCCCGACCCTGACCGAAGGGCGCTTCGACTACGACTTCGGCGACACAGCCGGCATGACGCCGCTGCTCCCGATGTACACGCTCGGCCACGACTTCATGCCGCCGCCGATCCACGCCGGTGGGCTGCGCTACCACGGCGACTCGCCGATCATCTCCCACCTCGTGCGCACGGGGCGGATGGAGGCGCTCGCGTACCCGCAGGGAAAGGTGTTCGAGGCCTCGAAGCTGTTCGCCCGCGTCGAGGGACGATGCCGGCGCCCGAGTGCGGCCACGGCATCCGGGCAGCGATCGACGAGGCGCTCGCCGCAAAAGAGGAGGGGTCCGAGCGGGTGATCCTGTTCAACTACTGCGGCCATGGCTTGCTCGACCTCTCCGCCTACGACGACTTCAACCACGGCCGTCTCATCGACGCCTAGGACTGCCGACTCGATGTTCGTCAAGATCTGCGGCATCACCAACGAGGACGACGCGCTCCTCGCGGTCGCGCTCGGCGCCGATGCCGTCGGGTTCGTCTTCGCTCCGTCGCGGCGGCAGATCGCGCCTGCGGTCGTCGCGCGACATCGCCCGCCGTTTGCCGCCCGAGGTGATGACGGTCGGCGTCTTCCGCGACGAGACGGCGGAGCGGGTGGTCGAGATCGTGCACACGGCTGGCCTGCGCGCCGCGCAGCTGCACGGGCACGAGACGCCCGAGACGACTCGCTACGTCGCTGCGCGAGTCCCGTTCGTGATCCAGGCGTTCTCTGCGGGCGACCCGTGGCTCGAACGGGCGTCGTCTTACGGCGCCAACGCGATCCTCGTCGACTCGCCCGCTCCGGGGTCAGGCGAGGTGTTCGACTGGGCGCTCGCCGAAGGCGCGCCGCTCGGCATGCGCGTCATGCTCGCCGGTGGTCTCACCCCCGAGAACGTCGCGGTCGCGATCGAAGCCGTACGTCCGTGGGGTGTCGACGTGTCGACTGGCGTCGAGGCGAGCCCGGGCCGCAAGGATCCGCGCAAGCTGAAGGCGTTCATGGAGGCTGCCCGCTCGTCGTCAAGTGCCCCCTACCGGGGCGCCGGACGAGCTCCCCTACGACTGGCAGGACGAATGAGCACGGGACGAATGAGCACGGGACAAGTGAGCACGGTCCGATGACTTCGCTCATGGGGGAGCCTGACGCCGAGGGACGGTTCGGCGAGTTCGGCGGGCGCTTCGTCCCCGAGACTCTCGTCCCCGCGTGCCAGGAGCTCGAGGCCGCGTTCCGCGATGCGTGGGCCGACCCCTCCTTCCGCACCGAGCTCGACGACTTGCTGCGCGACTACGCAGGCCGCCCGTCGCCGCTCACCGAGTGCAAGAACCTCAGCGCCCGCCTCGGCGTCCGGCTGCTTCTGAAGCGCGAGGACCTGAACCACACGGGCTCGCACAAGATCAACAACGTGCTCGGGCAGGCGTTGCTCGCGCGCCGGATGGGCAAGGCGCGCCTCGTCGCCGAGACGGGCGCGGGTCAGCACGGCGTCGCCACCGCGACCGCGGCCGCGCTGCTCGGAATGGAGTGCCGGGTCTACATGGGCGAGGTCGACGTCGCCCGTCAGGCGCTCAACGTGTTCCGCATGCGGCTGCTCGGTGCCGAGGTGACTGCGGTGACATCCGGCAGTCGCACGCTCAAGGACGCAGTGAACGAGGCGATGCGCGACTGGGTCGCCTCAGTCGAGTCGACGCACTACTGCCTCGGCTCGGTGATGGGCCCGCATCCGTACCCGTGGATGGTGCGCGAGCTCCAGCGCGTCATCGGTGACGAGGCGCGTGCGCAGTGCGAAGCGCTGCTGGGCGGTGCTCCCGACGTCGTGGTCGCGTGCGTCGGCGGAGGGTCGAACGCTGCGGGCATCTTCTCCGGCTTCGTCGACTCGCAGGCGGTCCTCGTGGGCGCGGAGCCAGCCGGCGGCGCGGCGATCGGCCACGGCGTGCCCGGTGTCGTGCACGGGATGAAGTCGTACCTGCTGCAGTCCGAGCACGGGCAGGTGCTCGAGGCCGAGTCGATCTCGGCCGGGCTCGACTACCCGGGCGTCGGACCCGAGCACTCACACCTCGCGACGATCGGCCGGGCGCGCTACGAGCCCGTCACCGATGCCGAGGTCATCGAGGCGTTCCGAGTCCTCTCTCACGCGGAGGGCATCATCCCGGCGCTCGAGCCTGCGCATGCCATCGCGTGGGTGCTGCGTGCCGCTCCCGACGATGCAGGGCGCCACGGTTCTCGTGAACCTGTCGGGTCGGGGCGACAAGGACGTCGCGCAGATGATGGACCTGCTCGGGTGACGACGCAGCGGCCTCCGCTCGAGCCGACCCTGCGCGCGGCTCGCGACGCGGGCCGCAAGCTGTTCGTCCCGTACATGACGGGAGGCCTCGGCGACGACTGGCTCGACGTCGTGCGGGCCTACGCGGCCGCGGGTGCCGATGCGATCGAGATCGGCATCCCGTTCTCCGACCCCGTGATGGACGGCCCGACGATCCAAGAGGCGTCAGAGCGCGGCGCTTCGCGCGGGGGCGACGCCGGTCAGCGTCTTGCACGACCTCGCCGACCTCGACGTCTCGGTGCCACTGGTCGTGATGACGTACTACAACCTCGCGTTCCACGCGGGGCACGAGCGGTTCGCCCATCAGCTCGCCGACAGCGGTGTCGGTGGCTGCATCCTCCCCGACCTTCCGCTCGAGGAGGCGGGCCCGTGGTGCACCGCCGCCGACGCAGCGGATGTCGCGACGGTCTTGCTCGCCGCGCCGACCGCTCCGGACGAGCGCCTTCCGCGCATCTGCGAGCGGTCGCGGGGGTTCGTCTACGCCGTCGGGCTCGTCGGTGTGACGGGGGAGCGGTCCGCGCTCGCCGCGTCGACGACGGTCATGGCGAAGCGGCTGAAGGCGGTCACCGATCGGCCCGTGATCGCGGGCATCGGGATCTCGACCGCCGAGCAAGCGGCCGAGGCGTGCACCGAGGCGGACGGCATCGTCATGGCCTCCGCGATCGTGCGGGTGATCCTCGACGGCGGAGGACCCGACGAGGCGGGAGCGTTCGCAGCCGAGGTGCGTGCCGCGATCGACCGCGGCTGAGGCGCCTACCGTGGGCGCCATGTCATGCGAGCTGTGTGAGGCGGCGAAGATCACCGAGTGGTTCTACGAGGATGACCTCTGCTGGATCGCCGAATGCGAGATCTGCGCGGTGCCGATGGTCGTGTGGCGCGAGCACGACGCGTCACCGCCCGAGGACGTCAAGGCCGCCCTCCACGACCGCCTTGCCGTGGTCGTGACGCAGCACTTCGAGTTCGAGCACTACGTCGACGACCACATGCGCAACATCCCCGACCACTACCACGCGCACGCGCGGCCCCGTGGCGGGTTCTTCGGCCACGGGCTCAAGCGTCGGGATCAGGATCATCCAGGTTGACCCGCCCGTAGCGGAACTCCATGTAGAGGCCCTTCGCGGTGCCCGCGATCGGCGTGCCCACGATCGCGCCTGGCACACCCAGCGCGGCCGCGCCGACCAGTGCCGCGAGCATCGTCGTCGGGGGTGACAGGTTCACCGCGTCGCCGACGATCGCGGGCTGCAGGATGTGGTTCTCGAAGTTCATGTAGAGGACGTAGAGCACGAGGCAGATCACGCCTGTGAGCGGGCTCGCGGTCACGCCGAGCAGCACGAACACCGCTCCGCCGAGGAAGCCACCGACCTGCGGGATGAGGTCGGTCACCATCATCCAGACGGCGGCGAGCGGCGCGAGCGGCACGCGGAAGATCAGGCCGATCGCGAGGATGTAGACGCCGGCGAGCACCGCGACGAGGAGTGAGCCCGCGAAGTACTTCGCCAGCACCTTGTAGAACGTGCGGCCGATCCAGTCGGCCTGAGGTCTGTGTCGAGCGGGCACAAGTCGGCGGACGCGCGCGACGAGGAACTCGCCGTCGAGCAGCACCACGAAGGCCACGATCGCGACAGTGAAGAGCGTCGCGGCGCCGCTGACGAGCGCGCTCGTGAGGTTCGTGATCGTGTCGGTGTCGATGTGTGCGGGCAGCTCCTCAGCCCACTGCTCGACCCGGTCGGCCGCGTTCGCCCGCTCGAGGCGCGGGCCGATGATCGGGAAGTCGTACATGTCGTGCACGGTGTCGGGCAGCTCGCTGCTGAACCGTTGCGCCTGCCGCACCGCGGCGGGGCCCATCACGAGCAGCAACAGCGAGAACGCGACCAGGAGGCCGAGGCCGACCAAGACGACGGCGATGGTGCGCCGGCAGTGCACGCGACGGCGCACCATGCCGACCACGGGGTCGAGCGCGAGCGCGAGCACGATGCCCGTGCCGATGCGGAGCAACGCGTCGGCGCCGCTGCTGACGAGGCCGACGACGAGGAGGACGGCGAGCAGCGCCCCGCCGACCGCGAGCAGCGACACCCAGTCGAGCTCGAGCGTCACCCGCGCACGAGCACGTTCTACCGACTCGGGGAGCGGTGGCGCGATCGGTGTCTCAGGCGTTTCGGGCTGCGGGACGGCCTCGCCGTCGGCCGCCTCGCCTGGCTCGCGCGGCTCGTCGGAGAGGGGTTCGCCGACCTCGGCAGCCACCCTCGGTACTGTACGAGGCCATGGCAGCCCCCACGGGGGACCAGCGCGGCCAGCCCTCCGGCATCCGCGACTTGTCTCGTTCGCTGCGTGTCGCCATCGCGTTCTCGAGCGTCGTCGCGCTCCTGCTGGTCATCGTCCTCACGTACGCGGTGCGGCACGTGCTCTCCGAAGCCCGTCACACACTGGCGCTGTTCGTCGCGGCCGGCATCAGCGCGATCCTTCTCGCGCCTCTCGTCGAGCTCTTCCAGCGCTGGATGCGACGCGTCATCGCGGTCGGCGTCGCCGTCGTCCTGCTGATCGGAGTCTTCAGGCCTCGTCGCGTGGGGCGTGCTGGGCGACATCAACCATCAGATCGATCGCCTCCAGGACGCCGCGCCGAAGGCGGCCGCGCAGATCGAGCAGAGCCAGCGGTTCGGCAAGGCGGCGCCGCGAGTTCCGCCTCGAGGAGCGGGTGACCGAGGCGGTCGACAGCCTCAGCCAGAAACACCACGCAGCAGGCGCAGAAGGCGGCCCGCCGCGTCGCGACCTACACGGTGGGCGGCATCCTCATGCTCTTCCTCCTGTCGTGGGGACCGCGGATGGGTCAGGGCGCCCTCGCGCAGATCTCGGATGAGGCGCGTCGCACGCGCCTCGACGAGATCGGGGTCGCGGCGATCCGCAACGGGCGCAACTACTTGCTGGTCGCGATCGGACAGGGGTTCCTCGTCGGTGTCGTGACGTGGCTCGTCTGTCGGTTCGCGGACGTCCCTGCCCCGGCGCCGCTCGGGTTGATCATCGGCATGACGAGCCTCATGCCGTACCTCGGCATCGTGCTCGGTTCGATCCCCGCACTGCTGCTCACCGCGGGCTTCCGCTCGTTTGCCGCGGCCGGGGTGCTGCTCGCGGTGTTCGTCGCGATGCAGATTGCTCAGATCGTCGTGCAGCGGCGCTTGCGGGGCAGGGTGATGTACGTCGGCCCTGCGCTCATCACGGTCGTGTTCTTGCTCGGATACGACGTGTACGGGATCGGGGGAGCGCTCTTCGGCACCGCGATCGGCGTGTTCGTGATGGCGCTCGCCGGTGCGATCGGCACCGACGACCCCGAGGCCGACGCGACCGCGACGCCGATGTGACAGTGGCCCAAGCGGCAACGTCCTGACCCACGTAAGGTCGGTCGATGCTGCGAGGGGGCAAGTGGCTGACCGGTGTCGGAGTCGGCTTCCTCGTGATCGTCGTTGCTCTGGTTGGTGTTCGCCGTGCCCGCGCTCGTCCGCTACCCGCTCGACGTCGACGCGACGCCGATCTACGAGGGCAAGTTCACGCTCTTCGTCGACGCCAACACGTTCGCTCCGCTCGACACGCCTCAGGTGCTCCCGCTGAAGGTGACCCGTCACATCGACGCGCTCGGAAGCAAGAGCAGCTATTCGAAGGTCGTCGTCTCGGAGAAGATCGACTTCGACGCGGGCGGGCAGTTCAGCCAGAAGCAGGACAACCAGTACGTGATGGACCGCCGTTCCATGAAGAACGTGCAGAGCGACGACGCGTACGCGTTCACCTCTGACAACGTCGTCGATCGCTCACCCGCGTTCCGGCTGAACTTCCCCCTCGACACCGATGCGAACAGCGAGTACCTGATCTACAAGAACGAGACGGCGTCGACCTACACCGCGGGGCCGGATCCGGTGGAGCCGAAGCTCGAGGTGGACGGGCTGCACCTTGTCGCGTTCGCGGCGTCGTCGAAACCGACGCCGATCAGCCCGGCGTACATCGCGCTGCTGTCGCAGTCCGTGCCGTTGCCGAAGACCTTGACGATCACGCAGCTGACTCCGTTGTTGTTGCAGGCGGGGATCGACGTTCCCGGCACGCTCACCGCGCTTCAACCGGTGATCACGCCAGAAGACCTCACGACGCTCACCAAGCTCGCGTCGCAACCGATCGCGCTCCAGTATCTCGACACGTTCAGCGGCGGCGACGCAGTCGAGCCGACGACGGGCGCGATCGTCGTCGTGCGCAACGTGGTCGAGACGGTGTCGGCGACGGCCGCGCCTGAGGCGTCACAGCCCATCATCGACGTGCTCGGCCGGTATCCGCAGGTGCCAGAGGCGAAGGCAGCGCTCGAGGGCCTCAACGCGCTCGCGACCAACCCGATCCCGCTCTTCCGCAACGAGTTCTCGCAGACCGACGCGTCCATCAAGGACATCGCGGGTCAGGTGAAAGACCAGAAGGACAAGATCGAGCTCGCCAAGAAGACCGTGCCGACGGTGCTCGTCGTGCTCGGCGTCGTCGCGGGTGTCGCCGGGCTCGTGCTGCTCTTCGTCGGCGCTCGCCGCGCGCGGAGGTCAGGCGGCGAGGTGGCGACGTAGGAAGTCGATCGTCCGCTGCCACGCGAGCTCGGCGGCCGCGGAGTCGTACGCAGGCGGACGGTCGGACTCGAAGAACCAGTGCCCTGTGCCCGGCGTATCGGTGGAACTCGACTGGGCGGCCCTCGAGTCGGAGCGTCGCTTCGAGGAACGCGATCGCGTCGTCCTCCACGAACTCGTCGTGCTCCGCGAAGTGCGCGAGGTAGGCGGATTGCGAGCCCTTGAAGTCGATGTCCTGCGATCCGTAGAAGGCGACGACGGCCCCGACCGTGTCGATCGCGCGAGCCGAGAGCCAGAGCGCCCACGACGCGCCCATCGAGAACCCGACGACGCCGATCGGTGCGTCAGGCGTGACGGCGAGTGCCCGCAACGTCGCAGCCGACGAGAGGACGAGCGCTGCGGTGGGGTTCGGGTCGATCGCGGCGAGCAGGGCTTCGGCTTCGTCCGGCTTGTCAGCCGTGCGGCCGCCGTGCAGGTCGGGAGCGAGCGCGACGAAGCCCTCGTCAGCGAGACGGTCGCAGGTCTCTCGGAAGAACGGGGTCAGACCCCACCAGGAGTGGAGCACGAGCACGCCGGGACCTCGGCCCGTCATCGGGGCGACGAGGTACCCGGTGCCCGCGTTGCTCACAGGACTCCTACCAGCGCCTTCGACCAGGGGCGGGCGAGCTCGCGGAGCCGGGCGATGCCGTCGTCGCCGATCGCAGCCCACGGCGCCGCGGCAGCGCGGTCGGTGCTCGCCTCGATGTCGGCGCGCGCGACGCGACCCTCCGCGGTGAACGAGCCGTCGCGCTCGGTCCATCCCCGTGACACGAGGTCGTCGAGTGCCTCGTCCCACGCCTCGTCCGACCACGCGCGGGTGGACTGGAGGATGGCGCGCGGCACCTCCCCGCTCGCCGCGTGCATGACCAACGCTTGGATGCCCGACGCGCCCGCGAGGGTGAGCGCCGCGATGTGGCCGTCGCCTCGGTGCTCACGGAGGACGCTCGTCGCATGCCAGAGGACGAGGTGGTCGTCGTCGGGCCAAGGAAGTGCTGCGTGGGCGGCGGCGAGCGGACGGCCGTCGCAGCAGGCTGCGCCGCGCGGCGGCACGCGCGAGCGCTGCTGCCTCGCTCATCTCGGGGCTCTCGACCGCGTCGCCGAGCACACGTCGAAGAGCCGCGTCGGCGGCCGCGAACCGGGCGTCGACGATCGCCGAGGGCGCGGCGACGGCCCACGAACTGGGGATCGCGGCGTGCACGACCTCAGGGTTGAAGTTGAAGAACGTCGACACCACGACCTCCGCGGAGACGGCGCCCATCGGCGCGGCACGCGAGGCGAAGTAGCCGTGGCGTCCGGTGATGCCGAGCCCTGCATACGCCTCTGCGGCCTCGGGGACGAAGTAGATCATCCCGTGGTACGGCTCGAGCGTGCGCCAGACCTTGCGCGCGGTGGTGGGATCGATCGGAGAGGGCACGAGCGAGACTCTGGCACACTCGGTCGCGGTGTCTGTCTACGACCACGTCGGCACAGAGTTCTTCACGACGCTCGTCGATCGGTTCTACGACGCGGTCGAGACCGATCCGGTGTTGCGCCCGCTGTATCCCGAGAGCCTCGAAGCGAGCCGGGCGCACCTGGCCGGGTTCCTCGTCCAGTACTGGGGCGGGCCGGCGACCTACAGCGAGGAGCGCGGGCACCCCCGCCTGCGGCTGCGCCACGCGCCGTTCGCGATCGGCCGCGCAGAGCGCGATGCGTGGTTCGACCACATGGCTGCAGCGGTGCGCTCGATGGAAGCGGCTCCGGAGATCGAGGCCGCGATGCTCGACTACTTCGATCAGGCCGCGACCGCGATGATCAACACCGGCCTGTCGCAGTTCACTAGTCCGTGAGCTGAGCCTCGGCGGCCCGCAAGCGGCTGCACAGGTACATGAGCAGCTTGTGCGAGAGGCCGGCGTGCTCCTTCATGAGCGGCACGAAGTTGAACTGCGCGATCGCGAGCGTGTTCACGGGAGTCACCGCGGTGCACGTCGCCGTGCGGGCCTCGCCGTCGATCAGCGCGATCTCACCGAAGTAGTCGCCGACGCCGAGGGTTGCCCGGGTGCGGCCGTTGCGCTTCACCGCGACCGATCCCTCGAGGATCAAGTAGAAGCGGCCCGAGGGCTCGCCCTGCACGCAGATGTTCTCACCCGCATCGAAGTCGATCTCCTTCGCCACCGCGAGGATCTGACCGAGCTCCTTCTTCGAGCACTCGCTGAACAGCTCGACGGCACCGAGCATGCCGATCCTGGGGTCGTTCCTCGCCACCCTTGCCTCCTGGATGCAGCCGTCGGCCTCGAGTTTTCCGTGGAGGGTAGCGTCCGGTCGTGCTGACACGCCGCTTGGGTCGAACGGGCCATCAGTCCTCGGTCGCGGTGCTCGGCGCCGCCGCATACGCGCGGTCGACGCCCGACCAGGCCGCTGCGTCGTTCCACGCCGCGCTCGAGGCGGGCATCAACCACCTCGACATCGCGCCCCGATACGGCGACGCGCAACGCCTCATAGGTCCACTGGTGCCCGCGGTCCGCGATCGGCTGTTCATCGGCTGCAAGAGCACGCGCCGCAACGGCGACGGCTTCCGCGCGCAGATGGAGGAATCGCTCTCGCTCCTGGGCTGTGACTCGTTCGATCTCCACCAGCTCCACGGCGTGACCTCGCTCGACGAGCTCGACACCCGTCAGGGTGCAGTCGACGCGTTGCTGAAGGCGCGCGACGAAGGGCTCTGCCGCTACGTCGGCATCACCGGTCACGACTTCGGCGCGCCCGCGGCGCACGCCGAGGCTGTGCGCAGGTACGACCTCGACACGGTGATGTTCCCGGTGAACGCGCGCCTTTGGGGCGACGCTGACTTCCGCCGAGACGCCGAGGCGTTGCTCGCGCTCTGCGAAGAGCGCGACGTCGGCGTGATGGCGATCAAGACGGCCGCGGCGCGGCCGTGGCGGGCCGGCGGGCGAGCGCACCTCCACCACGTGGTACGAGCCGTACACCGACACGGCCTCGATCGAGCGGGGTGTGCGGTTCACGCTCTCCGTCGAGGGAGTCGACGCGCTGTGCACACCCGGCGACATCGCGGTGCTCACCGAGGTGCTGCAGACGATCGACGACTTCGTCCCGATGAGCGTCACCGAGATGGACGACACGATCGCGGCGGTTGCGGACGAGCCGATGATCTTCCCCATGCCTGCGTAGCCGACGTTCGCTTCGCTTCCGTCGGCTCCGGTCGCTTCGCTCCACAATCGGTGCTTCGCGCACCCAGCGGCGCATTGCGCCGCCCTGTGAGTTCTCGGAACTGACACGGAACCAGCGAGCCTGGTCGCACGTCCCATGGGCAACGGAACGCCTGAACCCAGGGGGCATCATGCGCAGGAACGTCCGAAACGTCACGTTGGTGGGCTTCGCGGCACTCGTGCTGGGAGGTGTGGCGGTCGCCGCGTCGGGTGCGTTCGACTCGACGCCGACCGACGCGGTGGCGAGGGAGTCGGCGACGGGCGACGCGGTCGCAGGCGCGCCGACCACGATGGCCGCCTTCTCGAACGACGCGAAGGTCGAGAGCGTGGCTGCCGGCGGTGCCGCGAGTGGTGCCGCGACGATCGCTGCCGGCCCCGCACCCGCGCCTGCGCAGGACGCCGCGACCCAGGTGCCGGGGGACGACGGCGCCAAGATCGTGAAGACCGCGGACCTGACCGTGTCGATCGCGAAGGGCAAGTTCACCGGCGCCTTCGCCGAGGCCTCACGCATCGCGACCGCGAACGGAGGCTTCGTCGTCAGCTCGTCGACGTCCACGACAGGCTTCCCCGGCAACCCCATCCCGCTCGACGACACGAGCGCGCAGCAGACGCCGGTCTCTGACAGCCGCGCTCGTGCCGGTCAGCTCACGATCCGCGTTCCCGCCGCGAAGTTCGATGCGACGCGGGCGGCGCTGTCCGGTCTCGGCGATGTCGACAACGAGTCGATCAACGGGCAGGACGTGAGCAGCCAGCTCGTCGACCTCGGTGCGCGCATCACGAGCCTGAAGGCCGAGGAGCAAGCGTTCCAGACGCTGCTCGGCAAGGCGACCGCGATCGGCGACGTGCTCCAGATCCAAGATCAGCTGTTCAACGTCCGCACTCAGATCGAGGAGCTGCAGGCCCAGCAGGCGAGCCTCGACGACCAGGCGACGTTCTCGACGATCACCATCTCCATGTACGAGCCGGGTGTGGCGTTCACGCCGGCTCCCGAGACCGAGCCGTCGATCCTGTCCAAGGCGTGGGACGACGCGACCGGCGGTGCGCTCAACGTCCTCGGAGGCATGGTCGTGATCCTCGGCTACGCAGTGCCGCTCGCGTTGCTCGCCCTCGTCGGGTTGGGCGTGTGGGGCATCACGGCGCCATGGCGTCGGCGCCGGCGCTCAGCCGAGCAGCAGCTCGCGGTGGAGCCGTAGCCACTCGAGCATGCGGCGGGCGTCCTCGTGGAGGCCTTGCTCCCAGAAGGTCTTCTCGGGCTCGATGCCCAAGGGTCCTCGCTCCTCGATCTCGTCGATGTCGGCTTGCTGATGCCGCTCGGCGAGATCGATCAGCGCGTCGGGCGTCGCGCCCCTGCCGTACGTCTCGCACACGAGCCGCAGACGTCGGGCGCGATCGGGCGGCGCGCTGAAGCCGACTTCCCGGCAGCGATCGTCGTCTCGCATCGGCACCATCTCGAACGCGACGTACGACAGGTCGTAGAGCGGGCTTGCGTGCGTCGTGAAGTCCCAGTCGATCAACGCGACCGGGTCGTCACCGCGCCACACGATGTTCCAGGGCCCCGGATCGCCGTGGCACGCGATGTGACCTTGAGCGAGGCCGGGCGGCGCGTAGTCCGCGATGGCGTCGTGGAACCGCATGAGGAGATGGACGACTGCGACGAGGCCGCTGTCTTCGCGCAACACGTCGGGCCATGCGTCGTCGAGCGACACATGGCCATCGATGAAGGTGAGCACCTCGCGGCCATCCTCGTCGAAGCCGAGTGCCCGGGGCGCGCCGTCGAAGCCCTTCGTCTCGAGGTGGCGGAGGAGGTCGTGCACTGCCGGCGTCGCTTCGCTCGGCGTGCGTCGCACGGTGTCGCCGATGCGCACCACGGACGGGTTCACCGCCCCGCCCCGCAGCACCTCCTCGTCTTCTGCGTCACCGGAATCCGCACCGATCGCGCCAGCGCACTGGGGCCATTGCGCTGCCAGTTCCGGCCTCTGGCCGACGCCGTCCAACTCGCAGGCCGATGACCGTCTGCGGGCTGTTCCCTTGCCAGATGCTGCGCCTTCCCGGATGGAAGGGCGGAAGCTGAGGATCCCGAAGGCAACGAGTTCTGCATCGCCGACAAGAGCTTCACCGCCTCTCCTGACTCGATCGGACGGGGCCGCGGCGCGTATCGTCGCTGGCATGGCTGAGCTCAAGACCGGTGACAAGGCGCCCGCGATCGTCGCTCCACGATCAGGACGAGAAGACGGTGAAGCTGTCGGGCTACAAGGGCCGCAAGGTGCTCGTGTACTTCTACCCGAAGGCCGACACGCCCGGCTGCACCGCACAGTCGTGCGGCCTGCGCGACATCCTCCCGAACATCGGCGACACCGCCGTCATCGGCATCAGCCCCGACAAGCCCGCGAAGCAGAAGAAGTTCGACGAGAAGTACGGCCTCGGCTTCCCGCTGCTCGCGGACACCGAGCACGAGGTCGCCGAGGCGTTCGACGTGTGGCGCGAGAAGTCGATGTACGGCAAGAAGTACATGGGCATCCTCCGCTCGGCGTTCCTCATCGACGAGAAGGGCAAGGTCGCGGAGGCCTGGTACGGCATCAGCCCGAAGGACACGCCGGCGAACCTGCTCGAGGCGCTCGGCGAAGTGAGCGACGCGCTGCCGAAGCCGATCGACGTCCTTCCGCATCGCCCGCCCTTCCTGTTCGTCGACGAGGTCACCGCGCTCGTGCCCGGGCAGTCGGCGCGCGGCGTGTGGCGGCTCACGGGGGAGGAGTGGTTCTTCCCCGGCCACTTCCCGGGAAGGCCGACGCTGCCGGGCGTGCTCATGGCCGAGTCGATCGCGCAGCTCGGTGCGGTCGCCGTGCTCACCGACGAGCGGTTCACGGGCAAGCTGCCGCTCTTCGGTGGGCTCGACTCGGCGAGGTTCCGCCGTCAGGTCGTGCCGGGCGACACGCTCGAGCTCGAGGTCGAGCTGGCCCGGTTGTCGGGCCGGGCGGGCACGCGGCAGCGGCAAGGCGAGCGTCAACGGCCAGGTCGCGTGCGAGGCCGAGCTGCTGTTCGTGGTGGTCGACGCCGCACTGCCTGATGACCTGACTCGCGTCGCGACCGCGAGTCGCGCGTCGCGCGCAAGTGCTGGCGAGCTGGCCTGAGCGGCCTACGCGGTGCCGATCACCAGGACAGCCGTTGTGGCCGCCGAAGCCGAACGAGTTCGACAGCGTCGGCCCGGGCTCCCACGCGCGGCTCGCCGTGGACGATGTCGATGTGCATGTCGGGGTCGGCCTTCGCGAACCCCGCGGTCGGCGGGATGAGCTTGCGCTCCATCGAGAGCAGGACCGCGGCCGCTTCGAGCGCGCCCGCCGCGCCGAGCGCGTGCCCGGTGACGCCCTTCGTCGAGGTGACGGGAGGGCCAGGCGTGCCGAAGACCTTCTCGATCGCCTCGCGCCTCGGCGGCGTCGTTCAGCGGGGTCGAGGTGCCGTGGGCGTTGATCTGCTTGATGTCGCTCGGAGCGACGCCCGCTTCGGCGAGCGCGAGGTCGATGCAGGCGATCGCACCCGCGCCGCCCGGCGACGGCGCGGTGATGTGGTGCGCGTCGGCCGTGCTCGCGCCGCCCAGGATCTCGCCGTAGATGTGCGCGCCGCGAGCGTGCGCCGCGTCCCACTCTTCGAGGACGAGCACCGCTGCGCCTTCGGCGATCACGAAGCCGTCGCGCTCGGCGTCGAACGGCCTCGAGATGCCGAGCGACGAGAGCGCAGTCATGTTGATGAAGCCCTGGATGCCGACCTCGGTCATCGCGGCCTCTGACCCTCCGGCGAGCACCGCGTCGCAGCGGCCGTAGGCGATCAGGCGCGCCGCGTTCGCGATCGCGTGGGTGCTCGCGGCGCACGCGGTGACGACGTTCTCGCACGGGCCCTGCCATCCGAACCGCATCGACACGCCAGCGGCGGCCGCGTTGGCCATCATCATCGGCACGAGGAACGGCGAGACTCGCCGCGGGCCCTTGCCGTCGTAGACGCGGACCTGCTCCTCGATCGTGGAGAGGCCGCCGACGCCGGTCGCGATGATCACGCCGGCCCGGCTCGGGTCGGCTCCGGGCTCGCCGGAGTCGTCGAGCGCCATCGTCGCCGCCGCGAGCGCGAACTGCGAGAAGCGGTCGGTGCGACGCGCCTCCTTCGGGTTGGGGAACCAGTCGTCTGGCACGAAGTCGAAGACGCGATGCTCCCCTTCGGGAGCGGGTCCGCAGCAGGCCGTTCCAGAACGCGTCCTTGCCGATGCCGCACGGCGCGACGACGCCGATGCCGGTGACCGCGACGCGTCTGCCCTGCATGTCTGACCGCCCGCTACTTCGAGGTGATGAGCTGGTAGGCCTCGCCCACCGTCTGGATGCCGTCGAGCTCCTCTTCGGGCACCTCGACGCCGAACTCCTCCTCGAGCGCCATGACGAGCTCGACGAGATCGAGGCTGTCGGCATCGAGGTCGTCGCCGAACTTGGCTTCCATCGTCACCTTCTCGGGCTCGACGGAGAGCACGTCGACGACGCACTTCTTGAACCGATCGAACTTCTCATCGTTGGCCACTGCTCAGGCTCTTTTCTCTCGAGTTGCCGGAACTGCGTTGCAGAAAACCTAATGCCCCATCCCGAGGCCGCCATCGACGGGGATGACGGCGCCGGTGATGTACGCCGGCGGCGTCAGAGGCGAGGAAGCTCACCACCGCAGCGATCTCCTCGGCTGTCGCCAGGCGGCCGAGCGGCACGGCGGAGGTGAGCTCGGCCTGACGCGCCTCGGGCAGTGCAGCGATCATGTCGGTCGCAACGGGCCCAGGAGCGACGACGTTCACGGTGATCGACCGCGAGGCGAGCTCGCGGGCGAGCGACCGCGCGAGGCCGACCAGCCCCGCCTTCGAGGCCGCGTAGTTCGCCTGGCCCGCGGACCCGAGCAGCCCGACGACCGAAGACATGAAGATCATCCGGCCGCGGCGCGCTCGCACCATCCCCGATGCCGCCCGCTTCGCCACGCGGTATGTGCCGGCGAGGTTCGTGTCGATCACGCTCGTGAACTGCTCCTCGCCCATCCGCAGGAGCAGCCCGTCGTGGTTGATCCCGGCGTTCGCCACGAGCACTTCGACCGGGCCGTACCGCTCCTCGACCGCGGTGAACGTCGCATCGACGTCGGAGGCGCTCGGTCACGTCGCACTTCAGCGCGAACAGGTCGTCGGGCGGCGGCTTCGTCGCGTAGGTGACGGCGACACGATCGCCGTTCGCCTCGAAGGCCCTCGCGCAGGCGAGGCCGATGCCACGCGAGCCGCCGGTGATCAAGACCGTTCTCGGCTCGCCGCCCTCCGTCACCGCATGCCCCGGCAGATCATCGGGCGCCCCACCTGATGACCGCGCTCGCCGACGTCATCCCTGCTCCGAAGCCGACGAGCAGCAGCAGGTCGCCGTCGTGCACCCGGCCAGCGTCGATCGCATCGACGAGCGCGAGCGGGATCGACGCCGACGACGTGTTCCCCGTGCGGTGGAGCACCGTCGCGATCCTGTCCATCGACACGCCGAGCCGCGTCGCCGCGGCTTCGATGATGCGGATGTTCGCCTGATGCGGCACGACCAGCGCGAGGTCGTCGACCGTGACGCCGGCTTGGGTCAGTGACTTCTGGGCCGAGTCGACCATCACGCGCACGGCGCGGCGGAAGACCTCGCGGCCGTCCATCTTCATGTAGCCGCCGACATCCGCGTAGAGCAGCGGTTCGAGCGCGCCATCTGACGAGAGGTCCCAGCCGAGCAGCTGACCGCGGCCCTCGACGGCCTCGAGCACGACAGCGCCGGCGCCGTCGGCGAACAGGATCGCAGTGCCGCGGTCCTCCCAGTCGACGATGCGCGACAGGGTCTCCGCGCCGATCACCAGCACCTTGTTCGCGCCGGCGCCGATGAACCCGTGTGCGGCGACGAGCCCGTAGACGAAGCCCGAGCACGCGGCGTTCAAGTCGAACGCGCCACACTGCACGCCGAGCTCGTGCTGCACCGACGATGCCGTGGCCGGCACTGTCCTGTCAGGGGTGGTCGTGGCGAGGATCAGCAGATCGATCTCGCTCGGGTCGATGCCCGCGTTCTTCATCGCGGCTCGCCCCGCTTCGGTCGCGAGCCCGCAGGTCGTGCCTCCGATCCGGCGCTCCTTGATGCCGGTGCGCTCGGTGATCCACTCGTCGCTCGTGTCCATCGTCGCGGAGAGGTCTTCGTTGGTGACCGTCTTGTCGGGCAGCGCCGTGCCCCAACCCACGATCCGCGCACCCCGGAGGCGCTCGAGGCTCGACGCGGATGTCATGCCGTGCGCAGCCAGGCGATGGGTTGGCTCACCGTGACGCGCTCACCGTCGACGGCGATGAGGCCCATGACCGATCCGCCGAAGGGGGAGCGCACCTCGTGGTCGCCGACCCGGCCGACCAACGTGCCCGCCTGGATGACGTCGCCGGGGGCGATCGTCGGATCAGGCGTGAACACGCCGGCTGCGGGGCTGACGACCAGGCGCTCGGTCGCGAACAGGTGCTCGCCCTCGTGCCCGCTGAGATGAGGCGTGGGAGTGCTGCTGGCGATGCGCTCGAGGAGCGAGTCGACTTCGTCCGGCGTGCTCACCGAGATCGCGGTGACGTTCGGGATCGTGCGCTTCGCCATGCCCGTCAGCACGCCGCCCGGCCCGAGCTCGACGAGCGTCGTGACGCCTTCATCGGCGAGCGCCAGCAAGCACTGACGCCACCGCACGGGGCTGCACAGCTGGGCGGAGAGGAGGCTCGCCCAGTCGTCGCCTTTGTCGTGCGCCAGCGCGTCGACGTTCGAGATGACCGGGACATCGGTGTCGCGCGGCTTCGCCTCGGCGATCGCCTTGCGCAAGCCGGTCGCGCGCCGGCGCCATGAACGGCGTGTGGAACGCGCCGCTCACCGGAAGCGGCATGACCTTCTTCGCACCGAGCTCCTTCGCATGGGCCGCTGCGGAGGCGACACCTTCGGGCGAGCCTGCGATGACGACTTGTCCCGGAGCGTTGAAGTTCGCGACCCACACGTCGCTGTCCGCGCGGCGACACGCGATCTCGACCTCGTCGTCGTCGAGGCCGAGCACCGCGGACATCGTCCCGGGCTGATCCTGGCCCGCCGCGTGCATCGCCTCGGCGCGCTCGGCCACGAGCTGCACCCCCTCGTCGAACGACAGCGCGCCGGTCGCGACGAGCGCGGTGTACTCGCCGAGGCTGTGGCCCGCACAGAACATCGCGTCGAGGCCGGTGCGTTCGATCGCGTCGAGCACGACGAGGCTCGAGACGAACGTGCACAGCTGTGCGTTGCGCGTGTCCTTCAGCTCGTCCGCGTCGGCGTCGAGCAGGAGCCGCCCGAGGTCTCGTTCCGCGATCTCGCTCGCCTCGCCCACGAGCTCCCACGACTCCTCACCGGCCCACGGCCTCCCCATCCCTGGTCGTTGCGACCCTTGCCCGGGGAACGTGAACGCGAGCATCAGTGGCGGGACTCCAGTGGGTGTCGGAAGCGGGCGGGAGCTTCGGTGTGTTGTGTGTGACCTCTCCGAGGCGGGGGAAGTTTCTCAGACTCATGGGTTACCTGCGGGTAGCCGCGGATACGCTGCGGCGCGTCGCGTCCGAGCACGCGGCCGCACACGCGCCCGAGTGGTGGAATGGCAGACACGGAGGCCTCAAAAGCCTTTGCCCGCAAGGGCGTGCGGGTTCAAGTCCCGCCTCGGGCACGGTCCTCGTCCCGCTGGCCGCCGCCGCTGCGCATCGTGACCGGCGTCGGCAGCGTCAGGACTGCAGCTCGACCAGGAACGGGTTGGTCTTGCGCTCCCATCCGATCGTCGTCGTGCCGCCGTGCCCCGGCAAGACGTGCGTCTCGTCGGGCAGCGGCAGGATCTTCTCGGCCATCGACGCCATCAGCTGCTCGTAGCTGCCACCGGGAAGATCGGTGCGACCGATCGATCCCTGGAAGAGGTGATCCCCGGAGAACAGGATCGGGGCTTCACCTTCGATGTCGAGCCGGAAGCACACCGAGCCCTGCGTGTGGCCGGGCGTGTGGATCGTCGTGAACGTCATGCCCGCACCGCTGATGCGCTGGCCGTCGTCGAGGCCGTAGATCACCTCGGGCGGACGCAGGTCGAGGCCTTCGAGATACGACCCGAACATCCCGCTCGTGCCGAGCGGGTCGAGCAGCATGTGCTTGTCGGCGTCATGGATGCGGACCTCGAGGTCCGCCGCGACGAGCCCACGGTCCGAGTCGTGCACCAACGTGCCGACCCCACCGATGTGATCGATGTGACCATGCGTGTTGAAGAGCGCGACGAGGCGGAGCCCGTGATGCGCGAGGCGCTGCACGATCGCGCTCGGGTCGGGCGGCGCGTCGATGAGCACGCACTCTCCGCCCGGGCCCTGCGCGGACACGATCCACGCGTTCGTCTGCGCGAGCCAGAGCGGAAGACCTTCGATGAGCACGTCTCGACCCTAACTGCGCCGACTCGCCTACGTCGCCCGTTCGGCAGCGGCGACGGCCGTCGTCGAGCGCAGCCGCGACCGCGAGCACGACCGGATCGTGCTCGATCTCGTCGAGCGGCTTCGGCAGGGCGAGGGACCAGTTCGGCCACTCGTCGACCGTGCCCGGCATGTTGGGCCGCTCCTTCACCTCGAGCGCGTCGTCGAGGGTGCCCGCGACGACGACTGACGGCGCGTCCGCGAGCGCGCGGTGCGCGGCGATGGTGACGCGGTCGAGGTCCGCGTCGGGACCGAACCCCGTGACGCGTTCGAGCTGCGACTTGAACCAGGTCGCGCCCGATTCGCTCACGGTCTTGCCGATGCGCCTCTGGTCCTCGAGGTCGGAACCCGTCCATGCGCCCGGCGAGCGTCGGCAGGTCGTGCGTCGTCACCGCGGCCAGCGCCTGGACGGGGAAGCGCTCGGGTTCGCGGTCCTCGAACCAGATCAGCCGGTAGCTGAGGACTCCGCGCTCGGCGAGGTCCTCGCGCACCTCGTCCTCGACGGTGCCGAGGTCTTCACCGATGACGAACGCCCCGGCGCGCTCGCTCTCGAGGGCCAGCAGGTCGAGCAGCTCGCGTGCGGGAAGGTGCACGTAGGCCCCGGTCTTCGGCGAGCCGCCGGGCGGGATCCAGAAGAGTCGGTACAGGCCCATCACGTGGTCGACGCGCAGCCCGCGGACGCCTCGCATCGCTGCCCGCACGGTCTTGATGAACGGCTCGAAGTGGGCGGCGCGCAGCTTCCACGGCACGAACGGAGGAAGCCCCCAGTCCTGTCCGTCCTCGTTGAACCCGTCCGGAGGAGCCCCGACACGCGCGTCGAGCGCGAGCAAGTGCTGCCACATCCACGCGTCCGCGCCACCGGAGTCGAAGCCGACGGCGAGGTCGCCGATGAGGTCGCAGCCGCGGCCGCCGGCGCGCGCGAGCTGCACCTCGAGCTGCCACTGGAGCCACATGTGCAGCTGCACGCGGGGTTCGTGCTCACGAGCGAAGCGGGCGACACGGCCCGAGGTCGGGGAGTGGTAGCTGGGTGGCCACGCCTGCCAGCCGCCGCCGTGCCGCTCGGCGAGCGCGCAGTAGGTCGGCGAACAGGCGAAGGTCGGTGCCGTGCTCGGCGCAGAACGCGCTGAACGCGGTGCGGCTGTCCTGTTCCGCGTGCGCGGTCCACCACGAGAAGAGCCGATCGAACGCCGCACGCTTGAGACGGAACACGGCGTCGCGGTCGATCAACCTGCGTTCGTCGAGCGCGCGTCCCGCGTTCGCGAACCGGTTGAGCTCTTCACCGAGAAGAGGCGCACCGGGCATCGACTCGACGTGCAGCGCGAGCGGGTTCCGCCACAGGCGACTGGCCGGGAAGTACGGGCTCGGCTGCTGGGGATGCACGGGGGCCACCGCGTGCAACGGGTTGAGCACGAGCATCTCCGCGCCCAACGACGACGACCACGTCGCGAGGCGAGCGAGGTCGTCGAGGTCACCGATGCCCCAGCTCGCGCGCGACCGGGCCGCGTACAGCTGCACCGCCCACCCCCACATCCGCTGCCTCACCGGATGCGCGCGGCGCGGAGTGACCACCAGCCGCGAGGGCGGCCAGCCGTCGCGGGGCACGAGCTCGTGGTAGCCGAGCGGGAGGTCCGGTGGCAGCGAGCGCACGTCGGGCACGACGGTGCCGTCCTCGAGGTGGAGGTCGGCGGCGTTCCAGAGCGAGTCGGTGGCGCCCCGCTTCACGATCCACATCGGGGGAGACGGCTCGGGCGGACCGTCGGGATGGTCGCCTGCGTCCATCGCTGCCAGGAGCGCCTCGCGCGTCTCGGTCGACGTGTCGAAGCGGTCGCGGTCCCAGCTCCAGTAGCCGTCGGTGATGCCCCAGGCGTCGACCGTCCATCCGCACGAGAGTCTCGCACTGCGCGAGTCGGCTTCTACACTCGACCTCATGTCGCGCTCGCTGATCGAGCGGCGCCTCACCGAGCTCGGCGGGCGCCTCAAGGAGCTTCGCAAAGAGCTCGCGGTCGTCGACGAGCAGCTCGACCACCTCAGCGGGGCCGCAGATGACGCACATCTGAAGGCACTCGTGTCCGAGACGCCGCTCGCGGACCACGAGCATCGGGAGGCCCAGCGCCACGCCGATGCGATGGCGCGTCAGCGCGCCGACGTCGTCGCGACGATCGCTCGCCTCGAGGCGGACCAGGACAGCCTGCTCGACCGCCTGTTCGCAGAGCAGTCGTGAACGACTGCCATCGAGCACAGCAGTCGTGACGGTGCGGGTCGTCGTCGCGGAAGACGAGAGCATCATCCGCCTCGACCTGCTCGAGTCGCTGCAGGAGGAGGGGTACGAGGTCGTCGGCCAGACCGCGCGGGGCGACGAGGCCGTGGCACTCGTCGAGCGGCTCGAGCCCGACGTCGCGATCCTCGACATCAAGATGCCCGGACTCGACGGCATCGAGGCCGCCCGCCGCATCCACGATCGGCGCACGACCGCGGTGCTCATCCTCACGGCGTTCAGCCAGCGCGACCTCGTCGAGCAGGCGCGTGACGCCGGGGCTCAGGCCTACCTCGTGAAGCCCTTCCAGCGCGCCGAGCTGATGCCGGCCGTCGAGCTCGCCCTCGCTCGCCACCGCGAGGCGGTCGCGCTCGAGCGCCAGGTGACCGACGCCACGGTCGGCTCGAGGCCCGCAAGGTGATCGACCGGGCCAAGGGCATGCTGATGGACCAGCACGAGCTGAGCGAGGCGGCGGCCTTCGCGTTCATCCAGCAGACCGCGATGCGCACGCGCAGCACGATGGCGGCCATCGCCACGCAGGTGCTCGAGGGCAGCCTCGTCCCCTGAGTTGTCGGCGGGGGCGCGGCGTACGCTCGACCCGTGGCCAAGCTCCTGCTGCTCGACGGCAACTCGCTGACGTACCGGGCGTTCTTCGCGTTGCCGACCGACATGGCGACGTCGTCGGGCCAGGTGACGAACGCGGTGTTCGGCTTCACGTCGATGCTGATCAACCTGCTGCGCGACCAACGTCCCGATGGCGTCGTCGTGCTGTTCGATCGTCCCGAGCCGACCTTCCGGCACGATGCCGTGCCCGAGTACAAGGCACAGCGCGAGGCCGCTCCCGACATCCTCCGCCAGCAGATGGGGCTCGTGCGTCAGATCGTGAACGCGCTGGGGATCGAGGTGTCCGACCTCGCGGGCTACGAGGCCGACGACCTGATCGCGACGCTCGCGACGCGGGGTCGCGACCTCGGGCTCGACATCGTCATCGTCACCGGCGACCGCGACACCTACCAGCTCGTCGAAGACCCGCACATCGCGGTGCTCTACAACCGGCGCGGCGTGTCGGACTACGCGCTGTACGACGAGGCAGGCATCTTCGAGCGGTGTGGCGTGACGCCGACGCAGTACCCCGAGTACGCCGCGTTGCGCGGCGACCCCTCCGACAACCTCGCCGGGGTGCCCGGAGTGGGGGAGAAGACCGCGGCGAAGCTCATCGCCACCTACGGGGGACTCGACGGCATCTTCGCCAACCTCGACAAGCAGACGCCCAAGCTCCGGGAGAGCCTCGCGGCGAACGAGACCCGCGTGCGCAAGAACGCCGAGGTCATGGTGCTGCGGCGCGACGCCCCGATCGACGTCGACCTCGGCAACATCGCGGCGCTCGGCGTGCAGCCTCCCGACCTCGGCGAGGTGAAGCACCTCTTCGAGTTCCTCGAGTTCCGCTCGCTGTTCGAGCGCCTCGCCGAGGTGCTCGACGCGCCCATCGTCGAGAGCCACCCGACCGAAGGACGGCTGACCGCGGAGGTGGCCGAGGTCGACGCGAAGGGCGCCGTGGAGACGCTCACCGGGTTGGCTGCCGGGGACGAGCCGATCTCCATCGGCCCGCTTTGGGTCGGCGCGCCGGGTCGCAGCGACCTGCTCGGCCTCGCGTTCGCGACCGGCGAGGACACGGCGGTGTGGGTGCCGGCGGCATTGCTCGCCGACGACGCCGTCAAGCGAGCAGTGGTGAACGTCTTCGCGTCGGGCAGCCCGGGCGTGCGCGTGCACCACGCGAAGTCGCTCATGCGCACGCTCTTCGAGGTCGGCCTCGACATCGAAGACCTCGAGCTCGACACGAGCATCGCTGCCTACCTCCTCGACCCCGCGGAGTCGCGCTACGCGATCGGAGACCTGCTCGCGCGCTACACAGGACTCGAGCTCGGCACTCGCGAGTCGAACGAGCTGCAGCTCGACCTCGACGGCAGTGGCATCGACGATCGGATGATCGCCGCGCTCGACGCGGTCGCGACGGCACGGCTCGCTCCTGCGCTCGAGCAGGCGCTCGAGCATCAAGGCATGCGCACGCTCTACGACACGATCGAGAACCCGCTCGTCCGGGTGCTCGCTCGGATGGAGCGCGTCGGTGTCGGCGTCGACGTCACCGAGCTGCGCGCGCTGAACGACCGCCTCGTCAGCGAGTGCAAGCGGCTCGACGAGCTCATCCAGATCGAGGCCGGCATCGAGTTCAACGTCAACTCGACGCATCAGCTGCGCGAGGTGCTGTTCGACAAGCTGGGCCTCGCGCCGCAGAAGAAGACGAAGACCGGGTACTCGACCGACGCGGCCTCGCTCGAGCGTCTGCGCGACCAGCATCCGATCATCGAGATGCTGCTCTCGTACCGCGAGTTCGAGAAGCTGCGCTCCACGTACGGCGAAGGCCTGCTCAACGAGGTCGCGCCCGACGGGCGCATCCACGCATCGTTCAACCAGACCGTCGCGAGGACCGGGCGGCTCTCGTCCGACCAGCCCAACCTGCACAACATCCCTGTGCGCAGCGACGAGGGCCGCCAGTTCCGGAAGGCGTTCGTGCCCGCCGAGGGCTTCGAGATGCTGGTCGCGGACTACAACCAGATCGAGCTGCGGTGCATCGCGCACCTGGCCGAGGACCCCGGGCTGATCGCCGCGTTCGACGCCGGCACCGACATCCACACCGAGACCGCGTCGCGCGTGTTCGGGGTCGACAAGAAGAAGGTGACCGGCGAGCAACGGGCCAAGGCGAAGATGGTCTCGTACGGGCTCGCCTACGGGATGGAGGCCTACGGCCTCGGCCAGCGCCTCAACATCCCGACCGAGGAGGCGGCCGAGATCCTCGACGCGTACTTCGTGGCGTTCCCCTCTGTGAAGCAGTACATGGAGCGCACCGTCAACGAAGCCCGCCAGCGCGGCTACACCGAGACGCTCTTCGGCCGGCGTCGCCCCATCCCCGAGCTCTCGTCTCCGAACTTCCGCATCCGCCAGGCCGGCGAGCGCCAGGCGATGAACGCGGGCATCCAAGGCCTCGCGGCCGACATCTTCAAGGTCGCGCTCGTGCGGCTCGACCACGAGCTGGAGGCGCGCGGACTCGCGAGCCGGCTCATCCTCCAGGTGCACGACGAGGTCATCCTCGAGGTCGCCCCCGCAGAGCACGCAGAGGTCACCGACCTGACTCAGGGTGTCATGAAGGGCGCCGTCGAGCTGCGCGTTCCCTTGGAAGTGCACCTCGCGTTCGGTCCGTCGTGGGCTGAAGCGAAGAGCTGATTCGACCGCGGCTCACGGCAATCAGGCCGAACGGTCCTGGTCGCGGCGGTCACGCTTGGTCCACAATGGACCATGGCTCACGGTCGCAGCAGCTTTTGGTTGCCAATGCTGCTCGCGGCCGTCGTCGTCTACGCCCTGATCTCGGTCTCGATCGCGATCGCGACCGCGGACAAGTGCGACAACGTAGGCAATGGGTCCAAGGAGTGGTCGTTCCTCCCCCCGAAGTGGGAGTGCAAGCAGGTCTTCCAGCCCGGGTAGTGAGCCGAGCCCCGTGAGCGGCCGCGAGCCCCATTGGTTCGAGCCGGTGGCCGACCATCTCGGGTCCGCCTACCTCCGCTACTCGTTCACGAAGGGCACCGCCCAGGAGGTCGCGTTCTTGACCGACGTCCTCGGCCTGACTCCTGGCACGCGTGTGCTCGACGTCGGCTGTGGGCCCGGCCGTCACGCCCGAGCGTTCGCCGAGGCGGGGTGCGACGTCGTGGGGATCGACCTCTCGTGGACCTTCGTCGCACTCGCTGCGGCGTCCGGTGGCGCCTTCGTGCACGCCGACGCGCGCCGACTCCCGGTCGAGCCGGGAAGCTTCGACGTCGCGCTCTCGCTGTGCCAGGGCGGGTTCGGTCTGCTCGGGGGGCCGGGCAGCGCCGTCGATGAGGACGTGCTGCCGCTGCGAGAGATGGTCGACGCGGTGCGGCCCGGCGGGCGAGTGGTCGTGTCGGCGTTCTCCGCCTACTTCCAAGTGCGCCACCTCGACGACCCGTTGTCGTTCGACGCCGGGCGTGGCGTGCAGCACGAGCACACCGAAGTGCGCGACCCGGCCGGCCAGCCCGCGCCCGTCGAGCTGTGGACGACGTGCTTCACGCCCCGCGAGCTCCGACTGATGCTCGCGGCCGCGGGTGCCAGCGTCGACGCGGTCTGGTCTGTGGAGCCCGGCCGGTACGGGCAGATGCCACCTGGGCTGGACCTCGCGGAGTTCCTGGTGATCGCCACGAAGCCCGGTGGTACCCTCTCCGGGCGCTGAGCGACCCCGCGGCGCGCCTCCGCGCACCGGTTTTCCCCAGCGAAACCACCCTTCCCACTTCCAGCCCACTCAGGCAAGACCCGAAAGCGAATCCGTGTCCGACCAGCAGACCCCCGTCCCCTCCGAGCCCGTCTCGACCGACCCCGCTCCCGCAGCAGCCCCTTCCGGTGGCGCTGCCACGGACGCCTCCGACGAAGCCGGTGTTCCCGGCACGTCGAGCGAGGCCGGTGCCCCTGGCACGTCGAGCGAGGCCGGTGCCCCTGGCACCTTCAACGAGGACGGCGTCTACACCCCGCGACAGGTGGTCGCCGACGATCTCGGGGTCTCGTTCGACGAGGCGGTCGCGTCGACGATGGTCGAAGTCGAGGACGGCCAGATCGTGCGATGGTCGGGTCGTCAAGATCGACAAGGACGAGGTCCTGCTCGACATCGGCTACAAGTCCGAGGGCGTCATCCCGTCGCGTGAGCTCTCGATCCGCAACGACGTCGACCCTGCCCAGGTGGTGTCACTCGGCGAAGACCTCGAGGCCCTCGTCCTCCAGAAGGAAGACAAAGAGGGACGGCTGGTCCTGTCGAAGAAGCGGGCGCAGTACGAGCGCGCCTGGGGCAACATCGAGCAGATCAAGGAGGCCGACGGCGTCGTCGAAGGCCCCGTGATCGAGGTCGTCAAGGGCGGCCTCATCCTCGACATCGGCCTCCGCGGCTTCCTTCCCGCGTCGCTGGTCGAGCTGCGCCGCGTCCGTGACCTGCAGCCCTACGTCGGCCGGTCGCTCCAGGCGAAGATCATCGAGCTCGACAAGAACCGCAACAACGTCGTGCTCTCTCGTCGCGCGTGGCTCGAAGAGACGCAGAAGGAGCAGCGCGAGGACTTCCTCGACAACCTGAAGCCCGGCGAGATCCGCAAGGGCGTCGTGTCGTCGGTCGTGAGCTTCGGCGCGTTCGTCGACCTCGGCGGCATGGACGGCCTCGTGCACGTGTCGCGAGCTGTCGTGGAAGCACGTCGACCATCCCGGCTCGGTCGTGCAGGTCGGCGACGAGATCACGGTCCAGGTGCTCGAGGTCGACCGCGACCGCGAGCGCATCAGCCTCTCGCTCAAGGCAACCCAGCAAGACCCGTGGCAGGAGTTCGCCTCGACGCACCGCGTCGGTGAGCTCGTCTACGGCCGGGTCACCAAGCTCGTGCCTTTCGGCGCATTCGTGCAGGTGGGGGAGGGGATCGAGGGCCTGGTCCACATCTCCGAGATGTCGGCGCACCACGTCGATCTCCCCGAGCAGGTGGTCACGCCCGGCGAAGAGCTCTGGGTGAAGATCATCGACCTCGACCTCCAGCGTCGCCGCATCAGCCTGTCGATCAAGCAGGCGGCCGAGGGCGGCGAGGTCGCGGAGGAGTACCGCGAGCACTTCGGCGAGCACGCCTACGACGACGCAGGGCAACTACATCGGCACTCCGATCACCGCGGACGACGCCGATCGCGAAGCTGCGTGGGCGGAGTACTACAACGAGTACGGAGGGGCCCCCGGAGACAGCGCAGGGTCACCCGACGATCAGCAAGATGCGGACGTCACTGCAGACGCGGCTGCGGACATCGCCGCGGACGTCGCTGCGCCCGTCGAAGTCGAAGAATCCGAGTAGCGCGCGGCACTCGCGCGGCATAGGTCGAAAGACCTATGCGCGGCGGCTGGGTCATTCGGATCATTTCGCCGCCATCCCCTTTTCTTCGTAGGCGCCTCTGTCATGCTGACGGACGAGCGCCGACACATTCCCGAGGCCGGCGGGGCCTCATTCGCACCCGAAGCGCTCACGATCGCGAGACCACTGCCGACCAAGTAGCGGCAGTGCGAGATCCATCTCGCGAGCGAACACGGGACCGAGCGGAGCGACGCTTCGATCGGCGAGACGAGTGAGGTATTTGTGGGCTCTCGGCGCACGGTGATCTTGATTGCAGCGGTGCTCATCGGAGCGATCGCTGCGTACGCGCTCTACAACTATGTGAACGGCGTCGAAGACCGCGCCTATCAGAACGCGAAGCGCGTGCAGGTGTTCGTCGTCAAGCAGCCGATCGCCAAGGGCACGCCCGGCGACCAAGCTGTCGGCGACAAGCTCGTCCAGGCGGGTCAGATCCCGCAGGAGTTCCGTCCCGCGACGGCCATCACCGACACAGCGGTGCTCAATGGCAAGGTCGCGCTGACGAACCTCGTGCCCGGCCAGGTCGTCGTCGACGGCATGTTCGTCGATCAGGCCACTGCCTTCGTCACCTTCTCCGAGCGGATCCCCGTCGACCAGGTCGCGGTGACCGTGTCGGTCGACCAGGTGCACGGCGTCGCCGGCCTTCTCGTGCCGGGCGACAAGGTGAACCTGATGGTCGTGCTCACCCGCAGCTCGCAGCGCTCGCCGGCGGCACGCCGGGTGCGCCGCCGCCGCCGCGGCAGCGAATGGGCAGGACGGCGACGCGACGGTTCGGTACCTCTACCAAAACGTCGAGGTGCTCGCGATCGGGCAGACCGCCGCAGCTGATGTCGGTGCGACCGAAGCGCCGACGCAACCCCGGCAGCGGCCTCATCACGTTCAACGTGCCGCCGGATGCCGCGCAGCGCATCGCACTCGCCGGCAGCGACCTCTACATGACATTGGCGCCGAAGGACTTCCAGCCCGTCGACGTGCCGCCTGTCGACTTCTCCAACCTCTTCCAGCCCGGTGTGCTCTCGCCCTACCCGGCTGGCGGCTGACCCGAAGGGAGATGCCGTAGCGTGGAGCAGTCCCCCACGACCCTGAACGATGCCCTTCCGGGCAACGAGGTGCCGATGGCCGATTTCAACGTGGCCGTCATCGAGAGTGATCCTTCCCTTCGGTCCCAGATGATCGCCGATCTCGGCGAGCGTGTTCGGGCCGCAGCCTTTCCGACGATCGAGGCGCTCGAAGAGCGGCTCGAGCCCGGTGCGCCCGTCGTCGCTCTGCTCGGCCCGTCTTGCGCGGGCTCGGCCGGGCTGATCGCGGTCGAACGGCTCACGCGGTCTCGTCCCGAGGTCGGCACCGTGCTGATGGTCGAGGCGCTCTCCACCGACGTCCTGCAGCGGGCGCTGCGGGCGGGCGTGAAGGACGTGCTCGCCGCGCCCGTCGAGGCAGGCGAGCTCGCGCTGGCGGTCGAGCGCGTCGGCGGCTCGCTCGCCCCCGCCGCGCCCACGGCGCTCGCAGACGTCTCGCTGCCCCCGCCGAGCTACGGCCGCGTCGTCACGGTCTTCTCGACCAAGGGCGGCGCCGGCAAGTCGGTCATCGCCGCCAACCTGGCCGTCATCCTCGCTCGGCGCTCTGAGCGTCCGGTCGTGCTGGTCGACGCCGACCTGCAGTTCGGCGACGTCGCGGTGATGCTCAAGCTCGCCCCGCAGCACACCATCGTCGACGCGGTCAGCGCGCTCGACCGGCTCGACGCGCCGCTGCTTGCAGAGCCTGCTCGTCGAGCACGAGCCTTCGGGCCTGCTCGTGCTGCCGGCGCCGCTCGAGCCGGCGTTCGCCGACCAGATCGGCGCCGCCGAGATGGTGCGCATCGTCGAGCTGCTGCGCAGCTTCTGCTCGTTCGTGATCATCGACACGCCGGCCTACTTCAACGACGTCGTCCTCGGGCTCATCGAGGCAGCGACGACGTGCTGCTCGTCGCCGGCATGGACATCCCGAACATCAAGAACGTGAAGATCGGGCTGCAGACCCTGCGGCTGCTCAACACCCCGATGGCGAAGCTGCGGCTGGTCCTCAACCGGGCCAACTCCAAGGTGAAGCTCGACGTCGGCGAGGTCGAGCGGACGCTGCGGCATCAAGGCCGACGTCGCTCATCCCGAGCGACGTCGTCGTGCCCGCAGTCGGTGAACAAGGGCGAGCCGGTCGTGCTCGACGCCCCGAAGTCCGGGCGTGACCAAGTCGATCGAAGCAGCTGGCCGACCTGTTCGTGCCGGACCCGCAGGCGACAAGCGGCAGACGCCGGTAGCACCAGCGATCGACGGTCCCACCCGGGGCGATCACGAATGATGAGGAGACGCAGTGTCGCTCTACAAGCGCCTCCACGAGGTGCAGGCGGCGACCGGCGCGACGGGAGCCAGCGGCGCGACCCGGTGCTCGACGAGCTGCGGCAGAAGATCCACCACCACCTGATCGACGAGCTGGGCCCGATCCTCTACGACAAGCGGCTCTCCGAGGACGACCTGCGCCGCCGGGTCCACGAGCAGCTCCACGCCGCCCTGGCCCAGGAGCGGGCCCCGCTGTCGGCCGCCGACAAGGCCCAGCTCATCCAGGACGTCTCCGACGACATCCTCGGCTACGGCCCGATCGACCGCCTCCTCAAGGACGAGGAGCGTCACCGAGGTCATGGTCAACGGCCCCGACATCGGTCTACGTCGAGCGCGCCGGCCAGCATCGAGAAGACCGACGCCACGTTCGTCGACGAGACGCACCTCCGCCGCATCATCGACAAGATCGTGAGCGAGGTCGGCCGTCGCATCGACGAGTCGACCCCGATGGTGCGACGCCCGCCTGCCCGACGGCTCCCGCGTCAACGCGGTGATCCACCCGCTCGCCATCGGCGGCCCGTTCCTCACCATCCGGAAGTTCTCCAAGGACCCGCTACCAGATCGACGACCTGATCCGCTTCGGCACGCTCAACGCCCACGTCGGCCCGCTTCCTGCAGGCCTGCGTGGTCGGCCGCCTCAACATCATCGTCTCCGGCGGTACCGGCACCGGCAAGACGACGACGCTCAACGTGCTGTCGTCGTTCATCCCCGCCGACGAGCGCATCGTCACCGTCGAGGACGCCAAGGAGCTCCAGCTCCACCAGGACCACGTGCTCGCCGCTGGAGGCCCGCCCGCCGAACATCGAGGGTCGCGGCGAGGTCACCATCCGCGACCTCGTCAAGAACTGCCTGCGCATGCGCCCCGACCGCATCGTCGTCGGCGAGTGCCGTTCCGGCGAGGCCCTCGACATGCTCCAGGCCATGAACACCGGCCACGACGGCTCGCTCACCACGGTCCACTCCAACAGCCCTCGCGACACGCTCGCCCGCATCGAGACCATGGTCCTGATGGCCGGCTTCGACCTGCCGATCCGGGCCATCCGCGAGCAGATGGCCTCGGCCCTCGACCTCATCGTGCACCTCACCCGCCTCCGTGACGGCACCCGTCGCATCACCCACATCACCGAGGTGCAGGGCATGGAGGGCGACGTCATCACCCTCCAGGACATCTTCCTGTTCGACTACGGCATGGGCGTCGACGAGCACGGCCGCTTCCGGGGCCACCTCAAGGCCACCGGCGTGCGGCCCAAGTTCGCCGAGAAGCTCGCCGACCTCGGCATCCGCCTCGGCCCCGAGGTGTTCCAGCCCGAGGGCTTCGCTCGAAGGGCGGTCGGCAGTCTGATGCGCGCCCCGTTCCGCTTCCGAGACCTCCGCCTCGCCGCGGTCGTCGTCCTCATCGTCTCGCTGCTCGCGGGGCTGTCGGGCACCGCCCGCGCCGATGACGACAAGCGCCTCGTGATCCGGTCGGTCGACGCGTTGAAGTACCCCGACACGCATGTCACCGTGCTGCCCGTCGGGCCGGCGCCGTCGCCCGTCGAGCTACGAGGTGCAGCAGAACGGCGCAGCCGGTCTCGGGCGGTCCAGGCCGTGCCGCTCACCCAGGTCGGCGTCCCGGTCGGGGTCGTCTACCTCGTCGACACCAGCAACGCCATGGGCAAAGAAGAGGCCATGGACAAGGTGAAGGCGGCGCTGACCGACGCTGTCGCGAGGCGCGCGCCGAACCAGAAGATCGCCATCGTGAGCTTCGGCGTCACGGCTCGGGTCGTGTCGAACTTCACGACCGATCCGGCCACGTTGACTCGGCGCGATCGCCGCGCTCCGGCCCTCGCTCGAGCGGCCTGAGTCGGTCGAGCGCGACGGCATGCGCACGGCGCTCAGCCTTCTCGACGACGACGACCCTTCAGGGCAACGTCATCGTCGTTCCAGGCCGGCGGCGACGACGCATCGGTGAGCTCCGACGGCGAGGTCGCGCGGCGATCTCCTCGACTCGGACGTCGTCGGTGTTCGGCGTGGCCCTCCAGACGGGCGACCTTTCGACCGGCAGCCTCCAGGACCAGGTCTCGGCCACCCGCGGCGTCTACACGCAGCTCGACGACATGAGCAAGGTGCCCGACACCTCGGCCTTGATGAGCGGCACCGTGAACGCAGCAGGTGATGCTCTCGTACACGAGCGATCCCGCGGCGACCACAGTCGACCTCGTGGTCTCGGCCGGCGACGAGTCGGCGAAGGCGACGTACAACCCGGGCAGCCTCACCTTCGGCGACGCCCTCTCGCCCTCGGTCTACAACCCGCCGCTCGCGGGTGGACCGAGCTTCCTCTCCGGCACCAGCGGCAAGTACGTCGGCGGCCTGCTCGCCCTTGCTGCGCTCATCCTGCTCGCCTACGGCATCGGTCTCATCTTCTTCCGTGACCGCAGCCAGCTCGACAACGTGCTGCAGCCGTACGCCGACGGCTACGTGTCGGAGTCAGACGAGGACGAGGACGCGAACGGCAGCAGCCTCGCGCAAGACGAGCGGTGCTCCAGCGCGCCGTCGAGCTCACCGGGCAGTTCGCCGAGAACCGAGGGCTTCCTCAGCCGCGTCGAGGCCGCGCTCGAGCGGGCCGACATGCCGCTGCGGCGGCCGAGGCGCTGTTCTTCTACGTCGCCGCTCGGCGTCGTCGTCACTGTCCTGGTGCTGGTGCTGACCCAGAGCCTGATCGTCACGGCGCTCGTCGTGCTGGCTGGTCGCCGTCCTGCTCCCGCCGGCGGTCGCTGAACTACAAGGCCAGCGCCGGCGGCAAGCCAGTTCGTCAGCCAGCTGCCCGACACGCTCGCAGCTGCTCTCCGGCACGCTGCGCGCCGGCTACTCGCTGCATGCAGGGCGTCGAGGCCGTGTCGCAGGAGGTCGAGGACCCGATGGGCCGCGAGCTGCGCCGGGTCGTCACCGAGGCCCGCCTCGGTCGTCCGCTCGAGGAGGCACTCGACGGCGCCGCCGACCGCATGGCCAGCCCGGACTTCGCGTGGGCCGTCATGGCCATCCGCATCCAGCGTGAGGTCGGCGGCAACCTCGCCGAGCTCCTGATGACCGTCGCCGAGACCATGACCGCAGCGCGAGCGCCTGCGCCGCGACGTGAAGGCGCTCACCGCCGAAGGTCGCATCAGCGCCATCGTGCTCGGCCTCCTGCCGATCGGTCCTCGGCGTCGCGATGTACGTCATCAACCCCGACTACATGCGGCACCCTGTTCACACGACACGCTGGGCAACATCCATGCTCGGCGGCGTCGTGGCTCGCTGGCTCGTCGGCTTCTTCTGGATGAAGAAGATCATCGAGATCGAGATCTGACGATGGCCATCGACACTGAGCTGTCATCGGCCTCGTCCTGATCGGCGGGGCGATCGGCCTCGTCGTCTACGCGCTCCTCTCGCAGGCCGACGAGAAGGCCGGTCGTCCGCAGCTCGCTGCGCCAGCTCGACGGCTACGAGGTCGAGAACGTCCGCGACCAGGAGCTGCTGAACCCGCTCGACCGAGCGGGCGGTCGCTCCCGTGGTCGGCGGGCCTGACCGGCGGTCGGTCGCCGGTTCACGCCGGTCGGGCTACGTCGACAACGTGCGCCAGAAGTTCATCTACGCTCGGCACGCATCGGCGACGACGACGTCGACCGGTTCCTCGCGGTCCGCGTGGTCACGGTCGCGCGCGATCCCCGTCGTCGTTCTTCCTCGATCTACAAGTTCGCTGCCGCTCGACGGCCTCATGCGACTTGCGGTCATCGGCCTCGTCGTCGCTCGTGCTCGTGCTCGGCCCCGACGCGATGCTCAACCGCCGGGTCGAGGAGCGCCAGCACGAGATCCGCAGGCAAGCTGCCCGACATGCTCGACCTGCTCATGATCAGCGTCGAGGCCGGCCTCGGCTTCGAGCAGGCGCTCGACCGCACGATCGCCGCGGTGCCCGGCGCGCTCGTCCGACGAGTTCGCCCGCATGCTCGGCGAGGTCCGTGCCGGCGCCAGCCGGGCCGACGCCATGCGGGCCCTCGAGCAGCCGCACCAACGTGCCCGAGATGCGCTCGTTCGTGCTCGCCATCCTGCAGGCCGACACCTTCGGTGTGTCGATCGGCCGGGTGCTGCGGGCCCAGGCCGACGAGATGCGCATCAAGCGCCGCCAGCTCGCCCAGGAGAAGGCGCAGAAGGCGCCGGTCAAGATGCTGATCCCGATGGTGTTCTGCATCTTCCCCGCGCTGTTCGTCGTGGTGCATCGGCCCCGCGATCATCAACATCGCCAAAGCGTTCTGAGGCCGGCTCTGCCATGGCCACCGATCTCGGACCGGCCGCGCCTGCGATCATCAGCGAGTCGGTGACGCGTGCGTCGGTGGCAGCCGACACCCGCGACCTTCATCTGGCTGTTCGCGCTCGTCTGGGGCCTCTTCATCGGGTTGAAGCCGCTCGACGACAACAGCCTGTTCACGCACGTCGCAACGGGTCGGATCATCTTCCAGAGCGGCTTCCCGCACGCCGACCCCTACCTCTTCACGCCGCACGAGCCGTCGTGGGTCGTGCAGAGCTGGCTCGCATCGGTCGTCTACTGGGCGATCGTGCGCACGTGGGCGTTCGCGGGTCTGCTGACCCTCACGGCCGCACTGACGGCCGTGCTCGCGCTGCTCGTCGTGCGTCTGTCCCGGCCCGCCGACGGCTTCATCGCCCGGGCGCTGCTCGTGCTCGTGACGCTCGCAGTGGGTGCCGGCGCGTGGGCGGAGCGGCCGTTCATGTTCGGCCTGATCTTCCTCTCGATCACGCTGATCGCCGCCGACGACGGGCTCGACCCGCGCTGGCTCGTGCCGGTCATGTACCTGTGGGTCAACATGCACGGCTCGTTCCCCCTGGGGCTCCTCGCGCTCGTGTTGCTGTGGGTCGGCCGGCGCCTCGACCACGAGCCTGGCACGACCGAGTGGCGTTGCCTCGAGTGGGCGGCTCTCGGCACCGCGCTGTCGGTCCTGAACCCCTACGGGCCGAAGCTCCTCGTGTTCCCGCTGTTCCTCTTGCACCGCAGCGACATGCTCCGCCACATCATCGAATGGCAGGCTCCGAGCTACAGCTCGTTGTGGGAGAAGTTCTTCCTCGTCCAGATCGCGCTTGCGGTCCTCGTGCTCGCGAAGCGACCGAGCTGGCGCCTCGCGCTGCCGTTCGCGGTCTTCGTGCCCGCGGCGCTCTACAGCTCTCGCAACCTGCTCGTGGCGAGCCTCGTGCTCACGGCGACGATGGCACCGGCGCTGAAGGGACTCGGGGAGCTCAAAGCCGATGCTCGGCTCTCCTCGAGGCCGCTCGCGTGGGCGGGAGCGTTCATGCTCGCCGCGGTGGCGGTGCTGACCGTCGTGTCGGCGGCCCAGAAGCCAGCCGTGCAGCTGGGCAGCTACCCGGTGCAGGCACTGGCCTTCGCCGAGGCGAACCGCCTCGTGCCGCCACCCGACGGCAGCGAGGGCCGGCTTCTGACGCAGGACTTCGTGGGCAACTTGCGCGAGTACCTCGATGGCCCGATCGGGGACGTCTTCGTCGACGATCGTGCCGAGGTGATGGACAAGCAAGTCCAGGCGGACTACATCGCGCTGCTCGGGCTCTCGCCGACCTGGCAGGCCACACTCGACCGGTATGACATCGACACCGTCGTGTGGCAGCGCGACCTGCCCCTCGCGACGGTGCTGAAGGAGTCACCCGACTGGCAGATCCGCTATGCCGATCCGCACTGGATCGTGGCGACTCGGCGCACCGCGCCGCACGACGCATAGCGAGGGCGAGATACGTGGCTTCGGGCAGAAAGAGGAGAGAAGCAAGGGCGGGTGAGGGTGGGAGAGCGAACGCGTGGGAGGGAGGCGGGGCGGCGAAGTGCTTCCCGCGGGCTGTGCCGCCGGGAGCCCGGTCGCCTAGCTGGCTGCGGTCAGGGAGGCGTTGAAGCGGGTGTAGCTGTTGTTCGTCGAGCCGCCGACGAACTGGACGGCTGCGAAGCACACGAGGGCGATGAGGGCGACCATGAGGGCGTACTCCACCATGGTGGCGCCGTCGTCGCCGCTGAGCCGGTTCCGGAGGTGTGTTCTCATCTCTACGTTCTCCCGCCGAAGGGCCGTCATTGGACGGCGCCGATGTTGCTGCCGATCGTGGTGAACTTGCCCTTCGCGGCGTTGCCGAGAAGGCCGATGGACGCAATGCACACCACGGCGATGAGAGCGACGAGCAGTGCGTACTCCACCATCGTCGCTCCGTCATCGCCGCGGAGGCGTGCTTGGTTCATGTGCGTGGCCAGCGTCTCAGCTAGCCGTCTGGAGCGTGGTGCCGACCGAGCTGAACTTGGTCCTTGCGCTCGTGCCGATGAGCGTCACTGCCGCGATGCACACGACGGCGATGAGGGCGACCATCAGTGCGTACTCGACCATCGTTGCCCCGTCGTCACCGGCGAGGCGCTGGCGTTGGGCGTCCATGTCAAACCACCTGTCTCATGCGAGGGTCTAGGGGAAGTGTGCGAAGGGCGGGCCATACGGCCCGCCCTTCGAAACGCTTGCGTTTGGCTGGCCTTTGTCAGCTAGCGGTCTGGAGCGTGTTGCCGACCTGGCTGAACTTGGAATTCGCGCTGGAGCCGATGAGCGACACGGCGGCGATGCACACCACGGCGATCAGGGCAACCATGAGGGCGTACTCCACCATCGTCGCACCACGGTCGCTATCAGCGAAGCGGGCACGCATCCATGAGGCGAAGAAGTCCCACTGGGTCTTCAGGTCCATTTGATTTCTCTCCCGTCGGGATTTGGGGCTGTTGTAAGCCAGGATGCTGGCGCTTCCTGTGCTTCAAGTATCGGTCGGCAGACCCACCTCGATGAATAGGACGTACGGCCCAAATTCACGGAGTGGGGCCAGCGGACTACCGCAGGTGAACGATCCCCATCCGGACGGCTTGCAGCACCGCTTGGGTGCGATCTCTGGCGTCGAGCTTCTCGTAGATGGACGCCAGGTGGTTTTTCACGGTCTTCTGGCTGATGTAGAGCCTTCCTGCGACCTCGGGAGTCGAGCAGCCGTCGGCGATCAGCTGCAGCACCTCTTCTTCGCGCTTGGTGATGAGGCGATCTTCCTCACGGGTCGCCGGCGTGTCGATCTTGTGGACCTCGTCGAGCATCGAGGCCGCGAGGTCCTGTGAGAGCGCAGTGTCGCCCGTCGCAGCCTGGCGCACCGTCGAAGCGATCTCGTCGATCGAGCAGTCCTTGACGAGGTAGCCGACCGCACCGGCTCGGATCGCGTCGGTGAGCACCGAGTGATCGGCGTGCATCGTGAGCATCACGATCCGGGCGTCGGCATGTTCGTCGCGGATCTGCCTCGTGGCCTCGACCCCATCGATCTGCGGCATCGAGACGTCCATCAGCACGACATCGGGCTTCAGCTCGTCGAAGAGACGGATCGCCTCCTCGCCGTCGGCGGCCTCGCCGACCACGTCGAAGCCCTCCTCGATCATCGAGCGGCGCAGGCCCTCGCGAAGCATCTGGTGGTCGTCGACGAGCATCAACCGGATGCCCTCGCTGCTGTCGTGATCCGTCACGTGGGTGCCCTTCCTGTCTCCGGCCTACTCGGGGTCGAGCCAGACCCGCACCGCGGTTCCCCCGCCGGGGTTCGTGTCGAAGTCGAGGCGGGCGCCGATGCTCGCGGCACGCTCGCGCATGCCGATGATGCCGTACGAGTCGAGTCGGGCCGGCTGGCCCTTCCCGAGCCCGACCCCGTCGTCCGAGACGACGAGCTCGGCGCGGTGACCGTCGCACCGCCAGGTGATGGCGAGCTGTGACGCCCGCGCGTGCTTCTCGACGTTGGCGACCGCCTCTTTGGTGATCCGCCAGATCTCCCGCTCCTGCAGCAGCGGGAGCCGGCCCCGCTCCTCGGTGCGCAGGGTGACCCGCAGGCCGCTGCGCTCGGACACGCGCTCGAGGAACTGCTCGAGCGTGGAGGTCATGTCCTGCACCTCGGTCACGTCCGTGCGCAGGTCATAGAGGGTGTCGCGGACCTCGCCGATCACTCCGCGGACGTCGTCGCGCAGGTGGTCGAGGGGATCCCGGACGTTCTCGCCCTTGTCAGCGGCCCGGACGATGCGGTCGAGCTCGAAGGCGAGGTACGCCAGCGACTGGCCGATGCGATCGTGCAGGTCACGGGCGATGCGGGTGCGCTCTTCGTCGGCGCCGACCGTGCGGAGGCGGTCGAACCAGCGGGCGTTGTCGATCGCCAGCGCGGCGGGCTCGGCGAACCGGTTGAGCAGCTCGAGGTCGCGGGCGGTGAACGGGGCTTCCGCAGTCCGCTCGACCGAGATCAGCCCGATGAGCGAGCCCCGAGCCCGCATCGAGGCGTAGATGCCGGCGCCCGCGCTGGGGGACAGGCCAGGGCCGCCGCTCTCGAGCAGGTTCGGCTCGCTCACGGCGCCCGTCACGGTCATGGCTCGCCGCAGCGGGGGTGGCAGCCGGTGCGTGGGCACGGGGCTGGGCACCTTCGGGCCGTCGCGGCGAGCGGCCACCCAGGTCGCGTCGGTCTCGTCCAGGACCAGCAGCACGGCCGAGTCGAACTCCAACAGGTCGTGGAGGCGGATCATCGTCGTGTCGAGGACGTCGTCGAGGTCGAGCGACGCCGGCAGGGACTGGGCGACCCGGTGGAGGGAGTAGAGCAGCGCGTTGGCGTCGGCGAGCCGTCCGAGTCGGTCGAGGGCCAGCGACTGCTGGCGCTCGGCCTCGCCGAAGATGCGTCGGGCGTAGCCGGCCACCATCGCCACGAGAAGCAGGAGGAAGGCCCACTGGGCCGACCTGCCGGAGCGCTTGGTCGTCCTCGCTGGCCCCCAACATGTAGCGGGACCGCGACGGCGGCGGCGGCTTCCGAGGGCGGAGTTGATGGCGAACGTCGAACCCGCGGGCGAAGCCGGCGGCGATCACCGCCGTCATCAGGGAGAAGACGAACGGCGACTCCCAGTAGCCCGTCGCGCAGACCACCACGACGCAGAGGGCCAGCTCGGCCAGGACACCCCACACGGTGCCCGGTCCGTCCTCGTACCTGATCGGTCGGAGGGTGCGGAAGACCGCGTAGGCGAGGATGATGCCGCCGAAGACCAGGACCCGGACGTCGCCGTCGGCCACGTCGGCCGACGCCAGGGCGAAGCCGACCGCGAGCGCTCCCCACCGGATCGCGATGACCGGAGGCGTGAGGGCTGCGACCCGGAGGTCGGGCAGGCGGCGCCGTTGCTCGATGCGCCCCGACGCTTGGCGATCAGTCGATGCCCAGGTCATGGCCGAATCGACGTCGACCACGCTTGGTCGTCGCTCACGTTCGGCGCCGTGTCTTCAGGCGCCGTGTCTTCAGGCGCCTTGTTTGCAGGCGCCTTGTCCGCGGGCGACTCGGGAGCGGATGGGTCGCTGCGGTCCGAGCGGGCACGCAACGCCATCTTCACCTCCCTACCTCTTCGATCAGGTCGATCGTGTCGACCGACGACCAGCGCGCTTGGGCGGCGCCACCGCGTCGCCGTCTCAGGGTAAATGGTCGGCTTGTTCCGGCGCGTGATTCAGTCCTGATTCTCTCGTGCCGATTGTGCGGGGGTGTCCGCCTCCCGCCCGGCGCCCATGTCATCATCGGCCGGGATGGCCTCCCCGGCGCCCTCCCGGTCGGTCGCGATCCCCGTTCTGATCGTCCTGCTGCTCGCGACCCATGTCGCGGCGGCCTTCTTCTTGTCGCGCCAGGGGCCGCCGCCCGCGCGCTCGTCCTGGCGGATCGCGTTCTACTCGGACTTCGACCGCGAGTCCGAGATCGTCACCGAGCCGGGCCGGCCCTACCGGGACTTCCAGGTCGAGTACCCGCCGCTCGTGATCGTGGAGCTCAAGGGCCTCGTCGGCCAGTCCGAAGCAGACACCCTCCACCGATTCGCCTGGACGCAGCTCGTCCTCGAGCTCGCCGCGATCGGCGCGCTCGCATGGGCGTGGGGAGAGATGGTGGTGCTGTCCTATCTCGTGCTGACGCTGCCGCTCGTCGCGTTCCCCTACGTGTTCACGCGCACCGACATGCTCTCGGTGACGCTCGCGACCCTCGGCATGGCGGCAGTGAAGCGAAGGGCGAGCTCCCAAGGCGCCGGCTTCCTCGCGATCGTCGTTGTTCGCGAAGGTGTGGCCCATCGTGCTCGCGCCGGTGCTGATCGTCCGTCGCGAGACGCGTGCGCTCGCGTGGTGGCTCGCGCTCGCGCTCGCGGGTGGTTTGGCGTGGGTCGTCTGGGGCGGCGTCGACGGACCGATCCAGGTGCTCACGTTCCGCCACGCGCACGGTTGGCACATCGAGTCGCTCATCGGCTCGATCTGGCACGCGCTCACCGAAGCGACTCCGGTGAACTCGAGCGGGTCGGCGCGCGTGGGCGACGCACCGGTGTTCGCTGACGGCGCTCCTCGGCGTCGCGGTCGTGTTGGTCGTCGCGTCGCATCTGGATGCTCGCGTCGCGACACCCGAACGACGAGCGCACGCTGTTCGGAGTCGCCCCCCTCGCCGCGCTCGCAGTGCTGCTCGTCGGCTCTCCGCTGTTCTCCCCCCAGTTCGTCGTCTGGCTCATGCCGTGGGCCGCCGATCACCGCCGCGGCGGGCCCGGGCCGCAGTCGCAACCATCTCGCGCTGGGAGGGCTCACGTTCGCGGTCGCCGCCGCGACTGGGATCAGCTACTTCAACTACAACTCCTTGCTGCGCCACGTCACATCGGCGGAGGTGCTGTTGCTCGGCCGCAACGCGCTCGTGATCGCGATCGCCGTCGTCGGCTGGCGGATCCTCGCCGCCCGCGACGACGACAGCGCGGGCGAGCCCGTCCACGGTCTGTCGCCGCTCAGCGGCGAGGTGGTAGCACAGGCCGGATGATCTTGGTCGGCCTCACCGGGGGCATCGGATCGGGGAAGTCGACGGTCTCGAGCCTGCTCGCGCGCCATGGCGCGGTGGTGATCGACGCCGACGCGATCACACGACAGCTGCAGGAGCCAGGTCAGCCCGTGCTCGTGGCGATCGTCGAGCGGTTCGGCGCAGGCGTCCTCGACAGCGACGGCCGCCTCGACCGGCCCGCGCTCGCGGCGATCGTGTTCAACGACCCAGAGGCGTTGAAGGCGCTCAACGAGATCGTGCACCCTGCGGTGGGCGCCGAGACGGCCCGGCGGATCGCGGCCGAGCAGGACACCGACCACGTCGTCGTCCTCGATGTCCCTCTGCTCGTGGAAACCGGTCGTCGCGGGCTCGCCGCGGTCATCGTGGTGGACGTGCCGACAGACGTCGCGGTCGAGCGGCTCGTCTCGCAACGAGGCATGTCAGAGTCGGACGCGCGGGCCCGTGTCGCAGTGCAGGCCTCACGGGAGGACCGGCTCGCAAAAGCGGACATCGTGATCGACAACTCGGGGGATCGAGACGCGCTCGAGCCGCGGGTCGCCGAAGTGTGGGAGCAGATCCGCGCCCTCCGGCGCAGCGCGACGGCGAGAGCCGCTCACCGGGCGGGAGTGTCACACCCCCTCGGTAGCATCGATCAGTGCCTCCGTTCACGGTCGTCTCCGACTTCGAACCCGCTGGCGACCAGCCGCATGCCATCGAGCAGCTCGCGGAAGGCATCGAGCGCGGCGACCGGTTCCAGACCCTCCTCGGCATCACCGGCAGCGGCAAGAGCGCGACGATCGCGTGGACGATCGAGAAGGTGCAGCGACCGACCCTCGTGCTCGCACCCAACAAGTCGCTCGCGGCGCAGCTCGCCAACGAGTTCCGCGAGTTCTTCCCGCAGAACCGAGTCGAGTACTTCGTCTCGTACTACGACTACTACCAGCCCGAGGCGTACATCCCGTCGAGCGACACCTACATCGAGAAGGACAGCTCGATCAACGACGAGATCGACCGTCTGCGCCACGCGGCCACCTCCGCGCTCCTGACTCGTCGAGACGTCATCGTCGTCGCCTCGGTGTCGTGCATCTACGGCATGGGCAATCCCGCGGAGTACCAGGGCAAGCTCTTCGTCGCCCACGTGGGGGAGGAGCGCGACCAGCGCTCGATCCTCCGGCAGCTCGTCGACATGCAGTACGAGCGCAACGACGTGGCGCTCGGCCGAGGCAAGTTCCGGGTGCGGGGCGACACGATCGAGCTGCACCCCGCGTACGAAGAGACGGTCACGCGCATCGAGCTCTTCGGCGACGAGATCGAACGCATCACGATCGTCGATCCGCTCACCGGTGAGCAGATCACCGAGCTGACCGAGCTCATCGTGTTCCCGGCCACGCACTACGTCGCCGGCGACGAGGTCATGCGCAAAGCCGTCGTCGGCATCGAGGCCGAGCTGCAGGAGCGGCTTGCGTGGTTCGAAGCCAACGGCAAGCTCCTCGAGGCGCAGCGCCTCCGGATGCGCACCCAGTACGACCTCGAGATGATCCAGGAGGTCGGGTACTGCAACGGCATCGAGAACTACTCGATGCACATCGACGGCCGGCACTACGGCGAGCCGCCGTACACCCTGATCGACTACTTCCCGAAGGACTTCCTCCTCGTCATCGACGAGAGCCACGTGGCGGTGCCCCAGCTGCACGCTCAGTACGAAGGCGACCGGAGCCGCAAAGACACCCTCGTCGACCACGGCTTCCGCCTGCCGAGCGCGCGCGACAACCGGCCGCTCCGGTTCGAGGAGGTGATGGAGCGGCTGAACCAAGTCGTGTTCCTCTCTGCGACTCCCGCTCGCTACGAGCTCGAGGTGTCGACGCAGGTCGTCGAGCAGATCGTGCGCCCGACGGGCCTCGTCGATCCCGAGGTGATCATCAAGCCGACCAAGGGCCAGATCGACGACCTCCTCGAGCAGATCAACCAACGGGTCATCGCCGGCGCGCGGGTGCTCGTCACGACGCTCACGAAGAAGATGGCCGAGGACCTCACCGACTACCTGCTCGAGCTCGGCGTGCGAGTGCGCTATCTGCACAGCGAGGTCGACACCGTGCAGCGCATCGAGATCCTCCGCGACCTCCGACTCGGCGAGTTCGACGTGCTCGTCGGCATCAACCTCCTCCGCGAGGGCCTCGACCTCCCCGAGGTCTCGCTCGTCGCGATCCTCGACGCCGACAAGGAGGGCTTCCTCCGCAGCCAGACGTCACTCATCCAGACGATGGGCCGCGCCGCGCGCAACGTCGACGGTCAGGTCATCATGTACGCCGACACGGTCACCGACTCGATGACGCGCGCGATGTCAGAGGTCAACCGTCGCCGCCACCTGCAGCAGATCTACAACGAAGAGCACAACATCGACCCGCAGACGATCCGCAAGGCCGTCACCGACATCCTCGCTCACCTGCCGCGGCACGGCTGCGACGCCGGTGCCCGGGCGCGACCGGCGCGTCGCGCACGCATGACCGTGCCGCGCTCCGACCTCTCCGAGCTCCCGCACGACGAGCTCGAGCGGCTCATCCGCACGCTCGAGGAGGAGATGCGGGAGGCGTCGACCGATCTGCGGTTCGAGTACGCCGCCCGGCTCCGCGACGAGATCCACGATCTGAAGCGCGAGCTGCGCGAAGTCGTCTAGGGAGTCGCACGCCGTGTCCACGTGCGCGGGAAGACTGCATCGGTGCAGGTCGCCATCCGGTGCCACATACCAACCGCAGGTCAGCGGGGGTGTCGAGCAGTACGTCGAGGGGCTCGCTGCCGGTCTCAGCGCGCTCGAGCAGGGCGATCGCTTCGACGTGGTCGGCACCGAGGCACATAGAGCGCAACTGAGCCCGTACATCCACGAGCCGTCGTCGTTCGGGCTACTTCGTTCCCCGCTCCGTAACTCCGACGTCGTGCTGCGGGTGCTCCGGAGTCGGCCGGCTCGCGCCGTGCTCGGGTGCGACGCAATGTGCGACGGGTCGCCGGTCGGGCCGGCCCCCCGGACGCACCGCGGCTCGTCGAGGCGGGAGGGTACGACGTCGTGCACTATCCGACACAGGTCGGCGAGCGCACGGCACTGCCGAGCATCTACCAGCCGTGGGACCTCCAGCACATCCACTTCCCGCAGTACTTCTCGTCGGATCTGCTTGCGTTCCGTGACTTGGTCTGGCGCACCTGTGCGGAACAGGCGACGTACGTGCTCGTCGCGTCGCAGTTCGTCCGAGAGGACGTGGTGAACGCCTTCGGGATTGACCCGAGTCGCGTCGCTGTGGTGCCGCCAGGCGCACCCACCGCCCTTCGAGAAAGCGACTTCGTAGCGCGCGTTCCCGGCGTCGAGCGGCCCTTCGCCCTCTATCCCGCGCAGGCATGGGAGCACAAGAACCATGTCCGGCTGCTCGAATCGGTCGCGTTGCTCGACCAGCGCGGCCTGTCAGTGCCCTTGGTGTGCCCGGGTCAGCCGAACGATCGCCTCCGGGCGGTACGACGTCGGGCCGCTGAGCTGGGGGTCGAGTCGCTGGTGCGCTTCCCGGGCTATGTCACGGATAGCGAGCTCGCCACGCTGTACCGGACGGCCCGGTGCCTCGTGTTCCCCTCGCTGTTCGAGGGGTTCGGGTTCCCCGTGCTCGAAGCGTTCGTTGCCGGCCTCGCCCGTCGCCTGCTCGTCGACCACTGCGTTGGGCGAGCTGGCGGGTGACGCCGCGGCGACGTTCGATCCCACGGACGTCGAAGCCATCGCCGAGGCGCTCAGCGGGGTCTGGTCGGACGACGCGAGGCGCGCTGGGCTCGTCGAAGCGGGCCACGCTCGAGCCGCTGGGTACAGCTGGGACCGCCTCGCTCGGGGATGCCGCGCGCTGTACCGAGCCGCTGCGGGCCACACGGTCGACGCTACCGACGTTCGCGCTGCTCGCCGCCGCAGGGGTCGGATCCGCTGAATAGCAAGAGCACAGCGGCGAATCGACGGCTGCCTCTGCCGATAGGACTCCGATGGCTACCGTCGTGCCCGTGGGTCAGCTCTCCGAGGTAGTGGAGCGCTCCGCGCGCCCCTCATCGGCGTCGCCTCCTGCTGTCGTTGCTCGTGGTCGGCGTCGTCGCGCTCGCGGTGGCGTGGCTCGGCGACCCGCGCGCCGCGTCGTTCTCTGATGGCGGCGGACGGATCGCGACGGTGAAGCACATGGCCGAGAGGGCCACTGGGTCCCCGACCTCGGCTACTGGGCGCGTCGGTCGATCCCGACGGGCATCCACCACCCGATCCTGTTCGCCAAGCTGTATGAGGACAATTGGGTGGCGGTGAACAGCCTGCCGCTGGTCGTTGCCGGCCGCCCTCTCTGGCAAGTCGGCGGGGCACACGCGGCGGTGCTGCTCTCGGTGCTGAGCGTCGTGCTCGCGGCGTACGCAGCGCGTCGCATCTCGAGATGGGCGTCAGGCGGCGATGGCTGGCTCGCGCTGTGGTTCGTCGGCTTGCTGTCGCCGGCGCTCTTCTACGGCGCCGACTTCTGGGAGCACGCCCCGCGTTGGCGCTGGCCCTGCTCGCGGTCGCCTTGGCCTTCGAAGGCGGCATGCGACGGATCGTGATCGCCGGCCTGCTCGCGGGCATCGCCGCGGTGATGCGCAACGACATGCTCGTCATGTTCGTCGCGCTCGGCCTCGGCGCGCTGGTCGTGCGCACCGAGCGGACCGCAGCGTCGCGGCCGGTGGCGGGAGCTGGCCGTCGGAGTCGGCGTGCTCGGTCTGGTGCTCTTCGCCAACAGCGTCGTCGAGCGCATGGTGCTGGCACACCGACGGGCTCGTCGCCGCGCAGTGCAGCGTGCTGGCGTCGCGGGTCTGACGCTCGGCGATCGTCGCGCGCGACGCCGTGATCACGACCGTTGGTGTTCTTTCCAACGAGTACTGGCTCGCACTCGTGGTCGGCGGGGTGATCGGGCTCGGCATCCTCCTCATGGCTGCGGGTGCCGCCGACACCAGCGAGTCTCCGTCGACCGGCGTCGTCGGCGCGGTCGATCGCATGGGTCGGCTTCGTCTGGCGCTTCGCCGCGTTCGGCGTCTCGGCGGTGCCCGGGTTCATCTCCGCCGCGCCCGTCGCTGCCCTCGGGCTCTTCGGGAAGCGCACAGACCGCGAGCAGGTGCTGTTCCTCGGCGCCGTGATCGCCCTTCCCGTGATCTGGATGACCGAGTGGGTCGGAGGCCATGCCCCGCAGTGGGGCGGCCGCTACCTGCTGCTGCCGACTGCCCTTCTCGTCGTGCTTGCGGCTGGTCAAGCGATGCGGCTCGGGCCCCGCCCCCTCGTCGTCGCGCTCGTCGGGCTCGGCGCCGTGATGAGCATCATCGGGGCGACCTGGCACATCGAGCGCACTCGCGCCGTGGCCGATTTCGCGCACGAGGTCTTCGATGCCCCGCCCGACGACGGTGATCATCAGCGACACCGCGTATGGGGCAGCGAGTTCGGCAACTGGTATGGCGACCGGAGGTGGCTCACCTCGGGCGGACTCGACGGTCAAGCGACTCCCGGCGGACCTGCAGCGACGGTCGTGTCCGTCGCGCGACGAGCGGGGGCCGCCCACGATCGACGTCTTGACAGCAGCGACCAGCGCCGACGATGGGATCGACCAGCACCCGACCTACGCCGGATACGAGTTCGAGAGCGTGCGGACCGGCCAGTTCCTCGGGGACGACGTGGTCATCCGCAGGTACGTCGCCAGGTCTGTTGACCGTACATCTGTTCGGAATCGCCGCGGCGGGCGATACGATCGTCGGGATGGCCGACACGCTTGTCGTGCGGGGCGCCCGAGAGCACAACCTGAAGAACGTCTCGATCGAGCTGCCACGCGATCGACTGATCGTCTTCACCGGGCTGTCGGGCTCGGGCAAGTCCTCGCTCGCGTTCGACACGATCTACGCCGAGGGGCAGCGCCGCTACGTCGAGTCGCTGTCGGCCTACGCCCGGCAGTTCCTCGGCCAGATGGACAAGCCCGACGTCGACTTCATCGAGGGCCTGTCGCCGGCGATCTCGATCGACCAGAAGTCCGCGTCGCGCAACCCTCGGTCGACCGTCGGCACGATCACCGAGGTCTACGACTACCTGCGCCTTCTCTACGCCCGCATCGGGGTGCCGCACTGCCCGAACGACGGCACGCGGCGTCGAGCGGCAGACGCCCCAGCAGATCGTCGACCGGGTGCTCGACCTGCCCGACGGCACCCGCTTCCAGGTGCTCGCGCCGGTCGTGCGGGGCCGCAAGGGCGAGTACGAGCACGCTGCTCGCCGACCTGTCCGCTCAGGGGTACGTCCGTGCCCGCATCGACGGCGAGGTGCGCGAGCTCAGCGAGGTGATCGGTGACGGCGACCGCGCTGGCCCGGTACGAGCAGCACACCATCGAGGTCGTCGTCGACCGGCTCGTGAGGCGCGACGGCATCGAGCGCCGGCTCACCGACTCGCTCGAGACGGCGCTGCGGCTGGCCGAGGGCGTCGCCGAGGTGCAGATCGTGCCGAAGGCGGGCGAAGAGTCCGAGCGCGGAGATCCTGACCTTCAGCCAGCACCTCGCCTGCCCGAAGTGCGGCACGTCGTTCGACGAGCTGGCGCCCCGCAACTTCTCGTTCAACTCGCCGTACGGCGCGTGCGAGACGTGCGACGGGCTCGGCACGACGTTCGAGGTCGATCCCGAGCTCGTGGTCCCGAACCCCGACCTGTCGCTGAACGAGGGTGCGATCGCCCCGTGGGCGAGCCAGCGCACGCAGTACTTCACGCGGCTGCTCGAGGCGGTGGCCGACGAGCACGGCATCGACATGGACGTGCCGTGGTCGAAGCTCACGAAGGCGCAGCAGAACGTGATCCTGCACGGCTCGAAGTCGGGCAACCGTGCAGGTGCGCTACAAGAACCGCTACGGCCGGCAGCGCTCGTTCCACGACGAGCTACGAGGGCATCATCCCGTTCCTGCAGCCGTCGCCACACCGACGCCGAGAGCGACTGGGCACGCGAGCAGGTCGAGGGGTACATGCGCGAGGTGCCGTGCCCTGCGTGCGGCGGTGCCGCGTCTGCGGCCGGCGTCACTCGCCGTCACGATCGACGGCGCGCAACATCGACGACGTCTGCAGCCTCAGCGATCGGCGAGTCGGCGAAGGTCGCTCGCGTCGCTCGAGCTGTCAGCGAGCGCGACCGCATGATCGCCGAGCGGGTCGTGAAGGAGATCAATGCCCGCCTGGGCTTCCTGCTCGACGTCGGGCTCGACTACCTCTCGCTGTCTCGGTCGGCCGGCACGCTGGCGGGTGGCGAGGCGCAGCGCATCCGGCTCGCCAGCCAGATCGGCAGCGGCCTCGTCGGCGTGCTGTACGTGCTCGACGAGCCGTCGATCGGGCTGCACCAGCGCGACAACCGCCGGTTGATCGACACGCTCGTGCGACTTCGCGACCTCGGCAACACCGTGCTCGTCGTCGAGCACGACGAGGAGACGATCCGCGTCGCCGACTATGTCGTCGACATCGGGCCGGGCGCCGGCGAGCACGGCGGCGAGGTCGTGTACTCGGGCACCGGTGAAGGGCCTCCTGCGCACGAAGGACTCGATCACCGGGCAGTACCTCGCCGGCAAGCGATCGATCCCCGTGCCGGCGAAGCGTCGGCGTGCCGGGCGACGACTGGCTCGTCGTCCGCGGCGCGCAGCGAGCACAACCTCCGCGACATCGACGTCGAGATCCCGCTCGGCTGCTTCGTCGCGGTCACCGGGGTGTCGGGCTCGGGCAAGTCCACGCTCGTCGGCGAGATCCTGCTGACGTCGTTGATGCAGAAGATCTACAAGTCGAAGATGCCGCCGGGTCGTCACAAGAAGATCGAAGGGCTCGAGCGCGCTCGACAAGGTCATCGACATCGACCAGTCACCGATCGGGCGCACGCCACGGTCGAACCCCGCGACCTACACGGGTGTGTTCGACCACATCCGCCAGCTGTTCAGCCAGACCCAAGAGGCGAAGGTGCGCGGCTACCTCCCGGGGCGGTTCTCGTTCAACGTCGAGCGGCGGCCGGTGCGAGGCGTGCGCGGGCGACGGCACGATCAAGATCGAGATGCACTTCCTGCCCGACGTCTACGTGCCGTGCGAGGTCTGCAAGGGCGCTCGCTACAACCGCGACACGCTCGACATCACGTTCAAGGGGAAGAACATCGCCGAGGTGCTCGACCTGTCGTGCGAGGAGGCGGTCGACTTCTTCGCGAACCAGCCGGTCATCGCCCGGCACATGCAGACCCTCGTCGACGTCGGGCTCGGGTACGTCCGGCTCGGGCAGCCGGCGCCGACGCTGTCGGGCGGCGAGGCGCAGCGGGTCAAGCTGTCGTCCGAGCTCGCCAAGCGGTCGACCGGGCACACGATCTACATCCTCGACGAGCCGACCACCGGCCTTCACTTCGAGGACGTCCGCAAGCTGCTCGACGGTGCTCAGCCGGCTGGTCGACCAGGGCAACACCGTGTTCGTGATCGAGCACAACCTCGACGTCATCAAGACCGCGGACTGGATCATCGACCTCGGGCCCGAGGGCGGCTCCGGCGGCGGCATGGTGGTCGTCGAGGGCCCTCCCGAGGTGGTCGCGGGCACGCCCGACAGCTACACGGGCCAGTTCCTCGAGCCGGTTGCTCACCGCCTGAGACCCACGCGCTCTGTCGTCTTCGGCGACCACGGAGCGTGAACAGGCCGTCCGACTCATTGCGCAGAGTGGCCTGCCGATGGTCCATAGGTGGCCATGGCCAGATTCGCGCGCCCGCTCCAGTACCTGGGGATCCTCGTGGCGGTCATCGGCCTCGGCAAGGTCCACGCCGTCCGCCACGTCTACGACTACACGGGCTCGACCCGCTTCATGTGGTCCTTCGCATACGTCGCGCTGCTCGCCATGGCGTCGTACTCGGTGGGCCTCCCCGAGCTGCTCCGCAGCCGGCGGGCGTCCTGGGTCGCCGGGCTCAGCGCATGTGCCGCCGCCGCACTCGGCATCTCGATCGCGCAGCTCGTCACCAACAGCGTGCTGCTCCCACGGCTCGTGGTGTTCGGTGCCGCGGTGCTGTTGGTCCCGTGGTTCGTCCTGTGCGCCACGCTCGCTCGCCACGCGCGAACCCGAGCCGAGGACCGAGAGCGACTCGTGTTCGTCGGTCGGCTCGACGAGGGACAGCTGCTGCGCGATGAGCTCGCCGGCCGGCCGGAGCGCCCCGCGCAGCTCGCGAAGGTGCTCACGTGCGCGGAGGCTCGGTCGACGGGGAGTGGCCCGCCGCTGATCGCGGCTGCTGCCGAAGCGAACGCCACGCTTGGTGGTGCTCGACCGCGAGGCGCAGGCCGACGAGCACATCGTCGCTCAGGCCGCACTTCTGCACGAGCGGGGCGCGCGTGTGCGCACCGTGTCTCTCTTCTACGAGCAGTGGCTCGGCAAGATCCCGCTCTGGGAGCTCGAGCGTGTCTCGCTCATGTTCGACATCGGCGAGGTGCACCGTGACAGCTACAGCCGGCTGAAGCGCCTCATCGACATCGCACTCGCCGCCGTGTGCTTGCCCGTGCTGCTGGTCGCGATCCCGTGCGTCGCGGTTGCGAACCTGCTCGGCAACCGTGGGCCGCTCTTCTTCCGGCAGCAACGCGTCGGGAAGTCGGGGAAGCAGTTCACCATCTGGAAGTTCCGGACGATGCGCGACGCTCCGGGAGCACGGACCTACTGGACTTCAGACGATGATCCGCGCATCACCCGCGTCGGGCGCATCCTGCGCTCCACCCATGCCGACGAGCTGCCTCAGCTCCTCAACGTCCTGAAGGGCGACCTCTCCATGGTCGGTCCACGGCCGGAGCAGCCGGCGTACGTGGCGGAGCTCGTCGACAAGGTTCCGTTCTACGACCTTCGTCACCTCGTGCGTCCGGGCATGACCGGATGGCGCCAGGTGAAGTTCGGCTACGCGGGCAGCGAGGCCGAGGCGCTCGAGGGACTGCAGTTCGACTTCTTCTACCTCCGGCGCCAGAGCCTGGTCTTCGACCTCCGCATCATCGGGCGCACGTTGCGATCGGTCGTGCGCAGACAAGGTCGTTGATGCCAGCCGGAGTGGACGCCGCTGGTATCGGTCATCATCCCCGCGCTCAACGAGGCTCACGACATCGCGGGATGCATCGAGGCGATCGGCGCGCAGGACTACCCGACCTCGGCGATCGAGGTCATCCTCGTGGATGGCGCGAGCACCGACGAGACCGTCGAGTCCGCGAGCCCGTGCAGCCGAGCGCTTCGGCTTCGCCCGGTTCGCTGCGTTGCGGAACCCGCGGGGGCGCACGTCCTGTGGTCTGAACGTCGGTCTGCAAGCCGCGCGGGGCGAGTTCGTCGTGCGCATCGACGCGCGAAGCCGCGTGCAGATCGACTACGTCAGCCTCTGTGTCGGGCTGTTGGCCGACTCGTCCGACGTCGGCGAGGTCGGTGGAGCTCAGATCGCGACGCCGAGATCGGCCCGGGCGCTCGAGGTCGGGCTGGCGCGCGCGCAGCGGAACCGGCTGACTTCGGGGTTCTCGCGTTACCGCCGTTCTGTGGTCTCCGGACCGGCAGAGCACGTGTGGATGGGGGCCTTTCGAGCCGATGAGCTCCGGCGCCTCGGAGGTTGGGACGACGCCACCGCGTTGAACGAGGACTTCGAGCTGAGCCAGCGATACATCGCCTCGGGTCAGGTCGTGTGGTTCGACGCGCGCTTGCGGTCCGGGTACCTCGCTCGGCCCTCGCTGCGCGCACTGGGCCGTCAGCACTTCTACTTCGGCCGTGTGAAGGGGATGTGGTGGGCACGGGGCCGGCGTCCGCTGCCGAGGCAGGTGGCGTTGCTCGCCCTTCCGCCGACAGCCGTTGCAGGCGCGGTGGTGTCGGCCCGCGTGATCGGTTGGCCCGCGACAGCGGCGGTCGCCGCGGTCGCCGCGGTCGGTGTCGAAGCCGCCGGATGCACCGGCCCGGAAGGGGGAGTGGGCGCTCGCGTCGTCTCGCTGGTCAGCGTCGCGACGTACAGCCTCAGCTGGTGGACTGGCGCGATCGCCGGGTATCTCGGCGAGAAGACCGGCGTGGCCCACCGCCACGCCTGAGGTTCACCAGGCGACCCGCCCCCCGTCGCGGTGCAGCGCCGGAGCGTGCGCCAGGGGAGCGGGATCGCGGTCGACCGGCATCGTCGAGCGCGCGACGCGACGCCTCCCACCACGAGGGGACCGAACCGAGACGGATCGCTTTGGAGAGCATGAACACTGTCCACGTTGCTCCGTGCAGGACTGCCAGGGGCCAAGGCAGGTACCGCCGAGCCACGAGGATCCGGTTGCGCGCAGTGAGGGCCGGCACCAAGGGCGCGAGCCCACGCCCCGCTGGCGAAGGCCGGTGCTCGACCACGAGTTGCGGCGCGTACTGGAGCCTCCACCCCCGCCGGGCCAGCCTGAACGAGAAATCGACTTCTTCGACGGCGTACACGAAGGCTGCGTCGTACCCCCGACGTCCTCGAACGCCTCTCGGCGGATCGCGCACGCTCCCTCGAGGAAGTACGCGCACGGTCGGGCTCGATCCGGGTCGCGGACCTTGCCACGAAACGGCTGCTCGATCTTTCGGATGCTGCCGTCTGCGCGCACGACCTTGAACGCGACCACGGCCAGGCGTGCGTCATTCGAGAACATCTGCGCCACCTCGTCGAGCACGGGCGTTCGCAACACCGCGTCGTCGTCGAGGAAGACGAGGAAGTCCGAAGTCGAGGCTGCGGCGAGCAGGTTGTAGCCGCCGGTCGGGCCGAGGTTCTCGTCGGAACGCAGCCACTGCGTACCCTCCGTGGGGCTCAGCGGGGGCGTCGAGGCCATGTCCACCACGATCCGCTGGTGCCAGTCGTCCGTCGCAGAGTCGAGCGCCGTCTGCAACTCGAGAGGACGATCGTGGCAGATGACGCAGAGCGCGCCGGTCAGAGTCACGGGCAGCGGCAGGCGATGCTCTCGGGCTCGGAGATCCTGCGCGAGCTCCGAGTCCTTTCGGGCGAACGCGGCGATGTCGCAGTAAGCATCAGGGCTTCCGCGGTAGTACCGATCGAGGTCTGCCAGCGTCGAAGTCGCGAATGGTGTGGTGCCTAGCAGCAGGCGGCCGGTGTTGTCCCAGATGAGGAGATCGGAGTAGCCGACGTCGCCGAGCCAGCGGAGGAACGCGGGACCGTCATCGCCCGCCAACATGTCGGGGTCGTACTCGAAGAACAGCACGGGGCCGGACTCGAGCGTGTGTGCGGCGCCGCGGATGATACGGAGGTCGAAACCGTCCGTATCGGTCTTGATGAGCCGCACTGGACAGTCGAGCGCGGCTTCGGCCAACAGGTGGTCGATCGTGCTGGCCGGCACGATGGGAGCATCGCCGTCGTCGCGCCAGTGGCCAGTGCCGCCAGCGCTTTGTAGCTTGCCCTGCCGTGCCCCGGCGACATCTGCGAGGAGGGCTTTCACGGTGCGCACGCCAGGGACCCGGCCAACGTTCTGGACCAGCAGCGCGTAGAAGCGGTCGTCCGGCTCGACGGCGATGACGTGGTTGACTCCCGCCGCCGCCAGGATCGCGACCGAGTCGCCGATGTTCGCTCCGACATCGACCGCAGTGATCGGCCCGTATCGCGACGTGACTCCCGCCGCAACTCGCCGAAGGTTGTCGCAATACCCAGGTATTGCTTTCCGGTAGCGAGGTAGCTCGTGCGCGAGCGGCAGCGCAAGATCGAGACCGTAGAACTCGTAATGGACTGTCGGGTCTGCAGCGCGTACAACCGCCCGCCGAACCATCTCGAGCGACCAGGTGCGGAACCGCGCGGCCCGTCCCGTCGGACGGGATTGCAGCAACGCGTCGAGCAACGCCTGTCCCGACTTCTCCAACACGGCGCTCACAGTCACCACCGGCTGCTGAAGAACTGGCTCCGCGGGCAGCCGATGCCGGTCGAACAGGCGGCGGGTGTACACCGCGCAGGGAACGAGCACGCAGAAGACTTGTGCGAGCGCAGTCGCGAGCGGTGGCCCGGCGACGCCGATCGGGATGACCAACGCGATCGAGAGCGCGAGGTTCACGACCATCATCACGCTCGCGACGGTGACCTGGAACCCGATGACATCCGCACCATTGAGAAGCATCGCGACCGGCCCGCTGAGCCCGAGAGCGATTGCGAGCAGGGCGAGGCTGCACAGGAGACCGACGGAGGGAGTGGGTACCGATGGACCAGCCCACAAGCGGATCACTGCCGGCGACACGAAGATCAGGATGATGCTCGCGACGCTCGCGATCGTTCCGGACAGGAAGAGGGAGATCCGGAGTGTACGCCGAACACGCTCAGCCTCGCCGCGTTGGAGCGCCTCGGCATGCGTTGCCCAGTGAGGCAGCACGAAGAACCCGAGGAACGTCGGGATCATGATGAAGAGCCGAAACGGCAGCACATATTCGGGAACCCGATCCGCACCGAGGCGTACCGAGATGACGAGTGCGTCCGCCTGGTAGCCGACCGCAGCGGCGATGCCCAGAACGAAGAACAGCCACCCGCTCCTCCCGAGCAGTCGTACGGTTGAGAGCTTCACGAACGCAAGGCTCGGTCGGAGGTCCGGGTCTGAGTGGAGGAACAGACTCGCGGTGTTGCCGATGCCAGCGATGAGCGGACCGGAGACGCTCGCGAGCGTCCACCACGGGAGGGACGCGGCGGTGACGAAGCACAGAACCGAAACAGCGAGCTGTCCGACGGCGCCGACTCCGCCCCAGAACGCCACCTTCTTCATCTCGTGCCTGCCTTGTCGCACTCGCGAGGCGAGGCTCAGCGGAAGGCCGACGCAGATGGCAAGCCCGAACAGCACGAGTGATTGCGCGACCACCGTTCGGCTGATCGTGTCTCCGATACCGATGCCCCCTCGTAGGTCGACGAGGCCGACGAGCGGCACGAGCAGGAGCGCGAGCGCGACTCCAAGCGCGGAGAGCGCGTACCACCCAGACGATGCAAGACGACGGAGCGCGGTGTGGTCCCCGACGGCCGATGCTCGCGCCACGTGCGTCACGAGGCCGTTCGCAAGACCGAGGTCGACGACGCCAGTGAGTGCGCCGAGGGTTCCGATGAGCAACCACACGCTGAACTCTTCGGTGCCGAGCGACCGTGCAGCAAGCGGCACTGTGATCAATGCCGCGACCAGGCCGAGCACCCGTTGCGCGGACAACCACAAGCCGGCTATCGCGGTCGTCTTCGCGCCGCCCGAATCCGCTGGCGCCTCCGCCGCATCGTCCCGAACACCGAGGCTTTTCATGCGCGCGCTTTCCACCTGTGCACGGCGCGCTGTGGAAAGCGTCGCGCCGACGAGACGAGCGCCCGCCGGGTCGTCGCGGAGCGCCAGACTGAGGGGTGCAGCGAGTGTGGCAACGCTCGTGCAATCGATCCCGACTGGACAAATACCCGCGTCGCCTCGAGATGTGCGCCCGCCTGCTCCGCCAGTGGCGAAGTACCCACAGTCTTCCAGTAGGCCGACTCCCACTGCCTGTGGGGCAACGACGCGGCGAGGGCGCCTGCTCGGCCGAGCGCCACCGTGGCGGGCTCCGTCCGGCCGGCGGCAAGGAGCGACCTCGCTTCCTCGCGAAGGAACTCCCCGTGGATGTTCGCGCCCGATTTCGAGTTGGCGTGGAGGACGAACGTTGCGAGGGTCGCACCCGTGTACACAAACTGATGCCCCGCGAGCGACAATCGGAGAAACAGGTCGAAGTCCATCGCGAGGTGGAGCTGGTCGTCGACGCCGCCGACTTCGTTGAGAGCATTCGCTGTCACGAAGGTTCCGACTTGTGGAAGCGGTCCGCGGTTGTCGAAATCCTGCGTCCGGATGCGAGGCGGGGGGGTCCAGAGGGTCCGCCGGTCGCCCTCGACGATCGCGCAGTCGCCGTAGAACACTGCGGCGTCGGGGTTTGTGCGCCACGCCGCGACCACACGGTCCACAGCGCCGGGCTCGAGCACGTCGTCGGCGTTCAGCCACGTGATGAGCGTCCCTCGCGCCTGCCGAATGCCCTTGTTGATGGCGTCGCTCTGGCCCCTATCAGGCTCGGACCACCATCGGATGTGCGGGCTGTCCCTGAGCAGCTCGACGGTCCCGTCGAGCGAACCCCCATCCACGACGATGTGCTCTACCCGATCCAACCCTTGCGCAGCGACGCTTGCGATGCATCGAGGCAGCCACTCCCTCGCGTTCAGGCAGGGGGTGACGACGCTGACCAACGCCGCGTCGTCGTCACCCACGGAGACTTGCGGGCTGGGCCGTGTGCTCCAGGAACCACGCGTAGGTCGACTCGATGCCCTCGCGCAGGCCGATCTTCGCGCGTCCAGCCGAGTGCGTTGATGCGACCGACGTCGAGCAGCTTGCGCGGGCGTGCCGTCGGGCTTGGTGGTGTCGAACACGAGCTCGGCCTCCGGGTACACCACGTCGCGCACGGTCTCGGCGAGCTCTCGGATGCTGAGGTCGACGCCGGTGCCGACGTTGATGTGCTGGGCTCCCTCGTAGTGGTCCATCAGGAACAGGCAGGCGTCCGCGAGGTCGTCGACGTGGAGGAACTCGCGCCGAGGAGTGCCCGTGCCCCACACCTCGACCGACTTCGCGCCCGACGACCTTCGCGTCGTGGAACTTGCGGATCAGCGCGGGCAGCACGTGGCTGCTCTGCAGATCGAAGTTGTCGTTCGGCCCGTAGAGGTTCGTCGGCATCGCCGAGATGAAGTTGGCGCCGTACTGCTCGCGGTAGGCCTGGCAGAGCTTGATGCCGGCGATCTTGGCGATCGCGTACGCCTCGTTGGTCGGTTCGAGCGGGCCGGTGAGGAGTGCCTCCTCGGTCATCGGCTGGTGCGCATCACGCGGGTAGATGCACGAGCTGCCGAGGTAGAGCAGCTTCTTCACGCGAGTGCACGTAGCTGGCGTGCACGACGGTCGCGTGGATCATCATGTTGTCGTAGATGAACTCCGCCGGCCGGGTGCTGTTCGCGAGGATGCCGCCGACGGTTCCGGCGACGAGGTACACGTACTCGGGCCGATGGGCCCGGAACCAGTAGTTGACCGCGGCCTGGTCGCGGAGGTCGAGCTGGTCGCGGCTCGCGGTGATGATGTTCGTGAAGCCGCCCGACTCGAGGCCACGGAGCACGGCCGAACCGACGAGGCCGCGGTGCCCGGCCACGAAGATGGGTGCGTCCTGCGGGACGGTCGGCTCACGACGGCGCCTCCAGGCTCGGCGAACGTGCTCAGCCGTACTGTCGGCCGCCCGTCGATCTCGTTGAGTCGACGCGGTCGTTCGTCACGTGATCGCGAGCATCCGCTCGAGCGCGACCTTTGCGTCGTCGGCGGTCGCCGAGTCGACCGTGATCCGGTTCACGACTCTGCCCTCGACGAGGTTCTCGAGCACCCAGCAGAGGTGCTCCGCGTCGATCCGGAACATCGTCGAGCACGGACACACCAACGGGTCGAGCGACACGATCGTCTTTCCCGGCGTCTCGGCGTCGAGGCGCTGCACGAGGTGGATCTCGGTCGCGACGCCCAGCACCGCGCCTTCGGGAGCGGCCTCGACCGCGCGGATGATGAAGTCGGTGGACCCGACTTGGTCGGCCTTCTCGCACACCTCGTAGCTGCACTCGGGGTGGGCGACGACGATGCCGTCCGGATGTCGCCTCGCGGAACGCATCGACGTGCTCCGGCCGGAAGCGTTGGTGCACCGAGCAGTGGCCGCGCCACAGCAGGAAGGTCGCCTCCTTGCAGTCGGCCTCGCTGAGCCCACCTCGTTCGAGGTGCGGGTTCCACACCCGCATGTCGTCGTGCGTGTAGCCCATCGCGAGTCCGGTGTTGCGCCCGAGGTGCTGGTCGGGAAAGAACAGCACCTTGCTGCCGCCGGCGCCGCCTTCGGACTCGGGCCGGAACACCCACTCGAGCACGGCACGTGCGTTGGTCGACGTGCAGACCGCGCCGCCGTTGCGGCCGACGAAGGCCTTCAGCGCGGCCGACGAGTTCATGTAGGTGACCGGCACGAGGCCGGCGATGTCGATGACGTCGCCGAGCGCGTCCCACGCCTCTTCGACCGAGTCGATGTCGGCCATGTCGGCCATCGAGCACCCGGCGTTCAAGTCCGGGAGGATGACCTGCTGGTGGTCGCCGGTGAGGACGTCGGCCGACTCGGCCATGAAGTGCACGCCACAGAACACGATGAAGTCGGCGTCGGCACGTTGCTGCGCGAGCACCGAGAGCCGAAACGAGTCACCGCGTGCGTCGGCCCAACGCATGACCTCGTCGCGCTGGTAGTGGTGGCCGAGGATGAACAGCCGATCGCCGAGGACCGCTTTCGCCGCGCCGATGCGCTGCGCGAGGTCGTCGGGGTCGGCACCGGTGTAGCCCTCCGGCAGCGGGCTCTGGATGCGCAACATCGCTGGGTTGTCCCTCCACTTCGGGCCCGAAGGCCCTTCGGGGAAAGGCTCTGGTTGTCGGCCGGTGGGGACAGCCTGGTCGCCCTCCACGGGGATGTCGGCCCCAGAGCTCGATATGGCGCCGGAGACCAGGCCGGCGTGAGCCCAAGTGTACGCAGTTCGGGTCGGAGTCGGGCAGGCTGAGAGCGATGGTCGAAAGGCCGCCTGCAGGCACGATCCCCGACGCTCCCGGCTCCTATCAGTTCAAGGATCGCGAGGGGCGAGTCATCTACGTGGGCAAGGCCGCGTCCCTCCGCAGCCGCGTGGGCAGCTACTTCCAGGACCCGCGAGGCCTCGCCCCGCGCACGGCACAGATGGTCGCCTCCGCGGAGAGCGTCGAGTGGATCCAGGTGCGCAACGAGGTCGAGGCGCTCATGCTCGAGTACAGCCTCATCAAGCAGCACCGGCCCCGCTTCAACATCCGGCTGCGTGACGACAAGAGCTACCCGTTCCTCGCGGTGACCCTCGACGACGAGTGGCCGAGAGCGATGGTGATGCGGGGCCGCAAGCGAAAGGGAGTGCGCTACTTCGGGCCGTACGGGCACGCCTACGCGATCCGCGAGACCCTCGACATGCTGCTGCGCACCTTCCCGATCCGGACCTGCAGCGACAGCAAGCTGCTCACCCACCAGCGACTCGGTCGGCCGTGCCTGCTCTTCCACATCGAGAAGTGCAGCGGTCCGTGCGTCGGCGAGATCGACCACGAGGCCTACGACCGCCTCGTCGAGGAGCTGCGTCGGCTTCCTCGACGGCGAGACCGAGGCGACGGTCCGGCGCCTGACGGCCGACATGCGCGAGGCCGCGGAGGGGCTCGAGTTCGAGCGGGCGGCGCGGCTGCGTGACCGCCTCACGAGCGTCACCAAGGCGATCGAACGCCAGCAGATGGTCGGCGACCGCTCCGAGGACCTCGACGTGGTCGGCATCGCGGACGACGACCTCGAAGCGGCGGTGCAGGTGTTCTACGTGCGGCGGGGCCGCGTCGTCGGGCGCAAGGGCTTCGTCGTCGACAAGGTGGAAGACCTCTCGCCCGAGGGCCTGGTCGCGCGCGTCCTCGAAGGCCTCTACGGCGAGGAGCCAGCGCTCGGCGTGCCGAAGCAGGTGCTCGTTCCGAACCTCCCCGAGCAGCTCGACCTCTACGAGGAGTGGCTGACGATGGGGCGCGGCTCGCAGCGTCGTGGTGCGCGTGCCGCAACGTGGCGACAAGCGCGCGCTGCAAGAGACCGTGACCCGAAACGCGAAGGAGGAGTTCACGCGGCACCGCTTGAAGCGGGCTTCCGATCACAACAGCCGGGCCCGCGCGCTGAACGAGCTGCAGGACCATCTCGGCCTCCCCGAGGCTCCCTTGCGGATCGAGTGCTACGACATGAGCCACATCCAGGGCACCGACTACGTCGGGTCGATGGTCGTGATGGAAGACGGGCTTCCGAAGAAGAGCGACTACCGGAGGTTCAAGGTGAAGGGCGTCGCCGGCAACGACGACTTCGCCGCGATGGAAGAGGTGCTCACCCGCAGGCTCACCGCGTATCTCGCCGAGCGCGACCGCCCCACGACGGGTCGTCCGGGGAGGTTCTCGTACCCGCCGCAGCTGCTCCTCGTCGACGGAGGCAAGGGGCAGCTCGGGGTGGCGGAGCGGGTCGTGCACGAGCTCGGTCTCGAGCACGAGATCCCGGTGGCGGCGCTCGCGAAGCGGTTCGAAGAGGTCTATGTGCCGGGTCAGAGCGAGCCCGTCGAGATCCCACGACAGAGCGAGGCGCTGTATCTGCTGCAGCGCCTGCGCGACGAGGCGCATCGCTTCGCGATCGGCTTCCACCGCGAGCTGCGAGGCAAGCGCATGACGAAGAGCGTGCTCGACGACATCCCCGGGCTCGGCCCGACTCGCCGCAAGCGGCTCGTGAAGGAGCTCGGCGGCGTCGAGGGCGTCAAGCGCGCCGAGATCGAGACGCTGCGCGCGCTGTCGTGGCTCCCAGACTCGGTCGCCGACGCCGTCTACGCCAAGATCCACGTGCCGGCCGCCCGCTCGTGACCGGGAACGCCGACGGCGACGAGCTCTGGGAGGTCCACGCTCGCTGGTGGCAGGACGGCTTCACCGACGGCGCCGACCCGGAGTACACCGAGCAGATCCTCCCGCTCGCAGCGACCCACCTCGCCGGCGCGCGACGGGTGCTCGACGTCGGATGCGGGGAGGGCCAGGTCGCGCGGCTCGCAGTCGGTGCCGGCGCGTCGCTCGTCGTCGGCGTCGACCCGACCGACGCCCAGGTCGTCGTCGCGGCCGAGCGGGGCGGGGGACCGGTGTACGGGCGCGCGAGCGCGTCGTCGCTGCCGTTCACAGATGCGAGCTTCGACGCGGTGGTCGCCTGTCTCGTGTTCGAGCACATCGACGCAGTCGACGACGCGCTCGTTCGAGGTCGGCCGCGTGCTCGTGGACGGCGGCCGCTTCCTCTTCTTCCTCAACCATCCGCTGCTGCAGACACCGAACAGCGGTTGGATCGACGACCAGGTGCTCGATCCCCCCGAGCAGTACTGGCGCATCGGCGACTACCTCGTCGAAGACCGCACGATCGAAGAGGTCGAGAAGGACGTCTTCATCCCGTTCATCCACCGGCCGCTCAGCCGCTACGTGAACGCAATGGCAGCTGCCGGCCTCGTCGTCCGCCACATGGACGAGCCCGCGCCGCCGCCCGGCTTCCTCGCCCGCGCCGAGGAGTACGCGGCCGCGGCCACGATCCCTCGCCTCTTGTTCTTGCGCGCTCGAGAAGACGCGGTGAACGAAGGGCGCGTCGGTACCATCGAAGCGTGAGTGAGTTTCTCGTCGTGACCGGGTTGTCCGGCGCGGGCCGCTCGCAAGCCGCGGTGACGCTCGAGGACCTCGGGTGGTTCGTCGTCGACAACCTGCCGGCGACGCTGATCCCGACGATCGCCGACCTCGCCAGCGCGCCGGGCTCGACCATCGGGCGGGTCGCACTGGTCGTCGGTCGCGGTCCGAACCCCGGCGATGTCCTTCCCGCGCTGGTGCACCTGAAGGCGGGCGGCCATCGGGTTCGCATCCTCTTCCTCGACGCGCCGACCGACGTGCTGGTGCGCCGCTACAGCAGCACGCGCCGGCGTCACCCGCTCGCAGACGACACCGGCTCGCTCACCGAGGCGATCGAGCGTGAGCGGCTGCTGTTCGAACCGGTGAAGGCCGACGCGGACGTCGTCGTCGACACCGGGGACCTGAACGTGCACCAGCTGCGCGATCGGTTGATGGGGATCTTCGCTGGCGAGGCGCCGGCGCCGGGCATGCAGACGACGATCACGTCGTTCGGGTTCAAGCACGGGCTGCCCCTCGACGCAGACACGGTGATCGACTGCCGCTTCCTCCCGAACCCCTATTGGGACGAGAACCTGCGCCCGCTCTCGGGACTCGACGTCGAGGTCAAGGCGTTCGTGATGCAACAGGACGCGACGGTCGAGTTCCTCGGGCACCTCGACTCGTTGCTGACGCTGCTGCTCCCGGCCTACGTGCGCGAGGGAAAGAGCTACCTCTCGCTCGCCTTCGGCTGCACCGGGGGCCAGCACCGCTCGGTCGTCGTGGCCGAGGAAGTCGCCCGACGGCTGCGCCAGCACGGCTACCAGCCAGTGGTCGTGCACCGTGACATCGACAAGTGACATCGACAAGTAACGTCGTATCCCCTCGCAGCAGCGCACCAAGGGCTGTCGGAACAAGGGAGTGTGACCGGCATGGCGGTACGCGTGGGGATCAACGGCTTCGGCCGCATCGGTCGCGGCTTCTTCCGGGCCGCGAAGGCCTCCGGAGCCGACATCGACTTCGTCGCGGTGAACGACCTCGGTTCGGTCGAGACCATGGCCCATCTCCTCAAGTTCGACTCGGTCATGGGTCGCCTGCCCGACGAGGTGCGCGTGGTCGACGACGGCATCTACGTCGCGGGCGACCTCCTCAAGGTGCTCGCCGTGCGCGATCCCAAGCAGCTGCCCTGGGGCGACCTCGACGTCGACGTGGTCGTCGAGTCGACCGGCTTCTTCAGCGATCGCGAGCAGGCGGCCGCCCACCTCGAGGGCGGCGCCCCACGGGTGATCGTGTCCGCGCCGAGCAACGGGGCCGACGCCACGTTCGTGATGGGCGTGAACGACGACACGTTCGATCCGGCCAAGCACCTCGTCGTGTCGAACGCGTCGTGCACGACCAACTGCTTCGTGCCGATGATCAAGGTGCTCGACGACACGTTCGGCGTCGAGAAGGGCCTGATGACGACGGTGCACGCGTACACCGGCGACCAGATGCTGGTCGACGGCCCCCACAAGGACCTGCGCCGGGCCCGCGCCGCGGCGATCAACATCACCCCGGCGTCGACGGGTGCCGCGCGGGCCACGGGCCTCGTCCTCGAGTCGATGAAGGGCAAGCTCGACGGCACCGCGCTGCGGGTGCCGGTGCCCGACGGCTCGATCACCGACTTCGTGGGCGTGTTGAAGCGCGAGGTCACCGTCGACGAGATCAACGAGGCGTTCGCCAAGGCGGCCGCCAGTGGCCCGCTCGCGGGGAAGCTCGTCTACTCCGACGAGCCGATCGTGTCGTCCGACATCGTCGGCTCGCCGGCATCGTGCACGTTCGACGCGCCGCTCACCATGGCGCTGGGCAACCTCGTCAAGGTGCTCGGTTGGTACGACAACGAGTGGGGCTACTCCAACCGCCTCGTCGACCTCGCGCTCGTCGTCGGCGCTGCGAACCACTGACGCGCCGACCGACTTGAAGCTCCCTCTCCTCGAAGACTTGCCCGACGTCGCGGGCAAGCGCGTGCTCGCTGCGCGCCGACTTCAACGTGCCTCTCGACCATGGCGAGATCGTCGACGACCTCCGCATCCGCGCCGCGCTGCCCACGATCCAATGGCTCGTCGAGCGCGGCGCGCACGTCACGGCGTGCAGCCACCTCGGCCGGCCGAAGGGCAAGCCCGACGACCGCTACTCGATGGCGCCCGTGCGCGCGCGACTCGCGGAGCTCGCGCCCGGCGTCGAGCTGCTCGAGAACCTGCGGTTCGACGCGGGGGAGGAGGGCAACGATCCCGCATTCGTCGCGCGGCTCGTCGACGGCCACGACGCCTACGTCGACGACGCGTTCGGCGCTGCGCACCGCGCCCACGCCTCCATCGTCGGCCCGCCGAAGACGCTGCCCAGCGCGGCGGGTCGGCTGCTCGCGAAGGAAGTCGAGGTGCTCCTCGGCATGCGTGACCACCCGCGACGGCCGTTCGTCGCGGTGCTCGGCGGCGCCAAGGTGAGCGACAAGCTCGGAGTCATCGACGCGCTCCTCGGGATCGTCGACTCGCTCGTCGTCGGCGGCGCGATGTGCTTCACGTTCCTCGCCGCGCAAGGGGCGTCGATCGGCGACTCGCTCTTCGAGCCCGATCAAGTCGACACCTGCCGGCGACTGCTCGACAGCGGCAAGGCGATCCATCTGCCGTCCGACATCGTCGCCCTGTCGCCCGGCGGCCAGGTCGCCACGTACGGCACGCGCATCCCGGACGGATGGAAGGGCTACGACATCGGGCCGGGAAGCGCCGCTGAGTTCGCGGACGTGATCGCGGATGCGAACACCATCTTCTGGAACGGGCCGATGGGCGTGTTCGAGGACGAGCGGTTCGTCTCCGGCACGCTCGCGATCGCGCACGCGGTCGCCGACGCGCACGGCTTCACGGTGGTCGGCGGTGGCGACAGCGCGGCTGCGCTCGCGCAGTTCGGGCTCGCGGACCGCGTCGACCACGTCTCGACCGGCGGGGGCGCATCGCTCGAGCTGCTCGAGCTCGGCGACCTCCCCGGTCTCGCTGCGCTGCGGAAAGCGCCGAACGCGGCGCTCGACGATGGAGTGCCCAATGCCAATGACGGTCCAGCGCGCAAGCCGCTGATCAGCGGCAACTGGAAGATGCACCTCAACCACTTCGAGGCGCTCCAGACCGTGCAGAAGCTGCACTACAAGCTGACTCGCGCGGACTACGACGCCGTCGACGTGTCGGTGCACCCCCCGTTCACCGACATCCGCACGGTGCAGACCGCCATCGAGTCCGACCACATGTCGCTGATCATCGGCGCCCAGCACTGCCATTGGGAGGAGAAGGGCGCGTTCACGGGCGAGGTCTCGGCGGCGATGCTCGCCAAGCTGCAGGTGCGCTACGTGATCGTCGGGCACTCCGAGCGCCGGCAGCTCTTCGGCGAGACCGACGAGCAGGTCAATGCCAAGGTCCGCGCGGTGCTCGCGAACGGCATGACCCCGATCATGTGCGTCGGCGAGACCCTCGAGGAGCGTGAGGCGGGCGACACCGAGTCGAAGGTGCTCGGCCAGCTCCGGGCCGGGCTGGCCAAGGTCGACCGCGCGGCCGTCGCGACGATGGTCGTCGCGTACGAGCCGATCTGGGCGATCGGCACGGGCCGCACCGCGACCCCCGCTGACGCGCAGGCGGTGTGCGGGGCGCTGCGGGCGGACCTGGCGTCGATCGCGGGGGCCGATGCCGCCGCGACGGTCCGGATCCAGTACGGCGGGTCGGTCAAGGCGGCCAACATCGCGGACCTCATGGCTGAACCGGACATCGACGGGGCACTTGTCGGAGGTGCGAGCCTCGACCCGGACGAGTTCGCCGCGATCGCGCAGTACCGCCTTCGCCCCGCCTGACCGTCAGGTCAACGTGTCTCGGGTCGTCAAGAACCCGTAACGTGGGCCTCCCCTTTGGGCGATTGGCCCTTTGCTATGGTCCAAATCGGCCATCCGTCCTGGAAAAGGGGAGGTAGGACGGGTGCGCTGCAAACCCAGTGGTCGAACGCCGGTGCGAGATGTTCCAGACCGGGCGGTTCCTGCCGGGCGGATCACGTGTTCTGAGGCGGATCTCCGCTGCAGAGGGAGGCGTGCTCCAGCTCCCCACGCACACACCAGGAGGTCCATCACGTGAGACGAACCCCGAGGAGCGTCAAGGTCCTCGCCTTGCTGCTCGGTCTCGGCTTGTTCGCCGCCGCATGCGGCGACGACAGCGGGAGCAGCAGCAACACGACTGGCGGCGGCGCCGGCACGACGGCCAGCGGAGGCAGCGCGGGCACGACTGCAGCAGCAACTGACCGCACGCCGACCGGCGGCACGATCACCATCGGCGCGGAGCAGTGGCCCGAGTGCATCAACCCGATCACCCAGTGCGCGAACTCGTCATGGGAAATCTGGACCACGCAGGTCAACGTGCTGCCAGGGCTTTGGTTCACGACCGGCGACGGTGGTTTCAAGGCGACCTCGCTGATGGCCGAAGAGCCGACGCTCGAGAACGGTGGCATCACCGAGAACCCCTTCACCATCACGGTGAAGTTGAACCCAGACGCAGTGTGGGACGACGGGTCGCCGATCACGTCCGCTGACTTCGACTTCACGTGGCACGCGATCGCTCGACACCGAGGGATCGGTGACCACCACGGGATACGACCAGATCGAATCGATCGACACCAGCGATCCCGAGACCGCCGTGATCGTGTTCAAGGCGAACTACGCGGCGTACAAGAACTTGTTCTTCCCGATGCTGAAGAAGGCGGCGTTCACGACGACGAACCTGAAGGACGAGATGCAGGACAACATCCCGTTCTCGGGCGGGCCTTTCAAGATCCAGTCGTGGAGCCCCGAGCAGCTCGTGCTCGTTCCCGAATGCGAACTACTGGGACAAGTCTCAGACGGCGCTCGTCGACAAGGTTGTCTTCGTGCCCGAGGAGGACAGCGACACCGAGATCAACGCGCTGCTCTCCGGTCAGGTCGACGCGATCTTCCCGCAGCCGTCCGCCGGCATCGACCAGCGTCTGAACGACCCGAACATCAAGTTCACCTTTGGTCTGGGCACCCAGTACGAGAATCTCTGGATCCAGCAGAAGACGGGGCCGTTCTCGGACCCGATCCTCCGGCAGGCCTTCGTGCAGTCGGTCGACACGCAGAAGATCATCGACACCATCTACAAGCCGATCGACCCCAACGCGAAGCAGAACGTCTGCATGGTGTGGGTGCCGACCATCGGCCAGTGGTGCGATACGAGCCTCAACCAGAACCTGTACGACCCAGACGCCGCGGCCAAGCTTCTCACCGACAACGGGTGGGCCAAGGGCAGCGACGGCATCTGGGCCAAGGGCAGTGAGCGGGCCAGCATCAAGTGGACCGTCAACACCGGCAACACCCGTCGGGAGAACACCCAGGCGCTCGTGATCCCGGACATGAAGGCGAAGGGCTTCGAGCTCATCCCCGACAACTCCGACGCGGCCACCTACTTCCAGCAGCGGCTGCCAACCCTCGACGTCCAGCTGGCGATGTACATCAACGTCGCTACCCCCGACCCGACGGTCACGACGATCATGGCGTGTGACTTCATCCCGACGCCGGAGAACCCCTCGGGGCAGAACTCCAGCGGCTGGTGCAACGAGGACGCCACCAAGGTCATGCACGCGTCCGACGCCGAGCTCGACGAGACGAAGCGTGTGGATGAGATCCACCAGATCGGCAAGTTCATGGCGGACGACTACGTCATGGTTCCGCTGATCCAGTTCCCGACCCTGATCGCCTGGCGTACCGACCGTCTCGACGGTCCAGTCGACGCCGAGGTGAGCAACTTCTTGAGCGCGTTCGCCAACATGTACGACTGGAAGGTCGTCAGCTAGGCGAGCGGAGGTCACGACGGGATCGAAAGGAGGCGGCGCCGGGCGATCCGGCGCCGCCTCCTCTATCTTTTGATCGGGGAGGTTCCACGATGGCCAGGTTTGTTCTCAGGCGGCTCCTTTGGGCGATTCCGGTCTTGCTCATCGCCAGCGTTCTGGTGTTCGTCGCGGTTCGATCTTCGACCGATCCGGTCGCCGCGCTTGCTCGGAACCCGCGGGTGAACCCTCAGGCGCTCGAGGAGTACAAACACAGCCTCGGGCTCGACCGCTCGCTCCCCATGCAGTACCTGACCTGGCTCAAGGGTTTCGTGACCTTCGACTGGGGTCAGTCCCTTTCGTCACGGCGGGATGTCGCGCCCGACATCCAGAGGGCGCTGGCCAACACGCTGATCCTCGGCGGGTTCGCCTTCCTCATCACGATCTCGGTCGGTGTCACCGTCGGCATCATCTCGGCGCTCCGCCAGTACTCGAAGTTCGACAACCTCGCGACCGGTGCCTCGTTCATGGGCCTCTCGATCCCGCCGTTCTGGTTCGCGCTGATCCTGCAGCTGTTCTTCGGTGTGACCCTCACGAAGTGGTTCCACCTGAACCAGCCGTTCTTACCGGTTTCGGGCCTCTACCCACCAGGTCATGAAGGGTTCGATCCGTGGCTGCGGCTGAAGTTCATGATCCTTCCGGCGATCGTCGTCGCCGTGCAGGGCATCGCGATCTACAGCCGTTACATGCGGTCCTCGATGCTCGAGGTGATGAACTCCGACTACATGCGCACCGCCCGGTCGAAGGGCATCAGCGAGAAGCGCGTGATCGTGCGTCACGGCTTCCGCAACGCGCTGATCCCGCTCGTGACCTATGCGGCACTCGACCTCGGGGCGATCGTCGGAGGCCTCGTCATCACCGAAGCGATCTTCCAGTATCCCGGCATGGGCCGGTTCTTCGTGAACGCCTACCAGAACGGCGACTACACACAGATCCTCCCGTGGATGATGATCGTGGTCTTCTCGGTCATCGTCTTCAACCTCCTCGCCGACCTCACCTACGCGTGGCTCGACCCGAGGATCCGTCTTGACTGACCTGCAGTCGAACCCACTCGTCGGCGAGGAAGCAGCGGTCCAAGGCGCCGTCGGCCGAGTCGTCCCTCACGAGATCATCGACGCCGAAGCCGAGCAGGTCGCCCCGATCTCGCTCTCGCCGGGACGGCTGGCATGGCGGAAGTTCCGCCGTCACAAGCTGGCGATGGGGAGCGCGGTGTTCCTCATCTTTGTCTCGCTCACGGCGATCTTCGCCCACCAGATCGCGCGCTACCCCTACGAGGCAACCGGGTGTCGGTCCTGTGTTCCAGGGCCCGACGAGCGCGCACTGGTTCGGCACCGACGCGATCGGACGTGACCTCTACAGCCGCGTGATCTACGGCGGGCGCATCTCGCTCGCGGTCGGCTTCACGGTCGCCATCGTCGCGACGTTCATCGGCACGGTCATCGGAGCGGTCGCCGGCTACTTCGGCGGCAAGCTCGACAACTTCATGATGCGGGTCACCGACCTCTTCATCGCCCTGCCGCTGCTGGTGATCTTGATCCTGATGCGCAACCTGCCGGTGCGGCAGCCCTGGGCGCGGCACGTCATGGGTGACGCCGGCAGCATGAGGGCGACCATCGTCATCCTGTCGCTGTTCTTCTGGATGCCTACCGCTCGCATCGTCCGCGGTGTCGTGTTGTCCCTCAAGGAGAAGGAGTTCGTCGAGGCGGCGCGTGCGCTCGGCGCCAGCGACAAGCGCATCATCTTCCGCCACCTGCTCCCGAACTCGATGGGTCCGATCATCGTCACGGTGACGTTGAACGTGGCTGCGGCGATCCTCACCGAGTCGGCCCTCTCGTTCCTCGGCTTCGGCGTGAACCCGCCCGTGCCGACCTGGGGGAACCTGCTGGCCGACAGCAAGGGGTACTTCAGCATCGCCCCGTGGCTCGTGTGGTTCCCGGGGCTCACCGTCGTGCTCGTCGTGCTCGCCGTGAACTTCATGGGTGACGGCTTGCGCGACGCCCTCGATCCCCGGCAGCAGAAGGTCGGCTGATGAGCACCACCGCGGCTGAGCCGACCGGCGCGCCCCGGGGCGGCTCGACCGGCGCCGTCCTCGAGATCGACGACCTGCACGTCACGTTCAAGACCGAGGACGGACCGGTCTACGCGGTCCGCGGAGTCGACCTCGCCGTGCACGAAGGCGAGACGCTCGGCGTCGTGGGCGAGTCGGGCTCGGGCAAGTCGGTGACGATGCTCGCCGCGATGGGCCTGTTGCCGAGAAGCGCCACGATCACGGGTTCGGTGAAGTTCCGGGGGCAAGAGCTGCTCGGGCTCGACAAGAACGACGTCCGCCACTACCGCGGCTCGAAGCTCGCGATGATCTTCCAGGATCCGCTGACCGCGCTGAACCCGGTGCTGAAGGTCGGCGACCAGATCGCCGAAGCCGTGAGCGCACACCAGCAGGTCTCTGGCAACGAAGCGCAGGCTCGCGCGATCGAGATGCTCGACCTCGTCGGCATCCCGCAGCCCGCCACACGCGCCGAGCCAGTACCCGCACGAGTTCTCGGGCGGCATGCGCCAGCGGGCGATGATCGCGATGGCGATCTGCAACGACCCCGAAGTGCTGATCGCGGACGAGCCGACCACCGCGCTCGACGTGACCATCCAGGCCCAGATCCTCGAGGTCATCCAGCAGGTGCAGGAGGTGACGAAGTCCGCGGTCGTCTTCATCACCCACGACCTCGGTGTCATCGCCCGTCTCGCGACTCGGGTGCGCGTGCTCTATGCGGGCCGCAGCGCCGAGGTCGGCAACGTCGACGACATCTTCGAGAACCCCGGCCATCCGTACACGGTCGGGCTTGCTGCGCTCGATCCCGCGAGGCGACGGCAGTCGCCTGAAGCCGATCCCCGGTTCGCCACCGAACATGCTGGACCCGCCGCCCGGCTGCGCGTTCCGGCCGCGGTGCGCGTACTCGGCCGAGATCTGCGAGGCCCAAGTGCCGGCGCTCCGGCTCGTCGGTCAGCACGATCAGCTCGCGGCGTGCCACTTCAGCGAGCAGCTCATGGGCCACTGGGACTTCGGCCGATGAGCGCGGTCGTCGAGGAGTCGACCGCAACCGAGGGCGCCGCACACGCGCCGGTCCTCAGCGTCGAACATCTCGTGAAGAACTTCAATGTGCGCAGCACCCAGGGAGCGCGCACGGTGAAGCGCACGGTGCAGGCCGTGTCGGATGTGTCGTTCTCGATCGGCGCAGGGCAGACGCTCGGCCTCGTCGGCGAATCCGGCTCGGGCAAGTCGACCGTCGGGCGGTGCGTGCTGCAGCTGATCGTGCCGACCGCGGGCTCGGTGAAGTTCCGCGGCACCGAGCTCACCACCCTCGACAAGGGCAAGCTGCGCGGGCTGCGCCGCGAGATGCAGATCGTGTTCCAGGATCCGTACGCCTCGCTCGATCCCCGCATGACGATCGGCTCCGCGGTCGCGGAAGCGCTCGTCATCAACAAGGTGCCCGGCGATCACCGCGCGCGTGTCGAAGAGCTCCTGGCGCTCGTCGGGCTGAACCGGCATCACGCGAACCGCTACCCACACGAGTTCTCGGGCGGTCAGCGCCAGCGCGTCGGCGTCGCTCGTGCGCTCGCGCTCGACCCCTCGTTCCTGGTGCTCGACGAGCCCGTCTCCGCGCTCGACGTGTCGATCCAGGCCGGCGTCGTGAACTTGCTCGAGGACCTGCAAGAGCGGCTCGGGCTCGCGTACCTCTTCATCGCGCACGACCTCTCGGTGGTGCAGCACATCTCCGACACCGTCGCGGTGATGTACCTCGGCAAGATCGTCGAGATGGCGTCGTCCGCGGATCTCTACGGCAAGGCCGGCCATCCCTACACGCAGGCGTTGCTCTCGGCCGTGCCCCATCCGAGCCCGAAGCGGGAGCGCCTGCGCAAGCGCATCGTCCTCGAAGGCGATGTGCCGAGCCCGATCGACCCGCCGAGCGGCTGCCGCTTCCGCACCCGGTGCTGGAAGGCGCAGGAGCTGTGCGCGACCGAAGAGCCGGCGCTCGTCGACCGTGGCCAGGGACACCCCGTGGCCTGCCACTTCGCCGAGATCGCCGCCGAGATCGTCTGACCGCGACGTCGGCGGCGCCGAGCGCGGCTGGTACCCTGGCAAACCGTGCTCATCGCCCTCGTCGCCATCATCGACGTCGCCGCCGCCCTGGTGATGGTCTTCCTCGTGCTCCTGCACAGCGGGAAGGGTGGGGGACTGTCCGACATGTTCGGTGGCGGCATGGGGTCCGCGGCGATGGGCTCGACGGTGGTCGAGAAGAACCTCGACCGCATCACCGTGGTGGTGGCGCTGGTCTTCGTCTTCTGCACCGTCGGCCTCGGTCTTCTCATCAAATAGCACTCGAATTTCGCTACAGTCAGCGGCCCACGTCGGAGTGGCGGAATAGGCAGACGCGCTAGGTTGAGGGCCTAGTGCCCGCAAGGGCGTGGGGGTTCAAGTCCCCCCTCCGACACTCATCGCGACCAGCGCCAACGTCCAGCGTCGTTTCTTTCACGCCCCCTTCGCGTATGGCGAGCCTCTCCCAGGCTGCACAGCGAGGCACTGAACGATGGTCACAAGCCTGAGCTCGCCGGATCGCAAGTTGTACCGATGGCAGCTCGACGCGCTCGTTTCGTGGGTGCGCTGCGGGCGCCGCGGGGTCATCGAAGCGGTCACCGGCTCGGGCAAGACCGAAGTCGCGATCGCGGCCGCGTCCGATGCGTTGCGACGCGGTCGCTTCGTCCTCGTGCTCGTTCCTTCGCGTGTGCTCATGGAGCAATGGCACACTGCGTTGCGCGCAGTGCTGCCCGGATGCGCGCATCGGACGCCTCGGCGACGACGGGCGCGACAACGCGGAGACCTGCGACGTGCTCGTCGCGACCCGCCATTCGGCGGCGGCCTACAAGCCGATCCCGCCCGGCGCCGCCGGCGGATTGCTCGTCGCCGACGAATGTCACGGTCTCGGCGGCAAGACGCTGCGACGGGCGCTGCTCCCCGAGTACGAGGAACGGCTCGGGCTCACCGCGACGCTGGAGCGCAGCGACGACGCCGTCACCGACCTGCTCGCTGCCGTTCTTCGGCGGCATCTGCTACCGGTACGGATTCGAGCAGGCGATCGCCGACGGCGTGTGCGCCCGCCCGCGGGTCGCGTTCGTGGGCGTGCCGCTCTCGGACGAAGAACGCGCGGAGTACGTCGCGGTCGAGCACCGACTCGTGCAGGCGCGGCAACATCTGCGCGGCGTCCGCGACATGCCGCTCGAACCCTTCGGCGACTTCCTCGCCGCGGTCGCGCATCTGGCGGAGCGGGACGCGGGCGCCGACGGTCGGGCGGCGCGGGACTACCTCGACGCGTTCTCCAAGCGACGCCAGATCGTCGCCCAGTCGACCGGGAAGTACGAGCTGTTGGGCAGCCTCGCCCCGGCGATCAAGGACGCGGAGGGCGCGCTCGTGTTCACCGAGACGGTGCGCGCCGCGAATCACGCGATCAACCGGCTCGATCCGCTCGTCGCGGTGGAGCTGATCACGGGCTCCACCGCCGCGGGGCAACGGCGCGAGATCCTCGACGATCTCCGGGTCCGCACGCTCGATGCCGTCGCCGCGCCCCGCGTGCTCGACGAGGGCATCGACGTGCCGGACGCCAACCTCGGCGTCGTGATGAGTGCGAGCCGTACCCGACGGCAGATGATCCAGCGCATGGGCCGCATCCTGCGCCGAAAGCGCAGCGGCGTCGCGGCGCGCTTCGTGATCATGTTCGCCAAGGACACGCTGGAGGACCCGAGCAACCGATTCGAACGTGACGGCTTCCTCGACGAGATCGAACGCATCTCCGAAGGGACGGGGGTCTTCGACAGCGCGAAGTTCGAGGCGCTCGACATGTTCCTCGCGGCGCCGGGCCCATCGGTGGTCCCCGAACCCGAGTACGTCGAGCACGAGGGTGGTGCCCTCGACCCGAGCGTCGACGTCGAGGTCGCATACGCGCTGCTGGCCTTCACGAACCGTCACACCATGGACGACTCGCGGATCGACGGAGCTCCAGCGACTGGAGCCGCGACTGCCGAAGCCGACCGACGCCGCCCCTCGGTATCTCGAGCTGTCGCTCTCGAACCTCCCGCCCGTCGCCACTCCCAAGGTTGCGCCCAAGCGGCTGTCGACGGGTGAAGTGGGGCTCGCGATCGCGCGGGTCGGCGACGCGTGGCAGATCAGCTGCACCGGATGCGGCGAGGCATCACCGCCTCGTGCAGTTCCGTTGGCAGGCGCTGGATCAGACCGTTCACTGCCGCTGCGGCTGAGCGAGCGCATCGAACCTCGAGGTCTAGGGTGTCGACAAGTCGCCCGAGACCCCGGCAGCCCCACCCTCGAACCGAAGGCTGCTGATGCTCGCACCGCCCTACCCCGTCGTCCGCGCTGAGGTCGACCCGTATCGGAGCACCGCGGCGCTCGCCGGCTGGCTCTTCGTGATGACCTTCGTCACCTCGATCCCCGCGCAGCTCGTTCTCTACGGTCCGCTGCTCGACAAGTCCAGCTACATCACCGGTGCCGGCGCGGACGCGTACAACCGCGTGGCTCTCGGGGCGCTCCTCGAAGTGCTCCTCATCCTCGCCAACGTGGGCACCGCCGTCGTGCTGTTCCCGATCCTCAAGCGGCAGAGCGAAGCGGGCGCCCTGGGCTACGTCGCTGTTCGCCTCGTCGAGTCGACCTTCATCGCCATCGGCATCGTCAGCCTCCTCGCGATCCTGACCGTGCGAGATGACGGAGCGCTCGGTGCAAGTGCCGCCCTCGGCAGGTCGTTCGTCGCGATCCACGATTGGACGTTCCTGCTCGGACCGGGCTTCATCGTCGGCGTCGGGAACGGCCTGTTGCTGGGCTACCTCATGTACACGCTCTGGCTTGGTGCCGCGACGCATGGCCATGCTGGGGCTCATCGGAGGTCCCCTGATCTGCGCATCGGGGATCCTCGTCCTCTTCGACGTCATCGACGCCGGGTCGCCGGTTCAGGTCATCGCGACCATCCCGGAGTTCATCTGGGAGCTGTCGCTCGGGATCTATCTCATCGTCAAGGGATTCAAGCCGTGTCCCATCCTCACCGATGAGGGGCACCCAACTCGCAGAGCGATGACGCATGGGCCACTCATGCGACACCGCCAAGGGCATACCGTCTTCGAGTGTCTGCGTTGCCTCCGGACTCCGACGACGACCCGCAGGTCCCCGACAGCACGGCGGTCCGTACCGCGCTGTGGCGAGCGCTCCATGTCGAGGTCGACGCTCCGCCTCACGTGCTCGAAGACACGCTCGGCTTGCAGCTGGTCGCGCCCGACCCTGCGTGGCGCGAGCGGCCCGACATGGATCCGACCTTCACCCGTGGGTTCCGCGCGTCGATGGTGGCCCGAGCGCGCTTCGTCGAGGATCTGATCCGCGAGCAGGTTGCCGCCGGCGTCTCGCAAGTCGTGCTCCTCGGTGCGGGCCTCGACACGCTGGCCGAGCGACGTCCCGAGCTCGCCGTCCGCATCTTCGAGGTCGATCGCGGCGCGACACAGGCGTGGAAGCGACAGCGCCTCCATGAGATCGGCGTCGGGGTGCCAGAGGCGCTCTCGTTCGTGCCGATCGACTTCGAGGCGGGGGAGAGCTGGTGGGACGGGCTCGGCCTGGCGGGCTTCGACTTCGATCGTCCCGCCGTCGTCGCGTCGACCGGCGTGAGCATGTACCTCTCGAAAGACACGACCGCCGCCACCTTGCGACAGCTCGCTGCTCTCGCCCCCGGCTCGACGGTCGCGATGACGTTTCTGCTGCCGATCGATCTCCTCGATGAGCACGACCGCGCGCGGTCTCGACACCAGCGCGCAGGGTGCCCGCCGGTCGGGCACGCCTTTCGTGAGCTTCTTCACGCCTGACGAGATCGTCGCGATGGCGCGCGACGCGGGCTTCGCCGCTGTCCGGCATGTCTCCGGCGCGTCGTTGGGCGATCGCTACTTCGCGAGTCGTGACGCGCTCGCCCCGGGTTCCACCGTCGCGATGATGTTCTTGCTGCCAATCGATCTCCTCGACGAGCGCGACCGCGCCGGTCTCGACGCCGAGCGCGCAGGGTGCTCGCCAGTCAGGCACGCCCTTCGCGAGCTTCTTCAGACCCCGACGAGATCGTCCGCGATGGCCCGCGACCGCGGGCTTCGCCGCCGTGCAGCACATCCCTGGCTCGTCGTTGGGCGATCGGTACTTCGCGAACCGAGCCGACGGCCTGCGTCCCTCGAGTGGCGAGGACTTCGTGGTTGCCACGACCTGAAATAACGTTGCGCCGTGAACGGCCAACGAGCTGCGGTGCGCGTCGATCCCGCCACCGGTCTGAAGATCTTCGACACTCGGGCGGCGCCGGCGACGGAGAAGATCACCGGGTCCGGCTACGGGGTCACCGACGACGCCTCGTTGAAGGTGCTGCCCGAGCAGCCCGCGGGTGCGGTGTTCGACGCCGTGGAGCAGGCGAAGTATCGCGAGTTCAAAGAGGCGCGTCGGGGCGCGGCCGACTACATGCCGATGGAGGGGGACTTCGCCAAGTACCTCCAGGACGTGTACTCGACTGAGCCGGTCCCACGCGAGGCGTTGGCGGACGAGTGCGACATCGTCGTCGTCGGGGCGGGCTTCGCCGGTCTGCTGCTCTGGCACAAGCTCAGCGAGGCGGGCTTCGTCGACGTCCGATTCTGCGAGAAGGGTGGCGACGTCGGGGGCACGTGGTACTGGAACCGGTACCCGGGCATCGCCTGCGACGTCGAGTCGTACAGCTACCTGCCCCTGCTCGAGGAGATGGGATACGTCCCGTCGATGAAGTTCGCGTCTGGGTTCGAGATCTTCGAGTACTGCCAGGCGATGGCCGAGCGCTTCGGGTTCTTCGAGCGCTGCCTCTTCCACACCACGGTGGAGCGCACAGAATGGAACGAAGGAAGCGGCCGTTGGACGGTCTTCACCGATCGCGGCGACGCGATGCGGGCGCGCTACGTGATCCTCGCCAACGGCATCCTGACGACACCGAAGCTCGCACGCATCCACGGGATGGAGACGTTCGAGGGTGACTCGTTCCACACGTCGCGCTGGAACTACGACGTCGATCTGCACGGGAAGCGCGTCGGCATCATCGGCACGGGCGCGACAGCGGTGCAGGCGATCCCCGAGCTGGCCAAGGTGGTGAGCGAGCTCTTCGTCTTCCAGCGCACGCCGTCCACCATCGACGTGCGCGATCAGCGGGAGACCACGCAGGAGGAGCGAGACACCTGGGCGAACGAGCCCGGCTGGGCCCGCGCCCGACGCGCTCGCTTCGCCAAGATCTCTCAGGGTCGTGCCGCGATCCAGGCCAACGACGACTACCTCGCCGGACGCGTCGCCGACTACAAGGAGCGCAAGCAGCACGAGCGCAGGCTGACCCCCGAGGAGCTGGTCGAGAAGCAGCTCGACTCGAACTTCCGGATCATGGAGCAGATCCGAGCTCGCGTCGACGCCATCGTCGAGGATCCCCGGACTGCCGAGGCCCTCAAGCCGTACTACCCCTATGGCTGCAAGCGGCCCACCTTCCACGACGAGTACCTCCCGACGTTCAACCTGCCGCACGTGCATCTCGTCGACACCGCCCCCATGGGCGTGACCGAGATCAACGAGCGTGGCGTCGTACATGACGGCGTCGAGCATCCCCTCGACGTGCTCATCTACGCGACCGGCTTTCAGTGGATGGCGACGTCGACGTTCAACATGGTCGTGGGCCGCGAGGGGCGCTCGTTGAGCGAGAAGTGGCAGAGCGAAGGCACGAAGACCTTCCTCGGTCTGCACACGCACGGGTTCCCCAACTTGTTCATCATCACCGGGCCCCAGGGCGGCGGCGGCAGCTTCAACTTCACCGACGCCATCGACACCCACACCAACTACGTCACGTGGATGCTGACGACGATGCGCGAGGCGGGTCACACTGTCGTGGACGTTCGCAAAGAGGACGAAGACGCGTGGGCCGCGCACTGCCGCGAGGCCGACGTCGCGACGGCACCGCTCCGCGATTGCCTCTCGTACTACAACGGTCACGGCGAAGCGGCGCCCGGCAGCCTCGCCTACTACGGCGGCTCGGGATGGAACCACCGCTGCCAGCAAGCTCGCGACACGCTCGAGCCCTACGTCTTCGGCTGAGACTCGGGCTCGACCCACTCCACGAGCTCGAGCGTGATCGCTTCGGGGCCCTCGAAGAACCGGAGCTTGCGGCTGATGTAGTTCATCTGATCGCTGAGCAGGGTCACGCCGTGGGAGACGAGATGGGCGGTCGTCGCCTCGATGTCGTCGACGCGAAATGCGAGGTGGTTGAACCCCCGGTGGTGCCGGTTCGTCGGTTCCTCCCCCGGGGCTTCGGCTTGGGACGGCGGCGGATCGAAGGCGAGCAGCTGGATCTCGAAGCGAGGGTCACTTCCTTCGAGCACGAGCGTGATGTGCTCAGCCTTCATGCTCGGCATTCCCATGTACCGAGCAGGCTCTCCGCCATCTATCTCGGCAACGTGGCCCTTTCGGAAGCCCAGCAGGTCGAAGAACTCGATCGCCGCCGTCGCGTCGGACACCGCGATCGTCACATGGTCAGGGTTGCGCACCACGAGCCGTTGACCCTACTTCGGTAGTCGCTGCGCTGACTCCTGCCGGGCGACGCACAAGTGCTACGACCAACGTCCCATTGTGTGGTCGACCGGGGGAGCGGTCTGATGGCGCATCAGGTCTCGCTTGCGGCAGGTGCCGAGCGCGCCGTTACGCTCGCAGAGTGACGGGGTGGGGGCGTGCCACGTGACGGGCTCGGACGTCCTGCCATGACCAGGTCGTGGGCGGGTCGTCGCTTCGTGGCCGTCGAGGTCGGGCGCTTCGCGCTCGGCGGGCGCCATCGCGCTGATCATCGTCGGGATCGCGACCGCGATCGCAAGTCGACGAGTAGGTGAACGCGAGGCAATCTCGAACGCTGCGGACGACGACCGTCACCAAGGCCCAAGGGCTCGTCGCCCCTGCACTCAACGACGGCCTGCTCGCCGGTGCAGCCGGGTCGCTGGCAGACGTCGACGAGGTGGTACGGCATGACGTCCTCGACTCGTCGCTCGTGCGGGTGAAGCTCTGGAGAGACGACGGCACGATCGTGTACTCCGACGAGCCGCGCCTCATCGGCGCTCGCTATGTCCTCGGCGCCGACGAGCTCGCCGCGCTGAGCACCGGAAGGATCGATGCGGAGGTGAGCGACCTCTCCAAGCCCGAGAACCGCTACGAGCGGTCGCAAGGCAAGCTCCTCGAGGTCTACCTTCCGATCGAGACGCCGTCGGGCGAGCCGCTCCTGTTCGAGGCGTACTACCGCTACTCGTTGGTGTCGAACAACGGCAACCAGCTGTGGCGGAGCTTCGCCCCGATCGCGCTCGGCTCGCTGATCGCGCTCGAGCTGGTGCTCATCCCGCTCGCGTACTCGCTCGCGCGCCGGCTGCGGCAGCGGTCCGAGGAGCGTGAGCAGCTGCTGCGTCAAGCACTCGAAGCATCTGACGTCGAGCGACGCCACATCGCAAGCGACCTCCACGACGGCGTCGTCCAGGACTTGGCCGGCGCCGCCTACGCGCTGTCCGCACAGGCTCGGCGGTCGAACGGTGATGCCGTCGATCCAAAGGTCGTCGAAGACGCCGCGGCGACGGTGCGGACGAGCATCCGCGCGCTGCGCTCGCTCGTGATCGACATCTATCCGCCGGACTTCGGCGAGGTCACCCTCGAGTCAGCCCTCACCGATCTGCTCGCGCGCACGGCCGACACGGGCCTGGAGACCGAGCTCGACGCCAGTGAGCTCCACGACCCGTTGCCGGATCCGGTGGCACGGCTGCTGTACCGCGCGGCTCAGGAGGGACTTCGCAACGTGGTGAGCCACGCCGGCGCGGAGCAGGTGTCTGTGCGCGTCGCGACCGTGGGGCCGGGCGCCGAGCTCGTCGTTCGCGACGACGGGCGGGGCTTCGACACCGGTGCCGTTGCCACCGCCCGAGACGCCGGGCATCTGGGCATCACCGCGCTGCGGGGCTTGGTCACCGACGCCGGCGGCACGCTCACGCTCGCGGGCGTGCCGGGCGAGGGCACGACGCTGCGGGTGGAGGTCCCGCTGTGATGATCAGGGTCGTCGTCGCCGACGACCACGCTGTCGTGCGCGAAGGCCTCGCGCAGCTGCTTTCCACGGCGGCTGACCTCGAGCTGGCCGGCGCGGCGGCGAACGGGTCGGAAGCCGTGGATGTTGTCGAGCGGGAGCATCCCGACGTCGTCCTCATGGACCTCTCGATGCCGGAGGTCGATGGTGCCGAGGCGACTCGACGCATCCTGGCGGCCGACCCAACCGCACGCGTCGTCGTGCTCACGTCATTCGCCGACGATCGGCAATCGTCGAGGCACTTCAGGCGGGCGCGATCGGCTACGTGCTGAAGCATGCAGAGCCTGACGAGCTGCTCGGCGCGATCCGCGCTGCCGCGGCGGGCGACGCGCCGCTCGATCCGAAGGCCGCGCGGGTGCTGCTCGAGAGCAAACGAGTGCGCTCGGACCAGCAGCTCAGCTCACGCGAGGTCGAGGTGCTCAGGCTCGTCGCCGCAGGTCTCGCGAACAAGCAGATCGCCCGGCGCCTGGGGATCGCTGAGCGCACCGTGAAGGCCCACCTGACCAACATCTTCGCTCGCATCGACGTCACCGACCGGACGCAGGCCGCGCTGTGGGCTGAGCGCAACCTGCCTCCGGTCGTCGGTCCGTAGGGACCGGCCAGGACGAATCAGCCTTGGCCCGGTCCGCCCGAGCCGCCGGATCCGCCGTCTCCGTCGTGGCCGTGGTCATAGACCGTGGTCGGCGACCCCGCCTTGCCGTCGTCGCCGTGGTCGTCGATCGACGTGGACGTCGTCGACGCGTCGTCGGCATCGTCGATCGTGGTCGCGGTCGAGGTCGTTGACGCTTCGTCGTCGTCATCGGTGGTCGTCGCTCCGCCGGCCGCGGTGGTCGAGGGTGCCTGCGTGGAGCCCGGACCTGATTGAGCAGACGAGCCGCCGTGGTCGTCGGCGCTGTCGTCGGGGCCGTCCTGCCCGCGGTTCTCGCCACGGTCGTCAACGTCACGGTCGTCGGCGGTCGTCGACGCCCCCAGGACTGTCGTCGAGGTTGCCGCGTCGTCGCCGTGATCGTCGTTGGCGTCGTGACCCTGGGGATCGTCGGTCGTGGTCGGATCAGGATGGTCGACGATCGACTTGTCGAGATGCGAGATGAAGGCCGGTGGGGGAGTCGTGCTCACGGAGTTCGCGACGGCGAATGCGGTGCCGCTCGCGGCGATGACTCCGGCGGCGGCGAGGGTGACGAGGACGATCCGATGGCGCACGATGAGGGCTCCCTGCTAGGTGTACCTCCAGCGTGCGCCCAGCGACGGGCCGAATGCGATCGGTCGTTGGTGCTAGCACCCGCTCGGTATTGGACCGGCAGTGCCTATCCCTCCGCCGCCCAGGCGATCGCGGCGGCCTCGTCGGTCACGTCGAAGACCTTGATCTCGCCCGACATCATCCAGGCGAACACACCGATGAGATGGCGCACCCAGTCGTGGTTCGTCACGACAGCGCACCGCTTCCACTTGTGGAGGTGGCCCATCCCGAGCTTGGTGTCCTCCCACGTCGCGGATGCGGTGTAGCCCTCGAACGCGTCGCCGAGCACGTAGACGAAACGGACCTCGCCTCGAGCGGCGAGCATCTTCTCGATCGCCGGCTCGAGCACGTCCTCGTAGTCGGTCTTGTCGATGTGGCCTCGGGCGCGGAACGCCAACACGCTCTCAGGGCTCTCGATCCGCTCCAGCATCGTCGTCTCCCTTCGCTCCCGCCATTGTCACGCGAGCACGGTGCGGGCGGTGATGTCCGCGATCCAGTCTTCGAGCTCGTCGAGCGTGAGGTGGTGGTCGTCCACGAGCACGAGTGCCATGCGGTAGTCCGCGAGCGCGGCGATCGTCGTCGCCGCGTCGTCCGCGCTCAAGCCCGGTCGCAGCGCACCGAGGCCGGCCAACCGACCCGCAACGCTCGCCGCCCCGGCTCGATGCCGGCGACCGCCTTCGTCGACGACCACGGAGAGCTCGGGCTCGGCCTGGGCGCCGGTGAACGCGGCCCGCAAGATGTCGTCGCAACGTTCGAGAAGCCGGCGCGTGATGCGGGCCGGGATGCGCGCGATCACGCGGGGGTCTTGCTCGGTGCCGACCGTGGCCGCGATCTCGCCGACGTTGGCTTCGATGTCGACGAGATCGTTGAGACGACGGACCAGGTCCGCCTTCGACCCGATGCTGTCGTAGAGGGTCTGGACCGACACCCCGGCGTCGGCGGCCACGTCCTTCAGGCTCGTGGCGGCGTACCCCTGGCTCGCGAAGCGGCGACGGGCCGCCGAGAGGATGTCGTGGCGGGTCTGCTCGGCCTGCATAGCCCGCCGTCCCAGGGGCTGGACACGCGGAGCAGGGACTTTGTCGTCGATCTGAGATTTCTTCGTCATAAGGCTTGATCCTAGTTCAAGTGAGTTGTATAAACATCAAGTCACTTGGACATCATACAAGCATCGAACGCCAACCGTTCGAACAAAGGAGCAACGCCATGACCGCAGCATTCGCCCCCACCGCCCCCTCGGAGACCCCCGAGGCTTCCACTGATTCGGCCTCCGACCGCATGACGCGGGTGGCCCGCCTCGGCGGCGTCGGCGGACTCGTCTTCATCGGCAGCATCCTGGCCCAGAACCTGCTGCGGGCCTCGGCTCCTGCGAACGACGCCTCGCCCGAGAAGATCATCGGCTACTACGCCGACCACCGGGCCGCGTCGCTCGCGCTGGCGGTGCTGTTCCCGATCGGTGTCGCAGGCCTCACGACGTTCGTCGGTTCCCTCGTCGCCCGAGCACGGGGATCAGCTCGCACTCCCGCCATCGTCGCGGGCCTCAGCGCCGCGGCGCTGGTGGCGACGTTCGCGATCGTGACCGCGACCGAGATCGCGATGTCCACCTACGTGCACAGGGGTGCGCCCGACCCGTCAGTCGTGTCAGCCCTCTGGCTCACGCACATGTCCGTGTGGGGCGTGAACCTCATGTTCATCGCGGTCACCCTCGTCGGTCTCACCACGGCGTGCGTGAAGATGGGCATCGTGCGACCGGTCTGGCAGAAGGCCGGCCTCGTCGGAGCTGCTGCGCTCGGTGTCGGCGCCGCCTGCACTCCGGCCATCTTGGACGTCAGCCCGGTGTTCGGGCTCGCACTCGTCGGCTTCCTCATCTGGAACGTGTTCGTCGTCTCGGCTTCGATCTCGATGCTGCGCCGACCGATCACCGACTGAGGTCGCGGGTGAAGACGATGCGGGGCTCGCCCTGCCCGTCGTAGTCCTCGACCCAGTGCTCGGTGAAACCCATCGCAGCGTGAAAGGAGCGTGACCCACCGTTCAGCGGTGAGGTCACGCCTTTCACGCGTGTGCACGCCGATTCGACGGCTCGGGCGAAGAACCACTCGTAGAGGGTGCGGCCGATGCCCGCGCCGCGAGCCTCGGGATCGACGCCCACGAAGTGGATGTACGCCATGTTCGGGTCGGTCTGCGAGACGAACCCGCACACGAACCCGACGATGCCGTGCGTGCCCGCGTCGATCGCGATCGCAGTGGTGGGGGAGAAGTGCTCGAAGAACAGCCGCGGAAGCAGTGCCGACATCTTCCGGCCGCCCCACCAGTGGTCGAGGCGAGGGATCACGTACTCGTAGTCGCCCGGTTCGACGGGCCTCAGCTCGACGTTCATGCAGACTCTGCCGCTCGCCACTGGGGGAGGAGAACGACGGTGCCGTCGTCCGCGGTGCGCTCCTCCCAATACGGCACGACGGCCATCCCGATGTGCGCGGGCCCGTCGAGGTTGCCGACGACTCTGATGTGCGGCGCCTCGTCCAGGCTGACGAGCACGACGGTGTAGGGGACCGCGTCGGCGAGCGCGCGGTTCGCCGCGTAGTGGACGACCGTGTAGCTGTGCACCGTGCCACGCGGCTCGAGCACGCGAGTGCCGAACGACATCGCGCCGCACGCGTGGCACACCTCCTCGGGCGGATGGATGAGCGTCGAGCACGACGCGCACTCCTGCACCGCGAGGGCACCCGACGTGAACCAGTCCCGGTTCGTGTCGGTGAGCTCGGGCACACCCCAGTCGGTCGGAAGCGCGCCCACGTCAGGCCCTCCCGAAGAGCACCGCGCTGCCCGGCGCGTAGCCCGGGCCCGACACGGAGAGGCTCAGCTCGCTACCCGACACCTGGCACGTCGACTCGCCTCGGACCTGCCGCACGGCCTCGACGACGTTGCCGAAGCCGTGGATGTAGGCCTCGCCGAGGTTCCCGCCGCTCGTGTTGATCGGCAGCCGGCCGTTGGGCCACTGCAGGTTGCCGTCGGCGACGAAGTCGTTGATCTCGCCTGGCTCGCAGAACCCCATCTCGGTGAGCGCCATGAGCACCGGCCCGGTGAAGTTCTCGTAGAGCTGAGCGACCGGGATGTCGGCCGGCTTCACGCCGGCTCGTTCCCAGAGCTGACGCCCGACATGACGGTGGTGCGCGGTGGGGAAGCCCGGTTCGTTGAACGCGCCGGCGCCGTCGCGATGGTCGAGGCCGTGCGCGCCGGCCACGATCGCGACCGGCGCGCGCGGGAGGTCGCGCGCTCGCTCCGGTGTCGTGACGACGATTGCGGCCGCGCCGTCGTTCTCCGGGCAGCAGTCGTAGAGATGGAGCGGCTCGGCGATCCAGCGTGATGCGTGGTACTCGCCGCGCGTCAGCGGAGTGCCGAACCTGATCGCCCGCGGGTTGTGCTGCGCGTGCGCGTAGCTGGCGAGCACGACCTCGGCCAGGCTGTCTTGCGTGACGCCGTGGTCGTGCATGAACCGCTGCGTCTGCATCGCGCAGATCTGCGCGGGCGTCTGGATGCCATAGGGCACCGTGAACGCGCCGGCGCCGCGCGACCGACGGGACCGACCCGACTGGCCGTAGCGGCCGAACTGGCCCTGCGCGAGCGACCGGAAGGCCACGACGCACCGTGCGTAGCCCGCGGTGATCGCTGCGTCCGCGAGGGTCACCGCGGCGCCGGCGCCGTTGCCTCCGCCTCCGAAGGTCTGGGCTGTGAACGCGAGGTCGCCCATCCCGAGTGCCGCGCTCAGTCGTACGGGTTCGTTGCGCTCCATGTACGACACGACGCCATCGACGTCACGCCATCGTCAGCCCCGCGTCGTCGACCGCGTTTCGGATCGCGATGCACGCGAGCTGGAACTCGCTCTCGGTCGCCTCGCCGCGCTTGTAGTAGCGCGACTCGCCGACCCCGACGACGACCGCGGCGCCGTGCACTACAGGCCGTGCACTACAGGGAGAAGACGCGGACTGCGTTGGCGCCGAGGATCTTCGCCCTCGACTCGTCGGCCAGGCCACCCATCTGACGCTCGATCGACGCGGCCGAGTGCGGCCACGACCCCTCGTGGTGCGGGTAGTCGTTGGCCCACATCAAGTTGTCGACGAGGTCGTATTGCTCGGCTGCCTGCACGCCGACGTGATCTTCCTGGAACGTCGCGAAGCAGTGCCGCCGGAAGTACTCGGAGGGCAGCTCGGGGATCACCGGTCGCACCCAGAAGTGGTGCGCCTTGTACGCGTAGTCCATGGTCTCGAGCAGCCAGGGCACGAAGCCGATGCCCGACTCGACGAGGCCTGCCTTCATCAGAGGGTGACGCTCGAACACGCCCGAGGTGATGAGCTGCACGAGCGGCTCGATCGTGGTCTCCATCGAGTGGCAGACGTAGTTGATGATGGCGCCGCCGTTGCCGCCGACCGCTCGCGGGTCGCGACCGGTCGACACGTGGAACGTGACCGGAAGGCCCGTCTCCTCGACGAGCGACCAGAGGCGCTCGAAGTCGGGATCGTTGTACTCGATGTGGCCCCAGACCTTCGGCCCGTAGATGGGGGCGTTGCCGAGGCACAGGCCGACGAAGTCGTGCTCGGCCGCCCATCGCACCTCGGCCATGCGCGCAGTCGAGGTCACCTGTCGCGATGGACGCGAGCGGTCGGGTGCGGCCGCCGGACCAACCCGTCGCGCCACCGTGGAACTCGTAGGCCCAGCGGTTCCACGCGCGGCACATGGCGTCCGCGAACACGGGATCGGGAGTCGCCCAGCACAGCAGCCCCTTGTTGGGGAAGATCAGCTCGATGTCGACCCCGTCCGCGGACTGATCATGGAGGCGCTCGTCGATGGTGCGGCCGGTCGTGTTGCGCAACGCGTCTTCGGGCTCGATGCGTTGGGAGAAGTGCCGGCGCTCGCCCCGCGCCTCGGCGAGCACTGCGTCGGGTGGCCTGATCATCATCGGACGGTTGCCCTCGGTCACCGAGTACTGGCTGCCGTCCTCGTGCACCTCGAGGTGCGGGATGCGACTCAGGTACTCGGGCTCGATGTGCTCGGCGAGGTAGCTCGCGGGCTCGTTGGCGTGGCAGTCGGCCGACACCATGAAGTACTTGTTCGGGTCGTCTGGCCTCGCGGTCCGAGACCAGCCGGCTGGTCCGGGGGTCGTCTGCCGCCATGCGTTCCGAGGCGATTCGGTGACGCTCACCTCCAGAGTTTCGCACGTCATGTGCGGTGCGGCGCCCCTCTCGTGGTTGACTTCCCGACGTGGCGAAGCTCGACTCGACCAAGCGGGCTGACCTGCCCGACAGCGCCTTCGCCTACGTCGACTCGAAGGGGAAGCGGCGGCTCCCGATCAACGACGCCGCGCACGTCCGCAACGCCCTCGCCCGCTTCGAGCAGGTGTCGTTCGAGGACGAGCCGGCCCGTGAGCGCGCCCGGAAGAAGCTGCTCACCGCGGCGAGGAAGCACGGGATCGTGCCCGTCGGGTTCATCACCGGCCAGTTCCAGTCCGAGCGCGAGAGGGGCGTGAAGCAGGCAAGAGAGCCTGTGCAGCTCCCCACCGGGTTCGTCACGATGATGATGACCGACATCGAGGAGTCGACTGCCTTGGTGCACCGGCTCGGCGATGACTACGCCGAGCTGATCGACAGCATCCGTTCGATCTTGCGCGAGAGCGCGGTCGGTGGCGGCGGCATCGTCGTCGAGACGCGTGCCGACGAGTTCTTCGCGGTGTTCACCGAGCCTGGCGCGGCGCTCGATGCCGCCATCGCGATCCAGCGCGACCTACGAGCGCGGTCCTGGGCCGACGGCCTCACGGTCCGGGTCCGCATCGGGATCCACAGCGGTGAGCCGACCGTCACCGACGCGAACTACATCGGCATGGACGTGCACGCGGCCGCGCGCATCTGCGCCGCGGCGCACGGTGGGCAGATCGTCGTGTCGAGCGCGACACGGCAGGCGGCGCTGCGAACGACTCAAACGACCATCCGCTATCGCAGCCTCGGGGCTCACCGGCTCCGTGGCATCCCCGAACCCATGACCTTGTTCCAAGTCGGAGCGAAGGGTCTGGCCGCGAAGTTCCCGCCGCCGCGCAAGAGCTGACGCGTCTCAGCTGCGCATCATCGAAGCGTCAGGGTGAGCCCGTCGATGCCGAGCTCGCCGTAGTCGGACGTCCACGTCTCGCCGGCAGCGACGGGCCACGCGTCCGTGATCGTGCCCGTCGTGATCACGTCGCCGGCGACGAGTGTCGCCTTGCCCTGATCGTCGAGGCAGCGCGAGAGGTGCGCGAGCGCGCACGCGGGGCTGTCGAGGACGACCGACGACACGCCCGTGTCGACGACCTCGTCGCCACGCCGAAGGGTGACGTCGGCGCGCGTGAGCTCGTCGACGAGGCGATCTCGCGCCGCGTCATCGAGCATGACCGGGGCGCCCACGACAAGCGCGCCGTGGAGACCGAATGCAGCCGTGCAGTCCGCGGCCGCGAACCGCCAGCCCTCGAAATGGCACTGCACGATCTCGAACCCCGCCGCGACCCATGCGGTGTGCTCGAGCACGGTGCGTGCGTCGTCTGTCGCGGGCAGGTCGTCGCGGAGGCAGAACACGACCTCGGTCTCGATGCGGGGCTGCACCAGCGACGTGAGGTCGAGCACACCGTGCCCGTCGCTGGCCCGGTGGAGAGTGCGGTCCCAGACCGGAGCCCACATCGGCTGCCACACGTCGTAGCGCGGCCAGAGCGTGCGGTTCGTGAAGCCGATCTTCCAGCCGAGCGGCGTCCATCCCCGCGCCCGCCGCCGCTCGGTGATCGCGAACAGCACGTCGTAGGCACGGGGGACGTCGAAGCCCGGGATCGTCTCGGACAGCAGCGGCAGCGTCGCGCGATCGTCCGAGGCCTGGAGCAGGCGATCGGCGATCGTCTCGGCGTCCACGCGGAGACGGTAACGGCTGCGCGGTCCTTGTTCCCCTACGCTCGCCCGTCGTGGGCGAAGTCGACGGCAAGCGCATCGTCGTCACCGGAGCGTCGCGGGGCCTCGGCCGCGCGTTCGCGCTGGCGCTGGCCTCCGAGGGCGCGCAGGTCGTCGTCAACGGCACGAACGAGGAGCTGCTGCGCGACGTAGTGGGGGAGATCTCGTCCGCAGGTGGCAGCGCGGTCCAGGTCGTCGGGTCGGTCGCAGACGACGACCTCGCAGGGGAAGTCGTGCAGACGTGCGTCGACTCCTTCGGCGGCATCGATGCCGTCGTGAACAACGCCGGCATCGTGCGCGACCGCACGCTCATGAACATGAGTCCCGACGAGTTCGACGAGGTCGTCGCGGTCAACCTTCGCGGCACGTGGTCAGTGAGTCGTCACGCCGCCCGCGCGATGCGGGAGACGGGCGGGCTCCTGCTGCAGGTCGTGTCGAACGCAGCGTTCGTGGGCTCCGTCGGCCAGACGAACTACGCCGCGTCGAAGGCCGGAGTGATGGGGATGCTCTACTCGTGGGACGTCGAGCTGCGTCGCTTCGACATCCGCACGAACGCGCTGTGGCCGATCGCGCAGACCGACATGACCCAGGTCGTGTTCGACAACGCGGCCAAGCGCGCGTCCGATGCCGGCAAGCCTCCGCCTGCCGCGCACGAGCTGGGCTTCGGCACGACCGAGGCTGTCGCCCCGATCGTCGTCTACCTGTGCAGCGACCGCGCGGCGCATCTCCGCAGCCAGCTCATCACGTTCAACGGGTCGAAGCTCGGCCTGTGGTCGCATCCGCACGAGGCGGTGCTCGATCGTCGCTCGGGCTGGACCGTGAACGAGCTCGCGGCGGCGCTCGAGGGGGCGGCCGAGCCCGTGCACGTCGTGCAGTACTGACGAGGGCGCCTTGGCTGCCGATCCGATGCCGACGGCCGACGTCGTCATCGACGAGGCGCTGGTCCGGCGCCTCCTCGTCGAGCAGCATCCTCGAGCTCGCGCCGCTCCCGCTGACCGATCCGGTCATCGGTTGGGACAACGTGATGTACCGGCTCGGCCCCGACCTCGCGGTGCGACTCCCGCGCCGCCTGGCGTCCGCGCCGCTCGTCGAGAGCGAGCAGCGTTGGCTGCCCGAGCTCGCACCGCTGCTCCCGCTGCCGATCCCCGCGCCGATCCATGTCGGTCGCCCTGGTGCCGGTTACCCCTGGTCGTGGAGCGTGTGCAAGTGGCTTGCGGGGGCGCCGGCCGCGGTGAGCCCGCCGCGCGACGCTGACGCGGCGGCCGAAGCGCTCGGCGCGTTCCTGCGTGCGCTTCACTTCGCCGCGCCCGCGGACGCGCCGGCGAACCAGTTCCGTGGCGTTGCGCTTGCCGCGCGCGACGACGCGATGCGAGCGCGGGTCGCACAGCTCGCGGCCGAGCTCGACGCCGACGCCGTCCTGGGGCTCTGGTCCGAGATGCTCGCAGTGCCCGCGTGGACCGGCCCCCGTGTGTGGCTGCACGGAGACCTCCACCCGGCGAACGTCCTCGTGCACGAAGGTCGGATCTCGGCGGTCATCGACTTCGGCGACATCACGTCCGGCGATCCCGCGACAGACCTTTCGGTCGCGTGGATGATGTTCGACCACGGTCCACGCGTGACTCTGAGGGACGCAGCGGGCGACGTCGACGACGACACCTGGGCACGGGCCCGAGGGTGGGCGCTCGCACTTGCTGTCGCGATACTTGCAGGCTCCGCGGACAACCAGGTCATGCAGGGCATCGCACGCCGAACGCTCGCGATTGCGCTCACTGACGCATGAAGGCTGCCGACTTGTAGAAGGCTTGTTGACGATGTGGTCGATCCCGGTGCTGCTGTTCGTGCTTCTCGCGGGCGCGCAGCTGATGCGCGTCGTGAGGAGCATGCACGTCGACGAGCTCGACCGCGAAGCCGCGTGGCTGGTGCGAGATCATCGCCTGCAACAGCTCGCGGCGCGGCTCGCTCAGGCGCCGGTGGTGGTGCGCTGGAGCCGGTCGACTCAGCTCACGAATCGCATCGTGCTCGACATCGGCGGCGAAGAGATCGAGGCGCGCTGCTACCACACCCCCACGCGCCAGATCTCGGTCGTCACGAAGCTCTTCTACCGACCGTCGGTGGGCTGGATCATCGGGATCGACGGACCGAACGGCCCCGCGACGCTCGCGGCCTGGCTGGTCGACGTCCACCCGGTGCGCACCGCTCGCTGACCTGGCACTCGGTCTCGGCGGGGCGCCCGGTCGGTAGCCTGGATCGATGCGGCGTCTGGTACTGGCCTTCTTCGCCGTTGCCGCGCTGTCGGTGTGGGGAGTCACGCGTGCTCCGCTCGCGTCGGTCGCCTCGAAGGTCGACGGCGATGCTGCTCGAATCGAGGCGGTCACCGCGAGTGCGGTCCCGCTCATCACGGGCACCGCGCACCTAGCCCGCAGCGGCCCGCTCTGGGGCGTCACGCCGCCTGCGCCGGTCGTCTGGGCGCTCGCGATGTGCGTGTTGCTCGGCGTGCTCGCACTGACGCGGCCGGTCGCCCGATCGCACGCGCGGTCGGGCCTTTCCCGCGCTCCTCCGCGACTCTCTCGCTGACTCTCCGCCAGCCCTGAGAGGGCTCGCGCGCGCCCGTACATCGGCGCGCCTCGTACGTCGAACTTCAGGCAGAGGAGGAACCATGTCCGCGTTCAATGACCCTGTCACCGAACAGGATCTGCCCGGCATCGGCCGTCGCTATCAGATGACCGACGACAGCGGGCACGTCGTCACCGTCATCGTCCATCACTCCGGTCGGCGCGACGTGTACTTGCCGAGTCGCGGCTCCGGCGACGCCGCCGCGGTCAGCTTCACCGACGACCAGGCCCGGCGGCTCGGCGCGTTGCTCGCGGGCGTCTACTTCAAGCCCGCGGTCGTCGCGCAGGTCGAAGCAGTGATCGGTGGGCTGCTGATCGACTGGGTGACCCTTCACGCGGGCTCCCCTGGAGTCGGGCACTCGATCGCCGACCTCGGGATCAGACGGCACACGCGCATGACGATCGCCGCGATCGTGCGTGACGAAGCTTCGCTCGTCGCGCCCGATCCGACGACAGTGCTCGGAGTCGGTGACCGCCTGGTCGTGATCGGCCGGCCCGAGGACCTGTCGACGTTCGTGCGGGCCGTGGTGACCTGATGGGCAGCTCTCTTGTCGCGCTCGGTGGTGCGTTCCTGGCCTCGGCCCTCCTCGCGCGCGGGCAGGCGCATCGGGCTCCCCACGATCCCTCTGTTCATGGCCGCCGGCATCATCTTCGGGCCCCACACGCCCGGCATCTCGCTCATCGACCATCCCGAGGAGATCGAGCTGCTCGCCGCGCTCGGGCTCGTGCTGCTCCTGTTCCACCTCGGGCTCGAGTTCTCGCTCGACGACCTCGCCGCCGGCGGCCGCAACCTCGTCCTCGCGGGAGCGACCTACTTGTCGCTGAACCTCGGCGGTGGTCTCGTGTTCGGCTTCGCCGTCGGTTGGGGCACGCGGGAAGCCCTCGTCATCGCCGGAGCGATCGGCATCTCGTCGTCGGCCATCGTCACCAAGCTGCTCGTCGAGCTGCGCCGGCTCGCCAACCCCGAGACGCGCCTCATCCTCGGAATCGTGGTCGTCGAAGACCTGTTCCTCGCGCTCTACCTCGCTGTCCTCCAGCCCGTGCTCTCGGGGAGCTCGGGATGGAGGGCGATTCGCGACGTGGCCGTCGCGTTCTTGTTCGTCGCCGTCGTGATCGTGATCGCGCGGAGGGGCGCTCGCTTCGTCGGGATGCTCATCGCGAGTCCGGACGACGAGCTGCTCACGATCGCCTTCCTCGGCGTAGCCATCCTGACCGCCGGGGTCGCTGAGGAGCTGGGTGTCTCCGACGCCATCGGTGCCTTCCTCGCCGGAACGGTCGTCGCGGCGACGGTCGTGGCGAGCCGGGTCGAACGGCTCGTGCTCCCGCTGCGCGACGCGTTTGCTGCGGTGTTCTTCTTCGCGTTCGGGTTGAGCCTCGACCCGGGCGACGCGGCGGGCGTCGCCTGGCTGGTCGCGATCGCTGTTGCCCTGTCGTTCGTGCTGAACACGGTCGCGGGAGTCGTCGCCGCGCGCCTGGTGGGTGAAGGTCCGGACGCCGCCGCGCGCATCTCCCTCACGGTGCTCGCTCGCGGCGAGTTCTCGTTGATCATCGCCAGCTTGGCTGCGGCCGCCGGGCTCGACGCTCGCATCACCCCGTTCGTCGGGCTCTACGTGTTCGTGCTCGCGCTGGCATCACCCGCGCTCGCCGCCCGGCCGTCGTGGCTGGGGCGGGTGCTCACCGCCGTCGTGCCACCGCGAAGGAGCTCCTCGGTCTGAGGGTCGGCAGGGAAGAAGAGCTCGACTGCGAGCTCGTCGAGCGTGATGTCGCGCGGGGTGCCGAACGTCGTGAGCGTCGTGAAGAGCGACAGCACCGCGCCACCGAGCTCGACGACGACGGGCACGAGCAACGGCGGCTCCTCCCACGCGGCGCCCCGCTCGTTGCGCATGAGCTCGGCGACGTTCGGATACGCGGCGACCTCCTGTTGCAACGCGCTGAGCGTCGGATCGTTGGTGAGCACCACGGAGCGCCGAAGCTGGTGCAACAGGTAGGTCGCCCACGCAGGGAAGTTCCGCGTGTGCGCCGCGAGCCCTTCGGGGTGGAGGCAGACGCGGTACACGTTCAACGGAGGGCCGAGGAGCTCGACCGGCAGACCCGCGACGAGTGCGCCCGCGGCCCGGTTCGAGAGCACGACGTTCCAGTGCCGGTCGATCACGAGGCCTGGGTAGGGGTCGTGCGCGTCGAGCAGGCGTTGGATCGCCGCGTGCATCATCGCCATCGACGGGTCGGCGAGCGACGTCTCGCCGTAGCGCGGCGCGTATCCGGCGGCAAGGAGCATCGTGTTCCGCTCGCGGAGCGGGACATCGAGGCCCTCGGCGAGGGCGATCACCAGCTCGGGGCTCGGCTTCGCGCGACCGGTCTCGACGAAGCTCAGGTGGCGCGCCGAGACCCCGATCTCGAGCGCGAGGTCGAGCTGGGACCGGTGACGTCGTCCTCGCCACTCGCGCACGAGCGTGCCGACTGCTTCTCTGGGCATGTCAACGAACCTATGACCGTCGCGTCACGTCGGCCATTACCCAACGGGTAATCGCAGCGCGGCACGCCGTCGTCCAGAGTCGACCTCACGGAGCACGACAGGTCCAACGACACCATGAAGGAGACAGTGATGAACGATCTGACGACTGTGGTCGACGCGTGGCTCGAGGCGTATGCGGAAGCGGACGTCGAGCGGCGCATGAAGCTCATCGAGCAGGCATGGAGCCCCGATGGCCGGCTCGTCGACCCGCCCCTCGAGGGCAAGGGATACACCGGGCTCAGCGACGCGGCTGATCTCGTGAACACGCACTACGCCGGGCACACCTTCCGGCGCATCACCGGCATCGACGTCCATCACGAGTTCGTTCGCTACGGATGGGAGCTCGTCGGTCCCGACGGCGCCGTTGCGGTCGCCGGCATCGACGTCGCCGAGGTCGCCGAGGATGGGCGCCTGCGCAAGGTCACGGGCTTCTTCGGAGACCTCCCCGCCATCGAGGCCGCCTAGGCCGGGCGCCGATCTGGTGTGGGGAGGGAACCTCCCCACACCGTGCGGTGTAGGGAGAGCATGAGGAAGCCCCTGGTTGGTCTCGGTCTTTCGTTCGTGCTGCTCCTGCTGCTCGCGCCGGCAGCTGTGGCCGGAGGGTGGGCGGTGAGCACGATCGATCCGATGGCGACGCCCGCCGCCGGTGCGCCGATCGAGGTCGGCTTCACCATCCGCCAGCACGGGATGACCCCGGTCGATCTCGCGGACGTCGCGATCGCCGTGACCGGGCCGTCGGGCGAGACCACGGTGTACCCCGCCGAGCGCGACGGTGACGTCGGCCATTACGTCGCGACCGTGACGTTCGCGGAGGGGCAGTCGACGTGGGAGATCCGCCAGGGCTTCTTCGAGCCCCAAGACCTCGGGACGATCACGGTTGCGAGTGATGCGTCCAGTCCGAGCGTGGTCGAGTCGTCGTCGTACCGCTGGCCAGGTGTCGCCCGAGGGCTCGTGCCGCTGGCAGCCATCGCGCTCGCGACCGTCGCGATCACCGATGCGATCGTGAGCCGCCGCCGCAAGCCGAGCGACGCACGATGACGACGCCGGGCATCGTCGCTGCGATCGGTGCGATCGCGCTCGGGGTCGCTTCGTTGATCGGGTGGGGATCGACGTCGACCAGTCGTGACGCGAGCGTCGTCCTCCGCGACGGCGACGGGACTCGATGGTGCAGCGCTCTTCCGGGCCAAGGGTTGCTCGACTTGTCACGACGGGCCCGAGACTCACTCGCTCATCGACGGCTTCCCGAGCCTCGCTGATGTCGCGTCGTTCGCCGGATCGCGCCGGCCCGGCTACTCCGCGCCGGAGTACGTCGCGGAGTCGATCAAGGAACCCGGGGCCTTCTTCTCGCCTGCGTTCCACGGCGGCGTCGGCCCCACGACCCAGATGCCGACGCTCGACGTGTCGGATGCAGAGATCGACGCGTTGGTGACGTATCTCCTCGATTCATCAGGCCGGCACGACTAGGACGGCCCGACTAGGACGTAGCGATCGACGACCTCGAGCAGGTGACCGTGCGGCGCGCCCAGGGAGGCGACGCCGACGCGTATGGCGACCTCGTGGCTCGCCATCGCCCTGCCGCGCTCCGGGTCGCGACGGTCGTGCTCGGGAGCGCGGATGGAGCAGACGACGTGGTGCAGCAGGCGACGGAGAGAGCGTGGCGATCGTTCGAGAGCTTCGACGGAGCGCGCCCGTTCCGGCCGTGGTTCCTGAGGATCGTGGCGAACAGCGCGCGCAACGATCGACGCGCCCGGGGTCGCCGAGCACATCTCGAGGTGCGCGCCGCCCATGCCGGCATGGCGCAGGAGGCGGTCACTCCGGAGGAAGCCGCAGTGAGCGACGTGGACCGGCAGCGTGTCGTCGCGGCGCTGAACCAGCTCGACAGCGACGATCGGCTCGTGATCGCTCTCCGATGGTTCGAACAGCTGACCGAAGCCGAGATGGTCGAGACGCTCGAGGTGCCGGCGGGAACCGTCAAGTCGCGGTTGTCGCGAGCGATGGGCCGTTTGCGCGTGGTGCTCGAGACGGAAGGAGCCGTCCGTGGCTGACACGTTCTCGGACGCCCGCCTCGAGGAGATCCTGATGAGCGTCGGCGCGCACCTCGAGGTGCGTGCGCCTTCCGCGCCGTCCGTGCACCGAGGATCGACGTGGCTGCGCCGGCTCGCGGTCGCCGCGGTCATCCTCGTCGCGCCTTCTCGTCGTGGGTCTCGCAGTCGCGCCGGTGCGCAGCGCGGTCGCTGACTGGCTCGGCATCGGCAGCACGCATGTGGTCAAGGTCCCCGGCGGGGTCGACACGAGCGGACTGCCGTTGATCCAGGATCGCCTCCGGCCGGTCCCTCGTGACGAGGCCGAGGGCGTGCTGCGGCACCCGCTTCCCACGGTCGCTGCGCTCGGTGACCCGCAGATCGTGGTGCTGCCTCCCGAGGGCGGCGTGCTCATGGGGTGGACCGAGGGCAACACGACGTTGTGGGTGCATCCGATCGAGATCGATCCCGACCTGTTCCTCCAGAAGCTGGTTGCGGCGGGCGAGAACGTCGAGCCGGTGGAAGGGGTGGGAGACGCCGCGCTCTACGTCGAGGGCACCCACATCCTCGACACGCCCGGCCGCAGGCTCGCCGCGCGCTCGGTGCTGCTCTGGGTGCAGGAGGGCGTGGAATATCGGCTCGAGTCCGACCTGAGCCGCGACGAGATGATCGACGTCGCGAAGTCGGTCCAGCCCTAGACATGCCAGCCCTAGACCCGAAGGTCTCGCCGCGAGTAGCCGATGAAGCCTGCGCCGAGAAGCGCGGCCGCAAGCATGAGCAACACGGCAGTCGTCGTCCAGTCGACCGGCGTCGCGGGCACGCTCGCGAGGTGGTGGAAAGGCGACAGGTCGAGGACCCACGACGGGAGCTTGATCGTCGGGCCGAACACGCTGACGAACAGCGCGCCGACGGCAAAGCCGCCCGCGCCGAGCCGCGTCACCTCGGGACGCAGGCCGAGGAGCAGCACCGCGGTACCGAGGAAGACCGCCACCGCCGGAAGGGTGTTCAGGATCCCGGCGAGTGCCTGGCCGAGTCCCAAATCGCCGTTCGCCGCCTTCACCGCGATCCAGGTCGCGACGGCGCAGCCGGCGCTGACGAGGAGGACGGCGATCGACGTGGCGAGCACGGATGCCCCGAGCCACCTCGGCCGCGTCACCGGGTTGGGGAGCGCGAGCTCGAGCCTGCGCTCCTGCTCGTCCTCCCAGGTGCGGTTCGTCGCCGCGACGGCGAAGAGGGCGACAGCGAGCGCGGGGAAGACCTCCATCGAGCCGACGAACCCGGCGACAGAGCCGAGGTCGCCGAACCCGAACTTCCCCACGAACTTCTCGACCTCGGGGTTCTCGGCGACGTATTGCGTGAACGCGCTCGTGATCCCGCCGATGACGAGGCCAGCCGCGACGAGCGACACACCCCACCCGATCAGTGCGCCGGTGCCTTGACGCCACTGGAACGGGAACGGCGCGCGCAGCAGGCCGGCTTGCATCTCCGCGGTGTCGCGCTCGCGCACGATCCCGTCTCCGAGGTCGCGCTGACGCGACAGCGCGATCGCGATCGCGCCGACGGCGACCGCGAGGCCGGCCAGCAGCAACAGTGGAAGCACGCGGTTGTCGGCGAACGGGCGCAGCTCCTCCAACCAGCCGAACGGTGTCAGCCATCGCAGCCACCCGAGCCCGCTCGACCCGTCGGCGACCATGCGCAGCAGGAAGAGCGCGCCGAGCACGAGCCCTCCTGCGCCTGAGGCTCGCCTGCCGCGTGGCGAACAGCTGGGCAGGTGAGGCCACCCGTCGCGATGAAGACGAGCATCAGCAACGTGAGCGCCAGCGCTGAACAAGATCGATCCGGCGACTTCCTGCGCGGTTCCGAGGAACGCCAACGCGACGAGGACGCCGACGAACGGTGCTGCGGCGGCGATGACCAGGAGCGTGATGTTCGTGATGGACGGGTGGGTGATCGGAGCCGTGTGCACGAGCTCGGCGCGGCCGGCCTCTTCCTCTCCTCGAAGCAGGCGTGTCGCGGTGAGCAGTCCCCATGCGCACGCGGCGGCGGACAAGAACATCCCGAGGCGCCAGACGGTGAAGCCGCCCGGGGTCGCGAGGTCGAAAGGCGTGCCGTAGAGCGCGCGCAGCGCGGGGTTCGAACGCGAGGTCCTCGACGAGGCCGGGTGTGAGCGCCTCGGTTGCCTCGCGTGCCTTGATCGTCGACGCGACCATCGCCGCGCACGCGACGGCGAGCACGATCGCTCCTGTCCTCATCTGTCGAACGGAGAGGCGAGTGACCGTCGCGGTCGCGCTCACGCGCGGTCCCCGTCGCCGTAGTACGCGAGGAAGATCTCCTCGAGCGACGCCTCCTGCGACCTGACGGCAGTGAGCGGGAGGCTGTCGATCGCCTGCAGCACCGGGCCGGGCGGGCCGTTCAACGTGACTCGGACGCCAGTGGGGGTGCGCGACACACTGGCGACGCCTTCGACCTGAGAGAGATCGGGGGGCTCGCCGGCGATGTCGATGTCGAGCTCGGTGCTGCGCATGGCGCGGAGGCGGTCGATGGTCGCGACCTCGACCAACGTGCCCGCTCGCAGGATCCCGACCCGGGCGCAGAGCTGCTCGACCTCCGACAGGATGTGCGACGAGAGGAAGACCGTCTGCCCCCGTGCGACGGCCTCGCCCACGCAGCGCCGGAACTCCTGCTCCATCAGCGGATCGAGCCCGCTCGTCGGTTCGTCGAGGAGCAGCACGTCGGCTCTCGTCGCGAATGCGGCGACGAGCGCGACCTTCTGCCGGTTGCCCTTCGAGTACGTGCGGGAGCGCTTGTCCAGCTCGAGTGAGAACCGCTCGACGAGCTCGGCTCGGTAGGCGGTGTCGACGTCGCCGTGGAGGTTCCCGAGCAGCTCGAGGCACTCCTCGCCGGTGAGCTTGGGCCACAGGCTCACGTCGCCGGGCACGTAGGCGAGGTGGCGGTGGCACGTCTCGACATCGCGCGTGTCGATCCCCATCACGGTCGCCGACCCCGAGGTCGCGCGGATGAACCCGAGCAGCAGGCGGAGCGTCGTGGACTTGCCCGCGCCGTTCGGCCCGAGGAAGCCGAACACCTCGCCCTGCTCGACGTCGAGCGTGAGGTGGTCGAGCGCGACGAGCGAACCGAATCGCTTCGTCAGATCGAGCGTGCGGATCGCCGGCTCACTCACGCGCCCGAGGCTAGGTGCACTCGGCGAGGGGGTCGGTGACGGGTTGACGCAAGTCGGCGGAAACACGGCCGAAACCGTCGCTACGGAGTCATCAAGATCCAATCGCGCTCCGCTCAAGTCGCTGTTAAGAGGTCTTCTCGGCTCGGACGCCTCGTGTTACCCCTCTGCGAGCGAGCAGCGGGATTCGCTGCCACGCAGACCAGGAGGGGCAGTGGCCGACATCATCTTTCTCGCCACGATCGTGGCGTTCTTCTTGCTGTGCGTCGGATACGTGTCGCTCTGTGGCCGGATCATCGGCCCAGAGGAGCCCGCCATCGACGCCGAGGACAACGACGCTTCGAGCGAAGCGGCCCTCGAGCGTGCCGCATGAGCCTCGTGATGGCTCACATCGGCGCATCGCTCACCGACAACCTCGTCGCGCTCGGGTTGACGGTGGCGGTCCTCGCCTACCTCGTCCTCGTCCTCGTCTTCCCGGAGAGGTTCTGATGTCGTGTCCGCCGCAAACTTCTTCCAGTTCGCTCTGCCCTGATCGCCGTCCTCGGCCATCACGGTGCCGCCGCTCGGCCGCTACATGGCCAAGGTGTACGGCCCGAGACCGACGGCACGGCGCCGGGCGACCGCGTCTTCGGCCCGATCGAGCGCGTCATCTACCGGCTCCTGCGCGTCGACCCCGAGACGCGAGCAGCGCTGGACGGCTACGCGCTCGGCTGCTCGCGTTCAGCCTCGTGTCGTGCGTCGTCGCTGTACGGCATCCAGCGGCTGCAGGGGCACCTGCCGTTCAACCCGACACACGTCGGGGCGTCAGCCCCGCACCTCGTCGTTCAACACGCGGTCAGCTTCGTCACCAACACGAACTGGCAGAGCTACGCCGGCGAGACCACGATGAGCCACCTCACCCAGATGGCGGGCTGCTGGTGCAGAACTTCGTGTCGGCCGCCGTCGGGCATGGCGGTCGTGGTCGCGCTGATCCGGGGCCTCGCCCGCAGCCGCACGCCGCACGCTCGGCAACTTCTGGGTCGACCTCGTCCGCAGCACCGTCGCGCATCCTGCTGCCGCTGGCGTTCGTCTTCGCCGTCGTCCTCGTGAGCCAGGGCGTCATCCAGAACTTCCACGGCTTCACGCACGGTCACGACGCGTCGAAGGCGTCACGAGCAGATCATCCCCGGCGGGCCGGTCGCCAGCCAGGAGGCGATCAAGGAGCTCGGCACAACGGCGGCGGCTTCTTCAACGTCCAACTCCGCCCACCCGTTCGAGAACCCGACGCCGCTCACCAACTTCCTCGAGCTCTACGCTGATCCTGCGTCATCCCGTTCGCGTTCGCCGTCACGTTCGGCGTGCTGGTCAAGGACCAGCGCCAGGGCCGCGTGGTGCTTCGGCGATCATGGTCGTCCTCTGGCTCGCCGGCTCGCCTGGTCGCGATGCTTCGCCGAGCCGAACGGCAACCCGCAGCTCACCGCCGTCGGCGCCGAACCAGTCGATCACCGCCGACTCAGTCGGGCGGCAACATGGAGGGCAAGGAGGTCCGCTTCGGCGCCGCCGTCGTCGGCGCTCTGGGCCGCCTCGACGACCGGCACGTCGACCGGGTCGGTCAACTCCATGCACGACAGCTTCACCCCGCTCGGCGGCGCTCGTGCCGATGGTCAACATGATGCTCGGGCGAGGTCACTCCCGGCGGCGTCGGCGTCGGGCTTGATCGGCATGCTCGTCTACGTCCTGCTCGCGGTGTTCATCGCCGGCCTCATGGTCGGGCGAACACCGGAGTACCTGGGCAAGAAGATCCAGGCGCCGGAGATGAAGCTGGTCGTGCTCTACATCCTCGCCATGCCGTCGGTGCTGCTCGGCTTCGCCGGCGCCGTCGATGATCGTCGGACTCGGTGCTGCACACCACGATCTGAACGCCGGGCCGCACGGCTTCACCGAGATCCTCTACGCCTTCACCTCGGCGGCCAACAACAACGGCTCGGCGTTCGCCGGCCTCACCGGCAACACGCAGTGGTACAACACGACGCTCGGGCATCGCGATGCTCGTCGGCCGGTTCTTCCTGATCATCCCGGTGCTGGCCATCGCCGGCTCGCTCGGCCCGCAAGCCGAAGGTCCCGCACGGCGGGCACGTTCCCGACCGCACACGCCGCTGTTCGGCGGCCTGCTCGTCGGCGTGATCGTCATCGTCGCGGCCTCACCTTCTTCCCGGCGCTGGCGCTCGGCCCCATCGTCGAGCACCTCTCACTGTGAGGAGCGCATCGCATGACCACCACTCTCGAAGCTCCCGACCTCGCCGCCACGCCGCCGGAGCCGTCCGCCGACCGGCCACGGCGGCGCGACGTCGATGTTCGACCCGGCGATCGTCGGCCCGGCCGATCGTCGACTGCTTCCGCAAGCTCGACCCGCGGCAGCATGCCCGCAACCCGGTGATGTTCATCGTCGAGATCGGCAGCGTCTCACGACGATCCTGTTCATCCGCGACTTCGGCGACGTCGTCGGCGAGCGAGAACGTGTTCGCCGGTCTCGTCGCGCTGTTGCTGTGGTTCACGGTGCTGTTCGCCAACTTCGCCGAGGCGATGGCCGAAGGGCGCGGCAAGGCGCAGGCCGACACGCTGCGCAAGACCCGCAGCCGAGACGATCGCCAACGTCCGCCTGCCCGACGGCACGCATCGAGCGAGGTGCCGTCGAGCGCAGCTCGACGTCGGCGACGTGTGCGTCGTCGTCGCCGGCGAGGTGATCCCGGCGACGGCGACATCATCGAGGGCATCGCCATCGGTCGACGAGTCGGCCATCACCGGCGAGTCGGCGCCGGTGATCCGCGAGTCCGGCGGCGACCGCTCGGCGGTCACCGGCGGCACCCGGGTGCTGTCCGACCAGATCGTCGTGCGCATCACGGCCAAGCCGGGCGAGACGTTCCTCGACCGCATGATCGCGCTCGTCGAGGGCGCCGACCGGCAGAAGACGCCGAACGAGATCGCGCTGAACATCCTGCTCGCCGGCCTCACGATCATCTTCCTGCTCGCGGTCGTCACGCTGCAGCCGTTCGCCATCTACTCCGGCGCCGAGCAGACGATCATCGTGCTGGTCGCGCTGCTCGTGTGCCTGATCCCGACGACGATCGGCGGGCTGCTGTCGGCGATCGGCATCGCCGGCATGGACCGGCTCGTGCAGCGCAACGTGCTGGCCATGTCGGGCCGGGCGGTCGAGGCGGCCGGCGACGTGCTCGACGCTGCTGCTCGACAAGACCGGCACGATCACGCTCGGCAACCGCCAGGCGGCCGAGTTCCTCCCCGTGCACGGCGTCGACCGAACGGCGAGCTCGCCGAGGCGGCGCTGCTCGTCGAGCCTGGCCGACGAGACGCCCGAGGGCCGCTCGATCGTCGAGCTCGCCGAGGAGCGGTACGGCGTCGCCGCGACCGAGCCTCCCGACGCCGCGCTGGTGCCGTTCACCGCGCAGACCCGCATGTCGGGCATGGACCTCGACGGACCGGTCGAGCGATCCGCAAGGGCGCGGCCGACTCGGTGCGGCGCTGGGTCGCGGAACAGGGCGGCGTCGGTCCCGCCCGAGCTCGACCGAGTCGTCGAACGATCTCGCAGCGACGGCGGCACGCCGCTCGTGGTCGCCGACGGGCACTCGCGATCCTCGGCGTGATCCACCTCAAGGACATCGTGAAGCCGGCATGCGCGAGCGGTTCGACGAGCTGCGCCGCATGGGCATCCGCACGATCATGATCACCGGCGACAACCCGCTCACCGCCGCGGCGATCGCCGAGGAGGCGGCGTCGACGACTTCCTCGCCGAGGCGACGCCCGAGGACAAGATGGCGCTGATCAAGCGCGAGCAGGCCGGCGGCAACCTCGTGGCGATGACCGGCGACGGCACCAACGACGCGCCCGGCGCTCGCGCAGGCCGACGTCGGCGTCGCCATGAACACCGGCACGCAGGCCGCCAAGGAGGCCGGCAACATGGTCGACCTCGACTCGAACCCGACGAAGCTCATCGAGATCGTCGAGATCGGCAAGCAGCTGCTGATCACCCGCGGGTCGCTGACGACGTTCTCGATCGCCAACGACGTCGCCAAGTACTTCGCCATCATCCCGGCGATGTTCGCCGGCGTGCTGCCCGGCGCTCGACCGCCTGAACGTCATGAACCTGCAACGCCGCGCTCGGCGATCCTCTCGGCGGTGATCTTCAACGCCCTGATCATCGTCGCTGCTGATCCCGCTGGCGCTGCGGGGCGTGAAGTTCCGCGCGCTCAGCGCCGCCGCGATGCTGCGCCGCAACCTGCTTGATCTACGGCCTCGGCGGGCTCATCGCCCCGTTCATCGGCATCAAGCTCATCGACATGGTCGTCACGGCCTGGGAGTGAACTGATGCGCCGCCAACTGGTTCCCGCCATCATCGCGATCGTGCTGTTCACGGTCCTGACGCTCGTGTACAGCGTCGGCACGACCGTCGTCGACGAGGTGCTCTTCCCCGACAAGGCCGACGGATCGCTCGTGAAGGACGCGAGCGGCAAGGTCGTCGGCTCCACGCTGATCGGCCAGAGCTTCACGACGCCGAGTACTTCCACCCCCGCCCCGCCGCCGACGGGTACGCCTCTGGGCCCGGCTACAGCTACGGCTCGAACTACGGGCCGACGAATCCGGTGTTCCTCGACGGCGAGGACGACCCGGCGACACCCGACGTCGACGAGTCGCAGACCACCGGGGTAGACGACCTCGTGCGTGCATACCGCACCGAGAACGGTCTGTCCGCAGCCGTTCCGGTACCCGTTGACGCGGTGACCGCTCGGGCAGCGGGCTCGACCCGGATATCACGGTCGCCAACGCCAAGCTCCAGGCGGCCAGGGTGGCCACCGCACGCGGCCTCGATCTCGATAGGTGCTCAGCCTCATCAACGCGAACACGGACGGCCGGGCGTTCGGCATCCTCGGCGAGCCGGCAGTCAACGTCCTCGAGCTGAACCTCGCGCTCGATCGGGTCGACGGGTAGCCCCGTCGAGGCGACTGCACTCACGAGCGCTAGCAGTCGCCTGAAGCAGCCCGCGCGACCGTGATGAGGGCGTCGTAGCGGCGTCGGACGTCATCTCGGTCGCTTGCCTCCGGGACGACGCCTCGCACGATCGCAGGATCATGTCGGCCTGGCGCAGGAGCGCGCGCGCTGCTCGTCGTCGGTCGTGTAGGCCATGATCTGGGCGAGGCGTCGAGCTGGCGGATGTTCACCGCGGGCATGCCCCGCCCCGCCTGACGGATCTTTCGAAGGCGCGCGTCGACGATGCGCCTGTAGCTGACCGCGGCCGCGATGACGCGCAGGTAGCCCAAGTCGTCGCGGTGCACGACCGCGGGTTCCAGCCGGCCGAGATCTTGCAGAGCCCGTCGCCGAGCCAGTCGATGCACGTCAGCGCGGTGAACGTGTCGTTGACGGCCGGCGAGAGCGCCCGGATCGCGATCTCGACGAGCTGGTCGATCGCGAAGATCAGGTCCTGGGTCAGGGTGCGGTGGGACCGGTCACGTGGGCGCGCTCGAGGCTCGCGGACGACCGCGGCCGCCTCGGCGGGCCAGACGTGCGCGAGCGGAGGCCCTCGACCACGAAGTGCCCGGGCGGTAGAGCAGCTGGATCACGGCATCGGCCTCCGCGGCGATCTCCACGAGCGTCGTCGTAGGCCGACGAACTGGAGGTAGCCGCTCGCGGGCGCGGCGACGACCGCACCGCGACTCGTCGAGACGGACGAGCAGCTCCGCGAGCAGACGGACCCGCCTCGAGCGTGCCGTCGCCGCGCCGACTCGATCGCCTCGGCCTGGATCGCGGCTCGCCAGGTCGTGGGCGATCCTGGCGATGACCTCGGGCAGCTGGATCGAGGTCGCGACGTGGTGGATGAAGTAGATCAGCACGCCGAGGACGACGAGCACGAGGCCGAACGCGACCGTGATCGAGAGGTGCGGAACGAAGTCGCCGCTGCGCGCCGTGCGCGATCGAGCCGAGCGCGAGCAGGCGAAGACGAACGTCGCGACGAAGATACCGAGCGTCACCTGCGTGCCCGCGGTCGCGGATGAAGTTGCGCAGCATCCGGGGGCCGAACTGGGTCGAGGCCGAGCTGAGCGCCACGATCGTGATCGAGAACACAGACCCGACGACCGTGATGACGGCGGCGGCGATCGCCGTGAGGATCTGCGGGCGGCGTCGGCGGTGCCGTTGTTGACCCAGCCCGGAAGCGTGAGGTCACCGTGGTACGCGGCCCGGTCGATCCGAGTACGTCACGACGAACAGCGCGACGGCGAGGACGACCTCGATGGTCGGGACGAGCCACGAGGTTCGTGCGCAGGGCGTCGCGGCGCCAAGCCGAGGGCTGCGGCAACCAGCGGCTCACGGAGTAGCCGAGGGAGATGGTTCTAGGCACTTACAGACCTCGAGTCGGACGCGCAGAACGAGCGCCGACCGGCTTCCCGGCACACCTGCCCCCATCGTAAACGGTACGGGCCCCGTCACGGTCCGAGCGGTCGCTACGTTGGCGCGATGGCTCACACGAAGACACTGCCGACGCGTGCAAGCGTGCCCAAGTACCTCGCGGCGATCCCCGACGAGTCGCGAAGGCGCGACACGCGAGCGCTCTGCTCGATGATGGCGGAGGTCAGCGGCGAGAAGCCGGTGCTGTGGGGCGAGTCGATGGTCGGCTTCGGCATGTACCACTTCAAGTACGCAAGCGGGCGCCAGGGCGACTGGCCCCTGATCGCCTTCGCGGCTCGCAAGGACCGGTTGACCATCTACTTGATGGACGGCTTCGAGCACCGCGCGGCGTTGCTGCGCCGGCTCGGCAAGCACTCGAAGGGGAAGTCGTGCTTGCACATCAAGCGTCTCGACGACGTCGACACGACGGCCCTCCGCGAGCTCGTCGAAGCCTCGTTCACGCAGATGCGACGGCAGCAGTATCGCGAGGTCGTGCTCGGTCCACCGGCCGTGGAGAGACGCCGCGGCGGAGAGGTAGAGCCGAGCGTCTTCGGGATGCGCGTTGGCCGCGTCGAGGCAGGCGAGGGTGTACTTCACGAGATGGGCGTCGTGATGCGTCGATGCACGGGTGGCCAGGAGCGTGACGATCGCCCCGAGCTGCTCGACGGGCTGCGTGCCACACCGAGGCCGCCGCCTGGTCGGGATCGGTCTCGAGCGCAGTGGCGACGGTGATGCCAGGGTCGTCGGGCACCCACCGCGCGTCGAGCGGCCGAACGGCGAGTGCAGCGCGGAAGCCGACCACGTAGGTGGCGGCGACCGCGATCGCGACCGACGGATCCGCGCACGAACGCGCGACTCCGAGCACGGCCTGCGGCATCGTCAGGCAGTGACTCCACCCATAGGGCGCGTGGTCACCGGGCTCCTGCAGCATCGACAGCGCGGCGGCGCGCAGGATGACGCGAGCCGCGGCCTCGACGTCGAGGCTGGTCACTTCGCCGAGCAGCGCCGCGGCGACACCTTGGCGCTCCACCTGTGACATCAACGGGTAGATGAAGTCGCTGCCGGGGACACCGAGCCGCGGCGTCGCCTGAAGCGCCGAGAACAGCGCATCCGCAGAGGCAGGCGCCACAGGGTCGCGCTCCATGAACCACCGCAGCTGCCAGTCCGAGTTCCGGGCGACCTCGCGGGCGAGCGGCCGGAGGAGCTCTCCCGTGAGCTCGCCGCGAGGCGCGACCCGCGGCATCTGGAACAGGAAGATCGAGCCGTGCGCCGCGGCGGCGAGGCTCGGGACGATCGCATCGGCCAGAAGTGGTGCCAGCTCGTCGTTTCGCACATGGCGGCCGAGCCAAGCCGCGACTGCGTCGACCTCGTCGAGATCTCCGGCCGCGATCGAGTCAGTGAGACGGGTCGCCGCCGCAGCGAGCGAGTTGAGCGTGCGGTCGCGGGGGGGAGACGCCGCCGGGCCGAAGGCCTCGTACGCCGTCGCGATCGCGGCGATCTGCGCACACGCCTTGCGGCGCTCGCCGGGTGCGACGCGGGGGAGCAAGGCCGCACGGGCCGCGAGCTCCAGGGGGGCGTGGAGCACGAACGAGTCGGCGGGATCGGCGCGCGGAGTGCGCACCACCGAGGCGACGGCCGCGATGAGCTCGGCGTCGGAGAGGTCGTCGATCGAGGACATGGGTTGAAGGTACAAGTTGAAGTGAACTTCAAGTCAAGGGCTAGCATCTGGATGTGGACGACGACCTCCTGACGATCGGCGAGGTGGCGGCTCGCACGGGGCTGTCGACCTCGGCGTTGCGCTTCTACGAGAGGGAAGGCCTGCTCGACTCGGTTCGCTCTGACGGTGGCCAGCGTCGGTACCCCGCGAGGTGTTGCGGCGCGTCGCATTCATCCGCGTCGCTCAGTCGGTCGGGCTCGACCTCGGCGAGATCGCCTCGATGCTCGCCTCGCTCCCGAAGGGTCGCACGCCCAACAAGGCCGACTGGGCTCGGCTGTCGAGGGGATGGCGGCCGATGCTCGACGAGCGCATCGCCTCGCTCGAGCGTCTCCGCGATCAGCTGTCCGACTGCATCGGTTGTGGGTGCCTCTCGCTCAAGGCGTGCGCGCTCTACAACCCCGCCGATCGGGCCGCCCGCCTCGGCGCGGGCCCCCGGTTCCTCCTCGGCGATGCGCCGAAGGACCTTCTCGTCGAAGACTAGAAAAGTCTCTCCACGAGCAGAGAGCGGTTCAGCTCTCCGCGAGCAGCGTGTAGATCCGCTTGCGGGCGTCGGTGAGGATCTCGACGACCTTGCCCATGGTGTCTGGGTTGCCGGTCATCGCGGCTTGCTTCGAGGCCGAGCGCGAGCTGGCGCATGGCGTCGCCGAAGTCCCTGTAGTTGCGGCTGATCTGCCCTGAGGCCCAGGGGCTCCCGGCTTCCTCGACGCGCCGAGCCGCGGCGGCCCTGCCTTCGTCGGTGAGCTCGTAGACCTTCTTGCCGTCGCGCTCGTACGAGCGGACGAGGCCTTCGTCCTCGAGCAGCTGGAGGGTGGGGTAGATCGACCCGGCGCTCGGGCGCCACATGCCGGCGGTCTTCTCCTCGAAGCGCTGGATGATCTCGTAGCCGTGGGCCGGCGACTCTTCGAGGGCGGCGAGCACCGCGGTGCGGATGTCGCCTCGGCGCCGGCGCCCACCGCCGTGCCCGTGCTCACGCCAGGGACCACCTCGGCCCCAGCCTCGGCGCATGTCTCGTGTCTCTTCCATGGGGGGATTCCTTTCGCTGTTCGGCGATATCTGTGCGATAGGTTCCGATATATCGCTAACTATCGCCAATATAGCGGGATCTCACCAGGTGTCAACGCACGGGCGCTTCTTTCCGGTGCGGGCCGGCGGGGGAGGCGAGGCGCGCAGGGCCTCGACGACCCGGGTCCGCGACTCGAACGGGTCGATGACGTCGTCGATCTCGAAGTGGGTGGCGGTGTTGAGCGCTTTCCCGTGCTCGTACATGCGAGCGACCATCTCGTCGAAGAGGGCGGTGCGCTCGGCGGGGTCCTCGATCGCGGCGAGCTCCTTGCGGTAGCCGAGCTTGACGGCGCCTTCGAGGCCCATGCCGCCGAACTCTCCCGTCGGCCAGGCGATCGTGAAGACGGGAGCGTGGAAGCTCGCACCCGCCATCGCCTGGGCGCCGAGCCCGTAGCCCTTGCGCAGCACGATCGTGAAGAAGGGGACCGTGATGCTGCCACCGACCACGAACATCCGGCTGCAGTGCCGGACGAGCGCGGTCTTCTCGACCTCGGGCCCGACCATCATCCCGGGCGTGTCGCAGAGGAAGAGGATCGGGAGGTCGAACGCGTCGCAGAGCTGCATGAAGCGTGCGGCCTTGTCGGCGCCGTCACTCGTGATCGCGCCCGCGAGGTGCATCGGGTTGTTCGCGATGAGCCCGAGCGGTCGTCCCTCGATGCGGATGAGCGCGGTGATCATCCCGAGGCCGAAGTCACGTCGTAGCTCGAGCACCGAGCCGGTGTCGGCCATCGTCTCGATCACGTTGCGGATGTCGTAGACGCGCAGCCGATTCTCCGGGATGGCGAACCGCAGCAGTCGCTGATCGGCGCACTCCCAGTCGGGCACCGACCCTTGGAAGTACGAGAGGTACTGCTTGGCAACCGCGACGGCTTCGGCTTCGTCGGCGACCGCGACGTCGACGACGCCGTTCGGCACCTGCACCGACATGGGCCCGACCTCGTCGGGATGGAACACGCCGAGGCCGCCGCCTTCGATCATCGCGGGACCGCCCATCCCGATGCTCGAGTCCGCGGTCGCGATCACGACGTCGCAGCAGCCGAGCAACGCGGCGTTGCCGGCGAAGCAGCGACCCGAGTTGATCCCGACGAGCGGCACGAGTCCGCTCAACGCACCGAACAGGTTGAACGCCATGCAGTCGAGCCCCGCGAGCCCGGTGCCGTCGGTGTCGCCGGGCCGGCCTCCGCCGCCCTCGGTGAAGAACACCACCGGAAGCCGCATGCGCTCCGCGAGCTCGAACAGCCGGTCCTTCTTGCGGTGGTTCTGCAGGCCCTGTGTGCCGGCGAGCACCGTGTAGTCGTACGACATCACGATGCACCGGGCCTCGCTGTCGGGGAACAGGGCACCGTTCACCCGGCCCATGCCGGCGACGAGGCCGTCGGCGGGAGTGCGCGCGATCAGGTCGTCCAGCGTTCGGCGTCGACGTTGTGCCGCGATCACGAGTGAGCCGTACTCCACGAACGAGCCGGTGTCGCAGAGGTCGTCGACGTTCTCGCGGGCGGTGCGTTGGTGCGTCGCGACTCGTCGGCGCCACCGCGTCGGGACGCGCCGCGTCGTGGGTCTTCGCCTGGCGTTCGAGTGCCTCTGCGAGGTCGGGGCGGATCACCTCGAGGTCGACGGCCTCGGCCTCGTCGGAAGCCGCTCGCTCGGCGCCGTCTGACTCGACGACGACGAGAGGATGGCCCTCGAACACCGTGTCACCGATCGCGACCGTGACCGAGTGGACCACGCCGCTCATCGTCGACTCGATGACGTGCTCCATCTTCATCGCTTCCATGACGAGCAGCGGCTGCCCGAACCGCACCTCGTCACCCACGTCGACGCTGACCGAGACGATCGTCCCCTGGATCGGAGCGAGCACGGCGTTGTCGACGTCGACGCGCCCGGGAGCCTCACGAGGCGCCGACACCGACTTGCCGTGACTGAGCACGGCGAGCGGGTCGCTCGCATCCACGACTGCGCCGGCCCGTCGAGTCGTGTCGGTTGCTCCGAGCTGGCTCGGGGTCGTGCTCGCGGCGGTCGCCACCGCGACGAGCTGGGCCACGTTGCGGTCCACGAAGTCGGTGGTCGCGAGCCCGGTGTGCACGTCCGGATGCGCCAGGATCGCCTGCAAGAACGGAACGTTCGTCTCGAGGCCTTCCACTCGTAGCTCGCGGAGCGCACGTGACGTGCGGTCGAGCGCGTCGCCGACATCGTCGGTCGCCGCGTGCCCGATGACCTTGGCCAGCAACGAGTCGAAGCTCGGGTTCGTCTGGTACCCAGTCGACGCATAGGTGTCGGTGCGCACTCCGGGCCCGGCGGCGGGCTCGAACACCTTCAGCACGCCGCCGGTGGGGCGCACGGTGCCGTCGGCGCCGATCGTCTCGAGGTTCACGCGGGCCTGCACAGCGAAGCCGCGCACTGTGATGCCTCCATTTGGGACGTCGCGATCGAGCCCGAGGTCGGAGAGCGTCTCACCCGCGGCGAGCCGGAGCTGCGCCTGGACGAGGTCGACGCCTGTCACCTCCTCGGTGATCGTGTGCTCGACCTGGAGGCGTGCGTTCGCCTCGATGAACCAATGCACGTCGCCCTTGACGAGGAACTCGATCGTCGACGCGTTCTGCAAGCCCGCTTCGAGCGCGAGCCGAACCGCGTCGTCGACGAGGTGCTCCCGCACGACCGGGTCGAGGTGCGGTGCCGGCGCGATCTCGATGATCTTCTGGTGCCGCCGCTGGATGCTGCAATCGCGCTCACCCAAGTGGATGACGCGTCCTGTGTGGTCGCCGAGCACCTGCACCTCGACGTGGCGTACCCCGGAGACGTGCTGCTCGATGTACAGCCGCCCATCGCCGAACGCAGCGCGCGCTTCGGACTCGCATCGCGCGAACGCCTCGGGCAGGTCGCCGCGATCGCTCACCACGCGCATGCCGCGGCCGCCACCGCCCGCGATCGCCTTGATCATCGCGGCGCTGCCGTCGAGCGAGTCGAAGAACGCGAGCGCCTCGTCGATGGACGTCGCGTCCGGCGTGCCCCGCAAGACCGGGACCCCGGAGCGCGTCGCGATCGCGCGGGCCTCGGCCTTGTCACCGAGCGCGGCGAGCGCAGCCGGCGGAGGACCGACGAAGACCAGACCTTGCTCTGCGCAGGCCTCCGCGAAGGCCGCCTGCTCGCTGAGGAAGCCGTACCCGGGATGCACGGCCGAGCATCCCGAGCTGACCGCCGCGTCGAGGACCTGCTCCACGTCGAGATACGCCGCGGGGCCGCGTCCACGCAACGCGACGGCGAGGTCGGCGCGCCGCACCGGGAGGGCGTCTGCGTCGTCTTCTGAGTGCACCACGACGGACCGCACCCCGAGGTCCGCCGCCGCTCTGATCACTCGAAGGGCGATCTCTCCGCGGTTGGCGACGAGGACACCGGTCCAGGCCTCGAGCTCGCTCCCCATGCCCGGGCGCTCAGGCGGTGGTGATCGAAGCAGCCGACTGCAGGCCGAGCTCCTCGATCGCCATCTCGCGGATCTTGAACTTCTGCACCTTCCCGGTCACCGTCATTGGGAAGTCAGTCGTGACCTTGAAGTACCGCGGCACCTTGAAGTGCGCCACTCGCTCCCGGCAGAAGGCGCGCAGCTCGTCGTCAGTCACCTCGGCGCCGTCCCGCAGCACGATCCACGCCATGAGCTCTTCGCCCATGCGGGCATCGGGCACGCCGATCACTTGCACGCTCGCAACGGCGGGATGCTGGAAGAGCAGCTCCTCGATCTCGCGCGGGTAGAGGTTCTCGCCGCCGCGGATGACCATGTCCTTGATGCGGCCGACGATGTTGAGGTATCCGGCTGCGTCCATCACTCCCAGGTCGCCCGTGTGCATCCAGCCCGCTTCGTCGATCGCCTCGTCCGTGGCTTCGGGGTTGTCCCAATAGCCGCGCATGACGAGGTAGCCGCGCGTGCACACCTCGCCCGGCGTGCCGACCGGCACCGTATGACCGCTTGCGGGATCGACGACCTTGCCCTCGACGTTCGGCAGCACGGTGCCGACCGTGCTCACGCGTCGCTCGATGTCGTCCTCTCGCCGAGTCACGAACGACACCGGAGCCGTCTCGGTCATGCCGTAGCCGATGCAGATCTCGTGTGCGTGCATCTCGTCGACGACCCGCTTCATCACCTCGACCGGGCAGGGCGCTCCCGCCATGATCCCCGTGCGCAGCGAGGACGTGTCGAACTCCGCGAACCGCGGGTGCTCGAGCATGGCGATGAACATCGTCGGCACGCCGTACACGGCGGTGCACTGCTCCTCGGCCAATGCCTCGAGCGTCGCCAGCGGGTCGAAGCCCGCCGCGGGGTACACCATCGTCGAACCCGACGCGATGCAGCCCAAGTTGCCGATCCCCATCCCGAAGCAGTGGTACAGCGGCACGGGGATGCACACCCGGTCGATCGAGCGGTAGCCCATGTTGCGGGCCATGGCTTGGGCGTTGTTCAAGATGTTGTGATGCGTGAGGGTGGCGCCCTTCGGATTGCCCGTCGTGCCGCTCGTGTACTGGATGTTGATCGGGTCATCGGTGTCGAGCTGCAGCTCGCGGTAGCCCACCTGCTCGGCCGGGATCCCGTTGCCCAGATCGACCATCGCCGGCCACTCGAGGTCTTTGCCGCCGCCCGCTGCCTCTCCATCGATCGTCACGACCATCTCGAGCTGGGGAAGCTCGGCCCGCACGCCCGCGAGCATCGCCAAGTAGTCGGAGGTCTTGAACGACCGAGCGGTCACAAGGAGCCGAACGCCCGAGTGGCGGAGCGCGTACGCGAGCTCGTTCGGCCGGTACGCCGGGTTCACGTTGACGAGGATCGCTCCGATCCGGGCGCACGCGAACTGCAGCAGCGTCCACTCGGCGCAGGTGGGTGCCCAGATGCCGACGCGGTCACCGATCTCGATGCCGACGGCGAGCAGGCCGCGCGCGACGCGCTCGACTTCGGTGCCGAGCTCGCCATAGGACAGGCGCACGCCCTGGTGCCGCGAGACCAGCGCTTCCACGTCGGGCTGCGCGACGACCATCTTCTGCAGGGCGACCCCGATCGTGTCACCGACGAGCGGCGCTGCCGCCGTGCCGGCGTCGTACGACGCAGTCAGCTGTCCCATCACGTTCCCCCTTGATGCCAGTCGCGCTCCTCAGCGTACGAACCGCTGACCCGCCGTGCAGCGCCCATCCCCAGATTCGCGACAGGTGGGCGCGAAACTCGCTCCGCGACCCCGACCGCGTCGAGGTCCGAACGCCTGGGGAGGGCGAGTCATGATCAAGGGCCTGTTGATGTTGATCGTCGCGTTCTTCATCGCGACGTTCCCGGCGACGTGGATGCTGATGCTGTTCCTCGGCAACCTCCACACCGGGCTCAGCTACTGGGGTGCGTTGCCCCTCGGCGTCCTCGTATCCGCGATCATCGGCGCGGCCACCTCCGACTGGCACGCCTGATCGCCTGACCTGACTGAGGCGCCGGCGGGGCCGCCGGTAGCCTCAGCGGGGATGGAAGGCCACGATCGCGGCGGTTCCGTGGCCCTGGCCTGGCCACCTCCGCCCCCACCCGCATCGGTCGCCAGCGCGCCCGTCCTCCCACCTCGGGGCGAGGGCGCGCGGTGGTCGATCGGCTCGATCGCCCTCGTCGTCGCGGTTGCGCTCGCGTTCGCCGACGCCTCGATCGTCGTCCTCGCCCTCCCCGAGATCTACAGCGAGCTCCACACCACGATCGTCGGTGTGTCGTGGGTCATCACGGCCTACGCGCTCGTCGTCGGCGTGGGCGCCCTGTTGCTCGCGCCGTTCGCCCGCCGAGCGAACCCGAGGTTGCTCGTCGCTCTTCGGGCTCGCCCTCTTCGCGTTCGCGTCGTTCTCGGCGGGAGCGAGCCACGAGACCGCGAGCTTGATGGTCGCCCGGTGCCTGCAGGGTGCCGGTGCCGCGTTGATGCTCGGCGCGTCTCTTCCCGTGTTGACCGCCTTGCAGGGATCGGCCGCCGCAGGCCGACGGCTCTGGACGGGTGCCGGCGTGATCGGCGCCGTGGTCGGCCCGGCCGTGGGGGGTCTGCTCACGCAAGTCTTCGACTGGCGGGCGATCTTCTACTTGCAAGCGCCGGTCGCGGCGCTCGCGCTCGTGGGGGTGCTCGCGGAGCGCTCACGCAAACGGGGTGAGGTGGATCCGTCGGTACACCTCGGGGGGCGCATCGGGTGGCGCGCCGTCTGGGCGGACCTCGCGCTCGCGTTCGTGGGCGCCGCGTCTGTCGGCGCGCTGTTCCTCGGCGTCCTCCTCGTCGTCGAGGTGTGGCGCTACGAGCCGCTCGCTGGCGCGCTCGTCGTGAGCGCGCTCCCGGTGGCGACGCTCGCCGCGAGGCGGCTCGGGCGCGCGGCACCCCCAATGGGTGTCCTCATCGGCGGAGTGGCATTGATCGGCGCGGGTCTCGTCGCGCTCGCGCTGCTGCCCGCGTCGAGCGCCTGGTACCTCGGTGCGGCGCTCGCGGTCTTCGGCGCCGGCCTCGGCTTGGCGACCGACGTGCTGGGTCCCCTGTCGATCCCCGAGCGCGGCGCGGGTTCGGCCGCGCACCTCTCGGTCAGCGCGCGCCATCTCGGTCTGGTGCTCGGCCTCCTCGCGATCGCGCCGACGCTCGCGGCGAACCTTCAGTCAGCGGCCGATCGCGCCACCTTGGCCGGCACCGCCACGGTGCTCGATGCGCAGCTGTCGGTCCAAGAGAAGGTGCCGCTCGCGTGGGAGATCCGCAACGTCCTCGTGAAGACTCCCGACGGACAGGTGCCTGACCTCGACTCGGCGTTCGCGAAGCGTGACGCGGCCGGAAAGCCTGCTCTCGCCCAGGTGCAGCACGACCTGACCGCGGCGATCCGAGACACTCTGACGCGGGGCTTCCGCTCGTCGTTCATGATCGCCGCCGGCCTCGGAGTGCTCGCGCTCGTGCCCGGCCTGCTCGCGCTGCGAGGCGCGGCGGCCGCCAGCGCCCGCCGGCGACGTGGTGCGATGGCGCTCGTCGGTCTCGTCGCGGTCGCGGGCGGCTTGATCGCGATGGAGGTCGGCGCTGGTGCTTCGGACTTCGGGCGCACCGAGCTCGTCGACCCGTGCACCGCTCCGCCGTCGCCGTATGACGGCAATGGGCTCGACGGCGCCGTGCAGCGCATCGCTCTCGGCGGGTTGAACGGAGCGGCGTGCGATCTCGGGATCGGCCGAGAGGAGCTCGTGCTCAGCCTCGACCCGAGTTCAGGCGTGGCAGACGTGAAATGGGACCACGACACGATTGACGACGCGGTCAAGGCAGGCACCATGCGGGCGATCGACGATGCGCACGATCGCGGCACGTTGCCGGGCTGGGCGGCGACCGCGCTCAAGACGGTCGTGAAGCACACGCCGATCTCGTGGTTCCTCGACAACGTTCCCTGGGACAAGATCCCGTTCCTGAACTGAGCCGGCGAGCGGATCAGGTCGTGTAGTCGGCGTTGATGCGCACGTATCCGTCGCTCAGGTCGCAGCCGTAGACCGTGAACTGACCGTCGGCGATGCCGAGGCTCACGTGGATCGTCACGTCGTCGCCGGCGAGGTACTTCGTGAGCGCCGCGAGGTCGTTGTCGTCGACGGGACGCGGGTACAGCTCCTGCGCTCCGAACTGGATCACGACGCGGCGCTCGTCGATGTCGGTGTCGTCCGAGCACTTCCCGATCGCCATCGCGACCCGTCCCCAGTTGGGGTCGGCGCCGTGGACCGCCGTCTTCACGAGCGGCGAGTTCACGATCGCCTTCGCGACTCGCTTCGCCTGCGCATCGTCACGAGCCCCGTTGACGGTGACGGTGAGCAGCTTGGTCGCGCCCTCTCCGTCACGCGCGATCTGACGGGTCAGCGCGAGGGCGACGGATGCGAGCGCCGCTTCGAGCTCGGTGGGCTCGACCGGGCCTGCCGCGCCGCTCGCCATGATCGCTGCGGTGTCACTGGTCGAAGTGTCGGTGTCGACGCTCACCGCGTTCAGGGTTCGCTCCATCACTCGACGGAACATCGCGTCGAGATCGACAGCTTCGATGGCGGCGTCGGTGAGGAACAGCGCGATCAGGGTCGCCATGTCCGGCTCGATCATGCCGACGCCCTTTGCGATCCCCACGACGCTCGCCGAACCGGCCGGCGCGGACGCGACCTTCGCGAACGTGTCGGTCGTCATGATCCCGCGGGCCGCGGGCTCGGCCTGGTCGATCGTGAACGGCGTGTGGAGCTGGGCGAGATGGGCGCGGACCTTGTCCATCGGATACGTCCGCCCGATGACGCCGGTCGACGCGATGAGGACGTCATCTGGCTCGGCCCCGATCGCGGCAGCGACACCGACGACGACCTCTTCGGCGTCGGCGAGGCCCTGGGGGCCGGTGGCGACGTTCGCGTTCTTCGAGATGACGACGTACGCGCGGAGCTGCCCGTCGGAGACGTTCCAACGGCTGAGCACGACGCTCGGACCCGAGAAGCGGCTCTTCGTGAACACGGCTGCCGCCGCGCACGGACGATCCGCGGCGATGACGACGAAGTCGTCCGTGTCGTCCTTGATGCCCACGTTCGCCACGTGAGCGCGAAAGCCTGCCGGAAGCGCGGTCATCAGCGCGCCACGCTAGAGATCGAGGCGGCGAAATGCGCCGCCGGGTGCGCGAAGCACCGATTGTCGAGCGAAGCGAGAGGCGCCGCCCGAAGCGGAGCGGAGGCCGGCGCCGAGACAGCAGGTCAGGTGACGATGGCGAAGACGACTGCGAGCGGGATGACGAGCCACGCGACGGCCGTGAGGATGATCGCGTAGACCGCGAAGGTTCGGGCCTGGTCCCTCGGAGGGTTGCCGCACGCCCCGATCGTCTCGTAGAGCGCAGCGAGCGGTTGGGCGATGCTCACTCGGATGCGGCGCCGCGAGATGCCGGCCGAGTAGAGGATCCCGAAGGACGTGAGGATGAACAGGCCGAAGAGCAGGAGCGTCGTCAGCACCAGGATGAGCTTCTCGCGGGCGAGGATGTCACCGAACGCCTGCAGCGCGCCGACCGCACCCGAGAGGACGGCGCCGCCGACGAGGAACGTCGGCAGCCCGAGGGACTTGCGCTTGTAGCCCGGTGCGAGTCGCTCCGCCTGGAAGCGTGCCCTTCGCAACATGTGCATCTCGTCGCTTCCCCAGCGACAGTTCGCCTCGCGCCACCGCGTAGAGGCGAGCGAGGTTGTCGGCGACGTTGACCTGATGGCTGCGGACGATGTAGCGAGTGATCAGCTGGATGAACCACGAGGCCGCCGGCTTCAGCGGGCCGAGCTTCGGAAGCGTGCTCGGCCTGCGTCCCCCGTTGCGGTCGAGCACCTCGAGGCCTCGCATGACGAGCCGGTGGGCCTGCTCGAACCGCTCGGGATGTGCGAGCGGCGAGGGCACCGACAGCTGGTACGCCATGTCGGCCTCGACGCGGCCACGAGCGCCGAACTCCTCGAGTGCCTTGTCAGCGTCGGCGTCGTCGGCGGTTGCGAGCGACCAGAACGCGTCGAGCTTGTCGCCGAGCTCATCGAGGACGAGAGGAGTGTCGTCACCGTCACCACGGTGGTGGCGTGCATCGGTGTCGGCCACGCGCGCACCGTAGACCGGGCAAGGCGTGCAGCGCGCTGGGGAACGCAGGCTCGTTGCCTCTAGCCTGTGCCAGTGATCCAGCGGGCGGTGCGTGTCGTGGTGATGGTGGCCGCCCTGATCTCGGCGTCGCTTGCGTTCGCGGGCACCGCGGGCGCGGCGGAGACGTCGGTCACCGGGCCGGCTCCTGCGCTCGGTTCACCTGGTTCCATCGCGCATCCCGCCGTCGCGATCGCGGGCGATCCGACGGGCAACGGGTACTGGTTGGTGTCGACCGACGGCGGCGTGTTCACGTTCGGCAGCGCGCGCTTCGCAGGCGCGGCGGCCGGTCAGCCGCTCAGCGGACCGATCGTCGACATCGCGCCCACTCCCGACGGCGGCGGCTACTGGCTCGCGGGCTCTGACGGCTCGGTCCTGCCGTTCGGCGACGCCACCTCCTTCGGCTCGCTCGCAGGTGGCCCGATTCCGAACCGCGTGGTCGCGATCACACCGACGACCGACGGTGGGGGCTATTGGCTGCTCACCGCCGAGGGCGGCGTGTTCACGTTCGGCTCTGCGAAGTTCGCCGGGTCGCTGCCCGGCATCAACGTGAACGCCCGAGCCGTCGACCTCCTGGCGCGGCCACAGGGTGACGGCTACTGGATCGTCGACGACGCGGGCGGTGTGCATCCCTTCGGCGGCGCACCCGACGTCGGCTCGCTGCAATCGGCGAAGGTGGCCCCCGCAGGCAAGGTCGTAGGAGGTGCGGTCACGCCGACGGGCGGCGGGTACTGGCTCGCGAGCCTTGCCGGTGGCGTGTACACGTTCGGCGACGCGGCGAACCTCCCGGTGTCTCCGATCGCGCCTGGGCAACATGTCGTGGGCATCGCCGCGGCACTCGGCGGCGCGGGCTACTGGGTCGCGGCGAGCGACGGATTGGTCGCCGCACTGCCCGGCGATCAGGGCGACAACGTGCGTGCGATCCAAGATCGCCTCACGAAGCTCGGCTACTGGATGGGGCCGCTCGACGCGCGGACGGGCTCGTTGATGAGCCAGGCCGTCATGGCGTTCCAGAAGTACAGCGGTCTTCCTCGCACAGGCGTCGCCGATCAGGCAACAGTCGACGCGCTCAGCGTTGCCGCGCCGCCCGTCGCCCGCACGACATCAGGTGACATCGTCGAGATCGACAAGCCTCGTCAGATCATCTTCGTCGTGCGCGGTGGGCGCACCGTTGCCGTGTTCAACTCGTCGACCGGGTCGAACGTGCCGTTCCGCGAGCGTGTCGCCGGTGGTCGCATCGCCTCGGGGAACGCGGTCACGCCAGTCGGCCGCTTCTCGATCATCCGTGAGCTTCCGAACGGGTGGCGCACGTCTGACCTCGGACAGCTGTGGCGCCCGAAGTACTTCACGTCGAGCGGCATCGCGGTGCACGGGGCGAACTCGGTGCCCGCCTTCCCGGCCTCGCACGGTTGTGCCCGCGTCTCGGTGCCGGCGATGAACTTCATCTGGGACGCGAACCTGATGCCCAAGGGCATCGCCGTCTGGGTCTACTGACCCGACGCCCGCGCCACTTGCCGCGATCTCGACCGACGGGCAGTGTTGCGCGGGTCGTCGGGCCCTCGTTGGCCCGACCTAGGAGGTCCCGATGGGATTGATGGACAAGCTCAAGGGCCTGGTGGGAGGCAACAAGAAGCAGGTCGACAAGGGGATCGACACTGCCGCGGACAAGGCGCAGGACATGAGCGGCCACAAGGCGGACGCCCAGATCGACACCGCCGCCGACAAGGCCAAGGACGTGGTCGACAAGCTCGACACCTGAGGTGGCCTGAGGTCAGCGAGAGCCGCCGATGGTGCGAGCGGCGCGCGAAGTGCCGCCCCACCACCGATGCGCCGCGGCGCGGGCCACGCTGAAGCCGAGGAGCGCGATGAACACCGCCGCCGCCCACGAGCGCCGCCTCGACCGCGGTCGCCGCGTCGACCTGTCGGTAGACCAGCCACGCCACGAACGCGGTCACGAGGATCCACCAGCCGGTGCGCGTCGCAGGCTGGGCGCGGACCGTCGACCGACCGAGCGAGCCACTGGTGGCGTGGTGATTGGTGGTGACTCGGGTCTTCTCGGTCATCATCACGCCCCGGAGCATCTCCCATTCGACCCCGGGGGTGGTGGATAGGCCGTTCGGCTCAACTGCGCTCCGTGACGGACGGAAGGCTGGATCGCGCGGAACGTGGCGCCGATGAGGTTTCGTGGTACGACTTCCGCGGCCTCGTCCATGGTGGCTCGCGCTGTCGTCCCTCGCCCTCACTGCGATCGTCGTCATCAGCCCGGGCACGCAAGCAGCGGCCATCTCGACAGTGGCCGCCGGCGCCTGCGCGACCGGCGCCCTTGGCCTGCGAGCAGCGATGACGCCCGGGCGGGCGCGCCAGCCGTGGACCCTGCTCACGCTCGCGGTGACCGTTCTGGTCCTGGGCGCCGCGATCTGGGAGGTCTACGCGCTCCTCGGCCGCGGCCGTCCTGCGGTGTCGCCCGCGGACGGGCTGTACCTGTTCGCCTACCCGCTCATCACTTGCGCGATCGGGTTGCTCGTCGTCATCCGCACTCCGCAGGGATGGAGGGACGGCCTCGTCGACGGCGCCGCCATCGCGATCTCGGCAGGGCTCGCGATCTGGCAGTTCTTGATCGTGAACACGGGCCTCATCGACGACGGCGAGCTCTTCCAGCGCGCGGTGCTCGCGTCGTACCCGCTGCTCGATGTCGTCCTCGTCGCCGCGTTGCTCTGGCTGCTGCTCATGCCCGGTCGCCGGTGCGCGTCCGTGTGGTTCCTCAGCACCGGCCTCGCGCTCATGCTCGCGGCCGACCTCGCCCAGAACGCCGGGGGTCTGCTCAACCGCGACACCTTCACGCAGTGGGTCGACCCCTGGTACGTCGTGAGCTTCGGGATGCTCGCGCTCGCTGCCGCGCATCCCACGGCCGAGACCATCGCGCGTCCGGCCCAGCACCTCGCCCTGTCCCGGCATCCATCCGATGCGGCTCCTGCTGCTCGCCGCCGCGCTGCTGTTCCCGCCGGTGCTCGCGGCGACCGGTCCGTCGCTCGGGTACGACATGAACGAAGTCGTGGTGATCTTCGCCGCGTCGGTGGTGACGATCATCGTGGTCACTCGTCTCGCGGTGCTGCTGAACGCGGCGAACCGAGCTCGCGAGAAGTCCGCGCGTGCCGAGGCCGAGCTCGCGCACCAGGCGACGCATGACGCGCTCACCGACCTTCCGAACCGCGTGCTGTTGCTGGATCGCACGCAGCACGCGATCGACCTGGTCGGGCGGCGGGGCGGAATCCTCGCGGTCCTGTTCCTCGATCTCGACCACTTCAAGATGGTGAACGACAGCCTCGGTCACAAGGCAGGCGACGTGCTTCTGCGTCAGGCGGCTGAGCGCATCCGCGCGGTCGTGCGCGTGGGAGACACCGTCGCTCGGCTCGGCGGCGACGAGTTCGTCGTGCTCTGCGAAGACCTCGAGGACGTCGCCGAGGCAGAGGACGTCGCCGAGCGCATCATCCGCACGCTGAACGAGCCCTTCGACCTCGACGGCTTCGAAGCGTTCGTGTCGGCGAGCGTGGGCATCGCGCTCGCGAACGAGAGCGACGTCGACGCGGGCGCGCTCCTGCGCGACGCGGACATCGCGCTCTACCAGGCGAAGGAAGACGGCCGCGGCCGTTGCCAGCTCTTCGACTCGGACATGCGCGCGTGGGTCGCGAGCCGCCACGACCTCGAGAACGCGCTCCGGCACGCGGTGACGAGAAGCGAGCTGTTCCTCGTGTACCAGCCGCGCGTCGACCTTCGTACCGGCAGCCTCGTCGGGTTCGAGGCGCTCGTGCGTTGGCAGCGTCCTGGCGAGCGGACGGTCCTGCCCGAGGAGTTCATCCCCATCGCCGAGGCGCTCGGGCTGATCAACAGCATCGGCGGGTGGGTGCTCGACTCGGCCGTCCGCCAGCTCGAGTGCTGGAACCGGATCTTCTCCGATCACAGGTCGATCAACCTGTCGATCAACGTGTCGGCCCGGCAGCTGAACCAGCCGGGGCTCGTGGAGCATCTCGAGGAGCTGATGCGCACCTGCGATGTCGAGGCGGAGCAGATCGTCCTCGAGCTCACCGAGACCTTCCTCGTGAAGGACCCCGAGATCGCGGTCCTGCGTCTCGAGGAGCTGCGCGACCTCGGCGTCGGCGTGGCGGTCGACGACTTCGGAACCGGATACAGCTCGCTCGCATACCTGCGTCAGTTCCCTCTCGACTCGCTGAAGATCGACAAGTCGTTCGTGAAGAACCTCGGCGAGCCGGGTGAGGACACCTCGGTGGTCGCGGCCATGATCGCTCTCGGGCATGCGCTCGGTCACCGCGTCACGGCGGAGGGCGTCGAGACCGCCGAGCAGATGGCGACGTTGTCGCACCTCGGCTGCGACGAGGCTCAGGGCTACTACTTCGCTCGGCCGCTCACGCTCGCCGAGGCCGAAGCGATCGTGCGCGAGCCTCAGCTCGTGCCTGCGCTTGCGCAGCTTGCCGCCCGCGCCTGACGTGTAGCGTCCAGCCGCCACTTCTCCTCCCAGCCACCTCTCGGTGGGCCGTCTCTGGTGAGGAGTGCGCGTGTCCGATCCCGCGACCATCGTTCTTGCGGTCGCCGTCGTCCTCGGCGCCGCGATCAGCCATCCGGTCCCACTCTGGCTCGGGGCCGCGGGAGCAGTGCTGGCGCTCGTCGCCCGCTGGCCCCTGCTGCTCGTCGTCGGATGCGCGTTGCTCGCATCGGGGCTCGCGGCGCGGGCGGAGGCCGGCGCAGCGCCCATGCGCGCGCAGCGCTTCAGCGGATGGGTGACACTGCTCGCCGACCCCGCACCTGCGCCCGGCGGCGTCGAAGTGGTCGTGCGGATGGGACGCCGACACGTCGACCTCTGGGCTCACGGCGACGCGGCTCGCGCGATCGACGACTTCCTCGCGGGGGAGCGCGTCGAGGTCGCGGGCGTGGTGCGCCCGGTGCCTGAACGTTCTCGTCAGCGTGACGCGCACCGTCACGTGGTCGGCCGGCTGACCGTCGACAGCGTCCTGGCATCTGCGCCCGCGAGTCCGGTCAACCGCGCGGCCAACTGGGTGCACCGCACGTTGGGGCGTGGCGCGCAGGTCCTCCCGCTGCGGGCGCGAGCGCTCTACCTGGGGTTCGTCGTCGGTGACCGGCGAGGCGTCGACCCTGAGACCGCGGCGCGGTTCGAGGCTTCGGGGTTGACCCATCTGCTTGCCGTCTCGGGCGAGAACGTCGCGTTCGTGCTCGCGGCCGCGTCGCCTCTCCTGCGGCGGCTGCGCCTCCACGGGCGTGCACTCGCGGCCATCGGCGTCATCGCGTTCTTCGCCACGGTCACGCGATTCGAGCCTTCGGTGCTGCGCGCGAGCGCGATGGCCGGCCTCGCCGCGGTCGCGCAGGCCTCGGGACGGCCCGCGTCCGGGCTCCGCCTGCTCGCGCTCGCGACAGCAGGCCTCGTGCTCGTCGACCCGTTCCTCATCTGGTCGGTCGGCTTCCGCCTGTCGGTCGGCGCGTCGCTCGGCATCCTCCTGCTCGCCGGGCCGCTGACGCGCCGCTGCCCGGGCCCGCGCTGGTTCGCCGAAGCCCTCGGCGTGACATCCGCCGCGCAGATCGGCGTCGCTCCCGTCGCGATCCCGGTGTTCGGCTCGATCCCGCTCGCGGCGCTGCCGGCCAACCTGCTCGTCGCGCCGGTGGTCGGGCCGCTCATGATGTGGGGCCTCGTCGCCGGGCTGCCGGCTGGGTTGCTCGGCGAGCGCGCCGCGCGGCTTCTCCACTGGCCGACGAGCGTGGCGATCGGCTGGGTCGACGGCGTCGCGCGCTTCGCTGCCGCGCTTCCGTCGATCGCGATCGACGCTCGTGTCGCCGTCGTCGCGTGCGCTGTCGCGATCGGTGGCCGGCGCGGGCTGGGTGCGCCGGCGGTGGCGACGGCTAGGTTCGCCGCCGTGGAGGTGGACCTCGGCGGAAGTCGGTTCGACATCACCACCCGGTCCCTCGTGATGGGCATCCTGAACCGCACGCCCGACTCGTTCTTCGACCAGGGCGGCTACTACCGGTTCGACGACTTCCTGCGGAAGGCCGAGCAGCTCGTGATCGACGGCGCCGACCTGCTCGACGTCGGCGGAGTGAAGGCAGGTCCCGGCGACGAGGTCAGCGAGGCCGAGGAGCTCGAGCGCGTCGTCCCTGCGATCGAGGCGCTTTGCGCGCGGTTCGACGTCCCCGTCTCCGTCGACACCTGGCGAGCATCGGTCGCGAAGGCTGCGTACGGCGTCGGCGCGGTCGTCGGCAACGACATCAGCGGCTTCGCCGACCCGGAGTACCTGTCGGTGGCGGCGGCCGCAGGCGCGTCCGTCGTCGCGACCCACATCCGGCTCGCCCCGCGTGTGCCCGATCCCGAACCCCGTGTACGACGATGTCGTCGAAGCGGTCGTGTCGTTCTGCGCCGAGCGCGCCGCGCGTGCCGAACAGGCCGGCATCCCACGAGAGCGGGTCATCGTCGACGCGGGCCTCGACCTCGGCAAGACCGAGCCACAGTCGCTCGTGCTGCTGCGCGCGTCCGCGGCGCTCGTCGCGCTCGGCTACCCGGTCTTGCTGTCTGCGTCGAACAAGAGGTTCCTCGGCGTGCTGCTCGAGCTCGAAGTCGGGGAGCGCCGCGAGGCGACGATCGCCGCGCACGCGCTCGGCATCACGCTCGGCTGTCGCATCCTGCGGGCCCACGACGTGAAGGGGGCGCGCCGCACCGCCGATGTGCTCGCCGCGCTGCTCGAGGCGCCGGCATGAGCGTGCACCTCCTGCGGGGTGGTGATCCCGCGCTCCTCGCCGATGCCGTGAGCTCGCTCGTCCACGAGCTCGTCGGCGACGAGGACCGCGCGCTCGTGGTCGACGACATCACCGAGGACGACTACGAGGTCGCCCGCATCGTCGACGCGGCGCGCACACCGCCCTTCCTCACGAGCCGTCGAGTCGTCGTCGCTCGCCACATCGAGCAGTTCACACGACAGGACGACGTCGCTCCGTTGATCGACTACCTCGCCGATCCGCTCGACACCACCGAGCTGGTGCTGGTGGCGGGCGGCACGGTGCACCGCGCGCTCGTCGACGCGGTGAAGAAGCAGAAGGGCGAGATCACCGACACCGACCCGGGTCGCGCCGCACGTGAGTGGCTCAAGGAGCAGTTCGACACGGCGGCGGTGAAGCTCGACGCGTCCGCGCGCGACCTCGTCGCCGATCGGCTCGGTGAGGACCTCGGCCGGCTCCCTGCGCTGCTCGACGGCCTCGAGGCGACCTACGGGCCCGGCGCCCGACTCGGTGAGGACGAGGTCGAGCCCTTCTTGGGCGAGGCGGGCGGAGTGCCGCCGTGGGAGCTCACCGACGCGATCGACCGCGGCGACACCCCGGCTGCGCTCGATCGGCTGGGCCGGATGATCGGCGGCGGCGAACGGCATCCGCTCCAGATCCTGGCGACGCTCTCGGGCCACTACAGCCGGGTGCTGCGACTGTCGGGCAGCGACGCCACGGACGAGAAGTCGGCCGCCGCGCTGCTCAACCTCAAGGGCTCGACGTTCCCCGCCCGCAAGGCACTCGATCAGGCGCGGCGGCTCGGGCCGCAGGGGGTGGCGAGGGCGTACGAGCTGCTGGCGGGCGCGGACCTCGACATGCGCGGACGCGTCGAATGGCCGGACCAGCTGCTGCTCGAGGTGCTCGTCGCGAGGTTGTCGCGCCTTGGGGGTGGCGCGGCCGGGGCCCGGAGGCCGGCGGCTAGGACTGCTCGGCGGCCAGCTTCTTCATGAGGCGCGACTTGCGCCGGGCGGCCTGGTTCTTGTGGATGATCCCCTTGGCGGCAGCCTTGTCGAGGCGCTGCTGAGCCAGCTTCGCGGCGGCATCGGCATCTTCGCCGGAGCTCCAGGTGCGGACCGCGGCCTTGACGCGGGTCTTCAGCTCGGAGCGGACAGCCTTGTTCCGCTCGGCACGCTTCGCGTTCTGGATGTTGCGCTTCTTCTGGCTCTTGATGTTCGCCACAGAGATCCCTTCGAGTGAGCCGGGAAAGGCTACCAGCGAGGCCTTCGGCTCCCAAGCCGGCACCGGTGAACAGGGGTCGCGGCGGTAGCGTCGACCTGGTCATGGAGCTGGCTCGCATCCGGAACTTCAGCATCATCGCCCACATCGACCACGGGAAGTCGACGCTCTCCGACCGCATCCTCGAGCTCACCGGCGCCGTCGACGCCCGCGACATGCGCGAGCAGTACCTCGACTCGATGGACCTCGAGCGCGAGCGAGGCATCACGATCAAGGCCCAGAACGTGCGGGTCGACTGGCGCGACCACGTGCTCCACCTCATCGACACGCCGGGTCACGTCGACTTCGGCTACGAGGTGTCGCGGTCGCTGGCCGCCTGCGAGGGCGTCGTGCTCGTCGTCGACGCCGCGCAGGGCATCGAGGCCCAGACACTCGCCAACTGCTACCTCGCCCTCGAGAACGACCTCGAGATCGTCGCCGCGCTGAACAAGATCGATCTCCCGGCGGCCGACCCCGACCGCTACGCGGACGAGATCGAGCACGTCCTCGGCATCCCGGCCGACCGAGATCCTGCGCATCAGCGCCAAGACGGGCGAGGGCGTGCCCGAGCTGCTCGACGCGGTGGTCGACCGCATCCCCGCGCCGACGGGCGACCCCGACGCGCCGCTGCAGGCCCTGATCTTCGACTCGTACTTCGACCAGTACCGCGGCGTGGTCAGCTCGGTGCGGGTGATGAACGGCCGCCTGTCGACCGGCGCACGCTTGCGGTTCCTGCAGACGAACGCGGTGCACGACGCCGACGAGATCGGCTTCCGCCGCTCCGACGCCGACGCCGGTCGCGGTGCTCGGGCCCGGCGAGGTCGGCTACCTCATCGCCGGCATCAAGGACGTGGGCGAGGCGCGCAGCGGCGAGACGGTCACCGAGGCGGCGCGGCCGGGCGAGGCGCTCGAGGGCTACCAAGACCCGAAGCCGATGGTGTTCTGCGGGCTGTACCCGGTCGACGGCGACGACTTCGCGAACCTCCGCGAGGCGCTCGAGAGGCTGCGGCTGAACGATGCGAGCGTCACCTACGAGCCCGAGACGTCCGGCGCGTTGGGCTTCGGGTTCCGATGCGGCTTCCTCGGTCTGCTCCACATGGAGATCGTCCGCGAGCGGCTCGAGCGCGAGTTCGACCTCAGCCTCATCGCGACCGCGCCCTCGGTCGAGTACCGCGTCCACACGATCGAAGGTGAGATCGTCGAAGTCGACAACCCGAGCGCGATGCCGGCGACCATCGAGACCGCCTCGATCGAAGAGCCGATGCTGAAGGTGACGATCCTCACGCCCGTCCACTTACACGGGCACGGTCATGGACCTCTGCCAGACCGCGTCGCGGCGAGATGCAGAAGCTCGAGTACCTGTCACCCGAGCGGGTCGAGCTCGTCTACCGCATCCCGCTGGCCGAGGTCGTCGTCGACTTCTTCGATCAGCTGAAGAGCCGCACGCAGGGCTACGCCAGCCTCGACTACGAGCCTGCGGGCTACCAGCCCGCGAACCTCGTGAAGGTCGACATGCTGCTCAACGCGGTGCCGGTCGACGCGTTCAGCACGATCGTGCACCGCGACAAGGCCTACGACTACGGGCGGCGCATGTGCGAGAAGCTCCGCGAGCTGATCCCGAGGCAGATGTTCGACGTGCCGATCCAGGCCGCGATCGGCGGGCGCATCATCGCCCGCGAGACCGTCAAGGCGAAGCGCAAGGACGTGCTGGCCAAGTGCTACGGCGGCGACATCACGCGCAAGCGCAAGCTGCTCGAGAAGCAGAAGGAGGGCAAGAAGCGGATGAAGAACATCGGGCGGGTCGAGGTGCCCCAGGAAGCGTTCATCTCCGCCCTCCGCCTGGAGGAGTAGCTGACACCGCCCGAAGGCGCGCCGGCTCGTGCACGATCACTTCGAGCACGAGGGGGCCGTCGGTCGCGTCTGCGAGCCATCTTGCGGACGACCTCGCGGACGCGGGCCGGCGCGCGGCTGGCATCGACGAGCACCTGCACCGTCGTCGAGCGCGGCGTTCGTCTCGTGGCCGACGGCGACGATCCCTCCGAGGTCACGGAGCATCGACTCGAGATCATCGCTTCGGCTGCTGCGCGAGGCGCAGTGCGACGGCGCAGAGGTGGTGGGCCTCGGCGAGCAGGTCCGACTGCGCGGGCCGGTCGGGCACGGTGTGGATCCCGACCGTGCGGCTGAGCGCGATGTGACGCTCCCACCCGACGGAGAGCGGGCGAGCGTCGCGGTTGAACACCTGCGTGAGGCCATCTCGATCCACGACGGCGATCGCCTGGTCGAGATCGAGCGCTTCGACGAGGCGAGCGAGGCACGAGTAGACGAAGCCTGTGCCTGACTGCGCTTGCGCGAGCTCGTCGGCGAGCGATGTCAATCGGCTGGTCGTCGTCTGGTCTACGGACACGCGCGCGCTCCTCGATGAGACTCCGTCCCAGAGGGCACACCCCCGTTCCCGAGCGGAACGATAACCGGGCTGGTGAGCGAGGGGAAGAGGCGAACGACAGACGGAAGCCGTGGGGCCTTCGAGGTACGTCGGTAACATCCGTGATGTGTTGGACGAGCGAAAGGCCGCGATCCTTCAGGCCGTCGTGCAGGAGTACATCCGCACGGCGCAGCCGGTCGGGTCGAACCACGTGCTCGGCGCAACCGGCGTCGACGTGTCCTCGGCGACCGTCCGCAACGACATGGCGGTGCTCGAGCCGGAGGGCTACCTCCACCAGCCCCACACGAGCGCGGGCCGGGTGCCCACCGACAAGGGCTACCGGTTCTTCGTCGATTCGATCGCCCGGCCGGGCCCGCTCGACTCCGGCCGCGCGCTGCAGGTGCGGTCGTTCTTCGCGCACGGCCCACGGCGCGCTCGAGCAGATGCTCCTCGACACCAGCCAGCTGCTGACCCGCCTCACCGACCACGCCGCCGTGGTGGTCGGCGCACCGCTCGAGCAAGCGACCATCCGCAGTCGTGCAGCTCGTCGGGCTGTCGTCACGGGTCGTGCTGGCCGTCACCGTGCTCTCGAACGGCGCCGTCGAGCGCCAGACCATCGAGCTCGGCGCCGAGCTCGCGGACGACCAGATCGCCGTCGCGTCGTCCCACCTCGCGCGAGCGATGGTCGGGACCACCGCGAGCGCTCGTGTGGTCGATCCCGCCCACCGGTGATGCCTCGGTCGACGGGCTGATCGACGCCGCTCACGCCGCGCTCGACCGGCACCCGTGCGGTGGAGCCGATCTACGTCGGCGGCGTCGCGCGCATGGCCGAGGCCTTCGACGCGGTCGAGACGGTGCGCTAGGTGCTCCGCATCCTCGAGCAGCAGTACGTCGTCGTGTCGCTGCTGCGCGACGTCCTCGACCGCGGCTTGCAGCGTGGCGATCGGAACCGAGCTCGGGCTCGAGCAGCTCGCCGACTGCTCGGTCGTCGTGGCTCCGTTCGAGATCGACGGCGAGCCGGCCGGCACGATCGGCGTCCTCGGCCCGACCCGCATGAACTACCCGCAGGCGCTGGCGGCCGTGGCGGTCGTGAGCCAGCGCCTCGGCCAACGGCTCAGCGAGGGCTAGGTTCGATCGTGCCGGCGGACTACTACGAGCTGCTCGGCGTCGCTCGCGACGCGAGCAGCGACGACATCAAGCGGGCGTTCCGCCGCCTGCGCTCGCGAGCTGCATCCCGACGCGAACCCCGACTCGCCCGAAGCCGAGGCGCAGTTCAAGGAGGTCGCGCTCGCGTACGAGAGTGCTCTCGAACCCCGAGCGGCGTCAGCGCTACGACCGGTTCGGTCCCGAAGGGCGTCGGCGCGCGCCGCGCGGTGACGCGAGCTTCGGCGGGCTCGGCGACCTCTTCGACGCGTTCTTCGGCGGCGGCGTTCGGCGGCGGCAGTCGCGGCCCGAGCGGTCCGCCACGCGGCTCCGACCTCGAGGTGGTCGTCGACCTCGACTTCGAGGAGGCGGTGTTCGGCGCGCAGGCGCCGGTCACCGTGCGCACCGCGGTCCCGTGCGACGTCTGCGAGGCGGCGGGCGCGGCCGAGGCACCGCGCCGGTCACGTGCTCCGAGTGCGGCGGCGCCGGCCAGGTGCGCCGGGTCCGCCAGTCGATCCTCGGGCAGATGGTCACCGCGGGTCCGTGCCCGCGGTGCGGCGGCATGCGGCGAGGTCATCGCCGCGCCGTGCCCGACCTGCCGGGGCGAAGGCCGCGCTGATCGAGGAGCGCACCTACACCGTCGACATCCCGGCCGGCGTCGACAACGGGTCGACGCTGCGGCTGACGCGGGCGCGGCGCCGTGGGCCCGCGGCGCGGCGCGGCCGGCGACCTCTACGTCCACGTGCGGGTGCGCCCGCACGACCGCTTCACGCGCGACGGCCACGACCTCGTCTGCGACCTTCCGTCGCGTTCACCCAGGCCGCCCTCGGCGCGCACTCACGTTCGACACGCTCGACGGCACCGAGGACCTCGTCGTCCCCGCCGGCACGCAGACGGGCCGGGTGTTCCGGCTGCGGGGCCGCGGCGTCCCCACCTCGACGGGCGCGGCCGCGGCGACCTGCTCGTGCGCGTGCAGCGTCGAGACGCCGACCGACCTCTCGCGCGAGGAGGAGGACCTGCTGCGCCAGCTCGCCGAGCTGCGCGGCGAAGAGGTCGCACCCGCCGAGACCGGGCTCTTCTCGAAGATCCGCTCGGCGTTCAAGTGATCCCTGACGGCGGCCCGGCCAGGCGTCGCCGGTCCGCACGTCTTCGTGGCCGACCTCGAGCACCCGTGCTCTCGACGCCGACCGCCACCACCTCGTCGCGTGCTGCGGGTGCGGCCCGGCGACCCGCTCACGGTCTCGCGACGGCGCGGGCCGGTGGCGCGCGGCGCGGTTCGCTGATCCGCTCGAACCCGCGGGCGAGATCGCGTCGTCGCCCGCGCCGAGCCGGCGATCACCGTCGTCTTCGCTCTGGTGAAGGGCGAGCGGCCCGAGCTGGTCGTGCAGAAGCTGACCGAGCTCGGCGTCGACACGATCGTGCCGTTCGTGGCCGAGCGCTCGGTCGTGCGTGTGGCCCGCGGCTCGCGTCGGCCATCAGCTCGATCGGCTGCGCCGGTCGCCCGCGAGGCGGCGATGCAGTCGCCGCCAGTGCTACCTGCCCGAGGTCGCGGCGCCTCGTCACGTTCGCCGACGCCGTCGGCGCTCGACGGCGTCTGCCTCGCAACGCGGGCGGCGACCCGCCTTCGCTCGCTCGACCGACCGTCCTGGTCGGACCCGAGGGCGGCTGGTCCGACCGCGAGCTCGACGTCCGGCCTCCCTCGCGTCGGGCTCGGCGTCCGAGCGTGCTCGGGCCGAGACGGCGGCGGTCGGCCGCCGGTGTGCTGCTGGCCGCGCTCCGATCAGGCCTGGTGCACGGTCACGTTGGGTGAGATCACCGGCCCGATTGATTGCGCACGTGGCCGCCGTCGGTATGGTGACGCGAAGGACAGGGGTGGAGCTGGGCAAAGGGCGAGCCCAGGGGCGAGGCAAGGGCGACGCATGAGTGACGAACGACCGTCGGACGAAGAGCCACCGCGACCGCGTACGGCCGCAAGGTCGGTGAGCGGCTGCGGGCATCCGCCGCCAGAAGCGGCTGTCCCTGCAGGACGTCGAGGCGGCCTCGGCCAGGAGTTCAAGGCGTCGGTGCTCGGCGCCTACGAACGCGGCGAGCGCGCGATCTCGGTGCCGCGGCTCCAGCGGCTCGCGCGCTTCTACAGCGTGCCGGTCGATCAGCTGCTGCCTCCCGACGAGGGCCCCGACTTCGACCACACCCAGGTGATCGACCTCACCGATCGACGGGCAGAGCGGTGCCCGACAAGTGGCCATCGACCTCACTCGGCTCGACGAGCTCAGAGGACCCGACGCGGACATGCTGGCCCGCTACCTCCCGATGATCCAGGTGCAGCGGCAGGACTTCAACGGCCGCATGCTCACCATCCGCGCGACGACCTGCGCGCCATCGCGTGCATCCTGGATGTCGAGGCCGACCACGCCACCGGCCGGCTCGACGACTCGGTCTGCGTCTGCCTCGGCCCTGACCGTGGGCTCTGACACGCCGCCCTTCGGCGTCTACGTCCACGTCCCGTTCTGCGCGAAGCGGTGCGACTACTGCGCGTTCGCGACGTGGACCGATCGGACGCACTCATCGAGGCCTACCTCGACGCGTGTCGTCGCCGAGATCGGCCGCGCGGTCGCCGCCGGCCTGCCCGAGGCGACGTGCGTCTTCTTCGGCGGCGGCACGCCGTCGCTCGTGCCCGCCGACGCGCTGATGCGCGTGCTCGACCACATCCCGCTCGCGCCGCGGCGCCGAGGTCACGGTCGAGTGCAACCCCGACACGGTCGACGTCGACCTGCTGCGCGCCTATCGCGCCGCGGCGGCGTGAACCGGCTGACCTTCGGCGTGCAGTCGATGGTGCCGCACGTGCTCGCCGCGCTCGGCCGCACCCACGATCCGGCCAACGTGCGGCGTCGGTCGCGGCGCGCGCGAGGCCGGGTTCGAGCGTTCAACCTCGACCTGATCTACGGCGCCGCGGGCGAGTCGTCGACGACTGGCCTCACGCTCGACGCGCGCGCTCGCGCTCGACCCGCCGCACGTCAGCGCCTACGGCCTCGACCGTCGAGGCCGGCACGCCGCTGCGCTGACGACCCCGCCCGCCATCCCGACGACGACGACCAGGCCGACAAGTACCTCGTCGCCGACGCTGCTCGGCGCCGCCGGCCTCGGCTGGTACGAGATCTCGAACTGGGCGAGGCCCGGCCACGAGTGCCGGCACAACCTCCTCTACTGGTCGCAGGGCGACTACCTCGGGTTCGGGTGCGCGGCCCACTCGCATCGCGCCGGCGTGCGCTGGTGGAACGTGCGCACGCCCGAGCGCTACATCGAGGCGATCACCGCGGGTCGCTCGCCGATGGCGGCTGACGAGCGGCTCGACGAAGCCGAACGGCGCATCGAGGGGCTGCAGCTCGCGCTGCGCACGCGCGACGGCGTCCCGCGGGCGCCCTGCCCGAGGAGCTCGAGGACCTCGTGGAGCGCGAGGGCGATCGCGTCGTGCTGACGGTGGCGGTCGGCTGCTCGCGAACGAGGTGGCGCTGCGCCTCAAGTGATCGGTGGCAGCACGAACACCTCACCCGGATAGATGAGGTCGGGCGCGTCGGGGGCTCTGAGCGGATGGCGGTTCGGGTCGATCAGCGCTCGCCAGTAGGGCACGACGTCGGCATCGGAGACGGTGCCCTCTCGAGCCATCAAGGCCTCCTCGGCGATCGACCAGAACGTGTCGCCGCGACGACGGTGTGCGTCGTGGCCGCCGTCGAAGCGGCGGGTGCGGCCTGAGTTCCTCCGGGGGCACCAGTCGCATCACCGGTGGGTTCGAGTTCGGGCAACGGCAGGATTGCATCACGGGTGGCGGCTGATCGCGTCCTTCCGCGAGCCGCGGGAACGGCGGTGGTCACGGTGAGCCCGTACGCGACGATCGGTGCCACGAGCGGCCGCAGCGAGGGCAGGGCGACGCACCACGTGACTCTCACCACGCCGGCGGCACCCGACAGCGCTGCGACGAGCGCGAGGACAGCGAGCAAGGCCATGTAGACGGCGAGGCCGAGGCCGAGGCCTACGCGAGCAGGCGAACGACACGCGGAGCAGCGCCTTGGGTCGCGGCAGCCATGAGTCGATCTGGGCGCCGCTGCGGAGCCGCTAGCTCCGGGGCCCGGGCAGACGCGCTGCCGAGACGAAGCGGCGGCGAGCTGCTGCCGAGACCGCGCCGAGGAGCATGAGCAAGAGCAGGCAGAGGCGCCGAGCAGGCGACGGTCATCGGTCGCCCACTCCATCGGGGGCCGCGCCTAATCGCGCGCCCGCGACGTCGACGACCGGCACGACGTCGCACGTGCCATCGGGTGTCGCGGGTGCAATCGCGCCCGGCACACGGTCGAGCAAGCGAGGGGGCATCGGCGCTTCTGCGGTCGCCCATGCGTCGAACACGAAGACGTCGCCAGTGCTCGGTCGCACCACGGCCGGCGTGTCGCTTCCGTCGCAGTCCCAGTCGGCGACGGCCACTGCATCGCCGGGCGCACCGACGTCGTAGCGGGCGCCGTCGACGACGACTTGCGCGCCATCGATCGCAACCGCCTCTGGGCATCCGTCGCCGTCGACGTCGCGCCGATCGCCGGCCACCGCGAGTTGTGGGCAAGGCACCGATGTCGGCCACACCACGGGGCGGGGGCGAGTGGTGGTCGCGGGTCGTCGCGACCGTGTCGGGCGCCAAGATCGGTGCGGACGTCACGTCGGAGCTGGCCTGCTCTCGCGGCGTTCCACCACGGGCCGCGGCACGAGCGCCGAAGCCGACGATCAGGGTGGCCGCGAGCGCCAACAGGATGGCCCCGGCCCGAGTCGCGACCCGGGGACGGAGCGGGCTGGAGCAGGCAGCACTGGCCGCGGCGTATGCAGGGGCGAGTGGGTGTGGCACGGCGGAGGCGGCGTTGTCAGCCGACGTCGGTCTCGGGAGCCGGATCGGCCCACCACTGACCGGCTCCCCTGCGATCTCGATCAAGAGGCCCGACAGACGCCCGAGCCGATGGCCGCCCGTGAGGGCTCGGGATCGCGTGCCCGGGCGAGGACGGCGCGAAGCCGCTCGATGACCTGGCGTTCTGCCGGGCTCGTGCGCACCTTCGCCGAATAGCGGCGAGGTCGGTCGGGGAAGCTTCGCGTCGAGCGCGGCCCCGATGGCCGCGACGTCGTCGGCGGTCTCACACTCGCCCGGCGACGCCGACAGCGTCACCGAACCCGACGAGCACCACTCGCCCGAGCCCGTCGAGCAGCACGTGATCGGACGTGATCCGCCGGTGGACGATCACGCGGTCGTGGAGGATCACGATCGTCATCGCGAGCATCGCACCGACGCCGGCGAGCTTCCTCGGTGCCATCTCCACGGCAGCGAGGCTGCCGCCGCCGAGCCATGCGGTCGACAACGTGGTGGCTTCGTCGCCATCGTCGAGGTCGACGAAGCCGACCACGCCCGGGTACCGCGCGCCGCTCGAGCATCGCTGCTTCGTGGCGCAGTCGCTCCCGCCGGTCGTGGGTCTGGCTTGACGGCCACCGGCCGTCCACCCGCGCTGACCTCGACGCTCACCTGCTCGCTCATCCGCCGTGCTCCCTCTGGCTCTGGGTCCGCCGACCGCCAGGGGCGACATACAAGCACGAACCGAAGCAGAAAAGCAATGAAAGACTATGAAGTGATCTCCCGAAGGGCGGCTGAGCAGGTTGTGTAGGCTCACGGGCTTCGGGGCCGTTAGCTCAGTTGGCAGAGCACTTGCATGACGCGCAAGGGGTCAGGGGTTCAAGTCCCTTACGGCCCACCCCTCCTCGGATGTCGACCAGTGCTCGAAATCACGAGAGCCGGGCGCGCCCGGTCGTCACACTTCCCCGATGACTTCGACGACGACGTGGGGCGCGCTTCTCGCCGGGCTCGGCGCAGGGTTCCTCATCGCTGCCCAAGTCGGACCGATCTGGCTGCTCTGCGCCCGTAGCGTGCTCCGCCACGGATGGCAGGTCGGAGCAGCGATCGGCGCGGGAGCCGCGATCATCGACGTCACCTACGCCTCGCTCGGCGTCGCGGGGACCGCGCGGTTGCTCGACTTTGCAGGGCTGCGGATCGTGCTCGGGTTCGTCGGAGCGACGGTGCTCGTCGTGCTCGGCGCCAAGACGCTCTGGTCGGCGCGGAGGATCCGGGACGGAGGCGAAGCCACCGACGAGGTGCAGTCGCCCGGTCGCGCCTTCCGGGTCGCGCTCTTCGCGACGGCGTCGAACCCGATGACGATCGCCTCGTGGGCGGCGCTGTTCGCCGCGGCCTCGGCGGCGAACGTGACGACCTCGGTCGCGACGACCTCTACCTTCCTGGCCGGCATCGGCACCGGCAGCCTGAGCTGGTTCTTGCTCCTCGCCAGCGGCATGGCGCTCCTTCGCCGGCGGATCGGCACCAGGGCGATCCAGACTGCGGACGTCGTCGCCGGCCTCGGGGTCATGGCGTTCGGGGGCCTGCTCGCGTTCCGCACCGTCCACGATCGCTGAGCGGCCGATACCGTCGACGACATGGCGGACGCGAACTCGGCGCAGGCCCACCACTGGAACTTCGATGCGGGCCCCGGTTGGGTCGCGAGGCAAGAGCAGCTCGACCGCATGCTCGAGCCGCTGGGGGAGCGGGGACTCGCGACTGCGTCGCCTCTTCCCGGCGAGCGCGCCATCGACATCGGGTGCGGATGCGGCGCGACCACGATCGCCCTCGCGGGGCGTGTCGGGGAGTCCGGCCACGTGCTGGGTGTCGACATCTCCGAGCCGATGCTCGCCCGAGCGCGTGAGCGATGCGCCGAGCTCCGCCTCGCGAACGTCGAGCTGATGCGGTCCGACGCGCAGCAGGCGCAGCTGCCCCCTGCGCACGACCTCGCGTTCTCGCGCTTCGGAGTCATGTTCTTCGACGACCCGACAGCCGCCATGGCGAACATCGGGCGCGGCCTCGAGCCCGGCGGTCGACTCGTCTTCGTCTGCTGGCAAGACCGCAACCGGAACCCGTGGATGGGCATCCCGATGGCCGCGGCGCTGCAGCACGTGCCGGCGCCTCCCGCGCCGGATGCTGATGCGCCGGGGCCGTTCGCGTTCGCGGATCCCGACCGTGTCCGCCGCATCCTCGCCGACGCGGGCTTCGCCGACATCGCGCTCGAGGCGGTCGAGCACGAGCTGCTCGTCGGAGGCGCCTCCGATCTCGACGGCGCCGCGGCGTTCGCCGCCGACTCGGGGTCGGTGCGCTCAGTGCTCGGCAACGCGGATGACGACACTCGCCGGCGTGCGGCCGAGTCGATCCGCGCCGCGCTCGCTCCGTACGCAGTGCGTGACGGCGTGCGCCTCGCGTCCGCGGTGTGGGTGGTCAGCGCGCACAAGGCGGGTGTGTGAGCGGGATCACCCTGCGACGCCGGCAGCGTGCGATGGGCGCGCTCGTCGGAGCGATCGTGGGCGACGCGCTCGGCGCGCCGTTCTCTGGGGCACCGGCGGGCGCGTACACCGCGAAGTTCCCCTCGCCGGTGCTGACCGGCATGGGCGAGATGGTCGATGGTGGTGAGTGGACCAGTCACACCCAGATGGCGCTGCTGGTCGCCGAGTCGTTGCTGTCTTGCGGCGGCATCGACGCCGACGATCTGCGGGCCCGTGGCCTCGGAGGGTCACCGCTGACGCGCACCATCCCGGCTGCCATCGCGGCAGCGGAGTCCGGATCCGAGGTCACGAGCGACGTGGCCCGCCGGCTGTGCGCGCTGACCTGTGACGATCCGCAGGTCGCGGACGCGTGCGTGGCGTTGCATCTCGATGTGGCCGACGCGATCGCTGGCCGCGCGAAGCCCGGAGGAGTCGTTCTCGGACACCGTCATCGCCGCGATCGACGGCGGTGGAGACACCGCGGCGCGGGCGACGATCGCCGGCGCTCTCGCCGGCGCACGCCTCGGGATCGGCGCGATCCCCGCGCGGTGGGCGTCGCCACTGCACGGCGACTTGCCCGACGCCAGGCCGAGCGGGCATGACATCGTCTCGTTGCGCGGCGCTCGCTGTCGCGCTGGCCGGTCTCCCGCCCGAGGACAACGTCGAGGATCCCGGGTGGCCCGCGCGTGGCCCTCACCTCGTCGACCTCCGTGGCCTCTGGGTCGCCGATCTCAACGGCGCGGCCCGTTCGCACGAGATGGTGCCCGGCGCGCACGTCATCTCGCTCAGCCGTGTCGGCGGCCCACCCCAGCAGCCGCACTGGCGTCGCTTCTACCTCGTCGACTCCGAAGACCCCGATGACAACATCGCGCTCGACGCGGTGATCGACGACGTGATGAGCACCGTGACGGCGTGCATCGATGCCGGCGAGCCCGTCGTCGTCCACTGCTTCGCTGGCGAGTCGCGCACCGGACTGGTGCTCCGCGCGTGGCTCATGCAACGTGATGGCCTGACTGAGGCAGAGGCCACCGCGCGAGCGAGCGAGCTCTGGCCACACCTGAAGACATGGAACTCCGCGTTCACCGAAGCACTTCGGCGCCGCGAGGGTTCCGGTACGGTGCGCTGAGACTCCCCGGAGGTCACCGTGGCCGAGTGGTACTACATCGAAAGCGGACAGACGCGCGGTCCCGTCGACGACGAAGCGATTCGTGTGCTCGCGTCGGTCGGCCGGCTCAACGCCGCATCGCAGCTCATGCAGTCGGGCGCGTCGCAGTGGTCGACCTTGGGCGCGTTCGAGGCCCAGCTCGGCCTGCAGCGCAGCGCCACCGGCGGCTACGGCCCGACCGGTGCGCCGCCCCCGCCACCGCCGCCGCCCCCTGCTGGCTACGTGCCGCCTCCTCCGGGGTACGGCGCACCGCCGCCCGGGTACGCGGCGCCGCCACCGGGCTACGGCATGGCTTCGGGATACCGACCTACCGGCGGCCCCGTCACCGCGTTCGGTCGCACCGCGTCGCACTGGTGGAAGCGCGCGGTCGCTCTCATCCTCGACGCGATCATCCTCTCGATCCCGATCAGCATCCTCACGTCGATGTCCGGTGGCGGGTTCGAGCGCACCACCGTCGACGGTGAGACCCGCTTCGAGTGGCACGGCGGTGGCCTCTTCATCGGCGTCATCGTCGGCCTGCTCTACTACGCGTTGCTCAACGGCGGCTCGAAGGGCCAGACGATCGGCAAGATGGCGATGCGGATCCAGGTCCGTGACATCGACACCGGCGGTCCGATCGGCGTCGGCCGCGGGTTCGGGCGGCAGCTGATGATCTACCTGTTCACGTTCGCGTGCGTGCTCCCGCTGTTGCTCGACTACCTGTCGCCCTTGTGGGACCAGCGCCGTCAGGCGTGGCACGACAAGGTCGTGCGCAGCGTCGTCGTGGACATCGTGTAGCGATGTCGGCGAGCACGGACGTCGTGTAGCACGGTCGTCACTACGCTCACCGAGGTGAGCAGCGGCGACTACCCCGCGGAGTGGGAAGCCGATGTCGTGCTCAGCGACGGCGGCACGGTCCATGTGCGGCCAGTGCGGCCGTCTGATGCCGAGCGCCTTGTCGCCTTCCACGGTCGCCTCTCGCACCAGAGCGTGTACTACCGGTTCTTCAGCCCTCGTCCTCGTCTGAGCCAGGACGACGTCACTCGCTTCACGACGGTCGACTACGACGACCGCATGGCGCTGGTCGCGCTCCTCGGCGACGACCTGATCGGCATCGCGAGCTACGACCGGTGGCCCGGGCGTCGCGAGGCCGAAGTCGCGTTCACCGTCGACGATGAGCACCAGGGCCGCGGTGTCGCGACCGTCTTGCTCGAGCACCTCGCGGTCATCGCGCGCTCGCACGGCATGACGCGCTTCACCGCCGAGGTGCTTCCCGAGAACCGGAAGATGCTCTCGGTCTTCAAGCGGGCCGGCTTCCAGGCCAAGAGCCAGTTCGCGGACGGCGTCGTCGAGGTCGAGATGGGGATCCTCGAGACCGACGAGGCGCTCGAGGCCATGCACGAGCGCGAGCACATCGCCGAGGCGCGCTCGGTCGCGCGGCTGCTCGCGCCGCGGACCGTCGCGGTCATCGGCGCGGGTGAGCGCCGGGGCACCGTGGGTCACGAGGTGTTGCGGAACCTCATCTCCCACGGGTTCACCGGTGCGGTGTACCCCGTGCACCCGACGGCACACACGATCGCGAGCGTGCGGGCCTGGCCGTCGGTGCTCGACGTCCCCGACGACATCGATCTCGCGGTCCTCGCCGTGCCCGCGGCAGAGGTCGTGAAGGTCGTCGAGCAGTGCGCGCGGCAAGCGCGTGCGCGGCTTGGTGATCCTGGCTGCCGGCTTCGCCGAAGTCGACGAAGCCGGCGCGATCGCCGAGGGCGAGCTGGTGTCGATCGCCCACCGTCACGGCATGCGCGTGCTCGGTCCGGCGAGCATGGGCGTGATCAGCACGGTGCCCGAGGTCTCGATGCACGCGACCTACGCGCCCGTCACCCTCATCCCAGGCAGGGTCGCGTTCTCCAGCCAGTCGGGCCCGCTCGGCGTGGCGCTGCTCGAGCAGGCCCATCGGGCCGGCGTCGGCATCTCGCATTTCGTCGCGCTCGGGAACAAGGCGGACGTGAGCACGAACGACTTCCTCCAGTACTGGGAGGGAGACGAGGCGACGTCGGTGATGGCGTTGCACATCGCGTCGTTCGGCAACCCACGCAAGTTCACGCGACTCGCACGGCGCGTCTCCAAGACGAAGCCGATCGTGGCCGTGAAGACCGGTGGCGGTGACTCCGACCGCACCGTCGACGCCCTGTTCCGGCAGACCGGCGTGATCCCCGTGAACGAGGTCGCGCAGCTGTTCGACGTCGCCCGAGTGCTCGACAGCCAGCCGTTGCCTCCCGGCGATCGGGTCGTGGTGCTCTCCAACGCCCACGGGGTCCGAGCCCTCGCCGAGGGCGCGCTGGTGCGGGCCGGGTTGCAGATGGCCGAGCTCGCCGCGGACTCGCGCGCTCACCTCGCTTCGATCCTGCGCGAGGGCGCGTCGGTCACGAACCCGGTCGACCTCACGTTCGGAGCCGAGCCCGCGGACTACGACGGCGCGCTTCGTTGCGTGCTCGCCGACGACGCGGTCGACCTCGCCCTCGTGATCTACGCGTCGGCGGTGCCCGCGCGCCTGCAGGACATCACCGACGTGATCATCGCTGCGAACGCGGACCATCCGACGAAGCCGGTGGTCGCGAGCGTCCTCGGCGTCGGAGACCGCGGCCTGCGCGACGACCGCGGACACAGCGTGCCGTCGTTCGCGTTCCCCGAGACCGCGGCCGCCACCCTCGGCCGTGTCGCCGAGCACGCGCGTTGGAAGCGCCGGCCCGAGGGGATCGTGCCCGATGTGGATGGTCTCGGCATCGACCTCGGCCGGGCGGAGGCGCTCATCGCCCACGCCCTCGACGTGCGCCCAACCGGCACCCTCCTGCCGTGGTCGGTCGCGGCCGAGCTGCTCGACATCTTCGGCATCGCCGTCGCTCCGGCCGTCGCGGTCACGACCGTCGAGGCTTCGGTCGCCGCGGCGAACCAGCTCGGGTACCCGATCGCGCTCAAAGCGACGGGGATGCGGCGGCTCGGACGGTCAGAGGCCGCGGGTGTCGCGCTCGACCTCCACGACGACGACGCGGTGCGTGGCGCGTACGGGCGCATGAGCCGCTCGCTGGGCGTCGGCATGAGCGAGGCACTCGTGCAGAAGATGATCGACCCGGGGCTCGAGACTGCGGTGGGCATCCGTCACGACGCCACGTTCGGTCCCGTCGTGACGTTCGGCCTCGGCGGCGCATTCGCGGAGGCGATCGACGACGTCGCGACTCGGGTGACGCCGCTCACCGACCGCGACGCGGCTGACCTCGTGCGGTCAGCACGCGCGTGGTCGGTGCTCGCGGACAGCAGCTACGCGCTCGGCGCGCTCGAGGACCTGCTGCTCCGTGTCGGCCTGCTGGCCGACCTGATGCCCGAGGTCGTCGAGCTCGCGATGAACCCGGTGCTCATCTCGACCGAGTCGGCGACAGCCGTCGATCTGACGATCAGAGTCGCGCACGCGCGATCAGACCTCGGCGACCCCGCGCGGCGGATGCTCAGGGTTCCCGGGGAAGCCCCAGCACCCGTTCCCCGATGATGTTGCGCAGCACGTTCGAGGTGCCGCCCATGATCGTGTACGCGGGGGAGTAGCTGAACCCTTTCGCGAGCCGTCCCCACACCATCGCGTTCGGGCCCGCGACTGTCGCGACGAAGTCCGCGACTCGCTGCTCGTGCTCGGTGCAGAACGTCTTCGTCGCGGCCGAGAACGACTTCGGCGCCTGCCCCATCACCTCACGGAGCACGAGGAGGCGGCCGATCTTGTATCCCGATTCGAGCGTCGCGATCTTCTGACGGATGATCGGGTCGCTCGTGTCGGCGTCGCGGCGAGCGACCTGGTAGAGCGCGAAGTTCGACAGCAGGCGGTCGATGCCGCCGCGCTCGTGCTCGAGCTGGCGCATCGTCTGCTTCCACGACCCGCCCTCCTCGCCGACGATGTTTGCCGCCGGCACCCGCACGTTCTCGTAGAACACCTCGCAGAAGTGCCGGTTGGTGGTCATGTCCTTGATCGGGTTGATCGTGATGCCTGGAGAGTCGAGCGGCACGATCAGCTCGCTGATGCCCGCGTGGGGGGGCCCTTCGGTCGAAGTGCGGCAGATCAGGTAGCAGTAGTTCGCGGTCTCGCCGAAGCTCGTCCAGATCTTCTGACCGTCGATGACGAACTCGTCGCCGTCGCGCACCGCGCGGGTGCGCAGCGACGCGAGGTCTGACCCTGCGTCGGGCTCGCTCATGCCGATGCACCACCCGGTCTCGCCGCTGATGATGCCGGGAAGGAACTGCTTCTTCTGGTCCTCGGTGCCGTAGGCGAGGATCGACGGCCCCATCTGGCGATCGGCGAACCACGAGCCCGCGATGGGCGCGCCCTTCGCGATGAGCGTCTCGGTCACGACGAACCGCTCGAGCACCGTGCGCCCGCCGCCACCCCACTCGACCGGCCAGGTCATGCCGAGCCAGCCGCGGCGACCGAGCTCGCGCGAGAACTCGCGGGAGTACCCGTTGATCCACGCGTCGTCGTGCTCGCCGTACTCGGCGATCGCCTTGTCGGCGACCTCCTCGGCCTCGGCGCGCAGCGCCTGCAGCTCAGGCGACCAGTCGAAGTCCATGTCGCGATCGTAGGGGGAGAGCCCGTCGCGTCTTACTCTGTGGAGACTGAACAGGGAGGCGCACATGAAGAAGCCGCTCCTGATCGTCGGAGGCTCGCTGCTCGCGCTGATCGGCCTCGGAATCCTGGTGGGCGGTGTGGCCCTGCTCGTGCTGTTCGGCACGGACGGGCAGATCGAGTCGGGCAGCCACCCCGTCGCGGCGAACGGACGGGCGCTCGTGTCAGAAGCGACGGCGATCGTGGACTCGGCCCCGATCGACGCGGGTGGCGGGGTGCGGCTCCGCGTCGCGGTCGAGCCCACGAACGGCAAGGAGGTGTTCGTCGGGATCGGGCCTGCGGACGACGTCGACACGTTCCTCGACGGCGTGTCGATCGACGAGATCGCTGACTTCGAGCTGCGGCCCTACCGGCTCGAGACGACCCCGGTCCCCGGCGAGGCAGTGCCCGGAGATCCGAACGACGAGACCTTCTGGCACGCGGCGGCCTCCGGCACTGAGGGCGCGGCCATCGACTGGAAGGTCGAGGCGGGCACCTTCCGGCTGGTGATCATGAACGTCGACTCGTCGACAGGCGTCGAAGCCAACGGCAAGCTCGGGGTGAAGGTGCCCTTCACCGTGCCTGCGGGCATCACCGCCATCGTGCTGGGAGTCGTGTTCGCAGGCATCGGGGTGCTGCTCCTCGTGCTCGGGTTGCGAGCCTCCAGCGCGCCCCGGCACACCGCCTCGGGCCTCCCTCCCGGTGCGCCGCTGCCCCCGCCGCCGCCGCAGCCGGGGTGACTACATCCGGTCGACGATGGCCTGCGCGAACTGCGAGCACTTGACCTCGGTCGCGCCGTCCATCTGCCGGGCGAAGTCGTAGGTCACGACCTTGTCGGCGATCGTTGCTTCCATCGACTTGATGATGAGGTCGGCGGCGCCCTGCCAGCCGAGGTGCTCGAACATCATCACGCCCGACAGGATCACCGAGCCGGGGTTCACCTTGTCTTGCCCCGCGTACTTCGGCGCGGTGCCGTGCGTCGCCTCGAAGATGCCGTGCCCGGTGACGTAGTTGATGTTGCCGCCCGGCGCGATGCCGATGCCACCCACCTGCGCGGCGAGCGCGTCGGACAGGTAGTCGCCGTTGAGGTTCGGCGTCGCGATCACGTCGAACTCGGACGGTCGGGTGAGCACCTGCTGCAGCGTGATGTCCGCGATCGCGTCCTTCACGAGGATCTTGTCGCCGGGGTTGCCACCGCAATCGTCCCAACCGACCGCGACGTCGCTGAACTCGTCGCGGACGAGGTCGTAGCCCCAGGCGCGGAACGCGCCCTCGGTGAACTTCATGATGTTGCCCTTGTGCACCATGGTCACCGATTTGCGGTCGCGGTTGATCGCGTATTGCAGCGCGGCGCGGATCAACCGCTTCGACCCGAATTCGCTGATCGGCTTCAGGCCGAAGCCCGAGTCGGCACGCACGTTCCAGCCGAACTCGCTCTTCACGAAGTCGGCGAGCTTCTTCGCCTCGGGCGTGAACGCCTCGAGCTCCATCCCGGCGTAGACGTCCTCGGTGTTCTCGCGGAAGATCACCATGTCGACGAGCTCCGGATGCTTCACCGGCGACGGGACGCCTGCGAAGTAGCGGACCGGGCGCAGGCACACGTAGAGGTCGAGGATCTGGCGCAGCGCGACGTTCAGCGATCGGATGCCGCCGCCCACCGGCGTGGTCAGCGGGCCCTTGATGCCGATGAGATGGTCGCGGAACGACTGCACCGTCTCCTCGGGAAGCCAGTCGCCCGTCGCGTTGAACGCCTTCTCGCCGGCGAGCACCTCTTTCCACGAGATCTTCTTGCCGTACTTCGCGGCCGCGGCGTCGAGCACGAGCTGCGACGCTGGCCAGATGTCGACGCCGGTGCCATCGCCCTCGATGTAGGGGATGATCGGCTCGTCGGACACGTTGAGCGAACCGTCGGCGTTCTGCGTGATCTTGTCGGCCATGGCGGCACTCTACGCTGCCCGCCGTGATCGTCCGCCCGGTGCGCGAGGCCGAATACGAGGCGCTGGGCGACCTCACGGTCGCGGCGTATCGGGCGATCCCCGACGTCCCGCACGAGGCCACCGACGGGTACGAAGACGAGCTCCGCGATGTCGCTCGACGTGTGAAGGTCGGTGCCGAGGTCGTCGTCGCGGTGAGCGACGATGGTGTGCTTCTGGGCGGCGTGACGTACGTGCCCGACCACACGAACGAGCTCGCCGAGTTCGACGATCCAGGCGCCGCAGGCATCCGCATGCTCGCCGTCGATCCGCGCCAACAGCGATCGGGCGCGGGCACTGCGCTCACGACATGGTGCGTCGACCGGGCCCGCGCGACCGGTCGCACGCGGATCATCCTCCACACCATCAAGTGGATGACGACCGCGCATCGCATCTACGAGCGCGGCGGGTTCGACCGGACCACCGCGCTCGACTGGGAGCCGTTCCCCGGGTTTCTCCTGATGGCGTTCGTGAAGGAGCTCTGATGTCGCGGTGAAGGCAGTCGTGCTCGAGTCGTTCGGTGAGCCCGAGGTGCTCCAGGTGAAGGACGTGCCTGAGCCGACACCCGGCCCGGACGAGGTGATCGTCGCCGTCTCCGCGTCCGCGCTCAATCGCGCGGACCTGTTGCAGCGACGAGGCTTCTACCCGGGACCGAAGCTGGTCTACGGCGGGCAGACGTTCGACATCCCCGGCATGGAGCTTTCGGGCACGGTCGTCGACCGCGGCGACCGGGTCTCCGAATGGGCGATCGGCGACGCGGCGATGGCGATCGTGAGCGGGGGCGGCTACGCGGAGAAGGTGGCGGTGCACGAACGTCAGCTGCTCCCTGTCCCGTTCAGCGTCTCGACCCGCGACGCGGCTGCGATCCCCGAGGTGTTCATCACTGCATGGGACGCGCTCGTGGTGCAGGGTGGGTTGACCTCAGGTCGAGTCGCCCTCGTGCACGCCGGCGCGTCTGGAGTGGGCACCGCGGCGATCCAGATCGTGAAGGCGATCGGGGCGACGATCGTGGTCACCGCATCGACGGGGAAAGTCGAGGCGTGCCGAGCCCTCGGCGCCGATCACGTCGTCGACTACACCAGCGAAGACTTCGTGGCCGCGGCCCTCGAGTTCACCGGCGGACGCGGCGTCGACGTCGTGCTCGACGTCATCGGGGGCGAGTACCTCGAGCGCAACCTCGACGCGCTGGCGACGAAGGGCACCATCGTCCAGGTCGGCGCGATGGGCAGCGGCAACGCCTCGTTCACGCTCGGCAAGATGCTCTACAAGCGGGCCCGCCTTGTCGGCACCGTGCTGCGCGCGCGTCCGCTCGAGGAGAAGGCCGCGATCAGCCGGCAGTTCGGGCGCGAGATGTTGCCGCTCTTCGATCAGGGCCTGCTGAAGCCGGTGATCGACCGGCACTTCTCGATCGACGAGGTCGTCGACGCGCACCGCTACATGGAGTCGAACGCAAACGTCGGCAAGATCGTGCTCGACATCGAGCCATGAAAGGGGCGGCGCAGTGCGCCGCCCGGTCCGCTGCCGTCGACAAGCGGTGACCGGCAGCCGCGGCGGACGCGACGCTCGCTACCGCGCGTCGACCGCCACGTAGTCGCGCAGCGGCGGGCCGATGTAGGCCTGGCGGGGCCGCGAGATCTTCTGGTCCTTGTCGCCGAGCAGCTCGACCCAGTGCGCGAGCCAGCCCGCGGTGCGGGGGATCGCGAAGAGCACCGTGAACATCTCGAGCGGGAAGCCCATCGCTTGGTAGATGAGGCCCGAGTAGAAGTCGACGTTCGGGTAGAGCTTGCGGCTGACGAAGTAGTCGTCGTGCAGCGCGACCTCTTCGAGCTTGAGCGCGATGTCGAGCAGTGGGTTCATGCCCGTGACCTCGAACACCTCGTACGCGGCCTTCTTGATGATCGTGGCCCGCGGGTCGTAGTTCTTGTAGACGCGGTGCCCGAACCCCTGCAGCCGCCCCTTGCCCTGCTTCACCGACTCGATGAACGCGGGCACGTTCTCGACCGAGCCGATCTCGGTGAGCATGCGCACCGCGGCCTCGTTGGCACCACCGTGGAGCGGGCCGTACAGCGCCGCGGCGGCCGCTGCGCACGCGGAGTACGGATCGGCGTGCGCCGAGCCGACGACGCGCATCGCGGTCGTGCCGCAATTCTGCTCGTGCTCCGCGTGGAGGATGAACAGAAGGTCGAGGGCCTTCACGAGCACCGGATCGGGGTCGTACTCGCCAATCCTCCACATCATGTTGAGGAAGTTGGCCGGGAAGCTCAGCGTGTTGTCGGGGTAGACGAACGGGAGGCCCGAGCTGAACCGATGGCAGCACGCCGCGAGCGTCGGCATCTTCGCGATGAGGCGGAGGATCTGCTTGTCGCGGGACTCGGGGTCGAAGATGTCCTTCGCGTCGTTGTAGAAGGTCGACAGCGCAGCGACGGCCGAGACGAGCATCCCCATGGGGTGCGCGTCGTAGTGGAACCCGTCCATGAACCGCTTGCGCATGTTCTCGTGGATGAACGTGTGGTGCGTGACGTCTGCCGTCCACAGCGCGAGCTCGTCGGCGGTCGGCAGCTCGCCGTTCAGCAGCAGGTACGCGACTTCGAGATACGTCGACTTCTCGGCCAGCTGCTCGATCGGGTACCCGCGGTAGCGCAGGATGCCCGCGTCGCCATCGAGGTAGGTGATGGCGCTCGCACAGGCCGCGGTCGAGAGGAACGCAGGGTCGTACATCCGCAGGTCTGGGTCGAGCTCTCGAAGCTTCGACGACGGGAACACCCCGTTTGTGATGTCGACCGTGATCTCTTTGCCGGTGCGGTTGTCGATGATGGTGATGGTGTCAGCCACCCTCGTAGCCCCCTTGATTGTCGTCAGTGTCAGCGTATCTAGAGCGGCGAGTTGTCGTGCTTGCGACCCACGAGTGACTCCTGCTTGCTGTCGAGCATCGCGAGCGCGTGTGCGATCTCCGCACGCGTGTCCCTCGGCTCGATCACGGCATCGACGTACCCCCGCTCGGCCGCGACGAACGGGTTGAGCATCCGCGCCTCGTAGTCGGCCTCGAGCGGCGCTCGCTCCTCGGGCGTGGCCCGTCGATGCAGGATCTCGATGGCGCCTTTCGCTCCCATGACGGCGAGCTCGGCGGTCGGCCAGGCGAGGCAGAGGTCGTTCCCCATCTTCTTCGAGTCCATGACGATGTAGGCACCGCCGTAGGACTTGCGCAGGATGATGCAGATCCGCGGCACGGTGGCCCGTGCGTACGCGAACGCGAGCTGCGCACCGTGGCGGATCATCCCGCGCCACTCGAGGTCCTTCCCCGGGTAGAAGCCGGAGGTGTCGACCAAGGTGATGATCGGCAGGTTGAACGCGTCGCAGAAGCCGACGAACCGCGCGCCCTTCTGGGATGACGGGATGTCGAGGGTGCCGGCGATCGCGAGCGGCTGGTTCGCGACGATCCCGACGGGCTGTCCTGCGATCGTCGCGAAGCCGGTGACGAGGTTCGGAGCCCATCGAGCGCGCAGCTCGACGAGATCACCGTCGTCGACGATCGCCTCGATCACCGACCGCACGTCGTAGCTGCCGGTCGACGCATCGGGGAGCAGGTCGCCCGCCTCGGGAGTGAGCCGGTCGGGAGGATCGTCGCGTCGGCCAACGCGGGGGTGCTTCGTCGGCGTGCGCAGGGAGGAAGGCGAGCAGCAGCTCGATCATCGCCTGGGCAGCTTCCACGTCGTCGACGACGATCGACGCGGCGCCGGTGTGCCGGGCGTGCACGTGCGCCCCGCCGAGCTCGTTCGAGTCGATGCGCACGCCGGTGAACTCGGTGACCATCGTCGGGCCGCTCACGAACGCGTAGGAGTCGGCGGTCATGACCACGAGGTCGGCGAGGCCGAGCAGGAGCGCCGGCCCGGAGACCGCGGGCCCGGTCACCGCGAGCACGACCGGCACGATGCCCGAGCAGTCGGCGAGCGCCCGCGCCGCGAGTCCCCAGCCGTGGAGGGCGGCCATGCCTTCGACGATGTCGGCGCCGCTCGACGCGATGTAGCCGACGAGCGGGATCCGCTCTGCGAGCGCGATGTGTGCCGCGATCGCGATGGACTCGCCGTCGTCGGAGCTCAGCGCTCCCTTCCGATCGGTGGGATCGATCTCGACGACGACCGCAGGACGGCCGCCGATGTCGTCGACGCGCGCGGTGACACAGCCTCGGGTTCCGGCCCGGATCGCGACGCGCACGACCTGAAGTTACGACCGTTTTCGGTCAGCCCGGTGTGGGGAGGGCCAGGTGCAGGCCCGGCTGGTCCGTGGCCTGGGCTCGCACGACCCCTCGCACGATGTCGGCGACTCCTTGCGGCCTGGGGCGTGAGCATGCCGCGACGCCGATAGGCGAGGCCGACGCTGCGGCGAGCGAGGCCCCGCACCGGCAGCCGCTTCCAGGGGCCCGTGAGGTAGGCCGGCACCGCGGTCGCGGGCAGCACGGCCGCCCCGAACCCTTGGAACGCGAGCGACGCGGCGAGACGCACGCCGTCGAGCTCCGCCTGGGGCTGCAGCCTCACCCCGGCCCGGGCCGCCTGCACCTCGAGCTCGTCGCGCAGCGCCGTGCCCGGAGCGCTCAGCAGGAGGGGGTAGTCGCCGAGCTGCGCGAGCGTGACCCGGTCGCGCTGGGCCAGGGGGTGATCGTGGGGCGCGACGAGCACCAGGTCTTCCTCGAAGAGCTGCTCGGTTGCCAGCTCGACGTCGTCGGCGGGCAGGTTCACGACGGCGAGGTCGAGGTGCCCGGACAGGAGCTGGAGCGACAGAGAGGTGGTGCTCGCTTCGACCACGACGGTGTGGATCCGGGGATGGTTCTCACGGAGACCGTCGAGGAGGCCGGCCACGAGCCATCGGGCGGTGGTCCCGATGACCCCGAAACGCACGTCGCCGCTGAGCTCGGTGCCGAGGCGGGCGACGTCGGCCCGGATCGAGTCGAGCTCGGCCTGCACCCGACGCGCCCGCGCCACGACTGCGGTGCCTTCGACCGTGAGCCGCCCGGTCTGACGGTCGACGAGGGTCGTGTCGAGCTCGCGCTCGAGGTGAGCGACATGGGCCGAGACGTTCGACTGCACGGTGTGCAGCGCCTTCGCCGCGCCCGAGAACGTGCCGTGCTCGGCCACTGCGACGAGGGCCTGGAGCTGGCGGACGTCCACGACGCCAGTGTGCCACTCCCATCGCTCAAAGCGATAGGCATCCCCGGAGATAACTATTGGACAGATCGAGACATCGAAACGGCATACTGACCGTCACAAGATCGAAGTGGACCAAGCCCCCCCTCGGATCCACCTCGATGTGAGCCCACCGAAGCGGTCCCCCCACCGCAGGGCTCCAGGTTGAGAGGGCCGGCCAACCCCCCAAGGGCCGGCCCTTTCCCGTTTTCCCGCTCTCGTCTCTAAGGTGCGCACCAGTGGGCCAGACCGCAGCGATCTTCGACCTCGACCGCACCCTGCTTGCCGGAGCCAGCGGGCCGGTCATCAGCGCGGCGCTCCGCGAGGCGGGGGTGGTGTCGAGCCGCGTGATCCCGGGCGAGGGATTGCTCTACGGGCTGTTCAATCGCGTCGGGGAGACGCTCCCGAGCATGGCGCTGGCTCGCCAGGCCGCGAACGTCGCGAGGGGCTGGCGGCAGACGCTGGTGGACGAAGCGGCGAAGTCGGCCGCGGTGGTGCTGCTCGACCTCGTGCAACCGCGGGCTCGGGCGGTGATCGACGAGCATCGGAGCGAAGGCCGTTTGCTCGTGCTCGCCACGACGACGCCGTACGACCTCGTGAAGCCGCTCGCCGATCTGCTCGGCTTCGACGACGTGGTCGCGACCCGCTACGGCGTGGCGGACGACGGCACCTACAACGGAACGATCGTCGGCAACTTCGTGTGGGCGAACGGCAAGCTCGCCGCCGTGCGCAAGTGGGCCGACGAGCACGGCGTCGATCTTGCGAGCAGCTACTTCTACTCCGACAGCGTCTACGACACGCCTCTCCTCTCGGTGGTGGGCCATCCGTTCGCGGTGAACCCCGACCCCGGGCTGCGGCTCGTCGCGTCGGCACGTCGGTGGCCTACGCTCCACCTCGACGTGCCTGACGGTGTCCCGAAGTTCCTCGGCTTCGAGCCGCAGCAAGTGGCCATGGCGTTCACGCGGCCCGAGCTCGTGCTGTACGCGCGGTTCGACATCGCCGGCGTCGAGCGCATCCCGAATCGCGGTCCGGCCATCATCGTCGGCGAACCACCGCAGCTACTTCGACATCACCGCGATGGCGATGCTGTTCTCGAAGGCGGGCCGGCCCGTGCGCTTCCTCGGCAAGAAAGAGGTCTTCGACGTCCCCGTCGTGGGTCAGGTCGCGAAGGCGTTCGGTGGCATCCGCGTCGATCGAGGCACCGGCTCGGACGAGCCGTTGAAAGCAGCGGTCGCCGCGCTCGACACGGGCGACCTCGTGGCGATCATGCCGCAGGGCACCATCCCGCGCGGCCCGGCGTTCTTCGATCCCGTGCTCAAGGGTCGTTGGGGAGCTGCCCGTCTCGCGCACACCACGCGCGTGCCGGTGATCCCCGTCGGGCTGTGGGGCACCGAGAAGGTGTGGCCGCGCAGCGCCCGGCTGCCGAACGTGTTGAACGTGACGAACCCGCCCACGATCCGCGTGCGCGTCGGTCCTGCTGTCGAGCTCAAGTACAAGAACATCGACAAGGACACCGAGCGGATCATGGAGGCGATCATGGCGTTGCTGCCCGCCGAAGCGCGCGAGCAGCACGAGCCGACAGCCGAGGAGCTGCGCCTCACCTATCCGTCGGGCTACAAGGGCGATCCGACGAGCGAGACGACGAGGCGGCCCGGCACCGACTAGCTCAGCTCGGCGACGGCGCGGGCCAGTTCTCGCCCGTGGTGCCGTCTTCGACACCACCGTGGTCGAACGTGCCCATGAGAGGAAGTCGGTCCATCACCAGTGGAATCGCGGTCGCGAGCTGGTCCGACGTCATCCCCATCGACAAGGTGATGTGCGGAACCCACGCGTCGAACTCGAAGTACGGCCACGGCTCGAGAGCCAGGGGAACCACTGCCAGATGCACGCGGCGCTGCTCGCCGAGCAACGCCTGGTTCGCTACGCACGCGAGAAACAGCGCGCCCTGAGGTGGGAAGACACCGACTGATCCGATGAGAAGCGGAATCGGTCGAGACGGAACGACACCCAGGGCATCGAGAGCCTGGTCCGCTGGCAGACCCTCGGCCACAGTCAGCGAGCAGTGGGGTTGATGCTGTCGATGGGTGTGGGTCGACAGGCTCGGCAGTCCACGAGCGCTCAGCGCATCCCACAGTCCGCGGACAACAGCGGCGGTCTTTTCGTCGGGCCACAGGACGACGCCACGACTCATGACGCGACCGTACCGGCGACGAGGACTAGCGCCGCGCTCGGATGATGTTGAGCGCGCTCCCGGCCTTGAACCACTCGATCTGCTCGTCGGAGAACGTGTGGTTGCAGAAGAACTCGATCGTCGAGCCGTCCGGCTTGTTGATCGTGCACCGCACCGGCGTGTCGGGCGCGAGCGACGCGAGGTCGTGCACCGAGATGCGGTCGTCCTCGCCGATCTGGTCGTAGGTCGCCGGATCGGCGAACGTCAGCGGCAGCAGGCCCTGCTTCTTCAGGTTCGTGTCGTGGATGCGGGCGAAGCTGCGAGCGAAGATCGCCCGGCCGTTGCGGAACCGCGGCTCCATCGCCGCGTGCTCACGCGACGAGCCCTCGCCGTAGTTCTGATCGCCGACCGCGCACCACGCGACACCCGATTCGGCGTAGTGCTTGGCGATGTCGGGGAACGACCGCGTCTGGCCGTCGACTTGGTCTTTGCCTTCGCCGGTCGCGCCGGTGAACGCGTTGACGACCCCAAGGAACAGGTTGCCGCTGATGTTCTCGAGGTGGCCGCGGTAGGTGAGCCACTTGCCTGCGGCGGAGATGTGGTCGGTCGTGCACTTGCCCTTGGCCTTCATCAGGACGGGCATGTCGATCAGGTCCTTGCCGTCCCACCGGGGGAAGGGATCGAGCAGCTGCAGGCGCGTCGAGTCTGGCTTCACGACGACCTGGACGGAGACGCCGTCGTCGGGCGGCGCGAGGAAGCCGCTCTCGCCCGGGTCGTAGCCCTTGGCCGGCAGCACCTCACCGACCGGCGGATCGAGCTTCACCGCGACGCCTTCGTCGTTCGTGATCGTGTCGGTGAGGGGGTTGAAGTCGAGCGTGCCGGCGAGCGCGTACGCGATGACCGTGTCGGGCGAGGTGACGAACGCGAGCGTGTTCGCGCTGCCGTCGTTTCGCTTCGGGAAGTTGCGGTTGTACGAGTTGACGATCGTGTTGCGCGTGTTCGGATCCATGTCGGTGCGGTCCCATTGGCCGATGCACGGGCCGCAGGCGTTCGCGAGCACGGTGGCACCGATGGCCTCGAGGTCGGCAAGCAGGCCGTCACGTTCGATCGTCGCCCGCACCTGCTCGGACCCGGGCGTGACGAGGAGCTGTGTCTTCGCAGTGAGGCCCTTCGCCGACGCTTGCCGCGCGATCGAAGCCGCACGCGTGATGTCTTCGTACGACGAGTTCGTGCACGAGCCGACGAGGGCTGACGAGATCTGCAGCGGCCAGTCGTTCGCCTTCGCGTCGGCACCGATCTCGCTCACCTTGTGCGCGAGGTCGGGCGTGTGGGGGCCGTTGATGAGCGGCTCGAGCGTGTTGAGGTCGATCTCGACCACTCGGTCGAAGAAGCGGCTCGGGTCGGACTCGACCTCGGGGTCGGGCCGCAGGTCGCTCGCCACCGCGTTCGCCGCGTCGGCGATCGCCTCGCGACCCGTGGCCTTGAGGTACGCGGCCATGTTCGGGTCGTACGGCGAAGAGCGACGTGGTCGCGCCGATCTCGGCACCCATGTTGCAGATCGTGCCCTTGCCGGTCGCGCTGATCGTGTCCGCGCCCGGGACCGAAGTACTCGACGATCGCGCCCGTGCCGCCCTCGACGGTGAGCACCTCGGCGACCTTCAGGATCACGTCCTTCGGCGACGACCATCCGGAGAGCTCGCCCGTGAGGTGGACGCCGATGAGCTTCGGCCACCGCACGTTGAACGGGAAGCCCGTCATCACGTCGACGGCATCGGCGCCGCCCACGCCGATCGCGATCATCCCGAGACCGCCCGCGTTCGGCGTGTGGCTGTCGGTGCCGATCATCATCCCGCCGGGGAACGCGTAGTTCTCGAGCACGACCTGGTGGATGATCCCCGAGCCCGGCTTCCAGAAGCCGATGCCATACCGAGCCGACACGGTGCGGAGGAAGTCGTAGACCTCGTCGTTCATCGTGAGCGGCGATCTTCAGGTCGATGCCCGCGCCCTCCTTCGCCTGGATGAGGTGGTCGCAGTGCACCGTCGTCGGCGCCGCGACAGCGTCGAGGCCCGCGGTCATGAACTGCAGCAGCGCCATCTGCGCGGTCGCGTCTTGCATCGCGACGCGGTCGGGATGGAAGTCGGCGTACGAGTGCCCGCGTTGGAGGTCTTGGGCCTCGGGATCGCGGAGGTGGTTCACGAGGATCTTCTCGGAGAGCGTGAGCGGTCGGCCGAGGCGTCTGCGGCCGATGGCCACTCGGTCGGGGAGCGTGGCGTACACGCTGTTCACGAGATCGATCGGCGTCTGCGCAGTCACAGCCATGTCGCACTCCTGTGGTTGACCCAAGCGGTGATGTAGACAAGTATAGGACAAGTGCGTGAGATCCGCTACCGCGAGATTGCCGCAGACCTGCAGGCATCGGGTCGAGTCGGGCGAGTTCGCGGCGGGTGGCCTGCTGCCGAGCGAGGCCGATCTCACTCGCTCGTACGACGCGTCGCGGGTCACCATCCGACGGGCGCTCGAGTCGCTACGCGAGGCCGGCCTGGTCGACTCGCGGCAGGGCTTCGGGTGGTTCGTCGCGGTGGATCGTGTCCGGCAGAACCTCGCGCAGCTGTCGACGATCGAGCGCGAGCTCGCCGAGCGTGGTGTCACCGCGGAGCGCCAGATCCTCGACTTCGGCTTCGTGACCGCGAACGCGCGGGTGCGCGACGTGCTCGGGGTCGAGCAGGTGCTCCGGGTGCGGCGGCTGAACCTTGCTGACGGAGTGCCGTTCGCCCGCGTCACGGTGTGGTGCCCGGCCGACCTCGGCGCGTCGCTGTCGCGTGCAGATGTCGCCGCGCACCCCTTCTACGAGCTGCTTCCCGTGACGATCGGTGGCGCGACGCAGACGATCGCGGCGGCGCTGGCCGAGCCTGCCGACGCGAAGCTGCTCGAGGTGCCGGTCGGCTCGCCGGTGCTCGCGGTGCGAGCGGGTGACGCGGGACGTCGACGGCAACCCGGTGCTGCTCAGCGTGCACGTCTTCCCGGCGCACCTCACCGAGTTCGTGGTCGACCTCCCTTCGCCGACCAGCCTGGGCCTGGTCGAATGACAGACTCTCGACATGCGCGCGTGGCCCGCGGAGGGCGTCACTCGCATCCCGTACTGGGTCTACTCAGACCCTGAGCTGTACGCGCGCGAGCAACAGCGCGTCTTCGGTGGGCCGTTCTGGAGCTACGTCGCGCTCGAGTGCGAGATCGCGGCTCCGGGCGACTTCGTCTCGACGTGGATCGGGGAGCAGCCCGTCGTCGTCGTGCGCCAGCCCGATGGCTCGGTGCGCGCGTTCCTGAATCGCTGCGCGCATCGCGGTGTCGCGTTCTGTCGCGCGCCGAGCGGTCACGCGGACGAGCTCATGTGCCCGTACCACCAGTGGGTGTACGACCTCGGGGGCAACCTTCTGGCCGCGCCGTTCCGCAAGGGCGTCACCGGATCTGGTGGGCACAGGATGGGCGGCATGCCCGACGACTTCGAGCTCTCCGATCACGGGCTCGTCGTCGCTGCCGGTCGCGACGCGCCACGGTGTCGTGTTCGCGTCGCTGGGCTCGCCGCCGGCGTTCGACGAGTACCTCGGCGAGACGATGCTCGGCTGGTTCGATCGCGTCTTCGACGGACGCGACCTCGAGCTGCTCGGCTACATGCGTCAGCGCGTGCCCGCGAACTGGAAGCTGATGTTCGAGAACATCAAGGACCCGTACCACGCGTCGCTGCTGCACGTCTTCCTCGTGACGTTCGGCCTGTTCCGGGCCGACAACCCGTCGGTCACCGAGATGGACGAGTGCGGGCGCCACAGCGTGCTTGGTGTCTGAACGAGGTGCGGCCGCGAGCGAGGCGACGGGCGAGATGCGCTCGTTCCGCGACGTGCAGCTGCACGACCCGCGGCTGCTCGACCCGGTGCGCGAGTTCCCTGGGTAGCGCGACCGTCGTGATGCAGACCCTGTGGCCGAACCTCATCGTGCAGCAGCAGTCGAACACGCTGGCGATGCGCCAGCTCGTGCCGCGCGGGCCGCGCGAGTTCGACCTGATGTGGACGTTCTTCGGCTACGCCGGCGAAGACCCCGAGATGCGCACGCGGCGGCTCCGGCAGGCGAACCTCATGGGCCCGTCGGGGCTCGTGTCGATCGACGACAGCGAGGTGATGCGGCTCGCGCAGCTCGGCGCCGAGGTCGACGCGGATGCCGAGGCGTTCGTCGAGATGGGCGGCACCGACACCGAGCGGGCCGACCACATCGTCACCGAGTCGGCGATCCGTGCGTTCTACGCGTACTACCGCGAGGTCATGGGCCTGTGACGCCAGCGGACCTGTTCGCGGCGTACGCGGACGTCCTCGACGAAGGGCCGCTCGACGAGTGGCCGTCGTTCTTCACCGACGGACGCGACGTATCGCATCGTCGCCCGCGAGAACTTCACCCGGGGCCTGCCGCTCGCGCTGATGCTCTGCGAGAGCCGGGCGATGATGGAAGACCGCGTCCGCGCGATCCAAGAGCTGTCGATGTACGCGCCGCGAGTGATGCGCCACGTCGTGAGCGCGGTCCGTGAGCCCGAGCCCGACGCGGTGACCGCGAGCTACGCGGTGTTCGAGACGCCGCCCGAGGGCGACACCCGCGTGTTCTCGACCGGCCGCTACCTCGGCCGCCTCGCCCTCGACGACGGCGCCGTCCGCTTCGCCGAGCTCACGGTCGTCTACGACACCGCCCTCATCCCGACGAGCCTCATCTACCCGCTGTAGCGCCCTTCCGACGCGGTCTGTGTCGCGAACCCGCCAGATGTGGCGCACTTTCGCAACCGAGAACGCGCGGGTGGGCGCTACCAGGTGTCCCAGTGGACGAAGGTCTCGAGGGGGAGGCGCTTCGCGGGCTTGAAGTCGGTGCCGATCGTGTACGCGATCGGGAACAGGCCGGCCTGGCTCCACTTGTCGTAGGGGATGCCGAGCAGCTCCGCGACCTCCTTCTCGTTCGGGAGGTGCAGCGTCGTCCACGCGGAGCCGAGGCCGCGCTCGCGCGCTGCCAACATGAGCGACCACGCGGCCGGGAGGATCGATCCCCAGAAACCTGCCGAGACCGCACCCGGCTGGTTGTCGACGCGACCGCGGATGACGGGGATGACCATGTACGGCACACGGTGGAAGTTCTCGCGCAGGTAGGTCGCCGACGATCGGACCGCGTCGGCCTGTGTCGCTCGCAGGTCGTCCTCTTTGAACTGCGCTCGCGCCGGGCTGTTCGCGTAGAGGTCGAAGTTCTTGCCGTAGTAGTCGGCGATCGCCTTCTTCTTGTCGGCATCCTCGACGACGACCCAGGCCCATCCCTGGCTGTTCGATCCGGTGGGCGCTTGCATCGCGATCTCGAGGCACTCCTCCAGCAGGGCGCGGTCGACGGGACGATCGAAGTCGAGTCGCTTGCGCACCGAACGGGTGGTGGTCAGCACCTCGTCCGCGGTCAGGTTCAGGCGGAGGCTCATGAGACGGGAGCATGCCAGACTCGTGTCATGTCTGACCGAGTGACCTGCACCATCGAGAACGGCGTCGCTGACGTGCGGATGAACCGGCCCGAGAAGATGAACGCGCTCGACGGCGCGCTCTTCTCGGCGCTGGTCGAGACGGGGGAGGCGCTGAAGTCCGACCCAGCGGTCCGAGCGGTGGTGCTCTCGGGGGAGGGCCGTGCGTTCTGCGCCGGCCTCGACTTCGGGTCGTTCCAGGCGATGGCGGGCGACAGCGAGACGAACCTCGAGAACGTGACGCCCCGTCGAGGTGGCGAGATCACGAACCCCGGTCAGCAGGCGGCGTTCGTGTGGCAGGAGATCCCGGCGCCGGTGATCGCGGCCGTGCACGGCGTCGCGCTGGGCGGCGGGTTCCAGATCGCGCTCGGCGCGGACATCCGCATCGTCGCTCCGGACGTGAAGATGTCGGTGCTCGAGGTGCGCTGGGGCCTCATCCCGGACATGACCGGCACCCAGCTGCTGCCGAAGGTCGTCGGTCTCGACGTCGCGAAGGAGCTCACGTTCACCGGCCGCATGATCGACGGGCACGAGGCCCTGCGGCTCGGCGTCGCGACGCGCGTCAGCGAGACGCCGCTCGTCGACGCCCTCGCGCTCGCACGTGAGATCGCCTCGAAGAGCCCGCAGGCCGTGCGCGGGGCAAAGGCGCTGCTCAACATGGCCGGCGACGTCAGCCTCGCCGACGGGTTCAAGGCCGAGGAGCGCACGATCCGCTCGCTCATCGGCAGCCCGAACCAGATCGAAGCCGTGAAGGCCTACTTCGAGAAGCGCGACCCGTCTTCGAAGACTGACCGGCAGCACCTCGCCGCCTGACGCCCAAATCGGGCGAGCGCGGCCGCGCCCCGGACTATCCTGGAAGGCACTGCAGCCCGGGCCAGCGCTGTCCCACCATGCTGCGTCACCCCAAACGAGTGATGTGGATGGACAGTGATGACACGCGAATCGCGCCCTGAGCTGAACACCCCCTGGTCCGGCGACCTCCCGAGCGCCTTCGGCCTGTACGACCCCGCCTACGAGCACGACGCATGCGGCGTCTCGTTCGTGGTCGACATCAAGGGGCGAGCCACCCACGAGATCGTCGCGATGGGCATCGGCGCGCTCTGCAACCTCGACCACCGCGGCGCGTCGGGCGCCGAGGTCGAACACCGGCGACGGCGCCGGCATCACGATCCAGATCCCCGACCGCTTCCTGCGGGCGGTCGTCGACTTCGCCCTGCCGCCCGCGGGGCAATACGCCGTCGGGATGGCGTTCCTGCCGACCGCCGACGCCGACACCGAGCAGGTCGTGTCCCACATCGAGAAGATCGTCGGCAGCGAGGGGCTGCGCGTCCTCGGCTGGCGTGACGTGCCGGTCGACGACTCGATGATCGGAGACGGCGCCCGCGAGGTCATGCCGCGCTTCCGCCAGCTGTTCATCGGCGCCGCGCAGGGCCAGTCGATCGACCGGATGACGCTCGAGCGACTCGCGTTCGTGGTGCGCAAGCGCGTGGAGCACGAGGTCGGCAAGTCGGTGTACTTCCCGAGCCTGTCGTCGCGCACGCTCGTCTACAAGGGGATGCTCACCACGCCGCAGCTGTCGGAGTTCTTCCCCGACCTCAACGACGAGCGGGTCGAGTCGGCGCTCGCGCTCGTGCACAGCCGCTTCTCAGCACGAACACGTTCCCGTCGTGGCCGCTCGCGCACCCGTACCGCTACATCGCGCACAACGGCGAGATCAACACGGTGCAGGGCAACCGCAACTGGATGCGGGCGCGCGAGGCGCTGCTCGCAGAGCGACCGCATCCCCGGCGACCTCGAGCCGCATCGTTCCCGATCGTCACGCCCGGGAGGCAGCGACACCGCGAGCTTCGACGAGTGCCTCGAGCTGCTGCACCTCGGCGGCCGCTCGCTTCCCGCACGCCGTGCTGATGATGATCCCGGAGGCGTGGGAGAACCACGCGACGATGAGCGCCGAGAAGCGCGCGTTCTACCGATACCACTCGTCGCTCATGGAGCCGTGGGACGGCCCGGCGTCGATCGCGTTCACCGACGGCACCGTCGATCGGCGCGGTGCTCGACCGCAACGGCCTGCGCCCGAGTCGCTACTGGGTGACCGACGACGACCGCGTGATCATGGCGAGCGAGGCCGGCGTCGTCGACATCGATCCGGCGCGCGTCGTGAAGAAGGGCCGGCTGCAGCCGGGACGGATGTTCCTCGTCGACACGAGCCAGGGTCGCATCGTCGGCGACGACGAGATCAAGGCGAACCTGTCGGGCGAGCATCCCTACGAGGAGTGGCTGCACGGCGGCCTCGTCCACCTCGCGGACCTGCCCGACCGCGAGCACGTCGTCTACAGCCACGAGTCGGTGATGCGGCGGCAGCAGACGTTCGGCTACACGCACGAGGAGCTCAAGATGCTCGTCGCGCCGATGGCGCGACCGGCGGCGAGGCGCTCGGCTCGATGGGCACCGACACGCCGATCGCCGTGCTGTCCGACCGGCCGCGCCTGCTCTTCGACTACTTCCAGCAGCTGTTCGCGCAGGTCACGAACCCGCCGCTCGACGCGATCCGCGAGGAGCTGGTCACGTCGCTCGGCGTCCACGATCGGGCCGGAGGGCAACCTGCTCGACGCCGACACCGGCGTCGTGCCGGCAGGTCGAGCTGCCGTTCCCGATCATCGACAACGACGAGCTCGCGAAGCTCGATCCACATCAACGACGACGGCGACATGCCGGAGTTCGCGGCGCATCGTGATCCCCGGCCTGTACCCCGTCGCCGGAGGCGGCGCCGCGCTCGCGCGAGGCGCTCGACACGCTGCGTCACGAGGCGTCAGCGACGCGATCGCGGCGGGCGTGCGCATCATCGTGCTCTCCGACCGCGACTCGACCGAGGAGCTCGCGCCGATCCCGTCGCTGCTGCTGACGTCGGCCGTGCACCACCACCTCATCCGCGAGAAGACCCGCACGAAGGTCGGGCTCGTGGTCGAGTCGGGCGACGCGCGCGAGGTGCACCACATGGCGCTGCTCATCGGCTACGGCGCCGGCGCGATCAACCCGTACCTCGCGTTCGAGACGATCGAGGACCTCATCATCGAGGGCCGCCTCACCGGCATCGACCCGCACAAGGCGGTGAAGAACTACATCAAGGCCGCCGGCAAGGGCGTGCTCAAGGTGATGTCGAAGATGGGCATCTCGACGGTCGCGTCGTACACGCGGCGCGCAGGTGTTCGAGGCGATCGGCCTCGGCCACGAGCTCGTCGACGAGTACTTCACCGGCACCGTGTCGCGGCTCGGCGGCATCGGGCTCGACGAGATCGCCGAGGAGGTCGCGCCGCCGGCACGCGACCGCGCTACCCGCCGAACCCGACCGAGCGCGCGCACCGCGACCTCGACCTCGGCGGCGAGTACCAGTGGCGCCGCGAGGGCGAGTACCACCTCTTCAACCCCGAGACGGTGTTCAAGCTCCAGCACGCGACGCCGCGCGCAAGCGCTACGACGTCTTCAAGGAGTACACGAAGCTCGTCGACGACCAGTCCACGCGCCTCGCGACGCTCCGCGGCCTCTTCACGTTCAAGGCGAGGGCGCGCGCCCGCCGGTGCCGATCGACGAGGTCGAGCCGGTGAGCGAGATCGTGAAGCGCTTCGCGACCGGCGCGATGTCGTACGGCTCGATCTCGAAGGAAGCGCACGAGACGCTCGCGATCGCGATGAACCGCATCGGCGGCAAGTCGAACACCGGCGAGGGCGGCGAGGACGCCGACCGCTACACGCCGCGACGAGAACGGCGACCTCCGGCGCTCGGCGATCAAGCAGGTGGCGTCCGGGCGGTTCGGCGTGACGTCGCGAGTACCTCGTCAACGCCGACGACCTGCAGATCAAGATGGCGCAGGGCGCCAAGCCGGGCGAGGGCGGCCAGCTGCCCGGGCACAAGGTGTACCCGTGGATCGCGAAGACGCGGCACTCCACGCCCGGCGTCGGCCTCATCAGCCCGCCGCCGCACCACGACATCTACTCCATCGAGGACATCAAGCAGCTCATCCACGACCTCAAGAACTCCAACCCGCGGCGCGCGTGCACGTGAAGCTCGTCGCCGAGGTCGGGGTCGGCACGGTCGCCGCCGGCGTGTCGAAGGCGCACGCGACGTCGTGCTCATCTCGGGCCACGACGGCGGCACGGGCGCGTCGCCGCTCACGTCGCTCAAGCACGCGGGCGCGCCGTGGGAGCTCGGCCTCGCCGAGACCCAGCAGACGCTGGTGCGTCAACGGCCTGCGCGACCGCATCGTCGTGCAGTTCGACGGCCAGCTGAAGACCGGCCGCGACGTCGTGATCGCGGCGCTGCTCGGCGCCGAGGAGTTCGGCTTCGCCACCGCGCCGCTCGTGGTGACGGGCTGCGTGATGATGCGCGTCTGCCACCTCGACACGTGCCCGGTCGGCATCGCCACCCAGAACCCGGAGCTGCGCAAGCGGTTCACCGGCAAGCCCGAGTTCGTCGTCAACTTCTTCGAGTTCATCGCCGAGGAGGTGCGCGAGCACCTCGCCGCGCTCGGGTTCCGCTCGATCGCCGAGGCGGTCGGTCACGCCGAGGTGCTCGACACCACGCGCCGCCGTCGACCACTGGAAGGCACGAGCCTCGACCTCTCGCCGATCCTCGAGATGCCGCCGAGTCCGCACGAGGGCCAGACCGCTGCTGTGCGCACGCACCCAGGACCACGGCCTCGACCGGGCGCTCGACCAGACGCTGATCGCGCTCGTGCGAGGCGCGCGCTCGAGGACGCGCGGCCGGTGCACATCGAGCTGCCGATCCGCAACGTGCAACCGCACCGTCGGCACGATGCTCGGCTCCGAGGTCACCCGGCGCTACGGCGGCGAGGGCCTGCCCGACGGCACGATCAACGTCGACTTCGCGGCTCGGCCGGCCAGAGCTTCGGCGCCTTCGTGCCTCGCGGCATCACGCTGCGGCTCGAAGGCGACGCGAACGACTACTTCGGCAAGGGGCTCTCCGGCGGACGGCTGGTGCTGTTCCCCGACAAGCGGTCGCCGTTCGTCGCCGAGGAGAACATCATCGCCGGCAACGTCGCGCTCTACGGCGCGACGAGTGGCGAAGCCCTGATCCGCGGCGTCGTCGGCGAGCGGTTCTGCGTGCGCAACTCCGGCGCGACCGCGGTCGTCGAAGGCGTCGGTGACCACGGCTGCGAGTACATGACCGGTGGCCGCGTCGTGGTGCTCGGCGCGACCGGACGCAACTTCGGCGCCGGCATGTCGGGCGGCATCGCGTACGTCTACGACCCGACCGGCATGTTCCCGTCGCTCGTCAACTACGAGATGGTCGAGCTCGAGCCGCTCGACGACGTCGACATTGCGTTCCTGCGCCGAGATCGTGGCCGCCACGCAGCCGAGACCGACTCCGCGGTCGCGAACGCGTTGCTCGCCGAGTGGGACGACGCGTTGGCGCACTTCCACAAGGTCATGCCGAAGGACTACAAGCGGGTGCTCGACGTCATGCGAGAAGCGGAGGAGCTCGACATCAGCGAGGCCGAGACGGCTGGCGCGGGTGATGGCGGCGTCCCATGGGTGAGATCACCGGCTTCCTCAAGTGGTCGCGCGTGACGTCCGACGCGGCGGCCGGTGCCGGTGCGCCTGCGCGACTGGCGCGAGGTGTACGAGCCGTTCCCCGAAGAGGCGCTGCAGCACCAGGCCGGTCGCTGCATGGACTGCGGCATCCCGTTCTGCAACAACGGCTGCCCGCTCGGCAACCTCATCCCCGACTGGAACGACCTCGTGTACCGCGAACACTGGCGCGAGGCGATCGAGCGGCTGCACGCGACGAACAACTTCCCCGAGTTCACCGGCCGGCTTGTGCCCGGCGCCGTGCGAGGCCGCGTGCGTGCTCGGCATCAACAGCGATCCGGTCACCATCAAGCAGGTCGAGGTCGAGATCGTCGACCGCGCCTGGGCAGAAGGCTGGATCGAGGCGCAACCGCCGGCGTTGCTGACGGGCAAGAGCGTCGCGGTCGTCGGATCGGGGCCCGCCGGCCTTGCCGCCGCGCAGCAGCTCACGCGGGCGGGGCACGACGTCGTCGTGTTCGAGCGCGCCGATCGCATCGGTGGGCTCCTGCGCTACGGCATCCCCGAGTTCAAGATGGAGAAGCGACACCTCGAGCGCCGGATCGCGCAGATGAGCGACGAAGGCACCGAGTTCCGACCCGGCGTCGACCGTCGGCGTCGACGTGACGATCGAGGAGCTCGACGAGGAGTTCGACGCGATCGTGCTCGCCGGCGGCGCGACCGCGTGGCGCGACCTGCCGATCCCCGGTCGCGAGCTCGGCGGCATCTACCAGGCGATGGAGTACCTGCCGCTCGCGAACCGCGTGCAGGAGGGCGACATCGACGAGCCGCCGATCACGGCGCACGGCAAGAACGTCGTGATCATCGGCGGCGGCGACACCGGCGCCGACTGCCTCGGCACGGTCCACCGTCAGGGCGCGGCCTCGGTGCACCAGTTCGAGATCCTGCCGCGGCCGCCCGACAGCCGTGCACCGAACAACCCGTGGCCGCAGTGGTCGATGATCTACCGCACGTCCTCGGCGCACGAGGAGGGCGGCGAGCGGGTCTACAGCGTGAACACCGAGCGCTTCATCGGCGACGACGACGGCAACGTGACGCGCGCTGCTCGCACACGAGGTCGAGATGGTCGACGGCAGGTTCGAGAAGATCGAGGGCACCGACTTCGAGCTGCCGTGCGAGCTCGTGCTGCTCGCGATGGGCTTCGTCGGCCCCGAGCGTGGCCCGATGCTCGATCAGCTCGGCGTCGAGCTCGACGCCCGCGGCAACGTCGACCGTGACGCCGGCTTCCAGACGTCGGTGGACGGCGTGTTCGCGTGCGGCGACATGGGCCGCGGGCAGAGCCTCATCGTGTGGGCGATCGCCGAAGGCCGCTCGTGCGCCGCGTCAGTCGACGAGTGGCTGATGGGAGCCACGACGCTGCCCGCGCCGATCCTCCCCACGACTCGCCCGCTCGTCTGAGCGTCAGTGGCTGACGAGCGCGTCGGCCTCGAGGTGATGCACGTCGTTCAGTGAGCGCAAGCGCGCGCAGACCGTGCCCGGCGAGCACGACGTTGACCGACGTGTGCGCGGGGCGGAAGAACATGTCGTAGTCGACGCCGATGATGTGGCCGATGTACGCGTTGATGACGCCGCCGTGGCACGCGACCACGATGCGCTCGCCGGGATGGGTCGCGAGGATGCCTTCGATCGCGTTCACCGTGCGCTTGCGGAAGTCGAAGCTCGACTCTGAGTACGGATAGACGTCCCAGCTCTTCTCGTTCAGCATCCGCTGGCGGATGCCGAGCAGCAGCTGACGGCCGACGAAGTCGACGGCGAGGCGGTCGGGTGGGATGTCGCGGAAGACCTCGACCTCGCGGAGGTCTTCGAGCACGATCGGCTCGAGGCCGTGATGCCGGGCGATCTGGTAGCCCGGTCTCATGGGCTCGTTCGAGGTTGCTCGAGTAGACGACGTCGATGTGCTGCGTGCTGAAGCGAAGGCCGACCGCCTCGGCCTGCTTGTTGCCTCGCGCAGAGAGCGGAGGATCGATCGCGTCGCCGACGGGTGCGTTCGGGAAGCCCGCGATGTCTTGCTCACCGTGGCGCACGAGGATCAGCTCGGTGACGTCCTCGACGTCGGTGAGGAACGCGAGGTCGAAGACGGCAGGAAGGCGGCCGGTCGGCGGGTGATGGCTCGGGCTCTGCGTCGGGATGTCGTTGCTCTTGTCGCCGCTCACTCGGCGGAGGCTACTGGCGGCCCGACCTCGACGAGAGCAGGGCTTTGGCAGGACTGGCAGGATGGGTTGGGTGCACCGAGCTGACCTGCCGCCCCCGATCGATCGTGAGGAACGCGATCACCGATCCGGACAAGGCGAGCGCAGCGGAGATCCGCATTGCCATCGGGTAGCCGGGAAGTGAACTGCCCCCACCCGTGAGCTCGAAGCCCGCGATCGACGGAATGATCGCGACTGCGAGGAGTCCGGCGAGCCGAGCGACGGCGTTGTTCGTCGCAGATGCGATGCCGAGGTGGCGTTCCTCGACCGCACCGAGCACCGCGGCCGTGAGGGGTGCCACCGTCATCGACATGCCGAGGCCGAAGAGCAACACGCCGGGCAGCACCGCCGTGACGTACTGGTCGCCGGCCTCGATCTGTCCGAGAAGGGCGAGCCCGACCGCGGCGATCGCAGGGCCGATCGTCATCGGAAGCCGAGGGCCGGTCTTCTGAGCGATCGCGCCCATGCGCGCTGACAGGAGGAGCATCACTCCGGTTGCCGGCGTCAACGCGGCACCGGACTCGAGCGCCGAGTAGCCGAGCGACGCCTGCAGGTTCACGACGACGAAGAAGAACACCCCGCCGAGGCCGGCGTAGACGGCGAGCGTGACGAGGTTCGCGCCCCTGAACTGCCTCGAGCGGAAGAGGTCGAGGGGGAGCATCGGGGCAGGGGAGCGGTCGCTCGATGGCGACGAACGCGACGAGGAGGCCGATGCCGGCGATGACGGCCGACGATGGTCGGCGCAGACCACTCGCCGCCCGCCTCGATGAGCCCGGCGGTCAGGGACGCGAGACCGAAGGCGACCGCCGTCGCCCCGAGCAGGTCGAGATGACGCGGCGCGTCCGGATCGACGCTCTCGGGCACGTGCCGAGCGGCGAACAGCACGAGTCCGGCCAGCGGCAAGTTGATGAAGAACGCCCACCGCCACGACGCAGCGTCGACGAGCCATCCGCCGACGAAGGGCCCCGCCGCGCTCGCAACGCCCACGAGCCCCGACCACGCACCGATCGCGCGCCCTCGATCCTCCTGGCGGACCGTCGCCGAAAGCAGGGCCAAGCTGCCCGGCACGAGCAGGGCGGCTCCGACTCCCTGCAAGCGCCCGGGCCGCGATGAGCGTCTCGGTCGTCGGAGCAATCGCCACACAGGGCCGACGCCATTGCGAACGCAGCGACGCCGATCATGAAGACGCGACGACGCCCGTACTTGTCGCCGAGCGCGCCGCCGAGGAGCAGGAGGGCGGTGAGCGTCACGAGGTAGGCGTCGAGCACCCACTGCAGGTCGGCGAGATCGGCGTGCAGGTCCACGGCGATCGTCGGGAGCGCGACGTTCACGACCGTGCCGTCGAGGAAGGCCATCCCCGAGCCGAGGACCGCCGCGAGCAGGGTCCACCTCGCGATCGGTGACCCCCAACGCTCCATAATTCGCGAACGCTACCGGTGGTTCGGAGTGATAGTATCGAACACATGTTCGTCCAGGGCTCACTGCTCGACGCGGGCACTCCCGCGTTCGATCCGTCGCTCTCGCGCCTGCGTCCGAATCGACCTCGACGAGCGCTGCTGGCTCGACCACCTCCCGAGCTGGCTCGAAGGCTCCGACCAAGTCTTCGACGAGCTGCTCGACCGCCTCACGTGGATTCGTCCCGAGGTGCAGATGTACGACCGCACGCTCGAGCAGCCCCGCAGCACCGCGGGCTTCGCGCTCGGCGAGCGCTACGACTTCCCGTACATCGACGCGATGGCCGCCGCGCTCGGCGAGCACTACGGCGTCACGTTCGGCTCCGTGTGGTGCAACCTCTACTGCGACGGCCACGACAGCGTGGCGTGGCACGGCGACCGGGTCTTGCGCGATCGGTCCGATGGCCTCGTGGTCATCGTGTCGGTCGGGCACCGCCGCCGCTTCCTCATCAAGCCCGCTGCGGGCGGTCCGTCACGCACGTTCGAGCTCGGCCGCGGCGACCTGTTCGTGATGGGCGGCGACTGCCAGCGCCAGTGGCGTCACTGCGTGCCGAAGGTGTCGCCCGCAACGCTCGTCGGCCCGCGCATCAGCATCACGATGCGACCCGGCTGAGCGCTCGCCGGACGCGACTGCTCGCCGCTCACAACCCGAGCGCGGGACGACCTCGCGCATGAACGCGCGGAGGCTCGTGGCGAGGTCGTCGAGTGAGCGCCACGGCATCGAGAGCATGAGCTCGTCGAGGCCTGCCTCGGCGTAGGCGCGGATGTCGCCGGCCTGCTCGTCGGGTGTGCCGGTGAGCACCGCGCGCTGCTCGCTCCCCGGACGGCCGGGCATGTGACGCAGGCAGACCGGCCCCGGCGAGCGTCCTGCATCTGCGCACGCAGCCTTGTAGGCGACGACGCCGGCGCCGAGCTCGGACGGGCTCATGTTGATCGGATGCCAGCCGTCACCGAGCTTGGCGGCGCGGCGATGCGCGGGCGCGGTGTTGCCGCCAACCCAGATCGGGATCGTCCCCCGACGCTCGGGCGCGGCCTTGGGGAACATGCGCATGTTCTCGTACTGCTTCCACTTGCCGTCGTAGGACGAGGTCTCGGTCTCCCAGAGGTCGCGCATCACGGCGAGGTACTCGTCGGTCTGCGCACCCCGTTCCTCGTACGACGCGCCGAGTGCTCGGAACTCCTGCTCGAGCCACCCGATCCCGACGCCGAGCACCAGACGGCCGCCGCTGATGACGTCGAGGCTCGAGAGGTACTTCGCGGTGAACACCGGGTCTCTGTACGGGACGACGAGCACGCTCACTCCGAGGGTGACGTGACTCGTCCGCGCCGCGAGGTGGCTGAGCGTGGCGAGCGGCTCGAGCATGACTTCGGGGATGTAGCTCGATCCTTCGGGGACGATGATGTGGTCGCTCGTCCAGATCGAGTCGAAGCCGAGGTCCTCGACGACCGCGGCCATGCGGTCGAGTGCGCTCCCGGACGCGAAGCGGTTCGCGTGGGGGATGGCCACTCCGTAACGCATCAGACGAACTTCACGTCGATGCCGCAGATCGATGACGTCTCCCCGGCGCGCGCTCGGTCGGCGGCCTTGACTTCGATGCCGCACACGCCCTCGTCCTCGGCCCGTTCGCTCTTCACGAACGAGATCGAGGTGTCGTGGTCGAGCGCGATGTGTGCGCCCGATGCGGGCACGCCGAACACGTCGGCCCACCTGGTCGCAGTCGCCTCGGGATCGGGCACCGCGACGATCACGCCGCTCATCGCGGTCACCGTGTCGGTGTCGACGTGCTTCTCCCACTCGGGGCCGGCCCACTTCCAGCTCTCGGGTGTCGCCATCCAGTCGAGCGACAAGATCGCGCCGCCGACGTCCTTCGGGTGCAGGTGCGTGCCGGCGGCATCGCGGAGGTCTGCCTTCCAGACGACGCGGACGCCGAGCCCGTCGAGCCTCGCGCGCGCCTCTTCGAGATCGGACAGCTGCATGATCACCATGTAGCCGTAGTCACCGCCGTGCTTGTCGAGCAGACGGCCGGCGGTCGTGCCCTCCTGCTGCGGCGACACGACTTCGAGGAACGCGTCGCCGATCGCGAACAGCGCGTTCACGAGACCGAACTCGGCGACGCCGGGATCGCGGTAGCAGACGTCGACACCGAGGGTCTTGCTCAACGAGTCGACGGTGGGCTCGAGGTCGCGGGCGACGAGGGCGACTTGGCGAAGGCGGATGGTCATGGCGCCAAACGTACGCGCCGGCGCCGCCTGCAGTGCGCTCAGTCGAGATCGGGCCAGGCGCGGCTCGGCCGGCGGGTCCGGCCCTTGCGATCGCCGAGCGCCCATGCGCGGCGCCACGACGGTCCTTCGGGTCCGGTGAGCACGGGCGTCAGCTGTCGCGCCGCGTGCCGTCGCGCCGACCACCAATCCGTGGCGCTCTCGTCGGCCAGCTCGTACACCGCCGTCTCGATCCGCGAGCCGAGTGACCGCGCGTCGTCGCCGGGCTGTGGTCGCATCGGCTTGCCGAACGTCACGAGCGTGCGTCCCGGGCGCGGGCGGTTCATGCCCTTGCCCATGATCCGGCCGGTGCCCTCGAGGTGGATCGGCACGACCGGCGCCTCGGTGCGCACCGAGAGGTAGGCCGCACCACCGCGGAACGGCTGGCCCCACCCGTCGGGGCTCCGGCCTCCCTCCGGGAAGATCAGGATGCTCCAGCCGTCCTCGATCAGCTCGGCGGCGAGATCGGCCGACTTGCGGTTCACGCGCGTGCGGTCGATCGGGATCGCACCCATCGCGAGCGCCGACAGCGCGCCGGTCGCCCGGGTCGCGAAGAAGTAGTCCGCGGCTGCGCCGACGACGAGCTTGTGGCGCCACGGCTCGGGGATCGAGGTGATGAGCAGCGGGGCGTCGACATGGCTGTGATGGTTCGCCGCGAAGATGACCGGGCGATCCTCGTCGAGGTCGGACAGCCGGTCGAACCCCGTTCGCTCCGGATGCGCGACCGCTCGCACGAGCCCCCGCATCGGACCCTCGACGATCAGCACTCGTGCCATCCGAGCCGGCAGGCGCCGTGACCAGTCGGTCTCGTAGTCGCCGCCAGTGCGCCCCTTCTCGGGCAGCGGCTCGACGCCCCTCGGCACCGCGGCGGCGCGGTAGGGGAACCCGAAGCTCGTTCTCTTGGTGGTCTTCGCCACCAGCGAGCGGAAGTCACCAAGGAATTCGGCGGGGGGCCTCACGTGACCTCGGAGAGGAACATCGGCGGGTTGTGCATGTACGTGATCGACGGGTGACGGCCGACGACGTCGCTCGCCATCTCCAACGCGTCGTCGAGCGTCGATGCAGGACGGAAGCCGAGTCGGCGCACCGCGCGCGCATCGCCGCCCATCACGATCACATCACCCAGGTGCTGCAGCGCGTGCGCGCACCAGTACCACATGTAGAAGGGGTGCACGCCGTGGTAGGCGTACGACGTGCGGTAGAGGTGCCGGTACCACTCGTCCTCGGCGAAGCTCTTCTCGTACTTGGCCTGGATCTCGTCGAGGTCGGTCGTGTCGGCGAGCACCTGCTCGAAGAAGTCGATGTAGCTCGGGTGGTGCACGGGGTGGAACTCCCACGGGGTGGGATGCCCCATGATCACGACCCCGCCCTCACGCACGAGCGGCTTGCCGCGGTACAGGTTGAAGAAGTACCCGAGGCCGAGGCACGCGACCAGGATCGGGTTCATCACCGAGTTCACGTTGTACGGGCAGAGGAACGGCAAGCCCATGAGCAGCACGTCGCTCTGGCCTTCGACCGACACGAGCTGCTGCTTGTGCACGAACTCGAGCGTGCGCTTGTGGACGGCTTCGACCTCACCTGCCTGCACCGAGGTCAGCGCGTAGGGCGCCTCGAGCGACTGGAAGATCGACCGCGCCATCTTGCGGGGCGTGCGCTCGAGCGACTTCGACGCGCCGATGAACATGGCCCGATCACGCGCGGACCACTCCCATTCGCGCTTCTGCAGGAAGTCGAACTGCTTCGGGAACGTGTCGGTGTTGAGCGTCGTCTCGATCTGGAACACCTTGACACCGCTGTCCGCGATGAGCCGCCCCATTCGCCAGTTCGACGAGTGCAGCTCACTGTGGTGATGGTCCATGAACGAGCGGCTCTGGCGCATCGTGTCGACGTTGTGGTGGTGGCGAAGGCTCCGATACGACGCGAGCCCCGTGGCCACCGACTTGTGGCCGCCGTCCATGGCGACGAGGTTGATGTTCACGTAGATGAGGAGGTCGGACTCGGCGGCCCGCTTGCTGATCTCGACCTCTTCGCCCTTGTCGGTGGTGCCGAGGAACGCCATCGCCGCCGGATCTTCGGCGTCGTGGTTGTACAGGCGGCCCGAAGGAGCGAACGCGTCGTACACGCGGTCGCCCACCGCGCGCCGCAGCTCGGCCTCGGTCATCCGGCGGTGGAGAGCGAGCGCGGCGATGAGCTCGACGTCGTCGACGCCCGCGTCGGCCGCCAGGTCGAGCACGGCTTCGATCACGCGCTGGCGGATGTCGGGGCGCTTCATCTGCGGAAGCGGCAGCGAGATGTCGTCGAACGCGATCGTGAGCTTCATGCCGGAATGGAGCAGCGCCGGGAGGGGCTCGGCGTCGAGCGGGTGCAAGAGCGCGTCGCGAATCGCGCCGTCGACGTCGTCCACGCCCTCGAGAGGCTCCGGCGGGTAGACGGCGCGTGAGCCGGCGGGGAGCTTGTGGAGCCGAAGGCCCTCGCCGTGGTGGAAGAGCAGCGGGGGAGTGGAGCGATCGACGTCGAGGACGAACCCGGGGCGGGGCATCAGCGGTTCCTCTCGCGTTCGTTGCGCATGTCGAACGCGATCTTCACGCTGCCGCGCCGGCCAGCGGTCGCGGCGTGCTCGATCGCGTCGCGGTAGCGCGACAAGGGGTAGGTGGCCGAGACGAGTCGCTCGAGCCGCGCCGTGCGCACGAGGTCGAAGGCCAGGTCGAACGTGCGCCGCTGGGTGCCGTCGAACAGCGTCTCGGTGCCGTACGCGTACGCGCCGACCAGCTTGGTCTCTCGGTGCCACAGGGTCGTGAGGTCGAGCTTGACCGAGCCGGGCATCCCCACGAGCACCACCGCGCCGCGAGGCCGGACCATCGCGAGCGCGTCGGCGATCGAGCTCTCGGAACCGACGCAGTCGAGGACGATGTCAGCGCCGCCGGTGAGCTGCGCTCCCGCGGCGAGCGATCCGGTCGCACGGCGCACCGCCCGGGTGAGCTCGTCGGGCTCGACGACGAGGTCGGCCCCGAGGTCCGCGGCCAGCGCCCGTTGTTGCGCGTGCTTCGCTCCCGCGATGAGCGTCTGCGGTGCCGCGTGCTGCCGCAGCGCAGCGGTGACGCCGAGTCCGAGCGTGCCCGCGCCGAGCACCGCGACGACCCCCCCGGGTTCGACGTTCGCCATGACCGCATGCACCGCACACGCTGTCGGCTCGACCATGACCGCGGCGTCGTCGCTCATCTCGGCCGGCACCGCGTGCAGCTGCGACTCGTGGGCGACCATGAACGTCGACCAGCCGCCGCCCGTGTCGCAGCAGAAGCCGGATTGCAGGCCAGGCTCGATGTGCCCGAACGCGATGCGCTCGCAGTTGCCGAGGTCGCCGCGTGCGCACGCGGCGCAGAGGGGAGCGATACCTCGCGCGACGCAACCGAGCACCGGCTCGATGACGACCCGCGTGTCGTCGTCGCGGTCGGCGACGACCTCGTGACCGGGCACGAAGGGGAACGACACGATCGGGTCGAAGTACCGCGTCGATCGGCCGTCCACGGTCGCGAGGTCGCTGCCGCAGATGCCCGAGAGACGCGGCCGGATGCGTTCCCAACCCGGACCCGGAAGGTCGGGCGGATCGGTGTCGACGAGGCGCAGCGGACCCACTCGAGCGCCGCCGCCGGGCAGCACCTCGCTCGCCACGCGCGCGGCGGCATAGCGCGCGACCTTCCGTTCGAAGAGCAGCGCCTTCACCGAGCGGGCCTCGCGAAGCGGGCGGGGACGTCGCATCTTCGCGACGGTCGCGTGCGCAGGCCCGATCGGCAGGAGTGGCCGAGATGCGCCGGACGACTTCGACCACTGCTCGACGAGCCACCCACGCTTGCGGGCGATCGTCGCCAAGCGCACCTCGGGGTTCACCGCTACCGGGAAGCCGACTGCCTCGAGCATCGGGAGGTCGGAGGACGAGTCCGCGTACGCGACCGACTCGCTGAGCTCGAGGCCCTCGGCGGCCGCGTAGTCGGCCATGACCTGGGCGCGTGCCTCTCCGGTCGGCGGCACGTCGACGAGCTCGCCGGTGTACTTCCCGTCGGCGGTGACGCCGAGATGCGCGCTCACGACGTCGTCGAAGAGCGGCATCAGCGGCTTCACGACGAGATCGAGCGCGCCGGTGATCAGCAGCGTGCGATGCCCCAGTGCGCGGTGCTCGCGCACCCGCCTGATCGCGGCCGGGAACGACTTGGTGAGGATGAGCGCGCTCATCAGCTCGGTGGCGTCCTCGTCGAGCTGATCGACCGACGCGCCCTCGTAGCGCCGGTAGAAGTAGCGGAGGAAGTCGCCCCGGTCCTTCTTGTCGAGCGCGAGGAGGGTCGGCGCCTCGCGGACCGTCTTCGCGATGAGACGGAGCCGATCGTCCTTGTCGAGCCGACGGCTCGCGAGCCATGCGTACGACTCGACGACGTTCGAGGCGATGAGCGTGTTCTCGAGGTCGAACGCCGCGAGGTGACGCCCGGGTGACAGGACCGCGGCACGCAGCCGATCTTCGCGAGACGGGCCACTGCGACCGCCGGGCGTCGTGCGCACCCGCGCCTGCTGCACGACTGACGGCAGGTGCACCTCGGTGACGTAGTGCGTCCAGTCGATCGCTCGCGGGTCGAACGCAAAGTTCGCGCGGTCGTCGTCGTCGAGGTGATCCCAGACCTCCATCAAGCGGTCGACGCGATAGATCGCCTCGCACTCCGCGTACGCGCCGTACAGCTCGACGTAGCTCAGCGCTCGCTCGATGTCAGACCGACGCTCCTCCAAGCGGGCGGGCACCTGCGCCGCCTCGCCTCGCACCGGGAGCACCGTGAACGCCTTCTCGGCCCGCTCGAGCAGGCGCTTGGCCCGGTTGAGCTGCCCCTGCACCTTGCCGCGGCCGGGGAACGACCACGGCGCGACCACGATCGGCTGTCCGGCGCTGTCGTAGAGCGGATGCTCGCTGAACCATTGGTGCACGAGGTTGACGAGACCGCGATAGCGCAACGGGTTGGTCGAGCCCGACGCGACCTGCACGATCGGGGGCGCCTGCTCGGGGCCGAGCGCGGCGACCGCGCAGATCGCGCCGACGACGAGGTCGACAGGGATCACGTCGACGGTGCCCTCGGGCACGCCCGGGAACTCCTTCAGCAGGCCACGCGCATAGGAGATGATCACCGGCTCGGCCATGCGGAAGCCGCGGATCCAGCCCGGCCTCGGCTCGAGCAGCGCTGACTCGATGATCGACGGGCGCACGATGTTCACGGGCACGTCGCCCTTCATCTCGGTGAGCGCGCCTTCGCCGAGTGCCTTCGTGTACGTGTACGCGTCGGGCCAGCCGAGCGACGCCGCGCGCGAGCGACCCGCTTGGACGAGCTGATCGGACACCCAACGCTGGCGTAGCTGCTCGGTCTTCGCTGCGAGCGCGGGAGTGCCTGCCGCGCCGAGCTCGTTGCGTGCCCCCGAGCGGAAGCCTGCGAGCCGCTTGGGGTCGCGGCTCGCCGCATCGGCGTCCGCAGCGTGCGCGGCGCGCGGCGGAGACCTCGAGCCGCCAGTCGACGCCGAGGTCGAAGGGGCCGTCACTGACGAGCTGCTCGGGCGCGTCGCCGCGACGGTTGCCGGCGACGTAGCAGGTCGACACCGACACGAGATGCGGTCGCACGCCGAGGCTGTGCAGCGTCTCGACGATGCGGACCGGGCCGAGCAGGTTCACCTCGACTGCGTCGTCGATCGCCGAGTCGAACGACACCGTCGCCGCGGAGTGGATGACGATCTCGCAGGAGGCGAGTGCCTCGCGACCCGCGTCGTCGAGCCCGAGTCCGTCGGTGCTCACGTCACCGCTGATCACTGTGACCCGGCGCGCGATCTCCTCGTCGAAGCGGTCACCGAGGATCGATCGCAGCGCGTCGAACGCGTCGTTGCGGATGATCTCGCGCTGCACGCGCTGCGCCGCGGACGTGCGGCGACCCGAGCGGACGAGGAGCACGAGGGTGCAGTCGGGCACGGCGCGCAGGAGCCGCTCCACGACTGCGGTGCCGAGGAACCCGGTGGATCCGGTGACGGCGATGCGCCGGCCGGCGAGGGCCTGCTGGATCATCGACACCAGTATCTACCAAATGGTAGGGCCTGTCTACCAACTGGTAGGGACCGTCTACCAATCGGTAGACAGAGGGTCAGCGACAGCCGTAGCCTCGCCCCGATGGCCACGAGCGACCGCATCTTGGACGTGGCGCTGGCGTCGTTCGGGACCCGCGGGTACGAGGCCAGCTCGCTCGATTCGATCGCGGGAGAGCTCGGGGTGCGCAAGCAGACCATCCTCTACTACTTCCCGACCAAAGAGGCGCTTCTCGCAGCCGTCATCGACCGAAGCGCGAGGGAGCTCTCGGCGGCGCTCGAGGACGCGTTGGTCAGGGCGGGCGAGGGATGGGCTCGAGTCGAGGCGGTGGTGCGCTCGGTGTTCCGGCTCGCGCTCCGCCGCCCGGAGCTTCTCGGCCTGCTGCGCGAGGTCAGCCGGCTCGGCCCTCCACCGGCCACGAGGCTGACCGAGGCACTCGACCCACTCGTGCAACGGGCGCGTCTGTTCCTCGAAGCCGAGATGGACAACGGGACGATGCGCCGTCAGGACGCCCGGCTCGTGCTGCTCTCCGCGTACTCGGCGGTGATCGGTGTCGCGACCGAGGTGGAGGTGCTGCGCGCCGTCGGCATCGATCCCACGTTGCGTTCGCTCGCGATGCGGCGCCGCGAGCTGCTCGGCTTCCTCAGATCTGCCTTGATCGCCGACGCGGCGTGACGCTTCATCGCGTGGCGACAGTGGGCGCGAGAACGGTAGGAGCGGCTGGTTGATAGGGGCTGGAGGGTGGAGCTGAGCTGAGGCGAGTGATCGTGAGCGCAAGGAGTTGATCGTGGACGGAGCGGCTCTGGCTCATGGAAGAATAGCGCACGCGGGTAGAATGTTTCGTGTCGCAGCTGCACAGAAGCGATCGATCGAAGAGCGAGCTCGAAAAAAAAAAAAAAAAAAAAAAAAAAAAAAAAAAAAAAAAAAAAACATCGGCTGTGCCGACGGCGGCGCGAGGTGACGTTCACCCTCCGGTTGCCCGAAGGGCGGTCAGCCCGAGAGCTCGGAGGACGAGACTCCGAGACGACGCCGACCGGATCGTGATCCCGGTGCCGTGGAGCTTCGCTCGCAGTCGTGCCACGACCGAGTCGAACGCCGCGCGGTGACGACTCGACCGGGAGCCGCATGTGCGGCGGCATCGACTCTGCTCACTGCGATCGACCCGGACCGAGCAGCAGCAGCATCAACCGCTCCTCGGTGAAGCTGAGCATCACGATCGACCTTCGATAGCGCAGCACGCCGTCGACGAGAGACGGACGATCGTGCGCTCGGCGGCGGGTCAGAGACGAGTGACTGCACAGGCGATCCGAGAGATGACGACGGGAACCGTACGAAGTGGGCATTTCTGAGAAATGTCCCGCCTGTTTCGAACTGACGACCGACATCTGTCTGATCTCTGACGCAACCGAGATGCCCACGGCAGAACCGCTCACTGCTTCCTGCTAGTCAGAAAGCGTCAAGACAAAGCGCGGGGACGCGTAACCCCCGGCACACTTCGGGGAAACGGCACGTCCGTAGGTTCACCCCGACGTCAGGTTCACGGTCGGGAGGCGCGAATGCGAATGCGGAAGTACGGACTAGCGGCCGCGGGGGTGGTGGGAGCGACGGTGCTCCTCACCGCGGCTCCGGCGTTCGCGCAAGACACGGGGTCGCCGGCGCCCGATCTCGGCATCCAGATCAACCTGCTGTGGGTCGTCATCGGCGCCGTGCTCGTCATCTTCATGCAGGCCGGCTTCGCGCTGGTCGAGACCGGCTTCTGCCGGGCCAAGCACGCCGCGCACGTCGTGTCCACGAACTTCGCCATCTTCGGCCTCGGCTTCGTCGCCTACTTCCTCGTCGGCTACGCGTTCATGTTCGGCGGCTTCACGTGGCCGCGCCATCGGCTTCGACAAGCCGGTCGGCGAGCACGCTGATCGGCTCCGGCAACTGGGTGTTCCTGTGGAAGGGCGGCTTCGCGCTCGCCGGCATCGGCAGGCTGCGTACACGCGCCGGCGTGCTGGCGTTCTTCCTCTACATGGTCGCGTTCATGGACACGACGGCGACGATCCCGACCGGCGCGATGGCCGAGCGGTGGAAGTGGAAGGCGTTCGTCGGCTGGGGCCTGTTCTGCGGCGCGATCTACTACCCGCTGTTCGGCGCCTGGACGTGGGGCGGCGGCTGGCTGGCCAAGCTCGGCAAGAGCGCGACCTCGGCTTCGGCTACGTCGACTTCGCCGGCTCCGGCGTCGTGCACACCATGGGTGGCGTCGCCGCGCTGGCCGGCGCGATCGTGCTCGGGCCCCGCATCGGGAAGTTCACGGCAAGGACGGCAAGCCGCGCACGCTGCCCGGCCACCACATCCCGATGGCGATGCTCGGCACGTTCATCCTGCTGTTCGGCTGGTTCGGCTTCAACGCCGCATCGACCTTCGCGGCCACCGACATCCGGTTCGCCGTCGTCGCGGCCAACACGGCGATCGCCGCCGCCTTCGGTGCCGTCGATGGCGATGTTCTGGGTCATGGCGCCGGGCCGGCAAGCCCGACCCGGGCATGATGGCCAACGGCATGCTCGCCGGCCTGGTGGCGATCACCGCGCCGTGCGCGTTCGTGCAGCCCTGGGCGGCGGCGGTCATCGGCATCATCGCCGGCGTGCTCGTCGATCGAGGCGGTCGTGGTTCATCGAGAAGCGAGGATCGACGACCCGGTCGGCGCCATCGCGGTGCACGGCGTCTGCGGCATCTTCGGCGTGCTGTGCGTCGGCATCTTCGCCGACGGCCAGTACGGCGCAGGGCTGGAACGGCACGCGAGTACGCGGACGCGACGCAGGGCGTCACCGGCATCCTCTACGGCGGCGACGGCTGGCGTCAGCTCGGTGCCCAGGTCATCGGCGCGCTCGACGATCTGCACCGTGATGTTCGGCATCGCCTTCCTCTTCTTCAAGATCCAGAACACGGTCATGAAGGGCGGCATCCGGCCGACAGCCGAGTCGAGCTCGACGGCCTGGACCTCCCCGAGATGGGCGTGCTCGCCTACCCCGAGTTCACGGGGAGCTGCCCTCGGACTCGAGGACCAGCAGCTCGCGGATCCGGCGAGGCACCGAGCTGCCGTCCTAGCTCGACCGACCGCATCGTCACCTGGTCGTACGGGTGCGCTCCGGCGCCGCACGCCGGGTCGCCGGCCACCCTTGCATGTACTCGGAAGTCTGCAGATGACGCGTCACCATGGACATCGACCGGTCCTCCGACATCCTCGATCGTGCTCGTCGCGGCCAAGGTGGCGGCGGAGATCTCCGAGCGCATCGGCATCCCGGCCGTCGTCGGCGAGATCGTCGCCGGCATCCTCATCGGGCCGTCGGTGCTCGACTTCGTCGAGCCGACGACGTGCTGCGCACGCTCGGCGAGATCGGCGTGATCCTGCTCCTGCTCGAGGTCGGGCTTGGAGATGGACCTGAGCGAGCTGGCAAGGTCGGCCGCGCCTCGCTGCATGGTCGCGACCGTCGGCGTCATCGTCCCGATGGTCGGCGGCGCCGCGTTCGGCAGCGCCGATCGGGATGACCAGCAAGGACGCGCTGTTCGTCGGCGCCGCGCTGACCGCGACGAGCGTCGGCATCACGGCCCGGGTGTTCGGTGACCTCCGGGCCCTGGCCACCACCGAGGCCCGCATGGTGCTCGGCGCCGCCGTCGCCGACGACGTGATGGGCCTCGTCGTCCTGACGGTCGTCGTCCGCCTCGTCACCGAGGGCTCGGTCTCGGTCGCTGAGCGTGCTCTGGATCGTGGTCGTCGCCGTCGCCTTCCTCGTGGTCGGCGGCGTACGTCGGCGTGCGCTTCGTACCCGGTCTTCTTCGCCTCGATCGCGTCGTCGAGCCGTTCGACCGGGCACGCTCGTCGCCATCGCGTTCGCGTTCACCCTCGCGTTCGCGCGAGCTCGCGGACGCGCCAAGCTGGCCCGATCGTCGGTGCGTTCGTCGCCGGGCTCGCGCTCGGTCGGAGCAACTCGTCCGAGCGCATCCGCCGCGAGCTGCCGCCGGTCGGTCACCTCTTCATCCCGGTCTTCTTCCTCCGATCGGCATCGACGCCGACATCGCTGCGTTCGCGAAGCCGTCGGTGCTCGCGCATCGCCGCGCGTCCTGTTCGTGGTCGCGGTCGCTCGGCAAGCTCGCCGCGGCCGTCGGGGCGATCGGCGCGCCCGGCGACAAGCTCCTCATCGGGCTCGGCATGCTCCCCCGCGGCGAGGTCGGGCTGATCTTCGCGACGATCGGCTTGTCAGAAGCGATGCTCGGCGAGCGCGTCTACGCGGCGATCCTGCTCGTCGTGCTGCTCACCACGCTCGCCACGCCGCCCGTGCTGCGCTCGCGTCTGGAACGCATGCGAAGAGGCGCGACGGGCGCCGCCGGCCCACAAGCGCCCCGACCCGAGGGAGGGTGGCTCGGCGCTGGGCGACGGCCGCGGTGGCATCGGTGTCGTCGACCTCGTGGCGATTCCTCCGATCGGTGAAGCACTCGACGTCGGCATGCAAGCAGCGCTCATGCTCGATGAGCAGCACCGACCGGGTGAGCGCCTCGTCGACTGGTTGGGCCAGCTGCCGTCGGCTCCTTTGCGGTTCGACCGTGGCGCCCGGCAGACGTTCTTCACCATGCTCGAGCGTGGGCGCCCCCGGTCGTGGCGCTTCCTCCAGATCACGGGGCTGCTCGACCGCGCGCTTCCGGAGCTCGGCGAGGCGATCGCGCGCCGCGAGCCTTCTGCGATCGATCTCGACCCGTTCGGTGCCCTTCATTGGGCCACCCTCGATGCGGTTCACCGCGAGCTCGCCGGTCGTGTGGCCGCCGACGCCTCCGCTCGCGCATCCCGAATGGGTGGAGCTGGCGGCGGTCGTGCTCGACGCGAGCGGCGGATCCGCAGCCGCCGGTGCTGCTCGCTCGTCGTGTGATGCAACGCCTCGATCTCGGTGCGGCACCCGAACAAGGGGTGGCCGCTCTCGTGGGCGACGCCGGCCTCCTGAGGCGCGCTGCAGTCCGCCCCGACGCTCTCGCTGAGGAGACGGTGCTGCAGCTCGCTGCGCACCTCGGGACGCCGGAGCAGGCCCGCGGGCTTGCCGTCCTGACTCGTGGCCGCCGAGGAGCCCGACGTCGCTCGAGCGCGCGCGCATCGATGCGCTTCTCGAGCTCATCGAAGCCGCCCTCGCTCATCCCGAGCTCACGAGCCGGTCGGCGAGCAACACGAGTCGAGCAGCGGCGCAATGCCGCCGGCGCGCTTCGACCGACGACCCCAAGGTGAAGCACGGCTCGCGATCGCTGCGCGGGCCGTATGTCCTCGCGGAGACGCCCGAGGCGCTGGCGCGTCAGGCGGCGTTGTGCGAGCCCGCGGTGACCGGCGACGAGGTACGTGCGGGTGTCGTCGTCGACGGGCCGACATCGGTGGCGCATCGAAGTGGTCGCCGCGGACCGAATCGGTCTTCTGTCGCACGTCGCTGCCGCCATGAACGAGCTCGGCTTCGACATCGAGGACGCGGTCGTGTGCACGTGGCCGGACGGCGCGGCCCTGACGAGCTTCGGAGTGCGTCGAGCGGAGCCGCCACTCGCGAGCGAAGTGGAGGATCGTGTGCGCGCCGCATTGCGTGGGGAGCTCGCCTCACCGAGCCGGTCGAGGATGCGACGGTGACGTTCGACGACGAGGCCTCTCCGTGGCACACGATCTGCCAGGTGGAGACGACCGATCGGCCGGGGTTGCTCGCAGCGGTCACCGCGGCGTTCGCCGCCGCGGGGGGCAGCGTGCACTCTGCGCGCGTCACCACGAACGGCGCTGCGGTCGCTGACACCTTCGAGATGACCGATGACAGGGGCGCCAAGCTCGATCCCGCACACCAAGCCCGAATCAGGGAGCTGATCCACTCTGGAGTGCGCCCCGGTCGGCGGCGCCGCTTCGCGCGGAGGGCCTAGAGCGGGACGCAGAGCAAGGGGTCGAGCAGACACACCGTTGTCGTGGGGTCCGGCTCGGTCGTTGTCGGCGAGGTGTCTGCCACGGTGGTCGTCGGCGGGTGTCTGCACGGTCGTTGTGGGCGAGGTTCAGCTTCCGTGGTTGTCGTCGCCTCGGTCGTCGTGGCCTCGGTCGTCGTCGTTGCTTGCGTCGTGGTGGGTGCTTGCGTCGTCGTCGGCGCGTGTGTCGTGGTCGTGGACTTCGCCGTCGTCGGGACCGTCGGGTACACGACTCCGCCCGTCGAAGGTCGACGTCGTCGTGGTCGACCGGGTGGTGGTCGACGCGAGCGTGGTCGTCGTCTTGTCGCCGGTGGTGGTCGTGCCCTTCTTCGCCGTCGTCGTGGTCGCGCGCGTGGTCGGGGGTGGGGGCACGGTCGAGGTCGTGGTCACGACGACCCGCTTCGGCGTCTGCTTCGGAGGCGGAGGCGGCGCGTCGACCTCGTACACGATGGTGAGCGCCGCGCCAGTTGCATTGCCCGTCGCGTCGGTAGCGACGATCTCTATGCGATTCGGGCCGATCGCGAGCGGCACGTCAGCCGCGAACGCGCCGTCGCCGTCCGCCTTCAGCTCGATGCCTGCGATGACCACCTTCGCGTTCGGGTCGGTCACGCCGCTCACCACGATGTGATTCGTGCCCACCTTCAGGCCGTCGGTCAGCGACGGGTCGAGCAGCAACGGAGGCGGCGTGGTGTCGGGCGGGGGCGTCGGCGCGAGATCGGCCTCGGTCGTGGGCGACGTCTCGACTGCGGCCGTAGTCGGCGGCTCGGCGGCGCGCACGAGCTGCGTGCCGGGTCCACCGCGGTCGGACAGGAAGGCGACGGCGAGCACCACGAGGACCCCGACTGCGAGCGCTCCGAAGATCACGTTGTCGCGGGTGCCCTGCGGTACCGCTTGAACGGCTTCGACACGAACGCGCCGATGGTCGCGACGATCGCCAGGACGACGTTGTCGCGTGCGTGACGGCGGAACCAGAGGCGCACCCGAGCCCAGCGGCGCTCGAACAGGGCGGCGAATGCCGAGACGCGTCGTTGACCGCATTCCGTCGGCGTCTCGCTCTGCGTCGTGCCATTTGACCTGTCCTTGCCGAATGTCCGGGCCCGCTTCGCACCGGTAGACCGGCTTCAGAGTCGGACGTCCACAGTAGCGGCCACCCGTCTGTACCCGGGCGCGGCCATCTTCATCAGCTCGTCGGCGGCGGACCCGGATCGGTGGTGGTCGGCGGGTCGGTGGTGGTCGGCGCTTCAGTGGTGGTCGGGTCGGTCGTCGGCGGGTCGGTGGTGGTCGCCTGGGTCGTCGTGGGCGCCTGGGTCGTCGTCGCCGCCTGGCTGGTCGTCGTCGCCAAGCTCGTGGTCGTGCCGACCGTGGTGGTCGCCCCATGCGTCGTCGTCGCGCCTCCGCCGGAGGTGGTCGACGAGCCACCGGGGCCACCGGGCTGCTCCTGACCCTGGATCGTGGTTGTCGTCACGCCCTTCACCGTCGTCGGTGCGAACGTGGTCGCTGTCGTGGGCGAGCCCGCTCTCGTGGTCGTAGCGGCGCGAGTCGTCGTCGTCGGCTTGACCGTGGACGTCGTCGTGACGATGGTCTTCGGCGGCTTCTTCGACGGCGGCGGCGGCGCCGGCGCGCTGACCTTGTACACGATCGTGATCGCGAATCCGGTCGCGTTGCCCGCCTCGTCCGTCGCCGTGACCTCGATGACATTCGGGCCGAGCTGCAGCGGGATGTCGCGTCCCCATACGCCGTTTGCGTCCGCGGTCGCTTCGACACCGGCGATGACCATGTGCGCGCCCGGGTCGGTCAGGCCGCTGACGAGAAGATGGTCGACGCCGACCTCGATCCCGTCGTAGAGGCTCGCGTCGAGGGAGATCGAAGGCGGCGTGGTGTCCTGAGGGATGGTCACCTCGGTCGTCGTGACTTCCTCGGTGGTGGACGTGGACGCCTCCGTCGACGACGGCGCTCCGGTCACGACCTGGGTCGTGCCGCCGCCGGTGTCAGCCAGCACGGCGCCTGTCATCGACAGGAACGCCACGAAGCTGAGACCGAGCATCGTGCCCGGGTTGGTGAGCCAGTCCTTCGCGCTCATTGCGTGATCTCCTGAGACGGCGGGGCGTCCTGAGTCGGGGGTGCCACGGTGCCGATCACCGTGGACGGGAAGGTGACGGTCGCCGACGTCGTCGGCGCGGTCGTCGTCGGCGCCGTCGTCGTCGGCGCAGTGGTCGTGGAATGGTGGTCTCGCGTCGTGGTGGTGGCGAGCGTCGTGGTGGTCGTCTTGACGGTGGTCGTGGTCGTCGCTTGGCGGTGGTCGTCGTCGGCTTCACCGTGTGGTCGTCGCTTCACGGTGGTCGTGGGCTTCGCCGTGGTCGTTGATCGGGGCGTGGTCGTCGGGACGTCACCCAACGTCGACAGGACGACCGTCGGCGGGGTGTATTCGGTCGCGGTCGGGCCGGGCTGCGGCGGCCAGGACAGTCACGGCCGGCGGGGGAGCGCCGGTCGGCGCCGCGCCCGACGGAGGGGCAGCGAGGTAGGTCTGGTTGCGGGAGCTCGCGTGGGAGGTCGACGGAGCGGTGGGAGCGTCGGTGACGGCCGCCGGAAGCGCGGCGGCAACAGGCGGCAGCAGTGTCGTCGTGGCCGCGCGCCCGACCGGAGCCTCGAGTCGCACGTCGGTCACGTGGTCGCGCGTCGATGCGGAAGGCATTGCGAGCCACACGATGCAGATGCTCACGACTCCCACTCCCAAGACGCCGACCACACCGGCGGCGCGCGCGCTCGATCCAGGGCCCCGCCGTCCGTCCGCGCCGTTCACCGACGACCCATCGGCACGAGGCGCGACGGAATTGAGGCTGGTCAGCGGGTCAGGCGAGCTTTGATGCGATCGACCCAGCCGCCCTCAGCGCCGTGCCGTCGGCGCCATCGGTCGAGTAGGTGACCGTCGGCGCCGCCGCCGCCTCGGCGAGCATGCCCGCCAGCAAGGCGCCGAACGCAAGCCCCTCGCTCGCCCAGAAGTACCAGGCCAGCGAGCCGGGGATCGTGTTGATCTCGTTCACGTAGACGTGATCGCGAGGCCCAAAGGAAGTCGATGCGGGCCACCGAGCGCACCAGGGCGACCTCGACGCACGCGCTTCGCAGCGTCGGTGATCGCAGTCGCGACGCTCTCGGGCACCGAGGCCGGAAGCTCCCGCTTGCGCGCTCGCCATCCCCTCTCCGCCGAGGTACTTGTCCGCGTACGAGTAGATGCGGGCGTCGTCCCTCGTAGCGGTCGTCTCGATCGCGGAGAGCCGCAGCTGCGGGATGGGTCAGCACCGACGATGTTGAGGTCGACTGCGTCCGCGAGGTAGGGCTCGATCACCGCGCCGGATCGGTAGTGCGGCGAGGTGCGCACCAACGCGCCGACGGCGCTCAGGTCGTCGGTGATCTCGATGCCGATGCTCGAGCCGCCGAACCGCGGCTTCACGATGTAGGGGCCGGCGAAGGCCGGTCGCGGCCGATCGGGGTCGAACGCGGCGCGGGGAAGCGCGGTCGAGTCCGGCGGCCTGGATGACACCTCCGAACGCGAGCTTGTCCATGCCGAGCGCGGCGCCTGCAGCGCTCGGGCCGGTGTAGCCTGATCGACGCGAGGTCGAGCGCGGCCTGCAGGGTGCCATCCTCGCCGGGGCCACCGTGGCAGCAGTTCACGACCGCGGTGATGTCGAGCGGGCCGCGCCGCCCGAGCCGCCCCCCTTCGGGCACGAAGCCGCCGCCTGGACGGGCGACGAGGTCGAGTCGGTGCGCGCCTCGCGGCACACCCTCGACGAACGTCGGACGGAGCCAACGACGGTGTCGACCTCGAAGAAGTCGCCCGAGCGCGCCCAGTAGACGGCGATGACGTCGACGCCGTCCTTGCCCAGCGCGCGTGACCGCCTGAAGGCCGGTCAGCACGCTGATGTCGTGCTCGGGAGAGGGCCCCCGAACAAGATCGCCGGTCGAGTCACGGGGACATGCTGGCAGAGGCCGCGGGCCGATCAGGGATGGTGGTCGGGCAGGTCGTTCTCGTAGAGCACGACGTCGCCGGGCCCGAGCGTCGGAGCGAACCCACGCCGACCGCTTCCTCGCGGTTCGCCACCGTGTGCACCGCAGCGAGCCCTCCGGCCGCACCAGCGAGCAGCGCAGCCCGGTTCGTCCGGCCGACCACGACGATGTCGTTCGCGACGAGCGACGCGCGGCTGCCGAACCGTTCGTTCTCGTGGTACTGGCTCCGGCCCAGCTCGACCATCCCCGGGGTGACGACCACACGCCGCGCGTCGACGTCGCCGGTGAAGGCGAGCAGCGAGAGCGATGACTCCGCGCTCGCCGGGTTCGAGCTGAACGTGTTGTCGATCACGTGCACGCCCGAGGCGGCGACAGCGAGCTCCTGGCGATGCTCGGGACGCGGCAGGTCGTCGAGCCGAGATGCGATGTCGCTCCAAGGCACGTCGACCGCGAGTGCGATGGCGATCGCACACGCGAGGTTGGTCGGTTGAGCCTGCGACTCGATCGCCGCGCGGCAACCGTCCCCGGCATCGACGAGCAAGCGGCCTTCGTCGCGGAGGACTCTCACGTCGACGGGCACCGCGTCATCGATGGCGGACTCGGGCTCGGCGCTGCAGGCGAGCACTCGCTTGCCGGCGAGGCGGTTCGCATCGGCGACAGCCTGCGAGCCCGTACGCGTCGACGTTGAGGATCGCGGTCTCGACGCACTCGAAGATCTCGGACTTCGCGGCGACGATGCCGTCGAGCGACTTCATCCGCTCGAGGTGCACCGGTCCGATCGCGGTGATCACGCCGACGGTGGGCTTCACCCACTCGCAGAGCGCCGCGATCTCGCCGCGCCCGTACGTGCCCATCTCGGCGATGAAGACCTCGGTCCCTGGCGTCAGCTGCTCGGTGATCGCTCGTGAAAGTCCCGGGGCGTTGTTGAAGCTCGCGGGGCTCGCGACGACACGCCGAGCTGCCGCTCATCAGGTGACGGGCGTACTGCTTCGTCGTCGTCTTGCCGTACGAGCCGGTGATCGCCACGACGAGGGGACCAATGCGTTCGAGCGTCGCCGCGGCGCGGCTGGTGTGGCGCCGCGCCAGCCGCTGCTCGAGCGGCGAGACGAGCAACAGCGCGGCGTCGACGAGAAGGGGAGCGAGGATGCCCGTCGCAGTCATCATTGCGGCCACACGGTCGAGGAGCAGTCCGGCGACGAGCACGAGCGCGATCGTGATCACGACGGAGACCGCCGCCGACGTGCGGAGCCGCCTCGTCCAGGCGAGCCGGCTCGTGCGCCCGCGGACGCCGAGCCCCAGCGGCGCGACGACAGCGACCGCGGCGGGCAGCAGCCCGGCGACCGGCCACATGAACGCGATCACCGCGGCGAAGGCCGCGACGGAGATGAGCGCGACGTTCGCGTTCGTGGAGCACCACCAGCGACGAGCGAACTTCGTCGCCGACCCCGCGAGGTAGTGCTCGCGCTGCGCGACCCGTAGCCAGCGAAGCAGCGCGACTGCGAACCCGATCGCTCCGGCCGCGGTCGCGACGACCTCGATCGCGGTCACGTGTCCGGGAGCAGGCGCACGATCGCACGCCGCAGCTCGTCGGGCGCCGTCAGCGGCGTGAGATGGCCGGCTCCGGGGAGGATCGTGATCGACGGATGCGCGAGGAGCTCGGCCGCGCGCTGGGCGACGAGGAGGGGCGCCGCGGTGTCGTCGTCTCCCCACACGAGCTCGACGGGCGCGGCGATCTGCTTCAGCTGCTCCTCGTAGGTCTCGTGCACCAACCGGACGAAGACGTCACGCATCACTCCTGTCGAGGCGCGGTAGTCAGTCGAACCGGCTTGGCGCCGCCGCTCCTCCATCTTCTCGTCGCTCAGCAACCCGATCCGGTTGAGCGTCTTGGCGATGCGGAACGAGAGCGCTGGCGGGGGCGGCGCGGTGACACGCAGCAACGGCACACCTGCGAGCACCACCCCGGCGACACGATCGGGCCACGCCGGGGCGAGGTGCACCGCGACGCGGCCACCGAACGAGTGGCCGATGACGACGACGGGGGCGGCCATCTCGGCGACCACGGGCTCGAGGGCGCGCGCGTACTCCGCGCTGCCCCAAGCGGACGGCGGTGCCGGTGATGCTCCGAAGCCGGGAAGGTCGACCGCGAGCGCGTCGAGCCCATCGAGCACCTCACGGAAGTCCGAGCGGTCGCGTCGCCAGCCGTGCAGCGCGAGGACTCGCGGTGGGTTCGATCCGTAGGCATCCCCGAAGATCGTCCCGTCGGCGAATGCCCGCAGCACGGGCGGCACGCTATGCGAGCACGGGCTCCGCCCTATGCAAGCACGGGCTCCGCCCTATGCGAGCACGCGTGTGGGGATCGACGTAGGGGAGCGAGAGCGACTCGGCGACCGCGGGGTTCGTGACCTGTCCGCGCGCGGTGTTCAGGCCATGTGCGAGGGCCGGATCCTCGATCGCCTCGAGCGCGCCGCTCACGGCGACCTCGAGCACGTAGGGGAGCGTCGCGTTCGTGAGCGCGTAGGTGGAGGTGTAGGGCACGGCGCCTGGCATGTTGCCGACGGCGTAGTGGATGACGCCGTGCATCTCGTAGACGGGATCGTTGTGGGTGGTCTCGTGGGTGGTCTCGATGCACCCGCCCTGATCGACCGCGACGTCGACGATCACCGCGCCGGGCTTCATCGCCGCGCACCATCGCGTCGCTGACCACCACCGGCGCGCGGAGCCCGGCGACGAGCACTGCGCCGATCACGAGGTCGGCCTCGGCCACCGCGCGCTCGACTGCCCCTCGGTTCGAGGCCAGCGTGACGATGCGGCCACGGTGGATCTGGTCGACGAAGCGAAGGCGGTCGAGGTTCTTGTCGAGGAGCATGACCTCGGCCTCCATGCCTGCTGCGATCCACGCCGAGTTCCAGCCGACGTTGCCGGCGCCGAGCACGACGACGCGAGCGGGGCGCACTCCCGGCGCGCCGCCGAGGAGCACGCCACGACCACCGTTCTGGCGTTCGAGGTAGTGCGCTCCGGCCTGCGTCGCGAGCCGTCCCGCGACTTCGCTCATCGGCGCGAGCAACGGCAGTGCCCCGTCCCGGGAGCTGCACGGTCTCGTACGCGATGCGCGGTCGTGCCGGCGGAGAGCAGTGCTTTCGCCACCTCGGGATAGGCCGCGAGGTGGAGGTAGGTGAAGAGCGTGAGGTCGTCTCGCAGCAACGCGAACTCGGAGTCCTGAGGCTCCTTCACCTTCACGACCATCTGCTGTGCCCAGGCATCCTCTGCACTCGAGCACGATCGTCGCCCCGGCGGCGCGGTAGTCCGCGTCGGCGATGGCGGAGTCCGCTCCGGCGCCGGCCTGGATGAACACCGCGACGCCCGCGGTCTCGAGCTCGCGCACGCCGTCGGGCGTCATCGCGACGCGATGCTCGGCAGTCTTGATCTCCTTCGGCACTCCGACGGTCAGCACGTCAGAGGCTCCTGTCACGAGGCTCCCCAGGCGTAGGTCTGCTTCTGGATGCGCAGGTAGATGAACGTCTCGGTCGTGCGCACGCCCGGCAGCGCTCGGAGCCGATCGTTCACGAGGTCGAGCAGGCGCTCGTCGTCTTCGACCACCGCCTCGACGAGGAGGTCGAACGACCCGGCGGTGACCACGACGTACGCGACCTCCGCGATCGCACTGATCTTGTCCGCGAGCGTCGTGAGGTCGCCCTCAGCGGTGACCCCGATCATCGCCATGCGCCGGTAGCCGAGCTGCAGCGGGTCAGTGACGGCGACGACCTGCATGACACCTGCTTCGAGCAACCGCTGCACGCGCTGGCGCACGGCGGCCTCGGACAACCCGACGGCGGCGCTCAGCTTCGTGTACGGCGCGCGGCCATCGGCCTGCAGCTGTTCGATGATGGCGCGGTCGACCTTGTCGAGTCCGGGCCGCGGGCGCGGGCTCCTGGCCACGTCAGGACGTCTTGATCATCACGTGCTTCAGCTCGGTGTACGCCTCGATCGCGTACACCGACATGTCCTTGCCGACGCCCGACTGCTTGAAGCCTCCGTGCGGCATCTCGGAGACGAGCGGACCGTGGTCGTTGACCCAGACGGTGCCGAACTGGAGCGCGTTGCTCACCCGCAGCGCTCGCCCGACGTCGCGGGTCCACACGCTCGCGGCGAGCCCGTAGTCGACGCCGTTCGCCCAGGCGATCGCCTGCGCTTCGTCGGCGAACCGCTGCACCGTCACGACGGGCCCGAACACCTCGCGCTGGATGATCTCGGAGTCCTGCGCGACGTCAGTGACCACGCTCGGCTCGTAGAAGAACCCCGCGCCCTGTGTCGCGGCGCCGCCCGTCACGATCGTGGCGCCGCCCGCCTTGGCTCGATCGACGAAGCCGGACACTCGCTCACGTTGCTCGGCAGAGATCACCGGCCCGAGCTCGGTGCCGGGGTCGGTCGGGCTCCCGACGGTCAGGCTCTTCGCCGCGGCGGCGAGCTCGCTCACGAAGTCGTCGTAGATGCCGGGGCCGGTGATGCACCCGCGTGGCGGCTGTGCAGTCCTGGCCTGCGTTGAAGTACCCGAAGAGGCGCACGCCGGCGACGACCGCTTCGAGGTCGGCGTCGTCGAACACGACCACCGGAGCCTTGCCGCCGAGCTCGAGGTGCACGCGCTTCAGGGTGTCGGCAGCGGCGCGCATGATCGCCTTGCCGGTCGTGACCTCACCGGTGAGCGAGACGATCGCGACGTTCGGATGGGCCACGAGCGCCGCGCCGCAGTGCTCACCGTCGCCGGTGATCACGTTGAGCACGCCCGGCGGGAAGATGTCGGCGGCGAGCTCGGCCATCTTCAGCGCGGTGAGCGGGGTGAGCTCCGACGGCTTCAGGACCACGGTGTTGCCCGCGGCCAGGGCGGGGCCGATCTTCCAGGCCGCCATCATCAGCGGGTAGTTCCACGGGGCGATCGAGGCGACCACCCCAAGGGGCTCGCGCCGCAGGATCGACGTGTAGCCGCTGAGGTACTCGCCCGGCGCCTGGGTCGTGAAGCTCGCGCGGCACCGGCACCGAAGTAGCGCAGGTTGTCGGCGAGGAAGCCGATCTCATCGGGCACGGCGGCGATCGGCTTGCCGACGTTGCGGCTCTCGATCGAGACGAGCTCGTCAGCGTGCTCCTCGAGGCGGTCGGCGAGCTGCTGGAGCGCCGCGGCCCGTTGGCCCGGCGCGGTCGCTGCCCATCCGTCGAATGCCTCGGCGGCGGCGGCGACGGCCGCAGTCGACATCGGCTGCGTTCGACGACGCGACCTCGGTGATCACCTCGCCGGTCGCCGGGTCGAGCACCGGATCGGTGCCACCCCCTCGCGACTCCTGCCATCGACCACCGATGAAGTTCTGGGGCGTGCTGCTCGTCATCGCGCGATCTTGGGTGCCCGGCGCGCGGTGCGCAAGGGATTCCATCGGCTTCACACACTCTCAACGTGGAATCCCTTGCCCGAGAAAGGGACGGCTGCGTAGGTTCGACGGAGCATGGGCCGAGCGCTGCTGTTTCGCAACGGAACGGTCCTCACTGCGGACCCTGGGCACCCGGTCGCGACGGCGGTCGCCATCGATGACGGGGTCATCGTGGCGCTCGACGACGACGCGCTCGAGCACCGCGCACGCGGTGCGGCCGAGTTCGACCTCGCCGGCGGGTGTCTCGTGCCTGGCTTCCGCGACGGCCACGCCCATCCGCTCTGGGGCGGCATCGAGCTCGGCCAGGTGCCGCTCGTCGGCGCAACGTCGGTGGACGACCTGATCGAGCGCGTGCGCTCCTACGCCCGATGCCCATCCCGAGCTCGACTGGATCGAGGGCGGGGGCTACGACCCGTGGTTGCTGCCGCACGGCGTGGGCGACGCGACCGTGCTCGACAAGGCGGTGGCCGACCGGCCCGTGGCCCTCGAGGCCAGCGACCACCACACGATGTGGGTCAACTCCGAGGCCTTGCGCCGGGCCGGCATCGACGCGAGCACCCCTGACCCCGAGCTCGGGCGCATCCTGCGTCACGGCGACGGCACGCCCGTGGGGACGCTCGTGGAGTGGGAGGCAATCGCGATGATCCGCGAGCTGCTGCCCGTGCCCGGGCCGGCCGAGCAGGAGGCCGGCCTCCGCCGGGCGATGGCTGCGCTGGCGCGGTGCGGCGTCACGTGGGTGCAGGAGGCGGCGAGCAGCCCGGGCGAGGCGCGCATCTACGCCGCGCTCGCTCGCGAGGGCGGTCTCACGACACGCACGAACATCGCGTTTCGTGCCGAGCCCGGGCGCTGGACCCGTGATCGGCTCTCGCTACGTCGCGTCGCGCGCCGAGCTCGCGAGCGATCCCGAGACGAGCGATCTCGTGCGCGCGGGCACCGTGAAGTTCTTCGCCGATGGGGTCATCGAGATGGGCACGGGGTTCCTGGTCGAGCCCTACAGCGACGAGCCCCACACCTGTGGCCTGCCCAACTGGTCACCGGCCGAGCTCGCGGAGGCGGTTGCCGCGTTCGACGCGGATGGCTTCCAGATCCACATCCACGCGATCGGCGACGGTGGTGTGCGGATGGCGCTCGACGCGATCGAGGACGCAGCGAACCGCAACGGGCCGCGCGACCGCCGGCCCGTCATCGCGCACACGCAGCTCGTGCAACCCGCGGACCGCGGGCGCTTTGCGCGGCTCGGGGTGATCGCGAACTTCGAGCCGCTGTGGGCGTGCCTCGATCCGACGATGGAGGAGCTCACGATCCCGCGGCTCGGCCCCGAGCGGTCCGCGCTCCAGTATCCGATCGCGACGATCGCGGACAGCGGCGCGCACGTCAGCTTCGGCAGCGACTGGCCGGTGTCGTCGATGCACCCTCTCCACGGCCTCGCGGTCGCGGTCACGCGTCAGAACAAGGACGGCAAGCCCGACACGGGATGGCTCCCGGAGGAACGGCTCCCGATCGCGCAGGCACTGGCTGCCTACACTTCCGGCACCGCCTATCAGGGCTTCGAGGACGACACGGGGGGAGCGATCGTCGTGGGCAAGCGTGCCGACCTCTGCGCGCTCGTCGGCCGACATCAGCGCGATCGCCGGTCATGAGGTCGCCGACGTTGCGGTGATGGGCACATGGACGGGCGGCCGGGAGGTGCACACATCGTGAGCGAGATGAGCACAGCGTGACCGGCGAGCGCGGCTCGGTCGAGCTCACCGACGTCACCAAGCGGTTCGGCACCACGGTCGCGGTCGACACGCTCAACCTCGACGTGCAGGCCGGTGAGTTCCTCGCGCTCCTCGGGCCGAGCGGCTGCGGCAAGACCACGACGCTGCGGATGCTCGCGGGCTTCGAGCAGCCCGACGAGGGCTACATCCGCATCTCGGGCGCAGTACGTGCAGGGCGTGCCCCCGCACAAGCGCGACGTGAACACGGTGTTCCAGCACTACGCGCTCTTCCCGCACATGACCGTCGCCGAGAACGTCGCGTACGGCCTGCGGCAGAAGGGCGTCGACAAGGGCGAGACGAAGCGACGGGTCGGCGAGTCGCTCGAGATGGTGAAGATGACGCCGCTCGCGCGCCGCAAGCCTCGCCAGCTCTCCGGGGGCCAGCAGCAACGCGTCGCCCTCGCCCGCGCCCTCGTCAACAAGCCGTCGGTGCTCCTGCTCGACGAGCCGCTCGGCGCGCTCGACCGCAAGCTCAGGCAAGAGATGCAGATCGAGCTCAAGCTGCTCCAGTCGCAAGTCGGGATCACGTTCATCTTCGTCACGCACGACCAAGAAGAGGCGCTGTCGATGTCAGACCGGATCGTCGTGATGCTCGACGGTCACGTCGAGCAGGCGGCTGACCCCGACACCATCTACGACCAGCCGGCGTCCGCGTTCGTCGCCGGGTTCATCGGCCAGCAGAACTTCCTTCCCGGGACCGTGAAGGGCGACGGGCACGAGCTCGCGGGCGAAGGCTTCACCGTGATCGCGGGCCGTGCTGCACCCGATGCGACGCCCGGCAGCCCCGGCATCGCGGCGGTGCGGCCCGAGGCGGTGAGCCTCGCGCTCGACATGCCTGATCAATCAGTCAACGCGGTGCGCGGGCAAGCTGGCCGGCGTCTCCCATCTCGGTGACCTCATCCAGTACGTGGTGATCACCGCATCGGGTCGCGAGATGCTGAGCCGTCAGCCGCGCCACGAGGCGCCCCGCCTGGATCTGGGTGCCGAGGTGTGGTGCCGTTGGGACGCCGACCGCGTGCAGGTGTTCGGGGGAGACCAGTCGCACGGCTCGTCGATGGCCGACCCGGCGACCGTCTGACCACGCCGACCAAACCGACAGGAGACTTCTCGTGGCTGACGACCGCATCAAGATCCTCGCCCCGCCCCAGGCCCATCGCCTCGGCACGCGATCTGACGCGCCGGCGTCTCCTCAGCATGGGCGCCGCGGGACTGGCCGGTCTCGTGGTCGCCCCGGCGTGCTCGCCGCGTGCGGTGGCGACGACAGCGGCAGCAGCGCGCGGCGGCACGAGGCGGCGGCGGGACGTCGGGCGGTGGCAGCGGCAACCACAACGCTCAACCTCTTCACGTGGGCCGAGTACCACGACCCAGGACCTGCTCGACAGCTTCGGCAACGTCACCGTCACCGTCTACAACTCGAACGAAGAGGCGATCGCCGAAGCTGCAGGCGGCGAAGGGCACGAGCGGGTTCGACATGGTCATCCCGACCGGCGTCTACATCCCGCAGATGGCCGCCGACGAGCTGATGCAGCCGCTCGACAAGTCGAAGCTCCCGAACTTCGGCAACCTCGACCCGCTCTACCTCAATCAGACGTGGGACCCGGACAACAAGTACACGGTTCCGAAGGACTGGGGCATCGACCGGCTGGATCTACGACAACTCCGTGCATCACGACGCCGATCAAGACGTGGCAACGACTTCATCGATGCGGCGCGACGGGTCCGGCGAGCGGGCAGACGTCGCGTGCTCGACTCCGCCCCGGACCTCATGCGGCATCTACTTCTGGGCCAACGGCATCGACTGGACGACGACGAGGACACCGACGGACCTCGACGCCTGCGAGGACGTTCATCGTCAACAAGCTCGCCCCACACATCAAGGCGTTCGACTCGTACCCGGGCATCAACCTGACCCAGGGCAACTACGTGCTGTCGCAGGTGTGGAACGGCGATGCCCGCCAGGGCCTGCTCGTCGGTCGACGACCCCGACCGAGTACACGTGGGGCGCTCGGCGCCCCGACGACCGAGCTGTGGATGGACAACTGCGTGCATCGTGAAGGACGCCCCGAACCTCGACTCCGCCTACGACGTTCATCAACTTCATCCTCGATCCCGGAGAACTCGGTCATCGACCTCGAGTTCCACGGCTACAACACCGGCGCTCAAGGACATCGAGTCCCTGCTCGCCGGCCGACCTGCCGTTCAAGGACATGATCTTCTTCACCCCCGAGCAGGTGAAGACGATGCAGGCCGGCGCGGTCAACGCGGCGCAGGACCGCCTGGTCGACATCTACAACAAGGCGAAGGCCAAGGCCGGAGCGTGATGAGCGCAGCAAAGGCGAAGGCCGGCGCTGACCGCCACGGCCGACGACGCCGGTCTCGGTCGAGCAGCGGATCGCGCGCCACCGCCCCGTCGTCGCCGTCTGCGGACGCCCAAGTTCGCCCTCGCCGTCCCGTCGTGGGTCTGGTACCTGCGGTTCTTCGTCGTCCCGGTCGATGGTCATCGTCTGGTACAGCTTCGGCTACAAGCCGCCCGTCAACTCGGGCCAGGGTCCGATCGGGACCGATCACCTGTCGCTCGCAGAACTACCGCGAGGCGCTCGTCCGACACCTTCTTCAAGACGTTCAAGCACACGTTCCGCGTTGCTTGATCGGCACGGGGCTGTGTCTGCTCATCGGCTTCCCGGTCGCCTACTGCCTCGCGGTGAAGGTGCCGCGCGAAGTGGCGGGGGCTGCTGCTCGGCGCTGGTGATCGTGCCGTTCTTGACGAGCTTCCTCATCCGCACGATCGCGTGGCGGATCGTGCTCGCCCCGAGGGTTCTTCTCGCACTGGCTGCAGACCATCGGGCTGCGCGACACACGCCGATCCGCTTCCTCGACACGCGCTAGGCCGTGCAGCTCGGCGTCGTCTACAACTACCTGCCGCTGATGATCTTCCCGCTGTTCGTCGCGCTCGACCGCCTCGACCGCGCGCTGCGCGAGGCGAGCAAGGACCTCGGCGCGAGCCGGCTGAAGACGTTCCCCGGGTCACCCTGCCGCTCGCGATGCCGGGCATCGTCGCCGGCCTGCTGCTGGTGTTCATCCCGCTGGCCGGTGACTACATCACGGCCAGCGTGCTCGGCGGCGCGAAGGGCAACATGGCCGGCGAGCTCGTGGCGGCCAGTTCCTCGCGGCGCAGAACTGGGCGCTCGGCTCGGCCATGGCGGTGCTGCTGATCTTCGTCATCCTCGGCACGATCGCGATCGCGCGGTCGTCGCATGCTGATCCGCGCGATCGTGCGCAAGGCGCCGGGGGATCGACATCGACATCCCGCGTGGTGGCGCCGGCATGACCGCGATCGCCGTGACGCCGCCGCCCCGAAGCGGCGCCGCATCGACTTCCTGTCGATCGGGCTCGGCATCTGGACCGTGCTCGTCTTCGTCTTCCTGTTCCTGCCGATCGGGTTCATCGTCGCCCACTCGTTCAACAGGGAAGGCGCTTGCTCGTCTGGCAGGGCTTCACCACGAAGTGGTACCGCGAGCTGTTCGAGAACGAGCCGCTGCTGCAGGCGATCCGCAACTCGCTGAAGGTCGCGGTCGGCAGCACCCTGATCGCCGTGGTGCTCGGCACGTTCGCCGGCGTCGCGCTCGCCCGGCGCGGCGGCAAGTGGACGACAGGGTTCATGGCGATCGTGTTCCTGATCCTCGTGACGCCCGAGATCGTCGACGCCATCGGCTTGCTGATCTGGTTCGTGCGCATCGGCGGGCCGTTCGCGAGCGGGCTCACGTTCCTCAACGCCGGCACGGTGCGACTCTTCGTCGGTCACTCGTTGTTCAGCTCGGCGGTGGTGACGCTCATCGTCCGGGCCCGGCTGGCAGGGCCTCGACGAGAGCCTGGAGGAGGCGGCGGCCGACCTCGGCGCGACGCCGTCGCGGGCGTTCCGCCAGATCACCCTGCCGCTGATGGCCCCGGCGCTGCTCGCCGGCGCGCTGCTGGCGTTCACGTTCAGCCTCGACAACACGATCGTCTCGACGTTCGTGAGCACCGCGGGCTCGACGACCCTTCCCGTGTACGTCTTCTCCTCGGTGCGCTCGGTGATCAGGCCCGACATCGCGGCCGCGGCCACCCTCATGCTGCTGCTCACCCTGTTCGCGCTGGGCGCGTGGCGTTCGTGCTGCGGCGCGGCGGCGACTCGGCCGGCGACGTCGCCGCGACGCTCACCGGCAACTGACCGAGCCGATAGCCTGGCCCGACCATGCCAAGTAGCAGCGCTCCGCGCATCGCTCTCGCGCCGGACTCTGCACCGGCATGGATGTCGGAGGCGATCACCGAGGGCGGCGGCCTCGTGAGCCCGCTCGCTGAAGCGAAGGCGCTCGTGTGGGGCGCACCCGCGAAGCCCGCCGCGTTGGTCGACGTGCTCGAGCGAGCACCGCACCTCGAGTGGATCCAGCTGCCGTGGGCGGGCATCGAGCCGTACATCGACGTGATCGACGACGACCGCATCTGGACGTGCGCGAAGGGCGTCTACGCGGAGCCCGTCGCCGAGCTCGCGCTGACGCTGGCGCTGGCCGGCTTGCGGGGCGTCTCGACCTACGCGAGGGCGTCGCGTTGGGAGGCACCGTCAGGCATGAACTTGCAGGGCGGCCGGGTCACGATCCTCGGCGGCGGTGGCATCACCGAGGTGCTGCTCTCGTTGCTGGCGCCGTTCGACGCGCACGTGACCGTCGTGCGCAACCGCGTGCGGCCGATGGACGGCGCGGACGTCGTCGTCGAGAGCGAGCACCTCCACAACACGTTGCCGGGCGCCGACCTCGTCGTCGTGGCGCTCGCCCTGACCCCCGAGACCGAGGGGATCATCGGCGGCGACGAGCTCCGACTCATGGAGCCGCACGCCTGGCTCGTGAACGTCGCTCGGGGCCGTCACGTCGTCACCGACGACCTCGTCAAGGCGCTCCAAGCCGGTGAGATCGGCGGCGCCGGCCTCGACGTCACCGAGCCCGAGCCCCTGCCCGAGGGCCATCCGCTCTGGTCGCTGCCGAACTGCATCATCACGCCCCACGTGGGCAACACGCCCGAGATGGCCAAGCCCCTGCTCGCCGAGCGGATCACGGCGAACGTGCGGCGCTGGGCCCAGGGCGAGCCGCTCATCGGTCCGGTGGACCCCGCGCTCGGGTACTGAACCGATGCTCGACGCAGGCACGCTCGCCGGCCTGCTGGCCGATGACGACCGCCGCTCGGTGTTCGCGGCACTGGTGCTCGGCTCCTCCACCGCTGGACGACGTCATGCGCGCGACAGGTCTCGACGCGAAGTCGGCCGGTCGCTCGCTCGCGAGGTTCGTCGAGGCGGGGCTCGTCGAGCGCGGCGACGATGGCGCGCACCTGTTGCTCGCGCAGGCGTTCTCGCTCGCCGCCCGCGCGGCCGCGCCTCCGGCAGACACGTCTGGCGACCCGGCCGACGACGCAGCCGACCCGGAGTCGGCCAAGGTGCTCCGTGCCTTCGTACATGACGGTCGTCTGACGAGCATCCCGACGGCGCGCAGCAAGCGTCTCGTCGTCCTCGACGTGCTGGCCCAGGAGTTCGAACCCGGTCAGCGCTACAGCGAGCAGATGGTCAACCTGATGCTCGGCAAGTGGCACGCGGACACTGCGGCCCTCCGCCGCTACCTCGTCGACGAAGGGTTCCTCGATCGAGAGAGCGGCGTGTACTGGCGCGTGGGAGGCACGGTCACGACGTGACCTAGGTGAAACGCCTTCAAAGGGAACTCTCAGGCATCCCGCAGGCGTTTCTTCTCACACGCTCCGACAATCCCTTGATCGTGACATCCGGCCGTGAACGTGGGCGGCCCCGACTTCGTAGGTTGGTGCATGCGCAAGCTGTGGATCGTCCTCGGCATCGTGCTCGTCGTGGTGGTGGGCGGGTTCGTCGCCGTGTATCTCGCGTTCTTCAACAACGACTCCCCGCCGCCGCTCACGTTGAGCAGCACGGGCACGACCGTCGCGGGCGCGCCCGACAGGTCCGACGCTTCGTCGGGCGACACCAGCAACACGACCGTTGTTCCGGCGACATCGGGTGAGGCCGTGTCCGCGAGCAACCTGGCGGGCACGTGGACCGCAGCCGAGAGCTCGATCGCGGGCTATCGAGTCCGCGAGAAGCTCGCGCAGCTGCCCGCGAAGAGTGACGCGGTCGGCCGCACCCACGACGTGAAGGGCACGGTCACGATCGACGGCGCGGGCGACGCGTTCACCGCGTCCGCAGCCGACCTCACGGTCGACGTGACGACCCTTGTGAGCGACAGCGATCGCCGCGACGGCCAGATCAAGCACCGCGGCCTCGAGACCAGCACCTACCCGACCGCGACGTTCAAGCTGACGCAGCCCGTCACCATCCCCGCCGAAGCCCTCTCGGGCTCTCCGGTGACGGTGCAGGCGAGCGGTGACATGACGATCCACGGAGTCACCAAGTCCGTGACGATCCCTCTGCAGACCCAGGTCAATGGCAGCCAGCTCGAGGTCGTCGGCTCGCTCACCTTCCCCTTCTCTGACTTCGGCATGGAGCCGCCGACCATCGGAGGCATCGTCGACGTCGAGCCGAACGCGACGCTCGAGTTCCAGCTCTTCTTGGCCAAGTAGCCGGGGCAGGCAGGGGCTCACCTCGGCGGTACCGTTCGGGGTCTGACCCACTACGAACGACTCGGTGTCGCCCCGACAGCGTCGGAGGGCGAGATCCGCGACGCCTATCGCCGCCGCGCCCGTGCGCTTCACCCGGACCGGCACGGGGGAGACAGCCCGGCCGAGCAGCGCAAGGCGTCAACCGACATGGCCGCCGTCAACGAGGCATGGCGCGTCCTCGGCGATCCGAGCCGCCGCCGTCAATACGACTGGGCCCAGGCCGAGCGGGCGTTCCCGGCCGCGGCGGCGTACGCGGCGCCGCGCCGTGTGCCGGTGCCCGAGCCAGAGGAGACGTTCTCGGACCACACCGACGACGTCGTGTCACAGGCGATGCGAGGCGCGCCCCTCATCGCGATGCTCGTCGTCCTCGTGCTGATCTTCGTGGTCACCGCCTTCGCTTCTCGGGGCGCGCACAACACGCGCAGTGGGTCGACGTCACCCAACGGGCTCGTCGAGGTCGGCTCGTGTGTGCTCGTGGCGACCGGCGAGCCCGTCGCGCCGGTGCCCTGCAGCGAACCTCACGACGGTCGTGCCGCGGCGGTCGTGCCTCTCGACCTGTCGTGCCCGGCGAACACCGAGTACTACGTCGCGCCGGGCGGAAGAGCGCGGGTCTGCGTCGCGATGGATCACAACCCATGAGCTGCCCATGAGAGGCCACCGATGAGAGCCACTGGTGTCGATCACATCGTGCTCACCGTCGCCGATGTCGAGCGCACGCTCGGCTGGTACGAGGAGCACCTCGGGCTCGAACCGTTGCGCGTCGACGAATGGCGCAACGGTGACGCGCCGTTTCCCTCCCTCCGGGTGAACGATTCGATGATCATCGACGTGATCGTCGGTCCTCGCGCCGGGGAGAACGTCGATCACATCTGCCTTCTCGTCGACACCGACGACCTCGACGCGCTCGCCGGGTCGGGGAAGTTCGACGTCGTCGGCGGCCCGAGCCGCTTGTGGGGTGCGCGCGGATACGGACAAGGCCTCTATGTGCGCGATCCGGACGGCAACGTCCTCGAGCTGCGCCACTACTAGGGTCGGCCGCGATGGACTTCCGCACCGAGTCGATCGCGGATCTCGCGGCGCGCGTGCGGGCGAAGCACATCTCGGCGCGAGAGCTGACGAGCCACGCGCTGGCTCGCATCGACGCGCTGAACCCTCAGGTCAACGCGTTCGTCGCGGTCGACGGGGAGCGCGCCCTCGCCGAAGCGGCGGCGATCGACGAGCGCATCGCACGAGGCGAGGACCCGGGTCCGCTCGCAGGCATCCCGATCGGCGTCAAGGACCTCGAGGATGCGGAGGGGTTCGTCACGACGCACGGCTCGCCGTTGCACGCCGACGACGCGCCCGCCGCGAGCGACAGCATCCTCGTGGCGAGGCTGAAGGCGAAGGGCTGCGTCGTCCTCGGCAAGACGAACACACCCGAGTTCGGATGGAAGGGCGACACGCAGAACGAGGTGTTCGGCGCGACCCGCAACCCGTGGGACCTGGCGCGGTCCGCGGGTGGGTCGTCGGGAGGCACGGGCGCCGCGCTCGCGGCGGGGATGGTGCCGCTCGCGACCGGATCGGACGGCGGCGGCTCGATCCGCATCCCGTCGGCGATCAACGGCCTGTCGGGCTTGAAGCCCTCGCTGGGTCGTGTGCCTTCTGGCGGCGCGTCGCCACCGGGCTGGGCCGGGCTCTCGACGAAGGGCCCGATGGCTCGGCGGATCCGCGACGTCGCGTTCGCGCTGGAGTGCGTCGTCGGTCCCGACCAAACCGACCTCTCGTCGCTGCCGATGCCCGACGTGCCGTGGTCACGCGCGCTGAACGACCTCGGCGCGCCGCTCAAGGTCGGGTGGTCGCCGACGCTCGGGTACGCGCCGGTCGACAAGCAGGTGCTCGATGTGTGCGAGCGGGCGGTGCGCGTGCTCGAAGGCCTCGGCACCGAGGTCGTCGAGCTGCCCGTCGTGTTCGACGAGGACCCGATCCGCCACTTCCTCACGATCGCGAACGTCGGCACGCTCGTCGCGGTCGCGCCGTATCGCGACTCTCCTGCGTTCGAGCGGATCGATCCGGGCCTCGCGCAGTCGATCGAGTGGGCCGAGGGCAACGTCACCGCCGTCGCCTTCAAGCAGGCCCAAGACGCGTGCCATCTGCTCAACCTGAGGCTCGTCGCAGGCTGCGCGGCGTGAGCTTCCTCATCACGCCGGCGACCGCTGCGGTCACACCCCTACAAGGCGAGGTCGGTGTCATCAACGGCAACCCCGACGCGAACTGGGTGCGGTTCACCTATCCGTTCAACCTCACGCGTTCGCCCGCCGGTGTCGTCAACGCCGGCTACTCCGCGACCGGACTCCCCATCGGTCTCCAAGTGATCGGGCCGCAGCACGCCGACGTCGGCGTGCTCCGACTGCTCGCGGTGCTCGAAGATCATCTCGCCGACGACCGGCTCGCGCCGGTCGCCTGAGCCATGGCCATCGATCTCGCGTGGCTTGCCGAGCGGCTGCAGCTCTGGGCCGAGGCGCACTACGGCGAGCACGCGCGGGCGACGGGGCTCGAGACGATGCCGGGTCATGCCGGGCTGAGCTTCGGCTTCACGGTCGAGCACGGCGAGGCTCGCGACGAGCTCGTGATGCGGGTGCCGCCCAAGGGCGTACGTCGCAAGGGCAACACCGATGTCATCCGCCAGGTGCCATTGCTGCAGGCGCTGCACGCGGACGGCGTGCGGGTGCCGCCGATGCGTTGGTGGAGTGAAGACGAGCAGTGGTTCGACGTGCCGTACTTCATGGTCGACCGGCTGCCGGGCCGCACCTTCGCGTTCCGCGATCCTGCGGTGCAGCCCGACCCCGCGGTCGTGCGGTCGGTCTTCGAGCAGGCCGTCGACGCGCTCGTCACCATCCACCAGTTCGACTGGCGCACCCGTCTCGCTGACTGGGAGGAGCCTCGCCCGCTCGCGGACGAGGTCGCCTACTGGGACCCGATCCTCCAGAAGGCGGCCGAGCCGGGCTGGATCGCGATGGGTGAGGAGGTGCGCGACCTTCTGCGTTGCGCAGCTGCCCGTGGATGCGCCGGTCGGCCTCTTCCACGGTGACTTCCAGACCTCGAACCTGCTCTTCGACGACGGAGTGCTCGAGGCCGTGCTCGATTGGGAGATCTCGGGCATCGGCGGGCAGCGGCTCGACATCGGCTGGCTCCTCATGATGAACGACCCGCAGAGCTGGTACGACGCCGGCAGCTTCGAGGGCGGCCCCGACCTCGGCGCGCTCGAGGCCCGCTACGAGGAGGGCATGGGCACGACTGTCGGCGACATTGGGTGGTATCGGGCGCTCTCGGGGTATCGGTTCGGAGTGATCAGCGGGCTGAACGTGATGCTCCACCGCACCGGCAAGCGGCACGACCCTGAGTGGGAGCGCATCGCGATGTCGGTGCCGTTCCTGTTCGGGCGGGCTCGTGACTTGCTCAAGGGCGCCACGTGAGCGGCGGCGCCTCGCCCCTGGCGCCACTTGCTCCTTGGGCGCTCGCGGGCGAGTCGATCGTCGGGCTCGCGCGATGGCAGGGCGCGCCACCGGTGTTCCCGGTCGGGCTCACCCGCATGCCGGGGCCTGCCCTCGTGGCCGCGACCCGTTACACCGACTCGCCGGTCGGCGCGTTCGTCGAGCTGATCATCGGCCATCCGGCGCGGCTCGGCTTGCGATTCGGATGGATGATCAGCGAGTCGGTCGTGACTGCGGAAGACGCGTGGATCGGCGGCCGACTCAACTGGGGCTTCCCCTCCGAGCGCGCCGATCTCCGGTGGGAGGTCGACGGCCACGCGTGTGCACTCGTATGGCCATCTCGCGGGTTCTCGATTCGGGGCGAGCCGAAGGGCATGCCACTTCCGTGGCTCGTACCGGTGCGAGCACTGCAACGCCGGAGCGACGGTTGCATGATCGTTCCCGGCCATCAGCGGGGGAGGGCGCGGTTCGCCCGCACCGTGATCGAGGCGAAGCCAGACGATGGGCTCGGCGCGATCGCGGGTTCGCATCCCGGCGCGATGGTGTCGGGGCTCCGCGCCACGGTGCACCCCGCGCGAGCGCCGCTCGGCCTGCTCAAGTCGCTCGTCGCCCCTCTGAGGGCGCCAGAGCCTGCGGTATGGTGTGAGACCCCGAGGGCGTATAGCTCAGTTGGTTAGAGCGCGCGCTTCACACGCGCGAGGTCACAGGTTCGAGTCCTGTTACGCCCACTCGAGCGGCTCCTAGGCTCGGTCACCTGATGTCGACCAGCAGCGAGCGCTTGTTCACGCCCCGCTTCGTGCTCGTGGTCACCGCCGGGCTCTGCTACTTCCTGGCCCTCGGCATGCTGCTGCCGGTCGTGCCGCTGTTCGTCAAGCACGATCTCGGCGGCAACGACATGGCGGTCGGCATGGTGGTGGGGGCGTTCGCCGTCGGCGCGGTGCTGATGCGGCCGTTCGCCGGCCGCATCGGCGACCGAGTGGGGCGCCGGGTGCTGATCGTCGTCGGTGGCGTGATCGTCGGCGTCGGCCGGCCTGCTCTACCTGCTGGCCTCGTCCGTCGTCGCCGCTCGTGCTCGTGCGCCTGCTCGGCGGCATCGGCGAGGCGGCGTTCTTCGTCGGTGCCGCGTCGATGATCACCGACCTGGCTCCCGAATCACGACGCGGCGAGGCGATCAGCTACTGGTCGGTCGCCGTCTACGGCGGGCTGGCGTTCGGTCCGCTGCTCGGCAACCTCCTGCTCGGCGACGACCACTTCGACCGCGTGTGGCTCGACCTCGGCGACCCTCGCGTTCGTCGCCGGCGCGCATCGGGCTGCTTCACCCGCGACGTCATGACCGTTCGACCCGGCCGCGCGTGACGCGCCGCGCCCGCCGCTGATCAGCCGCCCCGCGCTCGCTCCCGGCACCGTGCTGTTCCTCGGGCTCATGGGTCTGGCCGGGTTCACCGAGTTCGTCCCGCTCTACGTCAAGGAGATCGGGATGAGCAACTCCAGCGGGGTGTTCCTCCTCTACGGCGGCCTGATCCTCGCGGTGCGCATCTTCGGCGCCCGCGTGCCCGATCGCATCGGTCCCGTGCAGGCAGGGACCATCGCGACGGCGACCGCGGCCGCTGGGCTGCTGATCATGGCGGCCGTCGCCGAGCCGGCGGCCTGTACGCGGGCACCGTCGTCTTCTCGATCGGCATGTCGTTCCTCTATCCGGCGATGCTGACGCTGGCCCTGACCGGGCTCGCCGACACCGAGCGGGGCTCGGCGGTCGGCACGGTCAGCAGCTTCTTCGACGCCTCGCAGGGGATCGGCGCGCTGCTCCTCGGTGTGGTCGCCGCGCTCGCCGGCTACCGCGGCGCGTTCGTGGCCGGCGCGTTGCTCGGCGTGGCCGCGCTCGTGCTGCTGCGCACGACCGACGTCGCGCGCGCTCCACGCACCCGTCGACCCCGCCGCCGCGGCGTCGCCCGCGGGGCGGTCGAGCCCGACCTCCCCTGACAGTGCGTCGTTCCGTGCGCAGACGCGCCACGCAGTGTCAGCTCTTGACCGACTGTGAGCGCGAGTCGTACGGTCGACCAGACCCGCCGGGACAACGTGCGGATGGCTTCTTCCGTGCGCTGTGGGTGATGGCGGCTGGGAGAGGGAGCCGGCGATGGCTGATCGCAGAGGGCAGGGGCACGATCCGTCTCGACGCAAGTTCTTGGCTGGTTTGGGTGTGACCGCTGCGGGTGTGGCGGCCTCGTCGGTGGGAGGTGTCTCGAGCGTCTCCGCGATGACGGGCACGGCGACGGGCGCGATCAGCCCGCCTGGTGGGCACGCGGGTGCACCGAGCGACAGCGGTTCGTTCGGACGCATGTTTCCGTCGCTGCCTCCATTTGCGGACGCGAACGACACGGTGCGCGGCGCGCTCGTCGAGGTGGGAAAGCCGGGCGGCATCTTGGACGCCCACGATGACCTGTCCGCCGGGCCGAAGCGTCTGATCACGGACCCGAGTGTCAATGGCAACCCGACTGCTGCAAATCCGTACGGGACGAATCCTGACAATCCGACGATGACCGCCGGCTCGACGTTCGTAGGTCAGTTCACTGACCATGACATCACCTTCGACCAGACGTCCCAGCTCGGTGTGCCGCAAGACCCGCTCGCGTCACCCAACACCCGGACACCCGCGCTCGACCTCGATTCGGTGTTCGGCGGCGGTCCTGGTCGACGGCCCGACCTCTACGTGTCGAACCCTGATGGGACGGTTGGGCCCAAGCTCAAGATCGGTACGGGCGGGGTCCACGAGGACGTGCCCCGTGTTGAGAACGGCGACGGCACCTACGGGGCGTTCTTGGGTGATCCCCGCAACGACGAAAACGTGGTGATCGCCGGCCTGCACTGCGCCCACATCCTCTTCTACAACCGCGTCATCGACGATCTCGACGAGATCGACCTCGGCGTCTTTCCGTCCGCGAGAGGCGCGGACCATTCGCATGGTTACCTCGCGTTCTTGGTGGCACGCGAGGTCACGCTTTGGCATTACCAATGGTTGCTGGTCAACGAACACCTGCCCGCAGATCGTCGGCCAAGCACTCGTCGACGACATCCTCGCCCACGGAAACCGCTTCTACTTGCCGCCACCCGGTCAAGCGTTCATGCCAATCGAGTTCGGCGCAGCCGCCTACCGCTTCGGGCACAGCATGGTCCGACCCTCATATCGCGCCAACTTCACCAGCGGCACCGGAGACAGCACCGACCCGACCAAAGATCCGTTCTTCGGGCTGGTTTTCGACCCGAACCAGTCCAACTTCAACGGGCCCATCACCACCGACCGGGATGACCTCGTCGGCGGATACCCCGCACCGCGCCGCTACATCGGTTGGCAGACGTTCTTCGACTTCGGCGACGGTCAGGTCAAGAACAACAAGAAGATCGACCCGACCATCTCGAGCGTGCTGTTCACTCTGCCGCTCCCAGCGATCGCGCCACACACCCAAACCGCGCCAGTCGTGTTGCCGCAACGCAACCTGCTGCGACAACTCACTTGGGGACTGCCATCGGGCCAAGCGATCGCCAGCGCGATGGGCGTCGAGCAACTCAGTGGGGCCGACCTCGCCGACATCACGAGCATCTACACGCCGTTCGGCACCAGCACACCGCTTTGGTACTACGTCCTCGCTGAAGCCAAGACCGTCAACAACGGCGAACATCTCGGACCCGTCGGCGGAAGAATCGTCGCCGAAACCCTCATCGGCCTGCTCCGCGCCGACCCCACCAGCTATCTCCGCGCCCACCGGGGATTCCAACCCTTCCTCGGCTCCGACCTCAACCTCGGACCCACGCCGAACCTCAACATCACCGGAAACCGCACCTACACGCGAGCCCACTTCCTCCACTACGCCGACGTTGTCACCCCAGGGACCTACCGGTAACCACCGGTGGTGTAACGCCCGCCGGAGACGGTCGAGCCCGACCTGCCCTGACATGATGACGCGCCATGCGCGCCCTCGATGCTCCGATGCACCGCGCCGTCGAGCTCGCGTGGGAGTCGTTCCGCGCCGGCAGCCTCGGCATCGGCGCGGTGATCACTCTCGACGGCGAGATCACCGCGACCGGACGGAACCGCCTCGCCGAGCACGACCCCGGTGACGACGTGCTCGCAGGCTCGTCGCTCGCCCATGCGGAGATGAACGCGCTCGCGAAGCTGCGATGGGGTGCGAGCCCGCGCGGGCCTCCAGCTCTGGACGACGCTGCAGCCGTGTCTTCAATGCCTGGGTGCGATCGGCTGAGCCCGGTTCGCCACGTGCACGCGCTCGCTCCCGACCCGTTGTTCCGGGGTGTCGAGCGCGCCCGAGAGCTGAACGAGTTCATCGGTCGTGACTGGCCGACCTTCATCGAGCTCGAGGTCGACGAGTGGTCGGCGTTCTCGCTGCTCTTGCAGACGCACGTCACCACGTTCTGGGGAGTCAACGTGCCGGGCTGGAACGAGGCGCTGCCGTCGGTGAAGGCCCTCGCGGTCGATCTCGTCGAGAGCGGCCAGCTGCTCGAGCTCGCGGACGCCGGGGCGACCATCGACGAGGTGGGGGACCAGCTCGGCGGTCGTCTCGCGGGCTGCGTCCCGGACGTGGCGACGCTCGCGGCGATGTAGGGCATCCGGCGCGCGCTCGAGCGCGCGGAGTACAACGGTCATCTCTGGACTTGGAGGGAGTCCATGCGGAGGCCGGTTGGTGTCGTGGTCACGCTCGGTCTGATCGGTGCCGCGCTGGTCGTATTCGCGTCGCCGGCAGCTGCGCGGGGCAGGTGCGCGGACTACGCGACGCAGGAAGCCGCGCAGGCAGACTTGCCGTACTACCCGAGCCTCGACGGCGATCACGACGGGGTCGCGTGCGACACGTTGCCCCACGCGACCCGGGCCGTCACGGTCACGGTGATCCAGGCGCCCTGCGTGAGCGACCCGACCGCCTCGGTCACGCGCCTCTACCTCGCATACTTCCTGCGTCAGCCCGACCCAGCGGGACTCGCGTTCTGGGTCGATCGTTGCAACCGGAACATCTCGAGCCTCGTCGACATCTCCGACGCGTTCGCCGGCTCGCCTGAGTTCACTCAGCGGTACGGCGCGCTCGACAACCTCGCGTTCGTCACGCTCCTGTACCACAACGTCCTCGACCGCGATCCCGACGCAGGCGGGCTGAAGGCATCGGTCGACTTCCTCGGCCGTGGTGCGCGCAGAGGCGAGGTGATGCTCGGGTTCTCGGAATCTCCTGAGTTCATCGCGAAGTCGGACGGCAGCGAGCCGATCGGCGAGCCCGTCCGAGCAGAGCTCGCGAGCCTCACGGTCGCTTCGCCGCTCAGCGGGGCGACGTACTCACGCGCGCAATTCGGGGACGGCTGGATCGACGCCGACCACGACGGCTGTGACACCCGCGAGGAGGTGCTCATCGCAGAGTCGATCGCGCCTCCGGTCGTGTCGCGCATCGGCGGCTGTGCTGTCGCGTCGGGGCGCTGGCTCGACCCGTACACAGGGACCACGTTCACCTCGCCCGGCGAGCTCGACATCGATCATGTCGTCCCGCTTGCAGACGCGTGGGTCTCCGGCGCGTCGACGTGGTCGTCCGACCAGCGGATCTCGTTCGCGAACGACCTCGACGCTCCCGAACTCGTCGCCGTGAGCTACGTGGTGAACCGGTCGAAGAGCGATCGGAGTCCCGACGAGTGGAAGCCGCCGAACCACGGCGACTGGTGCGTCTACGCCAAGGCATGGGTCTCGGTGAAGGCCAAGTGGCACCTGACGGTCACCGCTGCGGAGAAGGCCGCGCTGGCATCGATGCTCGTCGGCTGTCCGTCGTAGCCACAATGGGTGGGTGCACGACGACCTGATCGAGTCGGGACGGCGCCGGCTTGTCGTCGTCGCCGGGCTCGGCATCGTGATGCTCGCGCTCTTCCTCGCGATCCTGTTCTTCCCGTTCACGCTCGCCGTGGGCGCCCTCTCAACGCTGCTCGGCGGGTCCTGGGGGTACGGATGGAAGCTCGTCGGGTTGAGCTTCGGCACCGCGTTCCTGTTCGCGCTCGCGATCGTCGGGGTCGGCTTCGTGTGGATGTTCCGCCACGCCGAGCGAGTGCTGCTCACGCCGATGCAGGCGTTTCCCCGCCCGTTCTCCGGGCAGGTGACCGCGCTGCCCCCGCCCGGCGCGCCAGTCGGGGAGCACAAGCGGGTGCGCGAGCTGCTCGACGGCCTGAGCATCGCGGCCGGAGTGCTCCCGCCGTCGTGCGGGGTCCTGCGCGATCCGGCTCCGAACTGCCTCACGATCGGGCGCAAGCCGGCGACCGCGTGGGTCGTCGTCACGACCGGTCTCGTCGAGAGCCTCACGAAGGACGAGCTCGAGGCGGTGCTCGCCTACGAGATCGGCCGGATCGCGGTGCTCGAGGTCTCGCTCGACACGGCTGTCTACGCGTGCACGGCTCGGGTCTTCGAGCTGTGGGGAGCGCCGTTCGCCGGCTTCGGGCACGACAGCTTCTTGCTGATCCCGGTGAGCATCGTCACTGCGCCACTCGCGTTCGGAGGCGTGCTGCTGCGGCGGCACGTGCTGCGAAGCCGCGCCAAGCTCAGCGACGGGCTCGCGGTCCGCTACTGCCGCAACCCGCCGGCGCTCCTCTCCGGCTCTGCGCAAGATCGACGCCGACCCGCGCACCGTGCGAGTCGCGTCGCTCGACGATGCGCACCTGTGGCTGCAGTATCCACATACGAGGCTGTCGCGCGCCTTCTTCGGATCGCGGAAGATCCTGCGTCAGACGAATTCGGCGGCTCGAGGCGCTCACGCCCGGGTCAGAATGAGCGCGTGCTGACCGAGGAGCGATCGTCGCGACGAGCTCGTGCAGCAGCTGGCCTCGAAGCGCGATCGCAACGCCGCGATCAGGGCGCTCGTCGGAGGTCTCACGGCCACCGAGCTGCGCTCCGTGCGCGTCGACGACGCGACGATCGACGCGCTCGCACGAGGGCTCGGGGATCCGAACCCGGTGGTGCGGTGGTGGTGCGTGCAGCTGCTCGACCATGTCCCCGACCAACGCGGAATCGACCTGATCGTGCCGCTGCTCGACGACCCCGTGCCGCGAGTGAGGCGGAACGCGGTGCACACGCTCGGCTGCGCGGCGTGCAAGCCCACCGCAGAGATCTGCCTCTCGCCCGAGACCCGAGCACGCATCCGGCGGCTCGCCGACTCCGATCCCAACGGCAAGGTGCGCGACGAAGCGAGCAGACTGCTCGCATGACCGATCCCAAGCCGATCCTCGATCTCGTCGACGTCGTCACCGAGGACTTCGAGGCGACCGTCGCGTTCTACAAGGCCCTCGGCGCGAACGTGGAGGCGAGCGGCGGCGGAGAGCACGAGATCTGGCATGCGGACGTCAAGTTCCCGAACGGCACGTCGTTGCACATCGACAACGTCGCCCTCGCGGCGACGTACAACGCGGCGTGGCGGAGGGAGGGCGGCAGCAGCAGCGTGGTGATCGGGTTCTCGGTCGCGTCGCGCGACGCGGTCGATCACCTCTACCGCACGCTCACCGAGGACGAGGGGTACGAGGGGCGCCAGGTGCCCTACGACGCGTTCTGGGGCGCGCGCTACGCGATCGTGGCCGACCCGAACGGCATCGACGTCGGGATCATGAGCCCGTCGGACGAGCCCCGACGATCGTCGCCGGCGCCTTCGCCCGACGAGTGACCCTCGACAAGTACGCGAAGCCCGAGATCGAGCGCCGCTTCCGGCTCGACGGGGTGCCGCCCGAGGCGTCCGACCCCGTCGAGATCACCGATCGGTACCTCGAGGGTGGCCATCTGCGTCTGCGCTGTGTCCGCGCTGCCGGGCAACCGGCCACCTACAAGCTCGGGCACAAGCACCGGCCCGATCCGGATGATCCTCTCCTCGTGTTGCACACCTCGCTCTACTCTGACCGAAGGGGAGCATTCGATGCTCGAGCAGCTCCCCGGACGTGTGCTGCGAAAGACGCGCTTGCGGATCGATCTCGATGGCCGCGCCGCGCTCGTCGATGTCTTCCACGGCCCACACGAGGGATTGGTGCTGCTGGAGGTGGGGTTCGGTGCCGATGAGGACCCTCGTGCGTTCGTGCCTCCCGCGTGGGTCGGCCCCGAGACAGATCTCTCGGGCGGCGACCTCGCCTAGGCAACTCTCAGGAACTTCAAAGAACGGGCACCGGACCGGCTTACAGGACGTTCCTACCGTCGCAGCCATGAGAGTCGCGCCGTGATCACCCTCGACCGCCCGTCCGCCGACGACGGCTCTGTCGCGTCGCGAGACGACGATCACCGCGCCGACTGCTCCGGAACGAGCGCCTTGGGAGCGGCCGGCCCTCGTGGTGCTGCTCGTCGCCACCGCGGGTCCTCTACCTCTGGGGCCTGGGCGCTTCAGGGTGGGCGAACTCCTTCTACTCAGCTGCCGCGCAAGCCGGCTCGCAGAGCTGGAAGGCGTGGTTCTTCGGATCGTTCGACGCGGCGAGCTCGATCACGGTCGACAAGCCGCCCGCGTCGCTCTGGATCATGGGCCTGTCGGTGCGGGTGTTCGGGCTCAGCTCGTGGAGCATCCTCGTGCCGCAAGCGCTGATGGGCGTCGCGACTGTCGCGGTCGTGTACGCCGCCGTGCGGCGCAAGCTGTCCGCAGCCGCGGGTCTCATCGCGGGCGCCGTGATGGCGACGACGCCCGTCGCCGCACTGATGTTCAGGTTCAACAACCCGGACGCGCTGCTCGTGCTCCTCATGACGCTCGCCGCGTACACGACGTTGCGCGCGATCGACGACGGCCGGCGGCGATGGATCGTCGCGACAGGCGCGCTGATCGGCTTCGGGTTCCTCACCAAGCAGCTGCAGGTGCTGCTCGTCGTGCCTCCGCTCGGCCTCGCGTACCTGGTCGCGGCACCGCCGAAGCTCGGACGGCGCGTCGTCGACCTGCTGATCGCGCTCGCCTCGATGATCGTCTCGGCGGGCTGGTGGATCGCGGCCGTGATGCTCACGCCCGTCGGCTCACGCCCCTTCATCGGGGGATCGCAGCACAACAGCATCCTCGAGCTCACGCTCGGCTACAACGGCTTCGGCCGGCTGACGGGTGAGGAGACCGGCAGCGTCGGCGCCAGTGTGTGGGGCCGCACCGGTCTCACGCGCATGTTCGACGGGGTGATCGGCGGTCAGATCGCGTGGCTGATGCCCGCGGCGTTGCTCTTCACCGTCGCCGGCTTGTGGATGACGCGCCGCGCGCCCCGCACCGACTCGACCCGTGCCTCGATCATCGTGTGGGGCGGCTGGCTCGTCGTCACCGCGATTGTGTTCAGCCTGATGAAGGGGATCTTCCACGAGTACTACACGGTTGCGCTCGCGCCCGCGATCGCCGCGCTCGTGGGCATCGGGGCGCACCTCGTGTGGCAACACCGGCAATCGCTCTTCGCCCGCGCCCTCGGCGCCGCCGCGATCCTCGTCACCGCGTTCTGGTCGTCGACCTTGCTCACCCGTGCTCCGGGTTGGAACGCATGGCTGCGGCCGGTCATTGCGGTCGGCGCCGTCGTCACGGCCGTAGTGATCTTGCTCGGGCCGCGGGTCGCTCGGGGCAAGGTCTTCGCGGCCGCGGCGATCGGCGGCGTGGTCGTCTCGCTGTTGGGATCGACGGCCTGGGCGGTGCAGACGGCTGCGACACCGCACGCGGGCTCGATCGTCACCGCCGGGCCCGGCGTGTTCGGTGGTCGCGTCGGCTTCGGCCGCGTGCCGTTTCCCGCTGGTGGGCAATCGGGCGGCCAGCCGGGGCAATGGCGTCGGCGGCTTCCCGGGAGGCGGCGGCTCGACCGGCTCCGGGATCGCTGCCTGGAGCTGGATCCTTCGGACCAGTCCCCAACGGAGCGCTGTTCGGCGGAGGGTTCGGCGGCGCGCCCACCGGCGGCCTGCTGAGTGCATCGCGTCCGAGCACCGCGCTCGTGCAGACGCTGCTCGCCGGGAGCGATCAGTACGAGTGGGTCGCGGCGACGCTCGGCTCGGATCCGGCGTCGGGCTACCAGCTCGCGACGCAGAAGCCGGTCATGCCGATCGGAGGCTTCAACGGATCGGACCCGTCTCCGACCCTCGCGCAGTTCGAGCAGTACGTCGCGGCGGGGAAGATCCACTACTTCATCCCGAGCGGCGGCTTCGGCCGCCAGAACGGTGGGAGCGACCAAGCCCGCGAGATCACCAGCTGGGTCGAGGAGAACTTCAGTCCGACGCAGGTCGACGGCGTGACCCTCTTTGACCTCTCCGCCTGAGCGGGGTCACGCCGCCGATCCTGGGACCGGTCAGGACATGCCGGTCAAGACGTGGTCGTCGGCGCCGCGGCAGGGGCCGGGCACTTGTCGCCGAGGCCCGAGGCGAGCTTCGCGGTGTACTCCTTCAGCTCGCTGGAGCGCTTCTGCAGCCGGGTGATCAGGTCGGCGACCTTCGCCGCCTTGTCGGGGTCGGTCTGCGCGAGCTCGCGCCTGCTTGGCCTGCAGCTTCGTGATGCGAGCGTCGAGCTGGGTCTGCCACTTCTCGAGGAAGGTGAGCAGACGGTTGGCCCGAGCGCACCTGCGATCGTGGACTTGCTGCTGTTGCTGTGCAGTCGGAGCCGAGGGTGTCGTGGTGCCCGAGCTCGTCTCCGCCGAGACGACGGTCGCGCTGCCGACGGCGAGGATGCCGACGACGGCGAGACCGGCGATGAGCTTTCGGATCATGGGTTGATCTCCTGGTCGAGGGGTCGGGGGATGTTTCCGATGATCGCCGGTGCCTATGAGGGAATTGTGATGCGCCCGTGAACGTGTTGCCAGCCGCCCGCTGGCGTGACGTTGAAGTGCTGCGATGCTGGAGACGTGGACGTCACCGCCGATCTCGCGGCTCCCTGCTCGCCCGACGAGCTCATGGCCTGGGTCGACGACCTCGAGCGCTACCCACAGTGGCTCGCGATCGTGACGTCGGCGTCACCGGCCCCCGCTGTCGACGGCGATGCCGGCCCGGCGTGGCTCGTCGACCTCCGCGGTCGCCTCGGCCCGCTGGCCCGTTCCAAGCGCCTGCGCATGGTGCGCACCCAGCGAACGACCGACAGGGCGGTCTTCGAGCGGCGGGAGGCCGACGGCAAGACCCATTCGCCGTGGGTGCTCGAGGCCACCGTCATCCCGACCGACGAGGGCAGCCGGCTCGTCATGCACCTCCACTACGGCGGCTCGTTGTGGGGCCCGGTCCTCGAGCGGATGCTCGGTGACGAGATCGAGGAGAGCCGCCCGCGCCTGCTCGCCTGCCTCGCCGCCAGCTGATTCTGATTGGGAAAGACCCGTCGGTGGTCAGCCGGGGAGGGCGCGGGCACTCCAGCGGTCGTCGCGCTTGTCGAGGCTGAGCGACATCGCGAAGCACTCCGACAGCGTCGACGCGGTCAGTGCCTCGTCGATCGGTCCGGACGCGACGGCTCGCCCTCGACGCAACAGCAACGCGTGCGTGAAGCCGCGCGGGATCTCGTCGACATGGTGGGTGACGAGGATGATGGGCGGGCTCGCCTCGTGCTCCGCCAGGTCGCCGAGCCTCGCGACGAGATCCTCGCGGGCGCCGAGGTCGAGCCCCGCGGCCGGCTCGTCGAGGATCAACAGCTCCGGATCGGCCATCAGCGTGCGCGCGAGCTGCACCTTCTGCTGCTCGCCGCTCGAGAGCGTGCCGAACATGCGACCCGCGAAGCTCGCGCATGCCGAACCGGTCGAGCATCGAGAGCGCACGCGCTCGGTCGTCGTCGGTGTAGGTGTGCCACCACGGCTCGAGCGCGGCGTTCCGCGCGGTCATCACCACGTCGATCACCTCGAGCTCGCGCCGCAGCATCGCGGCCATCGACGCGCTGCGCGATCCCGATGCGTGGGCGCACCTTGCGGATGTCGACGCGCCCGAGCACGCGCGCCGAGCACGCACACCTCGCCGCGTGACGGGTGCAGGTACAGCGAGACGATGCGGACGAGCGTCGTCTTGCCCGAGCCGTTGCGGCCCGAGCACGACCCAGCGCTCGCCGGCGTCGACGCGCCAGTCGAGCCGGTCGAGCGCGAGCCTGCCGTCGAAGACGACGCTGACGTCTCGCAGGTCGACAGCCGCGCCTGCCGCGTCGGTCACGGTGCGGCGATGGGCAGCTCGAGCAGGTGCGGACGCCCTGCCTCGAGCGCAGCAGCGACCGCGTCGCCGACGTCGTCCGCCTTCTCGACCAACGTGGCATCGACACCCATCGAGCGCGCGAGGCCGACGAAGTCGACCGGCGGCTCGTCGATGTCCATCGCGACCATCCGTCCGGACTGCACGCTGTCGCGGCCCATGCCTCGCAGGTAGCCCTTGAGGATCAGGTACTGGCGGTTGTTCACGACCGCGAACACGACCGGCAGCTGCTCGTGCGCCGCGGTCCACAGCGCCTGCGGCGAGTACATGGCCGAGCCGTCACCGACGACGCAGAGCACGGGCTCTCGGTCGCGACCGAGCGAGACGCCGAGCGCCGCGGGCATGCCCCAACCGAGCCCGCCGCCCTTGCAGAAGAAGTAGTGGCCCGGCTCGGTCCAGTGATGGAAGCCGCGCACGTAGAAGCCGGTCGTGATGGCCTCGTCCACGATCGTGGTGTTCGGGGGCAGCGCGCGCACGAGCGCGTGCCCCGCGGCCATCGGGTCCATCGGTGCGGTCGAGTAGCGCGAGAGCGCGGTCTCCTCGAGCGCATCGATCTCCTGCGTCGCGCTTCGCGCCGCTGGCCGCCATGGCGTCGGCGGCGGCACGGGCGTCGACTCGCGACAGCACGAGCGGCCGCAGTGCCGCGAGCGTCGCCTTCGGGTCGCCGACGACGCCGAGACGCGTCGGGTAGGTGCGGCCGAGCCGCGCGGCGTCGGGCGAGATGTGCAGCAGCTCGACGGTGTCGGGCACGGCCGAGCCCGGCGTGTACGGGTAGACCATGAAGGTGTGCCCGCCGACCGCGAGCACGCGGCGGAACGGCGCGAGCCCGGCGCTGATGGCGGCTGCCGCGGGTGCGAGCATCCCGGCGTAGAGCGGGTGCGCGGGCGGGAACACCGCCGTCGAGTGAAGCGGTGCGCCGAACACCGGCGCGCCGAGGGCCTCGGCGAGCGCGACCAGCTCGGGCACCCCTCCCGAGGCCGAGACCTCGTCGCCAGCGACGATCGCGAGCGACCCCACCGGCGTGTCGGTGAGCAACGCGGCGAGCTCGTCGATCGCCGACGGCACCACCCGGCGCTCGATCTCGGACCGATCGGGCACCGTCAGGTCGCCTTCGCTGTCGAGCATCGACATGGGCAGTGAGACGAACACGGGGCCGGCCGGCGACGACGCCGCGTCGTGGAAGGCGCGGCGCATGATCGTGCCGAGCTCGTCGACGCTGCGCACCTCGTGCACCCACTTCGACGACCGGGCGGGCGAGGCCGACGAGGTCACCGGAGAGCAGCGGGTCGGTGACGATGTGGCGCTAGTCCTGCTGGCCGGCGGTGACGACGAGGGGCGTGCCGTTCGCCACGGCATTCGTGAGGTTGCCGATCGCGTTGCCGAGACCGGCCGACGTGTGCAGGTTCAAGAACGCGGGGCGACCGGTCGACTGCGCGTAGCCGTCCGCCATCGCGACCGCGGTCGCCTCCTGCAGCGCGAGGACGTAGTCGAAGTCGGCGCCGCCGGGCCCGGCCAGCGCATCGATGAGCGGCAGCTCGGTGCTGCCGGGGTTGCCGAAGAGGTGTCGCACGCCCTCGGTGCGCAGCACCTCGAGGAGCACCTCGCGTCCGTCTCGCGCTCGTGTCGCCACGGCCGCCACCGTAACCGTCGGTCAGTGGGCGGGTCCGGCCCCGTTCGTGCTGCCGTTCGCCGGCGCGTGGTGGCCGTTGCCGTTGCCGTTCGTGCTCGCACCGCGGCCGCTCATGTGCCGCTGCCAGGTGTCGAACATCGCGGCGTACTGCCCACGCTGCGCGAGCAGCTCGGCATGCGAGCCGAGCTCGATGATCTCGCCGTCGTCGACCACGGCGATCCGGTCGGCGCGCATCGCCGTCGCGAGCCGGTGGGCGATGAGGATCGCGGTGCGACCCTCGAGCAGCGCGTCGAGCGCCGCGCTCGACCTGCGCCTCGCTGCGCAGATCGAGGTTCGCAGTGGCCTCGTCGAGCACGAGCACGCGCGGGCGGGCGAGGAACGCGCGCGTCAGCGCGAGCAGCTGGCGTTCGCCCGACGAGAGGGTCGCGCCGCGCTCGTGGACGAGGGTGTCGAGGCCCTGGGGGAGACGATCGATCAGCTCGTCGAGGCCGACGGCGCGGCAGGCCTCGTCGACCTCCTCGTCGGTGGCGTCGGGACGCGCGAACGTCACGTTCGTCCGCACCGAGCCCGCGAACAGGAACGCCTCCTGCGGCACGACGCCGAGCTGGCGGCGCAGCGATTCGAGCGTGACGTCGCGCAGGTCGTGTCCGTCGATGCGAGACCGTGCCTTCGGTTGGGTCGTAGAAGCGCGTGACCAGCTTCGCGATCGTCGACTTGCCGGCGCCGGTCGCGCCGACGAGCGCGAACGTCTCTCCCGGCGCGATGTCGAGCGTGACGTCGTGCAGCACTGCCTGTCCGGTCGTGTAGCCGAACGACACGTGGTCGAGGACGACGTGGCCGGCGATCGGGGGCAGGTCGACGGCGTCGGCCCGCTCGGGCACGCTCGGCTCGGTCGCGAGGAGGTCCTGCAGCTTGTCGACCGCGGCCTGACCCGACTGGTAGGTGGTGTAGAGCTGCACGAGCTGCTGGATCGGGGCGAAGAAGGCCGCGAGGTAGAGCACGAACGCGGTGAGCTGCCGATCGTGAGCGTTCCGTTCAGCACCATGTTGCCGCCGACGAGCAAGATGACGGCCTGGCCGGCGGCGCCGATGAGATCGGTCGCCGGGCCGTAGACGGCGCTCACCCGCGCGGTGTACTGGTTCGCGCCGCGGTACTCGCCGACGATGTTGCGGTGCTGCTGCACGTTGTGGCGGCGACGGTTGTGCGCAGAGATGATGCGGATGCCCGACAGGCTCTCCTGCAGGTCGGCGAGCACCTCGGCGATGCGGTCGCGGACACGCGTGTAGCCGCGGTCCGACGCCTTCCGGAACCAGAGCGTCGCGATCGTCATCGTCGGGACCACGAGGAGCACGGTGATCGCGGCCAGCGCGGGGTTCAGCAGGAACAGGATGACCGTGACGATCACCATCGTGAGCGCCTGGACGGCGAGGTTCACGATGCCGTCCTGGAACAGCTGGCTCAGCGCTTCGATGTCGCTCGTCATGCGGGTCATCACTCGACCCGCCTTCTCCTCGGTGAAGAAGTCGATGCGACAGCCGTTGCAGGTGTGCGAAGACGCGGACCCGCAGGTCGTAGAGCAGCGCCTCGCCGACCTTGCCTGTCCATGCGACCCGGAAGCCGCTCGCGATCATGCTGATGATGACGCTGATCGCGTACAGCACCGCGGTGACGACGAGCACCTGCGTCGACTTGGCGAGGATGCCCTTGTCGATGCCGCGCTGGGTCAGCAGCGGACCGGCCTGCATCGTCAGCGTCTCGACGAGCACGAGCGCGAAGGCGCCGGCCATCGCCGGGCTTGCGGGTCGCGAGGAACCGGCGCAACGTGAACGGCGCCGTCGTCTCCTCGACCTGCGTGAACGGGACGTCGGCGCGCGGGTGCTCGGGCTCGGTCTCGAGGATGGCCTCGACTCGGTCGGCGAGCTCGGGCGGCACTCCGGCGAACGGCAGCCCGGCGGCCGCGCTCGACGAGACCGCGCTCGGGCCGCCGAAGCCCCCTGACGCGCCACCCCAGGCCATCAGTCGCCTCCGGTCGTGGCGAGCTCGATCGAGGGTCGTCGATCTCGGTGTCGTCGGTCGTCGGCTCGTGCTCGGCTCGAGCGAGCACCTCGACGTAGCGCGGCTCGGTGGCCATGCAGCTCGGCGTGGGTGCCGTCTGCGACGACCCGGCCGCCTTCGAGGAGCACGACGCGGTCGGCGAGGCTGATCGTCGAGAGCCGGTGGGCGATCACGAGCGTGGTGCGGCCAGACAGCAGCGCCCTGAGCGCGTCGTGGATGTGCTCCTCGACCTGCACGTCGACGGCGCTGGTCGCGTCGTCGAGGACCAGGATCGGAGGGTTGGCCAGCAGGGTGCGGGCGATCGCGATGCGCTGGCGTTGCCCACCCGACAGGTCGTAGCCGCGCTCGCCGATGATGGTGTCGTAGCCATCGGGCAGGTCGTCGATGAAGTCGTCGGCCTGGGCCGCTCGTGCGGCCGCCACCACGTCGTCGAGTGACGCGTCGGGACGGCCGTAGGCGATGTTGTCGCGGATCGACACCGAGAAGAGGAAGGGCTCGTCGAGCACGACTGCGACGTTCGCTCGCAGGCTGTGCACGGTGAGGTCGCGGACGTCGTGCCCGTCGATGAGCACCTCGCCGCCGTCGACGTCGTAGAAGCGGGGGAGGAGTCGGGCGACCGTCGACTTCCCGCTGCCCGTGCGCCCGACGATCGCAACGGTCTCGCCCGGCTCGCACGTGCAGGTCGAAGTGCGTCGAGGACGGGCTCGTGGGTCTCCGCGCCCGGTCGGTGGTAGGCGAACGTGACGTCGCGGAGCTCGACGTCGCCCTTGGGTGCGACGAGGTCGACGGCGCCCGGCCGATCGACGATGTCTGCGGGCTCGTCGAGGATCTCGTAGATCCGCTCGGCCGAGGCCGCCGCCCGCTGGCCGAGCATGCGTGATCATGCCGAGGATGCGGAACGGCGCCTGGAGCATCACGACGTAGCGTTGAAGGCGACGATCGCGCCGACGGTGATCTCGCCGTCGATGGCGAGCCACCCGCCGTACAGCAGCACCGCGGCGAGGCCGAGACGGGGGAGGTTCTCCATGAGGGGCGCGTAGCGAGCCCGGGTCATCGAGGTCTTCACCGAGGCCCATCGCACGCGCTGCGCGGCGTTGGCGAGCTCGTCGACCTGGGCTTGCTCGGCGGCGAAGGATCTCACGACGCGCACGCCGTTCACGTTCTCGTCGACGATCGTCGCGACGTCGGCCATGCGCGATTGCACGATCCACGAGAGCGGGAACATCTGGTTGCGCAGCTTGCACGCCGGCGATGTACACGAACGGGATCGTGGCGAGCGCGACGAGCGTCAGGCCGACGTGGATCGTGAACATGAAGACCAAGGCGACGGCGAAGCTCACGAGGTTGAGCGCGACGAGCGGTGCGAAGGTCAGGAACATCTGCACCGATCGGATGTCGGAGTTCGCCCGCGAGATCAGCTGACCCGACTGCACCCGGTCGTAGAACGAGAACGACATCCGGGTGAGGTGCTCGAAGACGGTGACCCGCAGGTCGTACTCGAGCCGGTACGCGATGCCGTAGAGCGACGTGCGGTAGGCGTAGGTGAGGATCGCGCGGAACACGGCGAGCCCGAGCAGGATCCAGACGTACGGCGCGAGCGATGAGGTGCGTGCGATCAGCGCGTCGTCGATCGCGTTCATCGTCACGCGGGGGATGAGGATCGCGGCGATCAGCGAGAGGAGCGCCGCCACGAGCGATCCGAAGAACGCAGGCTTGTCCGAGAGGAGCAGCGGCAACATCCGCCGCCACCACACGCTGTGGCGCTCGGGACTCGGCCGCGCGCTCGGCGGCCCCGACCGCGCGACGACGCCGAGCGGCTCGTAGGGGGACCAGTCTTCGAGCGGTGCGCTCACGTGCGGCTGACTGCCGCACTCCGGGCGGCCGCCAACGCCCGCCCCCAGAGGACGAGCCCGCTCACCGCGGTGGTCGCCTCCGCGCCGTCGAGGTGCGAGGCGAGCTCGGTGAGCCGTTCGGACACGACGCCGTCAGCACGCTCGAGGGCACGCCGGCCCGCGGGCGTGAGGCGGTGGTGCACCTTGCGCCGGTCGTTCTCGTCTCCCTGCCGCTCGACGTAGCCCTTCGCGACGAGGCCGTCGACGACGACGGTGATCGTGGGGCGGCTGACAGCCAGCGTGCCCGCGAGGGTCGAGGCGCCTGCGGCACCTTCGGACAGGAACACCATCACGCGGTACTGGGGCATGCTCAGGTCGACCGCATCGAGCGCCAGCTCGACCTGCTTGGCCAGGCGAGCGGCCGCTCGCGCCGCGTTCTCCCAGTCCACGGCGTCGATTCGGGCTCGTTCGATGCTCACATCATTAGGTTACAAAACTTCTTCGCCAGGCGGCAGATCCTGCTTCGCGCCTACCCTTGCCGCCCATCGCGCGCCGTCGAGCCTCCTGGCTCCTCCTCGCCTGCACCCTGATCGGGGCGTTCTCCGGGCTGTCGGTGACTCCGGCCGCAGCGGACGACGTCGCGAACGCGCAACGGCGCGGCGAACGCGGCGGCCCAGAAGCTCGCGCAGGCGAACACCGAGCTCGCCCAGATCGAGGACGACATCGTCACGGTCGAGGCCGACCAGAAGGCGACCGAGGCCGAGCTGGCGGGGCTGCGTTCGGCGGTGCAGGAGACCGTGGTCCGCAGCTACATCCACGCGGGCGGCTCTGATCTGCCATTCCTCCTCGGCGGCGACCTGAACGCGGAGGTGCGTGCCAACGCGCTGGCGCGATTCGTCACGATGGGTTCGTTCGACCAGATCGACCGGTACCGCGCCCTCCAGGCCGACCTCGAGTCGGGTGCCGCGCTGCTCGCCGACCGCAAGGCCGCGCAGGGAGCAGCAGTGGAGCAGCTGAACACGAAGCGGGCCTCTGCGCTGAAGGAGCTCGCTCGTCTTCAGGAGCTGCAGCGCAAGCGCGAGCAGGCAGCAGCCGCGCAACGGGCTCGGGCGGCTGCCTCGGCCGCCGCCGCCTCGCGTCGCACCTCGACGTCACGCGGTGTCGCGCCGCAGATCATGGGCGGCTCGTGGCTGTGTCCGGTCGCGGGCGCGCACGCGTTCGGCAACGACTACGGCGACTCGCGCTCAGGAGGGCGCCACCACGCCGGCAACGACATCCTCGCGACGCGGGGCACGCCGATCGTCGCCCCCGTCGCGGGCACGGTCACCGTTCCGGAACGTCTCGCTCGGCGGTCGCTCGTTCTTCCTCGAGGGCGTCGACGGCAACGAGTACTTCGGCACTCACCTCTCGGGATACGCCGGCAGCGCCCGCTCAGTGAGCGCGGGCGAGGTGATCGGCTATGTCGGCGACGACGGGAACGCTCGTGGCACGCCACACCTGCACTTCGAGATCCACCCCGGCCACCACGGCACGATCAACCCGTACCCGACGCTGAGCGCGCACTGCTAGCCGCGACGCGGCCGATCGCCGCTAGGCGCCGAGCTTGGCGCAGGCGGGCACCGTCTTGAACGCGTCGTTCAACGCGGGGTCGTTGTACTTCGTCTGCAGCGCGTCGAAGCTCGCGGTGAAGCTGCCCTGCGAGTTCGTGATCTCGGTGCCGAGCTGCAGTGGCCGCTTGGCTGAACGCCTGCGGATCGTCGGTCGGAAGCTGCTGCGCTTTGGTGACCGCGCCCTCGAACGTCTGCTTGACCGGGGACAGCGCTTGCACGAGATCGGTGGAGAGCTGCTGCCCGCTCGCCACGGCGGGAGCGCCCGCGGCTTGCACCGCGCTGATCATCGTGTCGGTGAGCGCGACTGCGTCCTGCATGAACTTCACGAGCAGGTCGCGACCCGCGCCGAGGTCGCTGATGCCCTGGACGTCCTGATTGAGCTTCGTCCCATTGGCGTTGATGCCGGCGAGCCACGTGTTGACCGCGCCGCACACGCCGCCCGCCCATGTCTCGATGGGGACGTCGCCGACCGGGCCACCCGACGTGGGAGCGCCACCCGAAGTCGCAGCGCCGCCAGTGCCGGGCGCGGACGCAGCCGCCGCACCGCCGTTGGTTGCCGCCGACGAGCTCGAGTCGTCGCCGCCGCCACACGCTGCGAGACCGATGCTGCCGACACCGAGGACGAGGACGAGCGCGAGGCGAGAGCCGAACTTCGACATAGCGGGCAAACCTAGGTCAGGCACCTATCGCGTGGTAGCCACCGTCGACGTGGATCATCTCTCCGGTCGTGGCGGGGAACCAGTCGGACATGCAGGGCGACGCACGCCTTCGCCACCGCGGTCGAGTCGTTGATGTCCCACCCGAGCGGCGCGCGGTCGGCCCACACGTCCTCGAAGCGCGAGAAGCCGGGGATCGACTTCGCGGCCAACGTGCGGATCGGCCCCGCCGCGATCAGGTTCACTCGGATGCGCTGGCCGCCGAGCTCGCGTGCGAGGTAGCGCGACGTCGATTCGAGCGCGGCCTTCGCGACGCCCATCCAGTCGTACGCAGGCCACGCGACAGTCGCGTCGAAGTCGAGGCCGACGAGGGAGCCGCCCTCGGTCATCAGCGGCACGAAGCAGTCGGCGAGCGCCTTCAACGAGTACGCGGACACCTGCATCGCGACGGCGACGTCGTCCCACTGCGCCTGCATGAACGTGCCGCCCAGGCACACGGCGGGTGCGAAGCCGATCGCATGGAGCACACCGTCGACGCGACCCCATCGCTCGGCGAGGTCGTTGCGAACGGCATCGAGATGCTCGGGCACCGTCACGTCCAGCTCGAGCACGGGCGCTGCCGCAGGGAGCTTGCGGGCCGTGCGCTCGGTGAGCGAAAGGCCTCGACCCGCGCCGGTGAGCACGATCTCAGCCCCCTCTTGCTGCGCGAGCTGCGCGACGCCGAACGCGAGCGATGCATCGGTGAGCACGCCGGTGACGACGATGCGCTTTCCCTCGAGAAGACCCATGGTGCCTCCGACCGTCGGTGCGGCGGCGACGTTACTGCCGGGTCGGGGATGCGCAGCGGGGCGTGTGCAGCGCGGTGTGCAAGGCTGAGGCGATGCGGATCGGCATCCTCGGCGGCACCGGGCCCGCAGGCACGGCGCTCGGCGCCCGTCTCGCGTCCGTCGGCTATGACGTCACGCTCGGCTCGCGCTCGAAGTATCGGGCGATGGAGGTGGTCGACGGCATCCTCGCCCACTGGCCCGACTACGACCTTGCCATGGATGCGGCCGACAACGAGGGGGCCGCAAGCGCCGACGTCGTCGTGCTGGCGACGCCGTGGGACAGCGCAGCGACGACCGCCCACGCGCTCGAGAAGCAGCTGAACGGCAAGGTCGTCGTGTCGATGGCCAACGCGCTCGTCAAGGTCGGGCACGAGTTCCAGCCGCTGGTGCCTCCGCGCGGGTCCGTGGCGGCGAGCGTGCAGGCGGCCGTGCCCGGGTGTCACGTCGCCGCGGCGTTCCACCACCTTCCGGCGCGCGAGCTCGGCCACCTCGGCGAGCCGATCGAGAGCGACGTGCTCATCTGCTCCGACTTCCCCGAGGCCATCGTCGTCGTCGCCGACATCGCTGGTCGCATCCCGGGGTGTCGTCCGCTCGACGCCGGGGAGCTGTCGAACGCGACCGCGATCGAAGCGTTCACCGCGGTCCTGCTCCAGCTCAATGTGCGCTACAAGACTCGGGTCGCGCCGAGGCTGACGGGCATCAAGATCTAGTCGTGCCCATGCGCTTGTACGACACGGCCCGCAAGGCGGTCGTGCCGTTCGAACCCGGTGAGCTCGTCACCATGTACACGTGCGGCATCACGCCGTACGACGCGACGCACCTCGGTCACGCGACGGTCTACGTCGTCTACGACGTGCTGCAGCGCCGCCTCCGCGATCTCGGCCACGACACTCGTTGCGTGCGGAACATCACCGATGTCGACGACCCGCTGCTGGCGAAGGCGAAGCAGCTCGGTGTGCACTACCTCGACCTGGCCGCGGGCGAGGTGGCGCGGTTCGACAGCGACATGAAGGCGCTGAACGTGCTGCCGTGCTTCAGCGAGCCCCGCGCGACATCGGCGATCCCCGACATCAGAGGCTTCATCGGGATGGTGCTCGACCGCGGCCACGCCTACCAGGCGGGCGGGGCGGTGTACTTCGACGTGAGCTCGTTCCCCGGGTTCGGTGAGGTCAGCAGCTACTCGCACGACGAGATGATCGAGTACGCGCGCGAGCGGGGCGGAAACGTCGAAGACCCGAACAAGCGCAACCCGCTCGACTTCGTGCTGTGGCAGCCATCGGCCGACGGTGAGCCGACCTGGGAGACGATGTGGGGCCCGGGTCGACCCGGCTGGCACATCGAGTGCTCGGCGCTGGCGCTGCGCGAGCTCGGCACGACGATCGACCTGCACGGTGGCGGCGCCGACCTCATCTTCCCTCACCACGAGTGCGAGCGAGCGCAGAGCGAGGCGGCGACGGGTGAGCCGTTCGTGCGCCACTGGATGCACGTCGCGATGGTGCGGATGGACGGCGAGAAGATGTCGAAGTCGCTCGGCAACCTCGTGTTCGTGAGCGACCTGCTCAAGACGTTCGATCCGAGAGCGATCCGCCTCGGGATCATCGAGCACCACTACCGCGACTCGTGGGAGTGGGAGGAAGACCTCATGCCTCGCGCCACTGTCCGTCTGAACGCGTGGCTCGATGCGGCCGGCCCGGTGACCCAATCGTCGACGATCCGGCGCTCAGCGAGGTGCGCGACGCGCTTGATGACGACCTCGACACCCCTCGCGCGCTGGCCGCGATCGACGCAGCGGCAGCCGCAGGTCAGGGCGTGTCCGCTGCTGCATCGCTCCTGGGTGTGGAGCTCGCGACGGGCGATGAAGAGCCTGTGAAGACGCCATGAACTTGGCCCAGTTCCAGACCTGATGCCTTAGGCTTCGCGCATGGCTGAAGCCGGCGCCGGCAAGATGCAAGACGTGGTCCGCGCCTTCGGCGCGCCGATCCAACGCATGCTCTGGAAGGTGCAGGTCGAGGGCTTGCACCGCTTGCCGCCCCAAGGCGGCGCGATCCTCTGCCCCAACCACATCTCGTTCCTCGACTCCGCGTTCTTGATGATGTCCGTGCCGCGTCGCATCAGCTTCGTCGGCAAGGCCGAGTACATGGACTCGTGGAAGACGAAGTTCCTCTTCCCGGCGATGGGCATGATCCCGATCGACCGCTCAGGTGGACGGTCGAGCGAGGCGGCACTGACCGCCGCCGCCGACGCGCTCGAGCGGGGTCACCTCTTCGGCATCTTCCCCGAGGGCACGCGCTCGCGTGACGGGTTGCTGCACAAAGGCCACACGGGCGCGGCCCGCCTCGCGCTCGACCACGGGGTGCCCGCTCTTCCCCATCGGCGTCATCGGCACGGCCGACATCCAGCCGCCCGACGCGAAGATGCCGAAGCTCTTCAAGACGGCCCGCATCCGGGTCGGTCAGCCGATCGACCTCACGCACTACAAGCGTCGTGAAGGCGATCACCTCGTCTACCGAGAGCTCACCGACGAGCTGATGTACGAGATCCGCGAGCTCACGGGCCAGCACTACATCGACCGCTACGCGACGAAGAGGGCCGAGACGCTGCCGGCCGACGTCGCGAAGGTGCGGCTCGGCGAGCCGGCCGACCGCGAGCCCGCGCTCGCGCCGCGCCGGCTGACAATCGCCGCGGGGCCTCACGGAGCGTCGCCGGTAGGCTCGCGTTCCCTATGGCTGACCTCATCGACATCGTGCTCCCCGACGGCTCGACCCGACAGGTCGCCACGGGCACGACGGCCGGAGGTCTCGCCGAGGCGATCGGGCCTCGACTCGGTCGCGATGCAGTCATCGCCGTGGTCGACGGGATCGAGCGAGACCTCGACTGGGTGCTGGTCGACGGCAACCGCGTCGAGATCGTCGTGCCCGCCTCCGACCGGGGTCGGTACACGCTTCGCCACTCGACCGCGCACGTCCTCGCGCAGGCGGTGCTCGACCTGTTCCCCGGGGCCACGTTCGGCATCGGGCCGCCGATCGAAGACGGCTTCTACTACGACTTCGATCTGCCCGAGGGCCGCACGTTCACTCCCGACGACCTCGAACGCATCGACGCGCGGATGCGCGAGATCATCTCCGAGAAGCAGCCCTTCATCCGTGACGAGATCAGCGAGGCCGACGCGTCGAAGCGGTTCGCCGCGCACAAGTACAAGCTCGAGATCATCACCGGCAAGGCCGACGACCCGACCTCGGGAACTGATGCGGGTCTCGTGCGCATCTACGACAACCCGCCGCGCTTCTGCGACGTCTGCCGCGGCCCGCACGTGCCGCACACCGGCCGGCTCGGCCACTTCAAGCTGACTCGCGTCGCCGGCGCGTACTGGCGCGGTGACGAGCGAAACCCGATGCTCCAGCGCATCTACGGCACCGCGTGGGAGTCAGAGAAGGCGCTCAACGAGCACCTGCGTCCGCCTCGAAGAGGCCGAGAAGCGCGATCACCGCCGGCTCGGCGTCGAGCTCGACCTGTTCCACTTCCCGCCCGAGATCGGCGGCGGCCTGCCCGTCTTCCACCCGAAGGGCGGCCTCATCCGCAAGCTCATGGAGGACTACTCGCGCGCCGAGCACGAGAAGGCGGGCTACTCGTTCGTCTGGACTCCGCACATCGCGAAGTCGACCCTCTTCGAGATCTCGGGCCACCTCAGCTGGTACGCCGACGGCATGTACCCCCCGATGGAGATGGAGGGGGCGACCTACTACCCGAAGCCGATGAACTGCCCCGGGCACATGCTCATCTACCGGTCGCAGCAGCGGTCGTACAGAGAGCTCCCGCTTCGGCTGTTCGAGTTCGGCACCGTGTACCGCTTCGAGCGCACCGGCGTCCTGCACGGCCTCACCCGCGTGCGCGGCATCACCCAAGACGACTCGCACATCTTCTGCACCCCCGACCAGCTCGCCGACGAGCTCGCCTCGCTGCTGAAGTTCGTGTTGCGGCTGCTGCGCACCTTCGGTCTCAGCGACTTCGAAGCCGAGCTCTCGACCCGGCCCGAGAAGTACGTCGGCGAGCTCGAGGAGTGGGAGGAAGCCACCGAGGCGCTGCGCTACGCGCTCGAGGTCGAAGGCCTCCCGTACACGGTCGCCGAAGGCGAGGGCGCGTTCTACGCGCCGAAGATCGACGTGCACGTGCGTGACGCGATCGGTCGCCGCTGGCAGATGTCGACATTGCAGGTCGACTTCCAGTTCCCGACTCGGTTCGACCTCGAGTTCATCGGACCCGACAACCAGCGCCATCGCCCGCGTGTGATCCACCGCGCGCTGTTCGGCTCGGTCGAGCGCTTCTTCGCGATCTTGCTCGAGCACTACGCGGGCGCGCTGCCCTTGTGGCTGTCGCCGCTGCAGGTGCGATTCCTCGGTGTCCGCGCCGATCACGATGCGTACGCGGACCGCCTCGCCGACCGCCTCCGCGCCGAGGGCTTCCGCACCGACTACGTCGAAGCCGACGAACCACTCGGCGCACGCATCCGCAAGGCCAAGCTCGAGAAGATCCCGTACGTGCTCGTGGTCGGTGACGACGACGTGCGAGACGGCACCGTCGGCGTGAACCCACGGGGCGGCGAGGTCGAGCGCGGCGTGCGGGTCGACGACTTCGTCGACGCGGCTGCAAGCCGAAGCCATCGCCCATCTCTCGTGACGCTCGACCGGCTCTGGGCCGAGTGGCGCTCGACCTACGTGTCGGCGATCCCCCCGGGACCGCCCACCGGCGGGTCGGTGTTCGCGCGCATCCTCGCGAGCGGTGCGCCCGACGCGCAGACCCACGTGCTCTGGCGAGGTGAGCGCTGCTTCTCGATCCTCAACGCGTACCCGTATGGCAGTGGACACCTGCTCGTGATGCCCTACCGGGAGGTCGCCGCGCTCGAGGACCTGAGTCCCGACGAGCACGACGAGCTGTGGGCCGCGGTGCGCGATGCGGTGCTCGCGATCAAGGGCGCGTACTCGCCCGATGGCGTCAACATCGGGATGAACCTCGGCCACGCCGCGGGCGCGGGCATCCCGAGCCACCTCCATGTGCACTGCCTGCCCCGCTGGCAGGGCGACACGAACTTCATGACGTCGGTCGCGGAGACGAGGGTGCTGCCGGAAAGCCTCGACGAGAGCTGGCGCAAGCTCACCGCGGCCTGGCCCAACGCCACCCCGAGCGGCGTTCTGCGCTGAAAGGCGCGCCAGATGTGGCGCGGTTCCGCATCAGAGAACGGCGGGAAGCACGGCTAGCGTTTCGACCTGATGGCGCGACACCGAGCACCGGGACGAGCTTCCCGACGAGCTCGACGTCTCGTCGTTCGTCGGGCCGTACCAGTTCCCCGACAACAGCCGGCGCCGCATCCCGGGCTTCATCTACCTCGGCGTCGCGGTCGCCTGCTTCCTGCTGTGGCTCGGCTATCACGACGGCGGCGTCCTCGTGAACGACGGGTTCCTGTACGTCTCGATCTTCCTCGCGCTCGTCGGCGTGTACTGCATCACGTCGGGCTGGCATCTCGGCATCGACGAGAAGGGCGCGCTGGTCGCTGCATCGAAGGCCGTGGGCTTTCCCGTGGGGCACGCGTCCGCGCAGCTCGGGTGGCGCGGGCTGCGCAGCCGTCCGACGTGGCGCATCCTCCTCTACTCGGCCGAGGAGCCGCCGCAGCGACGAGGCTTCGTGCTCGTCGACGCCGTCGACGGCCACATCGTCGACCACTTCACCGAGGACAACCCCGAAGACTGGACCGAAGCGAGCTAACCGCCCGGCTCGAAGAGGCAGAACGGGTGGCCGGCGGGATCGAGCATGATCCGCAGCAGGCTCGGATCGCGATCTGCGGGCTGGTGTTCGGCGACGCGGGCGCCGGCCTCGACTGCATCGGCGATTGCCGCATCGAGGTCGTCGACCAGGATCTCGAAGTGCATCATCTTTCCCTGCTCGCCGGGCCGTTCCGGCCACACAGGCGGCTCGTACCACTCCTCGCCCTGGATGTTGAGGTGCACACCACCGGCGGGATCACCGAGCTGAAACCAGTCGCGATCGCCGGCAGTGATCTCCCAGCCGAGCAGCTGCGCGTAGAACTCGGCCAGCTCTTGCCCGTTCCGGCAGTCGATGCAGACACCTGTCCATCGCAACGTCACTCGACGTTCCTACCCCGAACCGCGCACCTCGCGCAGGCGTCGCTCGAGGTACGCCGCGCTCGGGCGCCGTGCCTGCGAGAGCGGCCGCGTGCTCGTACTCGACGACGGCCTCGTCGCATCGGCCCGAGCGCCGCAGCAGGTCGGCGCGCGCCGCGTGGCGCAGGTGGTAGCCGTCGAGGTCTGCACCGAGGTCGTCGAGCATCGCGAGCCCGACCTCGGGTCCTTCGCTCATGCCGACTGCGACCGCGCGGTTCAGCGCGACGACAGGGGACGGCCATCGACTGTTGAGCACGTCGTAGAGAGCGGCGATCTGCGGCCAGTCGGTGTCGGCCATGGTCGGCGCTTGCGCGTGGAGCGCCGCGATCGACGGCCTGCACCTGGATCGGACCAGGGAGGCCGCGTCGCAACGCCGACTCGACGAGCGCGGCACCTTCCTCGATGGCTGCGCGGTCCCATCGCGTGCGGTCTTGCTCTTCGAGGGGAGCGAGCAGCCCCTCGGCGTCGATTCGTGTGTCTCGCCTCGAGTGGTGGAGCAGCATGAGCGCGAGCAGCGCCTCGACCTCGGGTTCGCTGGGCAGCAAGTGGTCGAGCAGGCGCCCCAACCGGATCGCCTCGGTGCACAGCTCACGCCGCACCAGCGCATCGCCCGCGGTCGCGCTGTAGCCCTCGTTGAACACGAGGTAGACGACCGCGAGCACTGCGTCGAGCCGGTCGGGCAGCTGGTCGGGCGGAGGCACGGTGAACGGGATGCCCGCGGCTTCGACCTTGCGCTTCGCCCGCACGAGCCGCTGAGCCATCGTCGACTCCGGAACGAGGAACGCACGAGCGATCGACGCGGTCGAGAGACCGGCGACGGCGCGCAGCGTCGAGCGCGACTTGCGCTTCGAACGCCAGCGAGGGGTGGCAGCAGAGGAAGACGAGGCGCAGCTGGTCGTCAGACACCGGGTCGAGCGCGTCGTGGGGCTCGGAGTCGAGCGCTTCGAGGGTCTGGAGTGCCGCCGCGCGGAGCGCGGTGCGTTGCGAGACCGACGCACCGCGCAGTCGATCGATCGCGCGCCGCCGCGCCGCGGTCGTGATCCAGGCTGCGGGCCGGTCGGGGATGCCGGTCGACGGCCACGACTGCACCGCGATCGCGAACGCCTCCTGCACTGCGTCCTCGGCGATCTCGAGGCTGTGGGTGACACGCACCAGCGCGCCGATGATGCGACTCCACTCCTGCCGGAAGACGGCCTCGACTGCACGCGAGACGTCAGAGGTCGAGGCCGTCGCGGCGGGAGTCACATCACATGCCCGGGACCGACATCAGCGGGCGCACCTCGATCGAACCGAACTCGGCGCTCGGGATCTTCGCTGCGTACTCGAGCGCCTGGTCGAGGTTCTCGCAGTCGAGCACGTAGTACCCGCCGAGCACTTCCTTCGTCTCGGCGAACGGACCATCGGTGGTGAGCCTCTTGCCGTCGCGGACCCGCACCGTCGTGGCGGCACTGGTGTCCTCGAGCGGATCGCCGGCCACGAACAGGCCCTTCTCGTTGACCTCGCTCGAGAACTCGAAGTAGCGCTTCATCTGGAGGTCGCTCTCGGGTGTTCCCCACTGCGGTCCGGCATCGGGAGCGCTGTAGATCAGCAGCATGTACTTCATCGGGTTCCTCCTCTGCGCCGCCAGGGTGGCGACTCGAACCGTACGACGGCGCTGAGGGCGCGACTTCGACAGCTCGGCGCAGATTCTTCCGTTACCCGGACGGCTCGGTGAGACGCGTCGCTTGGCGCACGAGGCTGCCGGCTTCGGCGACACCTGAGCGCAGCACCTCGATCGCTGGTGTGCCGCCTCGATCTTGCTTCCAGTCGTTGGCCCCGTAGGTGCCGATCGCAGCGACGAGCGCGTTGGCCGCGGAAGCGACGGCTTCGATCGGGTCACCACCCGCGCCGGAAGCGGTCGAGCCTCCGAGACGACGCGTGGTGTCGTCGAGCACCGTGGCGACGCGAGACGCGAGGTCTCGGATCGCCGACGGCGAGCCGCTCGTCTGCAGGAGGCGCGACCTCGATCGCCTCCTTGAGACGACGCGCGAACGAGCGCGCCGCGACCACCGCGTCGGCGGGCGAGAGGTCGCTCAGTGCGCTTCGGCCTTCGGCTTCGGAAGCTTGTCGAGGAGGTGCGACGGCATGGGGTCGTAGTGGTCGTGCGTGGCGGTGAAGCGGCCGCGGCCACCGGTCATCGATCGCAGGTCGATCGCGTAGCGCATGATCTCGGACGTCGGCACGAGCGCGGTCACCTCTTGCTCGCCGCCGCCGACGGCATCGGTGCCCTGCACCCGCCCGCGGCGCGCGTTGAGGTCGCCCATCACGTCGCCCTGGTACTCCGCGGGCACCGTCACCTCGAGCAGCGAGACCGGCTCGAGGACGACCGCGCCGGCCTTGGCCATCGCGTCCTTGAACCCGAGCGAGCCGGCCATCTTGAAGCTCATCTCGGAGGAGTCGACCGAGTGGTACTTGCCGTCGAAGCACGTGACCTTCACGTCGACGACCGGGAAGCCGTAGAGGCCACCGGACGCCATCGTCTCCTCGATGCCCTTCTGCACCGCGGGGATGAACTGCCGCGGGATCGCGCCGCCGACGATCTTGTCGACGAACTCGAAGCCCTCGCCGCGGGGGAGCGGCTCGACGCGCAGCCACGCGACGCCGAACTGGCCGTGGCCGCCGGACTGCTTCTTGTACTTGCCTTCGGCTTCGGCCTGCTGCGTGATGGTCTCGCGATAGGGGACCTTCACCTCGTCGGTGTCGACGTCGACGCCGAACTTGCGGTGCAGGCGCTCGAGGGCGATCGTGCAGGTGGGTCTCGCCGGTGCCCCGCAGCAACGTCTGCTTCGTCTCGTCGTTGCGCTCGAGCACGAGCGCCGGGTCTTCCTCCTGCAGGCGGTGCGAGCGCGGTGCCGAGCTTGTCTTCGTCGGCCTGCGTGCGGGCCCGGATGGCGATCGCGAGCACCGGCGGCGGCGGCTCGATGCCGGCGACGCGCACCGGCGTGCCCTTCGGGCGCGAGCGTGTCGCCGGTCGCGGTGGCGGCCAGCTTGGCCACCGCGGCGATGTCGCCGGCGGGGACGCTCGTCGACCGGGTCCTGCTCCTTGCCGCGCAGCGCGAACAGCCCGTGCAGCCGCTCGTCGGAGCCGTGCGCGGGTTGACGAGGTGGTCGTCGGGCTTCATCGTGCCGGACAGCACCTTGAACAGCGAGAGCTGGCCGACGTAGGGGTCGGCGATCGTCTTGAACACGAACGCGAGCGGCTGGCCGTCGGCATCGGCGGCCACTTGCTGCTCGGTGCCGCCGGCGATCACCTCGACGCCGGGACGATCGGCGGGCGACGGGCCGATCTCGCAGATGAAGTCGGCGAGCCGGTCGATCGCGACCGCCGTCGACGGCCGAGCCGCAGACGACGGGGAACACCGACGCCGTCGGCGACGCCGACGGCGAGCGTGTGCTCGAGCTCGTCGGGCGAGGGCATGTCGCCCTCGAGGTAGCGCTCGAGCAGCTCGTCGTCGGCGACGACGATGCCCTCGACGAGGTTGTCGTGCACCTCGTGCTCGAGCGCCGTCCATCTCGTCGGGGATCTCACCCTCGGTGTGCGGTGCCGCCCTCGTAGAAGAAGCGCCGTGTCGGTGAGCAGGTCGGCGACGCCGCGGAACGCGGCCTCTTCGCCGATCGGGAGCTCGAGCGGGGCGATGCCGGCGCCGAACTTGGTGCGCAGCTGCTCGAGCGTGCGCTCGAAGCTGGCCCGCTCACGATCGAGCTTGTTGACGAAGATCATGCGGGGCAGGCCGAGCTCGGCGGCGATCTTCCAGATCACCTCGGTCTGCACCTCGACGCCGTCGACCGCGCTGACGACGAACACGGCGAGGTCGGCCACGCGGAGCGCCGCCTGCACGTCGCCGATGAAGTCCGCGTAGCCAGGGGTGTCGATCAGGTTGACCTTGTGGCCCTTCCACTCGAACGGGGCCAGCGCGAGCGAGAGGCTGAGGCTCCGCTTCTGCTCCTCGGGATCGAAGTCGGTCACCGTCGTGCCGTCCTCGACCCGCCCCGCCCGGTTGATGGCCCCGGCCCGCAGCAGCAGGGCCTCGGCCAGCGTGGTCTTGCCGGCCCCGCCGTGGCCGACGAGCGCCACGTTGCGGATCTTGGGCGTCGGATAGGTCTTCAACGAGACCCCCTCGACGCGCTCGACTGCCCGGGCTCCCGCCGAGCCGATGTGGGCGCAGCGTAGTGGCCGTTCGCGTCCGCCCGATTCGCCGAACCCGCTGGTACCCTGGACTCGGTCCCCGTCCCTGGAGCGCACATGTTCGACGGAAAGTGGCGGACCAGCTTCGAGCGGGCTTGCAGCCCGTCGGAGCGAACATCCGCCGCACCGGCATCACCGCCGACCACCTCACCGCCTTCGGCGTTGCTCATGCGCCGTCGGCGCCGCGATCGCGATCGGCGCGGGCGCTCTCCGCGGTCGGCCTTCTCCTGCTCATCCTCACCGCGGTGCCCGACGTGCTCGACGGCGCGGTCGCCAAGGCATCCGGCACCGCGTCGCCCCGCGGCGCGTTCTTCGACTCGGTCAGCGACCGAGTGCACCGACGCGCTGCTGCTCGGCGGCGTCGCCTGGTACCTCGCGACGGTCAACGGCGGCCACATCGGCGATGCTGCCCGCTGGCCGTGCTCGCGATGTCGCATGCTCATCTCCTACGAGCGGGCGAAGGCCGAGTCGCTCGGCTTCGACGCCCGCGGCGGGATCATGGAGCGCGCCGAGCGGATCATCGCTCCTCGGCTTCGGTCTGCTGTTCGACTCGTTGCTCGTCCCCGTGCTGTGGGTGATGCTCGTCCTCACGACGGTCACGGCGGTGCAGCGGTTCGTGAAGGTGTGGCGGCAGGCGAGCGCGGAACGTCCCGCCCGCGAGCCGTCGCGCTGGCAGTCCCGCCGGGTCGCCCGTCCCACCGCCAGGGCGCGGAAGCGGGCCGAGCGCCGTCACAACGCCAAGCCCTGATCACCGTTGCCTGACGGACAGGCCGTCGTCGCCGCCTACCGGGCCGGCGCCAAGCTCTCGCAAGTCCTTCCCGACTCGCTCGTCGCGCCCGCGTCGCGACTCGCGGGCATGGGCTTCGGCCAGGCGATGCGCGGCAGGCGTGACATCGTCGCCCGTCACCTCCGGAGGGTGCACGGGGAGTCGCTGACGGGTGCCGCGCTGCGTCGCGCGGTTGACCGGTCGTTCGACTCGTACGCGCGCTACTGGGTCGAGTCGTTCCGCATCCCGGCGCTCTCGAACGTCGAGATCGCCGCGGACTTCACCCACGAGGGGCTCGGGAACCTCCGGAAGGGCATCGCGGACGGCACCGGTGTCATCCTCGCTCTGCCGCACCTCGGAGGTTGGGAGTGGGCGGGACGCTGGATCGCCGACTCTGGCTTGCCGATCACGGTGATCGTCGAGCCGCGTCGAGCCACCCGAGCTCTTCGAGTGGTTCGCGGAGTTCCGCCGTTCCCTCGGGATGAACGTCGTGCCGCTCGGCCCCGGTGCGGCGTCAGCCGCGATCAAGGCGGTGAAGTCCAACGGCGTGCTGTGCCTCCTGTGCGATCGCGACATCGGTGGGGGAGGCATCGAGGTCGAGTTCTTCGGTGAGCGCACGACGCTGCCCGCCGGCCCGGCGACGCTCGCGCTGCGCACCGGTGCGCCGGTGCTTCCGACCGCGGTGTACTTCCGACCCGACGGCGGCCACCTCGGCAAGGTGGGCGCGCCCCTCGACGTGACGCGTCACGGTTCGATGGCAGAGGACATCGCGAGCATCACGCAGCAGCTCGCGCATCGGCTCGAGGAGCTGATCCGCGTCGCGCCCGACCAGTGGCATCTGCTCCAGCCGAACTGGCCGAGCGACCCCGGCTACGGCGAGTGACTTTCGGGCGTCGGCTGCTACGGCCGTGCGAGCGACCTCGTCGTCGTAGAGGCGCGCCATTCCGCGGTCAGGCGGACCGTCAAGTCGAGGCGTTCCGGCCGCCTCCGCGGCATCTGAGCGTCAGCGGCAGCCCTGCAGGTCATCCAACGCGACGGCGATCGCGCGGGCTCCGCAGCGACCGCGAACGGTCGAGCTCCGTCGACCTCGGAGCTGCGCGGCAAAGAGACGGGGGCGGATACGGCAGGGGCAGGGTTCACGGGACGGGATGCCTTTCGGTGAGCGCAACAAGGCTTGTACGCCCCGGCGGCGACCGCGGTTCCCTGTCCGAAGGTGAAAGGGCAGAAGTAGGTTCGAACGACCTGAGGTGCCCGCGCCTACGCCTTCGCGCGGCCGAACGCAAGGTTGCCGCCGAGCAGACCAGCGCCGGTGGCGACGGTCGACCCGAGAAGGCTCCACATCACGCCGCGAGCGTGATGGTCCTTGTGCCGAGCGCGCCATGACAACGCGAACATCAACGTCGCCGTGATGTTGCCGACGGCATGCGCCGCCGCGACCCGTCGCTCCGCGGGATCCTCGATGGCCGACGCGTCGGTGAGCCCCGCCAGCGCAGCCGGGATCGCGCTGATCGTGCCGAGGCCGATGAGGCGCGTCGCGGCCTTTCGACTCTGCTTCGGCGACAGGAAGTCGAGCATCATGCCCGAGGTCCAGAACCCGATGGGGATGTCGGTGAGCAGCGGGTGCAGCGGGTGGCCGAGCCACTTGCCCTTGAGCAGGTCGCCGTAGGGACCGTTCGCGAGCGTCTTGCCGACGCGGTCGAGGAGGAAGTCCGCAGCTCCGTCGAGCTGGCTGGTGCGCTCGATCTCATCGAGGAACGTGTCGGTCTGCATGCCCTCATCATTCCCTCAAGCCGAGCACAGCAAACGCTAGTGTGCTAGCATCCTTGCATGGGCCAGGAGGGGACCGCGTCGGAGAGGACGGTGAAGCAGTTCAACGTCTACTTGCCGATCGACCTCATCCGCGCGGTCAAGCACCACGCCGTCGACACCGAGCAGTCGCTCTCTGCGATCGTCACGGCTGCGCTGACCGAGCACCTGGCCCGCGAGTCACGCGGTCGAGACCACAGGAGGGGAGCTCGTGGCAACTGAAGGCATCGTCGGCATGTACGTCGAGACCCGGAGCTATGGCGCCACCGCGGCGTTCTGGCGCTCGCTCGGCTTCGAGAGCGTGTTCGAGACCGATCACGGCTCGGGGCAGTGGAGCCACCCGAAGGGCGGCCCTTACGTCTTCATCGCCGAGCAGCTCGACCGCGACCTCGAGACCCATCCGATCCTGTGGGTCGGCGATTCGACGACGTTCGACCCTGACCGCCCGCCCGAGTACTCGAAGGAGTTCACCCCCGAGCACTGGGGCGTCGTCGAGGCCACCGTGCTCGACCCCGACGGCCGGCCAGTGAGCCTGCAGGCGCCGGTCCCCGAGGGTGTCAGCACGTCCGACGCCGACCAACACCACGCCGAGAAGTACGGGGCGGAGAAGTACGGGCGAGACCTGTAGCGTCGCCGCCATGTTGATCCTCGCGATCCTGGCGTTCGGCATGGGAATCGGCTGGTTCGCTCAGCTGGTGCTGGGCAAGGGCGGCCGTCAGACCGACTGGGCGATGGCCCTGATCGCGGGGCTGGCGGGCTCGTTCATCGGAGGCCTGCTCTTCAGCCTCGTCGCCGGAGACGGACTGAAGATCCGGCCGAGTGGCATCATCGGCTCGTTCGTCGGCGCGCTCATCATCACCGCGATCTGGCAGCGGAGCCGACAGAAGTCCCGACGCTGATTCCACTTTTCCGGCAGGTCGCTGTCATACCCTGATCTTGCTGGCGGTCGCGTCACCGCAGCATCAACAAAGGGGAGACCTGTGCAGGAACGTGCAGAGAAAGAGATGACGGGCTGGGTCGGTTGGTCCTTCTTCGCCGCAGTCATCCTGATCCTGGTCGGAGCGATTGACATCATCACCGGGTTCATCGCGATCTTCGACGACAACTACGTGGTTTCGACGGGACGTGGCGGGCTGTTCGTGTTCGACCCGACCGGTTGGGGCTTCACGGTGCTGATCATCGGCGTCTTGCTCATCCTCGCCGGCTTCAGCATCTTGAAGGGCTCGTTGTACGGGCGTGTCATCGGTGTCATCGCGGCGGGCCTCAGCGCGGTCGCGAACATCTCGTCGATGCGCATCTATCCGATCTGGAGCATGACGATCATCGTGATCAGCGTGCTCGTGATCTTTGCCCTGACGGTGCACGGCGACGAGCTGAAGCCCGTCACCTGACCGTCGAGAGACTGTCGGTCGATCGGCCCTGACACCCTTTGGTGCCAGGGCCGTTTCGCGTCCTGCGTCTCATCGCCACGAAAAGAGGGAACGCGCAGGGGGCACAGGAGGTGCCCAATGCCCCGCGATTCAGCGAACCCCACTTGGTCAGACCAACGAGAGCGTCAGTACGAGCACATCAAGGAAGGACTGCTCGACCGTGGCGAGGACGAAGACACCGCCGAGGAGATCGCAGCGCGCACGGTGAACAAGGAGCGTGCTCGCAACGGTGAGGCGGAGGAGCCGAGCCGTTCGTCGATCGAGGACATCTCGTCCGGGCGGCGTGGCGGCCTCCGCTCTCACACCGGTCCGGGTGGCCGCACCTACCGTCAGCTGTATGCCGAAGCGCAGCGCCGTGGCATCGACGGCCGCTCGAAGATGAGCAAGGCGCAGCTCGAGCGCGTCCTCGACCGCTGACGCGCGTGGCGAACCCTGCGTCCGGCGCCCCGGGTGACAACACGACCCTCGTCGAGGTCCTGAAGGACTACGAAGACGCAGGTTGGACAACCGAGTTCGAGGTGTTGGAAGACGGCTCGCTCAGGTGCGGCACATGTCAGGCCGTGACCGCGCCGAGCGCCGTCGAAGTGCACTCGCTTCGCCGGCTCGAGGGTGCTTCCGACCCGGCGGACATGCTCGCGGTGCTCGCGGTGCGATGCCCGAGCTGTGGCGGGCGGGGCGTCGTCGTGGTGAACTTCGGTCCAGAGATGACCGAGGGCCAGGTGCGACTGCTCCACGAAGCCGAGGATCGCCGCTTCGACGGCGAAACGCCTCCGGCTTCCGCGCCCGGCGAGTCCTGACCGGGATGGCCGGGTCCTCTCGGCACCACGTTCGTGCTGCCTGACCAGCCGATCGAGACCGTCGAGGACTACCTCTCCAGCGGTGGCGGCGTAGGGCTGGACGCGGCGCGCCGCCTCGGCCCGGAAGCCCTGGTCGAGGAGATGATCGCCTCGGGTCTGCGCGGCCGCGGGGGAGCCGGGTTCCCCACGGGCGTCAAGTGGCGATCAGTGCAGCGTGGGGGAGGCGGCACCCACTACGCGGTCGCGAACGGTGCGGAGGGTGAACCCGCGACCTTCAAAGACCGGATCCTCATGCGCCGCGACCCGTATCGGGTCATCGAGGGGCTGGCCATCGCCGCGTGTGCGGTGGGTGCGACGCAGGCGTACTGCGCGACCAAGCGCAAGTACGCGCGAGAGGTCAGTGCACTCCGACGCGCGGCGCTCGAGATGAGCACGATCGGGATGCTCGGCGACCTCGAGATCTCGATCGTCGAAGGCCCGGAGGAGTACCTCTTCGGTGAGGAGAAGGCGCTCCTCGAGGTGATCGAGGGACGCGATCCCTTGCCGACGCTGCTGCCGCCGTGGCAGCGCGGCCTGTTCGCGACGATCCAGCTCGGGTGGGATGCCGACGTCAGCACCGGTCAGGCGGGCCGCAGCAACCCGACCGTCGTCGACAACGTCGAGACGCTCGCTGCCGCTGCGCACATCCTCGCGAAGGGCGCGACCTGGTTTCGTTCGATGGGCACTCCCGAGTCCCCCGGCACGGTGATCGTGACGATCGTGGGGGACGTGCAGCGCTGCGGAGTGCTCGAAGTCGAATGCGGCACGCCATTCAGCGCCGTGCTCGACGAGTGCGGAGGGCCGCGTCCGGGACGCCAGCTCGTTGCCGCGTTCTCGGGTGTGTCGAACTCGGTCCTGCCGGCTGACCACTTCGATGTGCCGCTCACCTACGAGGACATGGAGGCCATCGGAACGGGGCTCGGTGCGGCGGGGTTCGTGGTCTACGACGACAGCGCCGACATGGTGAGCGTCGCGCGCGAGCTGAGCCGGTTCCTGGCCGTCGAGTCATGCGGTCAGTGCCCCGCGTGCAAGACCGGGAGCATGGAGATCACCGACCGCCTGCTCGCGATCGAGCAGGGCGCCGGCAGCGACGACGACCTCGCCGAGATCAACGCGCGGCTGCGCACGGTCACCGATGCGAACCGCTGCTACCTCGGCACCGAAGAGCAGAACGTCGTGTCGAGCATCTTGCGCGCGTTTCCGGACGCGTTCGCTGCCCGCCTCGAAGGATCAGCGGGGCCGCTCCGTCCCGCGCTCGTGCCCCTCATCGAGGACATCCTCGACGACGGCACCGTCGTCTACGACCAGCGGCACGTGCGCAAGCGCCCAGACTGGACCTACGCGTAGCGCCCGTCGGGCGCGTTCCCTCAGCCGGCGGTCGGGTCGCCGAGCGTCATGATCTTGTCGATCCCGGTCAGCTCGAGCAGCCTCCGCGTGCCGTCGGTCGCGTTCGTGATCGTCACTGGCTCGCCGGTCGTCTCGGTCGCGCGGTTGTTGATCGCCAAGAGCGCGCGGATGCCCGTCGAGTCGATGAAGCCGACCCCGCCCAGATCGAGCACGACGGGGTGCGGAAACGGGCTGAGCCGGTCGACCGTGCGTTGCAGCTCGGATGCCGTGTGCAGGTCGATCTCTCCGCTCACCTCGATGACGAGCGCATCGCCGTCGACGTGATGTCGGATCGTCAGCTCTTCGGGGTTTGCTTCCACAGTGCCCTCCCAGGCCCTTGCTCGAGATCAGGCCGGCTCGATCGCGAGCTCGGCCCATACGCAGTTGCCACCATCTGTTGGCTCGGTTCCCCACCTCGACGACAGCGCTTCGACGATGACGAGGCCCCGGCCGCCATCGCCCCCGCCGGTCTTCTCGCGCGGCGACAGCCCCTCGCCGTGATCGATCACCGAGATGCGCAGCGCGGTCGGCGTGCGCTCGAGCAGGAGCTCGGCATCGGAGCGGGCGTGGATCACTGCATTGGTCACGACCTCGCTGACGACGAGCGAAGCGGTCTCGACCAGGCCGTCGAGCTGCCAGCCCTGAAGGTTCTCCGCGACGAACGCGCGGGCGAGCCGTGGCGCCCTGTCGCTGTGGGGCAGCCGGAGGTTGGCATGGGCGCGGACCGTCGGGGTGTGGCTCATCTCGTGCTCTTCATCCGTCATGGCACGGGTTGTTGTGCGTGCTCATCGTCGTCGATCCGCGGTGTGAGAGCGGGGGATCCCGCTGTTGGCGCTGCTGTACCCATGCTGACCGGAGGTTCAGACACGTGCTCGGGGAGATTCGGTGCCGCTTCTGTCACATCGTCGGATCCGGCGCGGCAGGCGACGACGATGGTGACGTCGTCGACGAGCCGGCCCGGGTGGAAGTCGTCGAGGTCCGAGAGGATGCGGTCGACGACTGGCTGCGCCTCGCGGCAGTCGAGGCTCTGGAGCAGGTCGATGAGGCGGGTCTCGCCGTAGAAGGCTCGATCGTGGTCTCGGGCTTCGACAAGGCCGTCGGTGTAGATGATCAGCTTGCCTCCGGGCGCGACGGCCATCGACCCGGTCTGCCAGGTCGTGACGAACGGGCCCACGATCGGGCCTGTCGGCCCCAGCCGTTCGAGGGATGCTCCCGTCGCGAGGATCGCGTGCGGGTGGCCCGCGTTCCCATAGGTGCCTCGGCCGCTCGCGGTGTCGAGGACCGCGACGAACGCGGTGAGGAAGAGCTCGCCGAGGCCATGCTCCTGCTCGCTCAGCCACGACAGCGACGCGCCCGGCTCGAGGCCTGAACGGAGCGCGGCCTTCAGCAGCTCTTTGCACTTGAGCGCGGCGACTGCGCTCTGCGCGCCGTGACCCGCGATGTCGAGGACGACGATGGCGATGGTGGTCGGCGAGATCAGTGAGACGTCGTAGCAGTCGCCGGCGACGATGCCCTCCGCGGCACGAAGCCCAGCGGCCATGGTCCAGCCGTCCGGGTAATCGCCGAGATCGCCGGCGAGCTCGGAGCGCACCTGCACCGCGAGGATCGCGCTCTGCTCGATCGCCTCGCGTGCTCTGATCGCGTCGTCACGCTGCTGTGAGATCGTCCGCTGCATCTCGTCGACCGCGGTCGCGACCTGCCTGAGCTCGGGAGGCCCCTGGGGGGTGACAGCGGCCGGCAAGCCGCTGCGGATGCGGCGTACGGCGGCCGTGAGTGACGCGAGCGGCACCATGATCCATCTCCGCACGAGAACCGCCGCGACGGCCGTCACGGCGAGCGCCATCAGCACGGTCACCACGAACGCCTGCGCAGTGCGCACCCGCCCGTCGTCGACAGATGTGCGGATCTGGTCGAGCCGGTTCGAGATTGCGGCATCGAGCTGGTCGAGGCGGTCCCTCACCGTGTCGAACCGTGACTTCGCGATGCCTGTTGCGACGAGCGACTCGGCGAGTGGCTGGTTGCCCTCGCGCACGGCTTCGATCTCCTTGCTCGCCTCGGTTCGCCAGTCATTGGCCGCCTGCTCGACTCCACCGATCGGCAGGTCGCGCGAGTCCTTCGCCGCGACGGCCTCGAGAGACGTGGTGAGCGTCGTCGCGTCGGCCATGCCCGCGCTCGTAGGGATCGAGGAAGTCCTGCTGAGCGGTGATGACGTAGCCGCGCTGACCAGTCTCCTGGTCGACGTACGCCGCGCGCAGTCGTGCGGCCTGCTCGGAGGCGACGAGCCAGGAGCGGCGGTCATCGAGCGCTTCGGACCAGTGCTGTGCCGCGCGCAGCGTCGCGAGGCCGCCGAGCAATGTCACGAGGACGTAGGCAGCAGCGATCAGCGCGAGCCGCCACCGCAAAGGCACGGCGGGTGACGTTATCGGCGCGCCGGGACGGTCACCCGATCGTCACCGGGGGGTTTGGAGTCGCGGCGTGCGGGTATCCGAAGGCGCAAGTTCGTCCGAGATCGAACAAAGGAGCAACCAATGGGTGAATCCAAGACCGACGACATCAAAGGTCGTGTGAAGGAAGCCACTGGTGTCATCACCGGTGACGAGGACCTGGAGCGCGAAGGCAAGGCGGATCAGGCTGGCGCGAAGGTGAAGGAGACGGCGGAGAAGGTCGAGAAGAAGATCGACGACGCCGTCGACGCGGTGAAGGAAAAGCTCTAAGCAGGCATTTCTCGAAGAAGCACCAGGTGACAGGCCCGTGGCGCAACGCCGCGGGCCTGTTACGCTGGGGGAGTCTCGTCGGAGGCGGGCTAGGGTAGGGACGGCACATGCGGCCCTTAGTGATTGGTACCTACCCGCCCCGGGTCTGCGGCATCGCAACGTTTACGGCTGATGTCGTCGCGTCACTCGCGGGCAGAGCTGGCTTCGAACGTCCCGGTGTCGCGGCAGTCGTGACAGACGCGCAAGAGCTCGGGTCGGACGTCGTGGCAGTCATCGGGCATGACGACGTGGCTTCGTACAGAGAAGCTGCGGTCGTCGCCAATGGCTTCGACGCGGTCTTGCTCGAGCACGAGTTCGGCATCTTCGGCGGACCCGACGGAGAGATGATCCTCGATCTCGTCGACGCGCTCGAAGTGCCCCTCGTCGTCGCGCTGCACACCGTGCTGCCACGTCCATCGTCGAACCAGGCCCGCATCGTGCGGCAGATCTGTGATCGGGCTGCCTCGGTCATGGTCTTCACCGCGACGGCGCGAAGAATGGTCCTCGAACAGCATCTCGTGCGCGCGAGCAAGCTCCGGGTGGTGCCACATGGCGCCCCCGCCGAGCTGTACGCGCCGCGCTCCGCGGCAGCTGCAAAAGCATCGCTCGGGGTCGACGGTCGTCCCGTCGTCTCGACGTTCGGCTTGCTCTCGTCGGGCAAGGGGATCGAGGTCGCCCTCGAGGCAATGGCGCGGGTCCGCGACTTGGTGCCTGACGTGGCGTATGTGATCGCCGGGCGCACCCATCCGGAGGTCGTGCGGACCGAAGGCGAGAAGTATCGAGACGGCCTGAAGCGGCTCGTGCGCGAGCTCGACCTCGAGGACAACGTCATCTTCCTCGACCGCTTCCTCGACCTCGACGATCTCGCGTGCCTGCTCGCGTCGACGGACGTGTTCTGCACCCCGTACCTGCACGGCGACCAGATCGTGTCGGGCGCGCTCACGTTCGCGATCGCGGCGGGGAAGCCGGCCGTGTCCACGTCCCTACGATATGCAGAGGATCTGCTGAGCGACGGCGCGGGCCGCCTCGTGCCCTTCGGCGAGTCGGAGCCGCTTGCCGATGCCCTGACCGAGCTGCTTGTGAAGCCCGAGGCGCTGGAGGAGGCCCGTGAAGCTGCCCGACGAGCAGGAGCGTCGCTGTCCTGGCCGGAGGTCGGCCGCCAGACCGCTGCAGTGCTGCGCGACGCGATCGAGGTGCATCGGCGCAGGGGTGCCGCGGACCACCGCGTGCCTCGTCTGCACGGCCCCCGACGTCCGGACAGCGCCGTGAGGACCTCGACCGCGCACCTGCGCGCGATGGTCGACGAGACCGGCATCTACCAGCACGCCGAAGGCAGGGTGCCGGCGCTCGAGCACGGCTACTGCGTTGACGACGTCGCTCGGCTCCTGCCAGTGGCGCAAGAGCTCGCGCTCACCGACCCGACTTGGGCGCCCGATGTCGTGCGCGCGCTCGCGTTCTTGCGCGCTGCCAGCGACGGTGAGTCAGCGGCGATGCGCAACTTCTTGAGCTGGGATCGCAGGTGGCTCGACGAACCGCACAACGGCGACCACGTGGGTCGCACGATCTGGGCGCTCGGCGAGCTTCTGAGCCGCGAGACCGATACCGCCCTCCGCGCGCCGGCAGACACGTTGACGCGGCGCCTCACGAGTGGGCTCGACGCGTCGAACCCGACGATCCGCACGAGCGCGTACGCAGTCCTCGGCTTGGCGGCGTGGGGTCCCAACGCGCCCCGCCTCTGCCACTGCTCTGCTGCAGCGCCACGTGCAGTCGCTCGCTTCGTCTCTGGCGGCCGGACCGCGCCTGGCCATGGTTCGAGGCGCGGCTCACCTACGACAACGCGAGGCTCTGCGAGGCGCTCATCCGTGGCGGAGCACAAGTCGCGGACGACAGCGCTGTCGGCATAGGGCTCGCCTCGCTCGAATGGCTCGACGCGCTCTGCTCCGACCCGTCGGGCGTGTACCGGTTCCCCGGCAACCGCTGGGTCGCCGAGGGCGATCGCGTCGCGGACTCCGGTGACGAGCAACCTCTCGAGGCGCTCGGCCTGATGGAGGCCCACGTTGCGGCACTCGACGTGACCGGCGACGGCGCCCACGCTGACGCTGCGTCGCGCTGCTGTGCGTGGTTCCTCGGTGCCAACGTCCACGCGACAGTGCTTGCCGACTGCAGCACTGGAGCGTGCTGCGACGGGCTCGGCCTCGTGCCGAACTTCAACTGCGGCGCCGAGTCCACGCTTGCGTTCCAGCGCGCGGTGCTCGTGCATCGCAAGCTGGAGGCGCGGCCGGTACGTGCGGTTGCCTCTGTGACCGCATGAAGCGGCCGCACGTCACATGGCCGCCCCGGCGGTCGCCGCAGGGAGCCGAGGTGGTCGAGCCCGACGGACACCGTCGACGGACACGTGCCCCGGCCGCTCAGCGGAGCCGACGAGATCTTCGTCCGTCATCCGTCGAACCCGATCCTCACCGCCGCGGACCTTCCGTTCGAAGCGAACGTCGTGTTCAATCCCGGAGCGACGATGCTCGAGACCGGTGAGACCTTGATGCTCGTTCGTGTCGAGGACCGTCGCGGCCTCTCGCAGCTGCACGTCGCACGGTCAGCGGACGGGGTCCGAGGCTGGCGGGTGGAGACGACGCCGCTGCTCTCACCCGAAGCGGGCAGCATCGCGAGCGCGTGGGGCTTCGAAGATCCACGCCTCGTGCACTGTCCCGAGCTCGGCGGGTGGGTGATCACGTGCACCGCGTTCGGTCCGGGTGGCCCGTGCGTCTACCTCGCCAAGACGACCGACTTCGTGACACTCGATCACCAGGCCGTCGTGATGCCACCGGAGGACAAGAACGCCGCCGTGTTCCCTCATCGCATCGACGGCTACTGGTGCTTGCTGCACCGTCCTGTCGTCATGGCGAGCGGATCAGCCGAGATCTGGCTGTCGAGGTCAGAAGACCTCGAGTCTTGGCGGTCGCCGGAACGTGTGATGACATGCAGGCCCGGCGGTTGGTGGGACCACGCCCGCATCGGCATCGGGCCTCCGCCAATCGAGACACCCGAGGGTTGGCTGCTCATCTACCACGGTGTGCGGCAGACGATGAGCGGTGCGCTCTACCGCGTTGGCGTCGCGCTGCTGGACCTGCACGACCCTGTGCGTCTGCGGGCACGGGCCGACCACTGGATGCTGAGCCCCACTGCGCCGTACGAGCGTTCAGGTGACGTGCCCAACGTGGTGTTCCCGTGCGGGGGCATCGTGGTCGACGACACACTGCGCCTCTACTACGGCGCTGCCGACACCTGCATCGGGTTGGCGACTGCGAAGGTGTCGGACTTGCTCGACCTGCTGCTCAGCTCAGAGCCATCCACGCGCCCGGGAGCCCCATAGGAGGGCGGAGGGGCTCACCGGGCACGTGGCACTCACGCCTTCGGACCGTCCGGCGCGGGAAGCGGCGGAGGCGGAACCGGAGGCGGTACATCTCCCGGAGAGGGAAGCGGCTCGGGCGGGAGCGGGTCCGGCGCCGGTGGAGCCGGAATCGGCTCCGGCTCCACGGGCGGCGGTTGGACGTCGGGGTTACCCGGGTCCGGGACGCTCACACGCGCACCTCGGGGCGCACCTCGGCGTGCGTCGACTCGACGACATGGGTCGGGAAGAACCCGGCGAGGAGCGAAAGACCACCGATCACGAGCAGGACCCAGCCCAGAGCGCGCTCGGTGTGGAGATCTGCAAGCACGGCGTTCGACGCGGCGAGCACCACGATGCCGCCGACACCGACCAGCGCGCCGATGAACGCACCGAAGATCCGGCCACGCGGTGAGAGCGAAGCGAGGATCAGGAGCACGCCCGCCGACACTTCGGCGATCCCGATCGCGGTGGTCTGGGTGATCTTCAGGACCTCGGCGGTCTGCTCGCCGATCGGCCGATCGAAGCCGGCCTTCGCCATCGTGACAGCGCCGAACGCCGTCAGCGCGATGCCACAGACGGCATGGAAAAGCTGCGCCAGCGAGAACGCTGCACGGGTGCGCGTGGTCGTCGCGTGTTCGACGTGTTCATAGGGAAGAGAGTCGTACGCAGACGGTGCACGCAGTCGGTCGTCGGGGACCGGCGGCGGCAGCGTGTCGCGCACGACAATGGGATCGTCAGTCGAGATACGGGGTGCAGTCATGGGGTCGGTCCTCCTTGTGGACTACCGACGCCGTACCCGGGCACGACTCGCGCTATGCGCTGAGTGCGTCCTGCAGTCGAGCGAGGCTCGCGCGCAGAAGCCGTGACACGTGCACCTGACTCGTCCCCACTTTTGCGGCGATCTCGCTCTGGGTAAGTCCTTCGTAGAAGCGAAGCTCGACGATGCGCCGCTCGCGTTCGGGTAGCAACGCGAGCGCGTCGTGGAGCGCGACGCGGTCGGGCGTGGATGTGAGCTGCGCGTCCTCGTAGCCGAGCATGGGTCCGCTGTCGGGTGACGGTCCGTCTTCGTCGTCTCCGCCGCCGCCCGAACCGGTGAGCGGCAACGCGCGGTATGCGGCGGACGCGTCGAGCGCGTCGAGCACGAGATCTTCGGAGACCTCGAGCCGCGCCGCGATCTCGTCGATGCGGGGTGATCGACCCAGCTCATGGCTCAGCTCGTTGGTCACCTTCGTGACCTCGAGGCTGAGCTCCTTGGCGCGCCGAGTGACCTTCAACGACCAGGTCGCGTCGCGGAAGTGGCGGCGCACCTCACCGAGCACGCTCGGCATGGCGTACGCCGGAAAGCTCGACCCGTGCTCCGGGTCGAATCGCTCGAGCGCCTTCACGAGCCCGAGCCGCGCGACCTGCACCAGGTCGTCGAGGGGCTCGCCTCGGTCCATGAAGCGCCGCGCGACGTGGCTCGCGATCCAGAGGTGGTCCTCGATGAGCTGGTCGCGCAGGCGGAGGTCGCCAGTCGCGTGGTACTCGGCGAAGCGCTCGTCGGGAGCGCGCTGCTCGGACACGAGCAGCTCAGCTCGCGCTCTTGGTGAAGGACGCCGCCAGCACGCCGTCGATCGTCATCACCTCGTAGGAGTCGGTGACGACGCCCAGGATCTGCTCGGACAGCACGAAGCGTTCAGGGCTCGCGGCCAGATCAGCGCCGGCTCGCGTCTCGGTCTCGACGCGCACCTGCTGGTCGGAGACCGAGAAGCGCATCGTCACCTCTCCGCCGGCGCCGCCCTCGATCGACATCACGATCAGCTCGTCGACCGCGATCCGCAGGTCGTCGTTGTCGTCCACGGAGAAGCCCGCGACGCTGCCGAGCGCCGTTGCGGCGAGGCGTGCCACACGAGCCATGCGGCTGTCGGCGGGGAATGTCAGCACGACGGGACCGAGCACCGCACGGGTGTCGCCGGCCGGTCGAGGTTCTTCGGTGTGCACAGTGGCCTCCGGGAGCGCCCTCGGTCGCGGTCGTCCGCGCGACGACGCGTCGGGCCGACCCTACCCACCAGGTCGGAAGCGCAAACGGTCCCTATGGTGGGGCCATGAAGGTACGACGCGTGGTGACCGGACATGACTCGAGCGGCAACGCGGTGGTGGCCTCGGACGAAGAGGTCGACGCGCTGACCCTCACCCTCACGCCAGGAGCCGAGTTCCATCGCCTGTGGGGCGCGAACGAGGCGCCGACGTTTCCCGACTCGGGAGCGAAGCCCTCGGACGACCCGTACTTCCCGCCGGTCGGCGGGTTCCGGTTCGGCATGTTCAGCGTCGCCCCGGCGTCGTCGGCGACGCTTCCCGCGGAGTTCGACGTCCCGACGGCACTCGCAGAGATGGAGCAGAAGCTTCCCGGCCTCTCCGCGCACATGGAGCCCGACGCGCCCGGGATGCACACGACCTCGACGATCGACTTCGAGGTGGTGCTCGAAGGAGAGGTGTGGCTCGAGCTCGACGATGGCAAGGAAGTGCACCTGAAGCCCGGTGACACGGTCGTGCAGAACGGCACCCGCCACGCATGGCGCAACCACGGCACCGTGCCCGCCCGCCTCGCCGTGTTCCTGATCGGTGCGCACCACGCGAACGTGCACACCTGACCCCCACTAGCGTTTGCAGGTGCGCATCGGTCTTGTCTGCCCATACAGCTTGACCGTGCCCGGCGGAGTGCAGACCCAGGCGCTCGGCCTCTTGCGCTCACTGCGCGAGACCGGACACGAGGTGCGCCTGCTCGCGCCGTGTGACGGTCCCCCTCCCGACGCCGGAGTCACGCCGCTCGGCAACAGCATGGGGACGTCCGCAAACGGGTCCATCGCTCCACTCGCCCCCGATCCCGCGGCCGCGTTGCGAACGATCCGGGCGCTCCGCGACGAGGACTTCGACGTGCTGCACCTGCACGAGCCGTTGGCGCCCGGGCCGACCGTCACCGCCGCACTCTTCGCGAGCTGCCCGATGGTCGGCACCTTCCACGCGGCCGGCGACAGTGCGGCATATCGGTGGCTCACGCCACTCACGCGTTGGGTGGCGAAGCGGCTCACCGAGCGGTGCGCGGTGTCAGAGGACGCACGCAAGCTCGCGCACGAAGCGCTCGGTGGCGAGTACCGCCTCTTGTACAACGGGATCGAGACCGACCTCTACAAGAAGGCGTCGCCGACGCCGAGCGATGGGCCCACGGTCTTCTTCATCGGAAGGCACGAGCCCCGCAAGGGGCTCGACATCCTGCTCGAATCGATGGCGAAGCTGCCGCCCGACGTCCGCTTGTGGGTCGCGGGCGACGGTCCGGACACCGCGACGCTCAAAGCTCGGTTCGCCGGCGACGTCCGGATCGAGTGGCTCGGGCGCGTGACCGACGCCGAGAAGGCGGCGCGGATGCAGGGCGCGGACGTGTTCTGCGCGCCGTCGCTTCGCGGAGAGTCGTTCGGCGTCGTGCTGCTCGAGGCAATGGCGGCGCGCACGCCGGTCGTCGCGAGCGACCTCCCCGGGTACCGCAACGTGGCGATCGCGGATCGCGACGGACTGCTCGTGCCGCCGGGTGACTCCACGGCACTCGCCACGGCCCTCGCTCGGGTGCTGAACGACCCGCCGCTGGCCGCCCGCCTCGCCGACGCGGGCGAAGCCCGTGCCGCGGCCTTCTCGATGGACTCGCTCGCCGAGGCCTACCTGGGCATCTACGACGAGGCGATCGCGGCCCACTCGGCGCAAAACCGCTGACCCCCGTCCGTGAACGGGGTCGGCCGGGCCGACGCCGTATGATCACCGGGCATGTGGGTTCTCATCGTCGTGCTCGTCGTCGTTGTGCTGCTGGTCGTCTTCTTGGTCAGCGCCTACAACGGCCTCGTCAAGAACAAGAACCAGGTCGAGAGCGCGTGGGCGCAGATCGACGTGCAGCTCAAGCGTCGTCTCGACCTGATCCCCAACCTGGTCGAGACGGTCAAGGGCTACGCAGCGCACGAGAAGGAGACGCTCGAGGGCGGTCATCAACGCACGCAACAAGGCGATGACCGCGAGCACCGTGGCCGACCAAGCCGCGGCCGACAACATGATCACCGGCGCGTTGAACAAGCTGTTTGCGCTGCAAGAGGCGTATCCCGACCTGAAGGCGAACCAGAACTTCCTCGCACTTCAGGAAGAGCTCACTGCGACTGAAGGTCGTGTGGCCTACGCGCGGCAGTTCTACAACGACGCCGTTCAGAAGTACAACACCAAGATCGCGACCTTCCCGACGGTCATCTTCGCCGGCATGCTCCGCTTCACGGAGCGCGAGTACTTCGAGGCAGATGACGCAGCGCGAGAGGCGCCGAAGGTCGAGTTCTAAGTCCCTGTCCAACTGACGCGGCGCTGACAGCAGACGCCGCGCGTCCCTGGTGCTCATCCTCTGTACGAGCAGATCTCCTCAAACAAGCGCCGCTCCGCGGCCTTGATCATCGGCTTCGTCATCCTCCTGGTCCTGGTTGGATGGGCGTTCGACTACATCATCGGCTTCGGTGTTGTGGGCGTCGTCATCGCGCTGCTGATCACCGCCGCGCTGACCCTCGGGTCGTACTGGAAGTCCGATGCCGTCGCGCTCGCGGTCAGCCGCGCCAGGCCGGCAGACCCGCAGGAGTACAAGCGCCTCTACAACCTCGTCGAGGGGCTGACGATCGCCGCGGGCCTGCCGATGCCGCGCATCTACGTGGTGGACGACGTCGCCCCGAACGCGTTCGCGACAGGCAGGAACCCAAAGCACGCCGCCATCGCTGTAACGACAGGGTTGCTCGAGAAGATGAACCGAGTCGAGCTCGAAGGGGTCCTGGCCCACGAGCTCAGCCACATCAAGAACTACGACATCCTCGTGTCGACCCTGGCGGTGACCATGGTCGGCGCGATTGCCGTCATTTCTGACATCGCAATCCGCATGATGTGGTTTGGAGGAGGGAGGCGGGGTGGGAACGACCGTGACGGGCAACGCAGCAGGCGCCATCTTCCTGGTCATCGGGTCTCGTCCTGCTCGCGTTCGCACCGATCATCGCCCGCCTCATGCAGTTCGCGGTCAGCCGCCGGCGCGAGTCGCTTGCCGACGTCAGCGGGGTCGCGTTGACCCGCTATCCACCCGGCCTCATCTCCGCGCTCGAGAAGCTCCGCGACGACCAGACCGTCGTCGGGTCGGCATCCCGAGCCACGGCCCACCTCTGGATCGAGCAACCGACTGCTCGCACGCCGGAAGAGGGTCGCCTCTCACGCATCAACCGAATGTTCGACACGCACCCGCCATTGGAAGAGCGCATCGCTGCGCTCAAGGAGCTCTGATCACGTGCGCGCGCAGTCTTGGCGCCCTCTCCTCGTCCTCGCCGCAGCCGGCGGGCTCGCACTCTCTGCATGCAGCAGCGGCGCGGGCGCGGCTTCGGGTTCGACCACGGCCGACCCTTCGACGTCGGCATCGACCTCGACGACGCTGCCCGCGACGACCACCACGGCAGCGCCTCAGGTGGTCGCGCCGCTCACCGGCTTGCCCACCGATGCAGCGACCGCGGCTCGCCCAGCGCTCGTCGTGAAGATCGACAACTTCCCGACGATCGCCCGGCCGCAGGTCGGCATCAACCAGGCCGACGTCGTCTTCGAAGAGATCGTCGAGGGGATCACGCGGTTCGCCGCGGTGTTCCAGTCCTCGCAGGCCGATCCGGTCGGCCCCATCCGCTCCGCGCGCACGAGCGACATCAACATCCTCGCCCAGCTCGGTCGTCCGCTCCTCGCCTGGTCAGGCGGGAACCCGTTCGTCGACCAAGGCGATCCAGAACGCGAACATCGACAACCTGACGCCCGACCGCTACGCGTCGGCGTACTTCCGCACGGCTGATCGCGCGAAGCCGCACAACTACTTCTCGAACACGTCGACGCTGTTCTCGCTCGCGACTGACGCGACGCCCGTGCCGCAGCCCCTGTTCCAGTACCGCGGCGCCGGACACGCCGCTGCCGCCGACGGCGCAGCCGGCCGCGGCGTGAAGATCGTGTTCACCGGTGGCGAGAAGGTCGACTACCAGTGGAACGACACCCTGCAGGGCTGGGCCCGGTTCCAGGCCGGCACGCCCCACGTCGACGTCGACGGCCACCAGATCGCGCCGCAGAACCTCGTCGTGCTGTTCACCAAGTACAAGGCGAGCCCGGCCGACACCGCGGTCGCCCGAGGCCCAGACGGTCGGCAGCGGCGACGCGTGGGTGTTCACCAACGGCTCGATCATCCCGGGCACGTGGAACCGACCCGACGCGACGAAGCCGGCCAGCCTCACCGACGGAAACGGCCAGCCGATCCTGCTGACGCCCGGCCACACGTGGGTCGCGCTCCCGCAGGCCGGCAGCGCGATCATCGTGCCCCCCGGCCAAGACGTCCTCACCTTCCACGGCTGACCCACCGGCGACCGTTGATGATCGAGCGGACCATGCGTCCGCTGCGCGTCAATCGCCGAGGGGTTGGCGGGGTCGCCACCTAGAATGAGGTCATGACTCGTTCGACGGGCACGTTCGCGGTGAAGCGCGGGTTGGCCGAGATGTTGAAGGGCGGCGTCATCATGGACGTCGTCACCGCCGACCAGGCCAAGATCGCCGAAGACGCCGGTGCCTGTGCAGTGATGGCGCTCGAGCGAGTGCCGGCCGACATCCGCCGTGATGGCGGTGTGGCTCGCATGAGCGACCCGGAGATGATCGAGGGCATCAAGGCCGCGGTCACGATCCCGGTGATGGCAAAGGCCCGCATCGGCCACTTCGCCGAGGCGCAGATCCTCGAGTCGCTCGGTGTCGACTACGTCGACGAGAGCGAGGTGCTCACGCCGGCCGACGAGGCGCACCACATCGACAAGTGGGCGTTCACGGTTCCCTTCGTGTGCGGTGCGACGAACCTGGGCGAGGCGCTGCGGCGCATCTCCGAGGGGGCGGCGATGATCCGCTCGAAGGGCGAGGCGGGCACCGGCAACATCGTCGAGGCGGTCCGGCACCTGCGCTCGATCCTCGGCGACATCCGCAAGATCACCCAGGCCGACTCGGCCGAGCTCTACGACTGGGCCAAGCAGCTGCGCGCGCCGGTCGGCCTGGTGCAGGAGATCGCCGAGACCGGCGAGCTGCCCGTGCCGCTGTTCTGCGCGGGAGGCATCGCCACACCGGCCGACGCGTCGCTCGTGATGCAGCTCGGCGCCGCAAGCGGTGTTCGTCGGGTCGGGCATCTTCAAGAGCTCGAACCCGCCGGTGCGGGCGAAGGCGATCGTCGAGGCGACCACGCACTTCCGTGATCCCGACATCCTCGCCAAGGTGAGCCGAGGGCTCGGCGAGGCGATGCCCGGCCAGGAGATCGACAAGCTCGACGTCAAGCTCGCCGAGCGCGGCTGGTAGGTCGTCACCGTGCCGTCGACGTCGCGGAGGCCACCAGGTGAAGGTGGGCGTGCTCGCACTGCAAGGTGCGTTCGCCGCCCACAGCCACGTACTGGCTGAGCTCGGGGCGCAACCGGTCGAGGTCCGCGAGGTCGCGGATCTCGCGGACGTCGACGCGCTCGTCATGCCGGGCGGTGAGTCGACCACGATGTCGCTGCTGCTCGAGACGTCGGGCCTCTTCGACCCTGTGGCAGCGCGGTTGCGCGAGGGCATGCCGGTGCTCGGCACCTGCGCAGGGATGATCTTGCTTGCTCGCGACGCGCTCGACGGCCGCCCCGACCAACGCACCTTCGGGGTGGTCGACATCACCGTGCGTCGCAACGGCTACGGCCGTCAGCGCGACTCGTTCGAGACCGACTTGGAGGTCGCGGGGCTCGCGTCGCCGTTCCACGCGGTGTTCATCCGCGCGCCAGTCGTCGAGACCACAGGGGACGCGGTCGAGGTCAGGGCTACCGTCGATGGTCATCCGGTGCTCTGCCGTCAAGGGTCGATCACGGTCGCGTCGTTCCATCCCGAGCTGTCGGGCGACAACCGCATCCACGAGCGCTTTCTGCAGGAGGTCTGAGCGCATGTCCGGGCATTCGAAGTGGGCCACCATCAAGCACCAGAAGGGTGCGAAGGACGCCGCGAGGGGGAAGCTCTTCGCGAAGCTCATCCGCCAGCTCGAGGTCGCGGCGCGCGAAGGCGGCGGCGATCTCGAGGCGAACCCGACGCTGCGGACGATGTACACGAAGGCACGGGGTGCGTCAGTGCCGATGGACACCATCGACCGCGCGATCAAGCGGGGCACCGGCGAGCTCGAAGGCGTCGTGTACGAGTCGGTGAACTACGAGGGGTACGCACCCGCCGGTGTCGCGGTCCTCGTCGAGGTGCTGACCGACAATCGCAACCGCACCGCCTCGGACGTGCGCAACATCTTCACGAAGAACGGCGGGTCGCTGGCCGAGCCCGGCGCGGTGTCGTGGCAGTTCTCGCGGAAGGGGGTCGTGATCGCCGCCGGCTCCGCGAGCGAGGACGACGTGATGGCCGCCGCGCTCGACGCCGGCGCCGATGACATCGTGAACGACGGAGACTCGTGGCGAGTGACGTGTGAGCCGCAGGACGTCGAGACCGTCCGCGCCGCGATCGAGGCTGCCGGCATCGGCATCGAGTCGGCCGAGGCAACGATGCTCTCTTCGACCGAGGTGCCGCTCACGACCGCCGAGGATGCGAAGAAGGTGTTGCGCGTGATCGACGCGCTCGAAGACCACGACGACGTGCAGAACGTCTATTCGAACTTCGACATCCCGGATGCGATCTTGGAGACGTGTCGAGGCCTGAGGCGGAACCAGCGCGCTCTCGTCGGTGTACTGGAGGCATGAAGCGCGCACTCGTCCTCGCGGCCGCCCTGCTGCTGATCGCGGCGTGTGGCGACGACTCCGGCTCTGGCAACGCAGCTGGCGTCCCGGCCGGAGCGCACCAGGTCGAGCGGCGGATGCGGCACGACGGCGCTCTACACCGGCGCCAGCGAGGCCTGGACGTCGTCCGCGCAGGGCCCGACCGACCTCGTGCAGGCGACGGGTCACGACGGCAACGCGGTGGCGTTCCTCTTCGGGCACCCGCTGCGTGCTGGTGAGCCCGAGAACCCGGCGAACAAGATCCTCTGGGTGGTGAAGGAGCCGCGCGGTGTCTCGGACCTCGTCATCACCGCCCATCCGCTGGACGCTGCGGCACCGACCGTCCACCAGAGCGAGGCGGCCGACTCGAGCCCCGGTGAGATCTACCCGTCGATCGTGAACGTGCCCGAGCCCGGATGCTGGGCGTTCACGCTCGAATGGAACGGGAACAAGGACACGATTGAGCTGCCGTACACCCAGGGTTCCTAAACTGCGGCTCGTGACGATCAGCGTCGGTGAGAAGGCCCCCGACTTCAGCCTTCCGGGCACGAGCGGCAAGGACTACGCCCTGTCCGATTTCCGCGGCCAGGTGGTGGTGCTCGTGTTCTATCCGGGCGACAACACGCCGGTGTGCACGAAGCAGCTCAACGCGTACACGAGCGACATCGGCGAGTTCACCGAGGTCGGTGCGCAGATCCTCGCGATCAGCCCCCAGAACGTCGAGAGCCACGAGGGCTTCTCGGCCAAGCACGGCGGGTTCGCGTTCCCGTTGCTGGCCGACACCGACAAGAAGGTGGGCGAGGCGTACGGCATCCTCGGCCCGCTCGGCTTCTACCGGCGGTCGGTGTTCGTCGTCGACGGCGAAGGGATGGTGCGGTACGCGCACCGCGCCGTCGCCGGCCTCACGTTCCGCCCGAGCACCGAGCTCGTCAACGCCGTGAAGGCCGCGCAGCGCCGGGCTGACCCACCACCCCACTGCACCCCAACGTTTCTCGCGCGGATATCCCGCCATTTGTGGCGGGTTATCCGCGCGAGTTCGCTCCGGGGGTTGGCGGGTCAGGCCTCGTCGGCGACGCCGAGCAGGCGGGCCCGCGTCATCGAGCGCATCCCCCTGGTGAGGCCGAAGATCGCGGCGATCCAGGCGACCGCGCCGATCACGTAGCCAGTGTTGGTCGCGCCGAACAGCGCGCCGGTCGATTGGCTGTAGGCGATGATGATCATCGGGAGGCTGACGAGCCCGGCGACTTGCTGCGCGGCTGCGCTCGACTTCACGCGAGCCGAGTAGCGCACCACGATCGCAAGGGTCAGCGCGAGGAACGGCGGGACGACCCAGATCATCAGCACCCACCACGCTTGCGTCGGGAAGAACCAGCCGCCCACCTTCGGGCCGACCACGAGGTTGACGATCAGCGAGTAGAGGCCGAACCCCACGACCGTCGTCGCGTAGCCGGGCAGCAGAGAGGCGATGAGCTTGCCGAGGTAGATGTCTTCGAGCGCTGCGGGGGAGTGGGCGAGGAACTCGCCGGTGCCGCGCTCGCGCTCGCCGACGATCGTCGTCGCGCCGACCGCGGTCGCGATCGTGAGGGGCACGACGACGGCGACGGGGGCGAAGAGGTACACCGCGAGCGCGTACGAGGTCCGCGCCGAGTCGCTGGTGCCTCGGATCGCGGCCTGCGCCTTCGGCGGCAGGAGATCGAGCGCCTGGCTCACCTGCTGCACCGCGTGGATGTCGCCGACGTGCGTGATCGCGAGGAGCAGCACGAGCGGCACGAACACGAAGAACACGCTGCCGAGGATCACCATCGGTCCCCAGAAGTCGCGGGCCTGAGCGAGCTGCTTCAGGTCGGTGCGCGCGATGGTCTTCACTCTGAACCAGCTCATTGCCGCATCCCCCGAACCGCGAAGTAGAGATCTTCGAGCGTCGGCGTGAACGGCTCGACCCGAGTCACGCGTGTTCCGGTCGCCACGAGCACATCGACGAGGTCAGGCACGCGTGCGATGTCGTCGAGTCGAACGGTCGCGGGCTCTCCATCGTGGAGGTCGACGCCGAGCACGCCGGGCTTTCCCCTGAGCGCGGCGAGCGCGGACGGATCGGTTGCCGCGATCTTCACGATCGTGTCCGGCCAGTAGCGGCGAGTGAGCTCGGCCGGCGGGCCCGCGATCACGTCACGCCCAGCCTCGAGCACGACGACCTGATCCGCGAGGCCCTCCGCTTCGAGGAGCAAGTGGGTGCACATGATGACGGTGCGACCCTCGCCGGCCATCTCGTGGATGAGGTCGAGCACCGCGACAGACGACTCGGGGTCGAGTCCCGACGTCGGCTCGTCGTAGAGCAGCAGCTCGGGATCGTGGAGCACCGATCGAGCCAGCGCGAGCCGTGTCTTCATGCCGGTGGAGTAGCCGCCCACCTGCCGATCGAGGGCCTCCGCGATGCCGAAGCGCTCGGCCGCCGCGCCGATGCCCGCGTTGCTGACGCCGTAGAGCGCCGCGCTGTACGCGAGGTTGTCGTATCCGCTGAGCCGGTCGTAGAGAGCGGGCTTCGCGGCCACCACTCCGCAGCGGCGTCGCACTGCTTCGCCGTCGGCCGACGGGTCGAGCCCGAACACGTGCACGGTGCCGGCTTCGGGCGACAGCGCGCCGGTGATCATCCGGACCGCGGTCGTCTTGCCCGCGCCGTTCGGACCGAGGAGCACGGTGATCGTGCCGCTCGGCGCGCTGATCGAGAGGTCCACGAGCGCGGGCTTCTCCCCGAAGCCGCGGCGAACGTGGTCGAGGCTGACGGCGACGGGAGCGGCGACGGCCGCGGGGCTCGAGCCGGCCGCGGCCGGCTCGGAGGTCACGAGGGCCATGCATGGCATATCGGCACCGGCGGGCCCCGAGTTCAGGGCAGCGCGGAGCGCTGCCCCAATTCGCGGCAGGCTGGGCGAGTGGGAGGTCTGCAGCTCTCCGGCACGCACGTCGTCCTCGTCCCGCTCGAGCCGAGCCATGCGCCGGCGCTCGCCCATGCGGCAGCCGGCGACCGGTCGACGTTCGCTCTCACCTGGGTGCCCGACGGGCCGGACGACGCCGAGCGCTACGTCGCCAAGGCCCTGGCCGACCGGGATGCCGGAACCGCGGTGCCCTTCGCGACGACTCGAGCCGGGGATGGCGAGGTGCTCGGTTCGACCCGGTTCATGAACATCGAGCGCTGGCCGTGGGACCTCGCCGGTCCCGACCCTGATGCCGTCGAGATCGGGTCGACTTGGCTCGCACCGAGCGCACAGCGGACGCCGGTGAACACCGAGGCCAAGCTGTTGATGCTGACGCACGCGTTCGAGGTGTGGCACGTGCACCGGGTCACGCTGAAGACCGACGCGCGCAACGAGCGGTCGCGCAACGCCATCCTCCGGCTCGGCGCCCAGTTCGACGGCGTCCTCCGAGCGAACATGCCCGCGTACGACGGCGCGTGGCCCCGTGACTCGGCCTTCTACAGCATCCTTGCCAGCGAGTGGCCGGCCGTCCGCAGCGGCCTGCGGACCCGGCTGGGCATCCCCGACGACCCGGGAGGAGCGCACTAGGTTCGAACCTATGTTCGTGCTCGGCATCGATCCGGGGCTGTCGAGGTGCGGCTACGCGGCCGTCGACGCGTCGGGTCCGCAGCCCGTGTGCACCGCGCTCGGCGTGCTCACCACTCGACCTTCCGACCCGCTCCCGCGGCGGCTCGCCGAGCTGCGAGGCGAGCTCCACCGCCTGATCGCCGAGCTCACGCCCGACGTCGTGGTCGTCGAGCACGTCTTCTTCCAGGTGAACGTGCGCACCGCGATGTCGGTCGGCCAGGCGAGCGGGCTCGCCCTCGCCGAGGCGGCATCGGTCGGCTGCGAGGTGGTGCAGTACACGCCGAACCAGGTGAAGGAGGCGGTCGTCGGCTACGGCGCGGCCACCAAGGCGCAGGTGCAGCGCCTCGTGCAGGCCCGGCTGAACCTCGCGGCGCCGCCGAGCCCGCCCGACGCGGCCGACGCGGCGGCGCTCGCGCTCTGCCATCTGGCATGGGCGCCGTGGCGCGCTCGACTCGAGCGCGCATGATCGGCTCGCTCCGATGATCGGTTCGCTGCGCGGCACGTTGCTCGAGCGGTCGCCCGATGGCGAGGTGCTCGTCGAGGTCAGCGGCGTGGGCTATCGAGTGTCGGTCACGCCGCGCACGCTCGGCCTCGTGGGCGATCCCGGCGGCGAGGTGTTCCTCTACGTCCACGACCACGTCCGCGAAGACGCGCACACGCTGTACGGCTTCCTCGCGCGCGACGAGCGATCGTGCTTCGAGGCGCTGCTCGGTGCGCACGGTGTCGGCCCTGCACTCGCGTTGGCGATCATGGCCGTGCACGCGCCGCTCGACCTCCGCCGCGCCGTCGCGGCAGACGATGCCGACGCGCTGTGCCTCGTGCCCGGCGTCGGCAAGAAGACCGCGGCGCGGCTGCTCATCGAGCTGAAGTCGCGCCTCGAGGTGCCCGACCTCGACCTCACTGCGTTGCAGGGCTCGGCGGGCGGGCACGCGAGCCCATCGGTCGTCGGCCGACGTCCGCGACGCGCTCACCGGCCTCGGCTACGGCCCCGACGAGGTGCGCGACGCGATGCGCGACCTCGAACCCGGAGACGACTCGGCTGCGTTGCTGCGCGAAGCGCTGCAGCGCCTCGCGTCGGTGCGCAGCCATGCGTGAGGAGCTGCTCGAGCCTGCGCCAGATCCGGCGGAGCTCGCGCTCGAAGTCAGCCTGCGACCTCGTTCGCTCGACGAGTTCGTCGGCCAGAGCGAGCTGAAAGATCACCTCGGCATCATCCTCGAGGCCGCTCGACGCCGCGGTCAGGCCGCCGACCATCTCCTGTTCGCCGGCCCGCCGGGGCTCGGCAAGACCACGCTGGCGGGGGTCGTCGCCAACGAGCTCGGGGTTCGCATGCACGTCACGTCGGGTCCCGCGCTCGAGCGCGCCGGCGACCTCGCGGCGATCCTCACGAAGCTCGACGAGGGCGACGTGCTCTTCATCGACGAGATCCACCGCCTGGGGCGCCCGGTCGAGGAGATCCTCTATCCCGCGATGGAGGACTTCCAGCTCGACATCGTCGTCGGCAAGGGGCCCGCGGCCAGCTCGATCCGCCTCCCGCTCCCGAGGTTCACGATGGTCGGCGCGACGACGCGCACGGGCCTCATCACCGGACCGCTCCGCGATCGATTCGGCTTCGTCGCGCGCCTCGACTTCTACGCAAGCGACGAGCTCGAGTCGATCGTGCTCCGTGCCGCTGCGATCCTCGGCGTCCCCATCGACACGAAGGGCGCACGCGAGATCGCGGGGCGTGCGCGCGGCACTCCTCGCATCGCGAACCGACTGCTCCGGCGGGTCCGCGACTTCGCCGAGGTGCGGGGCGACGGCACGATCGATCGAGCGCGTCGCGTCCGACGGCCTTGCGCTGTTCGGCGTCGACCGCCTCGGTCTCGACAAGGTCGACCGGGCGATCCTCCGCACGATCTGCGAGCGCTTCGGCGGCGGCCCGGTGGGCCTCTCGACCCTCGCGATCAGCGTCGGCGAGCAGCCCGAGACCGTCGAGGACGTGTACGAGCCGTTCCTCATGCAGCAGGGGCTGCTGCAACGCACCCCGCGAGGGCGCATCGCGTCAGGCGGTGCGTACGAGCATCTCGGGCCTGGCGCCGCCCGTCGTGCAACGAGCGGCTGGGCTCTTCGACGGCTGATCGCCCGATCAGGTCGGCCTGATCAGACCGGCAGGTGCGTCGAGAGGAAGTCCGACGTGATCGCCCACGCGGCCTTTGCGGCTTCGGGCTCGAAGAACATCGGCGCTTCGTGGTTGTCGAACGCGTGCCCCGCGTCGTGCACGTGCACGGGAGCGTCGTCACGGTTCGCGAACGCGACCCTGATCTGATCGACCTGCTCGATGGGGATGTACGCGTCGCGCTCGCCGAAGTGGAAGATGATCGGGCAGGTGATCTTGCCCGACAGGTCGAGCGACGACGCGATGTTCGAGCCGTAGTACGACACCGCGACCTGCGGCTCGGTCGCTGCCGCGACGTGGTACGTGAGCAGCCCGCCCATGCAGAACCCGATGACGCCCGTGCCCCGCGTCACCTCGCTCATCTCGTCGAGGTGCTCGAACGCGGCCACGCAGTCGTCGACGCCTTGCACGAAGTCGAACTTGCCCATCAGGCCGATGGAGTCGGTGAGGCCCTTCTCGTCGTGGTCGGCCTCCCAGTTGCGCTGCACGCGCCAGAACACGTCCGGTGCAAGGACGACGTAGCCCTGACCGGCGAGCCGCTCGGCGACCGAGCGCACGTAGGGGCCGACGCCGAAGATCTCCTGGAGCAGCAGCAACCCGGGACCGGAGCCCGGCATCGGGGAGCCAGACGTGGCCGTCGAACGTGCCGCCGTCGTGGGCGGTGAGCTGGTCGGTGCGCGTCGTGATCGCCATGCCCGGACCATAGACCTGGATCGAGACCGAGCAACCCGCAACTACCATCCCGCCGCGGTGGCCACAGACGAGGCAGCGCCCATGCGGGCGTTCGAGTACGACCTGCCTCCGGCGTGCATCGCGCAGGTTCCCGCCGAACCGCGCGACTCGGCTCGCTTGCTCGTCGACCGCGGCGCGACGAGTGACTCCCGACCATCGTCTCGTGTCCGACCTGCCGGACCTGCTCGAGACCGGCGACGTGCTCGTCGTGAACGACACGCGGGTGATCCCGGCGCGGCTCCGAGTGCGCCGCGCGACGGGGGGCAACGTCGAGGTCTTCCTCGTCCGTCCTCTCGAAGGCGGGGGATGGCACGCGCTCGTGCGTCCCGCGCGGCGCCTCGGCGTCGGCGAGGTGTTGCGCTCGGTGCATCCCGCGGGAGACGAGTTCGCGGTGGAGATCGGAGAGCGGCTCGACGACACCGGCGGCGTGCGCGTCCGGCTGCTCGCGGACGACCCGCTCGACGCGCTCGATCGTCACGGCACGATGCCGTTGCCGCCCTACATCCACACGCCGCTCCACGATCCCGAGCGGTACCAGACGGTGTACGCCTCGCGTCCCGGTTCGGTCGCCGCGCCGACCGCGGGGTTGCACCTCACGCCGGGGCTCTTGCAGCGATGCCGCGCTCGTCACATCGAGGTTCGCACCGTCGAGCTCGTCGTGGGCCTCGACACGTTCCGTCCCGTCGTCGCCGATCGCCCCGAGGATCACGTGATCCACCGTGAGGAGTACCGCGTGCCGGCCGAGACGCTCGACGCCTGCGCCGCGGCGCGCCGCGTCGTCGCCGTCGGGACCACGAGCGTGCGCGCGCTCGAGTCCGCGGCCCGCGGGCCGCTTTCGGGCGACACCTCGCTCTTCATCCACGGCGGCTTCGACTGGCAGGTCGTCGACCTGCTCATGACGAACTTCCATCTGCCGCGCTCGTCGTTGTTGCTTCTCGTCGACGCGTTCATCGGCCCGCGGTGGCGTGCGATCTACGACCTCGCGAAGGCGGAGGACTATCGATTCCTGTCGTTCGGCGACGCGATGCTCCTCGATCGTCACGCGGCTCGCTGATGGTCGGCGCACCCATCACCCTCGCGGTGACCGCGCGCGACGGCGGTGCCCGCGCCACGACGGCGCGCACGCCGCGGGGCGAGATCCGCACTCCCTGCTTCATGCCAGTCGGCACTCGTGGGGCCGTGAAGCACCTCGCCGCGGACGACCTGCGGGAGCTCGGCGTGCAGGTCGTGCTCGCGAACACCTACCACCTGATGTTGCGCCCGGGCGCGGACACCGTCGCGGCGCTCGGCGGACTGCACCGTTTCATGAGCTTCGACGGGCACGTGCTCACCGACTCCGGCGGGTTCCAAGTGTTCTCGCTCTCGCCGCAGGTCGACGACGACGGCGTCACGTTTCGCTCGGTCTACGACGGCAGCGTGCACCGGCTCACGCCCGAGCGTGCGGTCGAGGTGCAGGAGGCACTCGGCGCCGACATCCAGATGGCGTTTGGACGTCTGCCCTCCGTTGCCGTCTCCTCCCGAGGTCGTGCGGCTCGCGGTGGAACGCACCGCGAGCTGGGCGGCACGCGCGCGGCAGCGGCGCATCGGCGCGAGGGACAGGCGCTCTTCGGCATCGTGCAAGGGGGCGTCGACGTCGAGCTGCGCAGGGAGAGCGCCCGCCGGGCAGTCGACATCGGGTTCGGTGGCTACGGCATCGGAGGGCTGTCGGTCGGTGAGACGCGCGAAGAGATGCTTCCCGCGCTCGCGGCGGCCACCGACGAGCTGCCCGACCGATCGACTCCGCTACTTGATGGGCGTGGGCGACCCCGTGTCGTTGGTCGAGTCGGTCGCGGTCGGAGTCGACCTCTTCGATTGCGTGCTTCCCAGCCGGCTCGGCCGCCACGGCACCGTGCTCACCGACGGTGGCCGCATCAACCTGCGGAACGCCCGCTACGCGCGGGACGACAGCCCGATCGACGACTCGTCACCGAGCCCGATCTCGGCGCGCTACTCCCGGGGATACGTGCGCCACCTGCTCACGACCGACGAGCCCACCGCCCGACGCCTGCTCACCCTGCACAACATCGGTTGGCTGCTGCGGTTCGTCGACCGCATGCGGGCGTCGATCGAGCAGGGCGCGTTCGAGGCCTTTCGAGCTGACGCGAGGGCCACCTGGGATCGCTGAGGCTGCTCAGGTGATGTGATCGAGGTGCTGCCCCGGACTAGCCTGCTCAACGCTCCATCGCCGAACTCTCTGGACCCTTCCCCGTGGGCGCACTTCTTCTTCTTGCCGTCACCTTTGGGCTCATGTACGCCCTCCTGATCCGTCCGCAGCAGAAGCGCGTTCGCGAGCAGCAGACGCTGGTTCGCGAGACCGAGGTCGGCGACGAGGTGATGACGTCGTCGGGCATCTACGGCATCGTCACCGAGCTCGAGGACGACACCTTGCTCATCGAAGTCGCCGAGGGCATCGAGATGCGCATGGCGCGCGGCGCCGTGTCGCGGATCCTGACCAAGGGCGCAGCACCGGCTTCCGGTCCGAGCACCGCGACCAGCGGCGGCAAGAGCACTGACAAGAGCTCTGGCAAGAGCACTGACAAGAGCACTGGCAAGAGCACTGACAAGAGCACTGGCAAGACCGGGTCGGCCGACGAGCACGACGAGCCGTCCGACGCCGACGACGCGCACGACAACAGCTGATCATGCGACGCAACCTCGTCCTCTCACTCGTGATCACCATCGCGGTCGCGGTGATCGCGCTCGGTCTCACCCTCGCGGTGGGGAACAAGCCTCAGCTCGGCCTCGACCTTCAGGGTGGCGCGTCGGTCGTGCTGCAGCCGAAGGAGTCGGTCGACAGCGGCGTGCTCGACCAGGCGATCGAGATCATCCGCAACCGTGTCGACGCGCTCGGCGTCGCCGAGCCCGAGATCACTCGCCAGGGCAACTCGATCCTCGTCGAGCTCCCGGGTGTGAAGGATCAGGACCGTGCCCTCTCGCTCGTCGGGCAGACCGCAGAGCTGCGCGTTCAGGCCGACGCTGCAGAACTTGCCGCCCGACGCGTCGACGCCGGCGCCCACCGCGAGCGTCACGCCCGGCTCGACCACCACGGTGGCCGGGGCGACGACGACGGTGGCGAATGCCCCGGCGACGGACGCTGTCGCAAGCGCGGGCGCTGCCTCGACGGCGGCGGGCGCTTCGACGACGGCGGCGGGCGCTTCGACGACGGCGGCCGAGCGGCGTGATCCCGACGACGCCGGCCGACCAGGACGACCCGACGAAGACGGTCGTCTTGGAGGAGAAGGATCGCAGCAACGCCGTCGTGGCCCGGTACCAGCTCGGTCCCGCAGCGCTGACGGGCGCCGGGGTCGAGACCGCGGAAGCCCGCGTCGACCCGAGCAGCGGACAGTGGAGCGTCCACCTCACGATGAAGTCCGGAACGGTCGGCATCGACGGCTGGAACCAGCTCGCGACGCGCTGCTTCAACCGTGACGCAACGTGCCCGACCGGGCAGATCGCGATCGTGCTCGACAGCGTCGTGAAGTCGTCGCCGGTCGTGCAGACGCCGACGTTCACCCGTGACCAGATCCAGATCACCGGCAACTTCAGCGAGCGTGAGGCGAAGAACCTCGCCCTCGTGCTCCGCTACGGCTCGCTGCCCGTGCCGCTCGTTCCCCAAGCCGTGCAGACCGTGTCGGCGAGCCTCGGTCAGGACTCGCTGCGGGCCGGCATCGTCTCGGGCCTCATCGGCCTGCTGCTCGTCGTGCTCTTCATGCTCATCTACTACCGGCGGCTCGGCCTCGTCGTGCCATGCGGCCTGCTCATCTCGGGCGCTCTGCTCTGGTCGATCGTCTCCTACCTCGGTGAGACGCGCGGCCTCGCGCTCACCCTCGCCGGCATCACCGGCATCATCGTGTCGATCGGCGTCACCGTCGACTCGTACGTCGTGTACTTCGAGCGGCTGAAGGACGACGTGCGGCTCGGGCGCACCTTGCGGTCGTCGGCCGAGCGCAGCTTCTCCGGCGCCTACCGCACGATCTTGGCCGCCGACAGCGCATCGCTCATCGGCGCCGCCATCCTCTGGTACTTCACGGTCGGCTCTGTGCGAGGCTTCGCGTTCTTCCTCGGCCTGTCGACGCTGCTCGACATGGTGGTCTCGTTCACCTTCACGAGGCCCGCCGTGATCCTGATGAGTCGCAGCAAGGCGTTTGCCGGGCCCGACGTGCTCGGCGTGCACCGTGGTGAGGCGATGGAGACCGACGAGAAGCCGCTCGTGGGGGCATCGCGATGACCGACCTCGACGTCCGTCCGGAAGACGAGCGGGCACCCGAGCCGTCGCGCGGGGGCGTGCTGCACCGCCTCTACCACGGCGAGACCCACTTCGACTTCGTCGGCAAGCGCCGGATCGGGTTCATCATCTCGGGCGTGCTCATCCTCGTCAGCCTGCTGTCGCTGTTCACGCGCGGGCTGAACCTCGGCATCGAGTTCGAGGGCGGCGTCGCGTGGGAGTTCCCGGCCGCGAACACGAGCGTCAGCGAGACCCGGAGCACGCTCGAGCACTACGGCATCAGCGACGGGAAGATCCAGACCCTGCGTGGCGCAGACGGTGAGCGGATCCGCGCGCAGGCCGGGCCGCAGACCGGCGTCACCTCGAGCGGCGTCCGCCAGACACTCGCCGACAACGCGCAAGTCGACATCGGCGAGGTGAGCTTCACGTCGATCGGCCCGACGTGGGGTGCTGAGATCACCCACAAGGCCATACGCGCGCTCATCATCTTCTTCCTCGTGCTGGCCCTGTACATCACGGTCCGGTTCGAGTGGCGATGGCCGTCGCCGCGCTCGCCGCGGTCGTGCACGACGTCCTCATCAGCGTCGGCGTGTACTCGCTGTTCGGGTTCGAGGTCACGCCCGCGACCGTGATCGCGTTCCTCACCATCCTCGGCTACTCGATCTACGACACCATCGTCGTGTTCGACAAGGTGCACGAGAACACGCGCCGGGTGCTCGCGACGGGCCGGGCCACATACAGCGACATCGTGAACCTGTAGCATGAACCAGGTGCTCGATGCGGTCGCTGAACACGACGCTCGTGCGCGGTGCTCCCCGTCATGTCGCTGCTCGTCGTCGGGTCGATCCTGCTGGGCGCGACTGCGCTGGAGGAGTTCGCCCTCGCACTGCTCGTCGGTCTCATCACCGGCGCGTACTCGTCGATCTTCATCGCCACGCCGATCCTGGCTGCGCTCAAGGAGCGCGAGCCTCGCTACCGAGCGCTGAAGGCCAAGTTCGGCAGCACGACGGTGCTCTCGACCATCCCGGCCGCGACCGCGATCGCGACTCTCGGTGCCAGCTCGGCGCCGGGCCGCGCTGGCGCTGCGACACCGGGCGTCGCCCGCGCTCCCTTGCCAGCGGGCGTACGACAGGCGCGTCGACCGGCAATCCGCTCGGCCATCCTCCTCGTCCGCGCAAGAAGAAGAAGCGCTGAGCGCGCTCAGCGCAGCGCTTTGCAGCACCTGGCGGCGCGGCCAGCCGCTGAGCCGAGCAGCCGCGGCGGTAGCCTCGACGTGATGACGTCGACGCGATGTGGCTCGAGGGCCTGGTTCGCGACATCCCCGACTTCCCGAAGCCGGGCGTGGTCTTCAAGGACATCACGCCGCTGCTGGCCGACGTTGACGCGTTCCGCTTCACGATCGACGCCATCGCCGACCACTTCGCCAGGCGTCGAGGTCGACCGGGTGCTCGGCATCGAGGCCCGCGGGTTCATCCTCGCCGCGCCGGTGGCCTACCGGTTCGGCGCCGGCTTCGTGCCCGTGCGCAAGGCGGGCAAGCTGCCCGTGGGAGATCGCAGCGAGGAGTACGAGCTCGAGTACGGCACCGACCTGCTCGAGATCCACCGCGACGGGGTGCTCGCCGGCGAGCGGGTCCTGATCGTCGACGACGTGCTCGCGACCGGCGGCACCGCGGCGGCGACGGTCCGGCTGGTCGAAGCGCTCGGAGGCACGGTCGTCGGGCTCGGGTTCCTCATCGAGCTCGGGCTTCCTCGGCGGGCGGCACCAGCTGGACGGTTACGAGATGGTCTCGCTGATCACCTATGAATGACGGAGTGGCGAGCCGAGGAGAGGAGTAGCTGTGGCAACGGTCGACCGGGTGCTGCCCTGGCGGCGGCAGCAGCGCGCCGCCGGCGGAGGAGGTCGCGCCGCTCGTCGCCGCGTACCGGGCCCGGCACCCGAAGGCGAGCACCGCGCACGATCACCCGGGCCTACGAGGTCGCCGCCGACGCGCACGCCGAGCAGGTCCGCAAGTCGGGCGAGCGCTACATCCACCACCCGCTCGCGGTGGCGCGCATCGTCGCCGAGCTCGGGCTCGACGACATCACCATCGTCGGCCGCGCTGCTGCACGACGCGGTCGAGGACACCGACGGTCACCCTCGACGACGTCACCGCGAGTTCGGCGCCGACGTCGCCGGCGATCGTCGACGGCGTCACCAAGCTCGAGCGCATCCAGTTCGACTCCAAGGAGGCGCAACAGGCCGCCACCATGCGCAAGATGCTGGTGGCGATGGCGAAGGACCTGCGGGTCCTGATCATCAAGCTGTCCGACCGGCTGCACAACATGCGCACGATCGCGGCGCTGCCCGAGCAGCAAGCAGGAGCGCACCGCGCAGGAGACGCTCGACATCTACGCGCCGCTGGCGCATCGCCTCGGCATGCAGGAGATGAAGCAGCAGCTCGAGGACCTCGCGTTCGCGGCGCTGCACCCGAAGCGCTACGCCGAGATCGACCACATGGTGTCGACCCGCATCGCCCGAGCGCGACGATGTACCTCGACGCAGGTGCTCGAGCAGGTCCGCGACGCGGCTCGCGGAGCTGCGCATCGACGCCGAGGTCACCGGCCGGCCGAAGCACCTGTGGAGCATCTACGAGAAGATGGTCGTGAAGGGCCAGCGAGTTCGACGAGATCTTCGACCTCGTCGGCATCCGGGTCATCGTCGACACGGTGAAGGACTGCTACGCCGCGCTCGGCTCGATCCACGCGACGTGGAAGCCGGTGCAGGGCCGGTTCAAGGACTACATCGCGATGCCCAAGTTCAACCTCTACCAGTCGTTGCACACGACGGTGGTCGGGCCGCGGGGCAAGCCGCTCGAGGTGCAGATCCGCACGCGCGAGATGCATCAGCGGGCCGAGTACGGCGTCGCCGCGCACTGGAGCTACAAGGACGAACGACGTCGGCGTCCGACATGCGCGTGGCTCAACCGCATCATCGACTGGCAGCAGGAGACGAGCGACCCCAGCGCAGTTCATGGAGAACCTGAAGATCGACCTCGATCAGGACGAGGTCTTCGTCTTCACGCCGAAGGGCAGGGTCATCACGCTGCCCGCGGGCGCCACGCCGATCGACTTCGCCTACTCCATCCACACCGAGGTCGGGCACGCGTGCATCGGCGCGCGGGTCAACGGCCGGCTCGTGCCGCTCGACTCGACGCTGCTGTCGGGCGACACCGTCGAGATCTTCACCTCGAAGGTCGAGGGCGCCGGCGCCGTCGCGCGACTGGCTGAAGATCGTCGGTCACCCACGGGCGCGCGAACAAGATCCGCCAGTGGTTCTCGCGTGAGCGTCGCGAGGACGCGATCGAGACCGGCCGCGAGGAGCTCGTCAAGGCCATGCGCCGCGAGGGCCTGCCGGTGCAGAAGATCTCAGCACGTCGACGTGCTCGACGAGGTCGGCCGCGACGCTGAACTACGCCGACCTCGACGCGCTCTACGCCGCGATCGGCGAGAACCACGTGTCCGGCCAAGTCGGTCGCCGCAGCGGGTCGGCCGAAGCGCTGCGCGAGGGCGACGGCGGAGACACGAGGAGCAGCTGCCGATCACCGTCCGGCACGCCGCGGACGCATCGAGCGCACCGACAAGCGCCGGCGTCCACGTCGAGGGCCTCGACGACGTGATGGTGCGCCTGTCGCGGTGCTGCACGCCGGTGCCGGGCGACGAGATCATGGGCTTCGTCACCCGCGGTCGCGGCGTGTCGGTGCACCGCGCCGACTGCGCCAACGCGGTGTCGCTGTCGACGGGCCAGGGCGACCGGCTCATCGACGTCGAGTGGGACAGCGAGACCGCACGGCTCGTTCGTCGCCGTCGATCGAGGTCAAGGCGCTCGACCGGGCGCGGCTGCTCGCGCGACGTGGCGCGCGCGCTGGCCGACCACCACGTGAACATCATCGTCGTGCACACGACCTCACCGGCACCGACCGCATCTCCAAGATGCGCTTCGACTTCGAGCTCGGCGACCCGCGCACCTCGACTCGGTGCATCAGCACGATCAAGCAGATCGACAGCGTCTACGACGCCTATCGCATCCTGCCGGGCAAGGGCCGCTAGCCATTTCTGCCGCTGTGAAGCCGCGGAATGTTCTGACTGCCCTCACCGGACCCGAGACCACAACGCTGCAGACACACGATTGATCGGAGCACGTGGAGTTGGTCAGAAGTTCCTGCAGGTATCGCGAGGAACTCGAGCTGCGATCTCTCGCCGGGGCGGTGGGCAGGTGCTACGTGTCGAGGCATCAGGCGCCCGGCGGGATCGGGCCGAGGTCACAGACATCGGACCGCCCCGTTCTGGAAACGAGTCCCACCACCGCGGGACGAGCCCCGGCTCGAGGCTGTCCTCAGAGACGAGTGAGCTCTGACGCCTCGGAGGTGGCCGCGACCGCATGGCGGAGTTCGTCGTCGCGAGTCGTCGCCGGTTCGACCGTCGGAGGTCGGCCGGGCCGATCGGTCCACCGCAGGAGTGCGGGCATGATCACGAGCGCACAGGCGAGGGCGATCACGACGTCGATGGCCACGACGATGCCGAAGTCGCGCAGCAGCGGCATGGGCGACAGGGCCATCACCGCGAACCCGCCGATCAGGGTCAGGCCGGACGCCACAAACGCGCGACCGATGCGCGGCAGCCCCACACTCACAGCCTCTTCGGGGCTCCGCCCACCGCGACGTTCCTCGGAGTAACGGGCTTCGAGCAGGATCGTGAACTCTGTCGCGACGGCGATCACCAGCGGCGCCGCGACGGTCGTCAGCGGCGTGAGCTCGATTCCCGCTGCCCAGACGATGAAGGTGGAGATGCCGACTGCGATCGCGATCGGAACGAGCGGGAGGATCGCTCGGGGACGGAGCTTGCCGCGCGCGACGAGCCACAAGGCAACGATCACCAGCGCTGCCAAGGTGAGCCCGCTTCGGTTGGCCTCCATCCCATGCACCAGCTCGATGCCGATGACGGCCAAGCCCGACGGCGTGGCGGTGACGCCGGCGGGTGGGGTCAGATCATCGCTGAGGTCAGCTCTGATCGACTCGATCAGGCGGTTGCGTTCGGTGAGTGAGATCGCGCCGACCGGGAAGACGAGGTTCGCGGCGTGCCGATCTGCGCTCACGAGGGAGGCTTCGATGTCACGAGGAGCGATGTCGAGCAGCGTGCGCACGTCGTTTCCAGTCGGAGTCATGCCGACGACATCGGCCGCGATGCCGGGCATGCTCGCCGCCTGCAGGAGCTGACCGGGATGCCGCTTCAGCTCCTCGGTCTGGACGCGGTACATCCACTCGACGACCTCGTCCGAAGTGACGTCGTCCGCTCTGATCACGATCCCGAGCTCATCGGAGAAGCCGATGGCGTTCCGGAGCGCCGTGAGCTCTCGCACGGAGCTGCTCGTCGGTGACACCCATCGCTCGGGCTGGGTTTCGATCGGCATGCGACCCTCGACCGCGAACCCTGCCGCCGCGACTACGACTCCCACCGCCAGCACCGCGATGACGGGCACGACCCCCAACGTCGTGAACCCCCGCACACTACGTTCAATGGATCCGGTCCGCGCCTGAGTCGCTTTCGGTGTCCGAGGCCGCCGCCGGTCCATCAAGAGCAGGATCGTCGCCGGCAACAGCACAGCCGCGACCACGAGCACCACGACGCCGATGCCCAACAGCAGCCCGAAGTCGCGGATCATGGGAACCGGCGAGAGGCGCAGGGCGAGGAACCCGAACGCGCCAGCAGCCATCGCGACGAGCAGCGGTGGTCCCATCCTCGCCACCGCGACGTTCGCGGCCTGTTCGGGTGTGTCCCCCTCGCTTCTCTGCTCCACGTAACGGTTGTGCATCTGGATGGCGAAGTCGACTCCCAGACCGATGAAGATCGGAAAGCCCGAGATCGTGACGAGAGAGAGAGGGACGCCGACGAATCCGGCTGCCCCCAGAGCCGCCGCGGTCGCGAGCGCCATGACCGCGAGGGGCAGCAGGCGCAAGCGGACCCGAAACGCGAGGGCGAGGACGACGACCATGACCAACAGAGCGATCAGGCCGAGCGTCAACATGCCGCCCTGCAGGTACGAGTTGATCTCGCCAAGGAGCACCGGCGTGCCCGTCGCGAGGAGCTGTTGGTCCGTGAAGTGGTACCCGGCGACGACGTCCTTCACCGCCTGAGCGGCCCGTGCCGACTCGTCGATGGACGCGTTCCCGTTCGAGTCGCACCACGATGAGGGCATGGTCGTGGTCGGGGAACGCGTCAGCTGGGCCGGGCGCACCGCGCCGTCGCCGGTGAAGATCAGGAAGCGTACGAACTTCGGATTGGAGAGCGACTGCTCGCCGGCGGCCGTCAACCGCTCCGCCTCAGCCGCGACGCGGGCCTGCGCTGCGGCGGGGTCATCAGCGCGGGCGATGGCATCGGTGAGCAGACCGGGTGCGGCCGCGAGCTGGTCGGCCGCGTAGCGCACCGCGGTGTAAGGGCCGACCACCGTCGCGACGCCGTCCGTCGCCCGCAGCTCGGCTTCGAGGCTCTGGAGCGCGACACGGTTTTCGTCCGAGAACAACCCGACCGGGTCGCCGCTGAACATGACGAGCATCGTCTCGCCGCCGAACTCGTCCTCGTACCGCACGTTGTCCTTGAACACTTGGGTGCTCGGTGAGACGAGGGTGTCCTGACTCGTCCGAAACTCGATCTTCGACAGGCCCAACGCCAGCCCGACCAGAGCGATCAAGGAGAAGGTGAGCACCAAGACGGGGCGACGAACCAAGAACGCTGCCAGTCGATTCATCACGACCCCCGTTCAGTTCGCACTCTCAGGTCACCGTACGAAGCGTCCCCGACGCGGCCCAGAGGCCTAAGTCCCCCACTTGCCCACGACGAGACCTTCGGCCCTGGTGTGCGCGGCCTCATGGCAGGACGCTGGGCACGAGATCGACTTCGAGGAGTTCAGTCATGCCTCAGATCACGTCGTTTCCCTCGCAGCTCTCGGCGTCCGATCGAGTGATGTGGCGAATCGAGCGAGACCCGCTGCTGAGGTCGGTGGTGGTCGCGGTCGGATTGCTCGACCAGGAACCCGACTGGAAGAGGGCACGAGCCACATTCGAACAGGCCACTGAGCGGCTGCCCCGGCTCCGCCAACGGATCGTCTCAGGCGGGCCCGGTGATGCGCCTGCATTGGGCGGACGATCCCGGCTTCTCGCTCGACTACCACATCCGCAGGGTGGCGGCGCCTTCTCCGGGCGACCTCCGCGCGCTGTTGGACCTCGTCGCCCCGATCGCATCGTGCGCGCTTGATCCGGCCCGGCCGCTCTGGGAGTGCATGGTCGTCGACGGCCTCGACGGTGGGCGTGGGGCGTTCGTGTGGAAGTTCCACCACACGATGACCGATGGGGTCGGCGGCATGGAGCTCGCCGGCGACGTGTTCGACTGCGCCCGCCACGGCGGACCGCGGGTGCACGTGCCCACGCCCCTGCTCCGGAGGATCACGAGCGTACGGACGGCCCGATCGAGCGGCTGGTCCAGTCGGGCCTGGCTGGGATGCGGGCGATGTCGCAGCCGGGGCGCGTCCGCGACCGATGCCGCGCGCTTCGGCCGGTCGGTCGCCCGGATGCTCGCTCCCGCGTCCGAGCCGCTGTCGCCCGTGCTGCGCGGCCGGAGCCTCGATCGCCGCTTCGACGTGCTCGAGGTGCCGTTGGCGAAAATGCGAGATTCGGCTCAGGCGGTGGAGGGGACGATCAATGATGTCTTCCTCGCCGGTGTCGGCGGCGGCCTCCACGAGTTCCACAGGAGTCTCGGCCACGCGTTGCCGGCCGTGCGGGTGACGATGCCGATCAACTTGCGCCGCGAGGGTGATCCGCCCGGGGGAAATCGCTTCACGCCGGTGCGATTCCTCCTGCCGATCGACGACCCCGATCCCGCGTTCCGTGCTCGGATCGCCGGCGCCATCTCACGCAAGTGGCGCGCCGAGCCAGCGGTCGGCCTCACTTCTGTGCTCGCGGACCTTCTCGACCGTCTTCCCGCGCCCGTGCTCGCTCGGGTCTTCGGAGCCATGTTGAAGAACGTCGACATCGGAGCGGTCGATGTCCCAGGGTTCCGCGACCCCGCGTACCTCGGCGGCGCCCGTGTCGAGCGGATCTGGGGGTTCTCGCCGCCGACCGGGGCGGCCTTGTCCATCACGCTCCTGTCCCACGTCGACACCTGTTGCATCGGCGTCGCGTCGGATCTCGCCGCGGTCCCCGATCCTGACTTGTTGGTCTCGTGCTTCCGGGACAGCTTCGACGAGGTGACTGCGATCGGAACGAAGAGCGCGGCATCGTCGGCCTGGACGAGCGTCATGAACGGCCAGCGCCTCGGAGTCGTCGACGAGACCTACCTCGCCATCGAGGCGGCCCGCACGCCTCTGCATGTGGCGTCACTTGCGATCTTCGAAGGCGGGCCGCTGCTCGACGAGGACGGAAAGTTCCGTCTGCACGAGGTCAGGGCGCGCATCGAGGCGCGGCTCGGTCTGCTGCCGCGGTTGCGCCAGCGGATCGCAACAGTCCCGTTCGGGATCGGGCGGCCGGTCTGGGTGGACGACGAGCACTTCGACGTCGCGAACCACGTGGACGTCGTCGGGCTCGGCGCGCCCGGCGATGAGGAGGCGCTGCTCAGGCTCGCCGAGGAGGTGTTCATGGAGCCGCTCGACCGGTCGGTGCCGCTCTGGCACTTCCAGTTCGTCACCGGCTTGCGAGATGGAAGCGTGGCGCTCATCGAACGTGCGCATCACGCGATGGTCGACGGCGTCTCCGGTATCGACATCTCGCTCGTCTTGCTCGACTCCACAGCCGACACCCCTCCATCAGAGCCCGAAGAGTGGACACCGGTGGCACCACCGTCCGCGGCTTCGCTGGTGAGCGACGCGCTGCGGGACCGCGTGATGACGCCGCTGTCCGTCGCTGCGCAGGCAGCCGAATCACTGTTGCGCCCTGGCGACGTTGTCCGGCGCACGGCCGACATCGTCTCAGCGCTGCGCTCGGCCGCAGACGGCGGCATCTTGGCGCCCCGCACGTCGCTCAACGTGCCGATCGGGTCACGGCGTCGCCTGTCGCTGCTGCGCTATCGGCTCGTCGACGTGAAGGGAGCCGGGAGCTCGGCGGGCGCGACGGTCAACGACGTCGTGCTCACCGCAGTTGCCGGCGGGTTGCGTGCCCTCTTCGTCGCGCGCGGCGAGACCGTGTCGAGCACCCAGTCGGTGCGAGCTCTCGTCCCGGTGTCGCTCCGCGATCCCGCCGAGACGATCGCGCTCGGCAATCGCGTCGGCGCCCTGTTGACGCCCATCCCGGTCGGCATCGGTGACCCTGTCGAAAGGCTCTTGCGCGTCTCGGCGACGACGAAGTCCTTGAAGGCCAGCACCGAAGCTCAGACGACCGATGTGCTGCTGCGAGCCGCGGACGTGCTCCCACCGTGCGTGGCCGCCCTCATCGAGAGCACGGTCCACCGCCAGCCGCTCGTGAACTTGGTGGTGACCAACGTTCCCGGGCCGCGCTCGCCTCTCTACGCTCTCGGAGCCCGCATGCTCGAGGTGTACCCACTGGTGCCATTGGGCGGGAACATGTCCCTCGAGGTCGCGATCCTCTCCTATGACGGAACGTTGGCGGTTGGCATCACGTCCGACCCTGAGACGTGCCCCGACGTGGATATGTTCGTCGAGGGGATGGACCAGTGCTTCGCCACCCTGGGTGCCTGCCCAGAACGGTCGTCGAGCCTTGGTGCTGCGGTGTCGTGAGGGGCGGTTCGCGGCGCGGTGAGTCAGCGCGCAGTGCTGCCAGGTCTTGGTCCCGCCTCGGGCGACGGACACAAGACGACGGCGCGCATCCACACGGACCAGACGACCAGCGCGAGCCAGAAGAAGTTCCATGGAGCGCTCAGTGCTGTCGGGCTTCTAGTCCGAAGGCCGGAGGTCCGAATGCGGCTCGATCTGCACTTCGTCCATGCGATAACTGTGTGGCTCACGCTGGCGCGCGATCAGGGGAACGCGCGTGAGCACAGCGCACGGTCGGGGCTAGACGACGCCTATCGCATCCTGCCTGGCAAGGGCCGCTGAGCGGTTCAGCTCGACGCGAAGGCCTCGCCCTCGGCGGAGAGGCGGGACTTCGATGTTCCGGGAAGCGACGGGATCGAGGGCTCGTCGAAGTCTGCGGCGAAGTCTTCGAGACCGAGTGCTTCACACATCACCTGCCATTGACGTCGCGAGCGTCTTTCCTCTGCATCGTCGACGCGTTGCCCAACCAATCGGACGAGTGTGCAGATAGCGATGAGCGCACAACTCAATGCCAAGGCCATGGAGTCCGCCTTTCGCTGTGGGTCCTTACGAGCGTGCGCCGGTCGACCTATGGCATACAGGGCCGAAGGTCCCCAGTTGTCGACGGGGGAGTCATGCGAACGCTCGCCCCGCGTGCGGGTGGGGGAGCTGCAGCTGCACCGCCACTCAGAGTTGCGGATCGGCTGCCAGTGCCTCGATTGGCTGCAGGACGCTCGCGCCGCGAAAGTGAAGGCGGTCGATCGACATTGGCGAGCCGTGAAGCGGACAACCGTCCATCGATCGTCGACCGGCTCCGGGGAATGCATCGAGAGGCGACGTGATCATTCGCCGCTCTCGAGGGCGCGCACCGTACGCAAGTCGATGACGTCCTGGTCGATCGCGTTCTGGCACAACCCACACTTCTCGAGCGGTGTGTCTGCGCTCCACGAGCCCCTGACTCTTGTTGCCTCGACGCCGCACATCGTCGGACCTCTCAGCCCGGTCGCAGAGTGCATCGCGTGCAACACCTCGCCATCGGCCGGCTCGAGAACAGTCGTGGACGCGCCACGATGCCCGGGCTGCCACACCACCTTGGTGGAGAAGTACATCGCTCCCACCCCGTAGTCCACCCCGATGACGGTACGCGCACTGTGCGGCTCGGTGTGAGATGCATCGTCGAACGCTGACGAGCCCATCAGCACGCGTGGTGATGTTGCGTCACCTGTGCTCGACGAAGCACGGTCGTCGCCGCGACCGATTGTGGTCCAAACGGGGATTGTTTCCAGGTCCGAAGTATCAAGTCTTTCGTCGGCCGTGTCGATGCCAGGGGAACTGCAGGGTCCCACTGTGTCGCGCCCGGGGCGGACGCCGCCCAGGATCGAAACCGACGACCGATAGCGGAGGACGAATGTCACTCAAGAATCGGCTCCTGACGATCTGCGTTGTGCTCGCTTTGGGCGTCGTGGTCATCGCGGCTCCCGACGACGGGGCCAGCGCGGCTTCCTCCAACGGATGGGCGACTACGGCACGCGTGAGTGGCGCCCAGGTCGTTCGCGGGGGCTCGGTCACGGTGACGATCAATGTGGTGTCGAGCACGACCTCGAATGCACTGATCGACCTCGAGATCTACAACGGGTCCACGAAGTCGTTTCAGCGGTTCTGGGATGGGCAATCCTTCACGCCCAATGTCGCGCGTCAGTTCACCGCAACGTGGTCCGTGCCGACGAACGAGGCGACGACCGCACATGTTGTCAAGGTCGGGGTGTTCGGCCCGGGCTGGAACGGCCTTGCCCACTGGAATGACGCTGCCGCCGGCATCACGGTGACGGTTGCGGGTGGGACGACCACGATGTCGCCCCAGCCGCCGACTACCACGACGGCGAAGCCGACAACGACGACGGCCAAGCCGACCACGACGACCCAGGCCACGACGACGACGGCGGCGACGACGACGCAGGCTACGACCACGACGGCGAAGCCGACGACGACGACGCAGGCGACCACCACGACGCAGGCGACCACCACGACGGCGAAGCCGACAACGACTACGCAGGCGACGACCACGACGACGCAGGCCCCGACAACAACCGTGACAGCGCCGCCCACGGGGCACTTCTCGACGCTGCCGCCCGGCGCTGCCCTGCCGTCCGACGCGGCGTGCGCGGCACAGGTTCGCCCGATGGCCGAGCGGCGCGCGATCAACAATGTGGCGAATCACACCATGGGCGCGGCCGTCAGCGGCCTCGCACGGGTGACCGGGGCCTACACGGGCACCACCGACGAGATCATCGAATGGGTCGCGTGCAAGTGGGGCATCGACGAGGACATCGTGCGCGCCCAGATCGCGCGAGGAGTCATGGTGGCACCAGGACGCGACGGGCGACATGACGACCGACCAGAACAACTGCTATCCGACGTTGCGCACCGGCTCCGGTCAATGTCCCGAGTCGGTCGGGCTCGGCCAGGTGCGGTACCAGTACCACACGATCGCCTTCACCAACGGGTACGCCGTGGTGTCGTCGGCGTTCAACCTCGACTACACGTACTCGGTCTGGCGAGCTTGTTACGAGGGCCAGTACACCTGGTTGAACACGGTGGAACGCGGTGCGACCTATGCGGCGGGCGACGCCTGGGGCTGTCTGGGCGTGTGGTTCTCTGGCCGGTGGTACACCGCGCCGGCGCAGACCTACATCGCCGCGGTCAAGAACAATCTGAACCAGCGCGTGTGGGAGAGCGCGAACTTCCAGGGCGGCTGACTGCGGGCGTCGTCGGCGAAGCCGATGCGCACGCGCCCTAGGGTCTCGCCATGCGCATCGGACTGTCGGGTGGAGGCACGACCACGGACCGCCTCGTTCAGCAAGCGGTCGAGGCTGAGGCCGACGGCTTCACGAGCCTGTGGTACCCGAGCGCGATTCTCGGCGATCCGCTCGTCGCGATGGCAATGGCGGGCCGCGCCACGACCTCCATCGAGCTGGGCACCGCCGTGCTGCAGACCTACACGTCTCACCCCGTGCTGCAAGCGAACCGTGCGGCGTCGACCGCGGCGGCGATGGGCCGCCCGGGGCTCACGCTCGGCATCGGCCCGTCGCACAAGCTGGTGATCGAGGGGGCATACGGCCTCTCCTACGACGGTGTCGGAGCACACACCGAGGAGTACGTCACAGTGCTCAGCACGCTCCTGCGCGGCGAGGGCGTGAAGCTCGACGGCGAGCACTTCCGCGTCCACATCCCGGTCACGAGCGCGCTGCCGCAGCCTGTGAGCGTGATGGTCTCAGCGTTGGCCCCGCGATTGCTGCGGGTCGCCGGCGAGCGCAGCGACGGGACGATCCTCTGGATGGGCAACGCCAAGGCCATCGAGGTGCACGTCGCTCCACTGATCAACGCAGCGGCTGCCGCAGCCGGTCGATCGACTCCGCGCATCGTCGCCGGGCTTCCCGTCGCGGTGCACGACGATGTGAACGAGGCGCGCACGACGGCAGCAGAGATGTTCGCCAACTACGGCGTGCTGCCGAACTACCGCCGACTCCTCGACATCGGTGGCGCCCCAGGGCCGGGAGACGCGGCGATCGTCGGTGACGAGGCGACCGTGGCCGCGGAGATCCAAGCGCTGTTCGACGCCGGCGCGACGGACGTGTGGGCGGCGCCGTTCCCCGTCGGCGAGGATCGATCGTCATCTCGTCATCGCACGCGAGCCCTTCTCAAGGAGCTCGTCGGGGCATAGCGGTGTCTGTGTCGGCTCCCGCCCTTGTTCGGCCCCGGATGCGGGGTCTCATCCACCGATGGTCGGTGCCCGTCGCGATCGTGCTCTTCGCGGTCCTCGCGGTGCGCGTCACGGGCCTCGGCAACCTCGTTGCAGTGCTCGTCTACGGCGCGTGCGTCACCGCGATGCTCGCGGTGAGCGCGGTCTATCACAGCGGTCGACTGTCCCCAGAAGCGATGGCGCACCTCAAGCGTGTCGACCACTCGACGATCCTCCTGGCGATCGCCGGTTCCTACACCGCGGTGATCACCCTCGGACTCACGGGGACGACACAGACCGCGCTCTTGCTCGTGACCTGGGTCGCCGCCGCGATCGGGATCTCGATCCGCCTGTTCTGGCTTCACGCGCCGTACCCGGTGGTCGCGGCCGTCTACGTGGTCGTCGGCTGGTTGGCTCTCGTCGACCTTCCCGCCTACCTCGACGCGTTGACCGGCGTCGAGGTGGCCATGGTCCTCATCGGAGGGCTGCTCTACACCGCGGGTGCCGTCGTGTACGCGCTGCACAAACCCAACCTGTGGCCGTCGACGTTCGGGTACCACGAGCTCTTCCACACGCTCGTCGTCGTGGCCGCGCTGGCCCAGTACGTGGCGGTGTTCAGCCTCGCGGGGCGCACGTGAGCGCGGGCTTCGAGGAGATCGACGCCGGCGACGTCGTGTGGCGATTCGAGCGCGAGCTTCTTCGAGTCTCGGTGGACCTGCATCTGGGGACGTGGCTGTCTCGGCATCCTCGACGAGCCCGCCGAGCATCTCGGTCAGGGGTGTTGCTCGATCGGCGCCGAGCTCGGCGACATCGACGAGGCGATGCTCATCTCGGCGCTCGCGGCGACGCTCGCACCCGAGCGCTTCGAGCACCACGTCGAGGCCGAGCGGGACGGCGTCTTCCGGGACGAAGACGCGCCTGCACACGCGTGTCCTCGAGAGTGGCTGCGTCTTCCTGAACGGTCCGGACTTCGAAGGGGGAGCGGGTTGCGCGCTGCACCTCGCCGCGTTCGACGCGGGCGAGCCACCTCACGAGTGGAAGCCGTCGGTGTGCTGGCAGCTCCCGATGAAGGTGGATTGGGAGCCCGCGAGCCGACGGTGGCGAGATCGCGACGGTGCGTCGCTGGACGCGCGCCGACTGGGGGGACGAGGGCGAGACGATGGCGTGGTGCTGCACCGAGGGCGATCGGGCCTATGTCGGAGATCGACCGGTCATCGAGTCGCTCGGGGACGAGATCACCGAGATCGTCGGGCGGCCGGTGTACGTCGAGCTGCGCCGCCGGCTCGCCACCTGAGATTCACGGCCCCGCTACCGGCGGCGTTGCAGCACGAAGAGCGCAACGACGTAGGTCACGCCGCCGACCACGCACATGACGCCGTACGCGCCCGGGCCGTGGCCCCGGGCGATCTCGACGACCGCACCTGCGATCGCGGCGAACACCATGGCGTATCCCACGATGGTCGTCGCATCGCGGTCGAGGCTGCGCTGGCGCTCGTCACCGCCGACTCGCATGATCGCGGCGACGTCGCCCTTGCCGCCTGACCACAGCCAGGCGATCCCCGCGGCGACCACGTAGAACACGATCACGGCGACTGCGAAGCCGTGGTCGCCGCTGATCCAGGTGGCGGCTGCGATGGCGCCGCCCCCCACGAGCAGCACGGCCGAGGTCGCCGCCCGCATCCCTCGCGGCATCGTCTTCGCCATCACGCACCCTCCTCGGGATCGAACACGTCTTCGACTGCGGCCTGGAAGAACCGTGCGATCGCCATCGCCAGCGGCAGGGAGGGCAGGTACCGGCCTGTTTCGATCGAGTTGATCGTCTGGCGCGAGACCCCGAGCGCACTCGCAAGCTCGGCCTGAGACAGCGACGCCGTCCCTCGCAGCTCGCGCACCCGGTTCTTCATGGTGTCAAGTGTGCTTGTCATCGGCCGCGATGTCAAGTCTGCTTGTCACCGGGTTGCTGCGACC
>CAVSCP010000004.1:0-120578 GCA_963726495.1 uncultured Acidimicrobiales bacterium
CCGCCATCGCCCGGGCCTGGGGCGGGCCGGTGGTCGGGACCGCCACCTCGCAGAACGCCACGAACGAACTCCGCGCCGCTGGCGTCCGGGTAGCCGCCAACACCACCAAGCTCCTTGCCGATCTCGGCAGCGATCCGGCCCGGGTCGCTGATCGTGGTCGACGAGGGATCGATGGTCTCGATCACCCACCTGGCCGCGCTGGTCGATCACGCCGCCCGGAACGGCTGCAAACTGGTGCTAGCCGGCGACCAGGAACAGCTCGCCGCCATCGAAGGCGGCGGCGCCATGATGCTGCTCGCGGACCGGCTGGGGTATGTGCAGCTGGCCGAGCCGGTCCGGTTCACCGCCGCCTGGGAACGCGAGGCGTCGCTGCGGCTGCGCCCGGGAGACGCACGGCGCTGGACGACTACGACCAGCACGGCCGCATCCGCGGCGCCCCGCCCGATCAGGCGATGGACCAGGCCGTCTAAGCCTACGTCGCCAGCTACCTGGCCGGGCGGGACGTGCTCCTGGTGGCCGCGGACTGGGCCCGCTGCCGGGAACTATCCGCCCGGATCCGCGATGACCTGATCCACCTCGGCCTGGTCGACGGCCCCCAGCGCGTCGCAGATCGCCGAGGGCGCCAGGCGTCGGCCGGTGACCTGGTGATCTGCCGCGGCAACGACCACGGCTCGACGCCGGCGAGCCGGGCCGGGCCCTGGCCAACGGCGACGTCCTGCGGATCGAGGCCATCACCCTGCCGGCATCATGGTCCGCCGCCTGCTCGGGCCGGACCGGCCACCGGGCGAGCGGCGGTTCACCGAGCCGAGCCTTCCGCTACGCCGGCTACTGGCCCTGTGACCTGGCCTACGCCGTGACCGGGCACTCCGCCCAGGGCGGCACCGTGCACACCGGCATCACCCTGGTCACCGGCGGCGAGGACCGGCAATGGCTGTATGCGGCGATGACCCGCGGCACCGACGACAACCTCGTCTTCGTCTCCACCACCCCGGCCAAGGTCGCCGACCCCGCCCCGGGTACCCGGCCCGCCCCCGAACTGGACCGCTACGAGCGGATCCGGCGCGAACGCGAAGGCTACCTGCCGGCCCAGCGCCTCGCGCCGGGCCGGGCAGTCCGGACCCGCGCGAGCCGATCGCGGTGCTCGCCGACATCCTCGACCGCGACGGCGCCGAGCTGTCGGCCACCGAAATCCGGCAGCGCAACCTCGCCAACGCCGACCACCTCGCCATCCTCGACGCGATCTGGGCCGCCGAAACCAGGCCGGCCCGCCACGACCGCTACCGGGAGCTGGTCATGGCCGCGCTCCCGCCCGGGCTACCGGCACGAGCTCTCCCACCAGGCCAGGTGGCTGTACCGGACGCTGCGCGCCGCCGGAACTCGCCGGCCTGGACCCCGCCGAGGTCGCCCGCACGGCGATCGAGTCCCGGGACCTGGCCGACGCCCGCGACGTCGCCGCGTCATCGACGCCCGCATCCGCCAGCGCGTCGACCCGCTGGTCCCCCAGCCCGCAAGGCCCCTGGGCCGACCGCGTCCCCGAGCTGCCCGATGCCGAGCGCCGGGCGTACCTGGCCGAGATCGCCGCGATGATGGACGACCGCAAGCAGCGTCTCGGCGAGCACGCGGCCAAGACCCGCCCCGCCTGGGCGGTCACGCGCGCTCGGCCCGGTCCCCGCAGGACCCGGCCGCCCGGCAGGGATGGGAGCGGAAGGCGTCCGCGATCGGCGGCCTACCGGGAAATGTACGGCTACGACCACCCCGGCGACCCGATCGGCCCCGAGCCAGCCAGGACTCCCCCGACCAGCGGGCCGCCTGGCACGAAGCCTTCCTCGCCCTCGGCCCCGCCGACGGCCCTGACGTCCGCGGCCATGCCCGACGGCCGGCTGTGGCTGATCCGCGACACCTACACCGCCGAGACCGCCTGGGCACCCCGCCACGTCGGCAAGGAGCTGCGGCTGGCCCGGCTCGGCGCCTCGACGCCGACTGGACGCCATCCGCGCCGACGCCGAAGCCGACGCCGCCCGCAAGGACGGCGACCACGACCGGGCCGGGCGGCACGAGTTCCTGGCCGCCAGCTACCGGGCGATGCGCGACCGCTACCAGCGCGCGAACAGACCTTCGCCCAGACCATGGCCGACCGGCCAGAATGGGAACACGCCACCGCAGACCCGCCACCTGGCCATCGCCGCCGACGCCGAACTGCGCCGCCGCCACCCCGATCAGAGGGTCGACCCGCTGCGCTCCGCCGAACCCGGCCCGGCCAGCGACACGAGCGCGAGCAACTGCAACCGGCCCCCGACGGAAAACCCGGCGAGATCGCGGCGTGGATCCGCGACCCAGCTATGCAGCATCACGTGTCCCGCGCCGGGATCGACAACGCACGCAGCTGATGGTGCCTGGCGAAGATCCGGTTTGGGGCGACCTCGGCAAGACGTTCCCTGGCTGGCAGGCATCCGGCCGGGATGCGAATTGCAGCCGCCCAAACCGGAAATGACCCCTCGGCGAGGATCCTCCAGCTTGCCGCCGAGCGCGACACCGAACCCGACCGCGAAGCCGCGGACTGAGCAGCACGATCAATCTTCGAAGGGAGCAGCGCCTCAGGGACACGGCAAAGTCCTGAATTGAGGGCGTGACCTGCGATGTCGTAACGGCGGACGATTCGTCCGGCGTGTCCGCGGGCGGCGGACGGGCCCGGGCGGAACGATGGAAGTTCTTCACGCTCACCATCGCCTGCCACGAGGGACACCGCCCGCCGATGACATCTTCGCCCATGGCGGCTGCCCGCTGCCAGCATCTTCTCGATCTCCTTGCCCAGGTCCCGGACCCGCGGAAGAAGCGAGGCCGCCGGCATGCGCTGGCGGGGCTGCTCGCAGTGGGGATCGCGGCGGTGATCGCGGGGTCGAGGTCGTTCGCCGCGATCGGGCAGTGGGCCGCCGACGCCGGCCCGGACGTGCTGGCCGTACTCGGCGCGGAACGCGGCCCGGCGGAGGAGTCCACCTACCGGCGCGCGTTCGCCCTGGTCAGCGCCGACGTGCTCGACCGGGTCCTCGGTGCCTGGCTGCGGACCAGGGCCGTGCGGGCCGGCGGGCGGCTGGTGATCGCGATCGACGGCAAGACCGTCCGCGGCGCGAAGAGCAAGGGCGGGAAGGCCCCGCACCTGGTCGCGGCCCTGGCGCACGGCATCGGCGCGGTCCTCGGCCAGGTCGCCGTGGACGAGAAATCCAACGAGATCCCCGCAGTCCGGGAGCTGCTGAAGGCGTTCGCCGACGTGGCCGGGGCAGTCATCACGATTGACGCAATGCACACGCAGACTGACACGGCGAAGGTGATCCTCGCCCGGCGGGCGGACTACGTGATGACCGTCAAGGCCAACATGCCCACCTTGTACAGGCAGCTCAAGAAGCTTCCCTGGGCCGCAATCCCCGCCGTCTCCTCCGTGGGCAAGGACCACGGCCGCCGGGCCCGCCGCACCATCAAGGCGGCGCTCGCGCCGGCCTGGATCGGGTTCGACGGCGCCGCCCAGGTCGCGCAGCTGCGCCGCACCGTCACGCAGAACGGGAAGAAGACCGTCGAGGTCGTCTACCTGATCACCAGCGACAAAGACGTCGACCCGGCCACCCTGGCCGCCTGGGTCCGGAGCCATTGGAAGATAGAAAATTGTCTTCACTGGGTGAGGGACGTGACTTACCTGGAAGACAAATCGCTGGTCAGGACGGGGAACGCGCCCCGCGTGATGGCCTCGCTGAGGAGCCTGGCCATCAGTCTCCTGCGCCTGGACGGCCAGGACAACATAGCAGCGGCCAACCGTCACCACCTCCGCGACCCGCAGCGCACGCTAAAGCTGCTTCAGGCTGCATGAACGCGACTTTGCCGTGTCCCTGAGCAGCGCCTCAGGGTGATGCCGGCGATTTACCATCCGCAGCCGAACCGCAGGTCACATCGCGTGACCAACGCCGGTCAGAATTGCAGTCGGCTCAACGATTACGAACCCCCAATAGGAAGGTCTACTGAAAGATAGGCATGCGGCCACCCTGGGCGCGCAGAACATCTCTTCTGCGCACCGTGAACACCCGTATGCGGGACGTGTCCGCCAAGCTGGGCGTAGCGAACCGGGTGGCGCTCGCCGCGGTGGTAGATCACTCGATCGAGTGATGTCTTCGCCGGTGGCGGCAGGCACCATCGGTCGTGTGCAGTGCGTTGCTTTCGCTGTCCGGTTGCTGTCCGGCCAGGCCGGAGCGGTCCGGGCCGCGCTGGCCTCGTGCTGGTCCGGTGCGCGCAAGGAGGCCTACCAGGACGCCCGGCGCCGGGCGGGCATCATCAGGGAAGCAGTCTGGATCCAGCCCGCGCCGGGCGGGGATGTGGCCGTGGTCTACCTGGAGGCCGACGACCTGGCCGCCGCGTTCACGGTCCTGGGGAGCTCGGCCGAGCCGTTCGACTGCTGGTTCCGCGGCCACGCCGGCCAGGTCCATGGCATCGCCCTGGACGACGGGTTCACCGCGCCGGAGCTGGTGCTCGACTACGGCACCAGCAGAATCTGACCCGGACCAGGAAAGGATGCGACATGTGGGCACAGCTGATCCAGATGCGATTGAAGCCGGACCGGGACACGGCGGAGATGGCTGACCAGATCCAGGCGGCCGAGCAGCCCGGCTCGGGACTGGTGCGGACGCTGGTGATGCACGACCAGAAGGACCCCAGCCAGGTGTACACGCTGGTTGTGTTCGAGAGCGAGGAGAAAGCACGCGCGCGCGAGCAGGACCCCCGCCGTCGGGAGGCGCTGGAAGCCGCCCGGGCGATGATGGCCGACATCTTCGAGGGCCCGCCGGAGTTCACCGACCTAGCCGTCGACCAGGAGTGGACGGGCTAAGCAGCAGGGCAACGACACCAGATGGAGGACACCATGGCTGACGCCCGGGCGCTCGCAGAGCGCTTGTTCGACATCCTCGACAACGGCCGCTACGACGAGTTCACCACCGTCGTTACCGAGGACGTGGTGAAGGTCGAATTGCAGGTGACGACGCACAGCGCGGCCGAGTGGGCAGCGGGCCACCCGGCGTTTGCGGCCGCGGTGCCCGACACCCGGAACACGATCACCCGCTGCGTGCAGGACGGCGACGACTTCGCTGTCGAGGGCCACGGCCGCGGCACCCACACCGGGCCGCTGCAGTTGCCGCAGGGAACCATCCCCGCGACCGGCAGGCAGTACGAGATGCAGTTCTGCGCGCTCGGCCGGCTCCGCGGCGACCGGATCAGCGAGGTGCACATCTACTTCGACATGATGTCGGTCATGGCGCAGCTGGAGCTGGTCCCCGACCCCGCCACCGCCTGACCGCCATCTCATGCCGCAGCTGGCGCGGCACGCCGGAACAGACACCTACTCCGAGTGCAAAAGGGAGCAAAGATGCCACGAATGGTTATCACCCACGACGTTGCCGATATCGACCGCTGGCTGAAAGGCAAGGCTGAGCGGGCCGCGGCCATGGGATCGGCCAGGCACGAACGTCACCAACTACGTCGCCCTGGACGGGAGCAACCACGTCGCGGTGACGGCCGACATCGATGACCTCGACGCCGTGCAAGCGCTGCTGGCCTCGCCGCCTCCCGAGGTGGCCGCCCAGATGGAATCACACGGCGTGCGGCCCCCATCACCGTCTATATCGAGAAATAGGAATCCCTGACCAAGGCCCGGTACCGGCTGCGGGCACCCAGGCTCCAGCCCGCCGGGTCCCGTCACGGGACGGATGAGGTGTGAGCGATAGACCTGGCCGGTAGCAATTCAGCCCGGCAAGGAAGAGAAGAGCGGCTCGCCGCCTGGCGCTCGCCGACGATGACGCGCATGCGCGACTGCTCCTCCTGCCAGCGCGCGGCCCAGGTCGTGGACCCGCACCGGTACGGCGCCGGGGGATTGACCAGCGGTGCGGTGGCCAGGCGGCTGTACCTCCCGCCGCCACCGTGAACACCCACCTGCGGCACGTGTCCGCCAAGCCGGGGCGTGCCGGACCGGATCGCGGTCGCTGCCGCGGGTTCATCACTCGATCAGGTGATGTCTTCGCGCCCAGCCGCCAGCATCATCGATTGCATGCAGCAACACATGCTGCAACCACAGAGTAAGGGGCGACCGTGGACCACGCTACGACGATGCGGAGCACCTACGAGCGGATCAACGCGGGAGACATCGCCGGGTTCGGCGAGCTGGTCGCGGACGACTTCGTCGAGCAGCACGGCGACGTGCCAGGTATTCCTCCCACGAAGGAGGGGATGCTCGAGTTCTTCCGGACACTGCTGACCGCGTTTCCCGATATGCGCATGGACGTCGAGGACCTGATCGCCAGCGGCGACAAGGCCGTGGCGCGGGTGAAGGTCACCGGAACGCACAAGGCGAGTTCATGGGGGTGCCGCCGACCGGCACGCGGTGGAGATGCAGCTCATCGATATCAGCAGGTTCGACGACGCGGGCATGCTGTGCGAGCACTGGGGCGTCGCGGACATGCTGTCGCTCATGCAACAGCTCGGCGTCGTGCCCGCCAGCCCTCCGGCATAGACCCCGCCTGCCGTCCGCCCGGGCCCGCGCAGGGCGAGATGAAGGCAGCGATATCAGCCGGCCGTGGCCAGGCGGCTGTACTTCTCCCCGCAAGCTGTCAACACCTACCGCCTGCACGCGTTCGCCAAGCTGGGCGTACCGGACCGGGTCGCGTCCGCCGTGGTACATCACTCGATCAAGTGATGTCTCGGCCGCCAGCGCCACAGGCACAATCGGTCGCACGCAGTCAGTTTTCTTGGAGACCTGGGGGTTCGTAATGGCAACATATATCGTCGTCCACGAAGTCAACAACGTCGACCACTGGCTTCACTCGCCCAAGCGGCAAGAGATCATCGGGCCGATGGGCATCACGGGCCAGCTTCTTCACCGATACCGCGAAGTCCAGCCGCGTGGGGCTGATCCTGGAAATACCCGACATGGAAGCCTTCCAGGAGCTCCTGCAGTCCAGGCAGGCGCTGATGCGATGAAGTTCGATGGTGTCCGTCCCGAAACAATCGTGATCTTCGAAAAGGCCTCCGGCCACGTGTGAGGGCGTGCGGGCACGGGCTGGCGGAGACGCTGGCCCATGCCCGCACGCGCGAAGATGGGGATCACCGCCATGACTGCCCACGACATCGAACCCGGCCGCCCGCCGCGCGGTGAGCCCGGCCGCCCGCCGCGCGGCGTGGCGTGCGCCGGGCACGTCTTCGCCGCTCACGTCCGCGCTGATCCCGGGCTGGTGTGGGCCGCGCTGACCGACCCGGGCCAGACCGCCGCGTACCTCTACGGCCTGGCGGCACACTCGACCTGGGTTCCCGGCGACCGGATCGAGTTCCGCCTCGGTGGCCGCGCCGCGGCGATCGGCCAGGTCCTGCACGCCCGCCGCCAGGAACGGCTGTCCTACGTGCTGCAAGCCGGGCCGGGCGATCCGCCGGCGTACCTGACCTGGCTGCTGCGGCCGGCCCCGGGCGGATGCACGGTCCGGCTGGAGATCGACCAGGTCGACCACGCCGACTCACCACAGGACGCGGAAGATGTCTGGCTGCCGGTCCTAGCTGGGCTGCAACTCCTGGTGAATCCGGCCTGACGACTGTTGCGCGCAGGTCCAGCCGACCTGCCCATCGCTCCAGAGGGTAATCACAAAGGCGGATATCGCGGGCGGGCACGGCTGGGACTGGTCACGGTCGAGTGATGCGCTGAGCCGGGGGAAGGGGATGCCGGTCCTGACGTGCGGGGATGGGCCGGTTCAGCGGCCAAGCTGCCGGAGCCAGGTCGACGGGGATAGCCTGGCCGATGTCGGCGCCGGAACGGCCGGCGAAAGGATCCGGGCCGGGACCGGGGCCGGTGCCGGCCCGGAGCGAGCAAGTTGCGCGGACCGGGTCGGCCTGCGCTGCTCGGCTCGGCGCGGCAGCGGCGATCCAGCCCGCCGTCGCCGTCAGCCTGGCCTCCTTTCACGCCGTTATCGCGCTTGCCTGGACCTGGCCTGTTCTGGCTGGTCTTCGGCTGGACTCTGGCGCTGGCGTGGGGGAAGCTTTGGGCGTGGGGGAGGCTTTGAGGGTGTCCTCGGCGGAGGGGCTCGTGGGGCGGGAGGCCGAGCTCGCCCTGGCTGCGGCTGCAGTCCGCCAGCTCAGCGAGGGGCGGGCGTCGGCGCTGGCGATCGAGGGGGAAGCCGGCATCGGCAAGACCCGCCTGGTGCAGAGCATCGTCGATGATGCGCGTTCTCGTGACGTGGCGGTGTTCTGCGGCCAGGCTCATCCCTTTGAGCGCACCCGTCCGTTCGGTGTGGTCGCCGCGGCGCTGGATCTGAGCCGGCGGTCACCGGACCCGCGCAGGGCTGCGATCGGCGCGCTGCTGGCCGGCCAGGGCGCTGGGGCGCCGGCGCGGGCCGCTGGCGACATCCAGTACCGGGTCGTCGAGGAGATCGTGGACCTGGTGGAGACGTCGTGCGCCGAGCGCCCGGTGCTGCTGGTGGCCGAAGATATCCACTGGGCGGACAGCGCAAGCCTGTTGGCGATCTTGTCGGTGGCACGGCAGCTGCCGCTTGCGGCGTTGCTTGTCGTGGTGACAGCCCGGCCGTCGCCGCTGCCGGCCGAGGTGGTCCGGCTGCTCGATGATCTGGCGGCCGGGGGCGCGCGCACCCTGCAACTCCAGCCGCTGAAGTCCGACGACGTGGCCGTGCTTGCCTGTCACGTGCTCGGGGCGTCTCCTGGTCCCGCCCTGACCGCCATGCTGGCCAAGGCCGGCGGGAACCCGTTGTGGGCCGTGGCCATGCTGCGCTCGCTGGCCGATGAAGGAATGCTGCGCCGCGCCGGGGACAGCGTCGAGGCGACGACCTCGGAGCTGCCGGCCTCGCTCAGTGACCTGGTGGTTCGCCGCCTGCGGCACCTGCCGAGCGGCAACGCTGGAGCTGCTGCAGGTCACGGCGGTGCTCGGCGATGCCGTGTCGCTTCGCGATGTCGCCGCTGTCGCCCGCCGGCCGCCGGCCGAGGTCGTCGGGCAGCTCAGCGACGCGTTCGACGCTCAGCTTCTCGACGAGGCTGACGACCGGGTCGTGTTCCGGCACCAGCTCGTGCACGACGCGATCTATCAGCACATGCCGCCGCCGGCCCGCCGCCTTCTGCACCGTGAGGCCGCGGTCGCGCTGATGGCCGCGGGCGCGGACCGGCTGGACGTGGCGGATCATCTGCTGCTCGGAGCGGAGCGGGGTGACGAGCAGGCGGTCGCATGGTTGCGGGACGCCGCCCGCGAGGCGTCGGCACAGGCGCCGTTGGTCACCGTCGAGCTCATTCGCCGCGCCGAGGCGCTGCTGCCAGGCGGTCATCGCGACGCGGATCTGGTGTCGTCGGAGGTGGTCCAGGCGCTGCTGCGCGCCGGGAAGGTGGCCGAGGCGTCAGCCCGTGCGGAAGCGGTGCTCGCCCGGCAGCACGCCGCCGAGGTGGACACCCCGTTGCGCCTTGCGCTTGTTGGCGCGCTGGCTCTGCAGAACCGCGCCGCCGAGCTCATCACCGTAGCGCAGGCCAGCCTCGCCGGCTCGGCCCGGCTTCGGCCCTCCGATCAGGTGCTGATGCTGGCCCAGCAAAGCTGGGCTTTGACGTATACGGGCGACCCCCGCGCGGGCGAATCGGCCGCCAGCCGGGCGCTCGTCATCGCCGAGCAGGCGGGCGATGCGGCGATGACGGTGTGGGCCCTGACGGCGTTGATGGTGGCGGTGGGGCGGCAAGGCCGCTACGGCGAGGCGCTGGCCCACGCCCGGCGGGCCGCCGCCCTGGCTGCTGACTCGCCCGACACGAGATCGCTGCCGCTCCAGCCGAAGTTCTTCCTCGGCCTGGCGCTGTTCGACTGCGACCTTGTCGGCGAGGCGCGAGCCGCGTACCGGGAGGCTCTCGACGACGAGTTCGGCTCGGGGTGGTGGCTGTCCGAGACGCTGATGGCCGACGCTCAGGCGTCATTTGCCATCGGGGAGTGGGAGGACGCGGTTCCCGGCCTGATCGCCGGCGGCCAGGCCGCGCAGGAGAAGGGCAACCAGCTTCTGGTGTCACAATCGCTCGCCTACCGGGCCATCATCGCGACGGCCGCGGGAGATCACCGGGCCGCGAGCGAGCTGGCCGCCGGGATCGCCGGCTCGCTGGAGGGCGACCAGCTGAGTTACAACGCGGGAATCCTCGCGTTCGCGGTGGCGGGGCTGAAGGCGGCCGAGGGCGACCGGCAGGGCGCCTATGACCTGTTGCTGCGGTGCTGGCGGTTCGACGCCGCACGGGAGAACCGCTTCTACCACCGCTGTCTCGCCCCTGATCTCGTGCGCCTGGCCCTGGCGCTGGGTCATCGCGACGTCGCTGCCGAGGTGGCCAGCGCCGTCGCGGCAGGAGTTGCCCTGGCGCCGGAGGTGCCGACGGTGCGCAGCCTGGCGCTGCGCTGCCAGGGACTGGTCGACGGCGAGGCCGAGCCGATGATCGAGGCGGTCGCGCTCGCCCGCCGGGCGCCGCTCCTGGTCGAGCACGCCGGCGCCTGCGAGGACGCGGCGAGGCTGCTGGCCCAAGGCGGGCGGCGGGACGAGGCAGCGGCGCTGCTGGCTGAGGCACTGGAACGCTACGAGCAGGCGGGCGCCGATGCCTGGGCAGGCCGGGTCCGGGCGCAGTTGCGGGCCCTCGGCGTCCGTCCTGGCCCGCGCGGGCCGAGGCACCGGCCGGCGGGCGGCTGGGAGAGCCTCACCGCGACCGAGCGGGCGGTGTCGCTGCTGGTGGCCGAGGGACTGACGAACGGTGCCGTGGCCAGGCGGCTGTACATCTCGCCGCACACCGTGAACACCCACCTCCGGCACGTGTTCGCCAAGCTGGGCGTACCGAACCGGGTCGCGCTCGCCGCCGTGGTACATCACTCGATCGAGTGATGTCTTCGCCGCTGGCCGCCAGCACAATCGGATCGCATGCAGTAACGCATGCTGCAACCACAAACAAAGGGGGGCGACCGTGGACCACGCTGCGACGATGCGGAGCACCTACGAGCGGATCAACGCGGGAGACATCGCCGGGTTCGGCGACCTGGTAGCGGACGACTTCGTCGAGCACCAGGGGGCGGGCCAGGTCTTCCTCCCACGAAGGAGGGGACGCTCGAGTTCTTCCGGATCCTGCTGGCCGCGTTTCCCGATTGGCGCATGACCGTCGAGGACCTGATCGCGGGCGGGGACAAGACCGTGGCGCGGGTGAAGGTCACCGGAACGCACAAGGGCGAGTTCATGGGGGTGCCGCCGACCGGCACGCGCGTGGACGTGCAGCTCATCGACATCATGCGGTTCGACGGCGCTGGCCTGGTCTGCGAGCACTGGGGCGTCGCGGACATGCTGTCGCTCATGCAGCAGCTCGGCGTCGTGCCCGCTGGCCCTCCGGCATAGGGAGGACCAGATGGCCATCAAGGTGATTGTCGAACTGCAGGCCAAACCCGGCCGGCGGGATGAGCTCAAGCGTGTGCTCGAGAGCCTGATCGCGACGCAAGGACCGGGCCAGGACGGCTTCCTTGGCAGCACGCGGTACGGGGTGCTCGACGACCCCGACGTCCTCGTCGAGATCGCCGATTGGGAGTCCGCCGAGGCGCGGGACGCCCACATGAAGGAAGCCGCGGCAACGGGCGCATACGCACCGCTGCTCGAGCTGCTGGCCGCCCCGTTCAGGGCCACGGTCATCAGCCAGCTCCCCTGACCGGACTCGGCGCCGCGGACAGGCCCTAGATCAACGGCCGAGCCCGCAGCTGGCCCGGATCCGATATGTCCAATTTCTGCTGCGGGAGGACCAAGTGCCAAGAATCGTTATCACCCACGCCGTCCAGGATGTTGACCGCTGGCTGAAGGGTAAGGCCGAGCGCGCCGCGGCCTTGCCGGGTGCCACGAACGTCACTGACCTGGTGGCCATGGACGGGAGCAACCACGCCGCCGTGGCGTTCGACATCGATGACCTGGATGCCCTCAAGGCGATGCTGTCCTCGGTTCCCCCGGAGATGGCCGCCCAGGCGGAGTCACACGGGGTCATCATGCCGATGACCGTCTACGTCCAGGCGTAGGGCGGGCACCTGGCGAGAGCGCGGTCCGGGGCGTCAACGGCTTCAGGCAGCCCGCTGCGGCGATCACTGCGGCCGTGCCCGGCCCTGGTGACTCGGTCGGCACAGGCTGGACGTGGCCCGGCGGATGGCGCGGTCAAGGAGGGAATGGGATATGTGGGCGCAGCTGATCAAGGTGCGGCTGAAGCCGGGCAAGGACCTGGCCGTGGCGGCCGCGCAGCTGCGGGCCGCCGAGCAGCCCGGGTCGGGCCTGGTGCGGGAGATGTTCATGCGGGACCAGAAGGACCCGGACCAGGCCTACATCCTGGCCGTGTTCGAAAGCGAGGAGAAGGCCCGCGCGCGCGAGCAGGATCCGCGCCGCCAGGAAGGACTGAAAGCCATGCAGGCGACGATGGCAGACATACTCGCCGGCCCGCCGGAGTTCACCGATCTGACCGTCGCCGACGAGTGGACGGGTTAGCCGGGCGGGACGCTATTGCGGTTTCGGGAAACGACCAAGGAGGGAATATGGCCGTCATCATGATCAGCGAGCTTCCGGGAGCAGGCCCGGGGTTCGCGGATGTCGCTCGTCAGCAGGGCCTCTTTGACAAGATGAAATCGGCACCCGGATTCATGGGGCACTGGAGCGGCGCGACGGACACCGGCTATCGCGTATTCGAGGTGTGGGAATCGCCTGAGGCCCACCAGGCATGGCTAGATGGCACGGTCAAGCCGAGCCTGCCCCCGGGTGCGGAACCAGTAGCGCCGGCCTACATCGAGCTGCTCGCGCAAGTCCAGCCGAGCTGACCGGCCGCCACCGGGAGATCGGTGACGGCGTTTCGCTCTTGCTCGCCGTTCCCCGCGCAACCTGGCCATCAGCGTCCTGCGGCTGGCTGGGCGGCCAGCATCGCCGCCGCCCTGCGCTACCGACTTTGTCGGAGTCCTAGTGCCTGCCCCAGTGGATGCTCCGGTCCTGGCGCAGTCGGCCGGCGCGGCGGGTAGGCACGGAGATGCCGCATGCGCTCCGTGCCGGGACGGCCGCGCAGCGAGTCCGCCTGATAGCGCAGAGAAAGCCCGCAGGGAGCGAAGAGCCAGCTCTGCCTGCCATGACACCAGAGCCGGCGTGCAGAACACCCAGTTACGCAGTACCGCGAAGGACGATGGCTGACGTCGAGACGCCGCGCAGATCGGCGGTTATTGGTCGTGAACCGTCGAGCAGGGTTGATCACGTACCGTAGCCAGACCGCGATCCAGTCTCAGCGACTGCCGAATATTTGCCTGCGCCGACTGCATAGATTGTCCGGTTGTCTGCGCACAGATCCGTCTGTTATGGCGGGCGACTGGGCGGTGGGCGGGACCGGCAGATTCAGCCGCGGTTGGCTGCCTGTCCCGAGGGGGAGAAGCCACTGACCTGGGATAGTCGGGACGCCAGTCCAGCTCTCACCGCTGAAACCGGATGCTGGCCAGGAATGTGCGGAAGGCGGCGCGGTCGGCGCTCTGGCTGCCGGTCCCGGACGGGTTTTGGGATGCGAACACGAAGGCGGTCCCATCGTGGATGGTGACGGCTATCTCGACCAGGAAGCCGCTCCCTGGCGGGCACTGCATGCTAAGCAGCTGGGCGGGTGCTCCGCCGATCGTGATGGCCTGGTCGGTTTGCGGGGTCGCCGGGCACGGGTGCGCGGCGGCGGCGGCCCGGGTGGTCGTTCTGGTGTAGGCCGCCAGATTCTCCTTGGTTGGTGCTGCGATCGCCCATGCCTCGACGCCGCCTGGTCCTTGGAAGAGGTCCACGACGCTGTTGTCGTTGCCGGGGGCACCTGTTCCGTTCCACCGCTGGGTGGCCTGCCCGCCGGTCCAGCCTGCGGGCAGGGCCTCGGTGTAGCGGTAGTGCCGGGAGGTGAAGATGCGCGCGGCCGCGGGCGTGCTGGCGGTGGCGGCCGGTGATTGTGCCGGCGGAGCACTCGGTCCGGTGGTGGCCGGTGACGCGCAGCCAGCCAGGAGGGCGATCACGATGAGAGACGCGGCGAGTACTGGCATTTCGCCGATCCGCCAGGCGCGGTGCCGTGCACCGCAAGGTATCGGCGGCGAATGGCGGGTCACGGGAGTTTCCCTGGAAGGGCCGGGCTGCCTGTTGCAGCAGGCATGTGCGCTGGCATCAGCTCTCCTCGCTTATGTCCGTCTCCGCGTCAGTGGCTGGGGTGGTCGTCTGAGATCCAGGGCGCCTGCAGCTCGACCGTCCGCCGGGTGGCGTAGTTCATCTCCGCTACGGTCAGGCGGAGCCGGTACCACAGGCAGCGGAGCCGTTCGCGGCCGGACCAGGAGACCGACTTCTCCAGCTGCCGCCTGTGGACGAGGTCAGCAGAGCCGGGGGCGGGGCTCGCCATGGCTGCCCTACCCGGTGCGGGCAGGCGGGGTGGGTGTTGCTGGTCTGGTGTGGGAGGATTCGTGGGCATTGTGGTCTCCTTGGTGGCGTGGCCGGGCTGCCTGCCTGGTATCGGAAGCTGATGAGCTCAGCGGGGCTGGGATCGCGGCTGGCTTCACTGTCGCGGGCGGCGGAGGTGTTCACCACGAACAACCGCCCGCAAGACCGCCCGCACAACAGCCCGCAAGATTCCGCACGCCCGGCGTTCCGGTGAGGGCTGCGCGACGTCGGCGCGGGCCCTGGCTGGCGGTTCTTGGCGTTTCGGCCGCCGGTCCGGGTAGGGCCTGGTCGCGGTGCGACGGAACCGCAGATGGAGGCTGGCTTGTGGTGGCGGGACATGGCGGGAGTGGCTGGGCCGGCGTACTGTTGGGGCCCAGGACTGGTTCTGCCCGGTGCCGGTGGCCGCGGCGGACGGGTTGTGGGGGGCCTGGGATGGTGACCGAGCAGCCTGCGCTTTCTTTTGCCGGGCTGCTGCGGCAGCTGCGGGCCGAGGCGAAGCTGACCCAGGAGGAGCTGGCGGCGGCGGCCGGGGTGTCCCCGCGGGCGGTCAGCAACCTGGAGCGGGGCTTCAACCGGACCGCGCACAAGGACACCGCGGTGCTGCTGGCCGGTGCGCTGGGCCTGACCGGGCCGGCGGCAGAGCTGTTCGTGGCGGCGGCCCGCGGCACACGTCCCGGCCGCGCAGGTCCTGGCGGCCGCCGAGGGCGCTGGGCCGCGGCCGGGAGCGGTGGCCGGTTTCCCCTACCGCGGGCTGGCCGCGTTCGGGGAGCAGGACGCGGCGTTCTTCTTCGGCCGCGAAGCGGCCGCCGCCGCAGGTGCTGGACCGGATGTCGCGGCTGCTGGCGGGCGCGGGGCTGCTGGTGGTGTCCGGGGCGTCGGGCGCGGGGAAGTCGTCGTTGCTGCGGGCGGGGGTGCTGCCGCGGATCCGGGCGGAGTGGGCTGGCCGCCGCGCCGGGAGCGGCGTCGTGGCCGTGGGTGGTGTTCACCCCGACCCGGGCGCCGCTGGATGAGCTGGCGCTGCGGGTGGCGCCGCTGGCGGGGGCGGACGCGGCGGCGGTGCGGCGGGGCCTGGCGGCCGATCCGGACGGGTTCGCGCTCACCGCCCGGCAGGCCGCCCTGGCGGGGCCACCCAGGCCGGCAGGGGAACCGGAAGGCGCCTGGCCGAGCGAGATCAGCCACCGCCGCAGCGCCGGCTGCTGCTGGTGGTCGACCAGTTCGAGGAGCTGTTCACCCAGTGCGCCGAGGAGGGGCAGCGGCGGGCGTTCATCACCGCGCTGCACGCCGCCGCCACCGCCGGGCACGGCCCGGACCAGGCCCCGGCGGCGCTGGTGGTGCTGGGGGTGCGCGCCGATTTTGAGGTCCGCTGCGCCGACTACCCGCAGCTGGCCGGCGCGGTCCAGGACCGGTACCTGGTCACCGCGATGACCGAGCGGCAGCTGCGGATGGCGATCACCGAACCAGCCAAGAAAGCCGGCTCCACGGTCGACGACGACCTGACCGGCCTGCTGCTGGCCGAGGTGCGCAACGGCCAGCCCGGGACCTTCGGCGCGGGGGTGCTGCCGTTGCTGTCGCACGCCCTGGACCAGGCCTGGCGGTCAGCCGGGCCGGGCAGGCCCTCACCCTGGCCGACTATGAGCGCACCGGCGGCATCGACGGCGCCGTCGCCGCCAGCGCCCAGCGCGCCTACGACGCCTTGACTCCGGCCCAGCAGGCCGCGGCCCGGCAGGTGTTCCTGCGGCTGACCGCCACCAGCAGCGACGGGGTGGACACCGCCGACCGCGTGACCAGGGCGGAGCTGACCGACGGGCAAGAGCCCAGCCGAGGCCCAGGATGTGGAGGCGGTGCTGGAGGCCTTCGCCGCCGAACGGCTGCTTACCCTGGCCGCCGGCACCGTGGAACTCAGCCACGAGGCGCTGCTGACCGCCTGGCCGCTGCTGCGCGACACCTGGCTCGCCGACACCCACGCCGACCGGATCGTCCGCACCCGGCTGCACACCACCGCCGCCGAGTGGGCCCGCCACTCCCGCGACCGGTCCTACCTCTACAGCGGCAGCCTGCTGCAGGCCGCGACCGGCACCGCCACCCGGATCGGCGCCGATCCCGCCCGCCACCCGCCGCTCAGCCAGACCGAGCGTGACTTCCTGCACGCCAGCAGCCACGCCCACCGCCGGACCGTACGCCGGCGGCAGGGGTTCATCGCATTGCTCATGGCCCTGGTCATCGGCTTGGCCTCGGTCGCTGCCTTCGCCTTCCTCGCCCGCCAGGACGCCGTGCACAACGCCGCCAGCGCCCAGCCACCAGCATGCCATCGCCCTGTCCCGCCAGCTCGCCGCCGAAAGCCTCAACATCGACGGCACCGATCCGGTGACCGCGCGCCGGCTCGCCGTCGCCGCCTGGGCCGTCTTCCCCACCGGCCAGGCCGCTTCGGCCATCACGACCCTGCTGGCCGAGCAACAGCAACAAGGCATGCTGCCCGCCGACCCGTCCACCGTGTCCGGCGGTGGCGTTCAGCCCCAGCGGCACGCTGCTGGCCAGCGCCGGCGCCGACGGCACGGTGCGGCTGTGGGACCCGGCCACCGGCCGCGCCGTCGGCGCGCCCCTGCCGCCAGCGCCCGGCACGGCGTGTACGGGGTGGCGTTCAGCCCCGACGGCAAGCTGCTGGCCAGCGCCGGCGGCGACGGCACGGTGCGGCTGTGGAACCCGGCCACCGGCCGCCCGTCGGCAAGACCCTCCACGCCAGCAGCCCGGTACGGCGTGTCGCGCGGTGGCGTTCAGCCCCGACGGCAAGCTGCTGGCCAGCGCCGGCGCCGACGGCACGGTGCGGCTGTGGAACCCGGCCACCGGCCGCCCCGTCGAGACCCTCCACGCCAGCGCCCGGTACGGCGTGTACGGGGTGGCGTTCAGCCCCGACGGCAAGCTGCTGGCCAGCGCCGGCGGCGACGGCACGGTGCGGCTGTGGAACCCGGCCACCGGCCGCCCCGTCGGCAAGCCCCTGCCCACCAGCGCCGGCCCTGTTGGCATCGTGGGCGGGGTGGCGTTCAGCCCCGACGGCAAGCTGCTGGCCAGCGCCGGCGGCGACGGCACGGTGCGGCTGTGGAACCCGGCCACCGGCCGCCCCGTCGGCGCGCCCCTGCCGCAGACCGGCACCCGTAACGGCGTGTACGGGGTGGCGTTCAGCCCCGACGGCAAGCTGCTGGCCAGCGCCGACGGCGACGGCACGGTGCGGCTGTGGAACCCGGCCACCGGCCAGCCCCGCCGGCGCGCCCATCCAGGCCACCAGCACCTTCAACGGCGTTCACGCGGTGGCGTTCAGCCCCGGCGGCAAGCTGCTGGCCATCGCCGGCGGCGACGGCACCGTGCGGCTGTGGAACCCGGCCACCGGCCGCCCCGTCGGCGCGCCGCTCCAGATCGGCTCCGGCCCTAATGGCGGCGTGACGGCGGTCGCGTTCAGCCCCGGCGGCAAGCTGCTGGCCAGCGGCGGCGCCGACGGCACGGTGCGGCTGTGGGACCCGGCCACCGGCCAGCCCGCGGCGAGCCCCTCCACGCCACCAGCGCCCAGTACGGCGTGAACGCGGTGGCGTTCAGCCCCGACGGCACGCTGCTGGCCAGCGCCGACGGCGACGGCACGGTGCGGCTGTGGAACCCGGCCACCGGCCGCCCCGTCGGCGACCCTTCCCCGCCAGCGCCTAGTACGGCGTGTCACGTGGTGGCGTTCAGCCCCGACGGCAAGCTGCTGGCCACCGGCGGCGGCGACGGCACGGTGCGGCTGTGGAACCCGGCCACCGGCCAGCCCGTCGGCGAGACCCTGCCACGCCAGCGCCCAGAACGGCGGCGTTCACGCGGTGGCGTTCAGCCCCGACGGCACGCTGCTGGCCAGCGGCGACGGCGACGGCACGGTGCGGCTGTGGAACCCGGCCACCGGCCGCCTCGTCGGCGACCCTCCAGACCGGCACCGGCCCTAATGGCGGCGTGTGCGCGGTGGCGTTCAGCCCCGGCGGCAAGCTGCTGGCCACCGGCTGCGGCGACGGCACGGTGCGGCTGTGGAACCCGGCCACCCGCCGCCCCGTCGCGACCCTCCACGCCACCACCAGCAGCGTGTACGGCGTGCACGCGGTGGCGTTCAGCCCCGACGGCAAGCTGCTGGCCACCGGCGAAGGGGACGGCACCGTGCGGGCGTGGAACCCGGCCACCGGCCAGCCCGTCGGCGCGCCCCTCCCGACCGGCGACGGCCCGGCCGGCTCCGTGAACGTGGTGGCGTTCAGCCCCGACGGCAAGCTGCTGGCCAGCGGCGGCGACGACGGCACCGTGCGGCTGTGGCAAGTATCGCTATTCGCGCATCCCTATGCGGCGCTTTGCGCCTACGTGGGACCACCGGCACCGCAAGAATGGAACCAGTACGCCTCCGGCGAACCGCAGCCGAAGGTCTGCGCCTGAACCCCGGAAATGCTGCATCACACAAAGGCTTCCAGCCGTCCAGGCTGGAGCGCGGGTAAGGGGCCGCTGCGCGGGGTAGGTGCGCACCGGCTCGGCCCGGCTCAGCACGTTGTGCTGGTGAGCAGGTGTGGTTGATACCTTGCTGCAAGTTGCTGGCCAACCGTGAGTTCAAGCTCGCGGCCCCCGCCGGCAGCGGCGGCAGCACCCCTACGCGCCCAGACAGTCGGAGCGACAGAACGCCCCGCTCGGGTGCGGCACAGGCGATCACACTGGCAACCGGGTTGCCGCGCCGATCGATGCCTCTGTAATGAAACTTGGGGACCCCAGCCAGGCGCGCGGCAGCGCCGGCGGAGCCGGCGAGAAGGCTGCCGGTGAGGCGGGCCGACGGTCAGGCCGCCTGGCCGGGGGGTGGGCGGCCGTCCCCGGGCGGGACCAGGGTGACCTGGAAGCCGAGCCGGGCCGGGGCGTGCTGGTGGTGGCGGATCAGGTGCTCGCGGTTGCGCTGGTCACGCTGGTCGTAAGAGTCCTCGCCGGCGTCGGCGTAGTCCTGGCCGCGGGCCATGACGCGGCCAATCCTGCGGGCCCGGCGCCGACCACGACGACGTCGTAGCAGCGGTCGGGCAGGGAGTCGGCGGTCAAGCCGAGCACGAGGGCGAGGTGTCCTGGGGTCGCTCGCTTGAGGAGGTCGCCCTGCGTGATGACGATCGGGAGGTCGTCCGCATCGACTCCGAGGCCTTCGAGGAGCAATGCCGTCTCGGGATCGTCGTCGGCGTCGATCCAGTGGTGGGGGAGGCGGTTGCGCACGGCGTACTCGCGCAACGCCATGGAGGCCGGGGTGAACGTCGACCCGATGATCTTCAGCGTGTCCGCGGCGGCTGAGAGCAGCACCGCTCGGCGCGCGAGGAACGCCTCGAGCACGGTGTCGCTCAACCGGACGTCGGTCATGACTCGGGCGCGGAAGACCTCGGCAGGGACCACCACGACCTCGCTCGGCTCGGCGACTCGCGGTCAGGTACGGGCGTTGTCGGGTGACGAGGCTGACCTCGCCCAGGAACCGTCGGGCGCCGTGGCTGGTGATGACCTCACCGTCCACGCCGAGGATCTCGACCGATCCGCTCAGCACGACCACCCAGTCGTAGTGGTCGTCCGCAGGGGAGAAGAGGATCTCGCCCGCCTCGGCTCGTCGGCGCTCACCCAGCTCCGCAACGATCGAGAGCTGGGTGTCGTCGAGGTCGGGAAAGGCGACCGGATCAGGGGGTGTGTCCGTCACGGACGCACGGTATCGCCCGACACCGTGCCAACTGCTAAGCCGGGGTGATGGCTGATACATGCTCGCATCTCGACACGGTCGACATCGACGTGGAGCCGTCGAGCACGGGCTGCGAGGACTGCTTGCGCATGGGCGGAACGTGGGTCCATCTGCGCCTGTGCATGGAGTGCGGGCACGTCGGGTGCTGTGACAACTCCCCGAACCGCCACACGACCGCACACTTCAACGCCAATCGGGATCATCCGATCATCCGCTCGTATGAGCCCGGCGAGAACTGGTGGTGGTGCTACCTCGACGACCTCATGTTCGACGTCGCCGGCGCGCCGCCCTCGCCGTCTCACCCCTGATCTCCTCGCACCGCTGATTCGGAGGCTGACATGCAGACACGGGTCGCCGAGATGCTCGGCGTCGAGTTCCCCATCCTCGCCTTCAGCCACTGCCGCGACGTGGTCGCGGCGGTCACGAACGCAGGCGGCTTCGGTGTGCTCGGCGCCGTGGCGCACAGCCCGAAGTCACTCGAGATCGACCTGACCTGGATCGACGACGAGGTGAAGGGCAAGCCCTACGGCGTCGACCTCCTCCTGCCCCATCGGCACACGCAGCGCGACGACGGCCCGAAGATCGACGCCGAGACGGTTCGCCAGCTGTTGCCCGCGGAGCAGCAGCACTTCGTCGAGGAGATCTTGCGCCGCTACGAGGTGCCCGAGCTGCCGAGCGAGGTCGACGAGGCGTTCGGCACGATCAACGTGTCCGAGGGACGGGTCGGGGGATTGCTCGACGTCGCGTTCGGGCACCCGATCAGGCTCGTCGCGAGCGCTCTCGGCGACCCGCCGCTCGACCTCGTGGAACGCGCGCACGATGCGGGCGTGCTCGTGGCCGCCCTCGCGGGAACGGCCGAGCACGCGCGCCGGAGCAATGCGAAGGGCGTCGACCTCATCGTCGCCCAGGGCACCGAGGCAGGCGGCCACACCGGCACGATCTCGACGATGGTGCTCGTGCCCGAGGTCGTCGATGCCGTGGCCCCGACCCCGGTGCTCGCAGCCGGTGGCATCGGTCGCGGCAGCCAGATCGCCGCGGCCTTCGCGCTCGGAGCCGAAGGCGTGTGGTGTGGCTCGATCTGGCTCACGACCGCCGAAGCCGAGACCGATCCCGCGGTCCAGCAGAAGTTCCTCGCCGCGAGCTCGAGCGACACCGTCCGGTCGCGCTCGCTCACGGGCAAGCCGGCGAGGATGCTGCGCAGCGCGTGGACCGACGCGTGGGAAGAATCCGGTGCGCCTTCGACGCTTCCGATGCCCGATCAGACGATGCTCACCGCGGCCGCGCAGCAGCGGATCAACCGCCATGCTGGTGACGCCGGCTCTGGAGCACAGGAGCTCGCCACGTACTTCGTGGGACAGATCGTCGGCTCGATGACCGCGGTGCGCCCCGCGCGGCAAGTGCTGCTCGACCTCGTCACCGACTACGCCGACGCCGCGGAGCGGTTCGTCGGCTACTTGGGGGACTGAGCTCTCCGCATCTCGCGCGTGATCGACACCGCGAGAAGCGCGGCCACCGCGACCGGCAGGAGCCACCACCAATCCACGCCCCGGTGCGCGAGGAACGTGACCACACCGACCATCACGACGACGCAGATCGCGAGGCGCCAGTCGTCGCCGACGATGAAGTCGTACCAGAACTTCGCGAACCCGCCGAGCCACTTCACGGCGTGACCTCTCCCGACGTGATCTCGCGTGCTCCCATCGAGCGATCCACGAACGCCACCAGCGCCAGCGACACGCCGACGACGAAGGCGATCACGAGGAGGAGTGATGCGTCACCGGCGGGCCAGTCGATGCCCGCACCCTCGGACGTCCAGAAGATGCCGAACGAGGTGAGCATCACGCCCACACCGAACTTCACCGTGTTCTCGGGCACCCGCGTGAGGGGCTCGTGGACGATCACCGCGGCAATGAGCACCACGACCAGTGCAGCCGCGGCGCCGATCGCCGCCAGGCCGACGTTGCGCTGCGTGCCACCGAAGGTCACCACGATGAACGCGACCTCGAGGCCTTCGAGGAACACGCCCTTGAACGCGACGGTGAACGCGTACCAGTCGTGGCCGGGCCTCGCACCCGCGGCCTCGAGCTCCGCGACCTCGGCGCGATAGATCGCATCCTCGTCGTGCAGCGCCTTCAGACCGCTCGCTCGCAGGATCGCCTTGCGCAGCCACTGGAGCCCGAAGAGCAGGAGCAGCGTGCCGACGACGAGGCGCAAGGTGTCGATCGGCAGCTGCGCGAGCGCGGGGCCGAGCACGGCGACGATGACCGCGAGTGCACCGAGCGCGGCTGCGACGCCCCACCCGGCCGACCGCCATCCCCGAGTGACGCCGACGGCGAGCACGATCGTGACGGCCTCGACCATCTCGACCGCGCTCGCGAGGAACGACGCGAGGACGATGAGCAGGTTGTGCATCTCGCCGTCAGGCTAGGCCGAGCCGTGCCAGCTGCTCGTCGGGTGCCTCGATCGACCGCATCGCCTCGACGAGCAGCTCCTGCATCTCCTTGTCGGCCGGTCCGCCGGCGAGGTTCCGGACCGCGCCCTCGGCGTCGGCCTCGACGCGGTCGTAGAGCAGGTCTCCTCGGAAGCGACCGCGACCCCAGTACGGGATGTCGTCGCTCGGGTCGAACGGCTGCCGGATCACGGGGACGTCAGTGCCCGGGCTTCGGTCGAGCCACGCTCGTGAGTCGGGCCTCATCAGACGCCACTGCGGAAGCACCCGCACGGGCATCGTCGACCAGCGGTTCGAGAACATCGACAGCGGCCGGTTTCCGTCGACCGGCGCCTTGGCGTAGGTGCGGGTGCGATCGGCGACGTGGACCTCGCGCCCCCACACACCGCAGAGCGCCCACTCACGGATCGAGGTCGTGGTGCCCTCGAGGAGGGGCACGAGCGACATGCCGTGCGTTCGATGCTCGGGAGTGACGCCGAAGATCTCGCAGAGCGTCGCGTGGATGTCGACGGCGGTCGTCAAGGCATCGCGTTCCGTGGCGGCGACGCCCGGCCAGGCGACCATGAGCGGGATGTGGCCGAGCTCGGGATGCACCGCCACCGCGGGCTTGCCCCACATGCCGCGCTCACCGAGGTAGATGCCGTGGTCGGTGCAGAGGACGACTGCAGTCGTGCTCCATGCGTCGTGGCGATCGATCGTGTCGAGGATGCGGCCGAGCCAGTGGTCGGTCATCGACAGCTTCGCCCCGTACTGGGCTCGGACATGCCTGCCCTCGCGCTCGGTCAGCGCGGCCCCGGTGCCGACGAGCGCGTCGCCGTCGCCGGCCGTGTACGGAGGCCAGATGATTCGCTCGCCCTCCCAGTCGGCGTCGTACCGAGTCGCCCATCGCTCGGGAGTGTCGAAGGGCTCGTGCGGGTCGAACTCGTCCACGAAGAGGAGCGCCCGCTCCTCGGGACGGCGCTCCGCGCTGAGCTCGCGGTCGAGCCACTCGGCAGCCGCCATCATCGTCCGTGGCCCGGTGAAATCGACTTCGTCACGGAAGTACGTGCGGCTGATCTCATAGCCGCGCCAGCCCGTCGCCCTCGCGGGGAGCAACGTCGGCGCGCCGACCGCCGACGGGTCGGGGCGAGTGCGCCACGGATCGTCCTCACCGCCGCGCAGGTACTCCCACGCCCCGAAGTCGTTGTGGTAGTTCTCGCCGCCTGCCTCGAACAGGTGCGGATGGTCGGACACGAGCATCGTCGACACGCCACTGCTGTGCGGGAGCAACCGGGTGATGGCGTCCTCCCAGACCTCGATCGATCCCCACGGCCGCCACGGGAAGTCGAGCGCGCCGACGAGCAGGTCGTGTCGGGCGGGGATGCAGGGCAACGACCCGGTGTGGTGGTTCGTGAAGCGAACCGAGCGCTTCGCGAGCCGGTCGAGGTTCGGCGTCTCGAACTCCCGTCCGCCGTAGGCGCCGAGCATGTGGCGGTTCAGGCTGTCGAGCAGGACCACCACCACGTCACGAGGCAATGCCATCGCCGCATCATGCCTGCCGTCGCTACCGTCTGCGCATGGTCGTCCGGCGCGATGAGCTGATCGCTGCGCAGTACTTCCTTGCCGTCGCCGGGGTGGCCGCGATGCGCAAGATCCTGCTCGCTCCCTCCGAGGTGCTGCCGCGGCTCGAGGACGCTCGGCGGGTGATCGAGCACCTCGACGAGTTCCCGCAGAACCTCCGCATCCCCATCGTCGAGTACGAGGTGGTCGAGGGCTACGACGAGTGGGCGCCGCTCTACGACGCAGGCCCGAACGCGGCGACTGAGCTCGACTCCGAGATCGTGCGCGCGCTGCGTCGAGGGGTTGCCCGCCGGCCGTGCAGTCGACGTCGCGTGCGGCACCGGCCGCCAGTCGCTGCTCCTCACCGAGCTCGGACATCAGGTCGAGGGCGTTGATCTCAACGAGACGATGCTCGCGGTCGCCCGCGACAGGGTGCCTGACGCGCATTTCCAGCAAGGGTCGTTCGACACGCTGCCGTTCGACGACGCCTCGTTCGAGCTCGCGGTCTCGTCGCTCGCGCTGACGCACATCGCCGAGCTGCGCCCTGCGCTCGAGGAGATGGCTCGCGTGGTCAAGCCGGGCGGATGCGCGGTGCTCTCCGACATGCACCCCGAAATGGTGCGCCTCGGAGTCACAGCGGGCTTCCGCACCGGCGAGGGCGCCACCCTTGCGATGGCGCACGTGCCGAACCTCCAGCACGAGATCAGCGCCTACGTGAACGGGTTCGTCACGGCCGGGTGGGAGATCTGCGAGTGCGTCGAAGCGACGATGCCCGAGGCGGCGATCGTCGGTGTGCCCGCCTACCCGGTCGTGCCCGACGCGGTGCGAGGTGCTTTCGAGGGTGTTCCCTTCCTCCTCGCTTGGAAGCTGCGCCGGCGTGACTGAGCGCGCTCGCGGTGTGGTGTGCGACCGGAGGGGCCGACGGCGCGAGCGAGTGGACACGGGTCGAGCTCGAAGAGCACGTGCGAGACGAGCACTCGACCTTCACCTGGCTGCTCGAGCCGCTGATCGAGCGCAGCGGCTTCGCGATCGAGCACGCCGTTCTCTCGGACGACAGCATCTTCGCGAAGTACGTTGCACGGGCCATCTGAGGGGAGGACCCCGTGAGGTTGTCGATCTGGCCCAACGCCGCCCAGCCGTGGAACGTGATCGCCGAGGAGGTCACGGCGCTCGAGGAGGCGGGGTGGGACGGCGTGTACATCGCCGATCACTTCATGCCCAACATGGGCGACGACACGAAACCGACCGGGGAGTGCGCCGCGCTGATGGCCGGCCTCGCCGAGGCCACCGAGCGCATGCGCATCGGCTCGCTCGTGTTCGGCAACACCTACCGTCACCCCGCAGTCCTCGCCAACGAGATCGCCACCATCGACGAGATGAGCGGAGGTCGGGTGCTGTTCGGGCTCGGTGCCGGATGGCAGGAGAACGAGCACCGCGCGTACGGCATCGAGCTGCCGCCGCCGAAGCAGCGCCTCGACCGGTTCGAAGAAGCCGTGCAGATCGTCAAGGGCCTGTTCGGCAACGAGCGCTTCTCGTTCAAGGGCGAGTACTACGTGATCGACGACGCGCCGATGAGCCCGAGCCGGGCCGACATGAAGCTGCTGATCGGTGGCAGCGGCGAGAAGCGAACGATGCGCATCGCCGCACAGCACGCGGACGAGTGGAACACGTGGTCGACTCCCGAGATCATGCGCGGCAAGCTCGAGGTGCTGCGCGGACATTGCGACGCGCTGGGCCGTGACTTCGACGACATCGCCGTGTCGACGCAGGCGCTCATCTTCATGAACGAGGACGACTCGGCGCTCGACGGCATCCGCAACGCGCAGCTGCCGATGCCGACGATGATCGGCACCCCTCAGCGATGCGGCGAGATCATTGCCGAGTACCACGCCCTCGGCGTCGACGAGTTCATCGTCCCCGACTTCACGCTTCCTCCGCCGGGAAGTGCTCGCGACGACTCGCTCGCGAAGATCGCCGAGCTCGCCGCCCCTTACCGCGGCTGAGGGCTCGAGGCTTCCAGCAGTCGCACCGCCGCGTCGCGATCGGCAACCTGGAGCTTCTTCAGCACAGACGACACGTGGGTGCGCACCGTCGTCGGGGACACGAACAGCCGAGCGCCGATCTCGTTGGTCGACAGCCCCTCGCGCATGAGCTCGAGCACGTCCCACTCCCGGCCCGTGAGCCGAGCCGCCTGCTCGGGCGCGATGCCGATGCGGCGATGCTCGCGGTCGCGGAACTCCTCCACGAGCCGCGCGACCAGCGTGCCGGGCAGGCTCGCCTCACCCGCCAGCACCTTGCGCACGGCAGGCGCGACTTGGTCATCGCCGAGATCCTTCAACAGGTAGCCCGACGCTCCCGCTCGCAGCGCGTCGAAGAGGTCGTTGTCATCGCGTGACACCGTCAGGATCACGATCGGGGTGCCGGGGAGGGCGGCCGCGATGCGGGCCGTCGCCGCGATCCCGCTGCCCGGCATGTTGATGTCGAGAAGGCACACGTCGGGCCGAGTCTCGATCGCGCGATCGAACGCAGACGGGCCGTCTTCGGCTTCGGCGCACACGACGAACCCGCCGTCGTCCTCGAGCGCCTGACGCACCGAGGCGCGCGTGCGCGCGTGGTCGTCGGCGATCAGCACCCTCACGACCTCGGTCACAGCGTCACCTCGATGCGGGTGCCCCTGCGGGGCTCGGACGCGAGCCGGAGGTCGCCGCCCACGGCGCGCGCCCGCTCGCGCATGCTGATCAGGCCGAAGCCTCTCGTCGGCTCTGAGGGATCGAACCCGCGGCCGTCGTCCTCGATGGTGAGGTGCACTCGATCGTCCTCCCAGAGCCTCACAGTGACCTTCTCTGCGAGCCCGTGCCGCCCGGCGTTCACGATCGCCTCGCGAAGGATCCGCAAGAGGTTCTCGACCGCGTAGGCGGGCACGCGGATGTCAGCGTCCACTTCGAGGGCGAGCGCGACGAGCGAGCGCTCGCACATGTCTTCCGCCGTCTGTGCGATCGCCACCGGCAACGGCGGCGGGTCGCCGGACGAGAGCACAGAGATCGCGCGACGAGCTTCGTCGAGCGCACGATCCGCCGCGCCGGCGAGCGCGTCGAGCACTTCTGCCGATGGAGCGATGCGCGTTGCCGTCTTCGTCTTGCTCGCGATGAACGACAGCTCGTGGGCGAGCCCGTCGTGGAGGTCGCGGGCGACCCGGCGGCGTTCCTCGAGGGCGAGGCTGAGCTTCAACGCCGTGAGATCCGTGATCGCGGTGACCCGCACGGAGCGTCCGCGGTAGGTCGTGGTGCGGCTGCTCGCGAACGCAGGGAAGCGCGTGCCGTCCTTGCGGAGCGCGAAGAACTCGCCGCTCACCGCATCATCTTCCGCGTGGAGCGTGAGCACGATGTCGCGTTCTTCGGCGACCACGAGTGACGCGATGGGCATTCCGACCACTTCATCAGGTGCGTACCCGTACATGTTCGAGAAGGCGAGGTTCGCGCTGACGATGTGGTCGCTGTCGCTGATGCACACGCCCTCGGCGGCTGCCTCGGCGAGCACGCGGAACCGTTCTTCGCTCTCGCGCAGGGCTTGTTCGGCCTCGACCTGCTCGGTGACATCCCGGAGCGACGACTGGATCTCGTTGACGACGCCAGTGATCGGGTCGACGGCGCCGTGGCTGTGCGCGTCGAACCACATGATCGCGCCGTCGCGGGTGACCGCCCGGAACCGCCGCTGGCGGATCTCGTCCGGGTTCTCGAAGAGGGTGTCGCGATCAGCGAACAGATGCAGGTCGTCGGGGTGGATGATCGTGTGCATCTGCAGACCGGTGTGCTGCGCTCCGGGGAACCCGAGCATCCTGAAGATCGAGGAGACGTAGGTGATCTTCCCCGCGTGGTCGATCCTCACGATCGCGTTGCTGGGGTCCTCGGCGAGCTGTCGGAGCCGCGCCTCGCTCCTCGCGAGATCGGTCACGCACTGGATCGATCCGACGTATGCGATGACCTCCCCCCGACTGTTGCTCGCCGGCACGAGCCATCCGCGAGCCCATCCGACGAGCCCGTCGGTGGACGTCGCGGCAGTACTCGAGCGAAAGGGGCGGGCGCGGGTGGGGATGCTCGAGCCAGCAATCGAGTGCCTGCTGTGCCGCGGCATCGTCGCCCCGCCACCCCAAGCCGTCGCATGCGTCGGCGCTCAGCCCGGTGAGCTGCTGCCAGATGCCACCGACATACGCCGACGTGCCATCGAGCGCGGTGACGACCACGCCGATCGGTAGCAGCAGCGCCGACGCGGTTGCTGTCGCGACGACTTCGCCCAAGTCCTCCACATTCGCTCTATCGGCCGTGACCTGGCCCAGAGCAGGGATTCGCGGTCAGAAGCCGAGGGCGCCCGGTCCGAGGTACGTTCACGCCGCCGGTGGGTGCGGCTCAGTGGGGAGGTTCCATGGGTGAGTCCGAGTACCTGCTGACGAACGCCGATCCCGCGACGGTCGATCGGTTCGGAGGCCTCGAGCGCACCTTCGACGACCTGTCGATCGCACATCTCGCACGCGCAGGTCTCAGCCCGGGTGGCCGTTGCCTCGAGATCGGTGCGGGTGGAGGCTCGATCGCGCGGTGGATGGCTGGGCAGGTCGGAGCGTCGGGTCGCGTGCTCGCGCTCGACCTCGACACGCGGCTGGTTCCAGCACGACGGCAGCCCCCAGCTCGAGGCGAGGGACGTCGACGTCGTCACCGACCCGATTCCAGAGGGGCCGTGGGACCTCATCCACGAGCGACTCGTCCTCGTGCACATACCGGCCAGGCTCGACGTGCTCGACAAGCTCGTCGCCTCACTCGCGCCCGGGGGCTGGATCATCGTCGAGGACTACGACACGGCCGAGGTCCGCACGACGGATCGCGACGGACCCGATCATGAGCTCCTCGACCACATGGTGCGAGCGTTCAACGGGCTGCTCGCGGCCCGCGGCGCGGCGAACAGCTTCGGCGCGAACGCGCTGCGCCACCTTCGAGACCGCGGCCTCGTCGACACCGGTGCGAGCGGACACGTCGTCATAGGCACCGGAGGCGGCGACTATGCGCGGGTGGTCGCCGCCAACACGCGTCAGGTGTGGGATGGCTTCGTCGCGCAGGGCGTTCCCGAGTCCGATCTCGAGCGCTACCTCCAGCTCCTGGACGACCCCGACACGATCCTGGGGAGTCCGGTGCTCATGACCGCGTGGGGCCGGAAGCCACCTACATCCTGAAGTCCTCGGCCGGTTGGCCGAGGATCACCTGCCCCCCGAGTGACACGAAGCTGTTCGAGAAGAAGATGTGGCTGCTCGCCGCGTGCAGATCGCGCCAGCACCGCTGCAGTGGGCTGTCGTCGTACAGCGCGCCGCCACCAGCGAGGGCAAAGACCGAGTCGACGACCTCGATGCCGGCGCGCATCGCGTTCGTCGCCGCGATCCGGATCGCGAGGCGCTGCTCTCGGCTGATCGGGTCACCCGTGAGCGACGTCTGCCATGCCGACTCGACCGACTCGAAGAGGAACGAACGGGCGGCCCGCAGTAGGCCCTCGTCGCGTGCGACCGTGAGCTGCACGACCTGCTCGGTCGCGAGGGGCTCCGTGCTCCCGCGGCCCTTCGTTCCGGCGAGCGCGACGAACTCGTCGAGCGAGCGGCGAGCGACTCCGAGCGGGACGGCCGCAATCAGCGAGGCGAGCAGCGCGAAGAACGACCACCGGAAGTGGGGTGCGTCCTGAGGCGCGGTCTCGAAGATCGGGTTTGCGGTGCGCTCGAGAGGTACGAGCGCGCTCTGGATGACGACGTCGTGGCTCGCAGTGCCCCGGAGCCCAGCGACGTGCCAGGTGTCGAGGACCTCGACCTCTTCACGAGGCACGAACATGAATCGCCACTCGGGCGGCGAGCCGTCTCGCGTGAGGAGCGCACCCTCGCAGAACCACGATGCGTGGGGGCTCCCGCTGTTGAAGGGAAACCGTCCTGAGAGCCTGACCGCGCCGTCTCCGGCGGGCTCGGCGCGCCCGATCGGCCCGAAGAGACCCGCCATGCCCGAGCCCGGCTCGCGGTCGAGGATCTCGCGAGCGACCGCGGGCGCAAGCCAGCACGTGAAGAACGACGTGTTGAGGATCATCGACGTCCACCCCGTCGAACCGTCGGCGCGTGACAGCTCCTCGACGACCGCGCACGCGGTGACGGGGTCGACCTCGGGTCCGCCCAGCGACCGAGGGACGAACATACGGAACACGCCGGCGCGGCCGATCTTCGCGACGAGGTCGTCAGGGACCGATCTGCCCGCCTCGGTCTCGGGGGCGCGTGCCGCCACCTCGTCCGACAGCGAGCGCACCGCTTCGAGCGTCGTCACCGGTCGAGGTTACGTCGACGTCGGCATGGATACGGTGGGGCCAGGACACCGAGGAGGACCTCATGGCTGCATCGAGTGCGGGGCTGCACGAGCCCGAGGATCGCCTCCCGAACGAGGTGATCGATGACCATCGAGCGATCGTCTCGATCATGGAGGAGCTCGAGGCGATCGATTGGTACCGCCAGCGGGCCGAGGCTGCCACCGATTCCGAGCTCGCGGCCATCCTCGTGCACAACCGCGACGAAGAGAAGGAGCACGCCGCGATGACGCTCGAGTGGTTGCGGCGCCGCGACGAGATGCTCGACCAGCACCTACGCACCTATCTGTTCACTACGGGCTCGATCCTCGAGCGCGAGGCCGAAGCGGAAGCGGAGGCCGGCACCGATTCGGCCCCGAACGCGACCGGATCGCTCGGCATCGGCGACTTGCGCGGCAGCTGACCGGATGGTCAACGACCGTCCGGGGTAGGGCCACTGTGGGATGAACCCACAGGTCGAGCTCACCGACGGTGACGCGAAGCGGGTCGACAGTCCGGCCCAGGCACGACAGTGGCTTCGCTCGATGCTCGTTGACGTCGCGCCGCCGCGCTCGATCGACGATGCCTGCCTCCTCGTGAGCGAGCTGGTGACGAACGCGTTCATCCACGGCGGCGGCTTCCCCGTAGTCCGCGCGAGCGTCGATGGTGACGACCTGTTGCTCTCGGTCATCGACGAAAGCAGCTGCTCAGCCCGTGCCGCGACCCTTCGGCGCCGCGGACGAGTCGGGTGGACTCGGGCTCATGATCGTCGACGGGCTGACGTCGGCGTGGGGCGTCGACACGGTCCCGGGTGGCAAGGTCGTGTGGGCGCACATGCCATTGGCCGGACGCTGAGCGCGCTGACGTAGCGTGCGGGCGTGACGCTGAGCCCGACGTTCGAGACCCACACCGAGCTGGCCAAGCGGGCCGCGGCGATGCTGCCGCTGCTCGATCAGAACCAGCAGCACTCCGACGAGGCGGGAGAGCTCGCGCCCGACGTCGTCGACGCGTTCCACCGCGACGGGATGTTCCTCATGTGGGTGCCGCGGGCGCTCGGTGGGTCCGAGCTCGGTCCGCTCGACTCGCTGGAGGTGCTCGAGATCACCTCGTATGGCGACCCGTCCGCCGGGTGGGTGCAGATGGCGGCGTGCCTCTCGACCGGTGTTGCCGCCGCCTACCTCGGACCCCACGCGGTCGACGAGCTGTTCCACGACGGCCGGTACCCCGTCATCGCGGGGCAAGGGACGCGGCCAGGCACCGCGCGGACCGTCGAAGGCGGGTACCTCCTTTCCGGGGAGTGGAGCTTCGGATCCGGGCTCAAGCACGGCACCTACATCCACTCGCTCGGGATCATCGAAGAGACCGGCGAGCCGCGCATCTTCGTGACTCCCGTCGAGCAGGCGACGCTCCTTCAGGACTCATGGGATGTGCTCGGCCTTCGCGGCACCGGCAGCATCGACTACACGATGACCGACGTCTTCGTGCCCGAGGAGTTCTGCCACTTCGCGTTCACTCGTGACGGGAGCCGTGGCGACATCTACCGCCTCGGCATCATCGCGTTCGCGATGGTCTGCCACTCGGGCTGGGCGATGGGTGTCGGTCGCCGCTTGCTCGACGAGCTCAAGGGCCTGGTCGCCGCGAAGAAGGGCCGTGCGGGCAGCATCGCCGAGTCCGATCACTTCCAGACGCAGTTCGCCGAGCACGAAGCCGCGTACCGCGCGGCGCGCGCGTTCGTGTTGGAGGCCTGGCGCGACGTCGAGCAGACCTTCAATGCGGGTGAGGCGATCTCGGTGCGCCAAGACACGCTCATCCGCCTCGCGCTCGGCCACATCACCAAGACCCTGCTCGACGTCGCCAACTTCGTGTACCTGGCCGGCGGCACCACCGCCCTGCGGAGCGGGCCCATCGAGCGGATGGTGCGCGACGTGCACGCGGGCACGCAGCACGTGACGTCCGGGCCGAACGTGTGGCGCAACTGCGGCCGCGAGCTCGCCGGCCTCGCGGGCGGGATGCACTGGATCCTGCTCGACCTCGTGCCCGACGAATGAGTCCGTGGCTCGACGAGCGATCGCGCAACGGCGGGATCGACGAGGTGCCCGTACCCGGGCCAGGGAGGCTCTGGCTGTGCGGCAAGCACTTCATCGGACCCGACCCTGAAGTCGCGCTCGAGCGCACCGGTGCGGCCGTCGTCGTGTGCCTGAACGAGCGAGCCGAGCTCGAAGACCGCTATCCCGACTACGTCGACTGGCTGCTGCACACCGCGGCCGATCGCGCGATCTGGTTCCCCCTCCACGACATGCACGCACCGTCGCTCGACGATGTGCAGCCGCTGTTCGCCGAGATCGCGCGGCGCCTCGACGAGGACGAAGGCGTGATCGTCCACTGCGGCGCGGGCGTGGGGCGAGCTGGCACCGTCGCCGCGCGCGCTGCTCATGCGCCGAGGGCTCTCGCTCGACGACGCGCTCTCGACGGTCGCCGCGAGCCGCCCCATGGCCGGCCCGCAGACGCTCGCGCAGGCGCTCTTCCTCGAGGAGCTCGCCTCACGCGCGTGACTCCCGTGACTCCTCCCGTTCTCGTTTCGAAACCCCGCCACCGCTGGCGGGTTATTCGCGCGAGAACGCTGGGCGCGGCTAGCCCGCGGCGGCGGCCCCCGACGGCGTCGACGGCACCGGCGTGACCTCGCTCGCGATCTCCTCACCGCCGGACCTGCGCTTCACGAACCACAGGGCGATCCCGGCGCCCACGAGGAGTGCCAGCGCGGCGATCGCCCACTTGCGGGAGCTCGCACCCACGACCTCGTCGACGAGCTCGGTGGCGAATTCGGTCACGAGATTCGCTTCATGCAACATGCGCCATGTCTAGTCGCCGTCACACCGTCGGGCGCCAGGGCCCGGGTATCCGCGTCGCCTCGTCGTCGCCGGGCCACGGCGGCATCGTGATCGCGACGATCCGGAGGGGCGAGTCGCTGTCACATCTGAACTGGAACTCGGTCTCTACGGGGATCGTGACGCAGATGCCCGCGTCGAGATCGACGATCTGCTCGTCGTCTCCGAGCCTGCGCCAGATCGACCCCCATCCGGAGACCACGTACCAGATCTCATCGACGGTGCGGTGACGCACTGCCGTCGACACGGCGCCGGGACCGAGCTCGAAGTGGGCCATGGTGCCGCCGGGCAAGCCGAGCAGCATCCGTACGTCCGACCCGTCGGGCGCGACGACATCCCGAGGGGCGGGCAAGACCTTCGTCTCGAACATGCCTCCATTCTCTTGGTGAATTGCGCGCAACACGCGCGCAGCGCACCAAGAAAAGGAGTGGGCTAGCCGCGGGCGGCCAGGTACTTGGCGTACTGGTCGGCGAGCTCGCGCATCTCGGGCTGCTTCTCGAAGAGCGGCTCGAACTTCTCGCGCGCCTTTGCACGCTTCGCCGGGTAGTACTCGGTCGGCCAGTAGCCCTCGTGGGGGCGGTACGACTTGAGCACGTTGCGCGCCACGGTCGCCTTGTGCACCTCGTCGACGCCGTCGGCGATGCCCATCGTCGGCGCGCCCGCGTACATCGCCTGCAGGGGAGTGAGGTTCGTCGTGCCGAGCGAGCCGAGGATGTGGAGCGCGTTGAACGACACCTCGCGAAGGACCTTCGCCATCGTGTACTTCACCGCGGCGATGTCGGTGCGCGTCTCCGCGGTGCTCGTGTTGTCGATCTTCCACGCGGTCTCGAGCACGAACAGGCGGAGCATGCGGATCGATGCGTAGCTGTCTGCGATCTTCTCCTGCACCATCTGATGGTCGGCGATGACCTTGCCGTGCGACTCCCGGCTCAGCGCGCGCTCGCACATCATGTCGAAGGCGAGCTTGCACTGCGCGATGGTGCGCATCGCGTGGTGGATGCGACCGCCGCCGAGCCGACGCTGCGCGAGCACCTTCGCGCCGTCTTCGGGGCCGAGCAGGTGGTCGAGCGGCACGCGCACGTCGTTGTAGATGATGTGGTTGTGGTTGCGCGGCTCGGGCATGATCTCGACGCCCGGCGTCTTGCGGGGGACGATGAACATGCCGTTCGTGCACATCACGAACAGCAGGTCTGCGACCCGGCCGGCGCTCGTGAACCACTTCTCGCCGTTGATCACCCACTCGTCGCCGTCGCGGACGGCATGCGTCTTGAAGAGGTTCGGGTCTGAGCCGCCCTGCGGCTCGGTCATCGAGTACGCGGACCACATCTCCTGGTTGAGCATCGGCGTCGAGCCAGCGCTCCTTCTGCTCCTCGGTGCCGTACGCGGCGAGGATCTCCATGTTCCCGGTGTCGGGTGCCGCCGCGCCGAACATCTGCGGCGCCGAGCCGTAGCGGCCGAGGATCTCGTTGAGCAGGCCGAGCTTCAGCTGCCCGTAGCCGGGCCCGCCCAGCTCCTCGTCGAGGAAGATCGCCCAGAGGCCCTGCGCCTTGATCTCGTCCTGGAGCGGCTTGACGAGTGCACGAACGCGGGGATCTGGCGATCGCACCGCGTACGGGAACACGAGGTCGAGAGGCTCGATCTCCTCACGACAGAACTCCTCGACCCAGTCGAGCTTCTTCTGGAACTCCGGTTCGGTCGAGAAGTCCCACGCCATGTCGTCCCCCTGGAAGTCTCACGATTGTCAGCAGCGAGCATACGGGGGTTGCGAGACTCCATTCGATGGCCGTGCCGATCGATATCCCCGAGCTCGTGCGGCGCAAGGCCGTCGCGCTCGGGAGCGAGGGCGAGCGGTGGATGGCGTCGCTGGCGGATTCGCTCGCGGCGTTCGAGGAGCGAGTGGGGGATCGCGGTCGGCCCGCCGTTCCGCGCCGGCAGCGCGGCGTACGTCGTGAGCGTCACCACCGCCGACGGCGCGCCCGCCGTGCTCAAGCTCGCGATGCCAGACGGGCTCGACGGAAACGGCAAGTTCGCGCAGGAGCTCCAGGCGGTGCGGCTGGGACAAGGACGCGGATACGCGGACCTCCTCCAGTTCGACGAAGCGCGCCGAGCGATGCTCCTCGAGCGCTTGGTTCGACCGATCCACGACGTCGGGCTGCCGATCGAGGCGCAGATCGACGCCATCGCGGCGACCGTCGGCGCAAGGCTGGCAACGACCGGAGGACCCGTCGCTCTGGCGAACAGGAGCCGAGCAGGCCGAGTCACTGGAGCAGTCGATCGGCGCGACGTGGGATCTGCTCGGTCGGCCGTGTCCCGAGCCCGCGGTGCGGCTTGCCCAGGAGTGCGCCCGCCGTCGGCGCGCCGCCTTCGACGAGGAGACGGCAGTCGCGATCCACGGCGACGCTCATCCGTGGAACGTGCTCGAGTCGTCGTCGGGCGAGTTCAAGCTCATCGACCCCGACGGCATGTGGTCAGAGCCCGCGCACGACCTTGCGATCCCTCTCCGCCACTGGAACGACGAGCTGCTCGCCGGCGAGCCGGGCACGATGCTGCGATCTTGGTGCGCGCGCCTTCAAGAAACTACGGGCGTCGACGCGCAAGCCATCTGGGAGTGGGCCCATGCCGAACGGGTGTCCACCGGGCTGTTCCTGTTGCGCCTCGGCGATCCCTACGGCTTGCCGTTTCTGGAGGTCGCCCATCGCATCGCAACGTGAAAGTCTGTGCACGGTGGATGCGCCGCAGACGAACGCGTTCGTCGTCACGACTGGCGAGCGCTCGACGCTCGTCGCCCTCTCTGGCGACTTCGACATCCTCACGGTGCGCGCGAGTGACGCGAGAGGTCGAGGCGTTCTTGGCGACCGCGCCGACCGATGTGGTGTTCGACCTGTCGATGCTCGACTTCATCGACTCGAGCGGGATCGCGCTGTTGCTGAAGATCCACGCTCGAGTCGTGAAGGAAGGGTGCGGCTCGATCCGCGTCGTGCACCCGTCCGACGCGGCCCGCCGCACGTTCGAGCTGTGCGGGCTGACCGAGGCGTTCGGCTTCGACGTCGCCGATGTCGGCGACGCGGGTTGACTCAGGCAAACCGCTTCACGAAGTCGAGCGCGGTCTGGGCCACGTCCTTCCAGCCCTTGTCGATCACGAGGGAGTGGCCGCGGCCCTTGATCTCGACGATCTCGGTGATGCCGGGGTTCTTCGCTTCGCGCTTGTACGACGCGTTCGCGATGGACGGCGGGACGGTGTGGTCGAGCTCGCCGGAGATGATCAGCAGCGGCCCGCGCTCGGGGTTCTTCGTGTCGACCTTCACCTCGGTCCACGGGTTGAGGTTCGCCGCTGCAGCCTGGAAGATCGGTTCGCCTGACCCGGGCACCGCGTACTTCTCGTACAGCGCCCGCGCCTCGTCTTCGGTCAGCGCGTTCCCGAACGCGTAGTGGAACTGCTCGAACGTCAACGGGATCGCCTTGTGCTTGTTCGTGGGGTTCTTGAGCACGGGTGAGGCCGAGCGCAGCGCGGAGATCGGCAACGGCAACACGCCGCGGAAGGGAGCGGGATCGATCGCCACCGAGACCGCGTTGCAGCCGCGGCCGGCGAGGATCTGCGTGAGCAGGCCGCCGAAGCTGTGGCCGATCACCGCGGGCTTGCGATCGAGCTTGCGGATCACCGCCTCGAAGTGGTCCGCGATCTGACCGACCGACTTGCGGGCGAACACCTCGGGATGGGCCTCCGCTTCCTCGACCGTTGCCGGGTCGTCGGGCCACCCGGGCCGCACCGCGCAGTAGCCCTCGGCCTCGAACATCTTCGCCCATCGGTCCCAGCTGCTCGGGAGCAACCAGAGCCCGTGCACGAACACGACCGGCGTGCGCCACTACTCGTTCGCGCGCGCGACTTGCTTCAGCTCGTCCTTGGTCACCGTCGCGTCGTCGACGAAGCCGTCTTCTTCACCATGAGGATCCTTCCGGCTCGGGGGGAGCTTCATCATGGCTCGTCAGCGGCGCGTGAGTTCCCGGCGGGTGTGCGTAACGAACGCGTAAGGAGACTTCCGTGCACCTCTTCGTCTCGGTACACCCGTCATGTGCTCGGTGAACGCGAACCTCAGCTGATGCTGCCGGTGGCGATGGGACTGCCCCTCGTCGTCGCCATGGCGCTCGTCGGGGTACGAGGTGAAGTCGCGTCAGAGGTCATCGCATTGGTGCTTGCACTCACGGTCGTCGCCGGAGGCCTTCTCGCCGGCCGTGTCGGCGGCTTCGCATCCGCGCTCATCGCCGCTGCGAGCTTCGACTTCTTCTTCACACAGCCCTACCTCTCTCTGAAGATCGGAAACGGCAACGACGCAGCCACGACGCTTCTGCTCGTCGCGGTCGGCCTCCTCGTCGGTGCAACGGCGACGGCGCGGACGACGCCGGCAGTCCGCGCTCGGCCAGGACCCGAGCGCGCTGCTTCGTGTGCTCGGCGTCGCGGCCGAAGGATGCGCCGAGGATGTCGAGCTGTCGGTCCGCGCCGAGCTGCTCCGGCTGCTGCAGCTCCAAGACTGCTGGTACACGCAGGGAGCCCGGTGACGCTCACGCTGCTCGACCCCGCAGGGCGCATCCGCATCAGCGACACCACGTCTCAGGCCGGCGACGCAGCGTTGCCCGCCGAGGGTGTCAGCATCCCCGTGGTGTGGGGTGACCAGCGCTACGGGCACTTGGTGGCCGTGCCGATCGCCGGGCGGGTCACGAGCGCGAGCGCCCGGCGTGTCGCCGTCGCGATGGCACAGACGCTCGGGCTCTCGCTCGCTGCCGAACCCGCGCCCGCCTGATCGGAGGACACATGCAGGACTTTCTCTTCGTCGCGCTCGTCATCGCCTTCTTCGCGCTCGCGGTCGGTGCCGTGTGGCTGTGCGACCGCGTCGTCCGCGGTGCCGCGCCCGCGGCAGAGCCGGTCGAGTCGATCGAGCGAGCTGACCTGACGACGGAGCGTGTCGCATGACGTTCGACAACGTCGTCGGCCTCGTGATCTCGCTCGCGATCCTCGCGTACCTCGTCTACGCGCTGATCGCCCCGGAGAAGCTGTGAGCGCGGCAGAGTGGCTCCAGATCGCGACGCTCGTCGTCGCGCTCGGCATCGGCACCCGCTTCCTCGGCGCCTACATGGCCGAAGGTGTACGGGGACGGACCGGCGCCCGGTGACAAGGTCTTCGGTCCCATCGAGCGGCTCATCTACCGAATCGCGGGCGTCGACCCACGCCGCGAGCAGCGCTGGACCGTCTACGCCCTGAGCCTTCTCGCGTTCAGTGCCGTCTCGGTCGTCTGCCTCTACGCGCTGCTGCGGTTCCAGGGAGTGCTCCCTGGCAACCCGAACGGCTTCCCCGGCGTGGATCCTGCGCTCTCGTTCAACACGGCCGTGAGCTTCGTGACGAACACCAACTGGCAGAGCTACTCGGGCGAGTCGACGATGTCGTTCCTCACTCAGATGGCAGGCCTGGCGGTGCAGAACTTCGCGTCCGCGGCCGTCGGCATCGCCGTCGCCGTTGCGCTCATCCGCGGGTTGGTGAGAAGGCGCAGCGCGACGATCGGCAACTTCTGGGTCGACCTCACCCGCACCATCACGCGGATCCTGCTCCCCTTCTCGATCGTCTTCGGCTTGTTCTTCGTGTCGCAAGGGATGGTGCAGAACTTCCACAGCGATCACGCGGTCACCACCGTCGAGGGTGGCTCGCAGACGATCACCGGTGGTCCAGTCGCGAGCCAGGAGTCCATCAAGGAATTCGGCACCAACGGCGGTGGCTTCTACAACGCGAACTCGTCGCACCCGTTCGAGAACCCGAACCCACTCACCGACTGGGTCGAGATCTTCCTTCTCCTCTTGATCCCCTTCTCACTCACCTACACGTTCGGGCGCATGGTGGGGGACCAGCGCCAAGGCTGGGTCGTCTTCGCCGCGATGTTCGTGCTGTGGGGCGGGGCAGTCGCGATCGCGACGACCTACGAGGTGAAGGGCAACCCGCTGCTCGATCAGTACGGCGTCACGCAGACGGCGACTTCACAGCAAGCGGGCGGGAACCTCGAAGGCAAGGAGGTGCGCTTCGGTCCGGCCGCGTCGGGTCTCTTCGCCGCCTCGACCACCGGCACGTCGACCGGCGCCGTGAACTCGTTCCACGACAGCTACACGCCCGGCGGCGGCGCGCGTGCCGCTCGCGAACATGATGCTCGGCGAGGTCAGCCCGGGCGGAACCGGGTCCGGGCTGTACGGCATGCTCGTCTTCGCGCTGCTGTCGGTGTTCATCGCCGGCCTGATGGTCGGTCGCACACCGGAGTACCTGGGCAAGAAGATCCAGGCGCCCGAGATGAAGCTCGTCGTGCTGTACCTGATCGCCGTCCCGCTCTGCGTGCTCGCGTTCAGCGCGACGTCAGTGCTGCTCGACACCGCGAAGGCATCGATCCTGAACCCGGGCCCGCACGGGCTCACCGAGATCACCTACGCGTACACGTCCGCCGCGAACAACAACGGCTCCGCATTCGCTGGGCTGACGACCAACACCGATTGGTACAACACGACGCAGGGCATCGCGATGCTCATCGGCCGGTTCCTGCTGATGGTGCCCGCGCTGGCGATCGCGGGGGCGCTCGCCCAGAAGAAGCACACGCCCGCGACGGCCGGCACGTTCCCGACCGGCACGCCGCTGTTCGCGGGCCTGCTCGTCGGCGTCGTGCTGATCGTCGTCGGACTGACGTACTTCCCGGTGCTTGCCCTCGGGCCCATCGTCGAGCAGCTGGGGATCTGAGCATGAGCGCAGCATCTGACATGAGCACACCGGTCACCGCCTCCGTCCTCCCCGACGACGTCGCCTCCCGGCCTCGTCGCCCGAAGCGAGGTCAGCGCGAACGTCCTCTGTTCGAACGCTCCCTCGTCGTGCCGGCGCTCGGGGACAGCGTCCGCAAGCTCGATCCTCGAGCGATGTTCCGGAACCCCGTCATGTTCGTCGTGGAGATCGGGAGCGTGCTCTGCACGCTGCTGTTCTTCCGTGACTTCGGATCGTCGGGCACAGACGCAGAACGTCTTCACCGGCCTCGTCGCCGTGTGGCTCTGGTTCACGGTGCTCTTCGCGAACTTCGCCGAGGCGATCGCCGAGGGCCGGGGCAAGGCCCAGGCGGCAACCCTCCGCGCTGCCCGCGCCGACACGATGGCGAACGTGCGCGTGGACGACGGGACGATCGAGCAACGCGTGTCGTCGGCGCTCACCCTCGGCGACGTGGTCGTCGTGACCGCGGGCGAGGTGATCCCGGGTGACGGCGAGATCATCGAGGGCATCGCGTCGGTGGACGAGTCCGCGATCACCGGTGAGTCCGCCCCCGTGATCCGTGAGTCGGGCGGCGACCGCTCCGCGGTCACGGGTGGCACCCGGGTGCTGTCCGACCGCATCGTCGTGCGCATCACCTCGAAGCCGGGCGAGACCTTCCTCGATCGGATGATCGCCCTGGTCGAAGGAGCCGATCGCCAGAAGACGCCGAACGAGATCGCGCTGAACATCCTCCTCGCCGCGCTGACGATCATCTTCCTGATCGCCCTCGTGACCTTGCAGCCGTTCGCGATCTACTCGGGAGCCGAGCAGAAGATCGTGGTGCTCGTCGCCCTGCTCGTGTGCCTCATCCCGACGACCATCGGTGCGCTGCTCTCGGCGATCGGCATCGCCGGCATGGACCGGCTCGTGCAACGGAACGTGCTCGCACTCTCCGGCCGAGCGGTCGAAGCGGCGGGCGACGTGTCGACCCTCCTCCTCGACAAGACCGGCACGATCACCTATGGCAACCGACGGGCGTCGGCGTTCCACCCTCTGTCGGGTGTGGACGAAGGGAAGCTCGTCGAAGCGGCCTTGCTCTCGTCTCTCGCCGACGAGACGCCCGAGGGGCGCTCGATCGTCGACCTCGCGCGTGACCTCGGCTGCGCGACGTCCGAGCCGAAGGACGCCCAGCTGATCCCCTTCACCGCGCAGACCCGGATGTCGGGCGTCGACTTCGACGGAGCGGACGGGCAGGTGCGCAGCATCCGCAAGGGTGCCGCCGACTCCGTGAAGCGCTACGCCGAAGCCGAAGGCGGCGAGGTGCCGAGCGACCTCGACCCGATCGTCGAGCAGCTCTCGCGCGAAGGGAAGACGCCGCTCGTGGTCGTCGAAGGCAAGGCGCTCCTCGGGGTGATCGAGCTCAAGGACACGGTCAAGCCCGGGATGCGCGAGCGCTTCGACCAGATGCGCGCGATGGGCATCCGCACCGTGATGATCACCGGCGACAACCCCCTCACGGCTGCATCGATCGCCGCCGAGGCGGGCGTCGACGACTTCATGGCCGAGGCAACCCCGGAAGACAAGATGGACCGCATCCGCGCCGAGCAGGCCGGCGGCAACCTCGTCGCGATGACCGGCGACGGCACGAACGACGCGCCGGCGCTCGCGCTCGCTGACGTCGGCGTCGCGATGAACACCGGCACGCAGGCGGCCAAAGAGGCGGGGAACATGGTCGACCTCGACTCCGACCCCACGAAGCTGATCGAAGTCGTCGAGATCGGCAAGCAGCTGCTCATCACGCGCGGCGCCCTCACCACGTTCTCGATCGCGAACGACGTCGCGAAGTACTTCGCGATCATCCCCGCCATGTTCAGCGGGGTGTTCCCCGCGCTCGACCGCCTGAACGTGATGAACCTGCAGACGCCCCGCTCGGCGATCTTGTCCGCGGTGATCTTCAACGCGCTGATCATCGTGATGCTCATCCCGCTCGCGTTGCGAGGCGTGAAGTTCCGTCCGGCAGGCGCAGCGGCCATCCTCCGCCGCAACCTCCTCATCTACGGCGTCGGTGGGCTCATCGCTCCGTTCGTCGGCATCAAGATCATCGACGTGATCATCACAGCATTGGGGGTGAGCTGATGCGCCGCCAGCTGCTCCCCGCAGTGAAGATCTTCCTCGTCTTCACGGTGCTCGTCGGGCTCCTCTATCCACTCGCGATGACCGGCGCGGCCCAGGTGCTCTTCGGTCACGAGGCCAACGGCTCGATGGTGAAGGACACCAAGGGTGACGTCGTGGGGTCGTCGCTGATCGGCCAGTCGTTCACCGCGGCGCAGTACTTCCATCCTCGACCGTCCGCGGCGGGCGATGGCTATGACCCCACGAAGTCGGGCGCGTCGAACCTCGGGCCCACCAACCCGACGCTGCTCGACGACGTCTCCCAGCGAGCGGCCGCGTACCGGGCTGAGAACGGGCTCGCGCCCGGCACGACCGTCCCCGTCGACGCGGTGACCTCGTCGGGCAGCGGGCTCGACCCCCAAATCTCGGTGGCGAACGCCGCTCTCCAGGCTCCCCGCGTCGCCAAGGCCCGCAACATGTCGGTCGACACGGTGCGCGAGCTGATCTCTGCCCACACCGACGGACGGTCGTTGGGCTTCCTCGGTGAGCCCGGCGTGAACGTGCTCGAGCTCAACCTCGCGCTGGATCGCACCAACAAGTAGGACAATGCCCCCATGGCCCGAGGCACGCTCCGCATCTACCTCGGAGCCGCGCCCGGGGTCGGCAAGACCTTCGACATGCTCAACGAGGGGCGCCGCCGGGCGGAGCGGGGCACCGACGTCGTGATCGGCCTCGTCGAGACCCACGGGCGTCCGAAGACGCTCGAGCAGATCGGTGGCCTCGAGATCGTCCCTCGCCGCGAGGTGGAGTACCGGGGAACCGTGCTCGAGGAGATGGATCTCGATGCAGTCCTCGCCCGGGCGCCGAGCGGTCGCGCTCGTCGACGAGCTCGCCCACACGAACGCGCCTGGGAGCCGGCACGCCAAGCGGTGGGAGGACATCGAGGAGCTGCTCGACGCCGGCATCGACGTCATCTCCACGGTGAACATCCAGCACCTCGAGAGCCTGAACGACGTGGTCGAGGGGATCACCGGCATCACCCAGCGCGAGACCGTGCCCGACTCGTGGGTGCGCAGCGCGGATCAGATCGAGCTCGTCGACTCGACGCCCGAGGCGCTCCGCCGCCGGATGGCGCACGGCAACATCTACCCCGCCGAGCGCATCGATGCCGCGCTCGGCAACTACTTCAGGGAAGGGAACCTCTCCGCCCTCCGTGAGCTCGCGTTGCTCTGGGTCGCCGATCGGGTCGACGAGGCGCTCACCGAGTACCGGGTGCGTCACGGCATCAAGAGCCCGTGGGAGACGCGCGAGCGCGTGATGGTCGCGATCACCGGTGCGCCCGGAGGCGAGCACCTGGTGCGGCGCGCCGCACGAATGGCGACGCGGGCTCGGGCCGATCTCGTAGGTGTCCACATCCGGGCCGACGACGGAGTGCTCGGCCCATCCGAGGACCTGCTCGACGTGCACCGCATCCTGCTCAGCGAGCTCGGCGGTCGCTACATCGAGGCGTCAGGGGGCGATGTCTCACAGGCGCTGCTCGACACCGCCGGGCCGAGCAGGCGACGCAGCTCGTGATCGGCGCGTCTCGTCGGTCGCGTTGGGCCGAGATCACGTCTGGATCGGTCGTCAACCGGATCATCCGCGCGGCGGGCTCGATCGACGTCCACGTCATCAGCACCGAGGAGACCGACCACGAACACGCGGTGTCGTTGCCGCACTCGCGCACACGAGTGGTGCTGCCGCCCCGACGCAAGCGGCTCGCATGGGCCTTGGCGATCGCGGGACCGCCACTCCTCACCCTGTTGCTCAGCTCCGTCCGCGACCACATCGGCTTGCCGTCTGTGTTGCTCCTCTTCCTGCTCGTCGTCGTCGGCGCGGCGGCTCTCGGCGGCACGGGACCGGCGTTGGTCACCGCGATCACCTCGTCGCTGTACGCGAACTGGTTCTTCTTCCCGCCCATCCACAGCTGGACGATCAACGACCGAGACAACGTCCTCGCGCTCGTCGTCTTCGTGATCATCGGGATCATCGTGTCGTGGTTCGTCGCGACAGTGGCGCGGCGATCCGCCGACGCCGCTCGCGCCCGAGCCGAGGCCGAGACGCTCGTGCGGCTCGTGGCGGCGACGGCCTCGGCGGATCCGCTCGGCACCGTCATCGAGCACCTTCGCGGACGCGCTCTCGCTCGATGCCGTCGCTGTCCTCTCGAAGAACGCAACCGGCTGGACCGTCGAGGCGGCCGCAGGCACCGATCCGCCTTCCGATCCGAGCGACGCAGACGAGGTCGTCGACCTCGAGCATGGTGTGGTGCTGGCGATCCGCGGGCGAGACATCGCCGCCGAGGACCGGCATGTCATGCACGCGTTCGCGAGCCAGCTCGAGGCCGCGGTCCGGAGCCGGCGGCTCACCAAAGAGGTGGCGACCGCGGCGGAGATCTCGAAGGTCAACGAGCTGCGCTCAGCGTTGCTCGCGGCCGTGTCGCACGACCTGCGCACGCCCGCTCGCGTCGATCAAGGCATCGGTGACGTCGCTGCTCGCCGACGACGTGCAGTGGAGCCCCGAGGCCGTCGTCGAGAGTTCTGCGTCGCGATCGACGAGGAGACAGACCGGCTCGCCGCCCTCGTGGCGAACCTGCTCGACATGAGCCGGCTCACGTCGGGCGCGCTGAGCGTCCATCATGCACGGGTGGGCGTCGAGGAGATCGTGCCGGCCGCGCTCGCGAGCCTCGGCGATCGAGCGAGGCACGGTCGCGTCGCCGCGAACATCCCTGAGACGTTGCCCCGCATCGACACCGATCCCGCGCTCCTGGAGAGGGCAATCGCGAACCTCATCGACAACGCGATCGCGTGGTCGCCGCCGGAGTCGGCCGTCCGGGTCGAGGCCGGCGCCGTCGCGTCCGAGATCCACCTGCGGGTGATCGACCGCGGGCCCGGCATCCCGGTGGCGGATCGCGAGCGCGTCTTTCAGCCCTTCCAGCGCAGCGGCGATCGATCGAACGGCGCCGGAGTCGGGCTGGGGCTCGCCGTCGCGCAGGGGTTCATCCGCGCCGTCGGCAGCGACCTGTACATCGAGGACACGCCGGGGGGAGGCACGACGATGGTCGTGACGATGCCGGTCGAGCGATGACGCCGGGGGCCCGCGTCCTCGTCGTCGACGACGAGCCGCAGCTGCAGCGCGCGCTCACGACGAACCTCAAGGCGCGCGGATACGAAGTCGACAACGCGGCAACGGGAGAGAAGGCGCTCGAGCTCGCGGCACGCCATCACCCCGACGTCGTGATCCTCGACCTCGGGCTGCCCGGGATCGACGGCATCGAGGTCGTTCGCGGCCTCCGCGGGTGGTCGCAGGTGCCGATCCTCGTGCTCTCGGCGCGGGGCGGCGAAGCCGCGAAGGTGGCCGCACTCGATGCGGGGGCCGACGACTACGTCACGAAGCCGTTCGGCATGGACGAGCTGTTGGCACGTCTGCGCGCCGCGCTCCGGCGTTCGACGCCGGCGGAGGAAGACGCCGAGGTCGTGACCGCGGACTTCACGGTCGACCTCGCGAACCGGCGGGTGCGGCGAGACGGGGAGGTCATCCACCTCACACCGACCGAATGGCACGTGCTCGAGGTGCTCGTGCGCCATCCCGGCAAGCTCGTCAGCCAGCGTCAGCTGCTGAAGGAGGTGTGGGGACCGGCGTATGAGACCGAGACGAACTACTTGCGGCTCTACCTCGCCCAGCTCCGCCGGAAGCTCGAGCCCGAGCCCGGGCATCCGCGCTACCTCATCACCGAGCCCGGGATGGGCTACCGCTTCGTCGCCGACGAAGCGGAGTAGAGACGACCGCTCTGAGACGACTAGGCCGCGTTGCGGTCGCGGGAGGCCTCGGTGGCCTCTGCGCCCTCGATGCCAGCGGCTTCGCGCAGCTCCTCGAACCGGCGCTCCCACGCGAGCTGCTCGGCCAACCACCGCCGGGCCCTGAGCTCTGCGTTGTCGTTCATCGTCCTGACTCCTGTTCCTCGACCCGACCGATGCGGGTCCTCATGCAATTCAAGCCGACGAGCGACACGAACATTCCAGTCACCCTATGATTCATGTCACAGGCACTTTGGGGGACCTGCATGGGGCTTCGGGAAGAGAAGAAGCAGGCCACACGGGCTGCGATCGTCGACACCGCGCTGGCGCTGTTCCGGGCGAAGGGCTTCCACGCGACCCGGATCCAGGACATCACCGACCGGCTTCGGATCAGCGAAGCGACGTTCTTCAACTACTTCCCGACCAAGGAGTCGGTGCTCGAGGCGGTCGCGGACGGGGTGATCGACGGGTCGATCGCGATCCTCGACCGAGAGGCGAGCGACGGCGCCCGCCCGGTCGCCGAGCGCCTTGCCGACCTCGCCGCAGAGTTCGCCGACCAGCTCGACGGCGACCCTGACTTCGTCGTCCTCCTCGCCGGGAACACGCGCTACTTCCTCGGCATCCGCACGGCGCGCTTCGAGCGCGCGCTGGCGTTGCTCGCCCAGCTGTTCGCCGAAGGCCAAGCGCGGGGCGAGGTCCGAGACGACATCGCGGCCGCGCACCTCGCGGAGCTGTTCCTCTCAGCGACGTTCGGGGCGATCCAGAACTGGGTGCAGGCCGGTGGGCAGGACCCGCCGCTGCGTGAGCGGCTCAGGCTCGGCGCGGTGGTGCTGATCGACGGCTGCGCGGCGAAGCGCTAGCCGTCCCACTCGACGGGCAGCGTCAGGAGCCCACGGAACGCCCAGCCCCCGATGCGCACCTCGGCGGAGTCGTCGAGCCGAAGACCGCGCAGCCGGCTGAACGCCGTGGGCAGTGCGACGTCCGCGACCATCGACCGCGCCGCCGCCGCGCCGGCGCAGAAGTGAGGGCCGGCTCCGAAGACGATCGCGCGCGCGTTGTTGCGCGCGATGTCGAACCGATCGGCCTCCGCGAAGTGGGTCTCGTCGCGGTTCGCCGATCCGAACATGAGGAACACCCGGTCGTCGACCTCGAGGTCGACGCCGTCGACCGTCCACGGCTTCGCGACGCGGCGAGGGGACATGCCGATCGGCGAGATCCACCGCGTGAGCTCGTCGAACGCTTGCATCCACGTCGCTTCGCCTTGCTCGATGCTCTTCAGCGCGTCGCGGATGAGTGAGAAGGGCCCAGATCGTCCCTGCGATCGCCTTGCGGGGCTCGTTCTGCCCTCCGCTGATCGTGAGCTTGACGTTGGCGCGAGCCTGCGCCTCCGAGAGGCCTCCCTCGAGCATCACGCTGAGGAGGGAGTGGTCGGGAGCGTGGCGCACGACCGGGAGCACGTCGTCGATCGCCGCGTCGATGGCCGCCGTCGCTTCGTTGCAACGCCGTTCGACCTCGGGATCGCCGTCGTAGTTCGCGATGCCTTGGATCATCGCCTGCGACCACGCGTCCATGTCCTGGTAGCGGACGTTGGTCAGGCCGGTCATCGACTTCAGGCACTCGGCCGAGAGCGGGAGCGCGAACGCGTCGATGAGGTCGTCGCGGCGGCCCTGGCCGGCGAGGCCGTCGAGGATGCGGTCGGCGTGACGTTGGAACTGTGCCCGCCAATGGGCAGCGACCGCCGCGGGCGCGATGGCGGGGGAGTAGACGTTGCGCTCGGCCGTGTGCGCGGCGCCGTCCTTGCGCATCATGTTCTGGCCCATCAAGCGGTTCATGAGCCCGCCCGGTTGGTCGGACGACAGCACGTCGACTCGCTTCTCCATCGAGGCGATGTCGTCGCGCCTTGTGAGCAGCGTGGCACCGAGCTGCGGCACGAACGCGATCGGTGCTTCCGCCCGCATCTGTGCGAGCGCCGGGTACGGGTCGCGCCAGAACGCGTCGACGTCGATGTCGAATCGCGGGGCGGTGGACACGAGGCACAGGTTCGCGCGCCTTGGCTACGGTGCGGCGTGCCCGAGCGTCTCGACGTCGATGTCTGCGTGGTCGGCGCGGGCTACGCGGGACTGACCGCGGCCCGGCGCCTGACGCAGGCCGGCAAGACGGTCGCCGTGCTCGAAGCGCGCGATCGTGTGGGCGGCCGCATCTGGACCGAGGCCCGCCCGGGTGGGTTGTCCGTCGACCGCGGGGAGCGTGGCTCGGTCCGAAGCACGACGCGATCTTCGGCCTCGCCGGCGAGGTGGGCGTCTCGACGTACAAGACGTACGTGAAGGGGGCGCACCTGCTGCTCGGCGACGGCCAGACGCGCCGTTACACCGGCCTCATCCCGAAGATCAGCCCGATGGCGGTGGGCACGATCGCCTGGGCCCAGCTGCGGGTGGACCGGCTGGCGAAGAAGCTGCCGCTCGACGCGCCGTGGGAAGCCGACAAGGCCGCCGAGTGGGACCAGCGGTCGCTCGCCTGGTACCTCGAGCACACGGGCATCCGCACGGCGATCGGCCGCGACCTGTTCGAGATGGCGATCCGAGGGCTCTTCGCCGGTGACCTCGCCGAGGTCTCGTTCCTGAACCTGCTGATGCTCGTGCGGGGGCACGGGAGCATCAACACGTTGTTCTCGATCGAGGACGGCGCACAGGAGAACCTCGTCGACGGCGGCGCGGGTTCGATCGCGCGACGCGTCGCGGACGAGCTCGGTGACGCGGTGCGGCTCAGCGCGCCCGTCCGTTCGGTGACGCAAGCCAACGACCACGTCGTCGTCGGCGCGGCGGATGTCACGGTCGCGGCGCGTCGGGCGGTGATCGCGACCCCGCCCGCGCTGACGCTCGAGATCGAGTTCGATCCCGCGCTGCCCGAGGATCGCGCCGCGCTCTACCGGAACGCGGTCGCCGGCCCTGAGGCGAAGACCCTCGTCGTGTACGACGAGCCGTTCTGGAGGGCCGACGGGTTCAGCGGTCAGGCGTCAGAGCCCGGTGCCGCGTCAGAGGTGACCATCGACGCGTCGCCGATGTCGGGTGCGCCGGGTGTGCTCGCGTCGTTCACGTTCGGGCCCGTCGCGGAGAAGATGCACGCGCTCGATCCGGGGGAACGCCGAGCGGCGGTGATCGCGTCGCTCGTGCGTCGCTTCGGGTCGCGGGCGGCTTCGCCTTCGGACTACGTCGAGACCGAGTGGTGGACCGAAGAGTGGACCCGAGGCTGCTCGATGGCGCACTACGCGCCCGGGATCCTCACCCGCTACGGGCACCTGCTGCGGGAGCCCTGGGACCGCATCCACTGGGCCGGCACCGAGACCGCGACGATCTCGCACGGTGCGATCGACGGTGCGGTTCGTTCGGGCGAGCGCGCCGCGACCGAGGTGCTCGCCGCCGACTAGCGCTTCGACATGTCGACCGCCCGGACGCGGGTCGGATTGATCGTGACGACGTACCGGTGCTCTCCCGGCTTGTCCAGCTTGCGAAGGTCGGCGCCTCCGTACTTCGCGCCCACCCGGTCCGCGAACACGTAGTCGGGATCGACGCTCGAGCGCGGCGTCGCCTCTGAGCTCGAGATACCGATGCGGGCCGGCGAGATCGAGGATCAACAGGTCGACGGCGGGGTTCGCGAGCAGGTTCTTCGTCTTCTGGCGCGAGCTGTTCAGCGAGATGCGCACCGTGCCGTCATCCTCAGCGAGGAACCACACCTCACTCTGTTGCGGCCGGCCGTCCGGTCCGACGGTGGCGAGGGTCGCGACCTGCGCGCTCGAGCAGATCACGATGGCTGTCGGGGATGCTCGGCATCGCGCCGTGCTATCACCTGTCGGGGGTCAGCGCTGTGTCGCCAACGTCTTCGCGCGGCGACGAGCCGGCAGCCGGAGGATGTCGCGGACCGTGGCGGTCAGCTCGGCGCGCAGCATCTCGGGCGGGCTCGCAGCGAGGAGCGTCGGCGCCCAGTCGTCGAACCCAGTCACCGCACCGAGGGCCGCGATCATGCGGATCTCCTCTTGGACGCTCGACGCCGCTGCGTGCGCGGCGGCCGCGACCCGCTGGTGCATCTGCAGGTGCTCCTGCGTCGAGAAGAACTCGCTGAGGAGCTCGACGGAGTGACGGTTGCGGTCGAAGAGCCGGAAGAAGGCGAGGTTGTCGTAGAACCACGCGATCACGTCGGTGAGCGCATCGGCCCAATCTTCGACGCCGGTCGCCGTCTCGAGCCGCTCGATGAGCTCGCTCACGAGCTCGTAGGCCGGTTCGACGAGGGCCTTCAGGATCTCGTCCTTGCTCTGGAAGTGGTAGTAGAGCGCGGCTTTCGTGAAGCCCATGCGATCGGCGATCTCGCGCAGCGACGTCGCGTCGTACCCCTGCGTGGCGAAGAGCTCGGAGGCCACGTCGAGGATGCGCTGACGTGTGTCGCTTGTCATGGCGGGAGCCTACTTGACGGCCGGCAGGTAAGCACTTACCGTGCGGCAAGCAAGTTCTCGCCGTGATCTTCGTCATATTGCGATATGTAGCGATATATCGCAATATGTGGAGATGCAAGCGAAAGGATCCCCCGAATGATCGAAGCCAGCGGCCTTCAGAAGCGGTACGGCGAGCAGGTCGCCATCCGCTCGGTCGACATCGAGGTGCCCGCAGGCACCATCTTGTGCGTCCTCGGCCCGAACGGCGCCGGCAAGTCCACGACCATCCGCATCCTCACGACGATGACCCTTCCCGACGCCGGCACCGCGACCGTCGGCGGCTACGACGTCGTGACCGACGCGGGCGCCGTCCGCCGGATCATCGGCGTCACCGGTCAGGACGCCTCGCTCGACGAGCAGCTCACGGGCACACAGAACCTGCTGATGGTCGGGCAGCTGTCGCGTCTCTCGAGAGCCGATGCCCAAGCGAGGGCCGACGCGTTGCTCGAGCAGTTCGAGCTCTCGTTCGCCGCGGACCGCATGGTGAAGACCTACTCGGGCGGCATGCGTCGCCGACTCGACCTCGCCGCGAGCCTGGTCTCCGAGCCCCCCGTGCTCTTCCTCGACGAGCCGACGACCGGGCTCGACCCGACGAGCCGGCAGCGGGTGTGGGAGGCGATCCGCGGGCTCGTCTCGGGCGGCACCACCGTGCTCCTCACGACGCAGTACCTCGATGAGGCCGACGCGCTCGCCGACAAGATCTCGGTCATCGACCACGGTCTCGTCATCGCACAAGGCACCGCGGACGAGCTGAAGGCGCGCGTCGGCGGGGAGCGTCTCGAGGTGACCCTGGTCGCGCCCGACCGCGCTGCTGCCGATGTGCTCGCGCCGCTGGTGTCGGGCCCCGTGCACGTCGCCGACGACGGCCGACGGCTCACGGCTCCGGTGACGATCCGCCCGGGCCTCGCGACGGCGTTCATCCGCGCGCTCGACGCCGCAGGGGTCGAGGTCGACGACTTCCAGATCCACCATCCCTCGCTCGACGACGTGTTCTTCTCGCTCACGGGTCACCCCGCCGAGGACGCACGAGCCCTCCCCTGATCTCTTGGAGGTCTGACATGAGCACTACTGCGGAATGGACCCAAGACGTCGCGGTGCTGACCCGACGCAACCTCGTCCACGTTCGTCGTGAGCCGATGCAGCTCTCGGACGCGACCGTGCAGCCCGTGCTGTTCACGCTGCTCTTCGTGTACGTCTTCGGGGGCGCGATGGTGTTGCCCGGCGGAGGCAGCTACAAGGCGTTCGCGATCGGCGGGCTCGTCGTGATGAACCTCACGACCTCCTCGGTGGGCACTGCGGTCGGGCTCAGCAGCGACCTGTCGACCGGCATCATCAGCCGGTTCCGCACCCTGCCGATGCGGCAGAGCGCGATCCTCGCCGGCCGCACGCTCTCGGATCTCCTCGCGAGCGTCCTGTGCGGCACCATCGTGGTGCTCACCGGCCTGCTCATCGGCTGGCGGCCCGGCAACGGCTTGCTCGGGGTGGTCGCAGGGGTGTCGGTCGCGGTGCTGTTCGCCTACGCGATGAGCTGGGCCAACGCGTGCGTCGGCCTCTCCGTCGGCGATCCGGAGTCCGCGCAGGGGATCGGCTTCATCCTGATCTTCCCGCTCGCGTTCATCTCCACTTGCTTCGTGCCTTCACAGACGATGCCAGGGTGGATGCAGCCGATCGCGGAGTGGAACCCGGTCTCGTCGGTCGCAGCCGCGGTTCGTGAGCTGTTCGGCAATCCCAACCCGGCGGCGCTGTCGCACTCGTTCGCGGCGCAGCATCCGGTCTTCATGGCGCTCGCGTGGAGTGCCGTGATCTGCGCGGTGTGCGTGCCGCTCGCGAACCATCTGTTCCGCAAGCGCACGCTCGACTGAGCTACGAAGTCAGTCGCCTCCGCGCGGCACGGCCGGCTTGGCTCGCCCGGTACACGATCGGGCGGGCCTGGTTCAGCACGCCGACCGGCACGAGCCCGCCTCCGTCGTGCGCCAGGTTGAACTCGAGCGCTTCAGTCGCTTCGCGCGAGAGCGGTGCGCCGAGGGTGAGGCGCGCGACTGGTCGCGCCTCGCCGCCCGGCGGCGACACGCCGATCTCGAACTCCCACCTTCCGGCGACGTACGCGTGCACTGTCTCGTCCTCGGGCATCGGCTGGAGTGGCGAGGCGCGCACGATCACCTCCCCGTTGGGCGCGCGGAGGCGGAGCATCGACGAGAAGACCTGCTCGTAGCGCGGCGTGACCGACGTCGCGTCGCGTCCCGACGACTTCCGGTGCGCGGTCGCGACGAGCAGGTCTTGCGGGATGGCAGGACCGCCCGCATCGAACATGCGCACCGCGATCCCGTGCACGTCGCGCCACCGCAACGGCATGCCGAAGCCCCGCGACAGTCGCGCGACGGCTCGGTACGAGCCGGGTCGTCCGAGCACCGTGCCTTCCAACAGGTCCCAACCCGAATCCTCGACGACGACGGTTGCCTCGTAGGCGGCGCCGACGGGATGAACGGCGCGCTTGCCGCGCGTGAACCCGATGGCAGCGCCGAGGGGAGCGAGCGCGGTGCCGAGAAGCACGCCCGCGGCCGAGTGTGTCGACGCGAGCGGCGGGGGAGCGGACCAGTCGGCGTTCGCGAGGCGGCGGAGTCCGTCGATGGAGGGAACCCACAGGTACTCGCCGCCTCTGGTCGTCACGAGCTCGACAAGGGGGTGGACGAACTTCGGCACGTCGCCGGGGATCGTGAACTTGTGGTCTCCCGGCGCGCTCCCGATGAACGGGTCGCGGTCGTGGCCGACATGGACCGCGTCGCCGTCGTTGCACCAGTTCGCTTGGATGAACTCGTACTGCCGCTCGATGTCGGCCATGTAGGCGACGAAGAAGATGCCGCGATCGGCGCCGTCGTCGGGCGCACCTTCGGCGAGGGGCGGCCCGTACGTCATGCCCCGCCTCACGATGCGCTGGCGGGCCGTCAGCGCATCGTCTGATGCGAGCCCGCACCGTGGGTTCGTTCGACGGATGTGCGCGCCGAGCGGGCATCTGATGCCCTCGGGGTCGTCGCTGTAGTCGAACGCGTTGACCCGATCGGGATCGAGGCCCAAGGCCGGCTCGGGACGGTCGGGTGTCAGCGCGAGCGGTGACGCGTCGGGCCACCGGCCGACGAGCTTGGCCCGCAACAGCTGCTCGTCCATGCCGATCCGGGCCGCCTGCTCGGTCGTCCAGGTGCGGAACGTCGCGACGTCCTCGTGGAGCTTGCGCCAGACCTTGAACGTCCCGTCTCGATCGAAGGGGGCCGCGGGACCGGGGGCCGGGTAGCCATCCGCATCGATGTGCCCGTGGAAGAGCTCGCCGATGGGGACGCCGTGCCAGTGGTGGAACGTGCCGACGTGGCCCTCGCCGAACACCGCGCCGCCGACACCCTGCAGCACCGGCTCACCGACGCCGTCGGCATAGCCGAAGTGCTCCTTCCGATCCGGCAGGCGCTCGGCCCGCTGCTCGGTGACGACGCGCAGGCCGTGCGCATCCAGGCATGCGTGCAGGCGATCGAGCGCGATGCGCTCGTGCTCGGCAGACGTCGCGTGGATCGTGAAGAGGACGTGCGCGTCCCCGGTGCCGAGGCCCTCCTCCCACTGTGAAGGGTCGGAGCTGCCGGTGTCCCCCAGCGTCGAGGCCCGCGCGGCCATCCCCTGCCTGAACGCATCGGGAAACGAGGCGAGGAGCGCTTCTGGGAGACCGAGCGCGGCGAGGCCGGGGTACGTGAACGAGATGTTGAGCGTCGATGGTGGTCCCTCGACCCAGGGCGCTCCCGCCGTCACCTGAGGGACGAGCTCGGCGAGCGCGGCGCGCCCGCTGTCGGCTGGTCCGATCCACGCGAAGACATGGGTCGACACGGGGTACCCGTAGGGACGCAGCACGTTCCCCTGCACCTTGCCCGGCACGACACCGCCCGGGTCAGGGCCTCGCTGCCAGCGCACACCCCGGATCATCGGACGAGCTCCTCGCGGTACGCGGCAAGCAGCGCGGCGGCGTCGAGGCCCTGCGCGCGCAGCACGAGTCGCTCGACGCGCGCACGAGTCGCGAGCGCGTCGACGATCTCGGCGGCGGGCACGTCCCAGGTCGCGAACGACAGCGCAGCGTGCACGCGGTGGGCCGAAAGCCAGTCGATCTGGCGGTCGGCTTGCTCGGGCCAGCCCGCGCAGTGGGACCAGATCGCACCGGCGGTCGGACCGAGCACACGCACGAAGTCGACGAGCCACTCGTCGACCGGCCGGTCGATCGTGGCGGAGCACATGAGCACCGTGTCGGGAGCGATCGGCCTCGGCGTCACCACCACCCAGCGCCCGTTGTGCGTTCCCGCCACAGACGCGAACGGACTTCCGTCGCGAGCTCGGGATCGCCTCGATCGTCGACCGGAGGACGTCGGCGTGGCCTTCGAGCACCGCGGTGAGGATGCTGAGCTGCGTGACCATCACAGGTCACCCTGCACGCTGGCGAGGAAGCCCGCCCACTCGCGCGCGAACTCGTCGGGCGTGATCGCCCGATCGGGCGAGGGCAGTGCGCCGAACGCCTTGTGCACCCGGAGCGCGCGGCCGACGTCGCGGGTCGTCGCCTCCGGATACGCCGACCAGTAGTGCGTCGTCTCGTAGGCGTTGTCCGTCGTCCACTGATGGAACGGCGCGGGCGGGAACACGTCGGGGAAGCCCTCGGTCGGCGTCCACGCCGGCGCGCATCCGCCACGGGATGACTCGAGCGAACGTGTCCATGTAGCGGACGACGTCGCCGTCGTAGTTGCTCTCGAACCAGAGGATCGGGCGGGGGAGCCGCTTCGGTGCTCCGTCCTGGCCCGGGATCGACGACAGCACCATCCAGTGGCAGAAGTGGATGAACTGCTGCGAGCGCATCGGCGCCGTGATGCGCCCGACGTGCCGCGCGCCGAAGAACAGCGCCGCGTACCAAGGAGCGCCCCACGATCGCAGCCGCGCGATGATCGAGACGGCGGTCGCTTGCCCGTCGTGGTCGCTCACGTCGAGGGCACCGACCCCGATTCGAGGCTTGCGACGAGCCCGGCGGTCAGACGCTCGACCGCGGCCATGCCTATCGCCGCTGCTTCGGCCTCGACGAATCGTGCTTCTCGGAGCGCACCGCCACGATCGCCACGCGCGCCGCGAGCAAGCGCGCCTGCACCAGGCGTGTACGCGTCGCCGACACCCGGGCGCCGACCCGCGCCGCCTGCTCGAGCGCCTCGCTTGCGTCGCGCTCGGCTCGGTCGAAGTCGCGGGCCGTGAGCGCCAAGCCCGCGAGCGATTCGGTGACGAGCCCATTGATCGACACGACGCTCGAGTTCGCCCGTCCCCTCCACGGCTCGAGGATCTCGTAGAGCATCGGCGCCGCCTCGACTTCTCCGAGCGCGATGCACAACGATGCGAACTCCGAGATCGTGATGAGCCAGAGCGGGTTGAACGGGTGCTCGCTGAAGCGCGTCTCGACCTCGTGGCGCAGGATGGCGCGCGCGTCGTCGAGCCGTCCGGCGTCGAAGTACGCGCAGCCGAGCAAGCCGCGGAACCCGGTCACGCCGGGATGGGCTTGGCTCGTCTGTTCCAGCGCGGGCGTCATCGAGGCCAACGCCCCCATGTCCCAGAGCACCTGTCCCGTCGTGGCGCCGTAGACGGCAAGCGCGTCGCCCTCGCTGCCGCCCACGACGAGCGCTTCTTCCGCGAGCTCGCGGGCCGCGCGCGAAGTCGCCCTCGACGTGCGCGAGCACGGCGAGGACGCTCGGTTTGCTCAGGCGGAGGTACTGGTCGAGGTGGGCGACGTCCTCGAGCACCGACATCGCCTCGTCGACTTGGTCGAAGTCGGCGGCCTCGATCATCACCCGCGCCTCGCGGAGCGCGGCGATGCCGAGCAGCACGGGGTCGCCGAGCCGCTTCGCGATGTCGAACATCTCCTCGGTGTCGACGATCCGCTGCTCGAGCGTCGGCGGGAGTCGAGTCGCCTCGGTCGTGTGGAGCAGCACACGGAGCAGGGTGACCTCGTCGCCGAGTCGACGGGCACACGCGACGGCTTCGTCCGCGAGCGCCAGGCGACGCTCCCATTCGGCGCCCTGTGAGAGCTCGATCGCCAGCGTCGCCAGCAAGCGGGCTCGCTCGGGGCTGTCGTCGGGTCCGACGACCTCGAGCGCGCGCTCGAGCACGGCCACGCGCTCGGTGTCGACCGCGCCGGCACGGCTCGCGCCGCCACGGTTGTTCCTGAGCGCGGCGCGTACGAGCCCGTCGTCGTCGCCCATCCGTTCGGCGAGTGCCGCCGCGTCGAGCAGGGTCTGCCTGAACGCGTCGGCGTCGGCCCAACGTTGCGCGCCACCGAGCGCGATGAGGACGTCGACACGCGCGGGGTCGTTCGCGTCGATCGCGTCGAGCGCGGTGGTGTACCAGCGGATCGCTTCCTCGGGCGAGAGCGCGGTCGTGGCCTCGTCGCCGGCGCGCCGTGCCCACTCGGCGACGCGGTCGCGGTGGTCGCGTCCCGTCGCCGCCCAGTGCGTCGCCAGGACGGCGGCGGGGATGTGGCCCGGCTGCTTCTCGAGCGCGATCGCGAGCTGGCGGTGATGCAGCGAACGACGGGTCGCGCCGAGATCGTCGTAGAGCGCCTGTTGCACGAGCGCATGCGCGAACTGGAAGTGCCCGGCGCGGATCTCGCGGACCAACGACGCCCGCACCGCGGCTTCGATCTGGTCGAGCACGGCGAGCTCGTCGAGCTCGAGCACGGCCGCGATCACGGCCGGATCGAACTCTCGACCCGCGATGGACGCCACCGCGAGGGCACGCTGGGCCTCGGGGTCGAGACGTCCGACTCGGGTGCGCAGGACCGCCCTGACGCTGCGCGGCACCTCGATGTGCGCGAGGTCGGCCTGGGCGTGCCACCGGCCCTCGGCATCGGGGGCGAGCACCTCGGTCTCGACGAGGTGACGCACGAGCTCGACCGCGAACAGCGCGTTGCCGTCGGTCTCGTCGAGAAGGTAGGACGCGACGTCCTGGCCCTCCTCAGCGAGCGCATGGCCCGCACCCGCCTCGAGCAGGTCGACGAGCGCGGTGTGGTCGAGACCCTCGACCTGGAGGTCAGCGACGGAGGGAAGCCCACGGAGCTGGGTGAGCACCGATGCGAAGTCGGGGACGTCCGCCTCGGTCGAGCGATAGGTGCCGAGGAGGACGAGGCGTGCGGCGTCGCGTCCGCTCGCGAGCCGATGGATCAGCAGCAGCGTGTTGCGGTCCGCCCACTGGATGTCGTCGAGCACGAACAGGACCGGTCGGTCGGCCGCCGCGCGGCGCACGAGGTCGGCGACGGCTTCGAAGAGCAGGCGGCGGCTCGTCTCGGGGTCCTCGGCTTCGGTGAGGGGCAGCCCGCCCACTCGCGCCGACAGGTTCGGCGTCAGGCGCCCGATCTCACCGCCGTGCCTCGCGACATGGTCGGCCAGCACTGACATCGGCGCGCAGCTGACGTACTCACCGATCGCCTCTCGGAAGGGCTCGTACGGAGTGGTGACGAGCTCGTCGCACGACCCGAAGAGCACCGTCCAGTCGTGGCCGTGCGCGACGCGGGCGATCGCCGACGCGATGCTCGTCTTGCCCGCGCCGGGCTCGCCTCCGAGGAGCACGGTCTCGACCGAGCCGCGGGCAGCGCGGTCGCGCGCGGCGTGGATCGTCTCGGTGAGGTCGCGGCGGCCGACGAACACGCTGGGGAGCGACGACGCCAACGGGACAGGGAGCGACGGCGCGGCCGGAGGCATGTCGCCCGTTCCCCTTGTCGCCAGCCGGGGCCGCTGGTGGTCGACGAGCTCGTGGATCGCCTCGACCTTCTCGGTGCCTCGGAGCAGCTCACTGCGCAGGAACTGCAGCTCGGTTCCGTCGGGGAGCTGCGTCTCGACCAGCGCCGCCGCCGCCGCGCTGAGCAGCACTTGGCCGCCTTGCGCGAGCGCACGCACGCGCGCGGCCCGGTTCACCGTCTGCCCGTAGTAGTCCCGGCCGCGCTGGAAGGCCTCACCGGTGTGGATGCCCATCCGCACCGAGATCAGCGTCGCGTCGTTCCACTGCTCCGCCGCGAGCAGTCGTTGCGCCTCGGTGGCCGCCGCGGCCGCCGCGATCGCACTCGCGAACACCGAGAACGTGCTGTCGCCCTCGCCTTTGTGCTTGAGGAGCACCCCGCCGTGAGCCTCGACCGCAGACGCGATGAGCGCGTCGTGGCGGGCGAGCGCGGAGTCCATGGGCACCGGCGCGCGCTCCCAGAGCGCTGTCGAGTCGACCACGTCGGTGAGCAGGAAGCTCAGCACGCCGGTCGGTAGCGGGCGCCCCTCGGCTGGCTCGGTGGTGATCGAGGAAACGTACTGGACCTACGATCGCGGCTCGATCGAGGAACGGAGTGCTCGTGTCACCAGTCGACCTCGCGACGCTCGAGGGCCTGCGGAACCGCACCGACCCCGAAGCCGATCGCATCGCGGAGCACTACCTCGACCGTCCGCCAACCGACTTCTTCAGTCGGGGTGCTCGCGGGGCGGTACATGGGCACTGACATGCAGGATCCCCACGTCGCGGCGTGGTTGAAGGAGCAGCCGCCTCTGCCGGAATGGGTCGATCGTGGTCGTTTGTCACGCGGCAGTGCGTTCTTCGCGGAGTGGGGGCTCCAGCTCGGGCTCGGGCTGTTCCTTTCGTCACTCCCGCTGGCCTACGCCGCGCACGACGGGGTGCAGGTGCTCGCGCTCACCGCCCAGCTCGAGACCGACGCCAAGCGTCGGATCCTCGAGTCGGCCCAGTTCGTGCTCGACGTCACCGCGCCGGGCGCGCTCGAGCCGGGTCGGCCGGGATACGAGACCGCACGGCTGGTTCGGCTCATGCACGCGGGCGTGCGGCATCTGATCCGCACCGACCCTCGCGTCGTGCGCACGTCTGATGCGTCGGTCTGGCCTCGTTGGGACGAGAGCTGGGGCGAGCCGATCAATCAGGAGCACCTGCTCGGGGCGATGATCTCGTACAGCTCATCGCTCCTCCACGTGCTCGATCGCCTGCAGATCGACTACGACGCCACCGCCGCGAGCGACTACTGCCACCTATGGAACGTCGTGGGCTGGCTCCTCGGGATCGCGCCCGACCTGTTGCCCCTCGAGCGCGCCGAGATGGACGAGATCGAGCAGCTCATCATCAAGCGCAACCAGAAGAGGAGCGAGGCGGGCACGAAGATGACAGGCGCGCTGATCGATCTGGTCGGATCGTTCATCGTCATCAAGCCGCTGAGGGGCGTCGCGGCGTCGACGTCGCGGCTGTTCATCGGCGACGAGACCGCTGATCTGTTGGACATGCCCCGCGCGGACTGGACCCGTCACCTCGTCGGCAGCATGCGCGACCTCAGCAGCCGGTCATCGTGGCTGCGTCGTGCACGACAAGGTCGTGCGCCGCGTCGTGGCGACGGTGTCACGCCGGACGTTGTCGGGGTTCGTCGATCACGAGCGCCACGGTGACCGGCCCAGCTTCACGATCCCCGATCACCTCGCCGAACTCGTTCGCACCGGGCCCGCTGCGCACGGCGGTGAACAAGCTCAGACGACGCTCATGATGTACGCGGTGTCCATGTACTCCTTCAGATGGCACACCTGCCCGTCTTTGAAGTCGATCATCCAGCAGTAGCGGTTGTGGTACCGGTTGCCGTTGCTCAGCATGCCGATCGCCTCGGTCTCGGCCGCGACCGTGTCGCCGTTCGACACCATGCGCTTGATCGCGACCTTCGGATCGCCGGGCTCGAACATCCCCCGCACTGGGGCGAGGAACTCGTCGATCACCGCGTCGCGGCCACTCGTCAGGCCCGCGCCCGGGATCGTCGTGCCCATGACCTCCCAGCTGCCCTCCGGGTGGATCAGGACCCGCAGTGCCTCGAGGTCGCCCGTGCTCAGCGTGTCGAAGAACTGGCGGACGAGCTGTTCGTTCTTGCTCTCAGGTCGCGCCTCGGTGTCGGCCACGGCCCGACCATACGCGACCATGGTGCGCCATGACCGAGCCGACCTACCGCTACGCGACCACTGACGACATCCCTGCCATGAGGGCGCTCATCGAGCTCGCGTACCGCGGTCCCGAGTCGGCGAAGGGCTGGTCGAGCGAGGCGCACCTGCTCGCGGGTGAGCGCACGAGCATCGAAGAGGTCACCGAGCTGTACGAGCAGCCTGACGCGCGCTTCTTGCTGGCCGAGGCCGACGGCGTTCTCGTGGGCTGCGTGCTGATCGAGAAGCACGGCGAAGAGGGTTACTTCGGCATGTTCTCGGTGAACCCTCGGCTGCAGAACGGGGGGCTCGGACGAGCACTGCTGGACCGAGCCGAGCAGTCGGTGCGCGACCTGTGGGACGTCAGGGCGATGACCGCTGTGGTGATCGACGTTCGCCAGGAGCTGCTCGCTTGGTACGAGCGCCGCGGCTACGTCATCACGGGCGAGCGCGAGCCGTTCCCGTTCGACGAGCACACGGGCGCGCTGCGCACCGACTTCGGGTTCGTGAAGCTGCGCAAGCCCCTCTGACGGCAGGTGTTCACGCTCGGCACTATACGCGCTCCAGTGTGAACACTCGGACGAGGTCGAGGTCGACTGCGGCGCCGGCGAACTGCGCGTTGTAGAGGTTGGCGTACGCGCCGCCCGCGGCGAGCAGCTCGGCATGGTTGCCCTGCTCGACGATCTGCCCGGCGTCCATGACGAGGATCGTGTCGGCGTCGCGGATCGTGGAGAGGCGGTGGGCGATGACGAAGCTCGTGCGCGACGAGCGCAGCGCGGACATCGCCTTCTGGATCAGCACCTCAGTGCGCGTGTCGACCGAGCTGGTCGCTTCGTCGAGGATGAGGATCGCCGGGTCGGCGAGGAACGCACGGGCGATCGTGATGAGCTGCTTCTCGCCGGCGCTGATGCTGCCGCCCTCGTCGTCGACGACCGAGTCGTAGCCCTGCGGAAGCATGTGCACGAAGCGGTCGACGTACGCGGCCTTCGCCGCCGCGATGACCTGCTCCTCGGTGGCGTCGGGGTTGCCGTAGGCGATGTTGTCTCGGATCGTGCCTCCGAAGAGCCACGTGTCCTGCAGCACCATGCCGATGTCCCCGCGGAGGTCGCGGCGCCGCATCTGCGAGATGTCGACACCGTCGAGCGTGATGCGGCCTCCGTCGAGCTCGTAGAACCGCATGATCAGGTTGACGAGCGTCGTCTTGCCGGCTCCGGTCGGCCCGACGATCGCGACCGTGCTCCCCGGCTCCGCGACGAGGGAGAGGTCGCGGATGAGCTCGCGGTCCTTGTCGTACGAGAAGTTCACGTGCTCGAACTCGACCCGGCCCCGCGGCTGCGAGACATAGGCGGGAGGCAGCGCGTCGGGCGTCTGCTCGATCGCGTCGAGCAGCTCGAAGACGCGCTCGAGCGATGCGATGCCGGACTGCAGCACGTTGGCCATCGAGGCCACCTGCGTGATCGGCTGGGTGAACTGGCGTGAGTACTGGATGAACGCCTGGATGTCGCCGATGGTCATCGCGCCCGACGACACACGCAGCCCGCCGATGACGGCGATCGCCACGAAGTTGAGGTTGCCGATGAACATCATCGCCGGCTGGATGGCGCCCGACGCGAACTGCGCGCCGAAGCTGGCGTCGTAGAGCTCGTCGTTCGTGGTCTGGAACCGCTCTTCGACCTCGTGCTGTCGCCCGAACGCCTTGACGATCGCGTGGCCCGTGAACGCTTCCTCGACCTGGGCGTTCAACATGCCGGTGTGCCGCCACTGCGCGATGAAGCGAGGCTGCGCGAGCTTGGCGATCCGCTTGATCGTGAAGAGGGAGATGGGGATCGTGAAGATCGCGACGAGGGCGAGCAACGGCGAGATCGTGATCATCATGACCGTGACCCCGATGATCGTGAGGGTCGACGTCAGGAGCTGGCTCAGCGATTGCTGGAGGCTCTGCGCGATGTTGTCGATGTCGTTCGTGACTCGACTGAGCAGGTCGCCGCGCGCATGCTGGTCGATGTAGCTCAGCGGGAGCGCGTTGAGCTTGTCTTCGACGTCGGCGCGCAGCCGGAACATGGTGCGCTGCACGACGCCGGCGAGGATGTACCCCTGGAGCCAGACCAGCACCGCTGATGCCGAGTACAAGCCGACCGCGAGCAGCAGCGTCTTGTGCAGCTCCCCGAAGTCGATGCTGCCGCCGCCGAAGAGGCCCGACACGATCAGGTCGGTCGCGTGGCCGAGAACCTTCGGCCCGAAGACGACCAGGGTGACGCCGATGACGGCAAGGACGAAGACGACGCCGAGGAGCCGGCGGTCGGGCCCCATCCGGCGCAGCAGTCGCTTGACCGATGGGCCGAAGTTGAGCGACTTCTCCATCGGGATGCCCGCGGAGGGCATGCGACCGCTGCCGAAACCGACGCGCTCGCCGGCCGGAGGGGCGACCTTCTCTTCGCCGTTCGCGGGATCGCCGTTGGTCGACTTGCCGTTGGTCGGCACCTTGCCGTCGGTGTCGCTCATGCCGCGTCCTGCGAGCTCATCTGGGAGGAGACGATCTCGGCATAGGTGGGGCAGGTGCTGAGCAGCTCGCTGTGGGGGCCGAGGCCGACTGGCACACCGTCGTCGAGCACCAGGATCTGGTCGGCGGTGAGGATCGTGGAGATGCGCTGCGCCACGACGAGCACCGTCGAGTTGGCGAGGTGGGGAGCGAGCGCAGCCCGCAGCCGCGCGTCGGTGGCGAGGTCGAGCGCCGAGAACGAGTCGTCGAACAAGTAGATCTCGGGCCTGCGAATGACGGCGCGAGCGATGGCCAAGCGCTGCCGCTGACCTCCCGACACGCTCGTGCCGCCCTGGGAGATCGAAGCCTCGAGCCCGCCCGGCATCGCGGCGACGAAGTCGCGGGCTTGCGCGATCTCGAGCGCTTCCCACATCTGCTCTTCCGTCGCGTCGGGCTTGCCGTACTGCAGGTTGCTCGCCACCGTGCCCGAGAAGAGGTACGGCTTCTGTGGCACCAGGCCGACGCGGTCCCACAAGACCTCGGGTTGGAGGTCGCGCACGTCGACACCGTCGACGAAGACGGTGCCCTCGGTCGCGTCGAACAGGCGAGGCACGAGGCTGATGAGCGTCGTCTTGCCCGAGCCGGTGCTGCCGACGATCGCGGTCGTCTGCCCCGGCAGCGACGTGAAGCTCACGTTGCAGACCACTGGCGCCTCGGCTCCCGGGTACGCAAAGGCGACGTTCCGCATCTCGACGACGCCTCGGGACCGGACCTCGTTGACGGCGGTCGGCGAGATGACGACGGAGGTGTCGGTGTCGAGCACCTCCTGGATGCGGTCAGCGCACACAGCGGCGCGAGGGATCAGCGCGGCCATCCAGGTCGCCATCATCACGGCCAGGAGGATCTGCGTGAGGTAGCTGAGGAAGGCGATCATCGCGCCGAGGGTGAGCGTGCCGTCGGCGATGCGGTTCGCGCCGAACCAGATCACCGCGACGCTCGAGATGTTCATGACGAGCATGACGCTGGGCATCATCATCGCCATCAGCCGGCCAGCCCTCAGCGAGGTGGCCGTGAGCTCATCGTTCGTTGCGTCGAAGCGCTCGGTCTCCTCGGGCTCGCGCACGAAGGCGCGCACCACGCGCACGCCGGTGATCTGCTCTCGCAGGACCCGGTTCACTCCGTCGATCCGGTCCTGCATCACGCGGAACGTGGGCACCATGCGGGAGATGATCGAACCGACGATGACGAGGAGCGCCGGGATGCTGACGAGCAGGATCGCCGAGAGCCCGACGTCCTCGCGCAGCGCCAGGAACGTGCCGCCGATAGCGGTCATCGGTGCCGCGACGAGCAACGTGCAGGTCATGAAGACCATCATCTGCACCTGCTGCACGTCGTTCGTGATCCGCGTGATCAGCGACGGTGCACCGAACTGGTTCACCTCCCGGCTCGAGAACCCGGTGACGCTGTGAAACAGGTTGCCGCGCACGTCGCGCCCGAAGCCCATCGACGCGCGCGACCCGTAGTACACCGCGCCGACGGCGAAGCAGATCTGCACGAGCGTGATGACCAGCATCAGCGCGCCGACACGCAGGATGTAGGCGTTGTCGCCCGTCAGGATGCCGTTGTTGATGATCTTCGCGTTGAGCGTCGGCAGGTACAGCGTGCACATCGTCTGCAAGAACTGCAGCACGCACACTGCGATGAGCACCGAGCGGTAGGGGCGGAGCTTTGTGCGGAGGAGGCGAACGAGCAACGAAGGCGCTTTCGAGGTCAGAGGCCGCGGCGCAGCCGGTCGAACGTGGTGTCGATGAGGTGGTCGAGGTCGAGGTCGGTGCTGTCGCTGACCCACACGGTCACGGCGACGCGAAGGGCGGTCATCGCGGCGGCGACGACCAGACGCACGTCGAGGTCGCTCATCCCGCCGATCTGACCGCCGGTGCGCAGCTGGTCGATCACTGCGGCTTCCCAGCCCTGCTGGCGCTCGGCTGCGCGGGTGCGCAGGGCCGGCGTCGCCGACATGATCTGGTGGCGGAGGACGACCGCCTCCTTGTCCTCGAGGTAGTCCTCGGAGAGGGTGTGCATCGCCCGGCGAAGGGCCTCGAGCGGGGGCACGTCCGGCAGCTCGCCCTGGAGCGTCTCGATGAGGCGGGCGAGCGACCGGTCGCCCTGGGCGAAGAGGACGTCTTCCTTCGAGGAGAAGTAGCGGAAGACCGTGCGGGGGGAGACTTCGCAGTCGGCGGCGATCTCCTCGACCGTGACCTGGTCGAAGCCCCGGGCGGCGAAGAGACGGAGGGCCGACCGCATGAGGTCTTGGCGCGTGCGCTCCTTCTTGCGCTCGCGCAGGCCCGACTCGATCACGGTCCCAAAGCCTCGCAGCACTTCGATCCTGACGCAATGTGACATGCGCCATTCGCTGCCATGTGGCATTGACTGACGCGAAGCCGGGTCAACGGATTTCGTGTCGTTCGCCGGTCCAGAGGAGGCAACCGCGTGGCGAGCGCAGTCCGTGGAGCGCCTGCGGTCGCCTGGGCGAGGACGCTCTTCACGTGGGTGATCGCGTTGCGACGGAAGCTTCGGCACGATAAGCACGAAGAGGAGAGACCACGACCACGACGATGACGATCGTGACGAGGAGCTTGCCCGCACCGCCGGACAGCGCGTCGCTGAAGGCGACGTCGAGGGAGGCCGAGCGTGAAGAGCAGCAGCGACAGGAGTAGAGAGAGCTTGCACCACGAACCCGACTGAGGCCATCGAGCGCGCCGACGGCGAGAGCCGAACCGGTCGCCAGGCCGTGGCGTTGGAAGAAGCGCACGTTCACCGCGATGCGTGCAGCGCTCGCGGGGATCGCGAGGTTCACGTACGACGCCGCGAGCTGGAGCGCGTACACGGGACCGAGGGGCAAGAGGGATCGGTGATGCGCCCAGCGTCGACAGCGCCTGCGTGAAGCGTGGGGTCTGCGCGACGACGAAGCCGACGGCGATGATCCACCACGTCGCGTCGCCAAGGGAGACGCGCAGCTCGTCGAAGTCGATGCCGCTGACCACGCGGAAGAGCGCGAGGAACGCGATGACCAGCAGCGCCGCTTGGAGGACCGATCCCCTCGTGACCCGGCGCAGCTTCTGCAGCTCCGGAGGCTCGACGCCGAGGTCGGCAGCGGCAGCGTTGCGAAGCTCGTCGAGCTCGACTTCGTCACGGCGCACGGCGCGCCGTTGCGAACGTGTGAGAGCCGGAAGCTGGAGGAAGGGGAGGAGCGCGTTCGTCTCGTCGTCGCCGAGCGCTCGCCGGGCAGCCTCGAGCGCCCGCTCCGCACCGAGCGCCTTCGTGCTCGTGACGAGGACCTGCGCGTTCTCGCCGCGGATGCGGTCTGGTGACGACGCGACCTCGGCGCCGCGGAAGTCGACGACGGCGACGCCGACACCGTCACCGTCGTCGACGACGCTCACGTGCTCGGCGTCGAGCTGGCCGTGGGTGATGCCCGCGGCGTGGAGACGGTTGGCTGCCTCCCACAGCTCGTCGACGATCGTCGTCGTCGCGGCTGTGGTCGTCGAGGTCATCCCAAAGTGTGCCGACGGGCCGCAGCACGAGCAGTGCGTCGTCGCGCGTCGTCACGCCCGCGGTCACCACCGTCTCGGTCCCCACTCCGGCCTGCGCGGCGAGCAGCGTGATGAAGCCCTCGTTCGCGACCTGGGTGCGCCGCCCGAACCAGATCGGCGAACCCGGCTCGCGGTACCAGATCGTCCGCCACAACGTCGCGAGGAGCTGGGTGTCGTGGGCATCGCGTCCGTACACCTTCACGACGAGCGGCTCCCCGTCAGCGTCTTGCGGCCTTCACGAGGAAGAGACCTGCCTGCTGACGGTCGGCCGCGCCGAGCGAGCTCGCGTCGACACCCAGCTGTGCCAGTGCGGCCGCGACGTCGGAGAGGCTCGGGTTGCCTTCGCACGATCCGAAGATCAGATGCAGCGACGGCGGCCGCGATCGTGGCGATGAGCACACCGGCGATCGCTCCGCTCGGCGTCGTCGCCTGGAGGATGGCTGCCGAGAGAGCGGCAAAGGCGACGAGCCACACAGTGAGGCGCCGGGCGGGTCGACTGAGGTGGGGTCTCGCCGTGAGCAGCACGGCGCCGAGGATGGCGATCCTCAGCGCGGGGACCCAAGGCGGCGGCTCGACCTTGCGCAACGTGCTCCACGCCGGGAGCCAGTCGCCTTCGATGAGGCGACCGATGACGAGGGCGATCACTGCGGCCACGACGGCCGCAAGGAGAAGGTCGCGCAGCAGCGCGCCCGGCGTCGCACTGCGGACGCGACCAGGACGAAGATCGCGGCGACGAGCATCAGGTCGGAGAGCCCCTGCCAGAGCCCGTCGAGGAAGTCGGGGAAGCTCGCGAGGAACGTGATCAGCGCGCGCTCGATCGTTGTAGGTGGGATCGAGATGACGGCCAGGATCGCCAGGAAGAAGGCCGACAGCGACGAGCTCGATGGCGTCGCTCGCGCGGCGGGCGCGGGGGTCGTCGACCGGGCCAGCGAAGAGGCGGATGCCGTTCAGCGTCACGGTGCTCGCCCCCAGCCGCCGCACGCGGCAGAAGCTAGTGGTGCCGCAATAGCCTTGGAGCGATGGGCGTGATCGAGGTGCGAGGGGCTTGCCCCCACGACTGCCCTGACAACTGCGCCTGGGTCGCCACCGTCGACGACGGAGTGGTGACGGGAGTGCACGGCAACCCCGAGCACCCGGTCACTGCCGGGCACCTCTGCATCAAGGTGCAGAAGTACGAGGAGCGCACGTACCACCCGGACCGGTTGCTCACGCCCTTGGTCCGCACGGGCGCCAAGGGCAGCGCGTCGTTCCGGGAGGCGACCTGGGACGAAGCGCTCGGGGTCGCCCGCGCCGGCCTGCTGTCCGCAGTCGAACGCGGCGGGGCGACGAGCGTGCTCCCGTTCAGCTACATGGGCACCTCCGGCGTGCTGCAGGGCGGTCCGTCGATGGACGCGCGCTTCGCCAACGCGCTCGGCGCCGCGAAGATCGACGGGACGATCTGCTTTGCCGCAGGAGCGACGGCGTGGGGCTTGACCTACGGCGGGTGGCCGGCAGCCGACATCGAAGACGCGGTCAACGCGCGCTCGGTCGTGGCGTGGGGGGCGAACATGGTGTCGACCCACCTGCACCTCTGGAAGTTCTTCCTCGACGCCCGCAAGCGCGGCGCGACCATCGTGTGCGTCGACCCGGTGCGCACGCGCACGGCGAAGGCCGCCGACGTCCACCTCGCGCTCCGGCCGGGCAGCGACGCGGCGCTCGCCCTCGGCGCGATGCACGTCTTGTTCGCGGAGGGACTCGCCGACGACGCGTTCATCGCTGAGCACATCGACGGCGCGGACGAGCTCCGCGCTCGTGCCGCCGAATGGCCCCTCCGCGCGTGCGTCAGCGGCGACCGGGCTCCGTGAGGACGAGATCGCGGGGTTCGCTCGGCTTCTGGCGGAGGGACCGACGTTCGTGAAGATCGGTCCCGGCTCGCAGCGTCACGCGGACGCGGGCACCGGCGTGCGTGCGGCCATCCTGCTGCCCGCGGTGACCGGAGCGTGGCGCCATCGAGGTGGGGGAGCGCTCGTGCACTCGGCGGGAGCCTTCGCGCATCCCGACGCGAAGATGAGCAAGCCCGAGCTCCGGGGCGACAGGCCCGAGCGCCAGGTCAACATGGTGCTGCTCGGACGCGCGCTCGCCGGCACCCTCGACGACGGGCATCCGCCGTTGACGGGACTCCTCGTCTACAACAGCAACCCCGTCGTGGTGGTCCCGGACTCGGGATCGGTGCGCGCTGGTCTCGCACGAGACGAGCTCTTCACGGTTGCGATCGAGCAGTTCATGACCGAGTCGGCGAGCTACGCGGACGTCGTGCTTCCGGCGACCACGCAGCTCGAGCACCTCGACGTGCTGTGGTCGTGGGGGCACTACTACCTCACGCTCAACCAGCCCGCGATCGCGCCGCGGGGACAGAGCCGTCCGAACACCGAGATCTTCCGGATGCTCGCCGCGACGATGGCCGACGACGATCCCCGCTTCGCTGACAAGGCGTTCGCCGAGGACGACGAGGCGCTGCTGGCCACATACCTGTCGGCGTATCCCGATGCGCTCGTCGACCAGCTGCGCGAGCAAGGGTTCGCGAAGGTCCCCATCGGCGAGCGCACCGGCTCGAAGGTGCGCGTCAGCGCGGGCGGGATGGATGCGCCCGACGGCCGCGACCCCCTGCCCGACGACGGTCAGTTCACCTTGCTCACGCCGAAGTCGCACCACTTCCTCAACTCGACCTTCGTGAACCATCCGAGGTTGGCGCACATGGCGGGTTCACCTCGTGTGCGCATGGCGACCGGCGACGCCGCGCGCCTCGGCATCGCTGAAGGCGCGTCGGTGCGGCTGCGCAACGAACACGGCGAGATCGAGGTCGATGCCGAGAGTGGCGACGACGTGCTCGAGGGCACGCTCGTGCTGTTCTCGAACTGGTGGGGAGCCGCCGGCGCGAACGCGCTGACGGGACAAGACGTGCTCGCGGACCTCGCCGGCGCGCCGATCTTCTCGCCAGCGCGTCGAGCTCCTCGTCGACTGACTCGACTCGATGAGCTCGTACCCACTCCAGCCGATCGGAACGATCCGCACTCGCTACGCGACCTTCGACGACACGCCGGTGCAGGCGGCGCTCAACCAGGAAGAGCACGGCGTCATCGAGCTCGACCCGCGGTACCTCGACGGGCTCGAGGGCCTGGGCGACTTCTCGCACGCGTGGCTCGTCACGTGGCTCGGGCCCGCGGGCGGAGGCCTCGCGCCCGAGCCTGCGCTGCGTCAGGTGCCGTTCCTGCTTCAGCGTGCCGGCAAGGAGGTCGGAATCTTCGCGATGCGGGGGCCGCGACGACCCAACCCGATCGGGCTCAGCCTCGTGCGGCTGCTCGCCGTCGAGCCGCCCCGGCTGACGTTCGCGGGAGTCGACATGATCGACGGCACGCCCCTGCTCGACTTGAAGCCGTACTTCCGAGACGCCGACACACCGATCGGCGACGTGCGCTGCGGCTGGTACGACTCGGTCGATCTCGGAGGACCGGTCACTCCAGCGCGAGCTCAGGAGCTAGTCCTTGGCGAGCATCACCTCGGTCGCCTTGATGATCACGGTGACCTCATCGCCGACGGCGAAGCCGAGGTCTTCGGTCGCTTCTCTGGTGATGGCCGCGGTGATCTGCTGACCATCGGGGAGGGCCACCCGGACCGTGGCCATCACCTCGCCGAGAGTCACGGCTTCGACCCTCGCCTCGAGCTGGTTCCGTGCGCTGAGTCGCATGTCGTTTCCTTTCGTCAACGGCTGACCAACATATTCAATTGCTGACTATCAGTCTGGTACGGTCCGCGGCCATGCGTCGTTCCCAATCGTTGCTTCTCGTCCTTCTCGTGCTGTTCGGGTTCCTCGCCGCCGCGTGCGGCGACGACAGCGGATCATCGGCCGCGACGACCGGTGCAGCCGCGACCACGGGCGCGCCGTCGTCCTCCGCGGCCTCGACGTCAGCGGCCTCGACCACGGTCCCCGTGTCGGGTGACATCACCGTGTTCGCGGCGGCGTCGCTCACCGACGCCTTCACCGAGATCGGCACCGCGTTCACGCAGGCCAATCCGGACGCGAAGGTGACCTTCAGCTTCGATGCCTCTTCGGCGCTCGTGCAGCAGATCACCCAAGGGGCACCAGCAGACGTCTTCGCGTCTGCCGACACCTCCAACATGGACAAGCTCACGACCGCGGGCCTCAACGGCACCGAGCCGGTCGTCTTCGCGACGAACTTGCTCGCGATCATCGTGCCGAAGGGCAACCCAGCCGGCATCACCGGAGTGGCTGACCTGGCCAAGCCTGACGTCAAGGTCGTCGTGTGCGCACCGGAGGTGCCGTGCGGAAAGTACGCCGCGCAGGTCTTCGACGCTGCGAAGATCACCGTGACTCCGGTGAGCCAGGAGCAGAACGTGAAGGGCGTCGTCACGAAGGTGACCGCGGGCGAGGCGGATGCGGGGATCGTGTACATCACCGACGTCATGGCAGCGGGGGACAAGGCTGAGGCCGTGACCATCCCGGCCGACATCAACGTCGTCGCCAAGTACCCCATCGCGTCGGTCAAGGCGTCGACTCATGCCGACGTCGATCAGGCCTTCATCGACTACGTCCTCGGCCCTGACGGACAGCAGATCCTCGCGAAGTACGGCTTCATGGCACCGTGAGCACCTCGGCGCCCGCCACCGAGCGGAGCGCGGCCCGCCGGTCAGTCCGGAACGAGGGCCTGCCGCTCCCGGTGCTCGTCCTCGCGATCGCAGCGCTCGTGTTCTTCGCGCTGCCGTTCCTGGGCTTGCTCTGGAAGGTGCCGTGGGGCGACGCGTGGTCGATCCTCACGTCTCACAGCTCGTTGACGGCGCTGAGGCTGTCGTTGTGGTGCTCGACCTGGGCGACCCTCTTCTCGCTCCTGTTCGGAGTGCCCCTCGCTTGGCTGCTGGCACGAGTCGAGTTCCCTGGGAGAAGCGCGGCGAGAGCGCTGTGCACGCTCTCGATGGTGCTGCCCCCCGTGGTCGCGGGCGTCGCCCTCTTCTACGCGCTCGGTCGGCGCGGCCTTGTCGGCCAGTACCTCGATCGCTGGTTCGGCATCACGCTGCCGTTCACGACCGCGGGCGTGATCGTCGCTCAGACCTTCGTGGCGATGCCGTTCTTGGTGTTGACCGTCGAGGCCGCGTTCCGTCAGCAGGACACACGGTACGAGGACGCGGCGCGGACACTCGGCGCCTCCCGGTGGTATGTGTTCCGTCGCGTGACGGTGCCGGCGATCCGTCCCGGGCTCATCGCGGGGGCCGTCCTGGCGTGGGCACGCGCGCTCGGCGAATTCGGCGCGACGATCACGTTCGCTGGCAACTTCCCGGGACGGACGCAGACGATGCCGCTCGCCATCTACATCGCGAACGAGGTGAAGCCGGACGAGGCGATCGTCTTGAGCCTGGTGCTCATCGCCGTGTCGTTCGGCGTCCTGGTGGGCCTTCGCGATCGCTTCCTCGGGAGTGGCCAAGCGCCGAGCCCATGAGCCTTGACGCACGCGTGCGTTGCACACTCGGTTCGCTCGAGCTCGACGTCGAGCTCCATACCGCAGGTGGCGAGACGATCGCAGTCCTGGGACCGAACGGCGCCGGGAAGACGACGCTGTTCCGATGCCTCGCGGGCTTGTTGGCGATCGACGAGGGGCTGATCAGGCTCGACGACCGCGTCCTCGACGACCCCATCGCTGGCGTCTTCGTGCCCGCCGAACCAACGGCCGATGGGCGTCGTCTTCCAGGACTACCTCCTCTTTCCCAGCCTCACCGCGATCGAGAACGTCGCGTTCGGGTTGCGAGCTCGGGGTGTGCCGAGAGGCGAGGCGCGTCAGCGCGCCCTCACGTGGCTCACGAGGGTTGGGCTCGACGACCACGCGCACTTGCGACCGGGCGCGCTTTCGGGCGGGCAGGCGCAACGGGTTGCCCTGGCCCGAGCCCTCGCGACCGAGCCACGTGTGCTCCTTCTCGACGAGCCCCTCGCGGCGCTCGACGCGGGCACCAAGTCAGACGTGCGGCGGGACCTCAGGCGTCACCTCTCGACGTTCGACGGCGCGCGCCTCCTCGTCACGCATGACCCGGTCGACGCGTATGCCCTCGCCGATCGAGTCGTGATCGTCGAATCGGGCCGGATTGTGCAGTCCGGGACGCTGTCCGACGTCACCGCCCGGCCACGATCGCGATACGTCGCCGATCTCGTAGGCCTCAACCTCCTGAGCGGCACCGCAGAGCGAGGGATGATCTCGACCGACTCCGGTGGACGTGTCGTCTCTGCTGACGCACTCGACGGACCGGTCTTCGCGGTCATCGCTCCGCACTCGGTGGCCCTGTATCCCGCGCTTCCGGAGGGAAGTCCTCGGAACGTGTGGGCCGTCACGGTCTCCGATGTCGACCGCCTCGCGGACCGTGTCCGCGTGAGCCTCGTCGGCGAGGTGCCCCTCGTCGCCGAAGTGACGCCTGCGGCGATCGATCATCTCGGGCTTCGGCCCGGCGTGCAGATGTGGGCGTCGGTCAAGGCGACAGAGGTCACTCTCTACCCGGTGTGAGCTCAGCGCCGTGACGCCGCGATCATCCGATCGATGAATCGAAGCGCCGAGCGCGACGACTCGTAGCGCCATACCGCGACCGGATCGGAGGTCGCCTTACGGCTTGCGCCCGACACGGCGAGTGCGTCGACCATCGGAGCGAACACGGCGCGCTGTGACTGCAGCAGCTTCATCCGGTCGACGCCGAGCGACTGCGCGAGCACCAGCTTGAGGAGGAGCTCGTCGCGCACGGCTCGGAAGTGGGGGACCGGCTCCTCGAGCCATCGGCGCACGAGCCTTCGGCCCTGCGGAGTCGGGGCGAGGATCGTGCGGTTGCCCCCCGCCTTGCCCTTCTCCTCCGCCACGGGGACGATCAACCCGCGCTGAGTCAGCTGGTCGAGCGCCGCGGTAGGTCAGCGGACGAGACAGTGACCACACGCGACCGATGTCGCCGGCCGGTGCCAGCCGCGTCGCGATGTCGTAGCCGTGTGCGGGCTGCTGCGTGAGCAGCGCGAGGCTCGCCCATTCGCCCAGCAGCAGCTCATCGGTCCGGGTGCGCACCATGGCGAGCACATCGTTGCACCGCCAGGTCGGTCAGCCCGGCATCTTCGTCGAGGCCTCGCGCGAGGCGGACGACCGCGGGCGCCAACCGCTGCAGCTCGTCGATGTGTGCGGCAGACAGCCGGTGGAGGAGCCGTTGGCCCTTCGGCGTGAGCGACAGGCGCACCACACGCCGATCGTCGTCGTCGATGGCCCGCTTCACGAGGCCGGCCTGCTCGGCGCGGTCGGCGAGCTCGACCGTGCTGTGGTGACGCAGGAGGAGTGACTCGGCGACCTCGCTGATCGTGGGCTCGCCGCCGGCGTGCCCACGGATCGCGAGGAGCAGCTGGTGCTGCTGCGCAGTGAGCCCCTCGAGCTGAGCTTGCTGGTCGCTCCAGTGGAGGAACCGGCGAAGCGCGGTGCGGAACTCGAGGAGCTCGCCGTAGGCCGCGTCGTCGAGCGTGAGGGTCGTCATGCCGCGGCGGGCACCACCACGACGGGGCAGGGCGGATGGTGTACGACGTGGACGGCGACCGGCCCGAGCACGGCGTCCGCGAGCCACGAATGCGGCCGCTTGCCGATGACGATCAGATCGGCATCCTCTTCGGACGCGGCGTCGGCGACCACCCGAGCCTGGGTCTCGCGGCGGAAGCGTGCGACGCACGGGATGCCCACCTTCCGCAGCCGGCGGCAGAAGTCGTGCTCGACCACGGCGAGCAGCTCGCCCTCGGTCACCATGCCGTCAAAGGGCGGGATGCCCAGCACGAGCTCGTTCACGTTGCTCAGCCCGACGACCGCGATCACCTCGTCAGCCGGGCCCAGGTGGGTCGTGCACCACTCGCGTGCGGCGTCACCTGCAGGCCCCGTCTCAGCGCTCAAGACAACCTTCATGGCGGGGACTCCCTTCTCGACTGCTCGCTGACGCTCGGTCTCGATAATTACATCGTATCACGATAGATTAGAGAAGCATGACGAGTCATCCACCCCGTCGTCTTCTGCTCCTCTGCGGCCTCGCAGTCGGCATCGGGCTCGTCGCGGGCGGCGACGGCGTGGGTGCTGATCCGTCTCATCGCGATCCTCACGAACCTCCTCCTCTTCCATCAGTGGGGCACGACGCTCCCGAACTACGCGACGCTCGACATCGGGCCGCTCGTCGTCCTCACGGCGATGGCCGGCGGCGCGGTCGTGACGTTGCTTGCGAGGTGGTCGCCGATCATCCGCGGCCACGGCATCCCCGAGGCGATGGAGGCGGTGCTCACGCGGCGCAGCAAGGTGGCGCCGCGCACTGCCATCGCGAAGCCACTGTCGGCAGCCATCGCCATCGGCACCGGCGGGCCGTTCGGCGCCGAAGGCCCGATCATCGTCACTGGCGGGGCGATCGGATCGCTCGTCGGTCAGCTCATCCACGTCTCGGCGAGCGAGCGCAAGATCCTGCTCGCCTGTGGCGCGGCGGCCGGCATGGCGGCGACGTTCGGCACGCCGCTCGCCGCCGTCGTGCTCGCGATCGAGCTGCTGCTGTTCGAGTTCTCACCGCGCGCGTTCATCCCTCTGGTCGTCGCGACGAGCATCGCCGGCGGCGTGCACGCCCTGCTGCTCGGCAACGGGCCGCTCTTCTCTGTGCCCCCGCACAGCTTCAGTGGCCTCGGCCAGCTCCCGCTGTTCGGCGCGCTCGGGCTCGCGTGCGGACTGCTGGCAGTGCTCATCACCCGTGGGTTGTTCTCGGTCGAAGGCGTGTTCAGGCGGCTGCCGTTCGGTGTCGCGTGGCATCCGATCGTGGGCGCGCTGGTGTGGGCGTCGCTCGGGTTGCTGGTGCCTCGAGCCCTCGGCGTCGGCTACGACGTCATCGACGACACGCTCGCCGGTCGGCTCGCGCTGGGCACGCTGGCCGCCCTGTGCATCGGCAAGCTCGTCATCTGGTGGATCGCGCTCGGGTCGGGCACGTCGGGCGGCACGCTCGCGCCCATCCTCATCATCAGCAGCACGTTCGGCGCGTTCACGGGCGAGCTGCTGGTGCGCGCGTTCCCCGGCATCGGCATCTCACCGTCGGCGTTCGCACTCGTCGCGATGGCAGCGACGTTCGGCGCCGCGGCCCGCGCACCGTTCGCGGCGATCGTCTTCGTCTTCGAGCTCACGCGCGACTACAACGCCATGCTTCCGTTGATGCTCGCCGCGGTGCTGGCCGACCTGGTCGCCCGCACGTTGCTCGAGCACAGCATCATGACCGAGAAGCTGGCGCGTCGAGGCGTGGCCGTCCCCGCGGGCTTCCACGCCGACCCGTTGCGAACCTGGACGGTGGAGGAGGTCATGACGCGCGATGTCGTGACCGTGCCCAGCTGCGCGTCACCGAAGGAGGTCGACGACGTGTTCCGGAAGCACCGGCACGGCGCGTTCCCGGTCGTCGACGAGCACGGGAAGCTCGCCGGCCTCGTCGACAGCGGAGACCTGCTCGCGCTCTCGGACGAGCGCGCGCTCGGTGATCGACATGGCGACGACCGAGGTCGTCACGGCCAAGCCACGCGAGACGTTGCAGACGGCGCTGAACCGCATGGTCGAGGAGGGAGTCGACCACCTGCCGGTCGTCGACGGCGACGCGCTCGTCGGCATCTGCACCCGCACCGACATCTTGCGGGCTCGGATCACCCAGCAGGACCAGGAGCGCAGCGAAGCGGGCTGGCTCACTCGGCGCAGGATCGCCTGACGACCGCCGGTGTAACGGATGCCCTCCATGTGGGACTGTTCCGTGAAAGCCCACCTTGGAAGGGAGCACCTCATGGCATTCATCCAGATCATCGAGATGAAGACGTCCAAGATCGACGAGCTCACTGCGCTCGAGGAAGAGTGGAAGAAGGCGACGGAGGGCAAGCGGACACTGCGCCGCTCGATCGTCACCCGTGACCGCAACAACCCCAAGCGCCACCTGATCTTCGCCTTCTTCGACTCGTACGAGTCCGCGATGGAGAACTCGAACCTGCCCGAGACGACGGCGTTCGGCGAGAAGCAAGCCGCACTGCTCGACGCACCGCCCGCGTTCTTCGACCTCGACGTAGTGTCCGACGACGCTTCCTGAGAGGACCCTGATGGCTGGAGTGGTGGCAAAGAGCTTCGACAACCCTGACGAGACCCGCACACCGGACAAGGCCCGGATGGAGGTCGTCAACCTGGGCTCGGTATCGGCAGCGCGCATGACGCTCCAGCCCGGATGGCGCTGGTCCGAGTGCATCAAGCCGATCGTGGGCACCGACAGCTGCCAAGTGCGGCACGTCGGGGTCGTCACCGCCGGCAGGATCCACATCCAGCACGGCGACGGGACCGAAGGCGAAGCGGGCGCCGGAGACGCCTACGTGATCGAGCCCGGTCACGATGCGTGGATCGTCGGTGACGAGCCGTTCGTCGCGTACGAGTTCGACAGCACGGCAGCCGAGACGTACGCCAAGCCCTGACTTCACACATCGCTCATAGTCGCCGGCGACACTGCTCGCATGCGACTGCTGTGGCTCCGGGTCGCCCTCCTCTCGCTGGGAGGGCTGCTCGGGCTCGTGCTCATCACCCGAGGCGCGGTGCTCAGTCGGCGTGATCATCCTCGCGATGGCAGTGCTCCGCGCCGTGATGCTCGTGAGCATCGTTCGTCGTCGCAAGCAGTTCCGCGCTGCGCGCGCAGCGCGGCGGACCAGGGCAAACGTGACCTAGCCGCGTCTCGGCTCTGTCGCGAGGGGGTACATGACGCGTAACCAACTCGCAAGGAGCAGTTCCATGTATATCGGTGGCGGCGTACTCGTGCTCATCCTGATCATCTTGGCGATCATCTACTTGGCGAAGCGCGTGTAGCCCACTGCCTCTGATGAACTCCCAGATCTCGCGCACGAGTGACCGGCCTCCCGATGGCCGGTCACTCGCGCGTGCGCTCTGGGGCTAGCGGCGGAGGTCGAGCTCGGCGAGCTCGCCACCTTTCACGATGACTGCGATGCGATCGCGACCGTCGTCCTCCAGCACCCAATAGGTGCCTTCGCTCAACGCGCAGAACAGTGCAGCGGTGACGTGCTCGTTGCCCTGGTGACGACTCCACACTCCGGTGTGCACCGTGTCGGTGCTGCCGGTGGCGCGCACATGGAGCTCGGTGCCTTCTGCGTCGGCATCCATCAGCGCGAGCAGCGCGCCGACATCGCCGCCGATGTCGAGCACCGCCGCGCCACCACCGACGAAGTGGTCGCCGTGGTCGTGGTGATGATGCCCGGACATCACGCCACCGACAGCGGCTGCACTTCCGAGCCGCTGACCGGATGACCGAGGTACGGGAAGCCCGTCAGGTAGCTCGGCAGCGTCGAGGCGCTGCCGTCGGCGACGAGCTTGGCCGCGCCGTCCGGCACGTACGACGGGTTCACCAGGGGGATCGTGAGACCCGCGATGGCCCGGAGCTCGATCGTCACGATGTCGTCGAACACCCGCCGGCCGTTCGGGAAGCCGGCCAGGTCGCCGCCCAGGATCCCGTTCGCGTTCGGCGAGCCCGACGGCGGGATCGCCACGTTGAGCCGCAGCATGTCGGCCTGCGTCGGCCCCGTGAAGTTCTGGAAGCCGGGGATGATGCCCTTCGGGATGCCGGTGAGCAGGATCGCGAGCAGGTCCGCCCGGTCTCCCTTGAACGCCATGAGGTTCGGGAACACGCCCGGGTAGAGGACGGGCAGCAGCTTCGCGAGCTCGGGCTGCGCGACGAACGGCGCGTAGTCCTTGTCGCCGTCCGGCGTGTCGGCGTTCCACTCGTCCTTGCGGCCCATCGGGACGATGACCTCGTTGAAGAGCGGGTTGCCGAGTCGCGACACCTGGACGAACGGACCGACGCTGACGTCCTTGCCGCTGTCGCGAACGAGCGCCTTCTGCCTGTGCGCGGACGCCCACACGCCGATCGTGGCGTTGGTGCCCATCGGGTCGCTCGGCTTCGAGCCGTCCCGGGTGAGGCGCGTGATCGGGATCTGGATCGCGATCGTGTGGACGTTGAACGACCGGAGCGCGTTGACGCCCGGGGCCGCGGGAGTCGGGATCAGGTGCAGGTTCTGGAACGGCCGCAGCGCGGCGAGGTCGAACACCGCGCCGAGGTCGACGAAGAAGCCGTCGAGCCGTTGCCCGGCGAAGACCACGATGTCGTCGGAGACGAAGTGGATCGCGGCGTTCGCCAGGTTTGCGTAGTTCGGCGTCGACCGAGCCCCGACGTTGCAGGGCGGCGAGGTCAGGTTGTCGCCGAGCTTGCGCGGCAGGCGGTTCTTGCGGACCTCGGTGACCGAGTAGGTCTGGCGCCGGTTGAAGTTGGGGCTGTCGAGCGCCGTGATCGGACCGGTGTTGTACAGGAACGTGTTCGGGTTCGTGACCGTGGTCTTGAACCGGAACTCGTAGAGCACGTCGGGCCGTCCGTCGCCGTCGTTGTCGACGTTGATGCGATACAGCACGTCGTCGCCGAACTCGAAGAAGTTCGGGCCGCCGGCGGGGTCTTCGAGGGGGATGTAGTTCGTGATGATCGTGACGGTGTCGGGCTTGTCGGGGCTCACGAACGCGTAGGTGTCGGTCGAGTCGGCGACGGGGTCCTTCGAGATCTCGGGTGCTTCACGATGCGATGACATGGCGACTCCTCACCCGGCCTGGACGGCGTTTGCGGCGCGCATGACGCGCGCGACGAGCTGCTTGTCGTTGACGACGACCTCGTTCGATCCCTGCAGGATCGACACCTCGCCCTTCGAGGCGTCACGCACGTGGAACACGACGGTGTCGGCACCGAACGCTTCGAGCTCCTCGGGCTTCAGCTCGGGCTCGGCGGTGGACGACGACGTCGGGCTCGGGTCACACGCGGCGAGCGCCGACATCGGCACCGCGATCGCTGCGACGCCGGCGGAGGCGCGCAGCAGGGTGCGACGGGATAGATCAGGCATGGCGAGTCTCTCCTCTCCCTGGTGCGTCAGCGGTCTGCCGCACGGCGGGTATTACGTCGCGAGGTCGTCGAGTTGGATGGCGCGAGCGATGATGACGAGATGAACAGCCCGATGGACGGCGCGACCCAGCTCCGCTTCTACGGCGACCTCGCGCCTTGGTGGCCGCTCATCTCGGCGCCCGCGGACTATGCGGAGGAGGCGGGCTTCTCCGCGTCGCTGCTCGCGACCGCGGATGGTGGCACCACGACGTGTCCTCGAGCTCGGAAGCGGCGGAGGGAACAACGCGAGCCACCTGAAGTCGTCGTTCACCATGACGCTCGTCGACCGATCGCCGTCGATGCTCGACGTGTCACGAGCACTCAACCCCGAGTGCGAGCACATCGAAGGCGACATGCGCGACCTCCGCCTCGACCGCACCTTCGACGCGGTCTTCGTCCACGACGCGATCGACTACATGACGACCGAAGGCGATCTCCGTCGCGCGATGCAGACCGCGTTCGCACACTGCCGACCCGGCGGAGTCGCGGTCTTCGTACCCGACCACACGACCGAGAGGTTCGAGGAAGACACCGACCATGGCGGCCACGACGGGCCTGATGGGCGCGCGGTCCGCTACTTCTTCTGGACGACGCTCGACGCACGCAGCGGCCTCGTGCGCACGGACTACGTCTTCCTCCTCCGCGACGCAGAGGGTGACCTCGAGGTGATCCACGACCGTCACCACACCGGCCTCTTCACCACCGAAACGTGGCTGCGACTCTTGGCCGAGGTCGGGTTCGAGCCCAGCGCGGTCGAAGAGGTGACGGTCGAGGAGCGCACCCCGCGCCTGTTCTTCGTGGGACGGCGCAGCGAGGGGTGACGAGCGCTCAATCCCCGTAGCCTGGGCTCTGCGAACCCGGGCCCCGCCTACAGCCGCTGATCTTTCGGCATCAGGGGCCCGGCCGCTTCGCCTCCCGCTGAGCCCTGCGCCGATCGATCGCCTCGACGAGCCGTTTGGCGGCTGCGCGCTCGGGACCATGCGCGCGAGTGATCTCGCGCAGCTCCGCTTCCCACTCGGTCGACCACAGCCACCGGGCCAGCTTCTCGACGTTCGGCGGGAGCCATGCGGTGTAGCCGGCGTCGGCGAGCACCACCGCCCGCGCGGCGGTCAGGTCGGCCGCCGTCAGGCCCGGATGGCGGACACGTGACAGCGTGCGCACCGCTCGCCGCGCCACTCGCACGTCGGCGGCATGCAGCCGTGTGCGCAACGCCGCTCGCGTCGTGTTGTCGGCGACGGCGTGGGCGAGCTGCCCGAGGGCTTGCTGCGCACAGTGCTTCTCGCCATCCACCACATCGAGCACGTACTTCCGCGCTCGCGCCCGCTGAGCGGCATCGAGCGAAAGGCCCGAGATCCTGCGGGCGATGCGGGCACGCTCGTAGCCGGAGCGGAACTCGTACACGTCGGCCTCGAGGTAGGTCAGCGCCGCGTCGATGTCGGTTCGCGGCGCGGTCACCCCGTCAGCGTGACGGGCGCACCTCGTACGCGCAATGGGGACCTCCCGCGACCATGTGCTGGACACGCTCGACCTTCGCATCCGGCAGCACGGTGCGGATGAAGTCGATCTCGCTCGTGCACGCCTGCCCGTAGCGCTGGGCGACCGCCCAGATCGCGCAGTTGTGCTCGACGATGCGAAAGCCGCCCGGCATCTCCTCCCACGTCGCGAGGTAGCCGTCGTCGTCGAGGATGCGCGTCAGCTCGGCGACCTTCGCCTTCAGCGAGCGACAGCGGGCGAGCCGTTCGGTCGCGTTGCGCATCCGCTCGTCGCGGCGACGCTCGAACAGCGTGTCGACGAGGCCCGAGTCGGCGTCGGCGACATAGCCGAGCAGCTCGTTCGTGAGCTCGCCGTACGCCTTCGGGAAGAGGCCGTCGGCCTTGTCGGTGACGGTGTACTCGAGCTGCGGCCGGCCTCGTTGGCCGGCGGGCCGCGGCAGCTCGGTCGCCTCCGCGAGGCCGTCGTCCACGAGCGCGGTGAGGTGCTGGCGTGCGCCGCTCGCCGTCATGTCGAGCTGCCGCGCGATGTCGGCCGCGGTCGCCTGCCCGCGTCGCCGCAGCGCGTAGAGCACGGCGCGGCGTCCCTCGGGCAGCGGAAGCGAGCGTCTGATCGCTCATCGCGCGGTCAGGCAGCAGCAGGTGGCTGTCGCCGAACTCGTGCCACAGGTATCCCCCTCGTCGTGCCTCGTCGTAGGCCCGTTCGAGCGTAGGCCGCCCGGCGATCGCCTCGAGCATGAGGAGGTGCGTCGCCTCCGGTTCGTGCCATCCGGTGAGCAGACCGTCGACCGCACGCACGCCGCGCTCCGGAGTGACGACGAGCTCGGTCCATCCACGTCCGGGATGCACGACGCCGCGGTCGTCGGTGACGGTCTCGAGGGCCCGCACTGCGGTCGTGCCGATGGCGACGACCCGTCCGCCACCTGCGTGCACCGCGTTCACGAGGTTCGCGGTCGACGCCGGCACTGCGTAGCGCTCGGGGTACGGCATCTCGTCGCCTTCGAGCGACGACACTCCGGTGTGCAGCAGGATCGGCGCGATCGCGACGCCGCGTCGCACGAGGTCGACGACGATCTCGGGCGTGAACGGCCGCGACGCGCTCGGCATCTCCGCGCTGCCGGGCTCGGCGCCGAAGATCTGCTGGTACGCGGCGAGCGGCCACGGATCGGGCACGTGCCGGTAGCGGATCGGCTCGCCGAACCGGGACAGGTGGTCGAGCACCGTGCCGTGCGAGGTGCGGCGCCGCGAGCCAGAGGCGGCGCGAGCCGGCGAAGCGCTCGAGCAACGCGAGGTGCCCGCCGCCCGCGAGCTCGATGTCGCCCGGCGAGGTCGTCATCGAGTGGCGCCGTCGTGTCGCCGACGGGTTGCCGGGCCTCGACGAGCCACAGCCCGCCCGGCAGCTCGGTCGAGAAGTGGATCGCGGATCGCGATGCCGTCGGGTGTCGTCGCCGCGACCGCGGCGGGCACGGTCGCCGAGGTGTTCACGACGACGAGGTCGCCGGCTCGAGAGGTGACGAGGAAGGTCGGCGAACGTGGTGTGCGCGACGCGCTCGGGTCCGTCGGACACGAGCAGGCGCACGTCGTCGCGCCCGCGACCGCGCACCTCCGGCGGGCTCGTGCGCTTCGAGCGAGGGATCGAGGGGAAGCGACAGACGCGGATTCGAGCGTCGCGGTCATGAGGTCACCTCCGCGAGCCGAGCGCGCCCGCTGGGCTCATCCGATCCGATCAAGGCAACGAGCTGGGGGACGACCGACTCGGGGAGCGGCCGATCGGAGATGTCCTCGCCGGGGAACGCGTCCTGGTGCATCTCGGTGCGCATGTCTCCGGGGTCGACCCAGCGCACTCGGAGCTCGGGATGCTCGGCGGCGAGGATCGCCGAGAGGTGCTCGAGCGCGGCCTTCGACGAGCCGTACCCGCCCCAGCCTTCGTAGGCCTCGACCGCGGCGTCGGACGTGATGTTGACGACCGTGCCCTTGCTCGCTGCCAGGAAGGGCAGCAGCGCCTGCGACGAGCGCGAGCGGGGCGACGACGTTGACCTCATAGGTCGTGCGGAGCACGTCGAGATCGATCGAGTCGAGCGGCGGCAGCGGGCTGGCGCCGAGCGTGCTCGCGTTGTTCACGAGGAGGTCGAGCCGGCCGAACCGCTCGACCGCGGCGACGAGCTCGGCACGGTGGACCGGGTCGGCGACGTCGCCCGCGACAGCAGCGACGTCACCCTCGTCGGATCGGTGCTTGCTCGGACGGCGGCTGCGGCGGCATCGAGACGGTCGGCGTGTCGAGCGTCGATGACGAGCCGCCAGCCCTGGGCGCTGAGCGCCTCGGCGAGCGCGCGGCCGAGGCCTTGGGATGCCCCGGTGATCAGTGCGACTGGCTTGTCCATTGCGACCCCTCTCTCCTGAGGAAGGTACCGCAAAGAACAAGTTATTACTATTTTTATTCCGCCCGGAAGGCCAGCCGGGCCGAAGGGATCAGGCGGGGATGACCTGATGGCGTCGCGAACCGCCTGCGGACGAGCTGCACGTGCGACCGGAGCTTGTGCAGGTAGTCGCGCAGACGCCGCGAAGAGCACGCCGACCTCGACCGTGGCGTCGCTGTCGGCCTTGAGTGGTCTCACCGCGATGACGCCGACGCTGTTGTGCGCGATGGCCAGCCGGCCGTCGCGCCTGCTGTACCGCGCGAACAGCTCGTCGGCCTTGCGGGAGCCGGCCGCCTCGATCGCGGCACGCTCGGACGGCAGCAGCGGCGTGTACAGCCAGATGTTGACCTCCTCGGTCTGGCCGAGGACGCACTGGTAGAGGTAGTCGCTGCCGGCCTGGTGCACGACACCGACGAGCGGGATCTCCTCCGACGAGCGGTACCGGGCGACCTCGTGGCTGGTGCGTGTCGGGTGCCACGGGCTGGCACCGGACTCGACGACGAAGGAGTCGACGAGCAGCCGCGGGTTACGGCTTGGGCGAATGCCCGTTGCCGTTCCCGTTGCCCTGCCGTTGCCGTTGCCGTTCCCGCCACCCAGTCCATTGTTGCCACCATCGCTGGTCCCTTCCGCCTGGAGCGTGCTGGTCGTGCTGGTCGTGCTCGTGGTCGACGTCGACGTCGTTGACGCCACTGTCGTCGGTGCCGCTGCCGTCGCCACCGTCGACGAGGTCGTGACTCCGCAGAGCTCGTCGATGCTCTTGCCGGACGTCTTGCTCGCCTCGAGCAGGTTGCGCCACGGTGGCGCGTCGGGGTTCTTCGGCTTCCCGCGTGCGATCGCGTCGAGGTACGCCTTGCAGAGCGCGTCTCCGGCCGGCCCGTTCACATCGGGACCGACGCCGCGCACCTGACCGCCAGCGGCAGACGTCGACGCACCGGCGGCCGAGGTGGTTGTGGCCCCGGTGGTCGATGCGGCCGCTCGACGCCGACGCCGTGGTCGTCGCGCCGGTGGTCGTCGGCTCCCGTTGGTCGACGCGGTGGTCGTCTCTGTTGATGACGTCGACGTCGTGTCGTCGCCCTGTTCGTTCTCGCCCTTCGTGGCGCCTTGCTCGTCGCCGCCTGCCGCGGACTTCTGGTCCTTGTTGTCAGACGGACCGGGCAGGTTCAGGCCGACGTGCGACGCGGTGGTCGCGACGACCCGCTGAACCGGGTCGGGCAGATGACCCGTCGCCGCGGCCGCCATCCCCGTCGACCAGATCGTCGCCGCGATGATGACTGCTGCCGCTCTCGCTGGGATCGGCACCGCGCGCAGCCGCCGTACCGGTGCAGCCTCGGGCTCGAGCACGAGCTCGACGAAGCGGGTGATCGTGGCGTCGGCGGCACCGAGCTCGTCGGCCGTGGCCTGGCCGCTCGCCTGGCGGAAGAGTGCCGCCGCCGCCCCGACCGTCTCGGCCCCGCCCTCGCCGGCGACGTCGCGGCCGTCCAGCACCCGGTCGACGCTCTCGTCGGAGAGTTCGTGGTCTGACATGCCCTTTACATCGTGTAGCGCGGCTCCGGCGTTACACGCAGGGGTGCCGAGGTCTCCGGGGCTTCGTCCTGGCCGGCGTCAGCGAGGTGCTCGGCGAGGCGCTTCAACGCCCGGTGCTGGTTCACGCGCACCCAGGTCTCGGGCCGTTGCATGACCTCGGCGACGATGCTCGTGTCGAGCCCGGCGACGACGCGCAGGATCACGACCTCGGCTTGCTCCTCGGAGAGGGCGGCAGTGATGACGGAGATCGCCTCCTGTGCAGAGAGGCGCTCGATCACGGTGACGTCGGTCGTGTCGATCGCCGCGAGGCTGGCGAAGGCGGCATCGTCCGCGGGGTCGGTCTTGCGGCGCCCCAGCCGTCGACGGTGATCGATCAGACGACGCCGGGCGATCGTGAACGCCCAACCGCGGAAGTCCGACTCGTCCCCCTCGAACGTCGCGATCCCACGCGCGATCGCTTCCCAGACCTCACCCGCGATGTCGTCGGCCTGCTCCCGGTCGCGGCTGCGCAGGTAGCGGAGGAGCCGCGGCTGCACGTCCTCGAACAAGACGGCGACGGCCCACTGCTGGCCCGCTCTTGCTCCGTCGAGGATCGCGCCGAAGTCGCGCTGCTGCGCCACGGTCGTGTCATCGACTCGCGTCGGGGTCGGCTTTATCGCGATCCTGTACCCCCGCTAGTCGGTGACGAGCCCCGCATCGTTCAGCTTGCTGACCTGCAGCGACACGAGGTCGTCGACGGGCACTGCGGCCAGGGGATTGCCGATGACGACGACCACGGTGTTGCCGAGCTTGGCCCACGTGGCCTGGCTGCGGCCGTTGCCGCCGTCGAAGGTGAAGGTGAACGAGTCGTCGAGGGTCGTCGACGACTCGAGCGCGTCGGTGGGTTGCTTGGTGAGGTTGCAGCCGCTGCGGGCGTTGTCAGTGAGGAAGCTCTCGGTCGTCGAGAGGTAGGTCGCGGCGGACGCCGCATCGGGGAACGAGAGCGTGACGACGGCGATCTCGGTCGCGCCGTCGGGGCCGAAGAGCTGCTCGTCGACCTCGGTCGCGGCTCGAGCGATCGGCCGACGGCTGGCTGTAGCAGAGGTAGTCGACCTCGGGGTCGATCGAGGTGATCGCCTGGTCGAAGTCCGTGCCGACGTCATCGGGCGTGATGAGCGCGGCCTGCATCTGCTGCAGCGTCGATCCGCCCGCGGCAGCATCGGTGTCGTCTGCGCCCGAAGCCGTCGTGTCCGCGCTCGAGTCGGTGCCGTTGAGGGCAGCCTCCATCTTCTGCTTCTGCTCCTGCACGAGGAACTGCACCGACGACGTGTCCATCCCCGTCGGATCGCCGAAGCCGACGAAGACCACGACGTCGGGATCGACCTTCGCGAACCCGATCGCGCCCTTGGTCGCCGCCACCAGGCGGGCGTCTCCTTGAACGCGACCGTGCCGTCGAAGAAGTCGACCGGCTGGAGCGGACAGGCGTCGGAGACGACATGGCTCGCGCCGAAGTCGTTCAGCTGCAGGAGGAACGCGTCGGCCGAGTCGCTGTCGGGGAACTCGATCGCGCCGGCGGCGGCCTTCTTGCCGCTGAAGTCCGGGTTGTCCGCGAAGAGTCGCGATCGGTAGTCGACGAAGTTCGAGGTGTCGATCACGTCCTCGGCGTCGCAGAGCACGTCACTCGGGAACGCGGCTTGGCCCTGCAGCGTCACCGTGCCCGTCGTCGGCTCGAAGTCGAGCGCGGAGAGCAGGCCAGACTCGAGCGGCGCGGAGATGTCGCCCGACCCTCCCGCGGCTGTGGTGTCGGCGCCCGAGGTGTCGTCGGTCGCGACTGTCGTGTCCGATGCCGAGCCGGACCCGCCGCCGCCCGCGAACACCGCGATCCCGCCCGCGATGAGCGCGACGGCGACGATCACCGCGGCGACGACGAGACCAGTGCGCTTCCGCTTGCCGGAGGGCGGGCTCTCGCCGCCGTCCGTGGCACTCGGACCCGTCACTGGCGGCACGTACGGAGGAGGCGTTGTCGTCGGAGGCGGAGTCATCGACGGCGGGGGGATGATCGACGAGGTCGGTGGCGGTGTCGGTGGCGGCGTGCGGATCGGGCCCGACCGCGTGGGCGGCGGGGGAGTGGCGAACGGCGAGACCGCGGCAACGGGCACTTGCCCCGGCGATGTGGAGGCCGACGGTTGCGCGGGCGCAAGACCTTCGGCGGTCTGCCGGCTCGGCGACGTGATCGCGCCGGGGCCGGTCGCGGTGAGGTGCGCGTGGCGAGCGGCACCGAGAGCAATCGCGTGCTTCGGGTCGGTGTCGACGGCGACAGGTCGCCCGAGCGCGCTCGTGACGAGCTGCGCCACGAGCGGGATGCGGCTCGACCCACCGACGAGGACGATTGCCCGGAGGTCGGATGCCTGCAGCCCGGCGGTGCGCAGTGCGCGGGTCGTCGCTGCGATCGTCTCGTCGAGCGCGGGGCGAACCATCGCCTCGAGCTCTGACCGAGTGAGGCGCACCTCGGTGTGACGTCCCGGGAGCATCACGGGCACGATCGTCTGCGTGTCGGTGGAGAGCGCCTCCTTCGCCGCGGTGCACTGATCTCGCAGGTGCGCGACTGCCGTCGCCACCGCGGGATCGTCGGGGTCGAGCTCGTCGAGGCCTCCGAGCGTGCGCGAGACGTGACCGAGCACGGCAGCGTCGAAGTCGATGCCGCCGAGCCGCTCGATGCCTTCGGGCGCGCCGAGGATCGCGAAGCTGTCACCGGTCGCGCGCAGGATCGCGACGTCGAACGTCCCCCCGCCGAGGTCGTACACCGCGACCGCCTGGCCGGGTTCGACGCGTTCGGTGCTCGCGTAGTGGATCGCCGCGGCCTCGGGCTCGGAGAGCAACCGGATCGTCGGGTTGCCCGGCCCGGACAAGCCCGCCAGATGCACGGCTTGCTCGAGGAGGTCTTTCTTGTACGCGCCCCAGTTCGCGGGATGAGTGATCGTGATCGTCGTGGGCATCTCGCCCTCGCGGCTCGCGACCGCGTCGACGACCCAGCGCAGCAGCTTGCTCGTGAGCAGCTCGGCGGAATGAGGTGAGCCGCCGAGCAGGATCGGAGCGGGGTCACCGATGCGGCGCTTGAACTGCCGGGCGACTCGCTCGGGCTCGGAGAGCACCCGGCGCTCCGCGGCCTCGCCGACGAGGACACTGCCGTCTGCCCCCACGTACACGACCGAGGGCACTGCGGCTTGGCGTGTGCCCAAGTTGACGATGACCGCGCGTTCTCCCCGAAATACGGCCGCGGCAGTCCAGGTCGTGCCGAGATCGATCCCGAGCTCGTAGGTCACGCCGTGCCGACCCCCTGGTCGCCCCCCCGAGGCTCGGGGCAGCCTACGCACGCGCCGGGCGACCGTAGGCTCACGCCCAGTGTCAGACGCGGTGCTCCCCCCGACGACCGCTCCGGTCGAGCTCAGCATCGAGGGCATCACCGACGCGGTGCTCGTCGGTCGGGGGGGCTACGGCTCGGTGTACCGCGCTCGCCAGGTCCGCTTCCACCGTGAGGTCGCGGTCAAGGTGCTGGCGGGGGAGCTCGACGACGCGGCCGCGGTGCGCTTCGAGCGGGAGTGCGCCGCGATGGGCAGCCTCTCGGGCCATCCCCACATCGTCACCGTCTTCGACTCGGGGATCGCGGCAGGTCAGCCCTACATCATCATGGAGTACCTCCCTGGCGGGTCGCTGCACGACCTTCTCGTCCAGGGCCGGGTTCCGTGGGTCGACGTGCTCGACTACGGGGTCAAGCTCGCCGGGGCGCTCGAGAGCTCGCACCGCGAGGGAGTGCTCCATCGGGACGTGAAGCCCGAGAACATCCTCTTGTCCGCGTGGGGTGAACCTCACCTCGGCGACTTCGGCATCGCCCGCGTGAAGGGCGCGTACGAGACCGCGGCGGGCAAGGTCACCGCGACGCTCGTGCACGCGGCGCCCGAGCTGCTGGGAGGGCAGTCGCCGGGGCCCGCGAGCGACCTCTATGCGTTGGCCTCGACGATGTACGAGCTGCTCGCCGGCGCGCCACCGTTCTGGCTGCCCGACGAAGACACGATCGCGCCCCTGCTGAGGCGCATCGCGCTCGACGCGCCGCCCGACCTTCGCTCGCGTGGTGTTCCTGCGGCCGTCGCCGATGTCATCGAGCTCGGGTTGACGAAGGACCCCGCAGAGCGACCGGAGTCGGTGGCTGCGTTCGGGCGTCGGCTCCAGGAGACGCAGCAGGCGTGTGGTCAGGCGATCAGCAAGATGCTCGTCGCGCGCGCCATCGAGGCGCCGGTCGCGCATGCGAGCCCGGGAGCACTCGCGCCACCGTCGCCGAGGACGATGCCTCCGCCTCCTCCGCGTCTGCGCGCGCCGCGTCCAGGAGGGCCGCCCGCACCCCCGAGCCTGCTCGATCAGGTCACGGTGCTCCTCGAGTCCGCGATCGGCTTCTACGGCCCCGCCGCCGACGGGTCGACCGTGTCGGGTGATCGGCTGCGCCGGGTCCGCGATCGGCTGGGTGAGCCCTTGCGCGTCGCGATCGTCGGCCGGGTGAAAGCGGGAAAGTCGACGCTGCTCAACGCCCTCGTCGGTGAAGAGCTCGCGCCCGACCGACGCGGGCGAGTGCACGCGGGTCGTCACCTGGTACATCGACGGCCCGTCGTACAAAGCGACCTTGCATCCGCGCAACGGCGATCCGCGGTCAGCGGCGTTCGCGCGCGAGGGCGGGGCGATCTCGATCTCACTCGGCGAGCTCTCGGCCGAGGCGCTCGAGCGCATCGTGATCGAGTGGCCGTCGTCGGCACTTCGATCGATGAGCCTCATCGACACGCCCGGGCTCGCCTCGATCTCCGCCGAGCTCTCTGCAAGCACCGAGGCCGCGTTCTCCGGCGAGGTGAGTGACAGCCCCGCCGACGCGATCGTGTACCTCACTCGCCACCTCCACCCGTCCGACCTTCGTTTCCTCGACGCGTTCACCGATCGCGACGACTCGGCCCCGACCAGCGTCATCGCCGTGCTCTCCCGCGCTGACGAGGTGGGCGTCGGTCGAGCAGACGCGATGGAGTCGGCCGCGAAGGTTGCCAACCGATACGCGCGCGATCCGAGGTTGCGTCGCATCTGCCAGGCCGTAGTGCCCGTTGCGGGCCTGATCGCACAGGCCGGCGTCACCTTGCGCGAGGACGAGTTCCACGCGTTCGGGCTGCTGGCCCGGCTCGGTCCCGACGAGCTCGAGAGCCTGTTGATGTCGGTCGACGACTTCGTGGACCAGGACCCATCGGCGACGAGCGTCAGTGGGCTCACTTCGGTCGAGCGCGAAGACCTGCTCGAGCGCTTCGGCCTCTTCGGCATCCGGCGCTCGGTCGATCTCGTTCGCACTGGTGGCGCGCCGACGTCGAGTCGTCTCGCCGACGAGCTCGTCGCGCTGAGTGGCCTTGCGAACCTGCGGAGGCTCCTGATGCAGCAGTTCGCAGGACGGCGCGATGTGCTGAAGGCCCGGGCCGCGCTCGCGGTCGTCGACGACGTGTTGCGCACCGACCACCGTGACGGGTCTGATGCGCTCGGAGCCGAGCTCGAGCGGATCACTGCGGGTGCCCACGACTTGGTCGAGCTCCGCGTGCTCGATCTCGTGCGCTCGGGCGCGATCCCGGTGCGGGAGGAGGAGCGCGACGCCGTCGAACGGCTTCTCGGGGCAGAAGGCGCTCGGCCGGCGTCTCGTCTCGGGCTCGCGGCCGATTCGTCGCCTGCCGAGGTGCGGGCCGCGCTGCTCGACACCGCGGCGCGCTGGCAGCGGCGAGCCGAGAACCCGCTCACGCAACCGAAGGTCGCCGATGCGGCGAGGGTGTTGATTCGCACGTGCGAGGGCGTGCTGCTCCTGATGGACGAGAGCGCGTGACCGAGCGCGAACGGCTCGAGCGTCAGCAGGCGCTGCTCGACGAGGTGATCGGCGTCATGCAGGCGCGCCACCGGCCCGACCTCGCGTCGCGGCTTGCTGACACGAAGGGTCTGCTGAGCGATCCCGCGGTGCGCATCGTGATCGCGGGTGAGTTCAAGATGGGCAAGAGCGCGCTCGTGAACGCGCTGCTCGGGTTCGAGGTGTGCCCAGTGGACGACGACCTGGCCACCGCGGTGCCGACGCTCGTGCGCTGGGCCGATCAGGAGGAGGCGACGACCACGTCGCCGGGCGAGGGAATCGGGTCCGAGCCGATCGTGACGTCGATCGCGTACGGCGACCGTGCGCAGATGTGCACCGAGGCGGGAAACCCGGGCAACCACCTCGGGCTGCAGCTCGTCGAGCTCGGAGTGCCGTCGCCTCTGCTCGCCGGCGGCATCCAGCTCGTCGACACTCCGGGCGTCGGCGGCCTCGCGTCCGTGCACAACGCGGCGACGGTCGCCGCGCTCCCGGCCGCGGACGCGGTGCTGTTCGTGTCGGACGCGGCGCAGGAGCTGAGCATGCCCGAGCTCGAGTTCCTCAAGGCTGCGTGCTCCGCGTGCCCGGTGGTGGTCGAGGTCGTCACCAAGATCGACTTCCAACCCGCGTGGCGGCGGATCGTCGGCACTCGACCAAGCGCACCTCGCCCGCGCCGGCCTGCCGGTGGACGTGCTGCCGGTGTCGGTCGTGCTCCCGCCCGAACGCTCGGGCCTCGACGCGGTGAGGGACGCACTCGACCGAGTGTGGGCCGGCGCGGTGGCGCGACGCGGCGACCTCGCGATGGTCGAGTCCGCGATCGCGTTGCGCCAGGTCGAACAAGTGGTGCGCGCCGAACGCGAGGGCGCCGACCCCGCGCGCGCCGCGACGGTGCTCGCCGAGCTCGCCGACGCGCGGCGCAAAGGCCGATCATCTGAACGACCCCGCCGCGGGTTGGCTCGTCGCGCTCGACGACGGCATGGGCGACCTCCGCACCGAGATCGACTACGACCTCGCGGGGCGCCTGCGCAGCGCGACCAGGCAGGCTGAGGAGCGCATCGCGACCAGCGATCCTGCCGACGCGTGGGACGACTTCGCCGCATGGCTCGAGCAACAGGTCATGTCCGACGTCGCCGCGACCTACCTCGCGCTCTCGACCGGGGCCGAAGCGCTGGCGGCGAAGGTTGCCGAGCGGTTCGAAGCCGCGGAGGCCGACATCGGTGCGGCCCTGCAGGCCGACACGTCGCGCGCGATCGAGTCGGTGCACGTCGGCGAAGCGGGGGGATCGTCACGCATCGGCGCTCGCCAGCGTGGCGTGCTTCTGCTCGAAGGGTCGTGGACGGGCATCGAGGCGTTCAGCATGGTCGGCGGCCTCATCGGGCTCAGCATCATCAACCCGCTGTCGCTCGTCCTCGGCATCTTCATGGGTCGACGAGTGCTGCGCGAGGAGAAGCAACGACAGCTCGCGAGCCGGCGCGAGCAGGCCCGTCAATCGGTGAGTCGCTACCTCGAAGAGGTGACGTTTCGCGTCAACAAGGACGTGCAGGACGCGCTGCGCCGCATCCACCGTGGGCTGCGCTCCTCGTTCGCGACGAGCGCGGCCGAGATCTCTCGTTCGATCGCCGATGCGGTCCGCGCCGCCGAGCAGGCGCGAGCGGCGCAGGGCACCGGCACGACGGACGTGGGGTCGCTCGAAGCGGAGCTCGCGGCGCTGGACTCGCTGGCAACCCGGGTCATCGGCGCTCGCGACTGACGTCCGATTCGTCCAAGACCGGGCGACGCGTCGCGTCGTACGGTCGCGCGATGGCAATTCACATCGATGTCATCGGGATCGTGGTCGCCGACATGGCCCGCTCGCTCGCCTTCTATCGCCACCTGGGGCTCGACGTTCCCGCTTCAGCGGACACCGAGCCCCACGTCGAGGTCCCGTTGCCAGGAGGGTTGCGGCTGGCCTTCGACACCGTCGACACCATCCGATCGTTCGACCCCGGGTGGACAGCGCCGTCGGGAGGTCATCGGGTCGGCCTCGCCTTCGCGTGCGAGAGCCCCGCCGAGGTCGACAAGACGTTCGCCGAGCTCGTCGCGGCCGGCTACGAGAGCCATCTCGAGCCGTGGGACGCCTTCTGGGGCCAGCGCTACGCGTCAGTCCACGACCCCGATGGCAACTCGGTCGAGCTGTTCGCGGCCTCGGGCACCAGCTGACCCAGCGGCACTCCCGCGAGCATCTTCACGTCACGGGCGAGGTGCGACTGGTCGGCGTATCCGGTGAGGGCGGCCGCGTCCGCGTATGCGGTGCCGGCGCGCACGATGTCGAGTGCGCGTCCCATCCGCAGGATCAACGCGAGCGTCTTGGCGCCGTAGCCGAACGCGTCGAGGCACCAACGGTGGAGCTGCCTGGCACTCACGCCGAGGTCGCTCGCGATCGCCGCGACCGGCGCGCCTCGTCGCGCGGATGCCACGACCGCTTCGATCGCCGGGGTGCTGTCGATGGCGAGCGCGGTCTCCTCGAGCACGGATGCCGGGTCGGTCGCTCGGCTCAGCCGGGCGGCGATGCGCCGCGCGGCTCGCGCCGGCATCACGGCGTCGAGCGGCACTCGGCTGTCTCTGAGCTCGTGCGCAGGCACGCGGAGCACGTTGGGTGCGAAGCCCGGGGCGAAGCGGATGCCGGTGACCGTCGTTCCCGGGAACCCGTTCGTCACGAACGCCGTGGTGTCGGGCCCGGCCACGAGCAGCGTGCCGTCGCTCGCCCAGATGATGTCCATGCACCCATCGGGCAGCACCCGGTACTTGTCGCCGGTCGACTCCGACGTCCAGACGACCGCGCCAGGCACGCGGCTCGGGCGCTCGCGGTGCACGTCAGACGCTCGTGAGCTCGAAGCCCTCGTAGTCGTTGGCGGCGACGTCGTCGCACTTCCGTCGATACACGGCGACGCCGGCGACGTAGGGCATGAACACACGCGGCTTGCCGGGGATGTTGGCGCCGACGTACCACGAGCTCGCCCGCGGGAACAGCGTCAGGTTCGCGATGTCGACGACGTGCGCTCCCCACGCGTCTTGCGCGTCGGCGTTCGCCTCGATGCAGTCGACGCCGCGCTCGCGCATGTGCGTGAACAGGTCGGCGAGCCAGTCGACGTGCTGCTCGATCGAGATGACCATGTTGCTGAGCACCGACGGACTGCCCGGGCCCGTGATCGTGAAGAGGTTCGGGAACCCCGCCACCATGATCCCGAGGTAGGTGTGCGGGCCGTCGGCCCATGCGTCTCGCATCGACTCGCCGCCGCGACCCCGGATGTCGATGTTGAGCAACGCGCCGGTCATCGCGTCGAAGCCCGTCGCGAACACGATCGCGTCGACCTCGTGCTCGCCCGCGGTCGTGCGGATGCCGCGCGGTGTGAACCCGACCAGTGGCGTCCTCTTCAGGTCGACGAGCGTGACGTTCGGGCGGTTGTACGTCTCGAAGTAGTCGATGTCGACGCAGAGGCGCTTCGATCCGAACGGGTGGTCCTTCGGCGCAAGCGACTCCGCGACTTCGGGGTCGTGCACCGTCTCCTTGATCTTGGCTCGCACGAAGTCGGCCGCCATCTGGTTCGCTTCTTCGTTGAAGAGCAGGTCCATGTAGCTGCCGAGGAAGGCGACGCCGCCGGTCTCCCACCGGCTCTGGAACATCGCCTCGCGTTCTTCGGGAGTGGCCTGCAGGGCCGACTGCGGGTTGAGCAGGTTGCTGCTCCCGAAGCCCGACGCACGGGCGACCTCGCGGAACTCGGCGAAGTGCTCGTCGCTCCAGGCCTCGCGCTCGTGGTCGATGGGCCCGTTGTGAGCCGGGATGCTGAAGTTCGGCGTGCGCTGGAAGACCGTGAGGTGCGCGGCCTGCTTCGCGATCTGCGGGATCGACTGGATCGCGGACGAGCCGGTGCCGATGACGCCCACCCGCTTGCCGGTGAAGTCGACCCCCTCGTGCGGCCACAGGCCGGTGTGGTAGGTCTCGCCCTCGAACACCTCGGCACCGTCGAGCCCTGGCCGCTTCGGAGTCGACAGGCAACCCGTCGCCATCACGCAGAACCGGCAGCGCACGGCATCGCCTTGGCTCGTCGTCACCAGCCATGTCGCCGACGCTTCGTCGAACACGGCCGACTCGACGCGCGTCTCGAACGTGATGTCACGACGAAGATCGAACTTGTCGGCGACGAAGTTGAGGTAGCGAAGGATCTCGGGCTGCGCGGGATAGCGCTCGCTCCAGCGCCACTCGCGCTGCAGCTCCTCCGAGAACGAGTACGTGTAGTCGATGCTCTCGACGTCGCATCGCGCGCCGGGGTAGCGGTTCCAGTACCACGTGCCTCCGACGCCGTCTCCGGTCTCGAAGGCGCGCGCCGTCATCCCGATCTCACGCAGCTTGTGGAGCATGTAGAGGCCGGCGAACCCCGCGCCCACCACGACGACGTCGACGTCTGTCATGCCCCTTTTCTAGGCGATGCCGCGCTACTTGATGGCCAGCGGGTTGATCGGGGAGCCGACCGCCTTCGTGACCTTGAGCGGAGGGGCGCAGAAGAAGAAGTCCCACACGCCGTCACTCGCGCAGTCCGCCGCGAGCTCCTCGAGGTCGAGGATCTCGCCGAGCGTCATGCCCATGTCGCGGATGAGCACGCAGTGCACGTTGAAGACCGCCTCGGGGTTCTCGCCGGGGAGGACCTCGATCGCCCAGTTGTCGCTGAGGATCGCGGCGACCTCTCGGTCGTGGAGCCACTCGCAGCAGTCCTGCCCGATGCCGGGCTCGCCGGCCATGAACTCGGTCGGGGACTGGTGGGTGAGGAATTGCCGCCTCCACCCGGTCCGGAACAGCAGGATGTCGCCGCTTCCGACTTCGACGTTGCCCTGCGCGGCGATCGCGGCCTCGAGGTCGTCGGGGGTGATGACGTATCCGAGGTCGAGCCACTCGACGCCCTTGAGCTTCGCGATGTCGAGCAGCACCCCTCTGCCGGCGATCCCCTTGCCCTGCTTGTCGATGCTGTTGCGCGTCGCACCGACGACGGTCACCTCAGACGTCGAGAAGCCGTTGTACATCTGGTCGTCGTAGAAGACGTGGGCGAGCGAGTCCCACTGCGTCGAGCCCTGCAACGGCATGAAGATGTAGTCGTCGGCGTACTTGAAGCCGCCCGGGAAGAGCTGCGTGTCGCCGGTCTGGCTCATGAGGTGCACGGGGTTGATGCGGCCGCCACCGGGTTGCGGTCCCGCGTCGTCGAACGGGATCCCGAGGTCGAACACCTTGCCCGACCTGATCATCGTTCCCGCCGCGGATGAGCTTGTCGGGGGTGATGAAGTTCACCGTGCCCCGTTCGTCCTCCGCTCCCCACCGGCCCCAGTTCGAGAGTCGCTTGCCCAGGCTCCGAAAGTCCTCCACCAGTCTCTCCTCCTCGATTCGGCTCGGTCCGGCTCAGTACGCGCCCTGGCGCTCGAAGACCTTCTTGGGGTTGTCCACCATCATCTGCTTGATGTGCTCGTCGGTGACGCCGCGCTCCTTCAGCGCGGGGATCACGTCCTGCGTGATGTGGAGGTAGTGCCACCGCGGCATCACGTCGAACGCTTCCTTCGGCAGCCAGTCGATGTGGCACGACGCGTCGTGCGACAGCACCATCTGGTCGGCGTGCCCGCGCTCGCACAGCGTGGCGACGGTCGCGACGCGATCCTCGAACGGCAGCAGCGCGTCGATGCCGAAGCGGTCCATGCCGATGAACGAGCCCCTCGCCATGACCTCCTCGAGATAGGCGATGTCGGTCGTGTCGCCGCTGTGGCCGATCACGACGCGGCTCAGGTCGACGCCCTCGCTCTCGAACACGTCCTGCTGCTCGAGGCCGCGTCCGCGTCGGTGCGTGCGTGTGGGTCGAGATGGGCACGCCGGTCGCGCGGTGGGTCTGCGCCACCGCGCGCAGCACCCGCTCGACTCCTTCGGTGACGCCCGGCTCGTCGGTCGCGCACTTCAGGATGGCGGCCTTCACGCCGGTGCCGGCGATGCCCTTCTCGATGTCCTCGACGAACATCTCGACCATGACTTCGGGACCGTTGAAGAGCGTGCCCGGGCCGCGGAAGTGGAAGTAGTGCGGCACGTGGTCGTACGTGTACAGGCCGGTCGCCGCGACGATGTTGATGTTCGCCTCGGCGTTGATGCGCTCGATGCGGGGGATGTAGCGGCCCAGACCGACCACGGTCAGATCGACGATCGTGTCGATGCCGGCGGCCTTCAGCTCGTTCAACCGGACGATCGCGTTCTTGACCTCGGCCTCTTCGTCGAACGCCGGGTAGTTCTGGTCGATCTCAGGGCTGAGGACGAAGACGTGCTCGTGCATCAGCACCTGCCCGAGCGCGCTCGTGTCGACGGGGCCCTTCACGGTTTGGACGGTCGCCATGGACGCTGTGCTCCTTCAGTCGCTGGTGTCTGAGAAGCGATCGCGCAGCTCGCGCTTGAGGATCTTCCCGGAGACGTTCTTCGGGAGCTCGTCGATGAAGATCACCTGCTTCGGTGTCTTGAAACCGGCGAGTCGATCGCGGGTGGTGGCGATGATGTCCTTGTCGGTCGCCGATGTGTTCGGTCGCAGCACGACGACGGCCGTCACCCGTTCACCCCAGGTCGAGTCGGGCAGGCCGATCACCGCGGCTTCCGACACCGAGGGATGCGCGTAGATCACCTCTTCGACCTCGCGCGAGTACACGTTCTCGCCGCCGGTCAGGATCATGTCCTTCATGCGGTCGACGATGTAGAAGAAGCCCTCTTCGTCGCGCCTCGCCATGTCGCCGGTGTGGAACCACCCGCCGTTGAACGCGGCCTTCGTGCCGTCCTCGTTCCGCCAATAGCCCTTGAGCACCTGCTCGGCCTGGATCACGATCTCGCCCACCACCCCCGGCGGGCACTCGTTCATGTCCTCGTCGAACACCTTCACGTTGGCGAGGCACATCGGCGTGCCGCACGACGCGAGGAGGTACTCGTCGCCCTGGATCGCTCGGACGTGCGCCTCTCTGGGGAAGGTGAGCACGTTGCCTCCGAGCTCGGTCATGCCGAACCCGGAGTAGACGATCGGCCCGAAGCGGTCGATGGCGCCCCGCAGCACCTCGACGGGCATCGCCGCCGCTCCGTACCCGAGCCCGGTGAGGCTCGACAGGTCGTACTCGCGGATCTTCGGGTGCTGCAGGAGGAAGTTGACCATCGTCGGCGCGAGCGCGCCGCCGGTGACCTTGTGCTGGTCGACGAGGCGCATCCACAGCTCGGGCTCGTATGCCCGCATGAGGACCACGAGCCCGCCTCTGCATGTGGTTCACGAGCACCGCGTAGCCGGCCACGTGGCACAGGGGGAACGCCATGAGGGCGCGCTCGTCGGGGCTCGGCTGGTACTCGATCACCGACTCGAGCGCAGCCGCCACGAGGTTGCGGTGGGTGAGCATCGCTCCCTTGGGGAACCCGGTCGTGCCGCTCGTGTAGATGAGCCACGCGGTGTCGTCCTCGTCGACCTCGACCGGAGGCTTCGCTGGCCTGCGCCGCGCCGACGAAGTCGTCGTACGAGCTGAGGCCGCCTTCGCCGGAGCCGCCGATGACGATGATGTGCTCGATCGAGCCGATCTCGCCGAGCACGGGCTCGATCTTCGGGAGGTAGTCGCGGTCGACGAGCAGCACCCGGGCTTCGGCGTTGTTCAGGATCCAGGCCCACTCCTTCGGGTTGAGCCGGTAGTTCAGGAACGTGAGCGCCATGCCCGGCGGTGGGCACGCCGTAGTACGCCTCGACGTACTCCGGGACGTTCTCCGCGAGGATGCCGACTCGGTCGCCCTTGCTCGCCACGCCGAGCAGCGCGTTCGCGAGCCGAAGCATGCGCTCGTGCAGGGTGCCGAAGCTGATCTCGCGGTCGTCGACGATGAGCGCCGTGCGACCGGGCGCCTTCTGCGCGTTCAGCCGGACGATGTCTCCGAGAAGCATGTGTGGCCCCCCCGTGTACGCTGCCCGCGGCTAGTTGACATCGATGTCAACTGTGGGCGAAACGGGACTTTCGCCTGTCGGCAGCGTCGTGTCAAGAGGCCGCGAACGCGCCGAAAGCACGCGCAGAGGAGGCTCGATGATCATCAAGGCCGGCCGAACTCCCCGCATCCTCCCGTACCCGATGGAGGACATCGAGCGCACGTCCGACGGGGTGCTGCGCTACACCAAGCTGGTTCCGTCGCTCGTCCATCTGCTGCGCGCGACGGTCGAGTCCGGGCCCGACACAGAGGCGCTCGTCGAGCTCGGCGGCGAGCGGCTGACCTACCAGCAGCTCTGGGATCGCGCGTCCAGAGTGGCGGGTGGCCTGCGCGCTCTCGGCATCGACCGGGGCGATCGAGTGGGCATCCGCCTGCCGAACGGGAACGACTGGGCGCTCGCGTTCTTCGGCATCCAGATGCTCGGCGCCGTCGCGGTTCCGGTGAACACCCGCTTCACCGAGAGCGAGATCGAGTACGTCGTCACCGACTCGGGCGCGTCGTTCGTCTTCGAGCCGGGCGCTCCGCTTCCCGACGGTGACCCGGTGGTCGTCGACGACCTCGGTCACAAGGACCTCGCTGCGATCTTCTACACGAGCGGCACGACCGGGTTCCCGAAGGGCGCGATGACGACCCACGAGAACTTCCTGTCGAACTCCGAGACGTGCCGACGAGTGATCGGGTTCACCGGCAGACGACCACATCCGCAACCTCATCTCGGTGCCGATGTTCCACGTCACCGGATGCAACAGCCAGCTGATCATCACGATCCAGATGGGTGGCACGACGGTGATCATGCCGGCGTTCGAGGTGCAGCAGTTCCTCCACGCGGTCGTCGACGAGCGCATCAACGTGCTCACTTCGGTGCCCGCCATCTACTGGTTGGCAATGAACCAGCCGAACTTCCAGGACTTCGACGTGAGCGCGGTGAAGTGGCTCGCGTACGGCGGGGCCCCGACCGCCCCCGACGTGATCGAGCGGCTGCTGAAGTCGTTCCCCAACGCGCGCCTGGGCAACGGCTTCGGGCTCACCGAGACGTCCTCCGTGTCGACGTTCCTGCCCCATGAGTACTGCCGCGAGCGGCCCGAGACCGTGGGGTTCGCCGCGCCGGTGGTCGAGCTCGATCTCATCGAGGTCGACGAGTCGTCGAACGTGGGCGAGCTGCTGATCCGCGGCCAGAACATCGTCGCGGGCTACTGGAACAAGCCCGAGCAGACGGCGGACACGATCGTCGACGGCTGGCTGCACACCGGCGACCTCGCGCGCGTCGACGACGACGGGTTCGTGCAGATCGTCGATCGCAAGAAGGACATGGTCAACCGAGGCGGCGAGAACGTCTACTGCGTCGAGGTGGAGAACGCGCTCGTGCAACATCCCGCGGTGTTCGAGGTCGCGGTGATGGGCGTGCCGGACACGATGATGGGGGAGAAGGTCGGAGCGGTCGTGGTGCTCCGTCCCGACACCAAAGCCGATGCGAAGGAGATCACCGACTTCGCCCGCGAGCTGATCGCTGACTTCAAGGTGCCGCAGTTCATCTCGTTCCGCCCGGAGCCACTGCCGCGCAACCCCGGAGGAAAGGTGCTCAAGGGCGCGCTCCGCAAAGAGACGGAGTGGGGCGACCCGATCCGCTGACGAGGCGATGTCGCGGAAAGGCGAGGCGCCGCCCGAAGCGAAGCGGCGGCCGGCGCCGAGATCAGAAGAGGTCCCAGTACGAGTCGCGGGCGCGCATCTGCTCGACGGTCTCTTCGAGGATGACTCGCCCCGAGCGCATGACGTAGACGCGGTCGACGATGCGCAGTGCCTGGGCGACGTTCTGCTCGAGCAGCAGCACCGAGAGACCGTCGGTGTCGGCGAGGTGCCGGACCGTGTCGAAGATCTGGCGGACCACACTCGGCGCGAGCCCGAGCGAAGGCTCGTCGAGCATCAACAGCTTCGGGCCTGACATGAGCGCGAGGCCGAGGCTGACCATGCGCTGCTGCCCGCCCGACAGGGTGCCGGCGGGCTGTGTCGACCTGTCGCGCAGGATCGGGAACAGCTCGTAGACGAGCTCGAGGCGCTCGGCCCGCCTGCTCGCGTCGGCGATGTTCGCACCGCCGAGCAGGAGGTTGTCGAGCACGGTGAGGTCGGCGAAGACGAAGCGCTCGGAGGGGATGAGCGCCATGCCCGCGCGGACGTTGGACTTCGAGCCCGCGCGAGTGACGTCGCGGCCCGCGTACACCGCCTTGCCGCCCATCGCCGGGTTCGTGCCGAGGATCGCCTTGATCGTCGTCGACTTCCCGCTGCCGTTGTGGCCGAGGATGCCGACGATCTCGCCCTCGTAGACGTGGAGATCCACGTCGTAGACGACGTGCTTGCGTCCCCACCCGGCCTGCAGCTGCTCGACCGAGAGAAGCGGCACACGACCGTCGCCGTTCGCGACGACGGCGTCGCCGTCGCGCTCGGTGTCAAGCCGTTCCAAAGTACGCCTCCGCGAGCTCGGGCGAGCTGGTGAGCTCGGCGACGGTGCCCTGCGCGGTGATGCGTCCGAGCTCCATGAAGTAGGTGTGATCGGCGAGCCTCGACACGACGTGGAGGTTGTGCTCGACGATGCACACCGTGCGGCCTTGCTCCTTCACTGCTTCGACGAGGTCGAGCATGGTGTCGACCCACTTGGTGTCGATGCCGGACGCAGGCTCGTCGAGGAGCAGCACGTCGGCCTCGGTGGCGAGGACACGCGCGAGCGAGACGAGCTTCGTCTGGCCGTAGCTCAGCGCGCCGGCGGGAACGTCGGCGAAGTCCTTCATCCCGACGAAGCTCAGCCACCCCATCGCCTTCTCGCGGGTCTCTCGCTCCCCGCGCTTCGGCCCGGTTCCTCCGAACGTCAGCTTCATGACGTTCTCGCCCGGTTGGCTCTGCACCGCGAGCATCACGTTCTGGACGCACGAGATGCGGTTGAAGAGACGCACGTTCTGAAACGAGCGGACGAGACCGAGGCGCGCCACCTTGTCGGGGGAGAGCCCCACGAGCTCGGTGCCGTTCAGCTTGACGCTGCCGCGGTCGGGTCGGATGAACCCGGTCAGCAGGTTGAACGCCGTGGTCTTGCCGGCGCCGTTCGGCCCGACGAGCGCAGTGATCGTGCCCCGGCGGAGATCGAAGTCGAGGTCCTCGGCGGCGACGATGCCGCCGAAGCTCTTCGTGATGCCACGGGCCTCGAGCACCACCGGCGCGTTCTGCCACACGTCCTCGCGTCCGACCTGGCGATCCCGCTCGGCGTCGTCGATGTCGATCGCTCCGGGCTGGTGGACTCGCGCTCCCGGATGCGGCTCCCACATCTCGTCCATCTCGACCCTGCCCCTCGGCGCCCGCCCGTGCCGGATGCGGCGCCACACCGAGAACCCCTCGGGGAGCACTCCCTGCGGCCGCACCATCATGAGCACGACGAGCGCGACGCCGTAGATGACGAGCTGGTAGAGGCTGGCCTTCGCCGGATCGGTGTGGATCGTGCGCCGCAGGACGGGCTCGAGCAGGGTGACGGCGGCGGCGCCGAGGATCGAGCCGGTGAGGTTGGCCATGCCGCCGAAGATCACGATCGCGAAGAGCGTGAGGGCGAACGCGAAGCCGAAGACGGTAGGCGTGGCCAGACCCAGCCACCCCGAGTAGAAGGCGCCCGCGAGTCCCGCCAAGCCTGCGGTGATGCCGAAGACGCCCACCTTGTACGCGAACACGTTCTTGCCGAGCGCTTGTGTCGCCTCCCCGTCCTCGCGGATCCCCTTCAGGACGCGACCGAACGCCGACTCACCGAGGCGCCAGCACACCGCGTACGTGAACACCATCAGCACGAGCGTGGGGATCACCCAGTCGCTCGGCCGGCGCATGGTCCACCCGAAGAACTCCGGCTGCGGGATGCTGATCAGGCCGTAGGTGCCTCCGAGCTGCGGGAACGTCGTGAACACCCCGAGGATCACCGAGGAGATCGCGAGCGTCAGCAGGATCAGGTACTCGCCGGACAGCTTCTGCGCCGGGAGAGACACGAGCGTGCCCGACGAGGAACGCGAAGAGCATCCCGATGATGGCAGTCGGCACGAAGCTCCACCCGTGGGTCATCACGAGGTAGCCCATCGTGTAGCCACCGATGGCGCCGAACGCAGCGCTCGCGACCGAGACCTGACCGGCGTAGCCCAGCAGAAGGTTGAGCGAGAGCGCGAAGGCCGCGTAGATCAGGATCTGGTCGAGGTAGTTCAGCCAGATCTGCACGATCGCCTCCTAGACCCGGGCCAGCTTGGACCGCAGCCACGCCATCGGATCGGTGCTCCGAAGCGAAAGCCACGAGAGGTAGACGACGAGCACGACGAAGACGGCGGTCTGCGTCCACCGCACCGACAGCCAGATCGACGAGTACTGCTCGATGAGGGCGACGGCGATGCCGGTCGACGAACACCCGGATCGGTGAGCTCGCCGTGCCGGCGAGGAAGGCCACGACGAACGCGAAGATCACGGGCTTGAAGCCCATCGCGGGATCGATCGTGAACTGGAGCCCGTACCAGAAGGCCGCGACGCCGCAGAGCAGCGTGCCGATGAAGAAGCACAGCAGGTAGATCTGGTTCGCCGAGATGCCGATCGTCTGGGCGAGCTCCGGGTTGGCCCGCGTGGCCTTGATCGAGCGGCCGAGGGACGTGTAGCGAAGCAGCAACGCGAGGACCACCACGCACGATCGCGCTCGAGACCGACTGCCAGACGTCGAAGTTCAGGAAGTGGACCTTCCACGGGCTGTAGACGACCTGCTCGGGCCCGATCAGGTTCTGGCTCGAGCTGCCCCAGAGCAGGCGGATGACGTTCTCACCGGCGATGCGCGATGCCGAGCGACGCGACGAAGATCGCGAGCAGCGCGGTGTCGCCCGCCCTCACCGCGAGCGGCCGGTAGATGAAGCGCTCGATGCCCGACCCGAAGACTGCGACGACCACGATGCCGGTGACCACCGCGACCCAGAACGGCAGGCCGACGCGATCCTTGAACGTGAACACCATGTACGCCGCGAGCGTGTAGGTGAACGCGTACGCGAAGTGGAACCGGCCGGTGACGCCGAGGATGAGCGCGAAGCCGACCCCCAGGATCCCGTAGGCGGCGCCACGGAAGATGCCGTTGAGGGTCAGCTGCGCGACCGTCTCTGTGTCGAGCACCCCGAAGATCAATGAAGAGCTCCTTCGAGGGCTCAGGCGTCCTTGAAATCGGCTCCGTCGATGCCGAAGAACGCCTTCGGCGTCACCTTGCCGTCCTTGTACTCGAACACGCCCATGCCCCGCTTGATCACCGAGTGGGTCGTCGGGTCGAGGGTGTAGGTGCCGACCGTGCTCGCGTCGCCGCCGTAGACGCTGACGACCGTGAGGTTGTCCTGCAGCGCCTGTGTCGAGCTGCGGCGCCGTCGTTGATGTCGCCGCCGCTCTTGAGCACCCGGCGGATGACCTCCCACATCACGAAGCGTGTTCTCGTAGAAGTTGGCGGCGTAGAAGTCGGGATCCTCCCCGTACTTCGCTCTGGAACTCGTCGACGAAGAGCTTCGACGAGCGGGTTCGTCGGGTTGTTGGCGTCGAAGTAGTCGTAGGCGAACGTCCAGCCGACCTTGTCGTACGAGCCCTTCGACGCGTTCACGCCGTCTGGGGTGAACTCGAAGCCGATGATCGTCGCCTTCAGGCCCGCGGTGACCGACTGGTTGACGAACGACCCGGGATCCTGGCCGTAGACGCCGAGCAGCAGGATGTCGGGCTCGTTGGCCTTGATCTTCGGGAACACCGCGCTGAAGTCCTGGCGTGCCGACCGGGAACGAGCTCGTAGAGGCCGTTGTGCTGTAGCCGCCGGCGGCGATCTTCTTCAGGACGTCGGCCTTGATGATGCTGTTGTTCGGCTCGCCGATGTCCCAGCCCGTCAGCCCGACGGTCTTGGCGTCCGGGAAGGTCTCCTTCGTCCACTTGAAGAGGCCCGGCAGCGGGTCGTTGGGCGTGATCGCCCGGGTGCCCCAGAAGAACGGCTTGCCCTGGCCGAAGATGCTGGTGCCGCCGCCGCCGTCGAGCGTGAACATCTTGTACTGGGCGGTGCCCTCGAGCATCGCGCCCGAGGTCGTCGACGTAGGACGCGAACTTCGCGGGGTAGCCGGCCTCGCCGAGCTCGGTGATGGCCTGCTTGCCGGCCGCGGCGTCGCCGGACTTGTGGTCGTAGTACTTGACGTTGATCGTTCGGGCCGCCGGCCGCCTTGATGTGCTCGACGGCGAGGTCGGTGCCGCGGGTCATGGTCTTGCCGTAGAACGACCCGCTGCCCGTCAGCGCGAGCACGTTCCCCATCTTGAAGTCCATGCCGGCGCCCGCGGTGGCCGCGTCGATCTCCAGCAGCTTGGCCAAGCGTGGCGCCGACATCGCCGGCCGCGCCTGCCCCGGTGGTCGCCGCACCGCCAGCGCCAGTGGTCGCGGCGCCGCCGCCGCCTGCTGTGGTCGCGGCGCTGCTCCCGCTGTCGTCACCGCATGCCGCCAGGACTGCGGGACTCACCGCGATCGCGGCTCCGGCGATGCCGATTCCCTTGAGCATGTTGCGGCGGCTCATGCCTTCGCGGCTCAACCGGTCTTGTTCTCGGTCGCTCAATTTTCCCCCCTGCGCTGTGAATCCCCAGGTCCGAGGTCCGTACGTGGACGGATCGCTCGGGACGTGCGGGCAGAGTTGACACTCGTATCAACTCAGGCAGATTCCTACCTCACGACCGAGAGGGGTGCAACTGATTGGAGCCGCGCAGAATGATGTCAATCGGTGGGAAGGCCGAGCGAGCGGCAGTACAGCTGCGTCAGGTGCTCGACCGCGACGTCCTCGTCGTACGGCTCGCCCAAGACCATCCACACGTACGCGGATCGGTTCACCATCGCGCCGAGACAGGTCGCGGCGTAGTGCGGATCGATCGAGCCGTCGACGAGACCTTCGGCCTGCCACCGCTCGATCGCCCGGCGCGATCGGTCGACCCAATAGCCGCGGATGTTGCGTCGCACGTCCATGAGCGCGTCGGTGAACGTTGCCGCCTGCTCGAGCACGGCCATCATCCGCGCGTTCTTGCGATAGGCGCGGAGGTACCCGCGGTTCGACCGCTCGATCCGCGCCGCGGGAGTGCAACCGACGCGGGGTTCGGCGTGCGCGATCGCCTGAAAGTCGGCCAGCAGCTCGTCGACGACCTCGGCGAAGATCTCCTCGCGCGAGGTGAAGTACGTGTAGAAGGTGCCGTACGCAACGTCGGCCTCGGCCGCGATGTCGACGACGCGGGTGTCGAGGTAGCCGTTCTTCTCGAACGCGGCGCGGGCGCCGGCCACCAGCTGCGCGCGGGTGCGACGTCCTCTCGAGGTCGACGGCACGCGCGGGATCGCGACTTCACTCAGGCTCGCCACGGTGGTGAAGGTCTCCGGTCAGGGGGGTTCAGGAGAGTGTCACGTGCCGGGAGCGCTCTTCGTCGAACGGCTCCGGCAGCGGAGCGATGGTAGCGGAGCGTCACCTCGGTGCCTGATTGAGCAGACGCCACCACGATCGGGGTTCACTCGCTCGGAGCGACGGCGCCCGTCTGCTCGGACGTGATCGAGCCGCTGGTGATCACGTAGACGCGGTCCGCGATGCGAGCGACGGCCGCGATGTTCGTCTCGGCCATCAGAACGGCAACACCTCGCTCGTCACTCAGGCGACGGAGCGCCTCGAGCACTCGACGAGTCGCGGTCGGTCCCAGGAACTGCGTGGGTTCGTCCACGAGCAGCAGCCGAGGCTCGCCCATGAGCGCGATCGCGAACGCCACGAGTCGCTGCTCGCCGCCACTGAGGACGCCGGCGCGCTGCTCGATGCGGCCGCGCAGCTCGGGAAAGAGCGTGAGGGCTGCGTCCGCGCGGGCAGCACGGACCGCAGGGGGGACGCGTCCTGCTCCGAGCCAGAGGTTGTCGCGTACCGAGAGATCGGCGAACACCGAACGTTCGGTCGGGACGTACCGGACAGTGCGCTCACCCGCGATGTCGACCACGCCTCGCTCCGCTGCGGTGAGTCCGGCGACGGCGCGCAGGGTGGTCGTCTTGCCGCTTCCGTTGTGCCCGACAAGCGCGACGATCTCACCCGCGCACACGTGCAAGTCCACGTCGCGGATCACGACCCGCCGACCGAGACGTGCGCTGAGGTTCTCGACGCTGAGGACTTCGTCAGCGCGTCGCGGCGCGCGAGCGGTGACCTCTGTGTCCAACAGCTCGAGCTCGAGGAGCTCGGGAGACGAAGACCGGCGGTGCATCTGCGCCGCGGACGATACTTTGGCGCGTGGCTTCGGCGTCACTTCATGATGTGCTCGAGCGCTACCGCGCGCGTACCGAGCCCGAGCTCCTCGATCTGCGGCGCGTCACGGTCGTGGTCGACGGCGGGACGCCGTGGGACCGGACCGCACTGCTGCACTGCACAGGAAGTGCGTTGATCGTGCATCCCGCGACTCGTCGTGTGCTCCTGCGCTGGCACGAACGGCAGCAGGCGTGGCTGCAAGTGGGCGGGCACGGCGATCCGGGCGAAGTCGATCCGTTCGCGATCGTGCTCCGAGAGGCGGAGGAAGAGACCGGACTCGCCGATCTCGATGTGTGGCCGGCCGCGGGAGAGCGGCTGCCGATCCATCTCGTGATCGTCCCCGTACCCGCGGGGAAGGGGGAGCCGGCGCACGAGCACGCCGACCTCCGGTACGTGCTCGCCACCGCGACACCGGACGCGGCGCGGGCCGAGAGCCCCTCCGCGCCCATGCGATGGGTCACGTTCGACGAGGCTCGCGCGCTCACAGGCGAGGAGAACCTGCGAGAGACGTTGCGACGCGTCGAGGACCTCTTCACGCTCGACCACGGCTAGTTTGCCGCGCATGGGATCGAGCACGAGCAAGCCGCGGAAGAAGGGGAACCACAGCCACCTGGCCAAGGTCGGCACGCCGGCGAACCAGGAGTACGAGGCTGAGGTTCGGCGCGGCTACTTCGGCCACTGGCCGTGGTTGGCCGGTCTGCTGCTCGCGATGGGCGTCATCGCCCTGCTCATCGTCCTCACGGTCTTGTAGTCACACGTCTTGTAGTCACTGCTTCGTGACGACGACGAGATCGACGTCGTCGTTGTCAGTCGACACAGCCTCGAGCGTCGCCCACACATCCTCCCACCGCAGGCCGCCGATGCCCGCCCCGATCCGCGGGAGGTAGATCGTCGCCACGTCGTTCGCTCGGGCATGCTCGATCGCGGCCCGCACCGAAGAGTCGATCGCGTCGAGCCGGGCGTCGGCCCCGGGGTGCTGCTGGGTCGCGAGGTTGTAGATCCACACGCCGGTCGCCTCGTCGAGCCAGGGGAGCACGCCGCCGAGCGTGAACGTGCCCGCTCGGCACGCCGCGCGGTAGTCCGCTGCGAGCGCTGGCCAGTGCGACTCGACGTGAGCGGCGAGGCCCGCCCATCACGCCGTCGCAGTTGCAGCCGTGGCCGATCGCCTCGCCGCCGCTCGCGATCCGCAGCAGATCACCCTCGATCTCGCGCATCACGGGTCGATCAGGACGCCGGGGTTCATCACCCCGCCGGGGTCGACCGCGGCCTTCGCCGCGCGGAGCGCCTCGGCGAACAGCTCGGGGCGTTGCCGGTCGTACTGAGGTCGGTGCATGCGCCCCACCGCGTGGTGGTGCGTGATCGTGCCGCCCGCGTCGAGCACGGCCTCGGCCGCCGCGTGCTTCACGTCCTCCCACATCGAGATCTCGGAGCCTTGTCGGCCCATGCCGGACCACGTGTAGTAGGGCGCGGGCCCATCGGTGTAGGCGTGCGTGAACCGGCACGAGAGCATCGGCTCGTGGCCGAACACGTGCGTGAGCGTCTTGCTGACACGGTCGCGCACCTCCGCGTCGAAGTCGGGCCACCGGTCCCACGTGATCGCCGTCTCGAACGTGTCGGCGACGAGGCCCAGGCTCGTGTCGACGCCGAGGCCGACACCGATGAACGCATCGCGCCACGCACCCACCGCGCCTTCGCGTCCGGTCGGCGCGGCGCTCCCGTCGCTCACGCGCACCTCGTCGTCGTCGATCGTTCCGCCGCACCCTCGCGCGATCTCGACGGCCTCGCCGATGTTGTGGCGCTGGCTGAGCGCGTCGGACTCGAACCCGATGATCAAGAGCGCCTGTGCGCCGTCGAGCCCCGCGGCGCGGTGCGCCTCGGCCGGATCGAGCACCCGCAAGTTCGCGGGCCACAGCTTCGTCTGCACGATCTGTCGCACTGCCTCGGTCGCGGCATCCCACGAGTCGAACGTGACCCCGGCCGTGGCGCGGTGATCGGGCCGGCGCTGGATGCGCATCCACGCCTCGCTGATGATCCCGAGGATGCCCTCGCTGCCGATCACCATCCGGTCGGGTGACGGACCTGCGCCGCTGCCCGGCAGCCGGCGCGACTCCCACCACCCGCGAGGAGTGATCATCCGCACCGACTCGACGAAGTCGTCGATGTGCGTCTGGTTCGTCGCGTAGTGGCCGCCGGACCGCGTCGCGATCCACCCCCCGAGCGACGAGAAACGGAACGACTGCGGGAAGTGGCGGAGCGTGTAGCCGCTCGGACGGAGCTGGTCTTCGAGGTGAGGGCCGAGCACACCGGCCTCGATGCGCGCGGCCCGCGACACCTCGTCGATCTCGAGCACCTTGTCGAGGCGGTCGAGCGCGATCGTGACGATTGCATCGGCCTCGGGAGGGTTGACGCCCCACACGACCGAGCTGCCGCCCCCGAACGGCACGACCACGTAGCCGTTGCTGCCGGCACCAATCGACCGTCGCCGCGAGCTCGGCTTCGGTCGACGGGTGCGCGACGACGTCAGGCGGGTTCGGGAACTCGAGCGCGAACGCGCGAGTGCGGTCGGTGAAGTGGGCGCCGTGCGAGTGGAACGCGCGCTCCCACGTGTCAGTGGTGCACCAAGCCTCAAGCGAGTCGGGGATCGAGATGCGAGGCGGGCGCAGCGTCGCGTCGTCGAGCTTCGGGACGGGCTTGGCCACGATCGCGGTGCCCGCGCGCTCGGAGAGCCTCGATGCGAGCTCGTCGCGCTGCTGCTTGGTGGGCTCCTCGCTCTCGAGGCACCAGGCCCAGAACGATCGGCGGGACGACGCGACATCGGTCATGGCGCGAGTCTCCATCGGATGCAGCTCTACCGCTTGGAGAACGACGGCGGCGGGGGAGCCTCGCCTCCCTTTGCCTCTACGGGCCGCCGATGCGCGACGACCTGCACGACGAGCTCGGCCAAGCGGTACAGCTGGTACGCCACCCATGAAGGAGCGAAGCCCAGCACGACGATCCAGAACGAGTAGCCGGCGATGAGGCCCGCCGGCCACTGACCGCCCCACAGGAACGCGAACGGGATCGGCGCGACGAGCGCGATCAGGACCAGCATCCACGTCGTCGTGACGATCCCGGCCACGAGCAGCGCGGTGCCCGCGAGGGCGCCCGCGAACCAGAGCACGATGCCGGCGATGACGAGCGCGTTGCGGTGCACCCGCGTGCGCAGCGTCACTCCCGCCCACATGATCCACGTCTGCAAGATGCGAGCGCCGCAGTCGAGCATCGCCTGACGGAACACGAGGTCCGCGACCTGAGGGTCGACGCGCTGCGCCTCGGGGAGGCGCTCGGGCGTGTCGGTGATCAGCTGGTCGTGCAGAAGCGCCGCCGCGGTGTGGCGACCGAAGGGGCGCGCGATCCAGTCGAGGAACGCCGGGACCGAGGCGAGGTCGGTGAGCCCGAGGTAGTCCGCTTCGACGACGGTCGGGCCGAGGCGCGGACCGCCGTTGTAGCGGAACGGCTGTTCGAGCATGAACTCTGTGTCGCTGACCTGACGGAGCACGACGCGTGCGGGTTGCGCTCCGTCAGGCTCGGCGAACGGGCTGGTGTCCGAGTCCCACGAGAAGGGCATCGGCCCAGTCTCGTCCTCGGGGCACCGCGCGAGACGTCAGGTGATGTCGACCTGCTGGATCATGCCCTTGGTGAAGTGCGGCGGACCGCCTTCCCGGTCGGTGATGAAGCACAAGAAGACGTACGAGCCGGATCGAACGTCATGTGCACCACTTGCGCCTCGCCGGGGCCGGTGACCGCGAGGTCCTGCTCCTTCTCGAAGTCGACCGGCGGCGGGCCGTCGCTCGCGCGTTCGCCCTCGCTGCTCGAGGAACGTAACTGACTTCGTCGAGCGTGGCGCCATCGGCCAGCGGCACCGCGATGAGGTGATGGAACTGCTGCCCTTGTTCGCGAACGTGATCGTGTTCTCGCCCGCCTTCAGGCCGGAGACGTCGAACTTGTACTCGGACGGCTCGATGCTCGCGTCGGTGTCGGGCAGCGGCGCGTGTCGAGCCGACGTCCTTCACGGTGAACTCGCCGAGCATGCCGTTCTGGAAGTGCGGACGGCATCGTCGCCGAACGTGCAGAAGTACACGTACGTGCCCTTGTCGAGGCTGATCGTCGACGACGCTCGTCGCACCGGGCGCGGTGCCGCCGCCGCCGCCGGGCGCCCCGAGCACGAGTCGGGGATCGGCGCCCCGTCCTCCGCGAACAGCGGCCTGTCGACGAACTGCTCGGCCGTCGTGCCGTCCGCGACCTGCACGATGCGCGAGCTCGTGGGGCTCCGCGCCCGTCGTTCTTGAATGTGAGCTCGACCGTGCCGCCCTCGACCTCGGCGGGCACGTCGAACGCGTACTTGCCTTCTGACGGCTCACTCGCGGTGACGGTGAGCGTCGCTCGGCTCGCTCGAGCTCGCGCGTGTCGTCGCCACAGGCGACGAGGCCGAGCATGCGTCAAGGTCAGCGGCCGCGCCAACGGCCGCCACTGCGGAACCTCGTCATCTGTCGCTCCCCACTGCTGCCCCCACGGCCGCGGTCGGGCACTTCTACCACGTGCGGCTCTGCGGGCGCTGGGGCGACGTCTAGCCGATGTCGACTTGCTGGAGCATGCCCTTGGTGAAGTGGGGCGGTCCGCCCGTCTTGTCGTTGATGAAGCAGAGGAAGACGTACGAGCCCTTGTCGAGCGTCAGCGACACGACCTGCGCCTGGCCGGGGCCGATGACGGCGAGGTCTTGCTCCTTGCTGAAGTCGATCGGCGGCGTTGTCGGAGGCGGCCCGAGGCCTCGCTGCTGTTCCCAGGAACGTCTTCACGTCGTCAAGGGTGGCGCCTTCGGTCAACGGGACCGCGACGAGGTGGTGGAACTGGTTGCCCTTGTTCGCGAACGTGAGCGTGTTGTCGCCTGCCTTCAGGCCGTTCACGTCGAACTTGTACTCGGAGGCATCGACCTCGGCCGTCGTCTGCGGCAGTGGGTCGGTGTTCGCCGCGCCCTTCACCGTGACCTCGCCGAGCATGCCGGCCGTGTAGTGCGCACTCGGCGTCGTCGCTGAACGTGCAGAAGTAGACGTACGTGCCCTCGTCGAGGCTGATCGTCGAGGTGCCCGACGCTCCCGGCGCGACGCCCCCGAGCCCACCCGGGCGCACCCACCACATAGTCGGGGATCGGGGCACCTTCGGGAGCCAGCACGTCGTCGGCGAACTGCTGGGCCGTCGTGCCGTCGGCCACCTTCACGAAGCCGAGCTCGTGGGGTTCCGCGCCCGTGTTGTTCAACGTGACCTGGATCGCGCCGCCCTTGATCTCGGCCGGCACGTCGAAGGCGTACTTGCCCTCGGCGGGCTCGCTGGCGGTGACTGCCAACGTGCTCCCCGAGCTCGCGCCGCCGCTCGTCTCCGGTGCGGTGGTCCCACCCGGCGCCGTCGTGGCGCTCGAGCTGCCGCTGTCGTCGCCGCATGCGACCAACCCGAGCCCAGCGAGCGTGACGGCGAGACCGACTGCCGCCAAAGCGAAGTCGCATCGTTCCCCCTCTCGGGACCGCCGCTCGGTCCCTGCGGCCGTTACTGCACCGCGCGACGGCGCTTCTCCGCAAGTCCGGCGAGGAACTCCATCACGACGCGGTGCGCGTTGTTGGTCGTCGTGTCCGCCCAGTCGTACGGAGGCGAAACTTCGACGACGTCGATCGCGACCACGTTCGCATCGAGCGTGATCTGACGCACGGCACGCAAGAGGTCGGCAGGGTTCATCCCACCGGGCTCAGGAGTGCCGGTGCCGGGCGCGAAGCCGGGGTCGAGCACGTCGATGTCCACTGACAGGTAGAGGTTGTCGGCGCCGTCGAGCGCCTCAGCTGATCGCGTCTTCGACCACCGCTTTGCTGCCCCGTTCCCAGATCTCTTGCATGAGGTGCCATCGCATCCCTTGCTCCTGCATCCATGCGAAGACCTCAGGCGGAGGCCAGTAACCCCGCAGCCCGACCTGCACGAAGTGCCGTCCCTGCACCGCGCCGCTCTCGATGAGGCGGCGCATCGGCGTGCCGTGCGACGCGAGGTTCCCTTCGATGATGTCCGCGGTGTCGGCGTGCGCGTCGAAGTGCACGATGCCGACGTTCCCCCAGCCGTGATGGTCCGCGACGGCCGTCGCGGCGGGCCAGGTGATCGAGTGGTCGCCACCGATGATCACCGGCGCGATGCCGCGCCGAGCCACCTCGAACACCCGGTCGCGGATGTTCGCGTGCGAGCGTTCGGTCTGGCCGTGGGGGCACCACGCGTCGCCGAAGTCGACGACGTCGATCCAGTCGAAGATCTCGATGTCGAGGTCGAGGTGGTGGGCGCTCGGGAAGTAGGCCTGGGTGCGCAGCGCGCGCGGGCCGAAGCGCGCACCAGGCCGGTTGGTCGTCGACACGTCGAACGGAGCGCCGACGATCGCCACGTCGGGCTGCCATTCGTCGAGCTGCTCGGGATCGGTGAGGAACGGCCTGCCGCTGAACGTGGGAAGGCCCGCGATGCTGTTCAACGAGAGCTGCTCGCGCATCCCGTCGGAGAGCTCGCGGCGCGGGGGCTGACGGGGCGTGTCGGTCACGGCGCCATCGTTGTCGGTCGGATCGACGCGGCGCTACCGTCCGCACATGACGTACGCGCAGGGTCGCACCTACTACGACGCCGACAGCCACATCATGGAGCTGCCCGACTGGTTGGTGGAGTACGCAGACCCCGATGTCCGCGACCGCATCCGACCGCTCTACCTCGGGGCCGCGGGGAAGCTCGCCGATCATGCGATGCGCGACGCGGAAGCCCGCACCGCCGATCCCGCGGCTGCGGCGGCGCTCGAGGACAAGCTCCTCGATCACAAGGGGTGGTCGGCGCTCGGTGCGTTCGACCCTGTCGAGCGCACGCGCGCACTCGACCTGCTCGGCTTCGAGTGCCAGCTCGTGTTCAGCACGTTCGCGCCGACGCAGTTCCTCGGCGACGACGCGGACCTGGTCTACGGCGGCACCCGCGCCCACAACCGCGCGATGGTCGACTTCTGCGCGGACGATCCCCGGCTCGTGCCGGTCGGCTTCGTGCCGTGGGGAACACCAGAGCAGAACGCGGCGACGGTGCAAGAGGCGATCGATCTCGGTTGCGGAGCAGTGCTGCTTCCCTCGGTGCCCGAGCACGGCGTGCCATCGCCCACCCACCCCGACAACGATCCCGTGTGGCGCGCGCTCGAGGAGAACGACATCCCGTTCATGTTGCACATCGGCGGCGGGGGCCAGCTGATGCGGCGCGAGTTCCACGACAACGGGCGCAAGGTCACCGACTTCCTCGGCGGCGGCGAGAACATCCGCTCGAAGGACTACATGGCGATCCACATGCCGCCCGAGATCTTCCTGTCGTGCCTCGTGCTCGACGGCGTGTTCGAGCGCTTCCCCGGGCTGCGGGGGGGCTGCATCGAGCAGGGCGCGATGTGGGTCGTGCCGTGGCTGAAGCGACTCGACCTGGCGCAGTACACGTTCCGCAAGACCGAGCCGGCGCTCGCGCTTCCGAAGCCGGCCTCCGAGTACGTGCACGGCCATCTGTGGTTCACGCCGTTCCCGACCGAACCGGTCGGTTGGATGATCGAGCAGGCCGGCGACGACCTCTTCCTCTTCTCGTCCGACTATCCGCACCCTGAAGGCGGACGCGACCCGCTCGGGCGCTTCGAGGGGACGATGAGCTCGGTGGACGACGTGGCGAAGCAGCGCTTCTACGCCGACAACTTCGCCGCGATGATGGGCAGCCGGGTGATGGCCGGCGCGTCAGGCCGGAGCTGAGCTCTGGCGCTGCGCGAGGCCGTCGAGCGCGCCGAGAGCCATCTGCACGTAGACCTCGATGAGCGTCTGCTGCTCACCGCGACCTGAGTAGAGGCTCGCGAGCAAGCCCGCGGTGCCCTGCACCAAGATCGCGGCCGCAGTCTCGGCGATCGGCTTGTCGAGGTGGTACTCCTCCTCGATGAGACCGCCCCAGAACTCGTAGACCTGACGGTCGCGCTTGCGTCGCGCTTCGAGCAGCGGGCCGGTCGAGACCGACACCTGCCACAGGCGGCCGAGCAGTCGTCCTCGCTCGCCGATCTCAGCGCCCCAGCCCGTGAACGACGCGCGGATCTTGTCTTCGAAGGTCGGCGCGCTCGGTCACAGCCTGACGGATCTGGTCGTCGAGCTCGACCACCTCGCGTTCGAAGAGCTCGAGCAGCAGCGCGCCCGCGTTGCTGAAGTAGCGGTAGCTGAGGGCCTTGCTCACCCCTGCGCGCGCGGCAACGGCCTCCATGGTGACTGTGTCCGCGCCCTGCTCGACGACGAGCTGCGCGGCCACATCGAGGAACTGCTGCTTGCGCTGCGCAGCCGTGAGTCGTGCTCCGGGCATCGCACCAACGGCCGACGACATCGTCTTGAATGCTCCCTGATTGACCAAAGCTTCCAGCCTAATGACGGGGCCTCATCGGCACAGATCGCCGCGGCCCTTCCTGATCTTTCAGGCCCCTTCGTTGTCTCTCCCACAGCGATCTACGGGGTCGCGACGAACGGGCACGCGTCTTGAAGGAATTGGCTACCCCGCATGACGTGCCGGCATACGCGCGACGAGACGCCAGCGTCACACGACGGCCGTCACGGTGACCGCGACTGCCAGCGCTGCCACGACGACGACGCAGGTCGTGGCGACGATCCGGAACGCACCCGCGTTCCGCGTTCGCTCCCATGAGCGATCGCCGGTTCGCGAGCAAAAGGATGAAGGTGAGAAGGATCGGGCTGACGAGGCCGTTGAGCACCTGTGTGCCGAGCAGAAGCCGGATCAGGTTGCCCGGCGCCGAGCGCGATGAGAGTCCCGATCGCCAGCTGGGCCGTGAAGAGGCCGAGGAAGAGCTTCGCATCGCGGAATCGGCGTGAGACGCTGCGCTCGACGCCGACGGCCTCTGCGAGCGCGTACGAGGTCGCGAGCGGCACCACCGCGGCAGCGAGCAACGATGCGCCGAGCAGGCCGACCGCGAAGAGCGTCACGGCAGCCGAGCCCGCGACCGGCCGCAACGCCTCGGCCGCGTCGCTCGCCGAGCCCAACGGCCCGGAGCCGCCGATCGCACTTGCGGTCGCGACGATGATGGAGATGCTGATGACGCTTGCGAACACCGAGCCCGACACCGAGTCGATGCGGATGTCACGCAGATCCTCCGGTCCCGCGCCCCGTTCGACGACCGCGCGTCGCCTGGTACAGCTGCATGTAGGGCGTGATGGTCGTCCCGATGAGCGCGACGGTGAGCACGAGGAAGCCCTTCGACGCCACGAAGTGCGGCATGAGGGTGTTGCTCGCCACCGCGTCCAGTCGGGATGCCCGAGGATCGCGGCGATCGGATACGCGAGGAACACGAGCGAGAGGAGCACGAAGACGCGCTCGGCGTAGCGGTACGAGCCGAACATCACGACGGCCCACACGCCCGCAGCAGCGAGCGGAACCGACAGATACCGGGTCACACCGAGCATCTCCATCGCGGCACCGACACCCGCGAGCTCGGAGACGACGAGCCCGAGGTTCGCCACGAGCAGGCAGACGACGCAGAATGTCGCCCACCGCAGCGAGAACTGCTCGCGGACGAGCGAGACCAGCCCGCTCCCGGTCGTCGCGCCGAGACGGGCCGACATCTCCTGCACGATCACGAGCGCCACCGTCACGACGAGCATCACGAAGAGCATCCGGTAGCCGTATTGCGCCCCGGCCGACGCATAGGTGGCGATGCCGCCCGCGTCGTTGCCGGCGTTGGCCGCGATGAGACCGGGGCCGAGGATCGCCAGCAGCATGAAGGGCCGGCGGAGTGTCGTCGCGCGCGCGTCATGGACCGGCCACCTCACTGTGAAGGGCGGGCTGGCTGACGTTCGTCGCCGGCCACAGCGCGTCGATCACGTCGTCGAGCAGGATCCGCCCGACCGGGCGGCGGTCGGCGTCGACGACGACGAGCGAGCTGCGCCGGCTCGACCGCACGGCGTCGACGACCAGGTCCAGCGAGGCGTTCGGGCCGAGCGTCGCTGGCCACGGCTCACCGACGAGGTCGCCGAGGCGCGCGTCGCGGCGAGCGACGAGCAGCTCGAACAAGGAGACGTCGTCGACGAGTGTGCCCTCGTCCGACACGACGAGGACGGCGTCGATGTCGACGCGGTGGGCCTCGAGCTCGCGCAGCAGCGCGATCGCATCGGCGACTGTGTCGCGCTCGCCAAGCGTCGCGAGCGCAGTGGTCATGATGCCGCCCGCGGTTCCCGTCCGATACGCGAGGAGGGAGTCGAGCGCCTCGCGCGTCGCAGGCGCGAGCGCGGCGAGAAGTGCGCGCCGCGCACGCGTGGGCATGTCGCGCAGCGCATCGGCGGCCTCATCGGGCTCCATCGCAGCGAGGATGGGCGCGGCGCGGACGGGGTCGAGGTGGCGGAGGACGTTCTGGCGTGCGCGCGCCCTCCATCTCCTCGAGGACGTCCGCCGGCAAGCTCGGCGTCGAACGTCGTGACGAGCTCGGCACGGTCGACGTGGCCAAGTGACTCCACGAGGTCGGCGAGGTCTGCGGGGCGGAGGCGACGCAGCTCGCGGTTCGCGCGGTCGAGCCGGACCGCTCCGCCTCGACCTGCAGGGTGGATGTCGGCCCAGTCGATCACCCGGCTCGGCGTGGCCCGCGTCCGCCAGCGGGCCGGTCCGAGGCGACGCGCGAGCGGGACGATCCCCGTCTCGACGCCGACCAGGCGGACGCGTGCGTCGACCTCGGCGAGGTAAAGGTCGGAGGCGCGCACGACCTGCACGCCGTTGACGTCGACGAGCTGATGGTCGACGACGTCGGCCATCAGCAACGTCTCGCCGTCTCGCTGTTCGAACGCGCGGAGATCGAGCACCGAGGACGACAGGACGACGGCGTCGGGTCCGAGCTCGGTGATCCGAGCGAAGGGAACGAACGTGCGATGACCGGCCATGCGGGCGACGAGGCCAGTGAGGGCGGGATAGATGTCAGATGCCCAGCGGACGACGACGTCGGCGACTCGGCCGATCTGGGGTCCGTCTGTGAGCCTCACCGGCCGGCCGACGAGGCCCGCGACGGAGATGAGGTGGTGGCGCGCGGGCGCGCGATGAGTGAGAGAACGAGCCATGGTGACCTCCGGATGCGGTGACGGCGTGCAGCCGCCCGCGGCCGGTCAGGTCAGGTCAAGCAGACGCGACTCCGGCGCGGGGCGGCGGTGGGGAGGCGATGACTCGGGGGTTCGTTCTTCATCTCCACCACCTCCTTCGTCAACGGCGTCACTCAGGTCCGGCGGACGCCTCAAGCCTAGGAGCCATGTCCGGAAAGGGCTCGTCAGTATGATCCGCTCCACCAACGGGGGCATCGAAGGTCGGGGAAAGGTCGCGGATGACAGATTCGGGAACGGGGCAGTCGACGCCTCGACCGATCTCCATCTCCGGCTTCGAAGACCCCGTCGAGATCGGGCGCGGGGGCTTCGGCGTCGTCTACAAGGCGCACCAGACCGGCTTCGAGCGCACGGTCGCCCTGAAGATCCTCCCCATCGCCGCGGCGGATGAGTCCGCGAGAGATCGGTTCGAGCGCGAGCGCATGGCGATGGGCGCGCTCTCGAGCCATCCGAACATCGTCACGGTGTACGGCTCGGGGTTCACCGACGACCAGCAGCCCTACATCGTCATGGAGTTCATGTCGCGAGGCTCGCTCGGCGATCGGCTCACGAAGCAAGGCGCGATGCCGTGGAACGACGCGGTGGCCGCGACGATCAAAGTGGCGGGAGCGCTCGACGCCGCGCACGAGGCCGGCGTGCTGCACCGAGACATCAAGCCCGAGAACATCCTCGTGTCGCAGTACGGCGAGCCCAAGCTCGGCGACTTCGGCATCGCGCGCATCGAGGGCGCCAACCAGACGCGCAGCGGGGTCATCACCGCGACGATGGCGCACGCGCCGCCGGAGATCGTCGAGGGCAAGCGACCGACCGAGGCGTCCGACGTCTACAGCCTGGCCTCCACGCTCTACACGATGATCGCCGGCGACGGCCCGTTCAGCGATGGCGAAGAGACCTCGATCGTCACGATGATCTCGCGCATCGTCACGCGGCCCGTGCCAGACCTGCGCGCACGCGGCGTGCCCGACCCCGTGTGCGCGGTGCTCGAACAGGGCCTCGCCAAGGATCCGGCGATGCGCCCCCGTGCTGCGGCGTTCGGGCGGGCCCTCCAGCAAGCGCAGCGCGCGCTCGGCATGCCGGTTGCCGACATGACGCTGGTGTCGGTCACGTTGCCAGCGCCTGACCCGACGGTGGCCGGAGGCGCCGCGACCACGACCGCGAGCACGGTCGCCGCGGGGCAAGGCTTCGCCAACATGCCGCCGCCCACTGCTGCGGCAGTGGTGACTCCTCCGACGACGCCGACCGGGCCCAGCCGCGAGACGTTGCCCGGCGTGCCCGCGGGCGGCGCGGGCGAGACGCCCAAGAAGGGAAAGGGCCCACTCATCGCGATCGGCGGCGTGGTGGTGGCCGCGCTCGTGATCGGTGGGGTGGTCGTTGCCTCGAAGGGCGGCGGCAGCGGTGGCGCGCCGCCGACCGACTCGGTCGCGGGAGGCGGCACCGGCACGGCGATCACCTCGCTCGCGGACGCCCAGCTGGGCACGGTCCGCATCGTGTCCGAGGGCGACTTCGTGTTGCCCGATGTCGGCAAGCAGCTCGACCAGGCCGGTGAGGGCACCGGCTTCATCATCGACGGCAGTGGCCTCGCGGTCACGAACAATCACGTCGTCGCGGGCGCGGCGACTCTGCAGGTGTTCGTGAACGGCGACGACAAGCCGAGGAACGCGCGAGTCGTCGGTCGTTCCGAGTGCGACGACCTCGCAGTGATCGACATCGCGGGTGACGGCTATCCGTTCTTCGTGTGGTCGACCGCCGCGGTCGCGCCGGGTGACCCGGTCCACGCCGCGGGCTTCGCGGCGGGCGACACGTCCTTCGCGCTCACCGACGGCACCGTCTCGAGCGTCTCATCGCTCGCGACCACATGGTCGGCGACCGATGACGTGATCAAGCACGACGCGGAGACGCAGCCCGGCGAGTCCGGCGGTCCGCTGCTCGAGGACGACGGCAAGGTCGTCGGAGTGAACTACGCGGCGAACGCCTCGAACGACGATCGCTTCGCGGTCGCGGCGACTTCCGCCGAGGGGATCACGAATCAGCTGCAGTCGGGCGACGTCGACTCGGTGGGCATCAACGGGCTCGCGGTGCCCGAGTCGGACCAGAGCCCCGCTGGCGTCTGGGT